>JABSOW010000026.1 GCA_013215465.1 Colwellia sp. | reverse complement strand
ATAAGGCACGAAGACACCTTTTTATGCTAAATACTGATAAATATTCTGACCGACTCCTTAAGATCCTACATATGAATTCAATTTAGGTAAACCACCGCCTCTGGCGGTGTGACTCAATTAGGCTTTGCCGTTAATGCATGCAAATTTGAGAGAATGGCCTCTTTAACAGAACAGGCAAGTTCGAATAAGGAGGCAACAAGGTGTTGAATTAATAGAGGGTTATGAGATGAATGATCATATTCATATGTTGTTAATGATCCCACCGAAATATAGTGTTTCCAATACTGTTGGTTTTCTAAAAAGAAAATCAGCGATTCGGATATTCAGAGAGTACTTGTAAGTGAAAAGAAATTTCACCAGTCGTCATTTTTGGGCAAGAGGATAGCCCCAATGACATTCACTCTTTTGCGTAAAGCAAATCTCATCAAGGTAAACAATATCTTTTCCAGGGGCTTCATAACACGCGATGCAACGTTGAAAATTTAATCGTTCTTCTTCGTCAGATTTTGGGTATTTTAGTGTTTTTTTAAGGTGATGAGTGTTCGGTCACTGTTAACGGTACTTTATGCTCTAGCCTCATTTTCATACGCTCGGCTGGTATAGTCCAAAGTTGCTTTTCAACGTCGATTTCTGACCACTCGGCTTTAGCACTTTCGCTGGGTCGAGTCATTGTGTGAAGTTGCCATTCGAGTAAACATCGAGTTACTAGCCTAATGCTGGCGTAATATCACTCATTAGCTTACCAAGTTCATTGGGTCTAATGGTTTAGCTAGAGAGAAAATAGAGGATTTTATTCCGGTTCAGGACGACAGTTCCGGGTGACGTGCTTGTTTATGTAGGTTAGAATCTGGCTATGCACTTGTAGTTTAAATAAAATAAAGGATTAAGATGACTAGTAAAATAACAAAAGCAGTAATTCCTGTCGCTGGTTTGGGTACACGTATGTTACCGGCCACAAAAGCTATTCCTAAAGAAATGTTACCGATTGTAGATAAACCTATGATCCAATACATTGTTGATGAATGTGTTGCCGCAGGTATTACCGAAATAGTATTAGTAACGCACTCTTCTAAAAACGCTATTGAAAATCATTTTGATAAATCATTTGAACTTGAAACTACCTTAGAAAAACGGGTTAAGCGTAAATTACTTGATGAAATTCAAGCAATTTGTCCTAAAGATGTAACCATTATGCATGTTCGCCAAGGTGAAGCTAAAGGGCTAGGTCATGCGGTGCTAAAAGCGCGTCCAATTATAGGTAATGAGCCGTTTGTTGTGGTGTTGCCCGATGTTATTTTAGATGATGCCTGCAGTAATTTAAAAACTGAAAATTTAGCGGCGATGTTAACGCGTTTTAATGATAGTGGTCATAGCCAGATAATGGTTGAACCTGTACCAATGGAGATGGTCAGTAATTATGGTGTTGTTGATTGTGCAGGCCATGAACTAGCGGCGGGTGAATCTAAAGCGATGACCGCTGTTGTTGAAAAACCTCCAGTTGATGAAGCTCCGTCAAACTTAGCGGTAGTTGGCCGTTACGTGTTATCTGCGCAAATTTGGGATTTATTAGAATTTACCCCGCCCGGCGCCGGTGATGAAATTCAATTAACTGACGCAATTGCAAGTTTAATGAAGGTTGAAACGGTAGAAGCTTTTCATATGACAGGTAAATCTCATGATTGTGGCTCTAAGTTGGGTTACATGAAAGCGAATGTTGAATACGCTTTACGCCATAATGACTTAGGTGAAGAATTTAAGGCTTATCTGAAAGCAATACTTTAATACCAATACAAATAAATATGTGACCATTCTAAATGGACTAAATATTCCAATAACGGTGTTGCTCTCAATCCTAATAGCCAGTTATTACTCAATCGAGCGCCTTGCCCTGAAATATTTTTCCTACGTACAATAAGATCACAAACTTAATAAAACTGACATAACTTTACTAAAGCCACAATCGGAATGAGCATTAAAAATATGGATTTTTTTACCGAAATAAGTACCATTAAACAGGCAGTAGTTTGTGCTAAAAACCGTTCAATTTTAAATCTTTTTGATGCGCCTAATAGGGTTGAATATTTTTCGCTTAGCGCAGCTGATCTTTACCTTGATTATTCAAAGCAAAATATCACTAAAGCTGAATTAAACCATTTAGTTGAGTGGGCAAAAGGGTGCGAATTATCTCACCATATTAATGCTATGTTTAGTGGTGATAAAATTAATAATACCGAGCAACGTGCGGTTTTGCACACCGTTTTAAGAGCGCCATCAAGCGTTAAACATCAGGTATTAGGTAAAGAAGCGGTAGAAGTAGAACAAACTGAGCAGCACATGGCACAGATTGTTGATGATATATGCCAAGGAAAGTTAACCGGGTTAACCGGTGAAAAATTTACTGATGTATTAGCCATTGGTATCGGCGGTTCATATTATGGTATTAAAGTCGGTTTAAGTGCGCTACACCCTTATCACAGTACAGGGTTAAAGGTGCATGTATTAGCGAATGTTGATGGCGCTGCGGTTACTGAAAAGCTTGAAAATTTAAATGCTGCCACTACCTTGGTGGTGATTATTTCTAAAACCTTTACCACCCAAGAAACCTTATTAAATGCCAAAGCCATTAAAACATGGATGCTAGCAGAGCTTAACGATAACAATGCTATCGCCAAGCAGTGGTATGCGGTTAGTAGTAATGTTGAACAAGCGCAAAGTTTTGGCTTGAATGCCGCAAACATTTTACCTATGTGGGATTGGGTTGGCGGGCGATTTTCATTATGGTCAGCCGTGGGGCTACCGCTTGCTTTAGCGATTGGTAATAAGCACTTTACTGAGTTGAAAGCAGGCGCTTATGCCATGGATCTGCACTTTAAAACGGCCAGTTTCGAGCAGAATATGCCAGTACTAATGGCACTTATTGGTATGTGGAATCGTAACGCGCTTAATTATCAAAGTTTGGCGGTATTACCCTATGATCACGCATTAAGAGCGTTACCTGGCTATTTACAACAAACTGATATGGAAAGTAATGGTAAGTCAGTGTCAAAGCAGGGCGAAAAGCTTAACTGGCTTACTGCCCCTGTTGTTTTTGGTCAAGAAGGCACTAATGGTCAACATGCTTTTATGCAATTAATGCATCAAAGTGATGAAATTATTCCTACTGACTTTATTGTTGCTTTGCAAGGCACTAGCAAGCTTGATGAACACCATAAGGTGTTAGTTGCTAACTGCTTTGCCCAAAGTGAAGCCTTAATGCAAGGTAAAAGTTTAGCGCAAGCTCAAGATGAACTTATCGCGAAAGGAGCCAGTAAAGAAGAAGTTTCTCGTTTAGCTGTTCATAAAACCATGAAAGGAAATACCCCCAGTAATACCATATTGATGCAATCACTAACACCAAACTGTTTAGGGGCTATTTTAGCGCTTTACGAGCATAAAATTTTTGTGCAAGGTACCTTATGGCAAGTCAACTCTTATGATCAGTGGGGCGTTGAATTAGGAAAGCAGCTAAGTGAGCAAGTACTAGCATTAATGAGCGGCAGTAGCGCTAACCATCAAATGTCACCATCAAGTGTCAAGTTAATTGAAGCATTTATACAAAAGCAAACAACGATTTAACTCATTCAGTTACAATAATAACCTTTTGTATTACTAACTTATAAGGTAATATGCGTTCGTTAATTGTTAGTGAACGGGTGTTTTGTCATTAACTTATTGTTTTTAATGTTAAAAAAGATATTTATGAATGTTTTAGTGATTGATGATAAAAAAAGTGTCCGTGATGCTATTAGTAAATTTTTAGTTGCTCTTGGCTATTCAGTGGATACTGCGGTTAACGGCTTAGATGGTTTTGAAAAAGCGCAGCAAACGCCATATCACCTTTATATTATTGATCACCTTATGCCGTTGATGAATGGTGTGGTATTAAGTAAAAACCTCAAAAGAACTCCGTTCTGTGCCAAAACGCCTATTTTATTTATGACTACGCAAGAGATCGATAGCGTTAAAAGGCTAGCTGAATTTACTTTGTTCAGTAGCATTATTAGTAAGCCTCTTAACGGAACTACTTTTATCTCAGTCGTTGAATCGTTAATGAATACTTTTAATGATGAAAATTTACTAAGAATAGCTTTATAAAAATTATTTACCAGCAAGTTCGACTATAAATTTTCCTAAAATTGTTTTATTCTTTACCACTATTTAGCATTATTAACTTGGTACAAGAATAAAAATGAATACACAGCAATTGGCACAATTACAAGGTGCCATTAAAACTATTCCTGATTACCCTACTCAAGGGATCTTATTTCGAGATGTGACGAGTCTATTAGAAGATGCAGAGGCTTTTGCCTTAACCTTAACTTTACTAACCGAGAAATATAAAAATCAAGGTTTTACTAAAGTAGTTGGTACTGAAGCTCGTGGCTTTATATTTGGCGCACCGCTGGCGCTTGCCCTAGGCATTGGCTTTGTTCCAGTGCGTAAACCTGGAAAATTACCGCGCCCAACCTATGCTCAATCTTACCAATTAGAGTATGGTGAAGATATTTTAGAGATCCATAAAGATGCCTTGACCGCTGATGATAAGGTATTAATCATTGATGATTTACTGGCAACTGGCGGTACTATTGAAGCAACCACAAAGTTAATTCGACGTGCTGGCGCCCAAGTTAAAGATGCTGGTTTTGTTATTTCATTACCGGACTTAGGCGGCGAGAAGCGCTTAGCAGCCATGGAACTAACACATTATTCACTGCTACAATACACTGGTGAATGATCAATAAAGTAGTTAGCCGTTGGGATAAGCGGTTAACTATCCATGAGTTGCGAGTAAAGAGTACTAAATAATATGAGCTATCAAGTATTAGCTAGAAAATGGCGACCTAAAAAATTTGAAGAGCTTATGGGGCAAGCGCATGTTGTTACTGTGCTTGTTAACGCGCTCGCTCAACAGCGACTACATCATGCCTATTTATTTACTGGTACGCGTGGTGTGGGTAAAACCACTATTGCTAGAATTTTTGCTAAAAGCTTAAATTGTGAGACAGGTATTACCGCAACGCCTTGTGGCAGATGTGATACTTGTTTAGAAATTGATCAAGGTCGCTTTGTTGACTTACTTGAAATTGATGCTGCCTCTAAAACTAAGGTCGATGATACCCGAGAAATTCTTGATAATGTGCAATATGCGCCCACCCGTGGTCGCTACAAAGTGTATCTTATTGATGAAGTTCATATGCTGTCGCGTCATAGTTTTAATGCCTTATTAAAAACGCTAGAAGAGCCGCCTGAACACGTAAAATTTATTTTAGCGACCACGGATCCACAAAAACTACCTGTTACTGTGTTATCACGTTGTTTACAGTTTCATTTAAAAGCATTAACGGTTAGTCAAATTGAAACAAAGCTAACCGAAATTTTAGTGCAAGAACAAGTTACCCATGAAAAGGGCACGCTAACACTACTTGCTAAAGCGGCACGCGGTAGTATGCGAGATTCGTTAAGCTTAACCGATCAAGCGATAGCGCAAGGGCAGGGGCATATTACTTTAGTTAATATTCAACAAATGCTCGGTGGTTTAGATCAAAACTGGATTTACAAAATTGTTATTGATCTATTAAAGCAAGACGGCATAAGTTTAATGGCGTTAACCCAAGAAATAGCCAGTTGTGCACCTAGTTATAGTCGTTTATTTGCAGAGCTGATCCAATTATTTCATCAAATTGCTATTTTACAAATTGTTGACCAACATTTTGATCTAGCGCCTGAGCATGCGCAACTATTAAAAAAATTCAGCCAAGCGATGTCGCCAGAAGACGTACAGCTTTATTATCAAATTTGTGTTAACGGCCGAAAAGACTTGCCATACGCATCTGATGAACAAGCCGCATTTGATATGACTTTACTGCGTTTATTTGCTTTTAAACCGATGCAAAAAGAGCAATTAGCTGATGTTGATGTGAAATCATTAGCTTCGCGTGCACCGCAAATTATTGAAGATAATTCATTTACACTACCAAAAACACCAGCACCATTAGTAGAAACAAAAGTAGTAGAGCCAAAAACTGAACTGTCAGCTCTAGTACCAACATCAGCACCAATATCCGTTCAAGAGAAAGAACAGCAACTCGCTCAAGAAGTTGCTGCAATTGAGCAACAAGCGGCAGAAATGCAAAAAGTAAGTGTTAAGGCCGAGTTTTCAGCCCCAGAACTTGCCGAGCATGCGTTTGAATTAGCCCAGGCACAAGAGCTTGTGCCAGAACCAGTTATAAAGCACGAAATCGAATCAACACCAGAGCCTACGCAAGAATCTCCTATAGCGCACGAAACAGCACTAAAAGCGGAACAAGTAACAGAGCAAGTGTCACAACAACATACAACGCCAACAACTGAATTTGATAGCCCGCTTAGCGCCGTACTTGCCAGTAGAAATATGCTGCGCAGCCGTAAAAAACAGCTGGATAGAAAAGAAAAAAAGCCCGGTGACGCCATTGCGCGTCACTCTAATGGCCATAGTGTTGAATCTGTAGCGAAGCACACGACTGTGGTTAAGGATAAAAAAGTAGCGCTACCTAAACCAGAGCAACCCTATCAAGCTGAAAATATTGATCCCACCACTATTAGTAAAGCCAATCAGGTAGATAAGTGGGCTCATATGATTGATTCAATGGAGCTCACTGCACGTTTAAGGCAATTGGCGATTCATGCCACCATTGATGATGAGTCAACAGAAGAGCACTTGATCTTATGTTTAAATCAAGCAACCAAGCATTTAGTAACCGATACCGCGCAGCAGCAATTACAGCAAAATATTAGTCAGTTTTTAGCTCGTCAAATTACGGTGACCATTAAAAACGTTGAAGAAACGGTAGCAGATCCTTACCAAATTCAATCACATATTAATGATAAACGTTACGACTATGCAAAAGAGCTATTAGAAAAAGATGACATAGTACAAGCACTACAACGTGACTTTCAAGCAAGTTTAGATGAAAACAGTATTTCAGCGCTTTAAGCCGTTTAGCGATAACAGTTGGTTTTATTAATCTCATTACTAACTTTTTTGTTTTGTTGTTTGCTCATCTTGGTATAATGCCAATAACAAGTTTTAATAACCTATTTTAAAAATATATTTACCGGAGAATAATTATGATGAAAGGTGGCATGGGTAACTTAATGAAGCAAGCCCAACAAATGCAAGCAAAAATGGCAAAAGCGCAAGAAGAGTTAGCTAATATGGAAGTTGTTGGTGAAGCAGGCGCTGGCATGGTTAAAGTAACGATGACCGGTAGTCATAGTGTTCGTAAAGTTGAGCTTGACGATAGCTTAATGGAAGACGACAAAGACATGATCGAAGACTTACTTGCTGCTGCAGTAAACGATGCTGTTCGCCGTGTTGAAGCACAAAACAAAGAAAAAATGGGCGCGTTAACGGGTGGCATGCAACTTCCTCCAGGGATGAAGATGCCTTTCTAGACGGGCATAAATTACATATATGAAATTTAGCCCGTTAGTCCAAGAGCTTATCGACTCGTTAAAATGTTTGCCCGGTGTTGGCGCAAAATCAGCCCAGCGCATGGCCTTTCAGTTACTTGAACGAAATCGCCGTGGCGGTAGTAAGCTAGCAAGTACGTTAGCTAAAGCGATGATTGATATTGGTCATTGTCAATCCTGTCGAAACTTTACCGAAGAAATTTTATGCGAAATTTGCCAAAGTCCTAAGCGTAAATTAGCAAGCATTTTGTGTATTGTAGAAAGCCCTGGTGATGTTATTGCCATTGAACAAACGGGTGAATTTAGCGGTAAGTATTTTGTCTTAATGGGGCATTTATCCCCCATTGATGGCATAGGCCCAGATGATTTGGGCCTTGATATACTTGCCAAACAATTTGCTACGGGGCAGTTTGAAGAAGTTATTTTAGCAACTAATCCTACCGTTGAAGGTGAAGCTACTGCGCACTTTATTGCGGAGCTAGCACAGCAATACCAAGTTAATATTTCTCGTATCGCCCACGGTGTGCCAGTTGGCGGTGAGCTAGAGTATGTTGATGGTAATACCTTATCTCATGCTTTATCTGGGCGAAAAAGCTATGTTCTTTAATTATCAGTTTTGAGTGGTGAGTTTATTAGTTGCGAAGCTCGCCAAGTCGCAGCTAGGCGTTTTATCTTAAAATGCTAGCGCGATTTATTTTAATTTTTTTCGTATCACCCTTGAAAAAAATCAAATCCCCCTCAGATAAGACACATGCAAGATAACCCGCGTTAAAGTATCGGGATATTTACCTAATTGTGAAATTAAACAGGATCTACTTACATGACAGTCGAAAATAAACCAGTAAACCATGCGTTTGCATCAGATAATGCAAAAATACTTCAACTAATGATCCACTCTCTTTATTCTAATAAAGAGATTTTTCTACGTGAGCTAGTATCAAATGCGGCTGATGCATCTGATAAATTGCGTTTCAAAGCCTTATCAAATGCGGATTTATATGAAGGCGATGGTGAATTACGTGTTCGCGTAAGTTGTGATAAAGAAAATAATACTCTTACTATTTCTGATAATGGTATTGGTATGAATCTTGAGGAAGTGATTGAGCACCTTGGTACCATTGCTAAATCAGGTACTGCTGAGTTCTTTTCGCAGCTTTCTGGTGATCAAGCGAGTGACTCACAGCTTATTGGTCAATTTGGTGTTGGCTTCTATTCGTCTTTTATTGTTGCTGATAAAGTAACTGTTCGTACACGTAAAGCCGGTGATGCTGCTTCGCAAGGTACCGAGTGGGTAAGTGCTGGTGAAGGTGAGTTTACTACTGCTAATATTGAAAAATCTAACCGCGGCACAGACATTATTCTTCATTTAAAAGAAGATGAAAGTGAATTTGCTGATGATTGGCGTTTAAAGTCTATTGTTACTAAGTATTCAGATCATATTTCAGTTTCTGTAGAAATGCTAACCCCAGAAGTACCTGCGGTTGAAGCGGTAGCAGAAGAAAAAGATGATAAGGATAATATTACTACTTATGAAGTTGAAGCGCGTGATGTAGTTCCGGCTAAATGGGAAGCCATTAACAAAGCAACAGCTTTATGGACCCGTGAAAAAAGTGATATTAGTGACGATGAATATAAAGAATTCTACAAACATGTATCACATGACTTTGGTGACCCATTATTATGGGAGCACAATAAAGTAGAAGGTAAAACTGAGTATACTTCACTGTTATATTTGCCATCAAAAGCTCCATTTGATATGCATAACCGTGAAAAACAACATGGCTTGAAATTATATGTACAACGTGTATTTATCATGGATGACGCTGAACAATTTATGCCAACTTACCTAAGGTTTGTTAAGGGTTTACTTGATTCAAATGATTTACCATTAAATGTTTCGCGTGAAATTTTACAAGATAACAAGGTAACACAAGCTATTCGTAAAGGTTGTACTAAGCGTGTGTTGAAAATGCTTGAGAAATTAGGCAAGAAAGATGCTGAAAAATATCAAGGTTTTTGGGATGAGTTTGGTCAGGTCTTAAAAGAAGGCCCTGCTGAAGACATGGCAAATAAAGAGCTAGTTGCTGGTTTATTACGATTTTCTTCAACCAATGAAGACAGCACAGTGCAAAATGTTTCGCTTGCCTCTTATATTGAGCGCATGAAAGAAGGCCAAGATAAAATTTATTATGTGGTTACTGATAGTTTTGCCGCCGCTAAAAATAGCCCGCATTTAGAAGTATTCCGTAAAAAAGGCATTGAAGTGTTATTGATGTCTGACCGTATTGATGAATGGTTGGTTAGCCACTTAAGTGAATTTGATGGTAAGCAATTGCAATCAGTAACACGCGGTGGTTTAGATTTAGGCGATATGGACGATGCCGAAACCAAAGAAGCGCAAGAGAAGCTAGAAAAAGAATTTGATACAGTTGTTACACGCATTAAAGAAGTGCTTAAAGGTAAAGTTAAAGACGTTAAATTATCACAACGTTTAACTGATTCTCCTGCTTGTATTGTTGCCGATGAAGATGACATGAGTAGTCAAATGGCTAAATTGATGGCGTCAGTAGGTCAAGAAGTACCAGATACCTTACCAATCTTTGAAATTAACGGCGAACACGATTTAGTTAAACATGTTGCTGATGAGCAAGACGATGACAAATTTAGCCAATGGGTTGAGGTGTTATTTGAGCAAGCTATGTTAGCAGAACGTGGTAGCTTAAAAGATCCTGCAAGCTTTGTTGGTCGCTTGAATAAACTGATGTTGAGCTTAACTAAGTAACTTTAGAGCTAGCAAACAGTAGACTTTAGTCGGAAAAAGGGGCACTTTACTATTAAAGAGTGCTCCTTTTTTGTATGCTAGACTTGTGCGGTTATAGGCATGCTTGTATAGTGACTGCCGCTACAAAATTGAATACACAAGAATTATTACATTAGTATGATCAAATCAGCTCTTTAATAGATAACTTTCATCATCGTAATGTAATTATTTTTACTTATTTTAAACGTTAACATATTAAGGTTAGTTTATATGCGTATAGTACTTCTTGGTGCTCCTGGTGCAGGTAAAGGCACACAAGCACAGTTTTTAATGGCCAAATTTGGTATTCCTCAAATTTCTACTGGTGATATGTTGCGTGCAGCAATTAAAGCGGGTAGTGAATTAGGTAACCAAGCTAAAGCAGTAATGGATGCTGGTCAGTTAGTGTCAGATGAGTTAATCATCGGCTTAGTAAAAGAACGTATCAAGCAAGATGATTGTAAAGCAGGTTTTTTACTTGATGGTTTTCCGCGTACTATTCCACAAGCTGATGCGATGAAAGAAAACGATATTAGTATTGATCATGTACTTGAGTTTGATGTGCCTGATGAAGTAATTGTTTTACGTATGGCTGGTCGTAGAGTTCACTCTGGCTCAGGTCGTGTTTATCACTTAGAGTACAATCCGCCTAAAGTAGAAGGTAAAGATGATGTTACTGGTGATGATTTATCTATTCGCCCTGATGACGAAGAGTCAACTGTACGTAAACGTTTAGCTATTTATCACGAACAAACTAAACCTTTGGTAGCTTTTTATCAAAGTGAAGCTAAAGCGGGTAACTGCCAATATTTAACGGTTGATGGTACCCAAGCGGTTGAAGCGGTTAATGTATTGCTAACAAAGCAACTAGTGTAGTTTAATCACAACTTGTTTCGTTAAAAAATAAAACTCGCTTCGGCGAGTTTTTTCTTTATTAGCGTAGGTTTCTTAGTGATTTTTTAGTTTAAATTAGCGCTTCTTAACCATAGCAATATGCGGAATATTATCTTCTAGGTACATTGCTGATACTTGTTCAAAACCATGGTGTTGATAATATTTTAGTAGATGTTGTTGTGCTGAAATTTTAATACTTTGCTTAGCAAAGTGCTGCTGACATATCTTTAGTGCTGCTGACATCAACTCATGCCCTAAACCTGAGCCTCTAGCGCTTTTCGCGGTGGCAACGCGGCCAATGCTAATATAATTCTCATAACTCTGACCCTGTGCCAAAATACGTAAATAAGCCACTAGCGTACTACCTTGGTAGCCAAGTAGGTGTAGCGTTTTTCCATGTCGATCTAATTGATTTTGCTCACTGTCTAAATCAGGGTAATAACAGCGTTGCTCAACAACAAAAATATCTACACGGAGTTTTAATAAATCATAAAGCTGATTAAGTGATAATTCGTTAAAGTGTTTCGTTTGCCACTGAGTCATATTTTTCAACGTTTGAATCTAATTAAAGGGATAGCAACTGTAAGTGGCCATGATATTTTCGTTTGTCTAAATAATGACAAATATCTCTTTTATAATTATTAATACAAACAGCAGGGAATTCTTCGTGCATCAGCTGTATAAGTAAGGGGGGATCGAGAAATAATAAATAACCTAAAGGTAAAAATTTAGGGTTGAAATTACATTGATAAACAGTTGCTCGAATTTGGCTCGAAGTATAAAAAAGTTGTTCACCGTAACGCTGTTTTAAACGAGGTAGTAATTTATAACCGTATTTTTTGATTGCCGCATACTTTAACATGCCTATTCCTTAGCAAAATGATCTTCCGTAAAGAGCCGATAGTATATATAAGTATTTTAAAAAAGCATCTTTATTGGTGCTAATAAAGATGCTTTACTTTGCAAAAATCAACATTAATTTTTACATTTAAATTTTTATAAAAAACTATTTATTATGACGTTGTTGTAATACAGCCATGACTTCTGACAAGTCAATTTTTTGATCGGCAAGTAATACTAGCGTGTGATAAAACAAATCAGCACATTCACCTAATAAGTCTTCTCTAGTTTCTGCAACAGCAGCAAGGGCAACTTCTACGCCTTCTTCACCTACCTTTTGTGCCATCTTGGTGGTGCCACGTGAGAATAGATGTGCAGTATAACTTTCTTTTGGATCGTCACCTTTTTTACTTGCAATGACTTGCTCAAGTTGACTTAAAAAGTTTTGTTGTGTTAGTTTTTGTTCAGGAAAACAAGACTCTGTCCCTAAATGACAGCTAGGACCTATAGGTGTACAAGCAATTAATAAGCTGTCTTGATCGCAATCACTAAGCACTTGTTGAACATTTAAGAAATTTCCTGAAGTTTCCCCTTTTACCCATAAAGCTTGTTTGGAGCGGCTAAAAAAGGTGGCTTTACCCGTATCTAACGTGGCAGCTAAAGATTCTTGGCTCATATAACCTTGCATGAGTATAGCGCCTGTAGCAGCATGTTGAATAATGGCAGGTATTAAATTATTCATTTTCTGCCATGCTAATTCATTAATGTTTTCGGTAGTTACTAACACGGTCTTACCTCAATGTTTTGTTGTCTTAAATAGTTTTTTAAATCGCTAATGGCAATAATGCCTTTATGAAAAACCGAAGCAGCAAGTGCGCCATCAACATCAGCTTGTTGGTAAACATCGCTAAAGTGTTTCATAGTGCCCGCGCCGCCAGAAGCGATTAAGGGGACGTTGCATGCAGCTCTTGCTTGTTTAAGTTGTTCAATATCGTAACCTTGACGAACACCATCTTGGTTCATGCAGTTAAGGACAATTTCACCTGCGCCTAAACTGACCACTTTTTCTATCCAATCAAAGGTTGTCCAGCTGGTTTTTTTTGTACGTTTTTCATCTCCAGTAAATTGATAAACCTGATACTTATCCGTATCTTTATCATAAAAACTGTCGATGCCAACGACTATGCACTGTTGACCAAAGTGATCAGCAAGGCGTGTTATTAGCGTTGGGTCGCGCAAAGCGGGAGAGTTGATGCTAATTTTATCCGCGCCCATCATTAGAATTTCTTTGGCGTCATTTTCACTTTTGATGCCACCAGCAACACAAAAAGGAATATCAATAACTTCGGCAATACGACTAACCCAACTTTTATCTACTACGCGGCCATCAGCGCTGGCGGTAATATCATAAAAAACTAGTTCATCAGCACCTGCTTCAGCATATTTTTGTGCTAGGGGAACAATATCACCAATAATTTCATGGTTTCGAAACTGAACACCTTTAACCACCTTACCATCGCGAACGTCAAGGCATGGAATTATTCTGCGGGCCAACATGCAATAGCCTCCTCTAGCGTAAACTTACCTTCGAGTAATGAACGACCTAAAATAACGCCACTAACGCCTGAGCCGATTAACGCCTTAATATCATCAAGACTACCAATGCCGCCAGAGGCTTGCCATTGAACACTTGGATATTTTTGACAAAGCTCGATATATAAGTCTACGTTTGAGCCACTTAAGGTACCGTCTTTAGAAATATCAGTACATAAAATATGTTTGATACCACCGTCAATATAGGCATCAAGCAAGTCTTCTAAATTTACGCCACTGTCTTCAATCCAACCATGAGTTGGCAGAGTTTTATTACCTTGTTCATCAATTTTTATATCAAGCGCTAGCACGATTTTTTCACCGCCATAGGTTTTTAACCACTCAAGCACTAACTCAGGTTGTTTAATGGCAAGAGAGCCGATAACAACACGGGTTGCGCCTAGGTCCAGTAATTGTTTAACATCTTCTTCACAACGAATACCACCGCCCACTTGGGTGATCATGGTTTCATGATTCACGACAGTTTTTAGCGTTGATAGTTGGCGTTTAGTGCTGTCTTTTGCGCCATCTAAATCAACAAAGTGCATAACGGTAGCGCCTGCAGCTGCGTAAGCTTGTTGGCGTTCTTGTACGGTGTACTTGTAGTTGGTTTTTTGGCTGTAATCGCCTTGAAATAAACGGACAACCTGACCATTAATAAGGTCAATTGCTGGGATCATCATAATTTTATAATTCCAAAAAATTCTTAATTATTTTACTGCCTAATGCGCCAGAGCGCTCAGGATGAAATTGGCAACCAATAAAGTTATCTTTGGCAATTACCGCTGAAAACTCACTGCCATATTGGCAACTAGCAATAGTATATTTACTAATCGGAGCGGCAAAACTATGCACGAAGTAAAAATAATCATCGACGTTAATACCTTTTAACACCGGGTGGTCAGCCACGCTGGTGAGGGTATTCCAACCCATGTGAGGTAAACGATTACCTTGAGCATTTAATGGTTCAACTAAAGTAGGAATGATATTTAAACACTCAACTACATTGTCACTAACGCCCTCAGTTGAGCTTATTCCTTCGGTAGAAGAACGTGTCATTAATTGCATACCTAAACAAAAACCCAATACTGGTTGAGTTAAATTTTGCAAGGTTGCAACTAAGCCTTTGTCGATAATATTTGCCATGGCATGTTTAGCACTACCAACGCCGGGGAAAATCACTTTATCTGCCGCTTTAATTACGTCAATATCATCGGTAATGGTGACGCTAAAACCTAAGCGATCAATAGCAAACTTTACCGAGGATAAATTCGCGCAGCCAGTATCAACAATAACGTTTTTACTTCTATCGGTACCTTCAGAGCTACTTGGTACTGCTGCTACCATTACAGTGTTCCTTTCGAGCTAGGTAATTCATCGCCATCTACTTTGATGGCTTGGCCTAAGGCACGACCAAATACTTTAAAGAGGCTTTCTACTTGGTGGTGGCAATTACCTTTGCTAGTGGATAAGTGCAAGGTTATTAGCATTGAATCAGTCAATGAGCGGAAAAAGTGCGAAACCATTTGGGTAGACATAGTACCGACATTGTCGCTGGTAAACTTAGCATCAAATTCAAGCCAAGGACGACCAGACAAATCAAGAGTACACTCAGCGCGGCATTCATCCATCGGTAGTACGAAACCAAAACGGCCAATACCACGTTTATTACCTAGCGCTTCTTTTAATGCTTGTCCTAAGGCCAGCGCGGTATCTTCAACACTGTGATGATCGTCAATATGGTAATCACCACTAACACTACATTGTAAATTGAAGCCGCCGTGGGTGGCGATTTGATCTAACATGTGATCAAAAAAACCTAAACCCGTGTCTATGCTGCTACCGCCCTTTTTATCTAAATTTACCGTTATGGTGATGTCGGTTTCTTTAGTTGTTCGAGTGACAGTGGCAGTGCGAGGTTGCTCTAATGAACCAAGTATTTGCTCACTTACTTGCGCCCAATTTAAAGTATCTCGATTATATTTAATACCAACAATGCCCATATTGGCGGCTAAGCCCATATCGGTTTCTCTATCGCCGATAACGTAAGAGTTGGTAAAGTCTACTAAGCCTTGTTGCAGGTATTCGCTAACCAAGCCTAATTTTGGTTTACGGCAATTACAGTTATCTTCATCAAAATGAGGGCACAATAAAACGTCTTGAAAAATAATGCCTTGAGATGAAAATATTGCCATCATTTTATCATGAGGTAAGTCAAAGTAGGCCTGAGGGAAGCTTTTTGTGCCCAAACCATCTTGGTTTGAAACCATCACTAGGGTAAAGCCTTTAGCTTGTAATTTTATTAGCTCGGGAATAACGTTAGGCTCAAATACCAGTTTTTCTAAACTATCTAGTTGCTTATCAATAATAGGCTCTTCAACTAAGGTACCATCGCGGTCGATAAATAATATTTTCTGTTGTTTGTTACTCATGATAATACTTCTTTAAGTTGGGTAATTTCTTGTTCGCTACCGATACTGATGCGCAAACAGTTTTCTAGTTGCATTTGCTTAGATTGATCGCGGATCAAAATATCTTTTTCTACTAAGCTAGCAAAAATACGCGCTTTTTCTTGTGGGTTAATACAGCGAAATAAAACAAAGTTAGCGTCGCTGGCAAATACTTCACTACACCAGTCTCTCTCGTTTAACCATTTTGATAATGTTGCTTTAAGGCTATTACAATTTTGTACTCGTAGGCTCATTTTTTCTAAATCAGTGCTTAATGCCGCACTGGCAATTTCTGCGACGGGCGCTGAAATAGGATAAGGCGCTATTACTTTACTGAGTAAGGTAATAATGTCTTTACTGGCTAAAGTAAAGCCACAACGTAAGCCTGCTAAAGCAAACGCTTTAGATAAGGTTCTTAGTACAATAATATTGTCGTATTGGGCTAATAAATCAGTACTGGTTTGTTCTGGTGAAAACTCGATATAAGCTTCATCAACAACCACTATGGCACTGTCTTTAAATAATTCGATAGCGGCGATAATTTGTTCTTTAGCTAATAAGTTGCCAGTAGGGTTACCTGGCGAGCATAAAAATACTACTTTTACTTTACCAACTTGTGATTGTAAACCGTCTAAGTTCAGTTGCATTCCTTGAGATGAACTTTGCAAAGGAACTTTTACAATACCAGCGCCATGATTTTCAGCACTAATTGCATACATACCATAAGTCGGTGGACAAATTAAGATACTGTCTTGATAAGCACGACAAAAGCTGCGAATGATCAGTTCTATACCTTCATCGGCACCACGAGTGGCTAATATTTGTGAACGCTCTAAACTACAATAGCTGCTGTAGGCATTAAGTAAATTATCCGGTTGAAAGTCAGGGTAACGGTTGATGTCTTTACTGCTTATTTGATATTCGCCATTTCCTGGCGCTTCATTAGCATTAAGCCATACTTTGTTGTTAGCTTGTCCAGTATCACCACTAGCGCTATTACCATGTGAAAATAACCTACGAGCCGATTGATAAGGCACCATATCAATAAGCTCTTCACGGGCTAATTTTTCTATTAAAGTCAGTGTAGTATTCATGTTTTAAGCCTTTTCTTCTAAACGAATGGTTACGGCTCTTTGATGAGCATCTAAACCTTCAGCGTCGGTTAGTTCGATAATACACTCGGCTAAGTTGCTTAATCCCGTTTTACTGATTTCTTGCACGGTATAACGGCGAGAAAAATCGGCTAAAGATAAGCTGCTGATAACTTTTGAATAACCATATGTGGGTAATACATGGTTAGTACCACTGGCGTAATCACCCGCAGATTCAGGTGTATAAGCACCAACAAAAATAGAGCCTGCATTACGTAAATTAGTCAATAAAGCTTGTGGATTTTCGGTTTGAATAATTAAATGTTCAGGACCGTAACGATTCGATATTTCCACTGCTTGCGTTAAGTCTTTGGTTAAAATTAAACGCGACTGTTTTAGTGCTTGTTCAGCAATTTTACGTCTTGATAATACGGCTACCTGTATTTCAAGTTCAAGGTTAACCTTTTCTATTAAGCGTTCACTGTCAGTTAATAAAATAACTTGGCTATCGGCGCCATGTTCGGCTTGGGAAAGTAAATCCGCAGCAATAAAAGCCGCGTTGGCATCTTTATCACCAATCACTAATACTTCTGACGGACCTGCGGGCATATCAATAGCAAAACCGGCTACTTGTTGAGAAAGCTGTTTTTTAGCTTCAGTAACATAACGATTACCTGGGCCAAATACTTTATTCACTGCGGGAATGCTTTGAGTACCATAAGCTAAAGCTGCAATCGCTTGTGCGCCACCAACAGTATAAATTTCAGTGATACCACACAGCTCGGCAGCAACTAATATTTCATTGGCTAACTGACCATTTTTATCGGGTGGACAAACGAGTACGGTGCGCTTACAACCAGTTAATTGTGCTGGCACACCTAACATAAGTACCGTTGAAGGTAAGGGCGCTGAGCCTGCCGGAATATACAAACCGACACTTTCAATTGCTTCTGTTTTTAAGGTACAACGAACACCGGGGCAAGTTTCAACAAAAATGTCTTTAGGTGTTTGTGCACTGTGAAAACTTTTTATATGGCTATAAGCCGTATTGATGGCTTTTAAGCGTTTCTCAGTTAACGCTAATTTTGCTTGTTTAACTTGCTCAGCAGTTACCGCTAATGTTGTTAAGGCGATACCGTCAAACTGCTCGGTTAAGGCAAAAATGCTTTTATCACCTTGTTTTTTTACTTGCGATAAAATATTAGCGACTTGTGTTGATAACAAAGCATTATCAGCAATTGCCGGACGTGCAAGCGCATCGGTTTTTTGTTGCTCAGATATTTCTTGCCAATTGATTATTTGAGTATTCATAATTCTCTCTAACTCTTTTCTACTTAAACTTCTCAGATCCGTTAAATAATTGAGCCTTCAGCAAAGCGGTCAAGTTGTGAGTTGCCTGAGCTTAGTACACTAAGTGATGGTAACGAACAACGTAGACAATGCCGCGGAAGGTTCAATTATAACGCGGATTAGCCCATCATTTTTTCAATTGGCATAACTAGTATAGAGTTACAACCTAGCTCTTTTAAACTTTCCATGGTTTCCCAGAAAAAGGTTTCTGTTGCCACAACATGTACCGCCACTATATCATCACGACCAGCAAGAGGTAATATTGTTGGCGTTTCTTTACCAGGCATTAATGCGCTAACTTCACTAATTTTATCTTTAGGCGCGTGTAGCATAATGTATTTGCTTTCTTTCGCCTTCATTACCCCGTAAATACGAGGCAGTAGGGTATTCAAAATAGCTTGTTTTTCGTCACATAAAGGCTCAGAGCGTTGAATCAGTGACGCTTTAGAGCGAAATACTTCAGCAACTTCTTTTAAACCATTAGCTTCAAGCGTTGCACCAGTAGACACTAAATCACAAATACCATCGGCTAAACCAACTCTTGGGGCAACTTCAACAGAGCCTTTTAATAAACAAAACTCAACGTTAATGCCATTGTCTTTAGCAAAGCGAGTTAATAACTGAGGGTAGGTAGTTGCAAATCGTAAACCGTCTAAACACTGTAAACCTGTGTATTCAAATTCTTCGGGCATGGCGATTGAAAAGCGACAGCCACCAAAGTTCAACGGTGTTGTTTTAATGTAACTGTTTTTACTGCCGATGAGCGCTCGTGATAATTCTTCTTCTTCGAGGGTATTATCACCAACAATGCCTAAGTCACATACACCATCCATAACTAGTCCTGGAATATCGCTACTACGTACTCTCATAATATCAATAGGCATATTTTTAACATGAGCAAGTAAGCGACGGTCGCTAACATTAAGCTTTAGGCCGCAACCCTTAAGTAATTTTTGCGTGTCGTCACTAAGACGTCCTGATTTTTGCATGGCTATGCGTAAACGTGGCTCTGATGTTGTCATTTTGTTCGATTCCTAATTTAAATTTTTTAATGCTTAAAATTTGTTATTCAAAAATATGTATATACAATTTTAAATTCGCTAAAATGCGAAAAACCCCCGAAAGATTTAAAGCTCTTTCGGGGGTTTATAAATTTGGTTATTTAGTTTAACTCCACGAAAGGCTGTAGCCCATCGTGATTTTTCTTTATATGTTATATAAAGCTAAACCTGAATGGACTAGTCCATATGATGGTGATGTCGGTTATTCAGGTTAATAATCATAATGTGTTAAACTTAATAGTGTAATGAGATACGTTTTATATTCTCTATGCGGATACAGTACGGCTAAAGTTATTTATCTGCAAGGAATAAATAGTCGTTTTTTATAACTAATTTTTATATGGTACGTACTTAGAGTTATTACTCTTTTTTTTATTAAAGTTTTTACTTTATTTGTCGACATAATAGGTAGGTAAGAGTGGTTAAATTAAACGGTGAGCAATTATGGATATTTTTACTACACTTTTAACGCGTGTTGTACCGGTACCAATTAAGCCGGCTAACTTGAAAGTTAAAGCCTTGCTCAAAGACGCGGGGGCTAGTAAATTAAAAGAAGATCCTGACCATCTTGAAAACCATTATTATTACTTTGTTAAAAAGCAGGCTGGTAATGACGCCAATGAAGAAAATAAAGAAAATGAACAAGAGGCAAAACCCGCTGAAGAACAAGCTGAAGCTACTGATGATAAAGTAGCTGACTCGAACTCTGAGTCTAAAGAGGAAGTAAAACATTTAGATCTTTATGTTTAACGCTAAAGCAGTATAATTCTCACCTTTCTTAATTCTCATTTAATTTTACTCGCTATTCATGACGTCTGTAGCCCAAGCTTTTTCTCAAAATGGTACGCTAGCCAAAGCCATTGAAGGTTTCTCTCCTCGCCAAGCACAAACGGATATGGCAATAGGTGTTGCCCAAGCGATTGAAAAACAGTCGGCACTTATTGTTGAAGCGGGCACAGGAACTGGAAAAACCTTTGCCTATTTAATTCCCGCTTTTCTTAGCATTAAATCATCGGCTGAAGGTAAAAAAATAATTATTTCAACGGGAACTAAAAACCTGCAAGAACAGCTTTTTCATAAAGATATTCCTCTGGTTAAAAAAGCCTTGGCGAGTAATGCGCAAATTGCTTTATTAAAAGGACGTGCTAATTATTTGTGCCGTTACCGATTAGCGCAATACCAAGAAACTCGCGGTCAGCTTGATGCCAATACCCTAACCGATTTAGTGAAAGTAAAAACGTGGGCTAATAGTACTCAAACCGGTGATATTGGCGAATTGGTTAATGTCACCGAAGACTCTAGCGTTTTCCCTTTTATTACTAGCACCTTAGATAATTGTTTAGCGAAAGACTGTCCTGATTTTGAGCAATGTTATTTAGTTCGTGCCAGACAAAAAGCCATTGATGCTGATTTGATTGTGGTGAATCATCATTTGTTTTTTGCTGATATGGCTCTTAAAGATACCGGTTTTGGCGAATTAATTCCTAAAGCACAAGTAATGATTTTTGATGAGGCTCATCAAATAGGTGATATTGCCAGTGATTACTTTGGAGACGCATTTTCTACTAAGCAATTAGTGGATTTATGTGCAGATGTAGTGCAGGTTTATCGAAGTAAATTAACTGATGTCAAGCAATTAGGATTGGCGGCAGATAAATTGCAAAAAACTTGTCAAGAATTCCGCTTATTATTTAATTACGATCCTGAGCGTGGTAACTGGCGGGAAAAATGTCAACAACAGCAATTTGTGCAAAAATTTCAGCGCTTAAAAGTTGATTTAGATTTTCTCTATCAAGTCATTAAACTTTGTGTTTCGCGCAATGAGGCGATTGATAACTGTTTTGATCGAGCGGTATCTTTGTTAGCCCAATATGAAATAATGGTAAATGTTGATATCAATGGCATAAGTTTTTGGTATGAAACTACGCCCCGTCATGTGGTTTTACATCAAACACCGTTAAGCGTAGCCGATAAATTTAGCGCCTATGTGAAAGAGTCTGGCGCGGGTTGGATTTTTACCTCAGCAACGCTAGCAGTAGATAACAGTTTTGAACACTTTTCTCAGCATTTAGGGCTGCAAGGTGCTAGTCAGTTGTTGTTAGAAAGTCCTTTTGATTATCAACAGCAATCTCAGCTTGTGGTACCGCGTTATTTACCTGAAGCGAATGATAAAAATCGTGCTACCCATCTAGCACAATTGGCGCAGCCATTAATTGCTGCCAGTAAAGGTGCATGTTTTATGTTATTTACTAGCTATAGAGTGATGCACCAAGTGGCAGAAGCATTAGCAAATAGTATTGATAACCCTTTATTAGTACAAGGACAAATGGCAAAGCGAGTATTACTTGAGCAATTTGTTGCCAATGACAATGCAGTATTGTTAGCCACGGCGAGTTTTTGGGAAGGTATTGATGTTAGGGGTGATAAGCTAACCTGTGTTATTATTGATAAGTTACCTTTTGCCTCTCCCGATGATCCATTATTACAAGCGCGTTGTGAAGATGTTAGAAGGCAAGGGGGTGATGCCTTTGCTCAAATACAATTACCGCAAGCCGTTATTGCGCTTAAGCAAGGGGTTGGTCGGCTTATTCGTGATGTTAGCGACCGTGGTGTTATGGTGATTTGTGATAACCGGCTAGTCAACCGCCCTTACGGACAAACCTTTTTAAAAAGTTTACCACCAATGAAACGTAGCCGCGATTTAGTGCAAGCCGCT
The DNA here is from genome assembly GCA_013215465.1 of Colwellia sp. GTDB lineage: Bacteria > Pseudomonadota > Gammaproteobacteria > Enterobacterales > Alteromonadaceae > Colwellia. The sequence continues at coordinate 31,770 of JABSOW010000026.1, read as the reverse complement.
AAGTTCTTAGAGAGCATAGTATAAAAGCAAAGTATTGTGTAATTGAAAATATAGTATCAAAGTATAGTTTAATCGATAGTGTTTAAGGAATATTAGTAGTGAATTATTTGGCCATTGATGCCTCAACGGAAGCATGTTCAGTTGCTTTACAAGTTAACGGTACTTTATCTAGTAGCAAAGTATATAGCCGTTATGAATTATGTCCGCAATCCCATAGTTTGCATTTATTGCCTATGGTTGATTCCGTATTAACCGAAGCGGGCATAAAGTTATCACAATGTGATGGTTTGATTTTTGGCCGGGGCCCAGGCAGTTTTACCGGTGTACGTATTGGGGTAGGTGTCGCACAAGGTTTAGCTTTTTCCGCAAATTTACCTGTTGTCGGTGTATCCAGTTTACAAGCGATGGCGCAGCTAGCTTTTATGCAAGGAAAGGTACAAGGGAAAATTAATGGGCAACAAGGCAGTGTTATTGCTGCCATTGATGCCCGCATGGGAGAAGTATACAACGGCTATTTTATGCTTGATGAGCATAACATTATGCAGCCACAGTGTGCAGAAGCGGTAACAGCCCCAGCACAATTAGCTCAGCATTTAGCGAGTGTTGTTGACAAAGTAGAGTATGGTGTTGGTACCGGTTGGGATGCATACAGTGAACAATTATCGTCATTAAAAAGTAATGCCGGTACGCCAGAAGTGTTATTTCCGAGCGCTGAGGCAATGTTAGCTATTGGTGTTATTGCACTTGAACAAGGTAAGGGGGTTGCCGCTGAAGATGCTCAGCCTGTTTATGTACGTGATACTGTTTCATGGAAAAAATTGCCGGGAAGAGAATAGTTTGCTAAATTAATCTTATGCATATTTCTAGCGCTGTTAGTCAAAATTCAGTTTTTGGCTTAACTAACCAAAGGAATACATCAAATAGAACTTTGGTGCGTTCAGTTGCGCCTGTTGATGTTGCCAAGGCCGAGCAAGAAAAATTATCAAACAAACAAGCTAACCAACGCATTGTTACTGATGAACAAGCCATTGCGCTGTTTGAGAAAAACAAATTTGAAGAGAATGTTGCTAAACCTACAGTGAGCAGCAGTACTTTTTCTGCTACCGATCAAGATCAGCCTTCAGCTAAAAATGAAATCGCTGTGGCAAGTTATCTAGCCGTCGGTAATTTAGCCCAGAGAGAATCAGTACAGCAATTATTTGGTGTTGATGTTTTCGCTTAAAAGCGTCTGATTTTGTTATTTCCTTATACCTGCATAACTACAAAGAACCCTTAATGTCTAATATATCCTTAGCGAAAACATCAAGTTTCTGGAAGAAATATCACTTTTTCATCCTACTTTTTTCGGCTGTTATTATTAAACAGCTGCCATTGGTCTCTATTCCATTTAATTGGTTAGAAAGCTATTTTCATGAAATTAGTCATGGTATTGCCGCCATCGTTACTGGTGGTAGTGTCTTGCGTATTCAACTGTTCGCCAATGGCGCCGGTTTATGTACCACTCAAGGTGGCATAGCTTTTGTTATTAGCTTTGCTGGTTATGCCGGGGCAACACTGTGGGGGTGGGGAATATATAAATTAGCCAGTGCTCATCAACGTGTCGCACAAGGCTTTTCTGTGTTGGTATTTTTGTTAATTGTTAGCTCTATTGTTTTTTGGGGGCGTGATCTTTTAACATGGTTTATTTTAGCGGTATTAGCCGCTTTATTTTTACTTACCCTTAAAGTAAAAAAACTTCATTACTTACAACGATTAATGCAATTGTTTGGCTTGTTAATTCTATTGAATAGTTTATCTAGCCCATCTTACTTACTTGATGGCCGTAACCTCGGCGATGGTGCTGCTTTGTCTGCTATAACGTTTGTTCCTGAATTTATTTGGGTATTAATTTGGTTTTCATTAGCGTTAGTTGCGCTGTATTCTCTTTATAAAGTTGCTAAAAAAAATAATTAAGGTCATTGAATGTCATCTATAAATACGTTAGAAGAGGTTAAATATTCTTTTGAAACTATGTCCCTGCAAGGTCTTGCCTGTGGTGCTAAAGACACCCAAGATAATGTGGTTTTATGCCTACATGGTTGGTTAGATAATGCCGCCAGTTTTTTACCCTTAATGTCATGTTTTGAAGAAGAGTTAGCGAATAAACGTGTTATCGCGATTGATTGGCCGGGGCATGGTAATTCAAGCCATCGAAGTTTAGATGCCCATTATCATTTTATTGATTGGGTTTATGACTTATTACAATTATTTGAAACTAATCAATGGCAACCAGTAGATATTGTTGCCCATTCTATGGGGGGTATGGTAGCGAGCGCATTTGCTGCTGCTTTTCCTGAAAAAGTAAAATCATTAACCTTAATTGATTCTATTGGTTTTATTAGTAATAAGGCTGAACAAACTACTCAACAGTTGCGTGATGGTATGCTAAGCCGTTTTAAGAGCAGTGCACTCTATAATAAACAAAGTGGTATTAAGAAAAAAAACTACCATGTAAGCATTGACTCAGCCATCCAAGCAAGGGTGAATGTTTCAGATCTTCAATTTGAACATGCTAAATTAATTGTTGAACGCGGACTGATCAAAGAAGCGCAAGGTTATCGTTGGCGATCAGACGCTCGCTTGCGTAATACCTCTCCTTATCGGTTAACGTTAAAACAAGCCCAACAATTTATTCGTGATATTCAATGTCCGGTACAATTGCTTTATGGCAGTGATGGTATGGACATGGTCAGCTCGGGCATTAAAAATTTTGGCGACTTATTTCAAAACTTTGCTAATTTTGAACTTAAAGGCGGTCATCATGTACATATGGAACAACCGAAAAAAGCTGCTGAGTTGATTAAATGTTTTTTAGCTGAATAGTGAAAGTTAATAAATATTCAAACAACTGTTTAAATTTAACTGGTAGTATCAGTTGGAATTTGATAAAACTGTGTCAGAAATTAAAAACTTCGATAAATACGAAGTATTAACTAAAAACACTCGACTACACTGTCAAATAGTTGTTAAAAAGATTTATGAGGAAGATATTGTGGAAAAAATTTGGCTAGAAAAAAGTTATCCCCCGGGCGTTCCATTTGATATAAATCCAGATAAATACCCTTCTTTAGTGGCTATGTTTACTAAATATACCGTTCAATATAGTGATAAAACGGCATTTATTAATATGGGCGCTCACATTAGCTATGCTGAATTAGCGCAACAAGCCACAGCTTTTGCTGCCTATTTACAAAAAGATTTAGGTCTTAAAAAAGGCGATAAATTTGCCATCATGATACCAAACACTTTGCAATATCCTATTGCCTTGTTTGGCGCTTTGCTTGCGGGTTTAACGGTGGTTAATGTTAACCCTTTATATACGGCGCGTGAGTTACAACATCAGCTTAAAGATTCTGGTGCTAAGGCGATATTGATTATTGAAAATTTCGCCCTGACATTAGAAAAAATAGTTGATAAAACGCCAATTGAGCACGTTATTATGACCTCACTTGGTGACCGTCTAGGTTTGCTAAAGGGTTTAATCGTTAATGTGGTAGTCAAACACGTTAAAAAAATGGTACCAGCATTTCATTTGCCTGACGCTATTCGCTTTAATGCCGCATTAACTAAAGGCAGCAAGTTAACTTTTACGCCGGTCGAGCTGTGTGGTGATGATTTGGCCTTTTTGCAATATACCGGTGGTACAACAGGGGTATCAAAAGGTGCCATGTTAACCCATCGCAATATGGTGGCTAATTTAGAGCAAGCAAAAGCCGCGATAAGACCTATGCTTGAGGAAGGTAGTGAGTTAGTGGTTACTGCGTTACCGCTTTATCATATTTTTGCCTTAACGGCTAATTGCCTGACTTTTTTCACCTTAGGAGGCACTAATTTACTGATTACTAACCCGCGTGATATGCCCGGTTTTGTTAAAGAACTAGGTAAGTATAAGTTTACCGCAATTACCGGTGTGAATACCTTGTTTAATGGTTTATTGAATACTCCCGGTTTTAAAGATTTGGACTTTTCAAATCTGAAAATGGCTCTGGGTGGCGGGATGGCAGTGCAACGTCCTGTTGCTGAACGTTGGCAGCAAGTTACTTCAATACGGTTACTCGAAGGTTATGGCTTAACCGAATGTGCGCCTATGGTGAGTTTAAGTCCTTATAATCAAGAAAGTTACAATGGCACTATTGGTTTACCGGCACCATCAACTGACGTTAAAATTATGCGGGATGACGGTAGTGAAGCTGCTATTGGTGAATCTGGTGAGATGTGGGTAAAAGGCCCGCAAGTTATGAAAGGTTATTATAACCGTGAAGATGCTACCAATGAAGTTTTACATGATGGCTGGCTTGCCACGGGAGATATTGCTTGTGTAGATGAGCTAGGTTTTTTCAAAATAGTTGATCGTAAAAAAGATATGATTATTGTTTCAGGTTTTAACGTTTATCCCAATGAAATTGAAGAAGTAGTCATGATGCATGAAGGGGTGTTAGAAGTGGCGGCTATTGGCATTCCTCATGAAGCGAGTGGCGAAATGGTGAAAATATTTGTTGTTGCTAAGCAAGGTGGGTTAGATGATGCAACATTAATTAAGCATTGTCGTGAAAACCTAACAAGCTACAAAGTGCCTAAATTGGTTGAGTTTAGAGATGAGTTACCTAAAACAAATGTTGGTAAAATTTTACGAAGAGAACTTAGGTAAAGCTGCGAGTTACGAGTTACGAAAACATCTAATTGACAGCCGTGTGTCTTCGTTACTCGCTACTCGCTACTCGTAACTGTTTTACTGTGCTTTAAGCGTTTTACCATTAACAGTTAGGCTATCATCAGACATTAAATAAACATATAGTGGCATAATATCAGCGGGTGTTGCTAGTTTATCTTTATTTTCAGCCGGGTAAGCACTGGCGCGCATATTGGTTTTGGTTGCGCCAGGGTTAATAGCGTTAACTCGCAGACTCGAATTTTCATATTCATCTGCAATAACTTGCATCAACCCTTCTGTGGCAAATTTAGAAATACTATAAGCACCCCAATAAGCACGTCCTTGATTACCGACACCAGACGATGTAAACACCAAAGAAGCATTATCTGCTAATTGTAGTGCGGGTATTAATGCTTGCGCTAATAAATATTGTGCTGTGACATTGACTTGCATTACATCGTTAAATATTTGCTCATGAATTTGAGCGAATGGTGTCAACTCTCCTAACATCGAGGCATTAAGTAATACGCCGTCTAGCTTGCCAAATTGACTAACAATAGTAGCAGCCATATCAATATAGTTTTGTTTGGTTGCACCTTTTAAATCTAGTGGGACTATCGCGGGATCAGCTAGTTTAAGGGCGATAATTTCATCATAAACTGCTTCAAGTTTACTTACTGTTTTGCCTAAGAGAATAACTGTTGCGCCAAGTTTTGCGTAGCTTAATGCCGCTTCACGACCAATGCCAGCACCAGCACCAGTCACCAGTATGGTTTTATTAGATAAACAATTTTCGGTAATGGAATAATCAAACATGTTTTGCTCTGGGTTCGAGTAAATAATTAATTTTGGCTATTCTACCCTGTGCGGTGGCTTTTTCAATGACGGGGGAAAGGTTTCTTTTCATTATTTTTGCAATGATTATTTTCTCAAATTTGAATTCTATTCAATAAAAATAACAAAAGTAATAAAAAAGTAAAATATATTAACTAAAACTGTAAAAAAAACTGGCACATTGTCAGTGCTTGCGTTAAGTTTAGTAACTGGTCTAACGAGTTGTTTTAGTGTTCACCTATTACTAAAATAGCTAAAAGTTAGTAAAGAAAATAGCGATATAATCATAATTATTAAAAAATAATAGAAATTAAATTTGGCCTTGGGGAGATAAAATGAAAAATTTTGTTCTTAGTCTCGCTGCTATCAGCACACTTAGTTTAAGTGGTTGTGGTAGTGAAACAATTGAAGATGTAAAAAATGATGCCGTCAATAATTCAGCACCCATAGTTGCTTCTGCGAGAGTTATTTTTGACCCGGCCAATGGCATTTTGTCAGTACCGAATGATTTATTATTCGGGGATTCACCTGATGGTACTCTGCATATGCCAGTAACAAGGGATGCAGAAGGTAATATTATAGCAGGGGAAAAACTTGAAGATGGCAGTGAAATTGAAAATCCTAACTATGGGGATCCTAAGACAAGTTTAGGAACACTTGATGGCTGGTCAGTAGCACAACCATTTGTTCTGGATATTAATTTTCCTCAAGGAACATCTCTTGATGGCGATAGTGTCGCTAACCCTAATTCAGTTCGTATTTTTGAAGCGACCATGGGCGGCGATTTAACCGATGCTGACTGTACCAATTTAACACGTGGTCTAGCTTGTAAAATTGTCAATGAGTTAGCTTATAGCCAAGATTTTATTACCCAAAAATTAGGTGATAGTATTATTGTCATGCCATTAAAGCCTTTTAATGCCAAAACAACGTATATTGTCACGTTAACAGATAATTTAAAAGACAGTAATGGCAAAGCAATCGCGGGCTCAACTACTTATGAATCGGTACGCCAAGATATCACTACTCACCCATTAGCTACCCCTTCACAATTACAGTTACAAGGCCTGACCAATAGCTTTGAAACTGCAGTTGTTGCTGCAGGCGTTGACAAAGATTCAATTATTTATACTTTCTCAATGACCACTCAATCGACATCCGATGCTAATTTTGCTGTTAAATCTTTAATGGCCGCTAATTTAGCGCTAGGCTCTTATCCAATATTAAGTATTCAAGATACGATAGATTCTGTTGCTGATGTGTTAGCGGGTACGATTCCTCCTGAGTCGGTACAACTTTATAAAAGTGCTAATTATATGAAGGGAAGTATCACCTTACCTTATTATCTGGGCATACCAAGCTTTGCTAACCCCAAAGCGCCTGTTAATAGTCATATTAAAGCCTTGTGTGACTCTGGCGCAATGTTAGCGGGATTAGCAGCGTTAAATCCTGATGCTATTCCTGCCCAAGCTATTCCCGGCTCAGTATCTGATGCAACTTGTATCGCAATTTCTGAAGCTAAAGGGTTAGCTGCACCAGGGCTACGAGATTTAAGTTCACTATTTCCACTTGATACTAAACGCCATATCACCAAGTTTAATCCAGTACCGGCAGCAAGTCCGGCAAGTGATATGCCGTGGATTGGCGACCCTGGCGAGTTAGAGGTGCAATTAACAACGCCTGATATTGCCCAAGCGAACATTGTTCGAAACGCTATGGGCTTAGCTGACTTAGTGAAACCTGAAAATGGTTGGCCAGTGGTTATTTTACAACATGGCTTCAAAATGAATAAAGAACATATGTTATTGATAACTGGGGTGTTATCAATAAATGGCTTGGCAACAGTTGCTATTGATTTACCCTTACATGGTACCCGTGGTTTTGATTTGGATTTTGATGGTAATGATGATATCAATGCGTCAATTTCACCATTTCATTTTGCTAATCTGAGTTATTTACCTTCAGCACGTGATAACTTCAAACAAGCTAATGCCGACATGCTTGGTCTTAGGTTTGGCTTAAATTTTGTCGGGGCAGTTGATATATCTGGCAACCCGATGGATTTAGGAATTGATCGCTCAAAAGTTCACTTCTTTGGCTTATCCCTTGGTGCTATTACTGGCATTAACTTTGTGGCGCTAGCCAATACTAGCTTAGACCCTGTAATAGATGGCATGTTTAAAATTTCTGCAGCATCTTTTGTTGCTCCAGGATTAATGTTTGCTAATTTTGGTATGGAATCTCCAGCGTTTACTCATTTAGCTAAGTCTCAATTAACCTATGCCGCATCAGCTGATTTTAAAGCTTTGGTTGATTCGATGTTTCCGCTCGATGAAAACGACAATTCAACCGCTACGCAAGTGCAATTAACTGCAGTTTACCTTCAATTCTATGAGGCTTTAACTTCAGAGCAACAAGCAGATCTTAATGGTCAATTTGCTCAATTTACCTTTGCGGCGCAAACATTGTTAGACTCGGGTGACCCAATTAGCTATACCGGTATCTTAGCGGCAACTCAAACACCAACCCATTTGATTGAAATTGTTGGTAATGGTGTTGATAACTTATCGGATCAAGTCGTTACCAATATAGCGCCATTTGCTGCTTTAGGTGGTACAGAGCCAATAATTACTTTGTTAGACTTACCGGCTGTTTCACAAGAAACTACGGGAGATGAAGAAAAGAAAGTGTCAGGTGCGGTTAAATTCTTATATGGCCATCATAGCTCTGTTATTAACCCGACTCATTATGACGGAGTTACTGCTAGCGAAGAGTTTGCCGCAAGAGCAACTAAAGAAATGCAAACACAAGTTGCCACTTTCTTAGCTACTGGCGGCACCACTATACCCGTAGTAGACAGCGAAATTGTCAAATAATATTTAAGGGTCTGTTGAACTTTTGAGATTGTTTTTGCAGTTGTTTGTTGGGCATTTATACAAGGCAGAGCCTTTGTCATGTGGTTGTTCCACATAAAAAGGCGATAACGCCGTGAAAATGTCCAACAAACGCTGTCCGAAGGATTCGGCTAAAAGCGTTTTACTCTTTGTTGAGTAGTATTTGCTTAGAGTGACTAGGCTACACACTACTCGCCGCGATTAAAACGCTTTTATCTCGAACAAAATTTAACAGCGAAAGGTCAATAGACCCTAACTTAATGATAAAATGAAAAACCCTCAATCGTGAGGGTTTTTTTATGGCTATTTAGCCCCATATAATTAGCATTCGAAAATTATTATTTTAAAGTATGTTATCTCAGGAGAAAAAAATTGGACTTTTTATATGAATATGGTTTGTTTTTAGCAAAAACAGTCACCTTTGTCTTAGCCTTTATTGCAATTATTGCGGTTATTGCTGCATCAGCAATAAAACAAAAACATAAAAAAGGTGAGTTGGAAATCACTGACTTATCAGAGCAATTTGAAGAGGTTGAGCAAGAGGTTATTCATGCATTATTAAATAAAGAAGAGTTAAAGCAAAAAGAAAAAGCAGATAAGCTCTTAGCAAAGAAAAAAGCTAAAGAAGATAAACTGTCAGCAAAGAAAAAATCGACACTTGACCATGATGGTGTCATACCAGGTAAATCTAAAGTATTTGTTATTGATTTCAAAGGCAGTATTGATGCTAAAGAAGTCAGTTCACTACGTGAAGAAGTTTCTGCTATCTTGTCGGTTGCGACTAAAGAAGATGAAGTTTTTGTACGCTTAGAAAGTGGTGGCGGTATGGTGCATGGTTACGGTTTAGCATCGTCGCAATTAGACCGGATTCGCCAACATGATATTCCTCTCACTGTTTCTGTAGATAAAGTAGCTGCCTCAGGTGGTTATATGATGGCCTGTGTGGCGAATAAAATTATCGCAGCCCCATTTGCTATTCTTGGCTCAATTGGTGTTATTGCCCAGTTGCCTAATTTTAATAAGCTGTTAAAGAAACATAATATTGATTTTGAGCAGTTTACCGCAGGTGAGTTTAAACGTACGGTCACAATGTTTGGTGAAAACACTGAAAAAGGTAAAGAAAAATTTATTGAAGAACTTGAAGAAACTCACGTGTTATTTAAAAACTTTGTCAGTGAACATAGAGCAAGTTTAGATCTAAACAAAGTTGCCACAGGAGAGCATTGGTTTGGTACTAAAGCCTTAGAATTAGGTCTAGTTGATACTATTCAAACAAGCGATGATTATTTACAAAATATTAGTAAAAGCCACAAAGTAGTTGCCATTAAGTATGAAGTAAAAAAAGGTTTAGCTGAAAAGTTTGCTAAAGCAGCCTCTTTATCTGTAGAAGGTATTTTGGGTAAGTTATTACAAAAGAATCGTGTTTTTCCAAGTTAGTCTATTCAGTTTTTCTGTCAATGATGTAAAGTAGAGATCGTGAAATTTCAGCGATTTCTACTTAACATATCAGTATTTAATTACTGGTTACTCTTCACCATCATCACTATCTTCAATTGGCTTTTTCGTTCTCTTACCCGGCTTTACTAAAATTTCCATGTAAAAACTTGTTAGCTCATTTTGTACGGCATCATCAATACTCTTGTTGAGCGCTGAAGTATGGATAACTTCGGCTGATTCTTTAGTGTGTCCGTATTTACAATCAAAATCCCAAAAATCAACATCTTCAGGTAACTTTTTGTTTCTTTCTCTTTTAAGGTATTTTTTTACCTCATGCTTGATCGCATCAACAAGTCGTGGGCTTTTGATTTTTTCATGGGTTAATGAAAATGTTTTTCTCATGGTGGTACCTTAAATAAGCGCTTAAAAATTCTTTGGTGACTAGTTTAACATAGCGTTAAATTGCTTTTTACTTTATCTTAACCCAGAAAAAAAATATGTTTTACTTTACGTTTTCTTTAAGGGTGAGTTTATCGTTGACTGAACATTGAAAAGGTGCCATACGCCCGACAGTCCAGGTGATTTTTTCTCCTTTACCACGCAAAGTATATTTACCATTAGAAAAAAGGAAACCGGATGCAATCGCTTTATTCGGGAGAATGATAGCCTTTTTGCCAAAACCATTGATGATTACAATACTTTGCTCGCTTTCATTATTTGGATAAGTAAAGTTGACGGATAAGTGAGTATTTCTATTGCACGTATAGGTTACATTTTTTGTCTTTGCTTGCTGAATCTTTGTCTCTGTTTTATTGGTTGTTATGTGAGAGCGAGTGTCGGCGCAACTAAATAAAAAGCCGCTGGCTACTATTATCAGTAATCGTTTTTTCATAAATAGCCTAATTGATTATTAATTGTTGAGAAATGAGAAGTCAAAGGTTATCGAGTAATTTGGCATTATGCAATTATTTTTTAGCATCAATATAATGTGAATATTTTGCTATAATCTTAATGCCTAGTTTGTTTTTTAAACAACTAAAAAGGAAAAAGTTATGGTTTCTTCAATAAGTAACGATTCATCGCAGAATGCGGTAGCACAAGTGTTACAGCAACAGCATGAGCGTATAGATGAGCAAAGAGCGCAACAAATAGCAGAGCAACGTCGACAAGTACAAATTGAATTAGTAGAAGAAACTAAAGCGACGCAAAGACAAGGAAGTGCCGATGAGCGACGTGGTCGCTCTATTGATATCAGTGTTTAATCGGAATGCTATTACTGGTTAGTGGCTTTGTTCGCAGGACACTATTTTTCTTTTAGCTCAACAATAACATCCACTTGCCGTTTTCTATTTTGTTGAGAAATAACGACACGTACATTATGTTTATCTTGCTGGTAAGTTAAGGTTAAATGACCGCGTTTTCTTTCTTGTGAAAGGGAGTCACTATAATGTTGTTGATAAAAATCAATTATTTGTTCTTCGGATGCGTTGGTGAAATAATTTAATACCGCGGGTATATCATCGGTAAAATCAGCAAAAACTTGGGCATTGGTCATCATAGGTATAATGATATTGTTTGTACTCGCTTCGCTATCTTCTAGGGCATATATACTTGTGCTACAACTCAGTAAAATAGTACTAACGAATAGTGAAAGTTTGCTTAAATGCTTATTGTTCATTGCATAATCCTATAATAACTTTGCCAACTTATTTAAATATATACGATTTATAGCCATAGTGCGACAATCAACTAGGTATAAAGTCATCACGGTAGTGATCAACCCACAATGCAGTGGCACCACAAATAGCAACAGGCATAACAATTAAGTTAACCAAGGGTAACATTGAAAATACTGCGACACTAACGCCAAAGCCATAACTCAACTTTCGCTGTGCTTGTATCGTTTGCTTCATCACGGTAAAAGAAATTTTGTGATTATCAAAAGGGTAGTCTTTGTATTGTACTGCCATCATCCAAGCAACAAATAAAAACCACATCACTTGACCAATAATAGGTAAAATCCACAGTAATATAAAAAAACCAATAGCGCGTGGTAAGTAATAAGTGAGTTTTTGCAGTTCACGATTAAGGGTTCTGGGAATATCTTTAACAATGTCCATCATGTTGTCATCGACGATTGGTATTTCCCGCGCCTTTTCTTTAAGTAAAAGCAGCTCTATTTTTTCTGAGAGTAAACCATTAAAAGGTGCGGCAAGCCAATTAGCCGCAGTACTAAATATAAATGAAAAAACAATTAATATGGTGATCACCGCAAGTGGCCATAATACAGAGCTAAGCCAACTTAACCAATTGGGTAGCCAGTCAATTAATATTGTCATGTAGTGTTCAAGTTCCATGAACATAAAATAGAAAGCGACACTAAATAATAGTAGATTGATTAGTAACGGAATGAAGACAAAGCGGCGTATGCCTTTTAATTGAATAAGTTCAAAGCCTTTAAAGAAATATCCCATACCACTATTGGCAATAGGCTGTTTTATTTGATTATAATTAGGATTGTTTGTGGTTTTTTTTGGATGAGTCATTGATTAATAAATACGTTAACATGTTGATATTACTCACTTGAGTATAAATGTACTGTTAGTGTAAGAACAGCACTAACTTGTTACAAAATACCACTGTTTCTGTTAGAGTTACTTTGATAACTTAAACAGAATAATAAAAATTTCAATTCTCCTTAGAAAAGATGATAATACAGGCATAACAATGGAAGATAACTTCAGAAACTTATTAATTATTCTTAGTGGTGTAGTAATTGCTGCCATCTTTATTCATGGTTTGTGGACCATTAGAAAGCAAAAAAACCCTTATAAGCTTAAAGCCAGTAAAAAGAAAGTGCAGCCACTGTCGCGAGATTTTGACGGTAAAGGTTTTGATCAAGATGGCGTCGGTCAGGTTAAAGTACTCAAACAGGCTAATGAGCCAGAAGTAAGCAGTGAACAAGATTTTAAGCAATCGATTGGTCTTGATGAAATTAGTCATCTTGATGGTGGGCAACGTGATGAAGTATATAGTGAACTAATTTCTCAAGAGCAAATTTCTGAACATGATGTTGAACCAGCGGGATCTACTTTTCAAGAAAAACCAATGGCCATTACCGATGCTAAAGAAGAAATAATTTTAGAAAAACAGCTCTATCAACAACCCGTTATTCAGGCTAAGCCAGCAACGAAAAAAGTAATTAATAAAAAAGCTAACATAAAAGCAGAAATTAAGCGTGGCGCGACCAAACGACCACAAATGGACATTAATTTTGGTGATGGTTTGGCTTTAGATAATGAATCCATGCCCAGTATTAATATTGACCAATCAATAGAACAAGCTCAAGAGAATAAAAAAATCAGTAATCCAGTACTGGAAACTCAAGTTATTATTTTAAGTGTTGTTATGCCTGCGCATCAACAAATGTCAGGTGCGGTATTATTACCTAGTTTATTAACATTAGGGATGAAATACGGTGAAATGAATATATTCCATCGTCATCAAGATAATGCCGGTAATGGAGCTGTTACCTTTAGTTTAGCGAATATGTTAAATCCTGGCTCGTTTGAACTCGACACCATGGAAACTTTTGTCACGCAAGGGGTTAGTTTATTTATGACCTTACCTAATGCTAGTGATCCTTTTGCCGCTTTTGAACAAATGCTAGCAGCTGCTAAACAGTTAGCTGCTGAATTTTCTGCACAGCTAGTTGACGATAAACGTAATATAATGACCAAACAAACTGAGCAACACTACGTCAGTAAAATACGTGAGTTTGACCGACAATATCGCCTTGCTCGCGTTGAATAAACAAACCATCGACTTATTTCTTTGAAACCTTTGAAACCTTTGCCGGCTTTCTAGATTTCGTTTTTGAGTAATCCCAAACATGCCAAATGCTTCTTCATCAATAAGCGCTTTACAACAACAATTAAGTAAAATCCAACAACAAATTAACAAGTATAATCATCAATATTACGTACTTAACGAACCTAGCGTGCCTGATGCTGAATACGATAGATTAATGCGCGAATTAATCAATATTGAGCAAAACCATCCACAGTTAAAAACACTTGATTCACCTAGTCAAAAAGTGGGTGGGGAGCCGTTAAAGGCGTTTACCCAAGTTACTCATCAATTACCGATGTTGTCGCTTGATAATGTTTTTTCGCTAGATGAATGGCAAGCTTTTGTTAAACGCCTGCAAGATAGGTTAGTTACGCAAAGTGATATTGTTATATGCGCCGAGCCAAAACTTGATGGTCTAGCGGTAAGTCTACGTTATGAACAAGGGATTTTAGTACAAGCTGCAACCCGAGGAGACGGTAGTACAGGCGAAAATATTACCACAAATATTCGCACCATTAAATCTATCCCTTTGAAGCTTATTGGGGAAAGCGGTATTGATTATCCCGGTATTATTGAAGTGCGCGGTGAAGTCTTTATGCCTAAAGCTAGCTTCAATAAGCTTAATGAACAAGCGAAAAAGAAAGGTGAAAAATCTTTTGCTAACCCTCGTAATGCTGCAGCAGGTAGTTTACGACAATTAGACTCTAAAATTACCGCTAAGCGAAATTTAGCTTTCTATGCTTATGGCTTAGGCTACGTTGGTGATTTATCTGGAGAAAATAAAGCGTTAATTGAGCAAGCGTTTTTAAAGTCATCGCATTATGAGCGGTTATGTCAGATAAAGGCGCTAGGTCTACCTATGTGTCCAGAAGTTCGTTTGTTAGAAAACCCACAGCAAGTGGATGATTTTTATCAAGATATACTTAGTAAACGTGATGCGTTAAGTTATGAAATTGATGGCACTGTACTTAAAGTTGATAACATTGTCTTACAAGAAAAACTGGGCTTTGTTGCTCGTGCGCCGCGTTGGGCTATTGCTTATAAATTTCCTGCCCAAGAAGAGCTGACACTTGTTGAAGACGTTGAATTTCAAGTTGGACGTACTGGGGCAATCACCCCTGTGGCTCGTTTAAAACCTATTTTTGTTGGTGGGGTGACAGTCTCGAATGCCACCTTGCATAATCAAGATGAAATTGCTCGCTTAGGTTTGAAAATAGGCGATAGTGTGGTTATACGTCGGGCAGGAGATGTTATTCCGCAAATTGTTTCAGTCGTTATTGCTAAACGTGGTGACGATGTAAAAGATATTGTTTTTCCTAGTAGTTGTCCTGTATGCGACTCAAAAGTTACTAAAGCTGAAGGCGAAGCCGTACTGCGCTGTACAGCGGGACTTTTTTGCCAAGCACAACGTAAAGAAGCAATTAAGCATTTTTCCTCACGTAAAGCCCACGACGTCGATGGTTTAGGGGATAAATTAGTAGAACAATTAGTGGATGAAAACTTAATCACCACGCCAGCTGATTTATTTAAACTAACTGAAATTGATATTAGTACCATGGACCGAATGGGGAAGAAGTCGGCGATAAATTTAATTACTGCACTTGAAAAGGCTAAAGAAACCACTTTAGCGAAATTTATTTATGGTTTAGGTATCCGTGAAGTAGGTGAGGCAACCGCTGCTAATTTAGCCAGTCACTTTTTTACCTTAGCAGCTATTCAAACAGCTAGCTTTGACGCTTTACAAGCGGTGAGTGATGTTGGCGAAGTTGTAGCAAAAAATATTGTTAACTTTTTTAAAGAAAGCCACAATATTGCGGTAGTTTCAGCACTAGATGAAATAATGACTTGGCCTAATATTATAGAGAAAAGTGCTGATAAACAGCCATTAGCGGAACAAACGTTTGTATTAACAGGCACACTAACGCAAATGGGGCGTAGTGAAGCAAAAGCGGCATTGCAGTCATTAGGGGCAAAAGTATCAGGCAGTGTTTCGGCAAAAACGCATTTTCTTGTTGCTGGTGAAAAATCTGGCTCTAAACTTACTAAAGCGCAAGACCTAGGAGTGACAATATTGACGGAAGATGACCTAGTCGCTTTGTTAGCGAAACATGGTTAATGAAGGTGATTTTATTAGGCTTAGGTAAAGTGGCATAACCTTCTTTGTTGTAGCTCAAAGCGTTGATGCTCGGTTAATATGTCAACGCTTTTAGCCTCAATTGATTGAAAAGTTAAGCCCTAGTCATTCGCCAAAAAGCGAAACCGGCAACAAAAAATAAAATCATTGGATAAAAGGCATGGGAAACCACTGCCAAAGGAGAAATACCTAAGGTAGCTCCCAGCAGTAAAGCTTGTGCACCATAAGGTAACAGACCCTGATTAATACAGGCGAAAATATCAAGCAAACTGGCAGATTGTGCCGGTTTTAGCCCGCCATCGGTGGCGAGTTCTTTTGCTGTTTCACCCGTAATTATTATTGATACCGTGTTGTTTGCAGTAAAAAAATTACAGCAAAAGGTTAAACCAGCAATACCAAAACCGGCTGCACGTTTTTTATTATTTGGGCTTAACTTTCTGGCTAACGACTCTATACCTTGTGTTAATGCGGCTAAACCGCCTTGATGGCGAATTAACTCACTTAAGCCGCCAATAAATAATGACAAGATAAAGATGTCTTGCATACTTGAAAAACCAGCGTTAATGTCGCTGATCCACGTAGATAATTGATAATCGTTACTCACCATACCAATGATCGCTGCCAGCACTATCCCTAGGGTTAATACCACCAGTACATTGACCCCAGATAGTGCCAAAACTAAAATAACAATATAAGGAACAAGACCAATAAAGTCGGCATCGTTAGTCATTTCATAATTAATACTTTGCCCTAGTACCGTGAAAATTATTAAACACAAAATTGCCGCAGGTATCGCAAATTTAAAGTTAACTTTAAATTTGTCCTTCATCTGTGCGCCTTGGCTGCGAGTAGAAGCAATGGTGGTATCAGAAATTATTGATAAGTTATCACCAAAAATGGCACCAGAAATTAAACAACCAGCAACGACGGCAGAATCAAGCCCCGCAGAGTCAATAAAACCTAAGGCTATTGGGGCTATAGCGGCGATGGTGCCCATTGATGTTCCCATGGCCGTAGACAAAAATGCAGCCACTAAAAACAAACCAGGTAATAACAAATAAGAGGGAAATATCGCTAAACCTAATTGAACGCTGGCATCAACACTGCCGGTTGCTTTAGCTACACTGGCAAAAGCGCCTGCCAAGAGATAAATAATACACATGGTGATAATATTTGCCTGACCAACGCCATTAATAAATTGAGTTATTTGTGTTTCTATCGTTTCTTTAGCGACCACCTTACCTAAATAGATAGCAACGAAAATAGCGGGGATAATGGCAATACTTGCCGGCAGCTGATAAAAAGCAAATTCAACACCTTGTAGGGTAAGAATGATGCCCGTACCAAGGAAAACCCCAAGAAAAACAATAAAGGGTAATAAGGCAATAATGCTTGTTTTGTTAGGTTTAGAATGTTTTATAGATTTACTGGTCATAGATATTATTATAATTATGCAGAGAAATTAATAAGCTATTATATTCAGTAAACTATTGTTGTGTGAAGTGAAGATTTTAAATATGCTATTTTATCCTTATAAATAAGTCCAAATTGTCATACAGAGCGACTACATACTAGCTTGGCTTTATGGTAAACTCGCGCCCAATTTGAAAGTAGGTGGTAACTTACTTTTTGTAACTATTCGCCATCTGTCATTTTTATGGTGCATTAATCGAAAATCTTATGCCTGTATTATGTAAGATCATCAGTTAAGTGACTACCAAATGGCACACCTAAATATTAGTGAATAGCTGCTACCTTTTAATCTATTTATGTAATGAGTGAAGTAAACTATGTCTGAAAGCACTATTTCTGAAAACAACTACGAAACTATTGAGCAACGTGTAAGCTACGGTGTAGGTCGTCAATTAGGTGATCAATTACGTAGTAATCCTTTTCAAGATTTTGATATTACGGCTGTTCAAGCTGGCATCGCTGATGCGCTTGCTAATGCAGATAGTAAAGTATCTGATGAAGATTTAAACGCTGCTTTTTCGGTGATCTCTAAAAAATTACAAGAGCAAGAGCAAGCTATCGCTAAAGAAAAATCTGCTGAAGGCGAAGCTTTCCTTGTAGAAAATGCTAAACGCGATGAAGTTTCTGTTACTGAATCTGGTTTACAATATGAAGTGATCACCACGGGTGAAGGTGAAAAACCATCAGCTGCAAGCACGGTAAGTGTGCATTACCACGGTACGTTTGCTAACGGTGATGTGTTTGATAGTTCAGTAGATCGCGGTCAACCTGCGGAGTTCCCTGTTGGTGGCGTTATTGCTGGTTGGACTGAAGCATTACAGTTAATGACAGAAGGCAGTAAATGGAAATTAACTATTCCATATGGTTTAGCTTACGGTGAGCAAGGCTCACAAGGTGCAATACCACCTTATTCAACCTTAGTATTTGAAGTTGAATTGTTAAGTATAATTAGCTAATTCAATTATTTTAAAAAGCCCTCAGTTGAGGGCTTTTTTATGTTCAGGATGAACGGTATGTCGCGATCACATGACGTCACATGGATGTGACTTATTAGATAATGCAGGAGCAATTATCCTGATGTGAAGGAGCGTGTATGTTCAGGATGAACGGTATGTCGCGGTCACATGACGTCACATGGATGTAACTTATTAGAGAATGCAGACGGTACAGGAAGTACCTTATTAGATAATGCAGGAGCAATTATCCTGATGCACATTCTCCTGATGTGAAAGATCGTGTAAGTGATTTATTATAATAGGCATAAGAGGTAAGTGTGAAAACTCAGCAAATTGAAACTTTGTTTGATAATTATTTATCGGCATTTAGATCTTATGATCTTGATGCGGTAGTGGCGTGTTACCACCTACCTTGCACTTTACATACACCAGACAAGATAGTATTGGTTAATAATATTGATGACTGCCGACAAGAACTTAATAATATTTTCACCCAACTTAAACAAGCCAATACCGCTAAAATAATTGCTCAAAAGTCGAGTTATATGTCAATCAACGATGACTTATTACTCGCTTGTGTCGATTGGAATTTTATCGATGAGCAAGGACAGGTATTTGCCGATTTTTGTGCTTATTATCATATCAGTATTTTAAATAGTCCTGAGCAGAAGTTAGCAATAATTAATGTTGTTTCACATGAGCTAGCTAACTCATTATCATTAGCGCATGAGTTTTCAATAAGTGACTAATACCAATTGATATAATAATTAGCCTTAGCATTAAAAGAGAATAAAAATGAAAGTAAAAGTAGCCATATTAGGCTGTAGTGGACGTATGGGGCGTAATCTTATTCAAGCCGCTCATGAACATGAAAGTATTGAATTAGTTGGTGGTACTGTCCGTACTAGCTCTTCTTTTGCCGGCTTTGATCTAGGTGAGTTAGCCGGTATTGGTGCTATAGGATTGACGACATCAACCCAATTAACGCAGTTGTCTGATGCGCAAGTGTTGATAGACTTTACCTCAATTGAAGCAACGTTAGAAAATATAAAATGGTGCCAAAGCCATAAAAAATCCTTAGTCATTGGTACTACCGGGTTTAGTGACGAGCAAGTACAACTGATTGAAAAAGCGGGTGAAACAATACCTGTTATTTTAGCGCCTAATACCTCGGTTGGTGTTAATTTAATGTTTAAGTTACTCGAAGTAACCGCAAAGGCAATTGGCGACTATACTGATATAGAAATTTTTGAAGCACACCATAGATTCAAAAAAGATGCACCTTCTGGTACCGCGGTAAAAATGGGACAGGTTATTGCCGACACCTTAGGTCGTGATTTAAATAAAGTTGCTGTTTATGGCCGTGAAGGTATTACCGGTGAAAGAAGTAGAGAAACAATTGGTTTTGCTACGATAAGAGCAGGCGATATTGTTGGCGAACATACAGCTTACTTTGCTGATTTGGGTGAGCGAATAGAAATAACTCATAAAGCAAGCTCACGAATGACTTTTGCGTTAGGCGCCATGCGTGCTGCATTTTGGTTAAGTAATGCCGATAATGGCTTTTATGATATGCAAGATGTTTTGGGTCTAAAAGATTAGAAACAGCACATCTTGTCGCTGTATCGCCCAATTTAGGTGTCAAAAGTACTCATTGACTGACGTCAACTCCGTGCTTTGTCCTTTAAATTAAACTATACAGCTTAAAGTTGAGTCGTTTATGGTAAAAGCTATTGATGTTAATTTGACATCAATTTCAAATAAATAATATTGGTTTTATTTTTAGATAGGTACTCTTTTTGATGGTTTGGTTACTAAAAGAGTTCAAATCACATAAAAGAACAGGTTCTTACATTTTTTACTAGACGAATAAAGACAACAAGCGTAAAATAAGTGGATTTTGTCAAGAATTTAGTGAAAAGCCTGTTTTTGGCATTTTTTATGTGCAATTTTTACTTAGCATTATAGTGACTTATTTGACTATATTCTAAGAAATATATTTCCCTATATGGGAGCATAAATGAATTTTTTGTTACATTACGTTTATTGAACAAGTTAACTAAAAAATATTGTTTGATAAAGTTATTTCTTCTTTTTGGAGGTTACATTGGCTACATCTGCTATTTTAGTACTGGAAGACGGTACTGTATTTAAAGGTACCGCAATTGGTGCACAGGGAACGGCTGTAGGAGAAGTAGTATTTAATACTTCGATGACAGGTTACCAAGAAATTCTTACCGACCCGTCTTATGCAGAGCAAATTATTACCCTGACATACCCGCATATTGGTAATACCGGTACTAACTCAGAAGATAGAGAGTCAGACAGTATTCATGCGAAAGGTTTAGTGATCCGAGATTTACCTTTACTCGCCAGTAACTTTCGAAATGAGCAAGGTTTGAGCGAATACTTAATCGCCAATAACATTCTCGGTATTAGCGAAATAGACACGCGTAAGTTAACCCGAATTCTTCGAGAGAAAGGTGCACAAAATGGTTGCATAATAACTATCGATGACGCTAGTGATGAAAGCTTACAAGTAGCGCAAGCTAAAGCGCTAACACAGGCTAAAGACTTTCCTGGCCTTAAAGGGATGGACTTAGCTAAAGTAGTCTCAACTAAAGAGCAATACCAATGGGTTTCAGGCAGCTGGTCACTTGGTCATGCAATGGGTGAAGGCTACACCGATTTTAGTAACTCACTAGATAAGTTAAACTTTCACGTAGTTGCTTATGATTTTGGCGCGAAAAGCAATATTTTACGGATGTTAGTAGACCGTGGTTGTCGATTAACTGTGGTGCCAGCACAAACACCGGCAAGTGAAGTGCTAGCGATGAATCCAGACGGTATCTTCTTATCAAATGGCCCAGGTGACCCTGAACCCTGTGATTACGCTATTAGCGCGATTAAAACTATTTTAGAAACAGATATTCCTGTATTTGGTATTTGTTTAGGGCATCAATTATTGGCTTTAGCCAGCGGTGCGAAAACTATCAAAATGAAATTTGGTCACCATGGCGCTAATCATCCGGTAAAAGACTTTGACCGTGACGTTGTTATGATCACCTCACAAAACCATGGTTTTGCCGTTGACGGAACTAATTTACCGAGCAATTTAAAAGTAACACATAAATCGTTATTTGATGATTCATTGCAAGGCCTTCATCGTACAGACAAGCCTGCGTTTAGCTTTCAAGGTCATCCTGAAGCGAGCCCCGGTCCTCATGATGCGGCCCCATTATTCGATCATTTTATTGACTTGATTAACGAATACAAAGCAACTCAAGCTTAAACCTACAACCAAGATAAGAGAGAATGAAAACATGCCAAAAAGAACAGATTTAAAAACTATCTTGATTTTAGGTGCAGGCCCAATTGTTATTGGTCAAGCCTGTGAGTTTGATTATTCCGGCGCGCAAGCGTGTAAAGCATTACGTGAAGAAGGTTACCGAGTGGTATTAGTTAACTCTAATCCTGCCACCATCATGACCGATCCTGATATGGCCGATGCCACTTACATCGAACCAATTCACTGGGAAGTTGTGCGTAAAATCATTGAAAAAGAGCGTCCTTGTGCGATATTACCCACCATGGGTGGTCAAACTGCATTAAACTGTGCCTTAGAGCTTGAAGCTAAAGGTGTATTAAAAGAATTTAATGTTGAAATGATTGGTGCTTCTGCTGACGCAATTGATAAAGCGGAAGATCGCTCTCGTTTTGACAAAGCCATGAAATCGATTGGTCTTGATACACCAAATGCTGAAATTGTCCATACTATTGAAGAAGCGCATGAGGCTGCTAAACACTTAGGTTTTCCTTGTATTATTCGTCCATCATTTACCATGGGCGGTACCGGTGGTGGTATTGCTTATAACACCGAAGAGTTTACTGAAATCTGTACCCGTGGCTTAGATTTATCGCCAACCACTGAATTATTGATTGATGAATCATTAATTGGTTGGAAAGAATATGAAATGGAAGTGGTACGCGACAAAAATGATAACTGTATCATTATTTGTTGTATAGAAAACGTTGATCCTATGGGTATTCATACCGGTGATTCAATCACCGTAGCACCTGCGCAAACCTTAACGGATAAAGAATACCAAATTATGCGTAATGCCTCTTTGGCAGTATTGCGTGAAATAGGTGTTGAAACCGGCGGTTCAAACGTCCAGTTTGGTATTTGTCCTGATACTGGCCGTATGGTTATTATTGAAATGAACCCACGTGTTTCTCGCTCATCAGCATTGGCGTCAAAAGCGACAGGTTTCCCTATTGCTAAAATAGCGGCGAAATTAGCCGTAGGTTATACCCTAGATGAGTTAACCAATGATATCACTGGCGGTAAAACGCCGGCGTCGTTTGAGCCAACTATTGATTACGTTGTTACAAAGATCCCACGTTTCAACTTTGAAAAATTTGCCGGTTGTGAAGATAGACTAACCACACAAATGAAGTCTGTTGGTGAAGTAATGGCCATTGGCCGTAACTTCCAAGAATCAATGCAAAAAGCATTACGTGGCTTAGAAGTCGGCGTTAATGGTTTTGATTCTATGGTTGATGTTACTCAGCCAGGTGCAAAAACTAAAATAATGCATGAATTGCAAGAAGCGGGTAGCGACAGAATTTGGTACATAGCTGACGCGTTTCGTTTAGGATTAAGCGTTGATGATGTATTCCGTTTAACCAATATTGATCGCTGGTTCTTAGTGCAAATAGAAGACATCGTGTTAGACGAAGCAAAAGTACGTGACGGCGGCATGAAAATTTTAACGCCTGAGTACTTACGACAACTTAAACGCAAAGGTTTTGCTGATTCACGTTTAGCGGATGTTATTGGCGTAAATGAATCAGAAATTCGTAAAAAACGTCATAATGCCAATATCTACCCTGTGTATAAACGTGTTGATACCTGTGCGGCTGAATTTAGCTCTGATACGGCTTACATGTATTCTACTTATGATGAAGAGTGTGAAGCTAATCCTACCAATAAAGATTCCATCATGATCTTAGGTGGTGGCCCTAACCGTATAGGTCAAGGAATTGAATTTGACTATTGTTGTGTTCATGCGGCGCTTGCCTTACGCGAAGATGGCTATGAAACGATTATGGTTAACTGTAACCCTGAAACGGTTTCTACCGATTATGATACCTCAGACAGATTATATTTCGAATCAATTACTTTTGAAGATGTATTAGAAATTGTTCGTATTGAAAAGCCTAAGGGCGTTATCGTGCAATACGGTGGTCAAACACCACTTAAACTTGCGCGTGCTTTAGAAGCAGCGGGTGTACCTATTATTGGTACTTCGCCAGATGCCATCGATAGAGCCGAAGACAGAGAACGTTTTCAACAAGCGGTTGACCGTTTAGGTTTATTACAACCTGAAAATGCGACGGTAACGTCTGTAGAAGAAGCCATGGCTAAAGCTGAAGCCATTGGTTTTCCATTAGTTGTGCGCCCATCCTACGTATTAGGTGGTCGTGCGATGGAAATCGTCTACGATCTAGATGATTTACGTCGTTATATGACCGAAGCGGTAAGTGTCTCAAACGATTCGCCAATACTGCTTGATCACTTCCTTGATGATGCCATCGAAGTAGATATCGACTTGATTTGTGATGGTACTGATGTGGTTATCGGTGGCATTATGCAACACATTGAGCAAGCGGGTGTTCATTCAGGTGACAGTGCCTGTTCATTACCTGCCTATAGCTTGAGTCAAGAAATTCAAGATGTGATGCGTAAGCAAGTAACTGATTTAGCATTTGAACTAGGCGTAATTGGTTTAATGAATACGCAAATGGCGGTGAAAGATAACGAAGTTTACTTAATTGAAGTAAATCCTCGTGCTGCTCGTACCGTACCTTTTGTTTCAAAAGCGACTGCGGTGCCACTTGCGAAAATTGGTGCTCGTGTTATGGCGGGTAAATCACTTAAAGAGCAGGGCATAACCAAAGAAGTTATTCCACCGTATTTCTCTGTTAAAGAAGTGGTTATTCCGTTTAATAAGTTCCATGGTAGTGACCCGCTAGTTGGCCCTGAAATGCGCTCAACAGGTGAAGTGATGGGTGTAGGTAAAACGTTTGAAGAAGCCTATGCAAAAGCAAGTTTAGGCGCTGGTGTTAGTGTGCCTAAATCAGGTCGTGCGCTTATTTCTGTTCGTAACAGTGATAAAGTACGGGTTGTTGAGCTCGCTAAGCAAATGGTTGAACTTGGTTATGAGCTTGATGCAACTCACGGCACTGCTGTGGTACTTGGTGAAGCCGACGTTCCCGTACGTTTGGTAAATAAAGTGCATGAAGGCCGCCCACATATTCTTGATAGAATTAAAAACAGTGAGTATAGCTATATTATTAATACCACTGAAGGTCGCAAAGCGATTGAAGATTCTAAGGCCTTGCGTGGTGGAGCACTTCGTTATAAAGTTGCTTATACTACCACGCTTAATGCGGCTTTTGCGGCTTGTCAGGCGCATGCTGCCGATGACAGAAATACAGTAACTTCAATACAAGAGTTACATAAAAAATGTAGCTAAGAAATGTAAGACATCTATTAACGTTTTAATCTTTGTCTTACCTAATTTTTTATAAAGGTGGTTATATACCAAACGGATTAATTAATTGACCAACTTAGAGTTGCATTAGCGAGCTTAGAACAAACAAAATGAGTTAAATATAGTTATTCTATATTTCATTCATTTTGTGCTGTTATCAGTTTGCTAATGAACTCCCAAAGGGCGAGTTTAAAAGGCTTATATGCTGCGTTATTGACTTTGACAAGGGAATAACCATTCTCTTCAATCAATGCATTGCCTCTAAGCCTTTTAATTCTCGCTAAGTGATCAATTAATTAGTCCGATTGGTATTATTTTCAAGTAAACCGCCTTTATCGTTTGAATAAGAAGAGTAAAATGACTAAATACCCAATGACCTTACGTGGTGCTGAACTGCTAAAAGAAGAGCTTAGAGTTTTAAAGACTGAGAAACGCCCACGTATTGTAAAAGATATTGCCACTGCCCGAGAACATGGCGATTTAAAAGAAAATGCTGAGTATCATGCGGCTAAAGAAGAGCAAGGTTTTTGCGAAGGACGTATTCAAGACATTGAAGGTCGATTATGTAATGCGCAAGTTATTGATGTAACCGCAATACCTAATCATGGCAAGGTTATCTTTGGCACTACCGTCAAATTACTAAATATTGATACTGAAGCTGAAGTGACTTACCAAATTGTTGGTGATGATGAAGCGGACTTTAAAACAGGGAGAATTTCATTAAATTCACCTATTGCTCGTGGTTTAATGGGTAAAAAAGTTGATACTGAAATAGATATCACTACGCCAGGCGGTGTGGTTGAATATGAAATTATGTCAGTAGAGCATATATAATACCAATTGAAATAATGAATGTTCAATTCAATAAAACTAGACAATTAAAGAAGCCTAAAATCCGTCAGGGTTTGAGGCTTTTGTATATCTAGATTTTAACGTTAATTATTGATAACACTAATACAGCTAACTACTTTTAATGCATTACTCGTTGGTTAGCTAAAGGATAGTTGCCTGTTGCTTTGTTTTTTAATAAAAAGCATCGTGTTTCTCCCTTTTTTGCTGAGCTTTCTAATTGCGCTATTTCTTGTGCCGCAAATGAACTGTTTGACACAATTACGGCTGAACAATTACCTTTACTTAATACGGATTTAATCTGTGCTAACTCTACTTTTATATTTCCTTTAAGAGCGTTTTTGTAATTAACCATTAATATTTTTGAAGCATCAATATCATGAGTATGTAGTAGCTGCTCGATTGAGCTTTCTTCGGGGTTAATGAACAAAACCCATTTTTTTTGTTGCTTATGTTGTTGGCATATATGAGCATATTGGCTCGATAGCTCACAGTTATTATTTACCTGAGTAAGCTGTAACCAGTTAGCATTTGTGTCAGTAGTGATGTTTGTGGAATTATTGATTATATTAATATTATTTATGCTAATCATTGTCATACACCTTTTGATTACGATGATTAATCGAGTAAAATGGTTTTACTGTATAAATGTACAGTATATCTATTTTGAGTGATATTCAAGCGCTATTTGTTATTGATTTGTCCCAATTGAATTAATTTCGAAGAATTTAACAAAGATGATTGCAACATTAGATAATGCTCATATATTATGAAAGCAACTAAGTTTGTTATGGGAATAAAATATGAAAATTGAAGTAAATTTACTCGAAGGACAACAATTAAAGGCTTGTTTTGGTGAACATGAAATTATTAGTGATCAAAGTATCGCTGTTGGTGGCAAGGCAGAACAGCCAGAGCCGTTTGATTATTTTTTAGCCAGTATGCCACTTTGTGCCGCTTTTTATATGCGTAAGTTTTGTCAAAAACGTGAAATAAGTACAGCAGGGCTGAAAGTAGTACAGTATAATGAAAACCTGAGTGAAGATGATCATTACAAGAAAAAAATCACACTTGAAGTGACGCTTCCTGACAATTTTCCTAAGAAATATAATAAAGCAATACTTGCTGCAGCGAACACTTGTACAGTTAAAAAAGTTATTCAAGCATTGCCAGAGTTTACTATTAGTATTGTTTAGTTTATAGGCACAGCGTGAAAGTTAAGCTAGCATGTTTTGGTAAATCTGTATTTCACGCTAGCAGGCTTATATAGATTTTGTTATTGTGTTTGTTACATTGTAAGTTTTTACCTTGATTGCCTTTTGTAATGCATAACAGTAATATGAGTATAACTATGAACGATAGTATGAAAATGATATTGGCGGATGATCATCCATTATTTCGCCAAGCGTTGACTATAACCTTAAAAGCGAATTTTGCTAATGCTGAAGTTTTTGAAGCGCAAACTATTCCAGAATTAGAGCAATATTTAGCACTCGGGCAAGATGCTGATTTACTATTACTTGATTTAGATATTCCTGGCGCTCAAGGTTTTAATAGTTTAATTAGTATTAGGCGTTCTTACCCTAACTTAGGCGTAATAATTATTTCTGGTTATGAAGATAAAGAAACTATTTATAAAGCGATGAGTCATGGTGCGGCAGGGTTTATTCCTAAATCAACACCAGTACCTGAAATGTTATTAGCGATAAAAGAAGTGCTTGCTGGTAAATTATGGACACCAGACGGTGAGTTTAATGCTACCGCACAACATACTATTACTGCTGATGATAAAATAGCTTCGTTAACACCCAAACAGCATAAAATTTTATTAATGTTTGCAGATGGTTTGTTAAATAAACAAATAGCTTATGAACTAGGCTTATCTGAATCGACAATTAAAAGTCATGCCAGTACCATATTTTTAAAACTTGGGGTACGTAATCGCACCCAAGCCGTTATTGTCCTCAATGATGTGCAATTGAATCAAGGTTCATTTGGCCACTAGTTGCTTATACTCAAGCATTTTTAATTCGCTTGAGTCTATTTCCAAACCCTCTCTAAGTGATTTGGCATAACTGCTCCACTTAGGCTTTATAAGAATAGTTTTTTTCAAGCCCTTTACTTAATAACGAACTCATTAAAGATCGTAAAGAGAGAGGCTTTATTATTTTTCGTAAATAGCCAATATCTGCTTGTTTGGCTAGTGCCACTAAGTTGTTATCTGTAGTGGCGGTAATAAGTATTGCTGGTAGAGAGTAGTGACTCATAGCCCTTAGTTGTCCAATTAATTCTATACCATTCACCTTGTCTTTTAAGTATGCCGGCAACTGTTTATCGTGCGCATAGACCTTATTGGAAAACTGTTCATTTTCATTTTGGTGTCCCGTTAGTTGAAAGTCCACTAACAAAATGTCTATTTCATCTTCATGCTCAGCATAAATTTCTCTCGCTTGTTGGGCATTAGTCGCGGTAAACACATGGCATTGCCATGCAGATAATAACTCTGTCATTCCCGATAAAATATCTTGCTCATTATCAATACATAACACCCCTACACCTTGTAAACTCATACTTGCTAGTATTGGTACTTGCTTTTGCACCACAGGTGGCTGACAAATAGGAACATTGACACTAAATAAGCAGCCATGGTTTGGTTGTGATTTCAAATCGATTTTATGGTTAAGAATCGCGGCTAAGCTTTGTGCGATATTCAACCCTAAACCAAGACCCTTTGGACCAATAGCGGTTGTGGTGTCTAGTTGGGTAAACTGTTCAAAAACTTCTTGCTGCTTATCTTTTGGAATACCAGGGCCATTATCAAATACTTGAATTGAAAGCTCAGTTCCTTGTCTGCGACAACCTAAGAGCACTTTACTGTTATTAGTTGTGCCAAAGCGGTGGGCATAACGAAAAGCATTGCTAAGAAAGTTTTGGACTATTCTTGCCAGCAAGGTAATATCACTAGCAATATAAAGCTTGCTAGTTTTAAAGTGAAAATCAACCTTGTATTCAGTTGTTAAGGCATTAAATTCAGAGGTTAGCATATAAAATAAATGTTTGATTTCAACGGGGGCAATTGTTGGTATAATGTTACCGCTTTCTATACGTGCTATTTCATTAAGATCCAGTAATAAGTTATTGGCAATTTCTAGTGAATTATCAATTTGTTTTATTTGCTCCCGTTCATCATTATTGACCCTAGGGCTTAATGTTATAGCAGAAGAAAAGAGTCGAGCTGCTGATAAAGGTTGTAGTAAATCATGGCTACAGGCCTTTAAATACTGACTTTTTTTTATATGGGCTTGCTCTGCTTTAACTTGCGCTTGAGCTAATTCATTATTTGCTTGTGCTAACTCCCTGTTGGCTTGCTCTAATTCTGCAGTGCGATAGCGCACTCTGGATTCTAGATCGGTATTTTCTTCTTTTAATACTTTTTCTGTTTGACGGTATTTGGTGATGTCTGAAAAAATCATCACAAAACCACCACCAGGAATAGGGTTACCTTCAATATGTATAGTTTTACCATTTTTGAGTTTATATTCAGAATTATGGCGACTTCCTTCCGTAATAAACTTAATACGTTTTTTAACCTGTAAATCAATATCTTTAACAAAATAACCTTGCTGACTTAAATTGAAATGTATTAATTGACTGATAGGGCAGCCTATATAAATAAAATCATCAGGGTAATTAAAAATATCTAAATATTGTCGGTTCCAGGCTACTAGCTTTAAACCACTGTCGATAACTGAAATACCTTCACTAACATTTTCGATAGCGCTTTGTAGTACCGTTCGGCTAAACTCTAACTGCTGGGTAGAGTTGTCTTCAACCAATTTGGCTACTTGCTCAAAGGCCATGCCCCGGCCATTAATAGCAAGCGAGGTCACTAATTTTGCCGACGCTGAGCCTAACACACGGGCAAGGGTGTTCTCAGCATGAAATAGCACCGCTTGACTATATTTTTTTTTATTTTTACTATGATGAGAGCTATAAAACTGTTTAAAACATTCATCGGCTTTGTCTTGGCCGATAAAGCGCGCAACTAAAAACTTTAATTCAACAATGTCGACTTTAGGTTGAATAGGCAAGCTCCACTGAGTTTTTTTTCTATCCTTATAAAAGAATTTACTTTGCATTTGTTCACGAATACTTTGTCGTGTTATTAAAGAAACGAACCAAAGCATAATTATATTAATCAGTAATCCGACTAAGGTTATTACTGTAGTTCCGGGTAAATCAGTTGTGGCAAGTGGGTGATTATAAATACCCAGTTGTGGTAATAAATTAAAGGCGGTCCAGACAATAAAACCACTACTAATACCGGCAAGTACGCCTGCAAGGGTTGCTCTTCGCCAATAGAATGCAACAAATAAAGCAGGTCCAATTTGGGCTATAGCACCAAAAGCAACTTCACCCAGTGAAGATAGCGTATCAGGGGGAGACAGTAATAATAGCCCATAACTTAAGAGAACAACCAATAATACT
Organism: Colwellia sp.; assembly: GCA_013215465.1. GTDB lineage: Bacteria > Pseudomonadota > Gammaproteobacteria > Enterobacterales > Alteromonadaceae > Colwellia. The sequence continues at coordinate 1,603 of JABSOW010000026.1, read as the reverse complement.
AGCGCTTTGCGAATAAGCAGTAATTGTGATTGAAAGTGATTAAAATTATGATGTTGTTTATTCGAATACTTAAACATTAACGGAAAAACGATTTCATTACTGAGCATGGTGCTTAACGCAATAGTCGATACAATTACCATTGAACTCGCTGCAGAAACAGCACCTAAAAAGGCAAATAAGGATAACCAAACTTGACCGTTATAGGAGGGTAAAAATAATACATAGGCGTCGGCCGATAATGAGTTTCCGTAGTTTAAGTTGCCCGCTAGACCTAAAGGAACAGCAATAATAGCAAAGATTAAGACATAAACAGGTAACAACCATCTTGCCATTTTACTCGTTTTTTGCTCTTTTATTTCAATAAACATTACTTGAAATTGTCTTGGAAAACATAGAAAAGCCGACATAGCAATAATCAATAAGCCAAATAATCCAATCAGGCTATCGGCACTAAATTGTTGTTCTAATGAAATAGTATCTTTTGACAAGTGCCAAATATCGAGTGGGGAATCGTAAAGAACAAAGCAAACAAATATTCCTACTAATAAGAAAGCAATTAATTTCACTAATGATTCAAAGGCAATAGCGATCATTACGCCAGGGTGACGTTCGGTAATATCTATGGTTCTAACGCCAAAAATAATGGTAAATCCGGCTAAAATAATACTGACAATAAGTCCTAATTGCCAAATGGGTAAGTCTTGAGTTTCTTGTAAAATTTGATACGAATAAATAATAGCTTTTAGCTGTAGTGCTATATAGGGCATGGTGCCAATTAATGCCACTATGGTAATGATGATAGCTAAAGATTGAGACTTGCCAAAACGAGCCGACAATAAATCAGCAATGGAAGTAATTTTAAGCTGTAAACTGGTTTTTATGATCCGTTGAATAAATGGCCAAGCAAACACAAATAACAAAATAGGCGCTAAATAAACAGAGAGATAAGTAAATGAGTGATTAGCGGCTTGTGCGGTTGTACCTAAAAACCCCCAAGAAGTACAGTAAACCCCTAGAGATAACGCGTAAATAATAGTGTGTTGTTGCGCTTTTAGTTTATTGCGGTATTTTCCGCCTAAATAAGCAATAAGAAATAACAAGCCAATATAGCCAATACTAACGCTAACTAATAACCAATTTGCAAACATATGACTCTCAAAATACTTACCTAACAGTAAATCTATCACATTTTTTTAGTAAAAAACCTATCTATCTCTACAACTTAAGTACTAGTGCTTTATTTTCTTTTTGTTTACGACTAAAGAACTAAGCGTTAGGTGCTAAGTCTTATTTCCGATTGTTACATTTTTGTACTGGCTTAATATGGCCCTACCAATTGAAATAATTCTCGCTAAGTGATGTATTCATTAATCCAATTGGTATTAGCAAACCTTAGCTTGATAATTATAAAACAAGAAATTAGAAGTTCAAATAAAAACACCTACAACAAGGGAAACAGCAATGTTTAACAATAAATTTAAAAAACTATTACTTACCTCATCGTTACTTGTCGCCACAGGCGCGGCAAATGCTGGTTACGACATCAAATTATCTGATGATAGTAAAATATCTTTTGGTGGCTACATTAAAGTCGATGCGCGCT
>JABSOW010000025.1 GCA_013215465.1 Colwellia sp. | reverse complement strand
GTATTCCACCGAAGTTAGCTGTTTCCAATGTTGTTGGCTTTATAAAGGGAAAAAGTGCGATCTCAATAGCGAGAACACGGCAAGATCATTATAAATTGAACTTTTTGCTTTAGTCACGATCAGATCTCAATATAATACATTGAGGTAATTAACATGAGCGCGACTTTCTTGACCCACTTTGAATCAATTTCTGACCCACGCATAGAACGCTGTAAAAAGCATAACCTGATGGATATCCTTTTACTCGCGATAAGTGCTGTTATCTCAGGCTCCGAAGGCTGGGAGGATATTGAAAACTTTGGGCATATCAAGCTTGATTGGCTGCGTCAATATGGCTCTTTTGAGGCAGGTATTCCGCGTCATGACACCATTGCTCGTGTAATTTGTCGGCTAGTATTGGAAAAATAGCAATAGCTCTTTCAGCTATTGCAGCATTGGTATATAGAGAAAGGGCTTCACCCAATCTAGCAGGAGTATTCAGTACTTCAGCGCCAAATACTCCTGGTTTATTCCAAAGTAATTCAGCAACTTCTTCAACTGTATTTTTTTCAGCGAGCTGGATCACATCATGACCTCGGTAGTAAAGAGAATCAGCAGTAATAAGCGTAATCTCACTATTGTAAGTCAAATTTTTAAGATTATTTGATTCATTTGTTTTTCCGTACCTTTCATTTTTTATACTATAAATATCCTCAGCCCAATATTTACTGGATTTAGAGTTTTTATCTTTTACTATTCTTATTCCCTTCCTACTAACATAAGCATAAAGAGTGTTCGTACTAACATCTAAATATTGTGCCGCTTTTGTTACGCTCAAATAAAGCTCATGATTCACTGAATATCACCTTATTATATTATGAATTTTTCAGGTCAAATATGGAAAGAAAAAAGCCTCACATAAAATTACAGAGGCTTTAGCTAGTTTATTATTTTAACGTTTAGTTCCTGTTTTATTACTCATAATACCATGAAGCAGACAGTCCAAAGGTTCTTGGTGCACCATATGTAGCGTAAGAATTATAAATTTGCGCATAATGAGTTTTATACTCTTCATCTGTTAGGTTTTTAATCCATATTGAAACTTCCCAGTCTGAAAGAGAGTAAACTAACCTTGCATCTACAAGTGATCTTTTATCCAAAATTTCAGGAGGTGCATTTTTGTCATCTAAAAATGTTTTATCTTTAAAATTATAATTAACGGTGAAATTCAAATTTCCATCATAATTAAAAGGGTTCTCTATATCGTATATTGCTGAAATTGAAACGGAATTTTTTGGTGCTCCTGATACATAGTTACCGCTATAATCTTTATTTCCATCTATGTAATCTACAAATTTCGCATCTAAATATGTATATTTTACATCAAATACTAAATTATCTGTCGCATAATAGTGAGTATCTAGTTCTAACCCCTTCATATCGGCTCTACCTGAATTTTCTGTTTTAGAGATAGTTCCTTCAACTGTACGTCTTTGCATATCTTCGAGTTTCTGGTAAAAAATTGCAGCATTTAAACGTAATTTGTCATCAAAAATATCAGTCTTGATGCCAAGTTCAAAGTTTGTTGCATTTTCTGGATCAAAACTATCCAAAGCTTGCTCTGGAGACAGTGGGTTATTTTGAAATCCTCCAGATTTATAGCCAGTTGATACCGTAGCATACCCAAATGTATCACTAGATAGCTTCCCATCGACCGTTACTTTATAGGTAAATGCACTCCATTCATTTTCAGCTGTCACAGATTCGAAACCATATGGGTATCCATTAGCTAATAGCTGAAAAGATAAAATAGAATCACTAGTATCAACAGAAAATATTTTTTTATCTTTGCTATATCGTCCACCTAATGTCATTGAATACCTATCATTTAGCTCGTAAGTTATCTCCCCAAAAACAGCATTACTTTCAACTTTACCGTATTGATTAAAAACCTGTGTAGCTGCTGGCGTAGAAATCAAGTCATTATCAGAACATCTAGCTGCAACAGCACTTCCATATTGATCTGCAATGTCTGATGGAAAACCTAGTCCACCTGCTACTGCAGATGCAAGCCCCGATGCATAAAATCCAGATGCACCAATAGCGTCATCGGTGAAACAAAGCCCTGAAAAAATACCATCCGTATTTGATTGGAAAATATCTGTATCTTCATAAAAATATCCAAACTGCCAAAATAAATCACTATTTTCATTCGCAGAAAATCGTACTTCAATTGAGTTTGAAGTAGTGTCTTCTTGGCCTTTCCTCTGAAGTTGCAGTACATCTCCTGATGTATTGTTTGACATAGCCAACTGCAACATATTTGTACCATCAAAATCTTCTAGGTAAGACAAATCCAATGTTTTGTGATTTGCAATAATTTCTAAGTCAGCAAAATTAGTGGACCAATTTATATCAGTAGTGGCTGAAAAAACGTTTCTCTTATCATAACCATCGATTTCTCCCGATGTTAAACGAACATTCCCATCGGGATCAATTGATAAATCCTGTACTTGTCCATCTAATAGCGTCCTAGCAGGACCTGAATTGTTCTCATCTATCGCAGATAATGATAATGCAATACTTAGATTGTCAGCTGCGTTATACAATAAATGTAAGCGACCAGATATTTTATCTTCATCAGATAGCTCATTGCCCGTAAGTTCATTCTTTGCAAATCCATCATGATGATTTGACATAATGACAACTCTGGATAACAACTTGTCTTCGATAATTGGCATATTGAACATTACACTCGCGTTTAATATTCCCTCATTACCTACAGTAGCTTTTACTTTAGCTTCGGTATATTCTACCGGTTTTTTTGTTACGATATGGACTAAACCACCAACTACATTTTTCCCCCAAAGAGTTCCTTGAGGGCCTTTTACTATCTCTATGCGGTCAACGTCAAAGCTATCAAATGATACTAAACCTGGGCGAGACATATATACATTGTCAATATATACTGCTGTAGATTGATCGCTCCCTGCGCCCACATCAGAACTACCAACTCCTCTTATTTTGGGCCTTGGTTGAGATCTAGGTAAAGCATCCATTGTAAGACCTGTTGTCATATTTGCGATATCTTCTACCGACCGAATTTGAGCATGTTCAACAAATTCAGATGACAATACGTCAACAGAAACAGGAGCCTTTTGCAGGTCTTGTAAACGTTTTAATGCTGTCACTTGAATTATTTCGATATCTCTACTTTCATTATTTTCTACTTCTTGAGCGTATGTATTTATTGATATAGCAGTAAGGGTCAAGCTAGTAGCTCTCAACATACTGGACAAAGATAATTTCATTTTAATTGATTCCCCATAGTATTTATAATTTATTATACGTAAAAATTGAATTCAATAAGTGTTGTAATAATTATAAAACACAGCTAAATTGATAGTATTGAATTCAATATTGTCATTAAATACGTAAAACACCCTAAAATCAACATATTTTGCATTCATAATTGGATGGTGATATTTCCTTTGTTGTTTTTTTGAATTCAATTAACAGAAAGTAATTGATATTAAAAATAGAAATACTGAATTAAAATTAAGGAATAACATGATAAATAATAAATTTATACTTCGACTAATTTTTTTGGTTATATGTATTCAAACTTCTTTTACAAGTGCTATGGCTGATAGTAACCAACAACTTCAGCAAGCAGAAAAAAGCATGAGTAAAGAGCTTCAAATGAAACAAAATCAAATGGTAAATAAAGTAACTTCAACTAAGGATAAACAAAAAGGTTTACCTAACAATTTTGATCTCAGCTCCGTTACTGATTACAAATCATTGCTCAGTAATAAACCAAGCTATTGGTACAGTATGATTCGTAAACGCCCCAATTCTTTCCATGCATTACGTTATGACCCTAGAGTATCGTACACTGTATATGCACCTACTGGTTTTTTTGATGATCCAACTGAGTATAAGCTTCTTGTGTCTGTTCATGGAAGTGGGAGAAATGCAGCTGAATATAGGGACTCATTTTCAAAATTTGCAAATGAAAATAAATTTGTCGTACTTTCACCTTTATTTCCCGTGGGAATAAATGGTGATGGATTTTCAGACGGATACAAAGTTATTCAGGAGGGTAATACCAGGTATGATGTTCTCCTGTTAAAGATGATTGAAGACTTACAAGAAGCATCAAACTACGACTTTGGAAAATTCTATCTTTTTGGGTTTTCTGGCGGTGGGCAATTCACACATAGATTTTTCTATTTACACCCCGATAAGTTATCAGCTGTATCCATTGGTGCACCTGGTCTCATTGCTAAAATTGATAACAGTAAAGTTTGGCCGTTTGGCACAGGAGACATGAAGAAAAAATTTGGAACAATATTAAATTTGAAAAAAATGCGTGAGGTTTCAGTCCAAATAATTGTTGGAGAAGAAGATTTAGAAGAATTCATCATTCCTGATAAATTAAAACCATTAGTTCAAAAAATAATTGGACATACGGGTAAGAACAGATTAGAGAGAATGAAAATTTTAAAAGAAAACTATGAAAATAATGGTATTTCACCAGTATTCAAAATAGTTCCTGGCGTTAGTCATGAAGGAATGAAAGTTATTGATGACGTTCAAGAATTTTTCAAAGATAGCTTTTAAGCACGGTCAGGGCATAAAATATTACCTGATTACCCATAAAGCTCAGCCATACTCAATATTTTATTCGACATTGGCGGTGTTCGCAAAGCAATATAAGCAAATCGTGATAACATGTCCTCTAGCTGAAAACGTCGATTAAACCGGTAACTAAATTCAGCTAAATACCGAGGTAGGTGTTTAGCTCTAATAGCATGATAGGTGCCAACAATAGCGTTTTTAACATTACCTATCATCGTATTTACCCAAATAAATTGCGCTTTCTTTACACTCTCTGGCCCACCGCCTGTCACAATAGAAAAATGCTCGCATTGAGCCTCTGTCACGGCTTTAAAACAAGCTAAGCCATCAGAAACAACTACACTCCCTTTAGATAAATGTTTCTTCGACCATTTTGATATCTCAGTTAAACGAAACCCTTTCAATACCGTAAAATTCATTTTAATGGGGTGCCCTTCTTCATTCGTCGATACCGCGGCAATAAAGGGCGTTTTATTTTCAGAGCCTCGTCCTCGTTTACCTCCACGATGCTCTCCACCGTAATAGGCATCATCAACTTGGATAGTGCCCGATAATGGCTGGCTATCATCACGTTCTTTCATCACCTGCATGATTTTTTGTTTCATGCTCCAAGCGGTATTATATGATACACCTAACGCTCGTTTTAAAGATAAAGAAGAAATCCCTGTTTTAGCTTGTGTAATAAGGTGTATTGCTAAAAACCAACGCGTTAGGGGAAGCTTGGTACTAGCAAAAATCGTCCCGCTCGTTACTGAGGTTTGATGGTGGCAGTGATTACATTGATAAACTTTTCTAGATTTCAGAGCACAGTAGCTTGTAGTGCTACATTCAGGGCAACTGAAACCTTGAGGCCATTTCCAGTTAAATAATGCTTTAGTGCATTGCTCTTCTGTTCCATAGTCCTTAAATAGCTCAAGTAAACTATAGCCTTTTTGATATTGAACCTGATTTTTACTCATGATTGAACACCTCAATTAATGCTTACATTAAATATAGGCTATTTTTCGGTAAAACGTAGCTGTTTATTGTGGGTAATCAGGAAATATTATATCGATGACTTATAAAGCAATATCAATCAGTCGCTATCATTTGTTATGTCCTGTTCTACAGCGACTTTTTTAGCAAAAACAGAGGTTTTTCCCCGGTAATATAGTGTAAACAATAATACCTTTTGGTAATAAAGAAGTAATTTTATTACTAAACATATAATAACTAGACAAGCTAGCACTTCAATGATAAAAGTCAGCTTATAAGTATTTTTATTAGGTTAAGTATAAATATGGTAACGACAAATACCCCACTAGAAAATAGCTCTTTTCTGTCGAAAGTAAAGTCCTTAGGCTTAGTATCACAAATCATTATCGCGATCATTTTAGGTAGCTTGCTCGCAATAATAAATCCAGAAGTAGCTAAATCATTTTCAATGTTTGGCAGCTTATTTGTCAGTGCACTTAAAGCGGTTGCACCTATTTTAGTGTTAGTATTAGTTGCCTCAAGTATTGCTAATCAAAAGGTTGATAGTGCTGCTGAGCTTAGACCTATTATCGGTTTATATTTAATTGGCACACTCAGTGCAGCTTTTGTTGCAGTAGGGCTAAGTTTCTTATTTCCAACCACATTAACCCTAGATTTGGCTGGTGCTAGTGCTAACCCACCACAAGGATTAGGTGAAGTATTATCAACACTGGCCTTTAAAGTGGTTGAAAACCCAATCAGTGCGATTGCTAATGGTAATTTCATTGCAGTATTGGCTTGGGGTATAGGTTTAGGTTTTTCCCTCAAACATGCCAGTAGCCATACTAAAACTACCATCCATGATGTGAGTGAAGCTATTTCAAGTATCGTTAGACTGGTAATACGCTTTGCACCGCTTGGTATTTTTGGCCTTGTTGCTAACACTATAGCCACCACAGGCTTTAGCGCTTTAGCTGAGTATGCTCACTTAGTTGTTATTTTACTGAGTGCCATGTTAATAATTGCCTTGCTAGTTAATCCATTAATTGTCTTTTTTATCATGAAGAAAAACCCTTACCCTTTGGTTTTCACTTGCCTTAGAGAGTCTGGTATCACTGCATTTTTCACCCGAAGTTCGGCGGCAAATATTCCGGTGAATATGGCCTTGTGTAAAAAATTAGCTTTACATGAAGATACTTACTCGGTGTCTATACCGTTAGGAGCAACCATTAATATGGCGGGTGCAGCAATTACAATAACCGTGCTAACACTTGCTGCAGCGCATAGTTTAGATATAGAGGTCGATTTTGGCACCGCTATATTATTGTCAATTGTTGCTGCAATTTCAGCTTGTGGCGCGTCAGGCGTTGCTGGTGGCTCATTATTACTAATACCATTAGCCTGTGGTTTGTTTGGCATAAATGAAGATATTGCTATGCAGGTTGTGGCAATTGGTTTTATTATTGGGGTAATACAAGATTCAGCCGAAACAGCGCTTAATAGCTCTACCGATGTGGTGTTTTCTGCCGCTGCTTCTCATCATTTAACGAAATAAATTTCGAGTTTCGAGTTTCGAGTTTCGAAGATAAATCGCTGAGAGTATCGAGTCACGAGTTGAATAGTTGCGAAGACAGATCACTGAGCGTGTAGTGTATTCGTAACTCGCAACTTTTCTTGATCGTCACTTATGTTCTCCAAGTTATTTTTAGGTTGAGTTCTTTTTTTTGAGGTAAAGCAGCTTTAGGTAAAAATTCTTGGCAAATAAAATAACCAATCGCGGCAACTAATACATCATCATAATACAGAAATGGAATGCGCTTTCGTTGCCATGGTGGAATATTGAGTTCTTGTAATATTTTTTTCACACTACGTGATTTATGACGATAATCAGGTAAACAAGTAGGATTACTATGACAAAAGCGTAGCCTAACTTTTTGTGCTTTCGTTGGTGAAACAACTCGCTGAACTGTATTTGATACATCAATAGACTTGTCGCTAGAAAAATGTAATTTTCCTAAACCATCAGGTAGTTCAATCACTTCAGCATTGGTGATATTTTTTTTATCAAAGCAATCAATATCGGTTTGCCATTCACTTACATCGATATAATCAGCGGTTAAATACAAACTATCTTTATAACGGCGCAAGTAATTATTTGCTACTTTAACGGCAGGGTTTTTATCCTTACTGGCGAAGAGTTGCTGGTGAACTTGGGCAAGTTGTTCTGTGCTGGGCATTAGATAATTATGCTGCGCTAAAAAGTACCGTAGTAAATTATTAAAGCGCGCTGATGAGAGCTTACTTAGCTCACTCACAGATAAACACTGGCTGCTTAACTGACAAATAGCTAAATCTTGCTCAGCCAATTCGTTCAATAATAATTGCCCTTCTAAACAATGACTACTACTGCGATTGATGGTTTGAGTAATGCTAGGCCAACGTTCGCTGAGTAATGGCATGATTTTTTGACGGATAAAATTACGATCAAAGCGGGTGTCGGTATTCGATTCATCCTCAACCCAGTCAAGTTGCTGCTGTTGCGCATAATTAATAATTTCAGCCCGTGAAATATTAAGCAGTGGCCGCATAAGCATGTCTTTACCTTGCTTAATTTCAGCTGCCATAGCCGATAAACCTTTTAAGCCAGCGCCTCTTTTAAGGGCAAGTAAAAAAGTTTCAGCTTGATCATCACGGTGATGCCCGGTAATGATTAACGATTGCTCTTTATAAATTGATTGTAAAGCTTTATACCTGGCATCTCGCGCTAAGGCTTCTAATGATTGTTGAGCTTGTATTTGAACATTAACTTTACATACAGCGAATGTTAAATTGAGCTTTTGACATTCTTGCGCTGCGAAAGCTTGCCAAATAGCCGCATTTTCACTTAAGCCATGGTTAACATGACAAACGGTAAGGTGATTGGGGAATTGTTTTGCCTGCGTTAATTTAGCTAAAGCATGCAACAGTACTTGTGAGTCAACACCGCCACTATAGGCAATAACCAGCGGTGTTTTTGGGTATTTACTAATAGCGCGATAAAGCGCTAGCTCAATGAGGTGCATGATCAATGAGCTAAATAAAAAATGAAAGTTTCAAAAAGCGAGTAACGAAATACACGTTGCCCGCAAGGCACCTTGAAAAGATTATACTCGTTACTCGCCACTAAAAAATTAGCAATAACCAAATGACATTAACCTGTCGTAGCGTTTATCAACTAACTGCTCTTTAGTTAAACCTTCTAATTCAGCTAAATCAGTTTTTAATGCTTGCTTAAGCCTAGCTGCCATTTGATCCATATCACGATGCGCACCACCTAACGGCTCTTCAACAATACTATCTATTAGCCCTAACTCTTTAATACGAGTGGCCGTAATCCCCATAGCTGCTGCTGCTGTTGGTGCTTTATCTGCGGTTTTCCATAAAATTGAAGCACAACCTTCTGGTGAAATTACCGAATAAGTAGAATATTGCAACATATTAACTTTATCACCAACACCAATGGCTAAAGCACCGCCTGAGCCGCCTTCGCCAATAACGGTACAAATAATAGGCACTGATAAACGTGCCATCACTTTTAAGTTACGGGCAATCGCTTCACTTTGGCCACGCTCTTCTGCGCCAACACCTGGATAAGCACCGGGAGTGTCAATAAAAGTGATGATTGGCATATTAAAACGCTCAGCCATTTGCATTAAGCGCAAAGCTTTACGATATCCCTCTGGGCGTGGCATGCCAAAGTTACGCTTTACTTTCTCAGGGGTTGAACGGCCTTTTTGATGACCTATGATCATCACAGCCTTGCCATCTAAACGTGCGGTTCCACCAACAATAGCACTATCGTCGGCATAAGCTCGGTCACCGGCTAATTCATCAAATTCAGTGAAAATACGGGGTATATAATCAAGCGTATAAGGACGTTGCGGGTGACGTGCTACCCGCGCTGTTTGCCAAGGGTCTAAGTTGGAAAATATTTTCTTAGTTTGCTCTCTATTTTTTTCACGTAGCTGAGTTATCTGCTCTTCTAAATCAAGATCTAACTCATGACCCGTATTTACTATCTCAAGCTCTTCAATTTTTGCATCAAGTTCAGCAATAGGTTGTTCAAAATCTAAAAAATTTAATGACATATGGTTCTCTGTACCTAATAAAATGTACCTAAAATTTGTACTTATTTTGCTTTAGTTATTAACACAAACGCTAATAACAATTAACTGGTTATAATAATTAGCTAGTTCACTTAAACCTACTTAAACTGCAAGGTGACGCTTTCTTCACCTAATAATTCTTTTAAATCATATAATAACACATCAGCTGGTGATACTCGCCATTGTACGCCAAGTTCTAACATGCCGCGAGCTTCTTCTCGTTGATAAAATACCCTTACCGGGCAAGTACCTTCTTTATGTGGTGTTAATATATGAGTAAATTGCTCAATAAATTTGTCACTAACCGCTGCCCTATTGACCTGGATATCTAGGGAAGTAACGTAGTTTTCTCTTGCATCCGCTATCGTCATGATATCTCTGCCGGTCATTGTATTACCTCCAGAGTAATCATCAAAGCTGACCTGTCCGCTACAGACTAAAATTGCATCTGTTTCAAGTAACTCGGCAAAGTTATCATAATTATCTGGGAATAAACGAACATCCATGCGAGCACTTTTATCATCAAGGGTGACTAATGCCCAACGACGACCACGTTTATTTACCAGCACTCGTACGCCAATAACTAAGCCTACCGCAACTGCTTGCCTGTCTCTACCGGTTGGTTGCATATTCACTAATCGACTAGTAGCATACTTTTTAATTTCAGTTAAATAACGGTTAATGGGATGACCAGTTAAGTATAAACCTAAGGTTTCTTTTTCACCATCAAGCCATACTTCTTCAGGCCATTTTTTAACACTTTTAAAGCTTTGGCGAGAATCCGTTTGTTCATCATTGATCAAGCCAAACAAATCATTTTGGCCAATGGCTTCAGCTTTAGCATGTTGATCTGCCGCCTTTATCGCCTCTGGTAGGGTTTCAAATAAAGCAGCACGATGGGGTAAATCTTTCCCGTCAGCGGTTAGTTTATAGGTAGGTCCTAACGCGTCCATCGCGCCAGCTTTTATCAACTTTTCTAAGATCCGTTTATTAGTCTTCTTCAAATCTAAACGGGCACAGAAATCAAATAGATCGGTAAAGGGGCCGCCCTTTTGACGAGCAGCAATGATCGCTTCTATTGGCCCTTCGCCAACGCCTTTTACCGCACCAATGCCATAAACAATTTGATCATCATCATTAACGGTAAACTTATATTGACCAACATTAACATCAGGTGGCAGTAAATCAATGCCCATATTGTCACATTCATCAACCAGAATAACCACTTTTTCAGTGTTATCCATATCGGCAGACATCACCGCCGCCATAAAAGGCGCAGGAAAATGCGTTTTCATCCACAGGGTTTGGTAAGAAACTAACGCATAAGCGGCAGAATGAGACTTGTTAAAACCATAACCAGCGAATTTTTCCACTAGATCGAAGATTTTCATCGCGAGTTCGCCATCAACACCGCGATCTCTTGCGCCTTGTTCAAAGCCAGCTCGCTGCTTAGCCATCTCTTCCGGTTTTTTCTTACCCATGGCACGGCGTAGCATATCGGCGCCACCAAGCGAATACCCGGCGAGTACTTGGGCTATTTGCATTACTTGTTCTTGATACAAGATAATGCCGTAAGTTGGTTCTAATACTGGTTTTAAATCAATGTGTTGCCATTTTTCATCGGGATAACTAACTTCTTCACGACCATGTTTACGTTCAATAAAGTTATCAACCATGCCTGATTGCAGCGGACCGGGGCGAAACAATGCCACCAAAGCGATAATATCTTCAAAGCAATCGGGTTTAAGTTTATCAATTAACGACTTCATGCCGCTTGATTCTAACTGGAATACAGCAGTGGTTTTCGAGGCAAGTAATAGCTTAAAACAGGCTCGATCTTCAAGATCAATTGTCGTGATATCTATCGGATCTTTGCCCTCTTTTAGCTGCTTTACGTCGGCCATTTCAATGGCCCACTGTAAAATAGTAAGAGTTCTCAACCCTAAGAAGTCAAACTTAACTAAACCCGCATCTTCAACATCATTTTTATCAAACTGAGTGACCGGGTTTTTGCCTTCATCATCACAATAAAGTGGTGCAAAATCGGTAATGGTAGTAGGCGAGATAACCACACCACCCGCATGCTTACCGGCATTTCGTGTAGTCCCTTCAAGAATACGACACATATCAATGAGATCTTTAACTTCAGAGTCTTGTGCGTAAATTTCAGGAAGTTTTGGCTCTTCTTCAAAAGCTTTCGCTAAAGTCATGCCCGGTGTTGTCGGAATGAGTTTTGAAATCCGGTCAACAAAACCATAAGGATGCCCGAGTACTCGACCTACATCACGAATTACCGCTTTTGCCGCCATGGTGCCAAAGGTAATAATTTGCGAAACGGCATCACGACCATAAAGTTCAGCCACGTGGTCAATCACTTCATCACGCCTGTCCATACAAAAATCGATATCGAAATCAGGCATGGATACCCGCTCAGGGTTTAAGAAGCGTTCGAACAATAAATCATATTCAAGTGGATCAAGATCGGTAATATCAAGCGAATAAGCAATCAAAGAGCCTGCACCTGAACCACGACCTGGCCCAACGGGAATATTATGATCTTTACTCCACTGAATGAACTCCATTACGATCAAAAAATAACCGGGAAAACCCATGTCATTAACAACTTTTAATTCTATTTTAAGACGTTCATCATAAGGTTTACGTATTTCAGCGAAGTTTTCCGCCTCTCTATCAAATAATTTCGTTAAGCGTCTTTCTAAACCTTCCTCAGAAACTTTGATAAAAAAGTCATTAATATCCAACCCTTCGGTAGGAAAATCGGGTAATACGTATTCGCCCAGGCGCACAGTAACATTACAGCGTTTGGCTATTTCTACGGTATTGGCTAACGCTTCAGGTATATCACTAAATAGCTCACACATTTCGTCTGGTGAACGTAAGTATTGCTCTGTGCTATAACGCTTAGGGCGACGTTTATCGTCAAGGGTATAACCATCATGAATCGCAACACGAATTTCATGCGCATCGAAATTATCTGGGGATAAAAACATCACCTCATTGGTTGCTACAACGGGTAAATTGTGTTCTGCAGCAAAATCGACAGCAAGATGAAGATAGTTTTCTTCGTCATTTCGCCCGGTGCGGATTAACTCGACATAAAAGCAATTATCAAAATGGTTTTGGTAAAAGTTGAGCATTTGCAATGCTAACTCGTTATTACCCTTTAGTAAGGCTTTGCCGATATCACCTTCTCGTGCACCTGAAAGTATCAGCAAGCCTTCTTTAAATTCAATTAACCATTCTTTGTCAATCACCGCTTTGTTTTGTATGTGCCCACGCAGGTAAGCTTTTGAGATCAGCTCAGTTAAGTTTTTATAACCTTTATTATTAGTGGTTAAAATAACTAAGCGAGATAATTCATCGCCCAACTCATCACTTTTCACCCAAAAATCACAGCCTATAATAGGCTTAACGCCAGCACCATGAGCTGCGTGGTAGTATTTTACTAAACCGCAAAGGTTAGTTTGATCAGTCAATGCGAGTGCAGGCATATTTAATTCTGCGGCACGGGCTATAATAGCTTTTACTTTTTTTAAACCATCGCACATTGAATAATCACTATGTACGCGTAAATGAATAAAGCGAGGCTCGTGGTATTGCTCTGTTAGTGTAACGTCTGGCACAACTTCGTCATTCATTTAATAAGCCCTAATACTCTGGCAACAGGTTTAAAGCTTTGGCGGTAACAATCAAGTACCCCTAGTTCAATTATTTTTTCTAAATGCACTTTAGTTGGATAACCTTTATGCTTAGCAAAGCCATATTCAGGGTGTAATTTATCAAGAGCAATCATTTCTTCATCGCGCGTAACTTTTGCTATTATTGATGCGGCACTAATTTCAACCACTCGATCATCACCTTTAACCACCGCTTGGCTGTTAATACTGCCCTGCTCATTAGCAAAAGAAGGGGTACGATTACCATCAACTAATACATAATCAGGTGATACCGATAATCCCTGCACTGCACGTTGCATGGCTAACATAGTGGCATGGAGAATATTTAAGGTATCAATTTCTTCTGGGCTTGCTCTACCAACGGACCAAGCAATGGCTTTTTCTTTAATTTCTTGTGCTAATACGGTTCGTTTCTTTTCAGATAATTTTTTGGAGTCCATCAAACCTTCAATAGGATTGTCGGGATCTAAAATAACCGCAGCGGTAACGACATCACCCACTAAAGGGCCGCGCCCTACTTCATCTACGCCGGCAATACAATAAGCAACAGGATATTCAAATGGAGGAAAGTTTTTTTTATTAGTTTTTTTCGTGGACATAATTGTTACGTTTTAGTATTAAAAATAGGCGGTAATAACGCAATCACAGCATTGGCGGCTTGTTGGCTAGCATTACATTTTAATTGTTGATGAATAGCGGTAAAGCTATCGTTTAGTTGACTTTGATCTTGATACAAACGCTCTTTTACTAAAGGGACAATGCGCTCTACGCACACTTCATCTTGCAATAGCTCAGGTACTAAGGCTTTATTGGCCAATAAATTGGGTAAGGAAAACCATTGTAATTTTACTAACCATTTAGCTAACCAATAAGTGATCAAGTTAAATTTATAGCAAATAACCATGGGTCGCTTAATTAAAGCGGCTTCCAAAGTTACAGTACCTGATGCGGTTAATAAACAATCACTCGCCGCCATTACTGTTTGAGTTTTATCAATAATAACATCAACCTTCAAATTAGGAGCAAGTTCAGCTTTTAAACGAGTAAACTGCTGAGCACGTTTTTCGCTAACCATAGGGGCAATGATAATTAAATTTTCATCATCTTGTTGTAGTTGTTGCGCACTGGCAAAAAAAGGTGCTAACAACCGTGAGAGTTCGCCACCACGACTACCCGGCATTAAGGCTAATATTTTGGATTTATGGGGTAAACCAAGTTCATTTCTTGCTTTTTCTTTATCACTTTCCATTGGAATATCATCAGCTAACGGATGACCAACAAAGGTACAAGGTACTTGGTGCTGGTCATAAAAAGCTTTTTCAAAAGGTAATAGTGAAAGTACCATATCTGTCGCTTTAGCTATTTTGAAGATACGTTTTTCGCGCCACGCCCAAACAGAAGGGCTGACATAATGGACGGTTTTTATTCCTTGGCCTTTTAACCGCAGCTCTAAGCCAATGTTAAAATCAGGTGCATCAATGCCTATAAAAACATCAGGTTGGTTTTGGGTAAAATAATCTATCAGTGATTTTCTTACGTGCAGTAAACGACGCAGACGCCCCAACACTTCGACAATACCCATTACTGCCAATTCTTCCATAGCGAATAGGCTTTCAAAGCCAAGCTTTTGCATTTTTTCGCCGCCAATGCCGACAAACTTGGCATCAGGGAATTGCTTTTGTAGCGCTAGCATTAACCCTGCACCCAAGGTATCGCCAGAGTGTTCACCAACAACAATGGCAAACACTGGCTCAGAGTGGGGAATATTATTTAGTAAAGAAGCTGACAACAAATTAAATCCTAGGCGTTAATTCTTAGAGGTTAATTCCTAGGTTAAAAACCTAGTATTCTAGTATTAGCGAATAATGCCACGCGTTGATTGCTTAATTGAATCTGTAAATAATTCAAGCTCAGATGAAGGTGTATTTTTTTCAGTTATCGCCGATAAAGCATCTTCAATAGATTGTTTTTTACGGTAAATTTCTTTATATGCACGTTTAATAGACAATATAGAATCACTGGTAAAACCTCTGCGTTTCATGCCTTCACTATTTAAACCAAAAGGTTTTGCCGGGTGGCCAGAAGCCATAACATAAGCAGGTACATCTTTTAATACTAAGGCATTAGCGGCAATAAAACTATGAGCACCAATATGACAAAATTGATGCACGCCAGACATACCACCAATGATAACGTGATCACCTACATGCACATGGCCCGCAATAGAAGCATTATTTGCCATGATGCAATGGTTACCCACCATACAGTCATGAGCAACATGGGTGTATGCCATAAATAAATTGTTACTACCAATTTTCGTTAGGCTATTGTCTTGTATGGTGCCTCGATGAATAGTACAACACTCCCGAAAAGTATTGTTATCGCCTATAATAAGCTCTGTTTTCTCGCCGGCATACTTTAGATCTTGGCAATCTTCGCCTATGCTAGCAAATTGAAAAATACGGTTGCCTTTACCTATTTTAGTTGGGCCATTAATGATCACATGAGAACTAATTTCACAGTCATCGCCAATCACCACGGAACTAGCGACATAAGTCCATGGGCCTATGGTGACATTTTTCCCAATAATGGCTCCCGGTTCAATAATCGCTTGTGGGTGTATCATAACAAGTACCTTAGATAAATATTTATATATATAACGGTTGTTACAACTGTAACCATACAGTTGTAAGTAGTGTGCTTTACTGGCAAAGAAAAAACCCGAAACAAGGGGTGTTCAATGAGTACCTTTAACACCTAGATGAGAGACTAAAGAGGATATTATAAAACGCGGCGGGCACACATTAAATCAGCCGAACAAACCACTTTGCCATCAACTCTTGCTTCACCATAAAACTTCCACATACCGCGTCGTTCTTTTAAAAACTCTACATGTAAATGCATAGTATCGCCGGGCAAGACTGGCTTTTTAAAGCGTGCTTTATCAATAGAAGCGAACAAGTACATTTCATTTTCTTCGCGACCTTCAGTACTTTTAAAGCCAAGAATACCTGTGGCTTGTGCTAATGCTTCTAAAATGAGTACACCTGGAAAAATAGCAGCATCCGGAAAATGCCCAGTAAAGATAGGTTCATTTATCGTGACATTTTTTATCGCGTGTAAATATTTTCTTGGCTCATGATCAACCACTTTATCAACCAATAACATCGGATATCTATGGGGTATAAGCGTCTTAATTTCGTTAAGTGCTATTGGTTTTAGTTTTCTTTCTAGTTTAGTGTTTTCTATATCAAGGTGTTCCAAAAGAGTATTCCTTTCTTTGACATGCACTAAATCATTTATGAAGGAAATTAGTGCTGTTATTGGCGTTACAGTGCTTTGTTTTTATTATTTATTGGCAACTGTTTTATTTGTTGCTGATTAATTTATGACTGCTTACTTTATGACAGACGATTAATCAGCGTTTCTAGCTCTTTTACTCGTTTGGTTAAACTATCTAGACGTTTAACTCTTGCGTTGGTTTTATGCCATTCTTTATTCGGCGCAGCAGGCATACCTGAAGAATAAACACCCGAGTTTGTTATATCTTTAGTGACCATCGCCATACCGGTAAAAATACAATTATCAGTGATATTGATATGACCATTAATGCCAACAAGACCAGCAATAGTACAGTTTTTACCAATCACGGTACTACCCGCAATGACACTGCAAGCCGCCATAGCGGTATTTTCGCCGATAATGACATTATGAGCAATTTGAATTTGATTATCGAGGATCACACCATCTTTAATAAGGGTATTTTCAAGCGCGCCTCTATCAATGGTTGTACTCGCGCCAATTTCAACATAATCGCCAATAATTACACTACCAAGCTGAGGGATTTTATGCCATTTATATTGTGCATTTACCGGAGCATAACCAAAACCATCGGAGCCAATAACAGTATTCGCTTGAATTAAACACGCTTGACCAATAACAACGCGATGATAAATACTGATATTTGACCAAAGAGTTGTGCCCTTGCCAATACTAACATTTTCACCAATGAAACAACCTGCGCCAATACTAACGTTATCGGCAAGGTGGACGCCTGACTCAATAACACTATTGGCACCTATAGAAACATTTGCACCAAGCTCAACATCATCAGCTATGACCGCACTCTTGTGAATACCGTTAGCTACGGCAGGTGTCGTATCAAGTAAATTTGCTAACAGTGCATAGCCCATATAAGGGTTATCCATCACTAACGCATTAACCGGACACTGAGGTAATGTTTCAGGTGAGATAATGACTGCACTGGCCTTAGTTGTGCATAGGTGCGATACATATTTATTATTGCCAAGAAAGGCAACTTGCCCTAATTTAGCATTGGCTAGCGTAGCCAAGCTATTTATGGTGCTGCTAGCCACCAAGCTATCTGATGATTGGGCAACCACTAACTTAGCATTAATATGTTCTGCAATTTCTGCAAGGGTATAACTCATAGTATCTCTTTTTATTCATTACTAATCAAAAGGCGAATCTAAAACTATTTGAGCTTACTGACTTGCTCGACAACCTTGCTGGTAATATTAATGGCTGGTTTTGAATAAACAACAGCCTGTTTTGAAAGTACTAAGTCATAGTTATCTTTAGCAGCAATATTATCAACCGCTTGGGTAACTAAAGCAAAAAGCTTATTAGTTTCTATATTTTTACGCTGCGCTACTTTTTGTTGAAATTCTTTCACTTTAACTTGATATTGTTGATACAAGTTAGCCATTTTAGTTTGTAATTTTTTCTTTTCTTTTTCACTCATCAATGAGCCATTACGCTTTAAATTTTCATCTTCGAAAGTTAGATCTTTTTGTAGTTGTTCAATGACTGCTTTTTCATCTTTAAACTCTGCTTCTAAGCTTTGCATTAATGCGGCAGACTGAGGAATTTGATTAATGGCTTCTTGTACATTTACCACGGCAATTTTTTGTTCAAAAGCCATCGCACTGCTGGCTAACAATAATGTTGATGCAGTCGCTGTAACAGCCATAGATTTAATAAATTTGTTCAATGTATTTTCCTCTTTTTCTATTTATTTTAGGTATAATTTTTTTGCTTAACCAAAGTTAACAGTTAAACACGCTTATTGGGTAGATAAATTTAAAAAGTTTTACCAATATTAAAGCTAAAGAATGCGGTATCATCATCCACTTCTTCTTTTATTGTTTTAGCAAAACTAAAAATCATCGGTCCCATTGGTGACAGCCATTGAATAGATAAACCACCAGAGGCTCGAAAACCTCCAACTTCGGAATAATCAGACAACTTTTCAAGTTCAACTGGCGCTAAATCATTATAGTTAGCCATATCAAACTCAGTATCCCAAACATTACCGACATCAACAAAGAAGCTGGTACGAACACTATTTGAATAACTTTCATCTAAAAACGGTGTCGGTACGATTAACTCAATACCCCCGATAGCAATAGCATTACCACCAACAGAGCGCGGTGATACTTGAATGTAATCTTCATCAGATCCTAAACAACAAGCACTACCACCGGTTGGGCTTGGCGTACCGTCAATAGACGTAGGATAACGGTAAACGGCACGTGGTCCTACGGTATTATTTTCAAAGCCACGTAAGCTATCAGAGCCACCCGCTCTAAAGTTTTCCCAGAACGGTAGCAACTGATCATTGCCATTCACTTGTCCATAACCATTACCATAACCTAATTGCATGCGCGCCAGTACGGTCCAGCGTTGATCACGTGATAAGGGAAAATAAAACTTAGTATCAAGGTTAACTTTAAAGTACTGCACATCTGAACTATTTGGCGTAGTCATCTTCACCGATAAACTTTGTTGAGAGCCTGCGGTTGGAAAAGTACCACGGTTCAAAGTTGAGCGTGAAATACTCGCGCTCACATCATAGTTTTTAAACGATAATGCTGCATCAGGATCATTTGGATCAGCATGCAAATCATAAAAGGTTTGAATTTGCTCATAAGATTCTAATGAAGTAATTTCATTATTTTTAAAGCCTACGCCAAAATTAATTCTAATATATTCATTAATAGGAAAACCCCAGTTAAGTCCGAAACCATAAGTTTTATTATTATATTGCTCTAAATTAGCACTGCCGGCGTCAAAAGCTTGATAAAAAATTTGCCCGCCAAGTGATACCGCATCAACGGTAAAGTAAGGATCAGTATAAGAAATACTGGCACTTTTTGAATAGCTATTGGTATTAATCGTAAAACCTAAACGATTACCAGTACCTAAAAAGTTATTTTGTTGAATACCAGCATTTAAACTTAATTTGGTTGAGTCACCGTAGCCAATACCGGCAGTAAATGAACCTGAAGCTTGCTCTTTTACGTTAAAGTCAATGTTGACTAAGTCATCTTCACCTGAAATTTGATTGGTTTCAAAATTAACAGTTTCCATATAGGGCAAACGAGATAAACGTGCTTTAGAGTGTTCGACTAAACTATTCGACAACCAAGCACCTTCCATTTGGCGCATTTCACGACGTAATACTCTATCAGCAGTAACATGGTTACCATTAAAGTTAATTTTATTAACGTAAATACGCTTACCTGGATCAATTGATATCGATAACTTTACCGTATGATTTTCGTCATTAATATCAGGAATAGTGATTACTTTAGGGTATGCATAACCAAATCGCCCCAAAAATTTACTTATTACTTCTTCGGTATAAGTGACTTCAGCACCGTTATAGAGGTTATCAACCTGCAATGGATTTATGGCACGAATTGTTTTTTCAAAACCTGCCATGTCGCCGATAAAATCAACATCACTAATAGTATAAGTTTCACCTTCAGTGACATTTAAAGCAATGTAAACTGATTTTTTATCCGGTGTCATAGAGACTTGCGTTGAATCAACATCAAAACGAAGATAGCCGCGATCTAGGTAATAACTAGTGATAGTTTCCATATCACCTTGTAACGTTTGTTTTTGATACCTATCTTGCGCCATAAAATCCCACCATGGCGAATCAAACGTTAACTCAATTCTATCAAGTAGTTGCGCATCGGTAAAAACCTCATTACCAATGATATTTATTTGTTTAATCGACGCTGCATCACCTTCAGTAAAAGTAAACTCAAGGTTAACGCGGTTTCTCGGTAAGTGAGTTATTGTGGTAGATACCTCGGCATTATATTTACCGACACTGTGATAAAAATCTTCCAAGCCCATTTCAATACCTGAAATAACAGTACGATCAAGTGTTTCACCAACACGAATATTACTACCATCTAAGCTTTCAGTTAACTGCTCATCTTTTAAATCACTGTTACCTTCAAAGGTGATTTCACTGATAGTTTCACGCTCTCGAACACGATAAATGATACGGTTTCCGTCACGATACGCGCGAATATCATTAAAATGTCCTGACTTATATAAAGCCTTTATCGATTGGGAAATTCTAAACTGATTTAAAGTGTCGCCAACATTAAACGGAATATGCGTTAAGGCAGCACCTAAAGCAACACGCTGTAAACCCTTTACTTCAATATCTTCAATTTGAAATTCTTGCGCAGCTTGTGCTGTTGTACCTAAAGCGCCTAGTAAAACGGCAGAGGCTAATTTTTTAATTATCATATATTTTAACTTTGTTACTTCTTCTTATCACTGCGTAAATTGCACGCTGTAAGCTGCAAGGTGTAAGTGTTACACCTTAAAACATAGTAAGTATATATACTATATTTTAAATCCAACAGCCGACTAAAATCATTAAACAGCGCTATAATTATTAATATTAAAACGCTATGGCACAATACTTGATTCCATTCTTTGACATTTAAGGAACAGACTTTCCTGCTAAAAGCGCTATAAGCTTCAATTAATACGGCAGAGTATGTGCCCGCCATCAAGTACTGACTTGCTTGGTTAAACGTAAAAGGTTAATTATCCTTTACACACCTAACCAAATCTAACCCAGCACTCTACTAAAATCATTAAACAGAGCGATACTCATTAAGGCTAATAACGCTAAGGCACCAAACTTGAATCCCGCTTCCTGAATATTTTCCGGAACAGGCTTTCCTGTTAAAAGCTCTATAAGATAATAGAGTAAGTGTCCGCCATCAAGTACTGGCAACGGTAAAAGGTTAATTATTCCTAAATTAATACTAATTAGCGCTAAAAAGCCTAAAAAGTAAACAAAGCCATAACTTGCACTATCCCCTGCCCCTTGAGCTATCGCTATTGGACCACTTAAATTCTTAACAGAAACATCACCTGTTATTAATTTCCCTATCATATCAAAACTTAAGGTGATCAAATTCCAAGTGCGAATGACACTTTCGGTTAGCGCAGAAAATACGCCATAACTGATCTCTATTTTGTATTCTGCTGGCCAGTCATCTGCTTTAGGAGATACGCCTAAATAACCAATTAACTTACCATTACTGTCAATACCTTTGGGGGTGACTTGTAACACTTGATTACTACCTGCACGCTCCACGGTAATATTAACAAGCTGATCAGGGTAAAGTTTAATTTTCTTAGAAAAATCAGTCCAACCTTGTGCTAAATGTTCATCATTAAGGGCAATAAGCTTATCGCCTACTTTTAATCCCGCTTTTTCTGCGGGGCTATCCTCGCTAATACGAGCAAGTTCATTATGTACTTGTGGACGATAAGGTATTATCCCTAAGCTTGTCAAGGCAGAGACTTTCTCCGGTGAAAACTGCCAATTTTTAGTACTTAACTGATGAGAACTAACATACTGGCTATTGGCACTCTTCGTTTTGATGACAATCGACGCTGAGCCTATTTCACCAATCAAGGCTAAGTTAACATCTTGCCAGTCACGCACTGACTTACCTGCAACTTCAACTATCTCTGCATTATTTGGTACTTGTGCCTGCGCCGCGATTGACTCAGGGATAATGTCGCCAACAATAGGCTTAATACTAGGTACGCCAATTAAAAACATTAAATAAAAGGCAAATATCGCAAAGGCAAAATTTGCAAAAGGGCCGGCCGCAATAATAGCAATACGTTGATACACTGACTTACCATTAAAGGTTTTATCTTTATCTTCCTCAGATACTTGGTCAACACGCCCGTCAAGCATTTTGACATAGCCCCCAAGCGGTATCATAGCGATTACATATTCAGTGCCATCTGCTCCGGTTTTTCGCCAAATAGCTTTGCCAAAACCGACTGAAAAACGCTCTACTTTTACACCATTTTTTCGTGCCACCCAAAAATGACCATATTCATGCACAGTAACTAAAATACCAAGTGCAATGACAAAAGAGGCTAAATTCCAAATAAAGTCAAACATATCTATTTTTGTTCCTTATCTTTACCAACTGAAAAGTTCTCTAAAATTGATAGAGCATATTCTCTAGCTCGTGTATCTAAGGAAATGACCTCATTAATATTACTTACCTGTTCTGAGACAAATTTTCTCACAGAAGTTTCATTTATTTTATAAATATCGGTAAATTTAATTTGTTCGTTCAAAAAAGCAGCGACTGCTATTTCATTAGCAGCATTAAGAGCTGTACAAGCGCCTTGACCGCTTTTACAAGCTTCTATCGCCAATTTTAAGTTAGGGTACTTTTCAAAATCTACTGATTGAAACTCAAATGAAGGGGTATTAAAAAAGTCTAACGGGGCAACACCTGAATCAATTCGCTCAGGATACGCCAAAGCATGGGCAATAGGTGTGCGCATATCAGGGTTACCCATTTGGGCAATCACTGAACCATCTTTGTATTGCACCATAGAATGGATAGTACTTTGTGGGTGCAGCACCACTTGAATATCACTTGCTTCCACATTAAATAACCATTTAGCTTCGATAAACTCTAAACCTTTATTCATCATGGTAGCTGAATCTACGGAGATCTTACGTCCCATATCCCAATTGGGATGAGCACAAGCTTCATTTGGTGTAACATACTCAAGTTCAGATAGTAATCGTGTTCTAAAAGGCCCTCCAGAGCCTGTTAGTAAAATTTTACTGATACCATTCTGTGCTAATTGACAATGACCAACCCTAGCTTGTTCTTGCCAAGGTAAACTTTGAAAGATGGCATTATGCTCACTATCTATAGGTAAAAGTTGTGCGCCCGATTGTTTAACTGCCTCAATAAAAATAGCACCAGAGGTTACTAATGCTTCTTTGTTAGCCAATAACACCCGTTTACCTGCTTGTACCGCAGCCAATGTAGGCATTAAGCCAGCAGCGCCAACAATGGCTGCCATTACGGTATCCGTATGGGGTGAACCAGCAAGTTCAACCAGTGCATCAACGCCTGATTTAACCTCAATAGATTTAAGGTTTTCACTGGCTAAACGTGATGCTAATTGTTCAGCATGGGCTGCTGATACCATCACCACAGTTTTAGGCTTAAATTCAAGACACTGGGCAAAAATTTTATCAACACTCGCATTTGCAGATAAACTGACTACGTTAAATTTATCGCGATGTAAACGTATAACATTAAGGGTATTGATACCGATAGAGCCAGTCGAGCCAAGGATACATATTTGGCGTTTATTCGTATTACGTTCTAACATATTATATTTTCTACTAAAAATTTAGACACAACTACCAACCAAATAGTACATAACAAAGAGCAAAAACTGGTGCTGTCGCCGTTAGGCTGTCAATTCTATCTAAAATACCGCCATGGCCGGGTAAAATAGAACCACTATCTTTTACCCCTGCTTGGCGTTTAAACATACTTTCATTAAGGTCGCCTAATACAGACACTGTGGTAATTAACACGGTAACCAATAACACTGTGATCACTTGCTCGTTAGTCCAGTTAAGATTGTAAGCAGCAATAACGACTAATATACAAGCAAAAGCAACGCCTCCGAGAAAACCTTCTAATGTTTTTCCTGGGCTAACATTTGGCATTAATTTATTTTTGCCTATTGCTTTACCAACAAAATAAGCGCCTATATCAGCGCTCCATACCATTAAAAATAAAAACATTAATAATTGAGCGCCATGATAAGAGTCAGCTTGATAATCGTTGGTACGAATAACCACAAAAGCCAACCAAGTTGGCACTAGCGTTAACCAGCCAAAAATGCCACGAACAGAGCGATGTTTTGACCAAAAACCACTTGAATTAGGATATGAAAACATCAAAAAAGCCGACAAAACCCACCAAGCAACAGCTAGCCATAATAAATTCAGGGCATATATATGTAACTCTTTGCTGTTAAGCCATATATCACTAGGAGATAATAAAGCCCATATAGTGCCAATTAGAATAAGGGTAGTGGCCACAAAACCTAACCGTTTAGTTTTACCTTTAAAGCCCATTAACGGACCCCATTCCCAAGCACCTATACCAATAATAACCATTAATAAAGCGGAAAAATACGCTAACGGTAAATAAAATATAGCTAAAATTGCCGCTGGAGCTAAAATCAATGCGGTAATAATTCGTTGTTTAAGCAAGTTATATCCTTCTTATCGTAGTTATAAGTTTCGCGTTTTAGAGTGATAATGCACTAATCAAAACAGATCTTTACTACTTTTTATTATTAATATAGTATTTGCCTATTCACAGAATAACATCTACAAATAGCGCGAAATTCGTCAGTTGCCGCTAGGAACTATTTATTTACGACTTGCTCACCTGTTTTGCCGAAACGCCGTTCCCGTTGATCAAAAACATTAATCGCTTGTTCAAACTCATTGCCATTAAAATCCGGCCATAATATATCAGTGAAATAAAACTCGGCATATGCCGCCTGCCATAATAAAAAATTACTTATACGGTAATCACCACCAGTACGAATCAATAGATCCAGTGGTGGCAATTGCGCTAAACAGGTATGTTGATGTAATGAGTCTTCATTGATGTCATCAAGCGTTATTTCATTATTTTTCACTTGGCTAGCAAGTTGCTTAGCGGCATTAGTAATATCCCAACGGCCACCATAATTTGCCGCAATAGACAAAACTAAACCAGTATTTTTTACCGTTAACTGCTCTGATTTAGCAATGCTTTTTTGTAATTTATCAGAAAACCGGCTTAAATCACCAATCACTTGAAAACGAATGTTATTTTTATGTAGACGTTTAACTTCTTTAGTTAACACAAACATAAATAAATCCATCAGCACACTGACTTCTTTTTCTGGTCGTTGCCAGTTTTCACTACTAAAAGCAAACAAGGTTAACGCTTTCACTTCTGCTTGACGTGCGCCTCTAACAACAGCACGAACAGAATCCACGCCGGCTTTATGACCTGCAACACGTCCTTTTCCTTGAGCCTGCGCCCAACGACCATTACCATCCATAATGATGGCAATATGTTGCGGTATTTTTTTAAGGTCTCTTTCTAATGCTAAATCAGTTGCCACAATCATCCTTTTATTTACAAATACATGCCAACAAAAACGCCAGTCAGCTTTATTTATTATCTGGCGTCATTGCAAACAAGCACTTTTATATTTCCATTAACTCAGCTTCTTTCTTTGCTAATAACTCATCAACTTGCTTAACAAAAACATCTGTGATCTTTTGAATACCGTCTTCTGCTTGATGGTGCTCATCTTCACTTATTTCTTTATCTTTAAGCAAGCTTTTAAAATCAGAATTTGCATCACGGCGAATATTTCGAATAGCAACTTTACCGCCTTCCGCTTCACCACGAACCACTTTCACTAAATCTTTACGACGTTCTTCGGTTAGTGGAGGTAATGGAATACGAATAAGAGTGCCATTAGACTGTGGATTCAAACCCAAATCAGATTTCATGATAGCTTTTTCAACAGCACTAATCATGCCTTTATCAAAAACAGTAATTGATAAATTACGTGCATCGGGTACTGAAATATTACCAACTTGATTTAACGGTGTTGCCATCCCGTAGTAATCAACACTTATATTATCAAGTAGTGATGCATGAGCACGGCCGGTTCTAATTTTATTAAGGCTACTCTTTAATGATTCTATGCTTTTTACCATACGCTCTTGCGCATCTTCTTTAATTTCATCTATCACGTTATTTCTTCCTAAACAATTCAAATGATTTTTTAACAGTTCAATTAGATTTTGGTTATTATCCGTTAGTAATAACGGTACCTTCATCACTTCCCAGCACTACGGATTTGAGTGCACCGGGCTTATTCATGTTAAATACACGAATGGGCATATTATGATCACGAGCTAAGGTAAACGCGGCTAAATCCATCACTTTCAACTCTTTATCCAATACTTGGTCAAAGGTTAGGCTACTATATAATTCAGCTTCTGGATTTTTAACCGGATCTTCAGAATAAATACCATCGACTTTTGTTGCTTTTAATACTACATCGGCTTCAATTTCAATGCCACGTAAACATGCGGCTGAATCAGTAGTAAAAAAAGGATTACCTGTGCCTGCAGAGAAAATAACCACACGACCCGATTTTAGTAAACTGATTGCATTTGCCCAGTTATAACGTTCACATACGCCAGCTAAATCGATAGCCGACATCAAACGAGTATTAACAAAAGCACGGTGTAAGGCGTCACGCATTGCTAAGCCATTCATCACTGTAGCTAACATCCCCATTTGGTCACCCACCACACGATTCATACCCGCTTCAGCTAAACCTGCACCACGAAATAAATTGCCACCACCAATAACAAGACCTACTTGAATATCCATTTCAACCAACTCTTTAATTTCTTGAGCCATACGATCGAGTACTTTAGGATCAATTCCAAAGCCCTCATCCCCCATTAGTGCTTCACCACTAAGCTTGAGAAGAATACGACGATAAGTAGGTTTTGGATTAACGCTCATAAGAGATAAGTTCCTATTAGATGATGAAGTACATTGGCTAAAATTAACCGCGGCTATTTTAATACGTTTCACGCAATCACGAAAGGATTAACTGAAAAAACTCTACCCCCCTTTTACTTCGCTCAAAATACAGACAATAAAAAACGCCTAACTTGACAAAGCAAGGTAGACGTTTTTGACTACTTAAGGTGAACTAGTTCAACGAATATAAAGTAAACTCAACAGCTAACTTATTATTACAACCCGTTAAATAATAAGAATTAACCTTTAGCTGCAGCAGCAGCAAGTTGTGCTTCTACTTCAGCAGCAAAATCTTCTTCTTTTTTAGCAATACCTTCACCAACTTCTAAGCGAACAAAGTTAGCAACAGTAAGGCCTTTTTCTTTCAAAACAACACCGACAGTTTTCTTAGGTTCCATAATGAAAGCTTGACCTGTTAAAGAAATTTCACCAGTAAATTTCTTCATACGACCAATGATTATTTTTTCAAGTAATTCAATTGGCTTTTTCTTTTTTTCATCAAGAGCATCGTTTTCAGCTTTTAATATATCTAGTTGAATACGTTTTTCATTCGCTACAACATCAGCGGCTACATCTTCAGGGTTAATAAATTCTGGCTTGCTTGCCGCAATGTGCATAGCAATGTGCTTCAATGACTCAGCATCACCTTCACCCGCAACAACTACACCAATTTTAGCACCGTGAGAATAAGAGGCTAAGTTAGCACCTTCAACATATTCAACACGACGTATATTGATGTTTTCACCGATTTTAGTCACTAACGCAATACGTTTTTCTTCAAACCGAGCTTGTAAGTCAGCAATTGATGCTTTTGACTCAAGTGCAACATCAGCAACGGCATTAGCAAAACCTAAAAAGTTTTCATCCATCGCGACGAAATCAGTTTGGCAGTTAACTTCAACAAGTGCCGCAACACCGTCAGCAATTTTAATTACAATAGCACCTTCAGCAGCGATATTACCTGCTTTTTTAGCCGCTTTTGCTTGACCGTTCTTACGCATATTCTCAATCGCAAGTTCCATGTCACCATCAGCTTCTTGTAACGCTTTTTTACAATCCATCATGCCCGCAGCCGTGCGTGCACGAAGTTCTTTAACCATTGCAGCTGTAACTGTCATAGGTAATTCCTCTGTTTTCAGTTATCCCCGTAAATTTCAACTTAATATGATGAACTAACAATGTGACGGAAATAAATAGTAAATTAGGGTGTCATAAAAACATTGCTCGAACGATACAATGTGCTAACAATGCTTTTATGAGTAGACGTAATATTTTACTTAACTACATTACTTTATTTAGTAAGGGTAATTATTCAGTTTCAACAAAACCGTCTTTTTCAGCTTGTACAACGATGTTTTGCTCACGACCAGAGATTATGGTGTCAGCAACAGCATTACAGTATAAAGATACTGCACGGATTGCATCATCGTTACCCGGAATAATATAAGCAATATTATCTGGGTTTGAGTTAGTATCAACAACAGAAACTACTGGGATACCAAGGTTGTTAGCTTCTTTAATAGCAATGTGTTCGTGATCAGCATCAATGATAAAGATAACATCAGGTAAGCCACCCATGTTCTTGATACCACCTAAACTTTTATCAAGTTTTTCCATTTCACGAGTGCGCATTAACGCTTCTTTTTTTGTTAAAGCTTCAAAAGTACCGTCAGTGCTTTGCGCTTCAAGATCTTTTAAACGTTTAATTGATTGACGAACTGTTTTCCAGTTAGTCAACATACCACCTAACCAGCGGTGATTAACGAAGAATTGATCAGACTTGATTGCTGCATCACGGATAGCATCACTTGCAGCACGTTTAGTACCAACAAATAAAACTTTACCTTTCTTAGATGAAATATTGTTAATGAAAGCAAGTGCTTCATTAAACATAGGAACTGTTTGTTCAAGGTTGATGATATGAACTTTATCACGAGAACCGAAAATGAATGGTTTCATTTTTGGATTCCAGTAACGAGTTTTATGACCGAAATGAACACCTGCTTTAAGCATATCGCGCATTGAAACGTTTGACATTTTAATTTCCTTTATGGGGTTAAGCGTTCATACACCCAATATACACGACTCTTTTTGCTGCTATCTTGAGTTAAGTAGAATAACTAACAAGATATAAATCAGCAGAGCACCCCGGTATACCTTTAATAGATGTATGTGAGTTTATAATAAAATCAACCCCACCTTAATTTGTATAAAAGGTAAGGTTGACCGATTTAAGTGACACTAAAATTTAAATTCTTGCTTCTTAAATTCAACATTAAAAAAAATCAAAAATAACTAAAATTTCAGCGTCGCACTTTATACCATAAAACGATAGATTTAACTAGAAAAATAATTATCTGGGCTATTGTACAAGATCGCGGTAAAATCTTATTTATATCAAATCAAAGCATACCCCAACTATTTTTAGGTAAACAATGACAACACCCATAATACCCACTCAGTTATTTTTTCTTTATGACAATCATTGTCCTTGGAGTTATGTAGTAACACCACTTATTAATGAAATCAGTAAAGCCTTTCCTGAAATTGAATTACATTTATGGCATACGGCTTTTTTTGATGGTAAAAGTGATAACAATGCCAATCGTAAAAGCCTCGAGTTAGACAAAGTTGAAAAACTTGCCAACATCAGTTTTTCAACTGCTTATCAAAAAACACTTGAAAAAAACACTAACTCGACATTGTCGGCTAATTTAATGACTTGGGCACAAAATAAAACCCCTGATTTAGCGCTAGCCTTACTCAATGCTTTGCAACAGGCACATTTTGAACAAGGTAATAATTTAGCGACACAATCTGATTTTGATGACATCATCGCCACCTTAAAAATATCTCCCCCGGCAAAGGTTTTTAAAGAAAAACTTAACAATGATGTCTTAGTACAACTTGAAGAAATTTTTGCTCTGCAGGAATTAATAGAGACTGAAGCTATTCCAGCATTATTATTGGCTATTGATGACGAATTAATCTTACTCAATCACAATTTCTACCTGATAGAGCCAAAAGCGATTATTGATGCTGTGCAATTAGAATTTAATAAACACCACCTAAACTCCAAAAAGAAATAAAGAGAAGACCATGGCCATACAAATTAAAAGCCAAGAAGAAATTGCCAAAATGCGAATCGCCGGTCAGTTAGCTTGCGATGTATTAGAAATGATTGCCCCTCATGTTAAAGCGGGCATCACTACTGATGAATTAAACACCTTGTGCGCAGATTATACCGAAAAGGTACAAGATGCTATTTCAGCCCCGCTGAATTATCATAACTTTCCAAAATCTATTTGTACCTCTATTAATTACGTTGTCTGTCACGGCATACCCGATAATACTAAACTAATAAATGGTGATATTATTAACATTGATATTACCGTAATTAAAGACGGTTACCATGGCGATACTAGTAAAATGTTTTTAATTGGTGACGTTTCTCTTGAAGACAATCGTTTATGCCGTTTAACACAAGAAGCTTTATATATCGGCTTAAAAAAAGTAAAACCTGGCGTTGCTTTTGGCGATATTGGCACTGCGATTCAAAAATTCATTAAAAGTAAAGGCCGTTATAGTATTGTAAAAGATTATTGTGGTCACGGTATTGGTAAGGAGTTTCACGAAGACCCTCAAATAGTTCATTATAAGAACAATGATAAAACCAAAATGCTTGAAGGCATGTGTTTTACCATAGAGCCGATGATTAATTTAGGTAAAGCTAAAACTATTTTAGATAAAGAAGACAATTGGACCGTTTACACCAGTGATAATAAAAACTCAGCTCAATGGGAACATACCATTGTAGTGACTAAAACCGGTTGTGAGATATTAACCCTTCGTAAAGAAGAGAATATTAGTCGTATGCTCCATAACTAATAATCTCATCTAAGCGTTAGCTATCACTATATATAAAGGCATAGACTTGACTAATTATCCATTGAGCAACCATATAGTTCCCGCGCATTTTATTGAAAGCTTAGCGATTACTGCAGAAAACTTATCTAGCAAAGACATTGGCCAGTTAACGACAAATTTTAATGATTGGCTGAAAAAAGCATTTGTTGATAATGATGTTAATGATTTATTAGTTGCTAGAGCGGCTTTTGTTGATGCCACACTAAATAAGCTTTGGTGTCAGCATCACTTAGATGAGTTCCAAATAAGTTTGATTGCTGTTGGCGGTTACGGACGTGGCGAGCTCCACCCATACTCAGATGTTGATATTTTATTATTAACGCAAAATAATATAGACACTGAACTTGAAGAAAAGATATCAAGTTTTATTACCCAACTTTGGGATATTAAACTAGATATTGGCCATAGTGTTCGTTCCATTAAAGAGTGTTTAAAACAAGCAATCAATGATGTTACTGTTGCCACTAACTTAATGGAAATGCGGCAAGTTACTGGCAATGAAGCGCTCATTCAGCAGCTACTTCCCTTGCTCAATGAAGATGCATTTTGGACCTCTGAGAAATTCTTTATTGCTAAACGCAAAGAACAAGAAAAACGTCACCTACAATACCATGGCGCTGCCTATACCCTTGAGCCAAACATAAAAGCCAGCCCTGGTGGCTTACGCGACATTCAAACCATTGCTTGGGTCGCAAAACGTCATTTTCAAGCTGACTCATTAGAAGAGTTAGTAGAGCATCACTATCTTTACCCAAATGAATTAGCTGAGCTAATTGAAACGCAAGACTATTTATGGCGAATGCGCTTTGCCCTGCACTTTGTTGCTAAGCGTAATGAAAACCGCTTGTTGTTTGATTATCAAACTGATGTCGCTAAAATGATGGGATTTGGTGACGAGGGTAAAGCGCCTGTTGAGCGATTGATGAAACGTTATTTTAGAATAATAGCCCGTGTTGGCGAACTAAATACCATTTTATTACAACGCTTCAAACAAGAAATAATCCAAGACACCGAGCAAACCAATAGTATTACCATTAATCAAGATTTTGAATTAGTTGATAAACTAATTAACACCACCAACGATAGAATTTTTATGCGACCGGTAAAAATGATCGAAATGTTTTTGATCATTGCCCAAGAGCCAAGTATAAAAGGCATTCACTCTCACACCTTAAGGTTAATGCGTAATGCCCGCCGTCGCTTAATTTCAGGCTTAATCGACTATGCCCAATGTCGACAAATATTTATGGCGATTATGAAGCACCCACGTGGTTTAGGCTTGGCATTTAATTTAATGCACAGACACGGTATTATTGGCTCATATTTACCTTTATGGCGTAATATTGTCGGACAAATGCAATTCGACTTATTCCATGCTTATTCGGTAGATGAACATAGCTATAGAGTGGTAAAAAATCTTTATCAGTTTAGTCAAAAAGAACATAATCATAAATACCCGTTATGTAGTAAAATAATGCAAAGAATTCGTAAGCCTGAAGTATTGTATTTAGCGGGAATTTTTCATGATATTGCCAAAGGTCGTGGCGGCGACCATGCACAACTAGGCGCGGTAGATGCACTAATATTTTGTCAATCAC
Source organism: Colwellia sp. (assembly GCA_013215465.1). Lineage (GTDB taxonomy): Bacteria > Pseudomonadota > Gammaproteobacteria > Enterobacterales > Alteromonadaceae > Colwellia. The sequence goes on along the minus strand of JABSOW010000025.1, from coordinate 22,386 downwards.
ATCAAATGAGTAAGCATGATAGCAAAATGGTTTCATGGCTGGTGAAACACCATCTGTTGATGTCTGTTACTGCTCAACGCCGTGATATCAGTGATGAAAATGTTATTCGCACCTTTGGTGAAATAGTTCGCGACGAAGCGCACCTTGATTACCTTTACTGTCTGACGGTTGCTGATATGCGTGCCACCAACGAAAGTTTATGGAATAGTTGGAAAGCAAACTTACTGCAAGATTTATATTTCAATACACTGAGAGCCTTTCGTCGAGGTTTATCAAAACCGGTCGAAACCCGTTCGAAAATCAGAGAAAATCAGCAACAAGCACTCGCTATTTTAGCTGAAACTAAAATAGACCAAGGCGAGCTAAAAGCATTATGGCGTGAATTTAGAGCAGATTATTTTTTACGGTACTCGCCTGAACAAATTGCTAGACATTGCCAACGAATTATCGGCCATAACCGCAGTGAACCTTTGGTAATCATCAGTGAAAAGGCTTATCGAGGTGGTACTGAAGTATTTGTTTTTGCTAAAGAAAAAATAAATACTTTTGCCAGTACTGTCGATCTATTAAGCATGAAAAAGCTGTCAATACATGATGCAAAAATCATCACCACTAAAACAGGCTACACCGTAAATACCTTCATTATTTTAGATGCCCGTGGCAAAGCGCTTAAAGAGAGTTATCAAACACAAGCAATAGCAGAAGCATTAAGTGTTAAGTTAAAACAAAATGATTTTTGCGATATTTCGCTGCAACCTGCACGTAGAGAAGTGAAACAATTTAAGTTCCCACTTAGAGTCAGCTTTATTAAAATAAAGGCAAAAAGTAAAACAATGATAGAAATTATTGCCTTAGATAGACCAGGTCTACTTGGCAATATAGCGCGAGTATTTCAACAGCTACAAATTAATATACATTCCGCCAAAATCACCACCTTTGGTGAAAAAGCAGATGATGTTTTCACTATTTCAACCAGTGAAAATACCGAGCTAAGTGATGAAGAAAAGCAAATATTAGCCGACAAATTAACAGAAGAAATAGATTAACAATAACACCTAATAGGAATTTTCAAATGACTAACTTCACAGCATTAGCAAGTACCATAGAACAAGCTTTTGACGATAGAGCGAACATTACGCCAACTACCGTTTCCAATGACATTAAAACGGCAGTGTTAGCTGCACTTGCAGCGCTTAATAACGGCTCAGCTCGCGTAGCAGAGAAAATAGACGGCAACTGGCATGTACATCAATGGCTGAAAAAAGCGGTTTTGCTGTCTTTTCGTATTTGGGATAACCAAGTCATTGACGGCGCTGAAAGTACATTTTTCGATAAAGTACCGATGAAATATGATGGTTACACGCAAGCAATGTTTGAAGCTGATGGTGTCCGCATCGTGCCAGGTGCCTCAGTTCGAACGGGTAGCTTTATCGGTAAGAATGTTGTGGTAATGCCAAGTTTTGTTAATATTGGCGCTTATGTTGATGAAGGCTGTATGGTTGACGCTTGGGCAACCGTTGGTTCATGTGCACAAATTGGTAAAAACGTACATTTATCAGGTGGCGTTGGTATTGGTGGTGTATTAGAGCCTTTACAAGCAGGACCGACAATTATTGAAGATAATTGTTTTATTGGCGCACGCTCTGAAATAGTTGAAGGCGTTATAGTAGAAGAAGGTGCCGTTATTTCAATGGGTGTTTATATTGGTCAAAGCACACGTATATATGATCGTGAGACAGGTGAAGTACATTACGGTCGCGTGCCTGCAGGATCGGTAGTTGTTCCGGGTAATTTACCATCGAAATGTGGCAAGTACAGCTTATATGCAGCAATCATAGTGAAAAAAGTGGATGCTAAAACACGTGGAAAAATTGGCATTAATGAATTATTACGCTTAGCGGAATAGGCCTTAAAGTTACGAAATCCAGTTACGAGTAAGAAAGGTCTCGAGTTACGAATACACACTATCAATACGGTGTTTTCGTAACTCGTAACTAACTACTAAAAATCTCGTTACTTACTGTCCATCTCTTCTATTTTCACTTTCCAAATAGCAGGGCCGGTTACATGAGCAGACTCACCAGTGCTGTCAACAGCTACGGTCACTGGCATATCTTCTACTTCAAATTCATAAATCGCTTCCATTCCCATCTCTTCAAAAGCAACCACTCGTGCTTTTTTAATCGCTTTTGATACCAGGTAAGCAGCACCACCTACGGCCATTAAGTATACTGATTTATGATTTTTAATCGTTTCAACAGTTACTGCGCCACGCTCTGCTTTACCAATAGTTCCTAATAAGCCAGTATCGGCTAACATCATTTCGGTAAACTTATCCATACGGGTTGCGGTAGTTGGGCCAGCAGGGCCAACAGCTTCATCACCAACGGCATCAACAGGGCCAACGTAATAAATAAATTTATTGGTAAAATCAACTGGTAACTCTTCGCCAGCTGCTAACATATCTTGAATGCGCTTATGAGCTGCATCTCGTCCAGTTAAAATGGTGCCACTTAATAATACCGTTTCACCGGTTTTCCACTGAGCAATATCTGCCTTCGTTAAACCATCAACATTTACCCGACGAACATTTTCACCTACTTCCCAAGTAATATCTGGCCAATCTTCTAATTTAGGCGGTATTAAATTTGCTGGGCCTGAGCCGTCAAGGTGAAAGTGTATATGACGAGTAGCCGCACAATTTGGGATCATCACCACAGGTTTAGATGCAGCATGGGTTGGCACTGAATTAATTTTTACATCAACCACTGTCGTTAAACCGCCAAGGCCTTGTGCGCCTATGCCTAACTTATTAACACGTTCAAATATTTCTAAACGTAATTCTTCTTCAGCATTTTGCGGACCTCTATCCATTAAGTCTTGAATATTAACCGGATCCATTAAGCTTTCTTTAGCAAGAACACCTGCCTTTTCGGCAGTACCACCAATACCTATACCTAACATTCCAGGTGGACACCAACCTGCCCCCATTGATGGCAAAGTTTTCACCACCCAATCAGCAATCGAGTCTGATGGATTTAACATCACCATTTTAGTTTTATTTTCACTACCGCCGCCTTTCGCCGCGATCATTACTTCAATTTCGTCACCTTGAACAAGGTCAATGTGAACAACGGCAGGGGTATTATCTTTAGTATTTTTACGTGCGCCGGCAGGATCAGCAACAATTGAAGCACGCAAGGGGTTGTCTGGATTCATATAAGCACGGCGAGTACCTTCATCAACCATTTGTTGTACTGTCATGTCAGTTTTATCCCACTTCACTGCCATGCCAACTTTAACAAAACAAGTGACAATACCGGTATCTTGGCAAATAGGACGTTTGCCTGTGGCCGACATCCGTGAATTAATGAGAATTTGCGCAATGGCATCTTTTGCCGCGCTACTTTGCTCTTTATGGTAGGCTTTTTCTAACGCCTGAATAAAATCCAAAGGATGATAATAAGAAATATATTGCAGCGCATCTTCAATACTATCGATTAAGTCTTGTTGTTTGATTATTTTATCGGACATCTTGCTCTCAGCTTTCGTTAAAAGTGTGTATAATATTCTCCCATTATAATACCTTTCTATTGAAACTGCTGCTAGTAGCCAATAGTAGAATATGAACATTTATACTCATGTCACTAAAATAACCTCGTAAATTATCAGAGTAACTATCACCTTGTCTTCTACCGCCCTATTTCCCGTAAAGCCATTAACCTTATCCGTTAAAAAGTTAACCTTGTCGAAAGATATCACGCCCGTAGACTTATTCACCCCAATAGCCAACGAGCCTTGGGCAATGTGGCTAGATTCAGGACAAAGTGAGCATATTAATGCCTGCTTTGACATTTTAGTTTGGCAGCCCGAAGTAACGTTATGCACTTATGGTGATAAAACCCATATTCATCATAGAAAAATAAATAAAATAGTGATCAGTGAAGAAGATCCCTTATCTTTACTCGATAATGTCCAACAACAAATACTGACAAAGTTAATTTCATCAAAACAAGAGCTGCCTTTTTTAGGTGGTGCTTTGGGTTATTTTGCTTATGATTTGGGTCGACGCTTTGAAAAATTGCCAACGCAAGCTGAACAGGATATTAACTTGCCCGAAATGGCAGTGGGACTATATGCGCAAGCCATCATTTTTGATCATAAGCGCAAACAAGTTTTTTTAATTTGCCAAGAAGACAAACGCCCAGCGCTAGAAGCTTTTCTGCAAACTTTTATCAATGAAAAGCAAAAGAAAATATTGGCGCAAGATAACTTCGTACTAACATCAAGTTGGCAAAGTAATATGGACAAAGCCAGTTACATCGAAAAATTCAACCAAGTTCAACAGCTTTTATCTTCCGGTGATTGTTACCAAATCAATTTATCCCAGCGCTTTAGTGCCAATTATCAAGGCAATGAATTTCAAGCCTACCTTGCCCTTCGAAGTGAAAATAAAGCACCTTTTTCAGCCTTTATCCGCTTGGAAAATACCGCTATATTAAGTGTATCTCCTGAGCGGTTTTTACAACTATCTCAAGGTAAAGTACAAAGTAAGCCGATTAAAGGCACTATGCCTAGAAGTACAAATAAACAGCAAGATGAAAAAAATGCTCAGCAGCTAGTTAATTCAATTAAAGATCGCGCTGAAAACCTGATGATTGTTGATTTACTACGTAATGATATATCAAAAGTCTGTAAGGCTAATTCTGTCGTTGTTCCTAAATTATTTGATATCGAAAGTTTTCCTGCGGTACATCACCTTGTTAGTACCGTTGAAGGTCAACTTGCTGAGCAATACAGTGCCTGTGATTTAATACGAGCAGCATTTCCTGGTGGCTCAATTACGGGGGCACCGAAAATTCGAGCCATGGAAATAATAGAACAACTTGAACCTCATCGACGCAGTGTTTATTGTGGATCAATAGGTTATATCTCAAGTTGTGGCACAATGGATACTAGTATTACCATACGTACGCTTATTTGTCAGAAAGATGAACAAAAAAATAACCTAGGAAAAATATATTGCTCAGCAGGCGGAGGGTTAGTTGCCGATTCAATCGCAACAAGTGAGTATCAAGAAACCTTCGATAAAGTAAACCGTATTTTGCCTGTTTTAGCTAAGTTTTCAACAATAAAGCCAAACGAATTAAGTAGTGATAGCAAAGGGAAATATCATGAATAAAGAGGAATTTTTATATCGTTTCAATCTTCTACAACATGCACAATCTTGTCATAACTATCAGCATAATTCGCCATTAAAATCAGCAGCTGTTCTCATTGCTTTAGTGAATAACTGTAAGACTAATGGAATGAGTTCTAATGGCTTACAAGTACTACTGACCAAACGTGCTAGCCATTTAAAGCATCACCCTTCTCAAATAAGCTTCCCTGGTGGTAAGGTAGAGCCAACAGATAAAAATTTAATTCATACCGCCCTAAGAGAAGCACAAGAAGAAATAGGTTTATCTCCCGAAGCAGTTTCAATTGTTGGTCAATTGCCCAGCTATCAAGTTATCAGTGGTTATCAAGTAACCCCTATTATCGCTGTTATTGAATCACCGCAATATTATCAAAAAGATGAGAATGAAGTGGATGAAATATTCCAAGTCCCTTTACAGCATTTTTTACAACCTCAAAATCATCGCACCATCATTTCCTATCGTAATGGCCAACATCACAATGTACACTTTTCCCCCTATAAACACTATAATATATGGGGGGCAACAGCGGCCATGTTAAAAGATTTAGTAGAGCATATTAAATAGTAAAATCAACATACACACTATTTATCGGTAAATCGAAGATAATATTTATTGCCAAGAGCAGTTCGACTTGGTTAGTATTAACGATATTAATACCGGGTTTACCCCAACAAAACAAAATTATATTTGGGAAGTAGTTATGATTAGTGTATTTGATATGTTTTCAATCGGCATAGGCCCTTCCAGCTCTCATACTGTCGGCCCGATGAAAGCAGCAAAAATATTTGTTGATGAACTTAACAAACAAGCGTTATTAAACAAAATTGATCGAGTGAAATGTGAATTATTTGGTTCACTTGGTCAGACTGGTATTGGCCATGGCACAGGCAAAGCCGTAATTCTTGGCTTATCCGGTGAAACTCCTGAAAGTATCCCCGTTGAATCAATTGACACTATTTTAACGGAAGTGGTAAATAGTCAACAAGTTCAACTTGACGGTCATCATAGGGTGAGTTTTCCAAAAAATGATGCCATTATTTATCACCGTAGGAAAACCCTACCGGCCCATTCTAATGCCATGACATTATATGCTTATCAAGGTGATAACATTATTTTAGAGCAAACATATTACTCCATCGGTGGCGGCTTTATTGTCCAAGATTGTGACTTTGAAAAAGAAAAAGGCAAAGCACTTTCACTACATAATAATATAAACATACCTCATATATTTACCACTGCTACTCAATTACTTAAACAAGCACAAAGTACGGGATTCAGCATTAGTACCATTATGATGAATAATGAAAAATGCTTAAATAATGAGGCGACAATACGCACTAAGTTAATTGAACTTTGGCAGGCCATGCGTAGTAGTGTTGATCGAGGCATTGCCACTGAAGGTATTTTACCCGGCGGCTTAAAAGTAACTCGTCGAGCACCAGCCTTACATAGAGCTTTAATAGTAGAAAAGTCTAACGATCCGCTTATCGCAATGGATTGGGTGAACCTATTTGCTTTAGCTGTTAATGAGGAAAATGCCGCAGGAAGCCGAGTAGTCACTGCGCCAACGAATGGCGCCGCAGGCATTATTCCGGCGGTGTTATGTTATTACGATAAATTTGTTAAGCCGGTATCTGATGATGACTGTATTCGTTATTTACTCACCGCTGCGGCTATTGGTATTTTATACAAAACAAACGCTTCTATTTCAGGTGCAGAAGTGGGCTGTCAGGGTGAAATTGGCGTTGCTTGTTCAATGGCTGCAGGCGCATTAACTGAAATTATGGGTGGTACACCAATTCAAGTTGAAAATGCTGCGGAAATAGGCATGGAGCACAATTTAGGATTAACCTGTGATCCTGTTGGCGGTTTAGTGCAAGTCCCCTGTATTGAACGTAATGCCATGGGCTCAGTGAAAGCAATTAATGCTTCTCGTTTAGCACTTCGCGGTACTGGAACATCGAAAGTATCTTTAGATAAAGTGATCAAAACCATGTGGGAGACAGGTAATGATATGAAAACTAAATATAAAGAAACTTCACGTGGTGGTTTAGCCGTTAATATTATTGAATGTTAATTTTATAGCGTCGAGTTGATAGTTATGAGTAGCAAGTTTTAAGTTGCGAAGAGCACTTGTTGATAATGTCTCTTCGTAACTCGACACCTTTCTTACTGGTAACTTTATTTGCTGATAATTTTTACTTTGTCGGCAACTTTATATTAGCAAACATATCGTCTACTTCAGCATTGTTTTTTAACAACATCGCCTGAGTGACGATATTCTTAGTTAAATGCGGTGCAAAACGTTCGATAAAATCAAACATATAACCACGTAAGAAACTACCCCGTCTAAAACCAATTTTAGTAGTGCTTGCTTTAAATAGATGGCTCGCATCAATCTTGACTAAATCACTATCAATTTTAGCATCAATTGCCATTGACGCAATAACACCAATACCAACACCTAAGCGAACATAAGTTTTGATAACATCAGCATCGGTTGCGGTAAAAGCAATTTTAGGCTCTACGTTCGCCTTTTCAAAAGCGTTATCTAATTCTGAACGGCCGGTAAAACCAAATACATAAGTAACTAAAGAATATTTAGCGATATCTTGAATTGTTATCCCTTGTTTTCTAGCGAGAGGGTGGTCCTTACGAACAATAATGCTACGATTCCAGTGATAGCAAGGCAGCATAACGAGATCGTTATATAGGTGGAGTGATTCAGTCGCAATGGCAAAGTCGGCATCACCTTTCGCAGCGGCATCACTAATTTGCGCAGGCGTACCTTGCGACATATGTAATGATACTTTCGAGTATTTTTTAATAAAACCTTGTATTACATCAGGTAAAGCATAGCGCGCTTGGGTATGCGTAGTTGCAATACGCAGTTTACCTTCATCTGGTTGAGTATGTTCACGCGCAACAGCTTTAATGCCTTCTACTTTAGATAGAATTTGTTGAGCAATGGTAATAACCTCTTGTCCCGCAGCCGTTACATGTGTTAAATGCTTACCACTACGACCAAATATTTGAATACCAAGTTCATCTTCAAGCATACGAACTTGCTTAGAAATACCCGGCTGAGAAGTAAAAAGAGCCTCCGCTGTGGCAGAAACATTTAAGTTATTATTTAGCACTTCAACTATGTAGCGCAATTGTTGCAATTTCATATAGGAGCTTCAGGAACTTTTTTAGACCAAAATAATATACTTAATTGACTATTTATTCCATCTCAAATTGTATTTTTTGTACATTTAATTCAACATATAGGCAAAATTGGCTAAAGAACATTTTAAGCTAATTTATAATTTAATTATAAATAGCATTTTTGACGGATTTTTACCCTTTTCATCATAATAATTGTAAGTTACCCTTTGCTAACCATAACAATTTTTGTAGACTGCCTAAAATTGTTTACATTATTAAAAATAAGAGCTTTAACATGATCGCTATTATCATAGGTTTAATCGTTGCTTTAATTATTTTTGTTGTTGTTATAAGTGCTGTACAACAACATAAAGAAAAACAAGAGGCTGAAAAAAGAACTAAGGTAGCTAAGCAAAAAGCTATTATAGATGAAAGCGAAGAGCTTATTCTTAATTTAGGTAATTTACCTTCCAGTCCAAACTTAGTAAAAATATTAAACAAAAGAAGTATAAACGCTGCTAAGGCAATTCAAACGTTAATGCCAGGAGCAAAAGGAATAAAAAGTAGAATACAAGAATTAAGCGCTCGTTTAGAAGCTGCTGAAGATTTAGCAGGCAAGCAAGGTAATGAAGAAACATTTATGGTGCCTGATAACGAGCAGCAAATATTAACCATTTTACAATGCATCAAAAAAATTCGCGCCACCTTAAAATCAGAGCAGAGTAAAGGTATTCTTGATGCGCAAACTTTTACTCAAGAAGATCAACGCTTAGATGCAATGCAACTAAAAATTAATATCGAAAGTTTGGTCAAACGAGGTAGTCAGGCTCAAAGTAAAGAAATGCTAGGCTCTGCTCGCCAATACTTCGAAAAAGCATTGCAAACGCTGGCCACCCATCCAATAAAAACTGAGTATGTGGCAACAAAACAAACAGAAATTTCCAACCAGCTAGCGGATATCGCTGATTCACTAAAAAACACCAATGCAAATGATGCCGCGAAGAAAGCGAAAAGTGAAGAAAGTGAATTGGATATATTATTTCAACCAAAAAAGAAATGGTAATATTAGCGTAATAGATCAAGGTACAATTCAACAAGCCGGCTTTTGCTGGCTTTTCTTTTTTCTAGAGTAGCTGAAGACTTCAACGTGGAAAAAACAAACACCATTACCCTGCCCTCTTTCTTACGTAGAATAATGAAAGCTTACCGGTTAAAAGCGTATATTAGACAACAAGGCGGTGAACTCCACCGTATTGGTCGCTCTAGAAACTGGCAACTAAAGGCAAGTTTTGACCAGTTACAAACAATTATCGCTTTTGTTGAGTTATCAAATGAGCCTAGTTGGCTTTGGTTAGCAAAATTATTGAAAAATGAATATAAACATTTAACTCATGATCAACTACTCAGAATCGCAGCAACATTAGCAGAGTTAACGATAAATGCCTTGATTACCCGAAGCGATTGCACCATTGCCCAGGCAAGAGCTATTATTGATGAGCTAGAAGCTTTAGATTAAGTTATATACCCCTACCATTTCCAAGGATAAAAGTTCAAGTGATTATTTTCCTTAATCAATACAATTCACTATATTCTCTTAGAAAAATAGCGAAATTATTGCTATAATCTCGCGCCTACTTTTTTAGTAGTTATTTACAAGTTATGAACTCAATGGCTTTGGTAAATATGTTCTTTCTAATAGTGAGTAAAATAGTGACTAAACCTCTGATCAAAGCAACACAATACGCCTTATTCGACTACCCTAAATATTGGGCTGAGTGTTATGGCACCGCCCCATTTTTCCCTATGTCGCGTAAAGAAATGGAGACCTTAGGGTGGGACAGTTGCGACATTATTATTGTTACTGGTGATGCCTATGTTGATCATCCCAGCTTTGGTATGGCTATTATTGGTCGTATGCTTGAATCACAAGGTTTTCGTGTTGGCATTATTGCTCAACCTGATTGGCATTCAAAAGATGCCTTTATGGAATTAGGAAAACCCAATTTATTTTTTGGTGTCACTGCCGGAAATATGGACTCGATGATCAATCGCTATACTGCTGAACGTCGTATGCGCCATGACGATGCTTATACCCCTAATGATGAAGGCGGTAAACGCCCAGACCGAGCCGTTACCGCCTATACGCAACGGTGTAAAGAAGCCTATAAAGGTGTTCCTGTTGTTATTGGCGGTATTGAAGCGAGTTTACGCCGAATTGCTCATTATGATTATTGGTCTGATAAAGTTCGCCGCTCGGTACTTTTTGACGCAAAAGCTGACTTGTTAATTTATGGTAACGCTGAGCGCCCATTAGTTGAAATAGCCCACCGTATTGCTCGTGGTGATGACATAAAAACAATCACCGATGTGCGTGGTAGTGCTTTTTTAGCCAAACAAGCACTGCCCGGTTGGCAAGGGATTGATTCACGCGATATCGACCGACCCGGTAAAATAGATGCGATCCCTAGCCCTTATCAAGAAATAACGCCCCAAAGTTGTAGTGATAATGAAACAAAGCAAAATGACACTACCGCAGAGGCTGTAGCAAAAGATATAACCAAAACAGCGCAAGTTATTAAAATGGTAGATCACCGTAATAAAAGCTGGGCGAAAAAAGACAAGCCATGGGAAAATACTTACATTAATTTGCCGACTTTCGAGCAAGTAAAAGATAATAAAATAATGTATGCCCACGCCTCCCGTATTTTTCACCAAGAAGTTAATCCAACTTCAGCCAAGCCATTAGTACAAAGTCATGGCGATCGCATAATTTGGTTAAACCCGCCGGCAAAACCATTATCTACAGAAGAAATGGATGGCGTTTTCGGATTACCTTATGCTCGAGTACCGCATCCAAGTTATGGCAAAGCTAAAATACCCGCTTACGACATGATAAAAACCTCTATTAATATTATGCGTGGTTGTTTTGGTGGTTGTACTTTTTGTTCTATTACTGAGCATGAAGGACGTATCATTCAATCTCGTTCTCATGAATCAATTATTGCCGAAATTGAAGACATCAAAGTAAAAGTTCCCGGTTTTACTGGGGTGATTTCTGATTTAGGCGGTCCAACCGCCAATATGTATCAGCTAAATTGTAAAAGCGAAAAAGCCGAAGCCACCTGTCGTAAACCCTCGTGTGTATGGCCGACTATTTGTGGTCATTTAGATACAGATCACACACCAACCATTGAGCTTTACCGCAAAGCGAGAAAAGTTAAAGGCATTAAAAAAGTACTGATTGCTTCGGGCGTGCGTTACGATTTAGCGATAAAAGATCCTGACTATATTAAAGAATTAGCGACCCATCATGTAGGCGGCTATTTAAAAATCGCGCCTGAACATACCGAAGAGGGTCCATTAAATCACATGATGAAGCCCGGCATGGGCAGTTATGACAAATTTAAAGAAATGTTTGATCATTACTCCAAGCTGGCGGGTAAAAAACAATATTTAATTCCCTATTTCATATCGGCTCACCCTGGAACTACCGATAAAGACATGGTTAATTTAGCGTTATGGCTAAAAGACAACAACTTTAAATTAGATCAAGTACAAAATTTTTACCCTTCACCATTAGCCAATGCGACTACGCTTTATCATACCGAGCTAAACTCCTTACGTAATGTTACTAGTAAGAATTTAGCCAAAGAAGGTGGCTCCATTGCCGTGCCAAAAGGCGCTATTCAACGTCGTTTGCATAAGGCTATATTACGTTATCATGATCCACTTAACTGGGGGATTATTCGTGAAGCGTTAACTAAAATGGGCTTAACTAAACTGATAGGCTCAGCGCCAAACTGCTTAGTGCCGCGAGAAACGCGTAGTGAACAAAGAAATCAGGGTAATAAAAATAAACAAGGTAAGAATAACGCGCAAGGCTTTAAAACAAGTCCGGGTCAAAAGCAACGTAGCGCTAAGAATAAAGCCCAAAAAGGTTTAACCCGCTTTAGTAGTGACCAATTCAAAAGAAAAAATAAGTAACGATTGCTCGTTATAATTCTCTAGAGCAATTATTTCAGTAAAAAAAAAGGTTGCCAATGGCAACCTTTTTATATTTATATTTATATTTACTAAACTAAATAGTCTCTATTTAGGTAGTTTAAATGTCCAAACACTGCCACCTTGGTTTAAGTGTTTAATACGTTTAGCTACATCACCACCCCATAAAGGAACAGCGCCACCCCAGCCAGATAATACTGAAATATATTGCTCGCCATCCATTTCCCAAGTAATAGGAGAGCCAACGATACCAGAGCCAGTATTGAATTTATATTCAACATCACCTGTTTTAGCATTTAAACCTAACAAGTAACCTTCTGGGTTACCGATAAAGACTAAATTACCCGCAGTCGCTAGCACACCACTCCATAACGGTGAGTAGTTTTTGTAACGCCAAACTTCTTTACCCGTTTTAGGATCCATTGCTCTTAACACACCAATGTATGCTTCATTGATCGCTTTAATAGTAAAACCAGCGCCTAAATATGCTGAGCCTTTTTTATAAGCCGTTGGTTCATTCCAAATATCCATTTCCCATTCATTTGTTGGTACATAGAATAATTCAGTATCTTTACTGTAAGCCATTGGCATCCAGTTTTTAGCACCTAAGAAAGCTGGCGCAGAGGTAACAGTTGTCCCTTTTTTACCTTTTTTAGAGTCAGCAGGGTTACCTGGTCTGTTACTATCAATGTAAATAGGACGGCCGTTTTTATCTAAACCAGAAGCCCAAGATATTTTATCTACAATTGGGAAGCCTCTGATGAAATCACCATTTTCACGGTTAAGTACATAGAAGAAACCATTACGGTCGGCGGTACCTGCCGCTTTAACAGTTTTGCCATTTTGCTTGTAGTCAAAAGAAATTAACTCGTTTACACCATCGTAATCCCAACCATCATGTGGTGTGGTTTGGAAATGCCAAACAATTTTACCCGTATCAGGGTCAATCGCTAAACGAGATGATGAAAAATAGTTATCACCCGGGCGTAAATGTGAATTCCAAGGTGCAGGGTTACCCGTACCAAAAAACAGTAAATCTACATCAGCATCATAAGTACCACCATTCCATGGAGCAGCACCACCTGATTTCCATAAGTCACCAGGCCAGGTTTGTCCGGCTTTACCACCAGAGATACCGTTCTCCATTTTCTTGCCATTTTTCCAAATATACCCCATATGGCCTTCAACAGTAGGACGTTCCCATACTAGGTTACCGTTTTTAGCATCATAAGCTCTGACTTTACCAACGATACCAAATTCACCACCAGCAACACCGGTAATCACTTTACCTTTAACAACAATTGGCGCAGCTGTGATTGAATAACCCGCTTTATAATCTTCTACTTTCTTTTTCCAAACAACTTTACCGGTATCTTTATGAAGCGCAACTAGCTTAGCGTCTAGGGTACCAAAAATAACTAAATCACCGTATAAAGCAACACCACGGTTGATCACATCACAACATGGCATGATGCCATCAGGTAATCTGGCATCATATTGCCAAAGTTCATCACCTGTTCTGGCATCAATAGCAAAAACACGTGAATAAGAACCAGTAATATACATAACGCCATCTTTGATCATTGGTTGTGATTCTTGGCCACGTTGTTTTTCACCGCCCAATGAAAAAGACCAAACAGGTCGCATTTCTTTAACAGTTTCAGTATTAATTTTTTTCAATGGACTATAACGTTGTCCTTTCAGGCCTAGGCCGTAAGTAACAACATCTTCCGTTGTCATTTGGTCATTTAGAATATCTTTGTTGGTTACATTAGCATTTGCCATACCTGTTAGCGCTAATGAGACTATCATTGATAATGACAATGCTTTAGTTTTAGTCGTTTTAATCATTGTTTTTCCCTCATGGAATTGAATCTACAATTTGCTTCTGATGCTATTTATTCTTAGTTATACCTATAAAATTCAATTGAATTGTGCAGGTTGAATTAATCATAAAATGTTGTTCTTTTATTAACTACTGAACAGCAGTATGAATTTGACTCATCATTTAGGAGGACTACTTATTCAGAGGTTTTATATAAATTAGGTAGTTTATAAATAACATTATATTTAGCGAAAATTTTCTCTATTTCGCCTGTTTTAATCATGCTTTCAACGATATCAGCCACCGCATAACCTAGTTGTCGATAATCGGCTTTAACAGCCATACCGATATCCCATTGTTGACGTCCTATCATAGGAAAGGCATTTTTAGCCAATGGGTAGTCTGTTTTAGAAAGTTGACTTTGCAAGTGACTAATTTGGCTGGTAAGCCCCATCACTGCATCAACTTTACTTTCGGTCATCGCACTAATGGCTTCACTAATTGATGGGAATTGTTTAGCACGGTCTCTCATACGACCACGAAAAGCAGAAGTGAGATAAAACTGAGGAATTGAGTCTACTTCAACACCAATATCATGGTATTGAAAAACAGCAATGGTTTCTACTGATTCAATTTTTTTACTGTTATAGATAACCTGCCAAGATTCGGTATGAAAAGGCGCAAACATATGAACATGTTGGTGGACTAACTCGCCAATATCATCACGTAATAAAGAATACTCTCTATCGTATGGTACTCTTAACATCAAATCAGCGACTGTTCGCTTAAGGTAGTGTCCTTTCCAGAGATTGTTACGCAGATCATCATCAACACTTTCATCGGCAGTCATCCAGCGTAGACGAAGTTTAACACCGAGTTTTTTGGCAATAATGCGTGCTAAATCAACATCTATGCCCTGCTCTTTACCCTTATCTATGCCATTACCTAGATAAGAAAAAGGTCGAAAGTCACTATAGACAGCAATAACTATTTCATTACTTTCTATAATATCATCGTAAGATCGGGAAAAAGCTGTTGCACAAAGAAACCAGCAACAGCTAAAGGCGAAACAAAGTAAACGGGAATTACTCTTCTTCATTGCTAACAGACTCTAACCAAGTGCGGACAGCCCAAAGTGCTTCTGCAGATAAGTGTTCAGTCATTTTTGGCATATAAACAGCGCCGTTACGTACCGCACCATTTTGTACACGATAGCCATACCACTCATCACCATCATAATCAGTTGCAAGCATACGTAAATCAGGGGCTATACCGCCAGAAATGCCACCTAAGCCATGACAACGAGCACAATTTTGATTATATGCAGACGCACCAATTTCAAGTACAGCAGTACGCACATCACCCGTTACTTCGCGATAAGGGTTTCTTTCTAGCCACTCTTCCCCTAACTGAGGTAATTCAGATGTGTCGATTGATTGCGGAGTTACCGAGCCATGACCTGATGCGCCATACGAAAAAAGAGATATACAGGCTATCAAGCATTTACGCTTAAAATTTAACTTAGTCATTTTTAAAACCTCTAGGTGCTACTTTTAAATTGTATAAAGCTAGTTTAGCGAATAGTTGGTAATTTCCGAACTGTACTTTAGATATGTTCGCCTCATCCTTTAGTATGATTTCAATCAATATCAATCACACAAAAAACAAACAAATGTTTAATAAACAAACAGTTAATAGCAGTTAGACAACAAATGCCCTCTCTATAAATCAGTTCATTACTACTATATGATGATAAATAATAAGATGTTATGACTTCTCACGCTGAGATTAAAAACCCATGCAAAAACAAAGTTTACCCAAAAAATTAACACTAATGCACTTTATCTCTTTCATGCTTTTATCTGGTTTTTTAACTAGTTTCAGTGTTTTTTCAACGGCTTTATCTATTGATATTACTTATTTAAAGCTGCACCAGCAGCATGCGCCAGCATTATCAAATATTATAAAAATGGCCAGTGATAGTGGTTATCAAGGAGCAAGGTTAGCAATAGATGATTCAAATACCACCGGAAAATTTTTACAACAACACTTTACCCTAACCTCCTTTGAATTTACCAAACAGCAAAACTTACTGGCTCGTTTAAAGGAAGAATTCAACAGCGGAAAAGCTATTTTTATCCTTGATGCGCCCCTGCCGGTGTTGAATGAAATCAACTTGTGGGCACAAAATAAAAACATTTTATTGTTCAATATAAGTGAATTTTCCAATGAGTTACGTAACAGCCAATGCTTAAATACACTTTTACATACCGCGCCAAGCAATGCGATGAAGTCAGACGCACTTGCTCAATGGCTGCTTTATCGACGTTTAAATAAAGTATTGCTTATTCGTGGTGAAAAACCAGCCGATATTGCACTAGCTAAATCTTTTAAACGCTCGGCTAAGCGCTATGGCCTCAAAATAATTACCGAAAAGATCTGGAGTTTTAATACCGATCTCAGACGCAGTGCTCAGCAAGAAATACCCCTTTTCACCCAAACATCAGCAGAATATGATGTGGTTTATGTTGCCGATCAAACTAAAGACTTTGCCGAGTATATTCCTTTTAATACCTACCTACCTAGGCCTGTTGTCGGCTCTGCCGGTCTTGAAGCGTTATCTTGGCACCAAGTAATAGAACAATGGGGAGCGGCGCAATTACAAACTCGCTTTAATAAATTAACAACTCGTTACATGAATGAAATTGATTTTAATGGCTATCTTGCTGTGCGCTCTATTGCCCAAGCCGTTCATAAAACCAATTCAGCAGCAGTAAAAGAGTTATCGGCTTATATTAAATCCGCTGATTTTAAATTAGCCGCGTATAAAGGGCGTAAGCTTAGCTTTCGCACTTGGAATGGCCAGCTAAGAATGCCAATAGCATTAATACAACCTCATGGTTTAGTATCTCAATCTCCGCAAGCGGGCATTTTACACCCTAAAACTGAATTAGATACCTTAGGTTTCGATCAACAAGAGTCTCAATGTCATGCTAATTAGTTATTCAAATATGTACAGTCAAATACTCATATTAAAAACATTACTTTTAAAAGGTCAATTATGAAGATAAAATTATTACTAGGCTTGCTTTTTATCAGCCAGAGTTTATTGGTAACAGCGGGTGAGCTTGCTTATGTTACCAACGAAAAAGACGATAATATTTCGGTAATAGATCTTGAACAGCAAAAAGTGATTAGAAAAATTGCTGTTGGTCAAAGACCAAGAGGGATTATTTTTAATCATGATCAATCGCTTGCTTACATATGTGCTAGTGACTCAGATCGCATTCAAATACTCGATTTAAACACCGAAGAAATTGTGGGTGAATTACCTTCAGGCGAAGATCCTGAAACGATCGCTTTACATCCAAATGGTAAAATTATTTATACCTCAAATGAAGACGATGCTATTTTAACGGTAATAGACATTGCCACCAGTATGGTTATTGCTCAAATAGATGTAGGCGTAGAGCCAGAAGGCCTAGCGGTAAGTCCTGATGGTAATCTTGTGGTGGTTACCTCAGAAACAACCAATATGGTGCACTGGATAGACACTAAAACTAACGAAATTATTGCTAATACCTTAGTGGGCGCAAGACCTAGATCTGCGCAGTTCACCCAAGATAATAAGTTTTTATGGGTAAGCTCTGAAATTGGCGGCGCTGTTGTTGTTATAGATGTTGCCAGTAAAAAAATAATCAAAGAATTTAACTTTGCCATTCGCGGTATTCATCGCGATAGAGTGCAACCGGTAGGGATAGAGTTAAGCCTTGATGGTCGTTACGCTTTTGTTGCCTTAGGGCCAGCAAACCATGTCGCCGTAATTAACAGAAAAACCATGGAAATTGAAAAGTATTTATTAGTGGGTCGCCGCGTTTGGCAATTAGCCCTAAATCAAGATCAAAGCCAACTACTTACCACCAATGGTATTAGTGGTGATGTATCAGTTATTGATGTTACTAAAATGAAAGTGACCAAATCAATAAAAGTAGGTCGCTATCCTTGGGGTGTGGCTATCAAGCACAATACAAAATAGTGAAGGAGTAACTTTATGGGCATAGTAACCAACGATTTATCTTTCGCTTACGGCAAAAAAATAGCACTTAACAAAGTAAACTTAACCTTACCCGCAGGGTTTAACGTATTGTTAGGCCCAAATGGTGCAGGTAAAAGTACCTTGTTATCATTATTAACAGGGCTTACCCAAACCGTTCATGGCACAATTCATATTAACGATAATGATTTAAGTAAGAGTAAATCAACAATAATGTCGCAAATGGGCGTGGTATTTCAGCAAAGTACCTTAGATTTAGATTTATCAGTAAAACAAAACCTGCTCTATTATGCTTCTTTGCATGGAATCGCCCCTAAAAAAGCACTGATCCATATCGACATTATATTAGCGCAATTAAGTTTAACTGAACGTTTACACGATAAAGTAAGAACCTTAAACGGTGGCCATAGGCGACGGGTAGAAATTGCCCGAGCACTCATTCATCAACCTAAGGTGTTATTACTTGATGAAGCGACCGTAGGCTTAGATGTTGACAGCCGCCTATTAATTATTTCTTATGTTCGCAACTTATGTTCTCAACGAGATATTTGTGTATTGTGGACGACACATTTAATGGATGAAGTAGAGCCAAGCGATCGACTTATCGTTATCAACAAAGGTGAAATTCAAGCACAAGACCAAAGCAGTAAGTTGTGTAAACAATACAAGGTAGCTGATGTTTACCAACTGTACTTTGCTTTAATTCACAATACGGAGGTAGTATGACCTTAAACCAATATTTTTATTGCTGCTTAGGTATTGTTAAACGTGAGGTTTTTCGTTTTTTTCAACAACGTTCACGTTTATTTAGCGCCTTAGTTAGGCCACTGTTATGGCTAATTGTTTTTGCCGCAGGTTTTAGGGCGGCATTGGGTGTTTCTATCATGGAGCCTTATGGCACCTATATCACTTACCAAGAATATATCATTCCCGGCTTATGCTGCATGATAGTGTTATTTAATGGCATGCAAAGTTCACTTTCCATGGTTTATGACAGAGAAATGGGCAGTATGAAAGTACTATTGATGAGTCCGCTACCCATGCCGTTCTTATTGTGTTGTAAACTTATTGCCATTGCTTTTTTATCCTTAATGCAAGTATATGTTTTTTTACTTTGTGCGCAATTGGTTGATGTAGATATTTCACTGTTAGGATATTTAACCGCAGCACCAGCCGTTTTTATGATTGCTTTTTTCCTCGGCGCGTTAGGTTTACTGTTATCAAGCTTAATCAAGCAATTGGAAAATTTTGCTGGAGTAATGAACTTTGTTATTTTTCCGATGTTCTTTCTATCAAGTGCTTTATATCCGTTGTGGAAAATGCAAGAAGCCAGTATATGGATATATTGGCTTTGCCAGTACAACCCTTTTACTTATTGTGTAGAATTATTACGATTTGCACTTTTTGGCCAACTCAACTTAAGCGCTTTTAGCGTGATATTGAGCGCCACAGTAATAACAGCAGTGTTGGCCCTTATTAGTTTTAGTCCTAAATTTAGCCAGCAAAGATAAGTAGGTATAAACTATATGTTGTCACTCTACCCTGCCCTTGAGCCTTTTAGTCACTACCACTTAGCCGTCAGTAATGGTGCACTAACGGATGCACAAGCAGGTGGACTAGCTAGCGAAAATTTAGTGACCGAACATCACATTTATGTAGAACAATGTGGCAACCCTTTAGGCATTCCTGTGGTGTTTTTACATGGTGGTCCCGGCTCTGGATGTCGGCCATCACACCGATGTTATTTTGATCCTAAGCTTTATCATATTATTTTATTTGATCAACGTGGCTGTGGCCGATCTCGTCCTTATGGCTTGTTAGAACAAAATACCACCGCGAACCTTGCGCAAGACATGGAAGCAATACGACAACATATTGGCATTGAACAGTGGTTGGTTTTTGGTGGTTCTTGGGGGGCTACATTGGCTTTATATTATGCAATAAATTTTCCTGAACAAGTATCTGGCTTAATATTACGCGGAGTATTTTTAGCTCGACAGCAAGACATTGATTGGGTTTATAGCGAAAATGGCGCGGCTAAAATTTTTCCTGAGGCTTGGCATAACTTAGTTCAACATTTACCTTTATCTCAACAAGCTCGGCCTTTATCAGCAATTTATCAACAACTCACTGATGATAATAGCGATGTATCAAGCGATATTTATAATAAGATACAACATTGGGAAGCCAGTCTTATTTACTGGCAAGAGTCACTAAATTTTGAAGAACGTTCAAAAGAAAAAAACTCAACAGAAGAAGACGATAAGGCTCCCGCGATTATTCAACTGTATTATTCATTGAATCAATGTTTTACTGCCAATACGCCGTTACTAGAAAATATAGGGAATATTCGACATATCCCAACAAAAATCATTCACGGTCGCCTAGATATGGTATGTCCTGTTGAACAAGCATGGCAATTAAAAGAGCACTGGCCAGAGGCTGAGTTGTCAATTATTGAAATGGCCGGACATGTGGCAAGTGAAGCAAAAATCATTGATGCCTTAGTAAAGGCTACTAACGACTTTGCAAAATGTAAGTCAAATCAGGTCTGAAATTTTTTGCTACGTTACGTTAACTAAAGCGGCTGTGCCCAAGATTACTCTTAGTTGACTCGTTTATAAGAGGACTTTTTTTAATAACAAAATAATCTTAATATTTATCTTTAAGTACCTGTGCATTTATACAGACCATTTTAATTCCTTCTTTCTACAAGAAAGAAGGAATATTTCCTTCTTTCACACATCAATCAGTTGTAACTATATTTTTAACTCATTGATTTAACCATAACAATACAGTAATCTTTTAACATTATAAAATTATGGACAATTAATCTTATCTTGTAGAAAGAAGGAATTTTGCCTCATAATAAACTGTTATTTGGCAACACGAAATCACGCAATTATTTATTTGTAAAAGCGGTGTTTTTCAAATTGGATTGGTGGGTTACGCCTCAATTTTCGCCTACTCGGTTAGTTAAATGCGCGAATAGGCTTTACGTTTTTAAAGACACTTAAAGTAAAGCCATTCGCTTGTTCAAACTTTAGTTTTAGGCTCAAAAATCACTGCTTGGTTAGTCGTGTTGCTGGGTACTTTTTAGTTCTACGGTCGGGCTGACAAATTAATTAAAGTTCTTGTTATCGTTAGTAGTTTTCCGCTACCATCAAATAACAAGAAAATTCAAACGGACACGTACAGTTTGCTCGCGCTCCGCGCAGTTTAGCAAATTGTACTTAGCCGCTTAATATTAGCGTTATATGTTTTTAAAACTAGCTTTAGGGCAAAACCTTTGCGTTTCGCCAAATCAGGCTTTTATGTTTTACCACGAATAGGTTTATTCACTGTTTGGGAAATCCCTCAGACTCGGAATAGCAAAACCATTCGCTCTAAATCGGTTATTTGTGTGGCTCAAAATAGAGGCTAATGTTTATTTAACAGTGCCTTTAAGTTATTGTATCGCTTGGTTTAACCAGCATTGCATATAACAAGCAATTTAACGTGACACGTAACAGTTGGCCGCGTTTCGCTTCGCTACACATTTTAGCCAACTATTACTTAGCCCGTTAATTGGGCGTTGGTATGACTCCCCACGTCAAGTTAAATACACCGATCCCTGCTCATTAATTTAGAGCCATAGTGTCTTCTTTTAAAATAAAAGAGTTAACGCATAGATGAAGCAAGTAATTTCGTCGGTTATCATGCTGATATTCGTGGATTACTAACCTATTGGTTAGCAGCGCCTACCTTACTTATTCCGTCGTGGCACCTGATTTCAGTCTATGCTCGTGGTTCAACGATAATAAATACCGTTGCCAGCCTAACGCCCTCGGTGGTTATGCCACAGCCGATGCTTGACCCAATGCGCTAACTCAAAACTTTTTATCATGCAGGTACTCTCGATATTCTTAATCGTGTATTAACTGGTGTAATAACAACTTCACGGGCAATAGCCCATAGGTAAGCAGCCATCTCTCTGGCAATGGCGATAACCACAACATTGCGATGTTTTCCTCTGCTCAGTAGTCGATTGTATCGGCGGCACAGCCTCAGTTGGGCTTGCCATGCAATATCGGTAATTTCTTTAGGTAAGGCTTCCTGACGCTTTTGTAATTCTGTCGATATATTGGCTTTGTGTTTATAAGTATGTGCGCCTT
>JABSOW010000024.1 GCA_013215465.1 Colwellia sp. | reverse complement strand
TTAATTACCTCAATGTATTATATTGAGATCTGATCGTGACTAAAGCAAAAAGTTCAATTTATAATGATCTTGCCGTGCGGGTCAGAGCTAAGGTGACTAAAATCCCAGAAACATCAAAGTACCCTATATTCAATGTCGGATAAAAGCAGCCACCAATAGCAAACAGACACCACAATTACTGCCCTTTATCGGTAACCCAAGAAAGAGCATGGCCACAGGCTTACCTTTTGCTATATACAATTGCTTGATTTAACTGCCCATGGTATTCGTACTGTTGTTTATATTTTGATGTTGTTTTTCTATGATAATTGCATCAATGTACTCCGACAGTGTTTGACTGAAACTTTCCATTTGCTCCATTGCTGTGACTATTTGCCCGCGAACGTTTTCATCAACTTCCCAGTTAAGCGATAACTTATCAATCGCTTGAGAGATTGATTGATGTAACTGTTCATGGACATAAGGAATTTTTTCAAAGCTAGAGGTTTGCTTGAACATAGCGCCTTGCTCACCATAATACCACTGGCCAAATAAACACTCGTGGCAGTCAATAGTGACCATAGCACGTGAGTCATTGTCTTCCGGGTTAGTGATGCTACGATAGCCATTTTGCTTATACACCATAAGATCGGCTTTAACCAAAGAGCCTGCGGCCTGATCTTTTGCAAAATCAACCAACTGAGATGTTTTAATGGCTGATTTTAATAAGGTATTAATATCAGTATGCACGCCATTAATTAAATTATTCGCATCCTTTGTTAAATTAACCGATTGCTCTGCCTGTCGGCTAATTTCACTGATACGTTGAGAGAATGACGTTAAAATAATAGAGATTTCATCCGCGGTATCTTTAGTTCTGGCAGATAATGCTTTCACTTCATCAGCAACTACAGCAAAGCCTCTGCCGTGTTCACCCGCTCTCGCCGCTTCAATAGAAGCATTGAGGGCTAATAAATTGGTTTGATCAGCAATAGCTGTGATGGTAGATAAAGCCTTGGTTATTTCTTTGCTATCTTCAATCAACTCAGTAACCACATGCGCGACCGAGTCAACATTTACACTGATAGTACCAAGGGATTCAGTGATATTAACAACGGCTTCATCACTTGTTTTTGCCGAGGCGGCATTTGCTACTGCTAGTTTCTCTATTTGAGTGATTTCATTGTTTATTTTATGAAGATCTCTTTGACTAGTATTCAAATCATCAATCAGATTTTTGGTATTCAACTGGTACAGTTCGCTGGTTAACGCATTTTTAGAAATAAACTCAACATTGTCATTCATCGCCCTAAGAGATACATTAATGTGTTCTAACGATGCCTTTAATCGACCAGGTAGAGCTGCTGGAAAGGTTGGGCGCGAAAAGTCATTCTGCGCGGCATAACGAAAACAGGTATTGACCTCATTGAAATAATTTTCCAAAATATCGAGAAATTCATTTAACTCCCAAGCCACTTTCCCCACTTCACCCAAGCCTTTGGTTTTGGTGATACGGCCAGTTAAATAGCCTTGATTGGCACTCAGCAGTACTTCATTAATGTGACCTAAGGTGGTTAGATAACTGTTAAAACCAAAAAAAATCTTACCTGCAATCAAGCTTATAATGGACGCGGCTGCCAACATAAACCAGTCCATGCCGTGTAAAAAAACCACATACATAAACATCAAAAATGCCACACCAGCTAATAAACCAGCGTAAAATACCAGTTTAGTACGCAACAGTGGAATATTAGCATAGGCTTTTCTATTTTTATTTAAACGAGCAGAAGCAGTGGGTTGATTCATTTTTTGGCTCCATCATTATTTTCATTAAACAAATCAATGATGAAATGTTGGTAATCCGTGTTGAATTGGCTACATTGTTGCTGTAAAAATTCAACCGAGCTTTGCTCAGAAATTTTAGCTGAGCTGGCTGAACGCTCAAGTTGCAACATTTGTTGGTACAAAGGAATTATGGTAGCAATGGCCGAAGCTGGTGGTTTTCGCCTGACCGAAAGAAAGCCCATTAATTTACCCTTAGTATCATATTCGGCCGTGACGTTAGCAAAAACCCAGTAATAACGACCATCATTACGTAAGTTTTTAATAAAACCAAAAAATTCTTGTTCTTTTTTAATTGACTGCCAAAGTAAATTAAAAACCCCCTTAGGCATATCAGGATGTCGTATAATATTATGATTTTTACTCAGCAGTTGCGCCTCAGAAAGTAGTGCCATTTCCATAAAGGTACGATTGACATAAGTAAGGCGACCACGAAGATCGGCTTTACTGACAATAAACTCGTCATCTGCCATAAATACTTCTTCATTAATAATTGCAACATTCAGATTGTTTGACATTTTTTACTTCTTTTAGCTTAAAAAGACGGAAGCTTACGTAATAGATAAAAGGCAATAACTAACAGGGCAAAACCAATTCAAATAATTAACACAGCGATTATTAATAAAAAAACAGGCGATACTCTAGTCTATATAAGTAAGTTCATTAATGTTTATCACTATAATATACATCAACATAAGAGTTCAAGTTAAAATAAAAGATAATGAAATCAATGGTAAGATTTCAGCTATACCTTAACTTTTCATGGCCCCATGACGATATCCTTTATTAAGCTATTAGCTTTTACATAGAGAAGTAAAAGGGGCCAGAGCCTGAGTGATCCCCACAAATATTAGCAACATGCGTGATGATTATGTGATTCAACGTAAAGAAAAACTTTAATAGTTACTTACGTAAACCGACATTACAACGAGAATTAATTTCAGAATTAAAACAGCATTTAAGCTTTAAATAAATGGAAAAACCACCTATTTCTCTACCCTTGATAAAGACAGAGCTGGTAGATAAATCATTATTGCTGTTATTAACAAAAAGAATATGTGCCTATTTGCCAAACATTATAAAAAAGTAATAATTTAAAAGATATTACTGATTTTGCAATTTCATTAGAGAAATTATCTAAACAATATAACGACGCTCATTTTATTTAAAATACCTAACACACTGAATAAGGCAACTGAGCTATTTGATATTGGTTTAATTAAAAGTCAGCGTCTAGCTGAAAGGTCATCACGGCTTTAGTAATAGGATGATTCAACGTTAACTTTTCTGCATGCAAGTGTAGGCGCTGAGCTTTTCTATCAGCCATTTGATCTCTACCATACAGATCATCACCCAATATAGGTAGGTTTAACCCAAGGGGGTGGGCGCAGTGTACCCGAAGTTGATGAGTTCGCCCTGTTTCTGGGTATAAATAAAGTTTAGTTCTTCCCGCTACTTGTTTAATAACTTGCCATTGAGTTTTAGCCGCTTTGCCATGGTCAAAGCATACTAACTGTCTTGGCCGATCATCAAAATCACCACGTAAAGGTAAAGTAATATCGCCTACGCTTTGCGCAGAACGAGTAGTGCTATTTTCATCAAGTAGCCCTGCTACTTTTCCTTCAAGTAATGCAACATAGCGTTTTTTAATGGTACGACTAATAAATTGCTTTTGGAGAGATTTTTGCGCTCGTTTAGTTAACGCTAACACCATCAGGCCAGAAGTTGACATATCTAAGCGGTGTACAATCAATGTTCCTGTTGCTTTAGGAAATTGCTGCTTGATGCGTAAATATACTGAGTCTTCAATATTTTTACCCGGTACAGATAAAAATTCATTTGGTTTATTAACCACGACCATAACATCATCTTGATAAACGATTTCAAGTGCTTTATTGGCGGCTGGATTTATTAATAAAGGATCATCATCAAGTACTATTCCTGCTAGCATATGCGCTAGAATAGGCTTGCACTTACCAATGCAAGCACCATAAAACCTTTTGTGTTGACGTATTTCAGATTTAGGCGCTTGTCCCCACCAAAACTCGGCCACAGCCAAAGGGGTCATACCAGACTTAAAGGCATATTGTAATAACTTAGGTGCTGCACAATCTCCCGCGCCTGCGGGTGGTATTTGATACGGGGTATCAATAAATAACTCGGCGAGATTTTTTTCCGTCGCGGCGCTATTTAGGAAACGATATTGCTCAAATAGCTTATTTTGTAAGGCGTTCGATAATTGCTTACGTTTATCTTTAAGCTGAGTAATTTCATCGGTAAAAATGTGCAGCTTCTCTTGCACTGCATTAATTTTTTCTCGCCAGTAAGTTTTTAAGTCACGTAACTGATTTTTATCAAAAACACTTTCTTTCGCTAACTTATCTTTCAACAGAAGAAAGTCGAGGCTAGTTAAAGTTTGTTGAGCAGCACTTCGTTGTTCTTTCCTGTTAGCACGGTTTATTGTCATTAGCTGTTGGTAAGCACTAACTTCTTGTTGGTATTGTTCTTCGTTATTTATTAGTGCTTTCTGCCCTTGTTTAATATCATCATTATTCTGCAACTGCTGTAATTGTTGATTCAGTTGATTAATAATAACATTCTGCCTTTGATAAAAATCCGTTGGCGCTAACGCCTCAAAAACAGCTGGCACAAAATTAATACTAGCCTGAGCTACATTTAGCTTACCAGAGAAAGCACAAAGATAACCTACCTCACCTTGTAGATTTTTAACTAACAGCACCCCAAACATCTTGCCCGTTCGAGCAAACTCTTGCTGGTAATTAGCATTATTATTTAATTGCTGTTGTAATTCTTGCACTGCCAATAGGCATAATGGATGTGGCTGATAGTAAAAAGGAAAGGTAAATCGTTCAGGTAAGGCGTAGCTTTCGATATTATGCCTAAAGGAAGTAAAGCAAGTTTGCTGGTTTTTCATATGTCTCATTTTATACACGCTCTTTGCCATCAGGACAACGTGCTCAGGATAATTGCTCCGGCACTCTCTATAAGGTACTTCCTGTACCCTCGCATTGTCTGTATTGTCTAATAATCCACATCCATGTGACGTCATGGCATTGCGATATACCGTTCATCCTGAACATAAAAAAGGTAGTAACATTTTCATGCGACTACCTGTTTTGAAATATTTTAATCAAGGTAAATTAACTAAGATTAATGACTTTCAGAAACCATATTAATAGTGTACTTAGGAATCTCTACAACTAAGTCTTCATCGGTGACTATTGCTTGACAACCAAGGCGAGAATCTGGCTCTAAGCCCCATGCTTTATCAAGTAAATCATCTTCAAGCTCATCACTTTCTTTCAAAGAATCAAACCCTTCTCTGATTATAACGTGGCAAGTAGTACAAGCGCATACTTTTTCACAAGCGTGTTCTATACCGATATTATTTGCCAACGCAACATTAAGGACACTCTCGCCAGTTTTAGCTTCAACCACAGCACCTTCTGGACACAATTCTTTATGGGGTAAAAATATAATTTGGGGCATGTTAATTATCTCTTTCAGTTGTATCTTTGTAATTCGATACTAGTATCTTTAATGTATATTAGTTTTACAGCTTATCTACCGATTGGCCTGTTAACGCTTTATTAATAGAGCTATCCATTCTACGCTCTGCGAATAACGCCGTACTGTGATCTAAGGCAGCAATTGCTGCTTCAATAGCACCGACATCATAACCTTGGCTAATTTGTGCCAGTGCTTTAATCGCCGTTTCAATATCATTTATATCTTGTGCTGGTAATAAATGACTATCAGTAGATAACGCCGCTTGAATTGATTCAATCACTCGTGCTGCATCTACTTGCTGCTCTTTTAACATACGTGCATCTATATCTGCTTTAGCATTGTTCATCGAGTCTTTAATCATTTGCGTTATTTTACTGTCATCTAAGCCAAAAGAAGGCTTAACTTCGATACTCGACTCAACACCAGATGATTTTTCCATGGCACTAACCGACAATAAGCCGTCAGCATCGACTTTAAAGGTAACGCGAATATGTGCTGCACCCGCAGTCATAGGAGGAATACCCCGTAGCTCAAAACGTGCTAATGAACGACAGTCATCAACTAACTCGCGCTCGCCTTGTAATACATGCACCGCCATCGCCGTTTGACCATCTTTAAACGTGGTAAACTCTTGCGCTTTTGCCACAGGGATTGTGGTATTACGTGGGATCACTTTTTCAACCAAGCCCCCCATAGTCTCTAAACCTAAGGATAATGGGATAACATCAAGCAACAACATGTCATTGTCTGGTTTATTACCCGCTAAAATATCTGCTTGAATCGCTGCGCCAATGGCAACTACCTTGTCAGGATCGATAGAGGTTAATGGCGTTTTGCTAAAGTACTTTTCTACTTCACTGCGCACTAGAGGTACCCGTGTAGAGCCACCAACCATAACAATTTCTAACACCTCATCAGTGCTAATTTGCGCATCTTTCAAGCTACGACGACAAGCGCGTAAGGTTTTTTTAACTAAAGTAGCAATCAAGCTATCAAAAGTTGCTTTGCTTAAGGTGGTCGTCCACGTTTTTTCCTGCTCTAGCCCAGAAACTAGCGTTAAAACAACCTCGACACTTTCTTGCTCAGATAACTGCTCTTTAGCGGCACAGGCTTGTTGCATCAATTGACGTTCTAACGAAGGAGAGAATGGTCTAGTTAAGCCTGCTTGTTCGATAAGATAATCAACGAGTACTACATCAAAATCATCACCACCAAGGGCGGAATCACCACCAGTAGCAAGTACTTCAAATACGCCTTTAGTTAGGCGTAAGATAGAAATATCAAAAGTGCCACCACCTAAGTCGTAGATGGCTATAACGCCCTCTTGACCTGAATCAAGCCCATAGGCTACAGCGGCAGCAGTTGGTTCATTTAATAAACGCAAAACATTAACACCAGCAAGTTTAGCCGCATCTTTAGTACTTTGACGTTGAGCATCATCAAAATGTGCAGGTACAGTAACCACTACACCCATTAACTCACCACCCAAAGCTTGCTCAGCTCGTTGGATTAAGGTTTTTAATATTTCAGCCGAGACTTGTATTGGGTTAATATTCCCTTGACGCGTCACTATTTCAGGATGATTTTCATCACCACAAAACTGATACGGTAATGAAGGATATTTACTCTGAATATCGGCCAATGAACGACCAATTAAGCGTTTTGCTGAAACAATAGTATTTTGCGGATCACTAACACTTAACGCTTTCGCCGCTTCACCAACTAAAATGTTATTACCTGATGGGGAATTACTTAATGAAGAGTTACCTTCTGCTGAAGGCTCTTGATAACTAACAATAGAAGGTAAAATATCACGACCTTGTTGATCTGATAAGGTACTAGCATTGCCACTTTGTACACTGGCAATTAATGAATTAGTTGTACCTAAATCAATACCTGCGGCTAATCGATGTTCGTGAGGAACGGTGCTTTGACCGGGTTCTGCAATTTGTAATAAAGCCATGTTTTATAAATTCAGTGTTGTAGGTAAATTTCGCTATAATGCTGTTTTTTAACTAAGTGATTGGTACTCATTAGTCGTCAAATAAACTATCTTCGAGGCGATCAACCTCAATATTTAGTTTTTGGTAAAACTTTAACTTTCGTAAATTATCGCATGCTAACGCATTTGCTGCGGTATTATTTTCAAATAATTGTTTGTGCATAACATCAAGGAGCTGTTGATATTCTTGAGTTAAAGTCTGTTGAGCATGCTCAAAAGCTGCCTCAATATCATCGGCAAACTTTACCTCTGCAAGCATCTCTCTAAGCTCCATTTGTTGCATTAGAAAGCTGGTATCACTAAATGATTGTTGCTCATTAGGCATCTCAGCACCCCGCAGTGTTAATATGTGTTCAGCACGTTTTAGTGGTTGCTTCAATGTTTGATAAGCATCATTAATTTCAGCTGATTTTTGCACAGCTAATAATTGATCTTGAGATGATGCATGAGCGAACCTGTCAGGGTGAACTGTTTTTTGCAAGGTTTGATAAGTTTGTGATAAATGATTTAAATCGACATCAAAACTAACTTCAATGTCGAATAACTGGAAGTAATTCAAAATAGTTTTTGCTCTAAAATTTAAAAATAACTTAAGCTATTTTATGTTTAGCTCCATGCTAGTTTGTTCTGATGCAAGGCGAAAGCACGGAGTTGACGCTAGTCAATGAGTACTTTCAACGCCGCAGCTGGGCAAAATAGCAAAGAGATAAACAGAAAAATTATACATTGAATGATTCACCACAGCCGCACTCACCTTTGGCGTTTGGATTGGTGAACTTAAAGCCTTCATTTAGACCTTCTTTAACGAAATCTAATTCAATGCCATCAAGGTAAACTAAGCTTTTGGCATCAATGATGATTTTTACATCTTCAATGTTAAAAACTTTATCGCCTTCATTTAAATCATCGACAAACTCAAGTACATAAGCCAAACCTGAGCAACCCGTAGTTTTGATTCCTAGACGTAGACCAAGGCCTTTACCTCGGTTAGTCATAAAAGATTTAACGCGTTCTGTTGCCTCTGGCGTCATAGTAACTGACATTCTACTTTCTCACTTTATTCTTTTATAGCCCAACGTTCAAAAGTTATTAGCCTTGCTTGCTCTTATAATCTTCAATCGCTGCTTTAATTGCATCTTCAGCTAAAATTGAGCAATGAATTTTTACCGGCGGTAAAGCTAACTCTTCAGCAATGGCAGTATTTTTAATTTTGCCAGCTTCTTCAATTGACTTACCTTTGACCCACTCAGTAACCAATGAACTTGAAGCAATAGCAGAGCCACAGCCGTATGTTTTAAATTTAGCATCTTCAATAATGCCATCTTTAGATATTTTTAGTTGTAACCTCATTACATCGCCACACGCTGGTGCGCCAACCATACCTGTCGCTACTGATGGATCATTTTTATCCATAGAACCAACGTTACGTGGATTTTCATAATGATCGATTACTTTTTCGCTATAAGCCATAATATTTTCTCCTAACTGCGTACATTATTTATTTACCTTAATATCTTAAGTAAAGAACTAATGTGCCGCCCATTCAATTGAGTCTAAATCAATACCGTCTTTGAACATTTCCCAAAGCGGTGACATGTCACGTAAGTGACCAATAGATTTTTGTATTAATTCGATAGCGTAATCTATTTCTTCTGCCGTGGTGAAACGACCAAAACTAAAACGGATTGAGCTATGCGCCATTTCATCATTTAACCCTAATGCACGTAATACATATGAAGGCTCTAGGCTCGCTGAAGTACAAGCACTACCTGAGGATACGGCTAAATCTTTTAACGCCATAATTAATGATTCACCTTCAACAAAGTTAAAGCTAACATTTAAATTACCAGGATAACGTTTGTCAAAATCACCATTAACAAATACTTGTTCCATGCTATTTACGCCAGCCCATAAACGGTCACGCATGGCCGTAACATGAGCAAGATCTTGTGCCATTTCTTCTTTCGCAAGTTTACAAGCTTCACCCATACCGACAATTTGATGAGTCGCTAAGGTGCCTGAACGCATACCACGCTCATGTCCACCACCATGTGTTTGTGCTTCTAAACGAACACGTGGTTTACGGCTTACATATAAAGCGCCAATACCTTTGGGCCCATACATTTTATGTGCTGATATAGACAGTAAATCAACCTTTAAATGCTGCATATCAATATTAATTTTACCGACGCTTTGCGCTGCATCAACATGGAAGATAATTTTACGAGCACGACACATTTCGCCAATTTCACTGATATCTTGAATAACACCAATTTCATTGTTCACATGCATAATACTAACTAAAATAGTATCATCGCGCATCGCTGCTTCAAGTTTATTTAAATCAATTAAACCATTATCTTCAGGCGCAAGATAAGTCACTTCAAAACCTTGGCGTTCTAATTCACGACACGTATCTAAAACAGCTTTATGCTCTGTTTTACAGGTAATAATATGCTTACCTTTTTTGTTATAAAAATTAGCCGCACCTTTAATTGCAAGGTTATCAGATTCTGTTGCACCAGAAGTGAAAACAATTTCACGTGGGTCAGCATTAATTAATTCAGCTACTTGATTACGAGCAATATCAACAGCTTCTTCTGCTTGCCAACCAAATTTGTGTGAACGTGACGCAGGATTACCAAAATGACCATCGGTAGTCATATATTGCATCATTTTTTCCGCAACGCGTTTATCAACAGGGGTAGTTGCTGAATAATCAAAATAAATAGGAAGCTTCATTTGCTCTCTTTCTCCACTTAATACTATGTTCTTTAAAAATTGATGGGAATAATTGTTTGTAACGATTGTTCTTTATTACTGCGTTTGTAAACATTATCTTGTCTTTTAGAAACTGCTTGTACATCATTTTTAGCGACTAGCTCTGCTAAAGTTATATTCTTCAAAAATTCTTCAATGCGCTCACTCAAGCCTTCCCATAAAGAATGGGTTAAGCATTGTTCTCCACCTTGGCAATTTCCTTTACCTTGGCACTTCGTGGCGTCCACGCTCTCGTTCACAGCGCTAATAACATCTGCTACGGCAATTTCTGCTGAGCATTTACCCAAGCGATAACCGCCACCAGGTCCACGAATACTATTAACTAAACCGCCTTTACGTAATTTAGAAAATAACTGCTCTAAATACGAAAGAGAAATACCTTGTCGCTCAGAAATATCAGCTAATGATACTGGTCCTAACGCACCGTGAATAGTGACATCTAACATGGCTGTCACCGCATAACGCCCTTTAGAGGTTAGTTTCATAATGTGCTCAATTTAATACATGTCATTGAATAATTATTTAGACCCTTACAGGAGCGAAAATATTTACAAGAGTAATTATTTTGCGCAATTTTACATATCCCTACAAAATAGTCAAATATATACCTGAGTAATATACTCAAGTATTCTACACTAATAATCTAACAGCGAATAGTAATAGTTGAGTGTTTTAGTCAACTATTACTATTTTATTTACAATTCATTGGGTTTATTTAAGGGAATACTTATATCTCGGGATCAAAACTCTCTACTTTACTTTCTCTGCGCTTAGCCGCCGCTTTTTCATCTTCAACAAATTCACCAACACTAAGCTCAGGTAGATCTTTAGGGCAAACGTCACCACCTAGATTATTCACTTCCTTACATAACTTTGACACTCGATCGTCCATTAAATGCATATGATCAAGCAAACGACCTATCGCTTTAGCCACTGGATCAGGATTATCAGTTGATACCGCATAAGCATCAAAACCAAATTTTTTCGCCGCTTTATCGCGTGAGTCTTTGCCTAAATTAACATTAAGTTTCTCACCTAAGTCGTTATCAAGCAAAGAATTACTATTACTACTGTTAACAATACGTGCAGGAATGCCAACAGCAGTGGCATTCTCAGGTAAGTCTTTTACTACAACAGAGTTTGAACCCACTTTACCACCTTTACCTATAGTAATAGGGCCAAGTACCTGTGCTCCTGCACCAATAACCACATTATCTGCTAAGGTAGGATGGCGTTTACCTGAATTCCAACTCGTTCCGCCTAACGTAACTCCGTGGTACAAAGTAACATCATTACCAATTTCAGCCGTTTCGCCAATAACAACCCCCATACCGTGATCAATAAAGAAACGACGACCTAAAGTAGCACCAGGATGAATTTCAATCCCCGTTAACCAACGTGAGAAGGTTGATATTAATCTAGCGATTAACTTCCAGTTTGCACACCATAATCGGTGACTTAATCTATGTATCCAGATAGCATGTAAACCAGGATAATTAAGCAATACTTCAAAGGTAGTGCGCGCGGCAGGATCTCGATCAAAAACACTGTTAATATCTTCTTTCATGCGGCCAATAGTACGGCTAAACATAGTATTTCCTTTTATTCATTCTTAGACTTTTCAACAGGAACTCGGTGTATTGAAGCTCTTTCTATTGAGGCAAGAATACCACGCATCATTTTTATTTCTTTAACATCAGGGCGCGCACGATTAAACAAACGTCTTAACTTAGTCATCACTAGGCCTGGATGTTTATCACCAATAAAGCCCGTCGCTTTAAGCGCATTATCAAAGTGCTGATAAAAACGCTCTGTTTCTTCAGTCACTGGGTAAAGTTCATTGTCTTCGCTTTTGGCATTAAATGTTTTTTTACCTATGCCATTCTTTCCGATGTAAGTACCATTACCTGTGCTGAACTCTTGCTTGTCTTCATCTAATGACAGCAGGTAGCTAGTGCGAACTTCGTAACTTAATGTTTGTACTGCCATAGCAAGGTTAAGCGAGCTATAGTCAGGGTTTGCCGGTATCTGAACATGAAAATGACACTGTTGTAACTCGTCATTAGTTAAACCACTACTTTCTCGGCCAAATACTAATGCAACAGGATACTCGCTTGCTTCTGTTATCATTTTCTCACCGCAACCACGTGGTTCTAACATAGGCCAAGGCAGTGTACGAGAGCGAGCGCTAGTACCAATAACTAAACCACAATCATCAATAGCTTCACTTAAACTACTAACAACTTTTGCATTTGATAAAACGTCTGTTGCTCCTGCTGCTAGCGCTTGCGCTTGACCATTAGGCATTTCAATGGGATCAACCAGGACCAACTGGCTTAACCCCATGGTTTTCATTGCTCGTGCTACACTACCAATATTTCGACAATCTGACGTATTAACTAAAACAATGCGAACCTTGTCTAAAAGACTTCCTGCTAATTTATTATTCTCTGAATCTGACATTTTTTTCTCTATGGGATACTTAAGTTATAACTCGCTTCTAATCCAATAATTCTACCATAGAAGATTACTGCTGTGCTTAATAAAAACACGCTAAATTAGCACCTATACTTATTGGCAATTTATTTTAAATTAGTCTATTTTTCTATTAAAGATATGAAAAATTTTCAGGAACGGTAAATTTATCATTAGCTTTATTTAAGAATACTATCGCCAAGTGGGTTGTATTTTGCTACACTGCGCGCGCTTGATTTAGCCCTTGATTTTATATAGTGCTCTGGTCAACTTCGTTCTTTTAAAATCATTTACAAATAGGTACTCTATTATGCATCCCATGCTAAATATTGCCGTGCGCGCAGCGCGCAATGCAGGAAAAGTTATTATTCGTTCTTTTGAGCAACTTGATAAAGTTGAAATTGAATCAAAAGGCTCTAACGATTTTGTTACTAGTGTTGACACTGCTGCTGAACAAGTAATTATTGAGACTATTCGTAAATCATATCCAGAACACACCATAATAGGTGAAGAGTCTGGTGTATTAACAGGCAGTGACGATGATTATCAATGGATAATTGATCCATTAGATGGCACGACTAACTTCATTAAAGGTATTCCTCACTTTGCCGTTTCTATTGCATTAAAAGTAAAAGGTAAACTTGATCAAGCCGTTATTTTCGATCCTATTCGTGGTGAGTTATTCACCGCTAGTCGAGGTAAAGGCGCGCAATTAAATAGTATGCGTATTAGAGTTAAAGCACATAAAAATTTGTCTCCAACCATTTTGGCTACTGGTTTTCCTTTTA
Organism: Colwellia sp.; assembly: GCA_013215465.1. Taxonomy (GTDB): domain Bacteria; phylum Pseudomonadota; class Gammaproteobacteria; order Enterobacterales; family Alteromonadaceae; genus Colwellia. Next base: position 51,237 of record JABSOW010000024.1, on the reverse strand, counting down.
AGCACAAACAACATACCAAAGCTTATATGGCTATGTTCACCTCTCTTTTTGAAAAAACATCTGATATGCGCCGTGCTGGCTCTGCCGCACTTGATTTAGCTTACGTCGCTTCAGGACGAGTAGATGGTTTCTTTGAAATTGGTTTAAAACCTTGGGATACTGCAGCAGGTGAGCTATTAGTTATTGAAGCTGGCGGCTTAGTAACTGACTTTACTGGTGGTCATAATCATACAAAATCAGGTAACATTGTCGCCAGTAGCACTGGTTTATTAAAAGAAATATTAAAAGATATTCGCCCACATCTAGGTGAAGCGTTAAGTAAGTAACTATACTAGAAGCTAACGAATACGTTATATTTAATAAAAGCGCCTATTGGCGCTTTTTTTGCTTTCTTTCTTGTATTAAGCTTAATAAATAAAAGTAGATAAGAGATAATGAAAAACATTGGTATGAAGAAACAAGCTTTCGTTGCTGGTGAAGTCGCCTTAGTTGGTGCTGGCCCTGGTGATGCTGACTTACTAACCATACAGGCATTTCGCTTTATTAAACAAGCAGATATAGTTATTTACGACCGCCTTGTTAGTGAAGAAATTATGGCTTTATTACCTAGCACATGCGAAAAAATATATGTAGGCAAAAAGCAAGCAGACCACCGTGTACCACAAGATGCTATCAACCAATTATTAGTTAGACATGCCAAATTAGGCAAAAAAGTATTGAGACTAAAAGGTGGTGACCCCTTTGTTTTTGGCCGTGGTAGTGAAGAGGCAATATTTATATTAGCGAATGGCGTTGCTTGTCACATTGTCCCAGGCATGACAGCGGCTTCTGCTTGTACAAGCTATGCCGGCATTCCGCTAACTCACCGACAAGTCGCCCGAAGTTGCACCTTTATTACTGGCAATGTGCAAGACAATGGTGCATTAGATTTACCCTGGCATACATTAAATGATGACCAACAAACCATAATATTTTATATGGGCATAAAAAGTTTACCTATTATTATTGAACAACTAATTAATGCCGGTCGAAATAAAGATACGCCTGCTGCATTAATTCGCAAAGGCACTCATACTGATCAACAAGTGGTAAAAGGTACTTTATCTAACTTAGAGACCTTAGTAAAATCACACAAAATCAAACCTCCTAGTTTGATTGTTATCGGCAATGTCATTGATGTTTTTTCAACACAGCACATGACTAATTTAGGATATTTTTCACCCTCTTAAAAATAAATATTAGTAAAAAACTAGTAATACTTTATACAGTAATTAGCCAGCTAGGCTTCAGTTAATGAAGTTTAGCGAAAAGAAGTATTAGAAGCGCGTCACAAAAAATCATGTGGTAAACGTGAAAGTGACCGTATTAACACCATTTTACTGCGCGATGAGAATTAGCCTACACCCATGATTGCTCAAGCATTACGCAGACATGAAACTAGTGTTGTTCGATATATTGATGATTATCTCACAAGCGAAAAATTAACGATAAATAGTGCTGGCTCCGGCAGTTATCTAACGGATGAGCAAACGAAAGAACTCATCTAACATTTATCTGACGTCACTTATCTTCACGCACATCAAATAGCTGCTTATATTAAAGAAAAATATGCCATTATCTATCAAATATCAGGATTGAATAAATGGTTGCTTCAGCATAATTTTAGTTATAAAAAACCCAAAGGTGTACCTCATAAATTCGATAAAGAAAGACAAGCCGAATTTATTGAGTATTACGAGCAACTAAAATCAACGCTCGCACCTAATGAGCGTTTATTACTCATGGATACTGTTCACCCAACCCAAGCGACCAAAATCACGGTAGGTTGGGTTAAGAAAAGGTGAAGATAAAGTGGTAAAAACGACAGGTAGCCGCTCTCGCATCAATATTGTTATACCAATCAGATTAATTAATGGTTCAAATTTTAATGAGAATAAATTTTCAAAAACAAGGCGATTGATTGAGCAATAGCTGGCTATTGGGATTGAAATCAACGATGTTATTGTGTATTTAGACCATTTAAAAAGATCACTTAGTTAGTCTGATTGGTATTAGTGCTATTGAATTAGGTAATTTATAAAATTCGGTTATCAAATAATATGACAAAACCGTTAATGGCGAGGCAATTGTTGATTTTCTTAAAAATGTGCGTAAAAACCACCTTGAAAGTGGAACGATAAAGTTAGCATTAGACGGAGCAGGTTATCACCGTTCAGATATCGTTAAAGATGAAGCGAAAATATTGAATATCGACTTAATTTACTTACCGCCCTATAGCATGGTACTAATAATCGGCATGGGTGAAATTACCGAGCACACCGAGCAAGTGTTCCAGTTATTCAATAATTTCATTGTTAAACCTGAGTTAGCCAAGGCTGGCTAACTCTTATAACGATTAATGATTAACGGTTATCACTTTTATTGTTACTTGGTCTTGAACGACGTTTTTTATTACCATTGTTTGATTGAGGTTTATGACCCTTACTTAAATGTTGACCATCTTTATGTTCAACCTTCTTTTTATTAGCATTATTTGGCTTTTTCGCTTTTAATGATCTAATCGCACGAGACTCACCTAGTTCATTCACTGGTATGAATTTATCTAAGACTTTACGTTCAATATGTTGCTGTATTACATTCTCAATATCCCACAACAATTTTAACTCATCATTACAGACTAGTGACACCGCTTGGCCAGTATTACCTGCACGTGCCGTGCGACCGATACGATGTACATAATCTTCAGGGACATTTGGTAAATCAAAATTAACCACTTGCGGCAATAAATCAATATCAATACCACGGGCGGCAATATCTGTCGCCACTAAAACTTGTACTCTACCGTCTTTAAAAGAAGCCAGTGCCTTGGTACGTGCGCCTTGGCTCTTGTTACCATGAATTGCCGCTGCAGTTAACCCTTCCGCTTCTAAATGTTTGGTAAGCTTATTAGCGCCATGTTTAGTTTTAGTGAATACTAACACTTGTTGCCAGTTGTTTTCTTTGATCAAATGCGTCAATAGTGCAGGTTTACGCTTTTTATCAACAGCCATCAACCACTGGGTAACCTTTTCGGCGGTAGAGTTTTCTGCGTTAACAGATATTTCTAACGGGTTATTCACCATACTTTTCGCTAAAGCACGAATATCAGGTGAAAATGTTGCTGAAAAAAGTAAATTTTGACGTTGTTTAGGTAAAAGGGAAATAATTTTTTTAATATCACGAATAAAGCCCATATCAAGCATACGATCGGCTTCATCTAAAATAAGTACTTCAAGCTGTGAAAACCTTACTGCCTTTTGATTACATAAATCCATTAAACGCCCAGGCGTGGCAACAAGCACATCAACACCCTGTCGAAGACGCATCATTTGCGGGTTTATTTTAACCCCACCAAAGACTACAGTAGAGTGTAAATTCAAGTATTTTCCATAAGTAGCAATGCTATCACTCACTTGCGCGGCTAATTCACGGGTAGGCGTTAGCACTAATGCTCTAACATTATTTGGCTTTACCGGGCTTTTATTAAGGCGACCACCTTGTGACAGTTTTTCTAATAGAGGTAAAGTAAAGCCAGCAGTTTTACCCGTACCGGTTTGTGCCGCGGCCATGACATCTCGACCAGAAATAACCGCTGGAATTGCCTGTGCCTGAATAGGTGAAGGTGTGTCGTAACCTTGGTCACGTACTGCTTTGAGTAATGGCTCAGATAAACCTAAATCGGTAAAGTTTATCTTTATTGTATTCTCAGCAGTATCCGCAGAAATTGAACTCATAAATTATCTCTTGGTATGAAACGACAGGGATCGAATATTAACGGTTAAGTATAGACATTCGAGTAGCACGTTTAGTGCTAGTAAAAGGCGTGCAGCATACAGTAAGGATAACGGTAGTGCAAAGAAATAACTTTTTCAGGTAAAATAAAAGCCAAGTGGTTTACGCCACTTGGCTTTTACAGATTACCTTTCATTCGCTATTCGCGACTATGGCGACATTAGCTCTTGATCTTCACCCTCTTTCTCAATCACTTCTGGGAGCAAATCTTCCCTAGAAACCCCTAAGGCCAATGCCACTAATGAAGCAACATAAATAGAAGAGTAAGTACCGACAAATACACCAAACAGTAATGCTGTAGCAAAACCATGAATTAACTCGCCACCTCTAAAAAACAACGCCGCCAATACTAATAATGTGGTTATTGAAGTAATAAAGGTACGACTTAAGGTTTGGGTTAATGAAATATTGATAACATCTTCAGGTTGACCATCGCGAATTTTACGAAAGTTTTCCCGAATCCTGTCTGATACGACAATAGTATCATTAAGAGAGTAACCGATAACCGCCAGTATTGCTGCTAGCACAGTTAAATCAAATTCCAATTGTAAAATTGAAAAGAGACCAAGCGTTAACAATACATCATGAAATAATGCCACCACTGAGCCAACGGCAAAGCGCCACTCAAAGCGAAAGGCCACATAAATTAGAATACATATCAGTGCAGTTAACATCGCTAAACCGCCCTGCTCTGCTAGTTCATCACCAACACTAGCACCCACAAACTCAATACGGCGCATATCAACTTTTTGACCAGAGCCCGACTCAAGCAAAGCCAACACTTCATTGCCTAGCATTTCAGCTTTAACGTCTTCACGTAAGCCTAAACGGATCACCACATCACGGCTGCTACCGTAAAATTGTACTTTAGCGTCGCTAAAGCCATTATCAGCCATTACTTGACGTATTTTTTTAAGATCAGCAGCTTGCTCGAAACCCACCTCAATTAAAGTACCGCCAGTAAAGTCTAAACCAAAGTTTAGTTTATTCGTAGCTAGCGATACTATTGACGCAATCATTAATAGCGCACTAAAAACCATCGCAATTTTGCGATAGCTCATAAAAGCGACGGTTTCTTTTAAGTGTAAAATTTGCATAAGTTTAAATTCCCGTCTTTTCTATATAGATAGCTTTTTAAGGCTTTTACCGCCCCAAATAGCATTAACGACTGCACGTGTACCCACAACTGAGGTAAACATTGAAGTAAGAATACCAATAGATAGGGTTACAGCAAAACCTTTTACTGGCCCAGTACCAACAGCAAACAAAATAAGCGCAGCAATTAACGTGGTGACATTAGCATCGATAATGGTTGAAAATGCCGCATCATAGCCTTGATGTATCGCTTGTTGAACAGTTTTCCCTTCACGAAGCTCTTCTCTAATACGCTCAAATATCAGTACATTGGCATCAACCGCCATACCAACAGTAAGCACAATACCCGCCATACCTGGTAGCGTTAATGTTGCCCCTGGAATAAGTGACATAACGCCAATAATTAGCACTAAGTTAGCCCCAAGAGCCAAGTTAGCTACGACACCAAAAGCGCGGTAATAGATAATCATAAAGATAAAGACTAAACCAAAGCCCATCATGATCGCTTGGAAGCCTAATTGTACATTTTCAGCGCCTAACGTTGGCCCAACAGTACGCTCTTCAACAATAGAGATAGGCGCAATTAACGCACCTGCTCGTAACAATAGAGCTAAATTGTGTGCTTCAGCTTGTGAGCCAGCCCCGGTAATTCTAAAACTTTTACCTAAACGAGATTGAATAGTTGCGACAGAGATAACTTCTTGCACTTTTTCAAAAATAAGATTGCCTTCATTATCCCGTCTACCGGTTGGCTTATATTCAATAAATACGGTTGCCATCGGCTTACCAATATTACTTTTAGTACCATTAGACATTTTACTGCCGCCAGCACTATCAAGGGAAATATTAACTTGTGGACGTGAGTATTCATCAAAGCCAGACTTAGCATCAGTAATATGATCACCAGTAAGCATAACGCGTTTTTTTAATAAAACAGGCGTACCGTCTTTCTCTCTTAATAAAATAGAGCTAGCAGGAATACGTCCATTTAATGCTGCGCTTAAGTCACCTTCAGTATCAACTAATCTAAATTCGATAGTAGCGGTAGCATTTAGAATTTCTTTCGCTTTAGCGGTATCTTGTACGCCAGGGAGCTCGATAACAATATGTTTTTTACCTTGTCGTTGCACCAATGGCTCAGCAACACCTAGCTCATTAACACGATTACGAATAATAAGGATATTTTGTTTTAAGGCATATTCACGAATTTCTTTTAACTTTTGTTCCGTCATTTGTGCATTAAGCGTTAACGTGTCCTCATCAGAGGTTAACAACAAATCTCGATAACGTTTTTTCAATAATGATTGACCTTTTTCAAGATCTGCCACTTTACGAAATTTAACAACAATAGCATTGCCAACTTCTTTTACGCTGCGATAACGAATTTTTTCATTACGTAAATCACCACGAAAATCACCAACCATACCCTCTTTAGCTTTATTAATGGCCTCTTTCATGTTCACTTCCATTAAGAAGCTAACACCACCACTTAAATCTAAACCTAACTTCATTGGCGTACCACCAATTGCCGCCAACCAATCAGGCGTGGCCGGAGTTAAGTTCAACGCTACTGAATATTTTTTACCTAGCTTGTCATCAAGTACATCTCGTGCTTTTAACTGATCTTCAGTATTTTTAAATCGAGTTAATACTTGACCTTTTTCTAAAACAATACTGAAAAAATCAATATTATTTTCAGTGAGGTTAGCTTTAATGGTATCAAGAGTTGCCATGTTCGCTTCAACACCACGTAGCCCTGACACTTGCACAGCAGGATCTTCACCATATAAGTTTGGGGTGGCATAGAGCGCACCAAAGGCAACAATAAATGCCACCATCAGTGTTTTCCATAAGGGGTATTTGTTTAACACAATTTGTCCTTCTTATTTTTCTATCTATTGTGTTTGCGCTTTATTTTTATAATTACGGTGTTTAAAGCGCTCATTGACATTCGTCAACTCCACGCTTTCGCCTTGTACTTATTTCAATAAAACACAAACAAAACAGCTACTAGTTTTCATTATCTAAATTTTTTAACTACGCAACAATCGTAGTGTTTAAGCTAGAAGCCGGTTGTTGCTGTAGCAAAAAGAAAACACGGAGTTGACGCACGTCAATGAGTATTTTCGCTGCCGCTACAGTAACAACTGGCAAAGAGATTAAGTGCTATAAAGATTTCATAGTGCCTTTAGGCAGAACTGCGTTGATGGCGCCTTTTTGTACAGTTACTTCTGTACCTTCACTAATGCTAACAACAACAAAGTCTTTTTCATCCGATACTTTAACGATTTTGCCAACAATACCGCCTTGTGTTAACACTTCATCACCTTTAGTTAATGCTGACATTAAGCCTTTATGCTCTTTTACACGTTTCGCTTGTGGACGATAGATCATGAAAAAAAACACTAAACCAAATACCGCTAACATAATGATCATTTCCATACCACCACCAGCTATGTCTGTAGCGCCTGCGGCGTGGGCTGTACTGATAAATAAACTCATAAATTCCTCTATTTTTTTTATAATTAGTTAGTGGCTTTCACTTTAGTGCTAAGCCACAAGATTTATTAAACTTCGATAATTATTGTACTTAAACTTATTTTCACTTTAGCAGTAGCGCTAAATTTGCTCACTACCTTGTGCTAATGGTGGCACAGGCAAATCTCGTAATGCGTAAAACTCGGCAACAAAGTCATCTAATTTACCTTGCTCGATGGCATCACGCAAACCTTGCATTACTTTTTGATAAAAATGTAAGTTATGTAGGGTATTTAATTGTGAGCCCAAAATTTCTTTACACTTATCTAAATGATGTAAATAAGCGCGTGAGTAATTCTTACAGGTATAACAATCACAGGTATCATCAAGTGGCCCGGTATCTGTTTTATGAGCGGCATTGCGGATCTTAATAACGCCAGTATTTACAAATAAGTGACCATTACGAGCGTTACGAGTTGGCATTACGCAATCAAACATATCAATACCGCGACGCACACCTTCCACTAAATCTTCAGGCTTGCCTACTCCCATCAAGTATCGGGGCTTATTTTCGGGAATCAAGGGGGCTGTATGATCTAATATACGAATCATATCTTCTTTCGGCTCACCGACCGACAGACCGCCAATCGCATAACCATCAAAATCAATCGCTTTTAAACCATTAATCGATACTTCACGTAAATCTTCGTACATGCCGCCTTGGACTATACCAAAGAGTGCTGATGTGTTGTCGCCATGAGCGTCTTTCGAGCGCTGCGCCCAACGAAGTGATAACTCCATTGAATCTTGCGATTCTTTATGGGTGGCTGGATATGGCGTACATTCATCAAAAATCATCACTACATCTGAGCCTAATTTACGCTGTACTTCCATAGAGCGCTCAGGTGTTAGCATAATTTTTTCACCATTAACGGGTGAGCTAAAACGCACACCTTCTTCAGTAATTTTACGCATTTTACCTAAACTGAATACTTGAAAACCTCCTGAGTCAGTTAAAATAGGCTTATCCCAATTCATAAAGCCATGTAAACCACCATGTTGCTCAATAATATCCGTACCGGGACGTAACATTAAATGAAAGGTATTGCCCAAAAGAATATCAGCACCGGTTGCCTCTACCTCTTCTGTTTTCATTCCCTTTACTGTGCCATAAGTACCTACTGGCATAAATGCAGGCGTTTCAACCACACCACGGGCAAAGGTTAAGCGACCACGACGGGCTTTACCGTCTGTGTTAATTAATTCATATTTCATTTTTTGGTGTCCATAAAGTTTTCCTAACAGCAAAACAGGCTGATGGTTAATGTACTGGTAACTTTTTCTTTTTTAACTAGGAGGAAGAGCTTTTCTTCTTTATCGCTTGTTTAGTAAGAAACATCGCATCACCATAACTAAAAAAGCGGTATTGTTCACTAATCGCATGACGATAGGCATTCATAATATTTTCATAACCCGAAAAAGCACTAACAAGCATCAATAATGTCGATTCTGATAAATGAAAATTAGTTAACAAAGCGTCCACTAATTTAAATTCATAGCCAGGGGTGATAAAAATATCAGTATCACCATAAAAAGCGGTTAATTCTTTACCTGCCGCTTCAGCCGACATAGCAGCGCTTTCTAGTGAACGAACAGAGGTGGTGCCAACAGCAACAACTCGACCGCCATTAGTTTTAGTCTTGTTGATTTGCTCAATCACTTCAGGTGACACTTCAACATATTCAGCATGCATAATATGATCAGCAATTTCATCAACTTTTACTGGCTGAAAAGTACCCGCACCAACATGTAAAGTAACAAACGCTAACTCAACGCCTTTGCTTTTAATTTGTTCAAGTAATGCATTATCAAAATGTAAACCGGCTGTTGGCGCCGCAACCGCACCAGGTTTCTCATTATATACTGTTTGATAACGCTCACGGTCGCTATCTTCATCAGGTCTGTCTATATAAGGGGGTAATGGCATATGGCCAATATCATCTAATATTGAGAGCACTGATTGCTCACCCTGAAATTTCAGTTCAAACAAAGCCCCATGACGTGCAATCATAGTGGCTTTAACGGTTCCTTCAAGCAGTAATTCAGCGCCTATTTTCGGCGATTTGCTGGCACGAATGTGCGCTAGCACGGTATTTTTGTCAATTAAGCGCTCAACCAATACTTCAATTTTACCACCCGTAGATTTTTGTCCAAACATACGCGCGGGAATAACACGGGTATTATTAAATACCAATAAATCACCGGCATTTAGTTGCGCTAAAATATCTTTAAAACCAAGATCAGTGATCGCCCCGGAGTCCCCTTCAAGCAGCATTAATCGACTACCGGTACGTTCAGCTTTAGGAAAACGAGCAATAAGCTCAGTGGGTAAATCGAAAGAAAAATCAGATACACGCATGATGATATATTAAGAAGAGCCTTGTTCGGTGTGAAAATAACACGATAAAAATGCGTAATTTTAGAGCCCGAAGCCTTTGATAGCAAGCTAAATAAGAAAATTTACTTGGATAAGTGTTCGTTGATATTTAGTTAAAGTAGATATTATCGCTAGTTATAGTCAGTATTTATTAAAATTTTATTTTATATATCACTTAGTCATTATTTTAGGGTATGCTTTTTATACCTAAAAAAACCATTTAGTTAGTAGGCCTTATGAAAAATCTCGCTGGCGCAATAGCCAAAACTATTATCAATGGCTTCGATCGCCATATTCAGCTATTTATAGAAATAACTCAATCAGCTCAACAACGCTTTCAACAATGCCAGTGGAGTGAAATACAAAAAGCGGCGAAAGCGCGTACCACCTTTTATGAACAAAGGGTAAAAGAAACCTATGACACCATTAAGCAAGATTTTTTCATTGAAACCCTTGATGATCATTTATGGCTCCAAGTTAAACGTGACTATATTGAGTTGCTCGCTGAACATATGCAGCCAGAGCTAGCTGAAACTTTTTATAACTCAGTGTTTTGTCGATTGTTTGAACGTAGGTATTATCATAATGATTATATTTTTGTAGAAAGTACCGCTCAGCGACTTGACGACAGACCTACTCCAAAGATTTACACCTCTTATAAGCCAGAAATAAAAGGCCTAAAAGAAACCGTTTGCGATATTATGAATTCACATAAAAGCACGGTTCCTTTTACAGATTTAAGTGGTGATGTTGATATATTGATCCGCGCTTTTCGCCGTAAAGCACATAAAACCCGCTTTAAGTTAGAAGATTTACAATTTGATATTTTAAATTTTACTTTTTATCGTAATAAAGGTGCTTACTTAATTGGCCGGGTATTATCTCCAGCTGGCGAAACTCCTTTTATTGTGTCGGTATTAAATAATGAAAAAGGCGGTTTATATATTGATGCCTTGTTGAGTAAAAGTGAAGATATGGCGGTAGTGTTCGGTTTTGCCCGTGCTTATTTCTTCGTTGATTGTTTGCATCCTTATGCGCTAATAAACTTTTTACAAAATTTAATCCCTCATAAAACAAGGGCTGATTTATATTCCGCTATCGGTTTTCACAAACAAGGTAAAACCCAATTCTATCGTGATTTTTTAAATCATCTAGATAACAGTGATGACAAGTTAGCATTAGCACCAGGAATAAAAGGAATGGTAATGTCAGTATTTACGCTACCATCGTATCCTTATGTTTTTAAAATAATCAAAGATAAATTCTCCCCTAGTAAAAATATGACCCGTGCTGACGTAAAAGGGAAATACCGATTAGTAAAACTACACGACAGAGTTGGTCGCATGGCCGATACCATGGAATACTCTGAAGTGGCTTTTCCTAAAGACAGGTTTAATGAAGAGCTGTTAGAAGAATTACACAAAGTTGCCCCTTCGCTCATTCGCTATGAAGATGACTTACTTATTATTAAGCATTTATATATTGAACGCCGTATGGTGCCATTAAACCTTTATTTAGCTAAAGCGAGTGATGAAGAAATCGAAAGCGCTTTATATGGCTACGGAAAAGCCATTAAACAACTCATTTCTGCCGATATTTTCCCAGGCGATATGTTATTAAAAAACTTTGGGGTTACCCGCCATGGCCGAGTGATTTTTTATGATTATGATGAAATCACCTACATGAATGAAGTAAATTTCAGAATAAAACCTGAAGCCATCACTGAGGAGCAAATTTATGCGGCTGAGCCATGGTATAGCGTTGCACCTGGGGATATGTTCCCAGAAGAGTTAGCAACTTTCGCACTTGCTAACCCTAAATATTTAAAAGCCTTTAAAATACATCATGAAGATTTATTATCGGCAAGTTACTGGCAGCAATGTCAACAAAATGTTGCCGATGGTATTTATGAAGATGTTTACCCCTACCCTGATAAGTTTAGGTTTTGTGAAATGAGGAAAGCAACTAAGTCTAATGATGTACCCAAGCGACTTCAAGAGACAGAGTTCAGCTGGAATTAGCAACAGGCATTGATTGAAGATAATGGTTATGCTGGAAAATATGCTCCTGAATAACCATTCTCTAGTAAGCTGCCTCCATGTAGCGAGTAAAAAACTATATGCTCGCTACTGCCTTTGTTTATAAAATAGCCGAACAGTCAAACAATTCAAACTTTTTAAGCATTTACCCTTTACCTTTGCCTTGGCATCAGTATAATTCATTTTTGTTGCAGGGGTGTAGTTCCAATTGGTAGAACAGCGGTCTCCAAAACCGATGGTTGGGAGTTCGAGTCTCTCCACCCCTGCCATTTTCTTTTCCAATTCTCGTTGTTTAGTTTTTCAGTGCTGTTCAATAATAGCCAAGTCTGTCATTATTATCCTATGAGTATTAACCAAAGACAATATCAGCAATTATCTGAAATGGGTATTAGCTTGTGGCAACATAAACCCACAGCCTTTCAAAACATTTCATCTACCCAAAATAATTCAGAATATAACATTCGTTACCTAAAGCAGAATATTGACAGCTTAGCAGCATTATCTAAACAAACCTTTTTTACTGATATATTGCTTGCTCTTGAACTTTCTATTGGTGAGGTAACTGCTCAAACAGATCACCTTGATTTAGGTTTATTTAATTGGTTTTTCTACGCCGATCAAGACAAAACATCATCGATACACTGTGCTGATAATAAATTAATTAGTCCAAGCATTGAATTGATCCGTAAGTCTCACGCCTTAAAAAAACAATTATGGCAAACCATAACCACTAACCTGTTATAAATAACAACATTGATGTGAGCATATGAATAACTCTTTAACATTTACGCCAATTACCCCTGACGATATAAAGCCATTAATGCAGATAGAAAACGAATGTCATTCTCACCCTTGGAGTGAAAAAACCTTTCGCAGTTGTATTGGTGGTCGCTACTTCGGAGAAAAGATCAGTGAGTCATTGAACCCACCAGATAATATTGTTGGCTTTTATATTGGTGAGCGTGTTATTGACGAAGCAACGCTAATGGATATTTGTGTCAAGCCAATTAATCAAGGTAAAGGCTTAGGAAAAAAACTATTAATACAGTTTATTAAGCAAGCGAAAGCACAAGGTGCAGTTAAAATATGGTTAGAAGTGCGCGCTAAAAACATTACTGCACAAATGCTATATATGAATGCTGGATTTATTGAAACAGGACGTAGAACTGGCTATTATCCAAGCACTAGCGGTTTTGGTTATGAAGACGCCATTGTGATGTGTCTATCATGACCATTTTATTTTATTCGTTTTACTAAAATTGGTAACTTAAGCCTGTATTTAAGGTGTAGGTATCTAAGTCCCCCATATTAAAGGCTTCATAACCAACATTAATCCCTAAACCAAAATCCCATCTATATTGCCAACCAGCCGCTAAGTATAAGCCCGTACCTGAGTCATCAGCTATTGTTTCATTGCTACTATAGAGATCATAACGATATGATTGAACGCCAACTTTCACGTATAAACTATTACGTTGGGATAATGGCAAGGTACCTTTAACGGCAAGCACTAAATTACTAAATTCAATCTCGTCAGCACCTTGGCCAAAGAGATTGTCGTTAATATCAGAACAGCGCCAGTCGTTATGATTAACTTCTTCGCACTCCCAAACATCAACATCAGCGGCTACATTCAGCCCTACTTCAAGGGAGAAGTTACCATTAACAGCATAATTGTAATAACTATAAAATTGCACGACACCGCCATCATCGCTGCTTGAGCCTTTATATTCCACGCCACCAGCAGCTATATGAGCACCAAAAGTATGTCTTTTAAAATCAGTATCGTCGACGGTGTTATCAGCGTATGCCTGAGCACCAAAGCCAGCAGTTAACATAATGACTAAGGGCAGTATTGGTTTTGTTAAAGTTTTCATATATTCCTTTAATTTAATCAAGTTAGCTTTCTTGCTATATAAAGTAAACGAATGAGTTGGTTATTACTGTGGTAGTTTTGTTTTAAAAGTGTCAGAAACTGTAAGCAAGAACTGAATATTGAGAAGAAGCACTAGCGCTAGTAGCTCGGCAAGATTACTGAAACTGCTAAACCATAAGGTATTACAACAAAGTTAATTTAAAGAAAAAAAGTCACTCTTCTAGATTTTTTATTTGTGCTACAATGCGCGCATTTATCTTGGGCAAGGTTTTAGCCTAAGACTCAGTTAAGCACTGACATTAATAAAGCATGTAAAGTGCACTAGTATGTACCACAAAGAGACATTAAAAATAATGACCACCCCACAAATTGCAGCAGTAGATATTAGACGCACTTTTGCCATTATCTCTCATCCCGATGCGGGTAAAACCACCATTACTGAAAAAGTATTATTGTTTGGTCAGGCCTTACAAAGAGCAGGTACGGTGAAAGGTAAAAAGTCAGGCCAACATGCTAAGTCTGACTGGATGGAAATAGAAAAAGAACGTGGCATATCTATCACCACCTCTGTTATGCAGTTTCCTTACAAAAATTGCTTAGTGAACCTATTAGATACTCCTGGTCATGAAGACTTCTCAGAAGATACTTACCGAACACTAACCGCGGTAGATTCTTGCTTAATGGTTATCGATGTTGCTAAAGGTGTAGAAGCGCGTACGGTTAAATTAATGGAAGTCACCCGTTTACGGGATACCCCGATCATCACTTTTATGAATAAAATGGATCGTGATGTTAGAGATCCTATTGAAGTAATGGATGAAGTTGAAACTGTATTAAATATCAAATGTGCTCCCATTACTTGGCCAATAGGTATGGGTAAAGAGTTTAAAGGTGTTTATAACTTACTGACTGATGAGATCTTTTTATATCAATCAGGTTTAGGCCATATCATTCAAGAAAAACGCGTTATCAAAGGTCTTGATAATCCACTCCTTGATGAAGCCATTGGCCCGTTTGCCGAAGATTTTCGTGAAGAAATGGAGTTAGTACTTGGTGCCGCACATGAATTTGATTTGGCAGAATTTTTAAAAGGTGAATTAACTCCGGTATTTTTTGGTACTGCGCTAGGTAACTTTGGTGTTGATCATATGCTTGATGGCTTAATTAAATGGGCGCCTAAACCTTTACCGCGTATTACTGACACTAGAGAAGTAACAGCTGAGGAAGAAAAGTTTTCCGGCTTTGTTTTTAAAATTCAAGCCAACATGGACCCTAAACATCGTGACCGTATCGCCTTTATGCGTATTTGCTCAGGCAAGTACGAAAAAGGCATGAAAATGAGACAAGTACGCTTAGGTAAAGACGTAAAAATTGCCGATGCGGTAACCTTTATGGCCGGTGATAGAGCGCAAGTTGAAGAAGCTTATGCCGGTGATATTATTGGTTTGCATAATCATGGTAGCATTCAAATTGGTGATACCTTTACTGCTGGCGAAATGATGAAATTTAGTGGTATTCCAAACTTTGCCCCTGAAATGTTTAGACGTATTCGTTTACGAGATCCACTAAAAGCGAAGCAATTACAAAAAGGCTTGATCCAGCTTTCTGAAGAAGGTGCGGTACAAGTATTTAGACCTTTAATCAATAATGACATGATCGTTGGCGCAGTTGGTGTATTACAATTTGAAGTAGTAGTACAACGATTAAAAACAGAATACAAGGTTGACGCGATTTACGAGCCAATAAACGTCGCAACCGCTCGTTGGTGCAGTTGTGATAATGAACGTACTTTAGAGCAATTTAAGAAGAAAGCCGGTGACAACCTAGCCTTAGATGGCGGTAATAATTTAACTTATATTGCCCCAACTATGGTGAATTTATCGTTAGCACAAGAGCGTCATCCTGATATCTCATTCCACTCCACCCGAGAACACTAGTTGGCGTTGTATATCGCCTTTTATCAGCATTGTCATTGCTTTTTTATTTCGTCACTTAGTAAACTAAGCTCCTAATAAAAAAGCTCGACGGCTTTGCTAAAAGACAATCTACCTAGCCAACGCTGTAGATTTAAATAATATAAATTGAAGATTAAATATTATGAACATTAAGAATATTTTAGCTGAAAAAGTTAGTGCAGCTATGGTAGCAGCAGGTTTACCCGCTGATACTAACCCAGCAATCAGTCTATCAAATCGCCCACAGTTTGGTGATTACCAAGCCAATGGTGTGATGGGCGCGGCTAAAAAGTTAAAAACCAACCCGCGTGAACTAGCAACCAAAGTTGTTGCTGAGCTAGACCTAGACGGTATCGCCAGTAAAATAGAACTGGCTGGCCCCGGCTTTATCAATATTCATTTAGATCAAAACTGGCTTACCCTGCAGCTTAATACTATTGCCCAAGATGATCATATTGGCGTAACACAAAGAGTTATTGAGCCAAAAGGCTCTCTACAAGAGCAGCAACAAACGGTAGTAGTGGATTACAGTGCTCCTAACCTTGCCAAAGAAATGCATGTGGGTCATTTACGCTCAACCATTATTGGTGATGCGGTAGTGCGCGCACTCGAGTTTCGTGGCGATAAGGTTATTCGTCAAAACCACATGGGTGACTGGGGTACACAATTTGGCATGTTAATCGCTCACTTAAGCGATAAATTAGCCAGCAATGAAGTGGCTGAAACTGCACTTAGCGATTTAGAAAATTTTTACCGTGAAGCAAAAGTTCGCTTTGATAATGAAGAAGGCTTCGCTGATCGCGCCCGTGCTGATGTAGTTAAATTGCAAAGTGGTGATGCTGGCTCGGCCAAACTATGGCAGCAGTTTATCGATATTTCTATTGCCCATAGTGAAGAGATTTATAGTAAATTAAATGTCTCATTAAAACGCAGCGACATCATGGGTGAAAGCGCTTATAACGCTGATTTATCTGTTGTTATAGATGAGTTAATGGCACAAGAAATTGCGGTCGAAGATCAAGGTGCTAAAGTTGTTTTTATTGATGAAATGGCCAATAAAGATGGTGATCCTTCAGTATTTATAGTACAAAAATCGGGCGGTGGTTTTTTATATGCCACCACTGATTTATCTGCTTGTCGTTATCGTAGTGGCAAATTAGCGGCCGATCGCATCATTATTTTTACCGATGCCCGCCAATCGCTACATTTTAAACAAGTTGAAGTAGTAGCCCGTAAGGCTGGTTTCTTGCCTGAGCACGTTGATTATGATCACTGTCCATTTGGGATGATGATGGGAAATGACGGAAAACCATTTAAAACCCGTACTGGTGGCACCATCAAATTAGCCGCGTTATTAGACGAAGCAGTAAGTCGTGCCAGTGAGTTAATAAAAGAAAAAAATCCTGATATTAGCACGGCAGAGTTGGCAGAGATTTCTACAAAAGTAGGTATAGGTGCGGTTAAATTTGCCGACTTATCGAAAAATCGCACCAGTGATTATATTTTTAACTGGAAAACCATGCTGAGCTTTGAAGGCGCTACAGCGCCTTATTTACAGTATGCCTATTCACGGATTCACAGTATTTTTGTAAAAGCGGGCGTTACACAAACACAGGCAACTATCGCTATTATTGAGCCACAAGAAAAGGCCTTAGCGCTTAAGTTATTACAACTTGAAGATGTAATAGATGCGGTAATTAGTGAATGTACGCCAAACTTGTTATGTAACTATTTATATGAATTAGCCAGCCTTTACATGAGTTTTTACGAAGCCTGCCCTATTCTTAAAGAAGGTATTAGCGATGAGGTTAAAGCTTCACGTTTAGCCTTGTGCCAATTAATAGCGAAAACCTTAAAACAAGGTTTAGATATTTTAGGCATTGAAGTCATGGATAGAATGTAATTCAACATTTTATAAAATAAATAAGGAGGCAATGATGCAATTTACCGATAGTCATTGCCACCTTGATTTCACTGAATTTCAGCATGACTTTCCTCAATTATTAGCTCAATGCCAACAGCAGAATATTAACCGTGTGATTGTCCCTTCCGTCAATCCAGAACATTGGCAACGCGTATTATCGTTAGCGCTGCAAACAAAACACCCGAATAACCGCACCGTGGAAATCTCATGTTGTTTAGGTATCCACCCGTGGTTTATTATTCTTCAAGATAACTTAGCTCACCACAACTTATCTAACAGCTTACCTAGCAACAAATCAGCTGAAAATTTAGACCTCGCGCATTACGAACAACAGCTCACACAAGCAGTGAGAAAACATAGTAGTGAAATAATTGCCATTGGCGAGTGTGGTATTGATGTCTTTGAGGCAAAAAAGAATACTGACACTGAGCAAGCATTAAATGATAATTTGAATTTACAGCAAGCGTTCTTTGAAATGCAATTACACATAGCCAAGCAAAATAATTTACCGGTCGTTGTACATCACTGCCAATCTCATCATTTAATTTTGCCACTATTAAAAAAAAGTACGTTAAGTAGAGCTGGTGTAATTCATGCTTTTTCAGGAAGTTATCAACAAGCTAAAGCTTATGTAGATTTAGGTTTTAAACTGGGTATTGGCGGCACTATCACCTACCCTAGATCGAAAAAAACCATTAATGCGGTTAAACGTTTACCATTGTCTAGCTTACTATTAGAAACAGACGCGCCGGCCATGCCGCCTTTTGGTCAACAAGGTTTGATCAATACCCCATTAAATTTACTAACCGTATTTAAAGCCTTAAGCACCATTAGAGATGAGTCAGAAGCAATAATAGCCAAGCAAATAGAAAGCAATATTAATGAGTTATTTTTTAACCGTTAATTTGGTATTTACATCAGGCATTCTAAAGCCCTGACGGCTAAAACGGTTTAAGCCTCGCGTTAATAAAAATCCCACTAAACCGGCAATAATCAGCAAGAACCGATACAATGTTTGGGTATTATCATTATCTTTCGCTAAGGTAGTGGTCAAATATGACTTTTCAATCGTTAGTCGCAAATAACCTATTAGTTTATCGTTACGAATTTCACTAACAAAAGGACTATATTTACCACTCTTATTGAGTGTTAGTATACTTTCATCAATACCGTAAAGTGATTTGATAGAAGCGCTCGCTTCACCACCAGAGGCTGATTTAAATAATAATAAGCCAGTGGCATCATACAAATGTACTTGCTTGATAAAGTCTGCCTCGCCCAAATGATTTAAATAAGATTGTAACTGGGCATACCGTGATTTTTTACTTTGTGATGGTTCTTTTTCAACTAGCAATACCGACACACCTGCGATAGCTTGTTGTAGAAATTTTTCAGCCGTCTGCTCAAAATGCAAGGATAACACCTGCTCACTTTTTTCTGCCGTCGATAACCAAAGCGTCATCAAAAGCACAATAAGTAAAATAGCACTAAGTAATTGCAGAATTTTATTATAAATTGGTGATAATTTAGGGTATAAAGGCTGTTCTGATTGTTTCATATTAAACTTGCTGTGCTTCTTCATGAGCATACATACACTTATAATAGAGAGTTAACGTGTCTTTTTCTACTAATGTGCCTTTTTCTACCAAAATATTATCCTCATCATTGGAATCTTATTTCAATCAACAACAAATAGCTGATTGTTTACCTATTCACTTGGTTTTAACTGATAACGCTTTAACACTAAGTGAGCAAGCGACTATTGATTGTCAAAATCTAGAGCTAGTTGTGTTTGCTGATTTATCAATGGCAAGTTTATTAGCTTTACAAAGCGTCAGTCACCTTAGTATTAATGCCTTAACCGCTATTAATACTCGTAACCAACAAACTAGCTATCGCTTTAGTGTAACGAGTGCTGATTTTATTAAAGCACGTAAAGCTATTGCTGATTTTACTTTAACACAAGGGATTGAAGCGGCATTAATCAAAGATGCGCCAAAACTTACCGAGCCAGGCTTATTGGTAATGGATATGGACTCAACCACCATAGAGATTGAGTGCATTGATGAAATAGCAAAATTAGCCGGCGTAGGCGAACAAGTAGCAGCCGTTACCGAGCTAGCCATGCAAGGCGAGTTAGACTTTGCTCAAAGCTTACACCAACGTGTGGCAACGCTAGCCAATGCGCCAGAACAAATACTGGCAGATGTAGCCAAAAACATCCCATTAATGGCGGGATTAGAAAATTTGATCAGGGAACTAAAAAAACACAACTGGCGTATTGCGGTTGCATCAGGCGGTTTTACTTACTTTGCTGATCATTTAAAAGAATTGTTAGCACTTGACGCCACCTTTGCCAATGAATTAGACATTGTCGATGGAAAACTAACCGGTAAAGTTTTAGGCTCAGTGGTAGATGCCCAAGTAAAGGCTGACTCATTAACACTGCTAGCAGAGCAATATCACATACCGGCAAGCCAAACTGTTGCTATGGGTGATGGTGCGAATGATCTCATTATGATGGCTGCTGCGGGATTCGGCGTTGCTTTTCATGCCAAGCCTATTGTATTAGCTCAAGCTGATAGTAGTATCAATAAGCAAGGTTTAGATTGTCTATTACATTGGTTAGCGTAAGCCGTTTCGTTAAATAGTTTTTGCCTCTTGAATATTCATTCAGGAGGCTTACAAGCTAGATAAGTGATAACTAAACAACACTTCCTTGGTAATATCAAAATACTGAATCATACCAACAACACCCCAAATGTCTTGTTCAAGTTTCTTACCGCGGTGAATAGCATAGGAGCTAATATAACTTAGCTCTGCATTTAAATATTCCATATCAGGTTCATTTGTCCGCGAAATCATAAGTTTTATACAATAAAACTGTCCGCGCTTTAATGATTTATTAATAAATAATTGTTTTAATTCAGGTGTACTTAACTCACTATCAAGAGCAACCTGTATCGATTTATCTACTTTATGCTCATTGGGATCTATCCTAATGTAAAGTAATACAGTTACCGGCTCATCATCAATCAATAAAGCCTTTATATGCTGTTCAAGTAAGCCGCTCGATTGCATTTTAGTTAGTAAGGGATATAAATTATAACAATTTTTACGGTCACTCAATCGTTTCATTTGTTTAAATAATTCACTCGAATCATTATTACTCGCGATTGCTTCCACCTTGTAGCGACTGCCACTTGTTTGCACCACTAAAGCAGGAGTATTCATGTTCTTGGCATAACTAGTACGTAGAGCTTCAGCTAAACCCGGTGTTAACATAGCGTATTCGTCTGGCGTTAATTTATCACGGTTTTTATTAATTAATAATTTAAAAAATGCCCTACCAATATGTTGATGTGCTTTAACGTGCACGCGCAAATTAAGAATAGTTTTCTTTTTATTGATACGCACTACTTCATAAGGCAACTGCTTAAGTTCAAAGGCAGATGTGATCTTTTGTAATTTAGGGAAGGTTAAATAAACAATATCCCCTTTGGTAAGTATTGTAAAATCATCTAATTCAACTTTCAAACCTGAAACAGAAAAGTCATGGGAGTTTCCCTGCCATTGTAATTGCTCACACTCAACAACTGTGGGGGTATCATAAATAAAACGCAATTCTTGCCGTTGATTTTTATAACTAACGCCTAACTCATCAATTATGCTTGGCTTAGCCAGCCGTAGATGACCATATTCTTTTAATTTCGCAGACGCTATTTTTCCACTAGCAAGCTGTTGATATTGAGCAACAAGGCTAGGATGAGTTATATCATTAACAACCACAATAAAGGGTAACAGCTCCAAAACGGCTATAACCTCGTTTGATGGCGGCAAATTAATAAATTGTTCTTTCAATGAATGTGTATTCGCTAAAGTAAATGCTGAATGAGCGCTGTTTTTATCTACATTTGCACAAGATAACTCGGTAATTGCAAATGTTTTTTGGTTCGCCGCAAATGTTAAAAAAGAGGAATGAAATTCGCTTTCTGCTAACAATTGCTCAGCATCCATTGAATAAAAAAAACTTTTACCCTTTGACTGATGAATAAAACTATAAACTAATAACGAGTTATCAGGCGTTTTCTGCAAACGCTCTAGTCGTTTTTCATTTAGCAGCAATGGTAAAGTAGAATTACCAGTTTCATCTTGCCAATACTGATAAGTGGCTTGGTTATTGTTTGTTGTTAATGCATAACGAGGCACTAACCCACTTGCTCTTTTTTCAATAAAAACGGGTAATTCAGTTAATTTAGGTAAAAGGTATTGCTCAAAAATACGCGCTTGTAGCGCAATGATAGTATTTTCTAAATTGATTTTATAACGGCGCTTGTTTCCTTGGATATAACCAGATAAAAACTGCGTAAAAGTATCCTTTTCAGATACTTTAATACGTTGACAGCCTATTAATTGGGTCTTACCATCGCTATGGATATTTCTAACTTCAAAAGAAAATACATCAGTTTTACTAAACTGAAATTGTTGCTCTAACCCCGAAAACCTTACCTCTATAACTTGACCTATCTTCAGCGGCATTTCACCCGTTAAGCGAAATTTACAGCCCGTCATGCTAATATCAGAACTGGTTGCTAGTAATTGTTGCTTATTTTTTAAGATAATAATAATTGCTATGGCAAAATTCATCCGTTCTTCAAAGCGATCATCGTAATCATCAAATTGATATAAAGAAGCCGGATATTGCAATTTTTCTTGCGTTGCTTTTACTGAATTAGTAGAAGAGCGGATATTACCCGCTTGCTCGTTTTGAAAAATAACCCGGAAATTATTTTCCGTATTTTTAACCGCCTCATAAACGCCAAAAGTGTAATCATCGTATTTGGCAACATTATCTTCGAATACGCGAATAGCGACATCATCTAAAAAGTGGCTTTGGCCTTTATATTCAAACAATTGACATACACCATCAACTAAACCACGTAAATCAATGGAGCGAGTACAAGGGCCTGCTAAACGTTTTAATTCCATTTTTAAAATGAATTTTTCTGCTTTAGCAAAGTTATGAGTGCTTGATGCAAACTTAGTTTCAAAGCTAGTTTTGTTCACTTTGCCACGAAAACTATCAATGATATTTTGGTATTTTGAAAAATCTTTAGTCATGTAAGGTTATTTTATTTAGCGTCGCTATCAATAAGGTAATAAAAAGCATTAAAATTTGAACTGTTCAAATTCAATAATAGTATTTAACAACTAAACTCTTAAATCAAATGCAATTTATATATATATAACAGCCAAGCAATATCTATGCCTACATCAACAATAAAGTAATAATATGACAAAACTAAAACCAACTATAATTTTGCCAACGGCAAATACGTGAACCTTAGTATTCACGTAGGTTAGCACAGTGTGTTAAGTGTGAAAGACTACCGCCACTTCAATCGAGAAAAGTTACCTTTCTAAGGGGGTCAAAGAGTGTGCCGATTATTTGACACGATTCCCTAAACAATGCCATGTCGCTATTTTATTCGTGGTCAGTCACTAAAATAGTAGCGAATAAAGGCTATCCTTTTGATTCTGTTAAGTGCTTTATTACTTATTGTTGCAGGGAACTGGCATAGAGTGACTCTGCTGAACTCCTCACGCCACAATAAAAAAGCAAAGAATTCAAAGAAAATTAAATCATGATAAATCAACTAGCTTCCTATAATAATTTATATTTTTTTTAAACTAGCTATAGTAGCTTTTCTATCTTTAAACGTCTTAATATTGAGAGACATGTTTTTACACTATAAATGCAGTTCAACATAAACCATAATGCATTGTTATAATTGTATTTATTTGAAGTTTATGTAGGTTTTATACCTTGTCTATTTTTAAATATATGGATAAAACACTTTGGAAATAAATGTGAATTCAAAAAAAAATCAAATAAAAGACGTTAAAAACTCAGAAAAAAGTGTGTTAAGTGCTTTTAAACGGTATAAATCAGCACTTAAATATTTTATTTCAAGCTATGTCGTTAATCCTCAAGATGTTGATGATGTTTGTCAGGAAACATTTTTACGTACTTACAAATCGTCACTTCAAAAAGAAGTACTTAAACCTAAATCTTTTATGTTCAGGGTAGCAAAAAACCTAATTGTTTCTGATTTTAGAAAAGCCTCTAGCCAATTAAACGAATATGTTGAAGATATCGATTTAGTAGACTCTACATTAGATCCAGATGATTTAGAAAATAATGTCTTAGCACAAGAAAAACTCGGTGTAATGTGTGAAGCGATCGCCGGTTTACCTAATAAATGCCGGCAAGCAGTAGTCATGAGAAAAGTTTATGGTCTTGCCACTAAAGATATTGCCAAACGTATGAATATTTCAACTATCACAGTAAGCAACTATATAACTAAAGGAATGTGCGCCTATAATGACGCGGTAATACAATACAATAATGAGCACAATGAAAAAATCATTACAGCAAAGACTAAAAAACCCATTAAAACGGGGAGTATATTATGAAAAATAACGTAGCAGGTTTTACTAACAAAACCATCATTAATCAAGAAGCTGCACAATGGGTATTATTACTTGAAGATACTTCTGAACTTTCAAAGAAACAAATAATTGAATTGAATACTTGGGTTGAGACCAGTGATGTTCACCGAGAATGTCTGGAAAGCATGGTCAACTCTTGGGAAGACATGGATCTGCTTTCGTCAGTAATGTTACCTCAAGAAATGCGCAAACCATCAATAAAAACAACTTGGCTGGCTAAGTTGTTTTTTCCAATACTGGCTCTATATGCGTTTTTATCGACCTGTATTAAACAAAAAAATCAATTGCTTAGACCTATTTTTTCGGTACCTATTTTAGTCTGCGTATTTACTTGGTTAGCTACTATGCCAACAAACACCGAAGACTTTGTCTTTAAAACTAAAATGGGTAAAACCTTAAATCATGTTATGCCTGATGGTTCGACTATATGGCTTAACAGTAGTACAACAATAAAGGTTGATTACAGTAAGGATTATCGCAGGATAAACCTTATCAAAGGTGAGGCACACTTTGAAGTTGCTAAAGATGCCACACGGCCATTTGAAGTTTATGCAGGAGATCGTTTAGTACGTGCCATAGGTACGGCTTTTACTGTCCATAAATTGAATGGGACAATAGAAGTACTTGTTAGCGAAGGTACGGTGGAGTTAGCCATTGTCGATAATACTTTGGTTGTTATTCCCGATGATTATCAGGCCATTCAAGTTGAATCAAACTTTGAAAACAAAATAACGAATAAGACTTTACCCTCAACTACAAACGGTAAGCTTCATTATGCCGTTAAGGTTAAAAAAAATCTGGGTACGTTGACAGCAGGTCAACGTATTAGTATTCCAATTCATAACGATAATATAAGTGATATTGATGAGTTGGATACCAGTGAAGTAACACGTTTTCTTTCTTGGAAAGAAGGTAAGCTAATTTTTGCTGGCGAGTCTTTAGAAGAAGTCATTAAAGAAATCACGCGACATACTCAGGTACAAATAGATGTCCTAGATCCTAAATTAAAATCAATGCGTATTGGCGGGCAATTTCAGATAGGTGAAACCGATACACTATTTTATGTATTAGAGTCTGGTTTCGGTATTAGCGTGAATAAATTAAATGATCATCATGTCCAATTGCGTATAAAAGAATAACAAATGGAGTTTTTGAATAGTAGATTTACATTTCTCATGCGTCTTAACAATGGACAGGTTAATAAGGCGCTAATAGTTATTGGTTTATTAAGTTTTTACTTTTTGACATTAAATGTCGAAGCAAAAGTTAATAAAAAGGTAAACGAGAAATATGAATTTAATATTCCGGTTCAACCTTTAAGTAAATCTCTTAATAAACTATCGGATATCGCTAAGATATCTTTTCTATTCCCTTACGACCTCGTTAAAAACAAAAAGGGGAACTCAATTCAAGGTGATTATACCGTTGAGCAAGCACTTACCATGCTGCTTAAAAATACTAATCTTGAAGGAGATCTCTCAAATAAGAAGGCTTTTTTTATCAAGCCATCATCAAAAAATAGATATAACAACGATGAACTGGGGAATAAACAAGTGAATACTCAAAAAACATTACTAGCAAGCATATTTACCCTTATGTTTTCTTCTACAGCGATAGCTGAAGAAGCACAAGATACTAAAGAAATTGAAAAAAGAGAAAAGGGAAAAATTGAAATTATCGAAGTAACTTCGCAAAAACGCAATCAGAATCAACAAAAAGTGGGCATTGCTGTTACTGCCTTTAGTGCTGATATGTTAGAAACATTGGGTGTAGTACAACCAATTGACATTGCGCAACATACGCCAAACTTAAATGTAAAGAACGTGCTTAATAAGTCAGCGCCTATATTTACCATTCGTGGTATTGGTAATGCCGCGTTTACTTCAAACAGTGTCGCTCCTGTTGGTGTTTATGTAGATGAATTATTTTTACCTACCAATAACATGATGAGCTTTTCTGTTTTTGATGTTGAACGAGTTGAAGTATTAAAAGGTCCTCAAGGAACATTATTTGGTCGTAATACTACCGCTGGCGCCGTCAGTTTTATCACTAAACGTCCGAGTGATGTCAGTGAAGGTAACTTTAGCTTAACTTTAGGTAATTATGGCGTTGCAGAAGCTGAAGCAGCCTATGGAGGGGCACTTACTGATAATTTATCAACACGCATAGCGGGCAAGTGGACTTATCAAGATGAAGGTACCTTTGAGAATACACTGACCGGAAATAAGCTTGGTGCAACAAATACCTTTGCTGTTAGAGCCGGGTTTTTACTTGAGCTTGATGATGCCGAGATCTATTGGAATATTCATGGTGGCCGTGATAGATCAGAAAATGAACCTTGGATTGCTATCGGTACTGGTGCTTTAGATAACCCATCATCCCCTGCGACAGAAACTCCTGGTCTAAATGGCATGCAGTATCGTAATCCCTGTTTAAGTAAAGATGATAACAGCGCTTTGGATTTTGTTAACAACAAAAACTGTGTAGATCGTCTAGGTTATCATGATAATAATCATGACTTACGTGTTGGCGAATTCTCAAAAGAACCTAAAATTGAATCAGATAGCTTTGGCGCGTTAATTAATGCCACCTTCGATTTTGATTCATTTTCATTAACCTCAATAACAGGTTATGAGTCTCTTGATAAAATGGCCGAAGAAGATTTTGATGGTGGTCCACATAAAATTGGTGATGGTAATTATTCCAACAAGGTATCGTTATTTTCTCAAGAGTTTAGATTTGCCTCAAATGAGCCTTTATTCGGCAAAATAAACTGGATGGCTGGTGCAATTTATTATGTAGATTCACAACATATTACTGATATTTATGGCTATAGAGATCGTTTAAATCATGATGTATTAGTTGATTTTAAACAAGATACCACATCAATCGCTGTTTATGCACATACCGATACCCAGTTAACAGACAAGTTAAGCATGATTTTAGGTGTTAGATATACAGATGATGAAATCACCTTTGATGGGGGCACCTCTATTATCAATAGAGATGACGACTATACCGGTGTAACAACCTTCTTTTCAGAGACAGCTATTACTGTAGAAAATGGAAAAACGACATCAGAAGAAGTGACAGGGAAATTTGGTCTTAACTATGATATCAGTGATGATGTAATGATTTACGGTAGCTACAGCCAAGGTTATAAAGCAGGGGTTTGGAATGGTTTTTGGGCCTTACAAGCCGGTGATCACTCTGCAACAGAGCCAGAGTATATAGATGCATACGAAGTAGGTATCAAGTCAAAGATGCTTGATTCTACTCTACAGGTGAATGCTTCATTGTATTTATATGATTATACCGATATGCAATTATTTGCTGACGTTATAGAGACTGGCGCTTTCACTATATTTAACGCTGGTGAAGCTGAAGTTTCAGGTGGTGAAGTTGAAATCAACTGGTTCCCAACGGACAATCTAGAACTTCGTGGTGGCATTGGTTACACTGATTCTAAAATTTCAGCCCACTTTGGTTCATTAGATTTTGATGATGTGCAGGCAGCTAATACGCCTAAGTTAACTTATAACATGATGGCCCGTTATTTCTGGGAAGTTAATGGCAACACTAACGCTTTTGTTCAAGCCGATTACGTTCATCAAGATGATGTATTCTTCTCTTTAGGCAACCAGAAAGCTATTAGCCAAAGTGGTTATGGTTTAGTTGGCTTTAGAGCAGGTTTTGATATGGATATTGATGGTCAATGGTGGTCTGTCTCTGCATGGGTAAAAAATGCTACTGATGAAGAGTACTTTACTGAAATATTACCCTCAGGTAGTGCAGGGACTATTTCGGGCCAAGTAGGCTCTCCTATGTTGTACGGCATTACCGTTAAAAGTGATTTTTAATTACTAATACCCATTATGGCGCCTTAAGATAGTTATTTAAGGTGCTTTTTTTTTCCGATCAAAATATATAAGGTTTGTTTTATGAGCACAGAACACGGCTTAAGCCGTAGTTTAAAGTGGTTAGACACCATGGCATTAGCCTTTGGTGCAATGGTTGGTTGGGCATGGGTCGCATTAATCAATGATATATTAGCGCGAGGTGGCAGCGTTGGCAGTATGATTGGTACCGCGATTGTTGGTTTAGTCATTCTAGCTATTGGTTTTATTTATGCTGAGTTAACCGCCGCAATGCCAAAGGTTGGTGGCGAACATGTTTATACCAAACGAGCATTAGGCGGTAGCGCATCATTTATTTGTACTTGGGCTATTATTTTTGTTTATGTTGCTGTCTGTGCTTTCGAAGCAGTTGCTTTACCCAGTGTTTTAGATAATTTATTTCCTGCTTTAGGTAACATACCTTTATATCAAATAAATGGTAGCGATGTTTTTTTAGATATGGCATTAATTGGTGCAGTGACCTCCTTACTACTTACCTGGATTAATATTCGCGGGGTCAAGCTTGCGGCATTTATTCAAACGGTCGTGGTTGGTATTATTCTTATTGCAGGCGCCATGTTAATTTTAGGCATTGGCATTAAAGGTGAAACGATTAATATGGAGCCTTTATTTGTTGGTGGCGTTGGTGGCGTGTTTACCGCAATGGCGATGGTACCCTTTTTAATGACAGGTTTTGATGTCATCCCACAAGCCGCTGAAGAGATAAATTTACCGCCTAAAAAAATAGGGGTGTTACTGGTTGCGTCAATTGTTTTTGCTATCTCTTGGTACATTTTAATTGAACTAGCTGTAGCCATGTTATTAACGGCAGAAGAACGCTCTGCATCATCGTTTGCTACTATGGCTGCTGCTGAAGTCGCTTTTGGTCGTAACGGTGGCGTATTTCTCTTACTTGCTGGTATTGCGGGCATATTAACGAGTTGGAATAGCTTTATTATTGGTGGCTCACGCGCTATTTTTGCCATGGCAAAAGATGGCATGTTACCTGCTTTTCTTGCCCGTGTTCATCCTCGTTATAAAACGCCATATAATGCGATTTTATTTATCGGTATACTGGGTGCGCTAGCACCATTTTTAGGACGAAAAGCGCTCGTTTGGTTTGTTGATGGTGGCTCTTTTAGTTTAATGATTGCTTATTTGTTGGTCTGTTTATCTTTTATCGTTTTACGTAAAAAAGAACCTGAAATGCCAAGACCTTTTAAGGCGAAAGGTGGGGTAGCGTTGGGTTGGTTTGGAGTGATTTCAAGTTTAGCCATCGCGTTATTGTATTTTCCAGGTTTCCCTGCTGCATTAGTATGGCAAGAATGGATTATGGTGCTTGGCTGGTTTGCCTTAGGCTCAGTGTCATACTTTACAATTTATAGACCTATAGTTAAGAGAAAAATCCTTCAGACTTAGCCTTTCAATAATTGTTGTAGATGCGGTTTATTTCAACCGCATCTACAATCAAAGTGCAGTTTTAGCTTTGTACTGCTTCAGCAAATAATTTACTAAACTGATCCAGTCCTTCATTCACTATTTCATCACTGATGGTTAACGCTGGTAAAAACCTAATGACATTACCATAAAAACCACAAGCCAATAATATTAAACCATACTTAGCTGCATTAGCGATAATAGCTTGAGTTAATTCGGTGTTTGGCTGTTCACTATCACCCTCTTTATATAACTCGATAGCAATCATTGAACCCTGGTTTCTAACTTCACCAATTTGCATTGGATATTGGCTTTGTAATGTTGATAAGCGTTCGTTAAAAATAGCGCCAATTTGTACTGAGCGGCTCACTAAATTTTCTTCTTCAATCACTTCTAATACCGCTAATGCCGCAGCACAAGCAACAGGAGAGCCACCATAAGTACCACCTAAACCACCGGGCAGCGGAGCATCCATAATTTCACTTTTACCAACAACTGCAGCAATAGGGAAACCACCAGCAATACCTTTTGCCATGGTAATTAAGTCAGGCTCAACACCTGAATGCTCACAGCTAAACATTTTACCGGTACGGCCAAAACCTGTTTGTATTTCATCGGCAATTAGCACAATGCCATGCTCATCACAAATAGCGCGTAATCCTAATAAAAACTCAGTTGGCGCGGCATAAAAACCGCCCTCACCTTGTACTGGCTCAACAATAATAGCTGCAACATCCGTTGGCGCTATATCCACTTTAAATAAATTTTCTACCGCTTTTAATGAGGCTTTTACTGAAATATCATGACAGTCAATAGGGAATGGTGCGTGGAAAATATCCCCAGGAAAAGGGCCAAATAAATTTTTATAAGGGGTGATCTTACCCGTTAAAGCCATAGTCAAGTTAGTACGGCCATGAAAACCACCATTAAAGGCAATAACACCACGACGACCAGTATACGCTCGCGCTATTTTTACACAATTTTCTACCGCTTCGGCACCAGTAGAGACAAAAATAGCTTTTTTCTCTGAGTCACCAGGAGCTATTGCAGTTAATTTTTCAGCTAATTCAACGCCGATTTCATAAGGGTTTACCATAATACAGGTATGGCTAAACTTATCGAGTTGTGCTTTAGCCGCAGCAACCACTTTAGGATGACTGTGGCCGGTATTACAGACAGCAATACCAGCGCCAAAATCAATAAAGCGATTCCCTTCTACATCCCAAACTTCAGCATTTTTAGCATGATCGACATAAACCGGGTACATATTGCCTTGCCCTCTAGCAATAATTTTTGTTTTACGGGCTTGTAAGTTTGCATTTGTCATTTTAATTTCCTGTTCAATTTGTTTATAGCAAGATATCGTCTGTGCTTATTTATCTAAGCCACCCATACATAAATACTTAATTTCCATATAATCATCTAAACCGTATTTAGAGCCTTCACGGCCATTTCCTGACTGCTTTACGCCACCAAAAGGTGCGGCCACATTTGAAATAATGCCTTCATTTATCCCTATCATGCCAAACTCAAGTCCTTCGGCAACACGCCAAATAACACCAATGTCACGAGCATAAAAATAAGCCGCTAAACCGTATTCGGTATCATTAGCGAGTGCTAATACTTCTTCTTCACTGCTAAATGAAATTAACGGCGATACCGGACCAAAAATTTCATTGGCTGCAATCGGCATGTCATTGGTTACATCGGTTAATATAGTAGGTTGGTAGAAGCATGGTCCTGCTTGATCAACTGCTCCGCCTACTGCAACTTTAGCACCCATTGCAATTGAGTCTTGCACAAGTTTTTGCACATCCGCAACCGCTTGTTCGTTGATCATAGGTCCAATAGTTACGCCATCAGTCAAGCCGTTACCAATTGAAAGTTTATTAACCGCAGCAACAAATTTTTCACTGAACGCGGCCATCACATCTTGATGTACTAAAATACGATTAGTACAAACACACGTTTGTCCGGCATTACGATATTTAGATGCCAAGGCGCCTTCTACTGCTGCGTCAAGATCGGCATCAGCAAAAACAATAAAGGGTGCATTGCCACCAAGTTCCATTGATACTTTTTTCACCGTAGACGCACATTGGCTAATTAGGGATTTACCTACCGGTGTTGAACCGGTGAAAGTGAATTTAGCAATGTCTGGGTGCTGAGTTAGTACTTGTCCCATACCACGAGCGTCATCACCAACAACCACGTTAAACACGCCTGCTGGAATACCGGCACGTTCTGCCAATTCAGCCATAGCCAATGCCGACAATGGCGTTTGCGTTGCTGGGCGAACAACAAAAGTACAGCCAGATGCCAGTGCAGCGGCTGCTTTTCGAGCGATCATCGCATTAGGAAAATTCCACGGCGTTATCGCCGCAACCACACCGATAGGCTGTTTTATTACCACAATACGCTTATCATTAGATGGCGCAGGAATAATATCACCATAAACACGTTTACCTTCTTCAGCAAACCACTCAATAAAGGCCGCGCCATAAGCGATTTCACCTTTAGCTTCAGCTAATGGTTTACCTTGCTCTAGCGTTAAGATTCGTGCCAAATCATCTTGATGCTGCATCATTAGGTTAAACCAATTACGCATTAAGGTAGCACGTTCATTTGCCGATTTTCCAGACCACATTTTAAAGGCATTTTTTGCCGCTTTCACTGCAAGTTCAGTTTCGACAGTGCCAGCGTTACTTACATTGGCAACTAGCTCCCCTGTCGCGGGGTTAGTTACCGCAATTTTTGTTTTACTGCTATGCCAACTACCATTGATATAAGAAAAGTTTTTAAGTAATTCGTTGTCTGTTAGGCCGTACATAATAATCTCCACAAATTAATGATTTTCCCTATTGAATAACAAAACAAACTCAGGTTAAATATAAAACATTAAAACTAATGTTTTACGGCGATAAAACTAATGAATAGAAGATCTATTATTCCTAAGCAAGTCACTGAATATGATTTGCGCTTACTACGAATTTTTAAAGCGGTAGTTGAAAATGGCGGCTTTGCTGCGGCTGAGATTGAGTTAGGCATTACCCGATCAACAATTAGCGTGCACATGTCTAATTTAGAAAGCCGTATGAAACTTAAGCTCTGTTTACGTGGCCGTGGTGGTTTTTCACTGACTGAAGATGGTCAAGCAGTTTATTATGCCGCCATTGAACTATTTGATTCGCTCAATGACTTTTCATTGTTGGTCAATTCACTGGGTAGTGAGCTAAGTGGCGAATTAGTGATTTTATGTGCTGATCAGCTTGATGTAGCTAAACAACTAAAATTGGCCGAAATTATTCAGATCATTCATGACAGCTGCCCTAACCTTCATTTAGTTCTTGATGGTGAGACTATCTATAACATCGAAAAACTATTATTAAAAGATAAAGCCCATATCGCACTACTTCCTGGTTACCAACAAACAGAAGGACTGTGTTATCAACCAATATATAGTGAACCGATCTATTTGTGTTGTAGTAAACAGCATGAATTTTTTAACCAGGTTGATACTATTATTAGCGCAGAAAAACTAGCCTCTGTACCAGCTATTCACCCCGGTATTGATATTGATGGCACAGGTAGAGAGCAGTTAAAAAAATTGAACTTGTTAGCAAAGGCTTATCAGTTTGATACCCGTAAAGCCATGATACTTTCGGGGCGATATATAGGATATTTACCACAAAGTTACATTCAACAAGAATTAAATAATGGCGACATGCGAATTATCCAACCAAGTTCGTTAACCTATCAGTTTGATCTATCCTTGGTGTATAAAAACCACCCTAAAGAAGTGAATAAGGTTGATTTACTAAAAGAAGCATTTGCGAAAGTGTTTTAACTTACTTCATTTAGCGAAGTCGTTAAATAGCTAACAAAGGCTTTACTCGCTTTGGAAAGATAATGATTCTTTTTCCATGCTAGGCTCAACTTAAACTCAATTTTTGGTTCAAAAGGAATTGAGATCATTTGTTGCTCATCTTGTAAAATACGTGACAAACAAGTGGTAATACCTACTTCATTACGCACTAATGATTTTTGTAATTCAATAAGGTTAGTTTCCATGCGAATATCTAACGCTAGATGATTTTTTTTTGAATATTGGCTAACCACATCCCGTAAAAAGTATCCTTGGTGAAATAATACTAAAGGTTGCTGGCAAAACTGTGCCAGTGATAGGGTTTTCTCCTTAGCAAGCGGATGAGTTTTCACCATGCCAGCCACTATTTCTTCATCAATGAGCTCAGTGTAACGCAGTTGTGGATTTTCTAAATCACCGCGAACCAAGGCTAAATCAAGCTCTGAGTTTAACAGCATTTTCTCAAGCGCTGCCGTGCCTTGATCCACTAAATGTATTTTTATATAAGGGTATTCTTGCTTGAATGCCGTCAATACTTTTGGAAAATAATAAGAGCCCATCATCGCTGAAACACCAAAACGAATAGTGCCACGTTCAAGATCTTTTAATTCTTCCAACTCTAATTCAACTTGTTTAGCCTGAGTTAATAATTGCGTTGCCAACTTATAGAGCACTTGCCCTTCAGCAGTTAATATCGCATTTTTTTCAGCGCGGTTAATTAGCTTGAGTCCAACTTCTTGCTCTAGTTTTTGTATCGTTATTGTTAATGCCGGTTGAGCAATGCCAATTATATTGGCTGCCCGAGTAAAGTTGCCAGTCATGGCCAATTGGCAAAAATATTCCAAACGTTTTAAGTTCATATAACGCACCAATAAATAAAAGTTATCGAAATTATAATAACTATATATTATATTTATTTTCAATTTTTAGATAGAGTATAACTATAATTTAGAACTGTTAACGCGCAACAAATTACCATTGGAGTAATAACATGAGTCAAGCACTAACCCCTTTTAACTGGCAAGATCCTATGTTTCTTGAGAATCAACTCACTGAAGAAGAGCGTATGATCCGTGATACCGCTTATGATTATTGCCAAGCAAAATTACAGCCACGCGTGCTAGAAGCAAATAGAAATGAAGTTTTTGATCGTGAAATCATGCGTGAGTTAGGGGAACTTGGATTTTTAGGAGCTACTTTACCAGCAAAATATGGTGGCAGTGAGGTTAACTATGTTAGCTATGGTTTAATCGCCCGTGAAGTAGAGCGTGTTGATAGCGGCTATCGTAGTGCCATGAGTGTACAGTCATCACTAGTAATGCACCCTATTTATGCTTATGGCACAGAAGAGCAGCGGATGAAATACTTACCCAAGCTTGCTTCAGGTGAATGGGTTGGCTGCTTTGGTTTAACAGAGCCGAACTCGGGTAGTGATCCGGCGTCAATGACAACTCATGCAACTAAAGTTGATGGTGGTTACCACATAACAGGTAATAAAATATGGATCACCAACTCACCAATAGCGGATGTTTTTGTTATTTGGGCAAAATTCAATAAAAAAATTCGTGGTTTTGTACTTGAAAAAGGCATGGAAGGTTTATCTGCGCCCAAAATTGAAGGAAAATTTTCTTTACGTGCTTCGATAACAGGTGAAATTGTTATGGATAATGTTTTCATTCCTGATGAAAATATATTTCCTGAAATTACTGGTTTAGCAGGGCCTTTTGGTTGTCTTAACAAGGCACGTTATGGCATAGCTTGGGGCGCATTAGGTGCTGCCGAATTCTGTTTTGATTCAGCTCGAAATTATGCCATAGACCGCAAACAATTTGGTCGCCCATTAGCCTCAAATCAATTGATCCAAAAGAAATTGGCCGACATGCAAACAGAAATAAGTTTAGGTTTGCAAGGTTGCTTACAAATGGGTCGTTTGATGGATGCTGACCAATGTCCAGTTGAATTAATCTCGTTATTGAAACGTAACAATTGCGGTAAGTCTCTAGATATTGCCCGCGTTGCCCGTGATATGCATGGCGGCAACGGTATTAGTGATGAGTTCGGCGTAATTCGCCATATGATGAACCTTGAAGCCGTTAATACTTATGAAGGTACCCATGATATTCATGCCTTAATTTTAGGGCGAGCTATCACTGGCTATCAGGCATTTTGCTAATGACCAGTGCATTAGAAAATATAAAGGTTGTTGACTTAAGCCGTATTTTGGCGGGGCCTTGGGCCTCGCAAATGTTGGCAGACATGGGCGCAGAAGTGATAAAAGTAGAGCGCCCAGTAAAAGGTGATGACACCCGTTTTTGGGGGCCTCCTTTTATTAAAGAAGCGACTAAGGAGCAGCCACCACAAGCAGCCTATTTTCATTGCGTGAATCGTAACAAGCAGTCTATTGCCATTGATATTACCCAAGAGCAGGGTCAGCAAGTGATTAAAGACTTAATTGCTCAAGCCGATGTACTCATTGAAAACTACAAAGTGGGTGGCCTTGCCAAATATGGGCTTGATTATCAAAGTGTAAAAAAAATTAACCCTAGGCTAGTGTATTGCTCTATTACCGGTTTTGGTCAAAGTGGCCCTAGTGCACACAAAGCGGGTTATGATGGCATGATCCAAGGTGAAGGTGGCTTGATGAGCTTGACGGGAGAGCCTGATGGTACACCGATGAAAGTTGGCGTTGCCCTCGTTGATGTTATGACCGGTTTATACAGTTGCAATGCAGTATTGGCAGCCCTAATGGCACGGCAACATACCAATGAAGGTCAGTATATTGATATTGCTTTACTCGATGTTCAAGCTGCCACATTAGCCAATCAGGGGATGAACTATTTAGCCACGGGTAAAAACCCACAAAGATTAGGTAATGGCCACCCGAACATTGTTCCTTATCAAACGTTTGCGACGCAAGATGGTAGTATTATTTTAGCAATAGGCAATGACAATCAATTTGTTAAGTTTTGCCAGGTTGCCCAATGCGCTAGTATTGCTGAAGATCCTTTGTTTGTTACCAATGCCCAACGAGTCATTAATAGAGATAAGCTTATTCCTATGCTAGCGTGCAAACTTGCTTCATATACTAGTCAATGGTGGCTTGAGCAACTTGAGCTTGTCGCCGTACCTTGTGGACCCGTTAATACCTTAGAGCAGGTTTTTAATCACCCACAAATTAAGCATCGAGAAATGGTGAAACAAGTCGCAAATCAACAAGGAGAATTGATCGATACGATAGCATCACCAATCAATCTTTCGGCAACGCCATTGCAATATAACAGCGCGTCACCTGATTTGGGTCAGCATAGCTATCAGGTATTATCAACAACGCTCAACTATAGTGAAGCTGATATTAACGCACTATTTAGTAACGCCATCGTCAGTTAGCATGCTTAAGTCAACCGTTAAGCCAACTTTAACCCATAATACCTGTCAGTTAAGAGCTGACGGGCATTTTTTTACTTCTTTTTCTATATATCGTTTATACCAATACAAATAAATATTTGATCACTAACTTACTGGTATTGGTATTAGGCCTAGCCTTAACCATTCTTGGGTAACTCCTTTTTCGTCGTTCAGGAGAATGTGCTCCGGCATTCTCTAATAACACCATCCATGTAGCGTCCTTGTCGAAAAACCTTAACGATTTGGCCTAGTGATTGAAAATAATGCACCAAATTAAAGGTAAATGAGCTGTAATTGTCGATCATTATTATCAAAACTGATAAACCTAGATGAAAAATCGAGGTTATTCTAATGCTTTAAGCTAAAGGAGCAATTTACTTAGGCATATTCTGAAGCTTTGGTGAAATATTTAAAAATATTTTTTATGCTATCTTGCTGTATTTGAGTTAACTGGTTAAAGGAAATCCCATAATAATAACCTTCTGGTTTTTTATCAATATGGATGATATTACTCGAAATTTCAATGGAGGTAACTTTGTCATCAAGGCCTTGCTGAGGAATATATAGACAAACTTTTATTTTTTTCCCTTTGGCTTGTGCTGTGCTGGTAAATAAAGGATTGAGACACCTTATTTGGAGTCCATTCATGCTAATATCCTGACTTAAACCTTCAACTTGTTTGCTTTCATAACTCAGTACTATTTTAATTTGATTGTTAATTCTAGGACTCGCGCGTTTTTCGGTTTTTTTGCGCGACTCAAAGTCAATAATGTCGATGTCAAAGTCAGCGAGCAGCTGCTCTAGTTTGTCAGAAATAATATGCAGGTCGTTAGCAACTAAAGAAGTAGAATCCGCTTTTTCTGCGCTGATTGTCAGTACATCAAATAATTGTCCTAGCTCTCCTTGTAATGAGCCTAATTGCTGTAATTGTTGCTCGTTTAGCTCAGCCATTTGAGCGAAACTTTTACTGTTACGATTAATGCCATCCGCCATATTTTCAAAAGCAGCAAGCGTTTTTTGAGACTGTTGTTGAGAATGTTTTACTTGCTCTGTCACTAATGTCATCGATTGCACTGAGTTATCAACAGAGATAGTTAACGTTTCAATTAATGAGGTTATTTCTGTGGTTGACTCTGCAGTACGTGATGCTAGGTTACGCACTTCATCAGCAACTACAGCAAAGCCTCTGCCATGTTCTCCAGCGCGAGCGGCTTCAATGGCAGCATTTAATGCCAATAAATTCGTTTGTGATGCTATATTTTTAATTGACTCGATAATGGTATTGATTTGATCAGTTGCTAATTTGACCGATGCCATTTGCATCGCTGTGTTATCAACACTGGTTACGGCACTGTCGAGTTCCGCCATACTTTCCTGAACAATGCAAGCCCCTTGATCTGCTGTTTTTTGATTTTGCTCGGCAATTTCGTGAGTTTGGGCAATATGATCGCTAACCGTACTGGCTATGTGCCGTAGCGAGTCGGTTGCCGCTAATACTTTACTTGACCCTTCTTGCTCTTGAGCACTTATTGTTGATATCTCCGCTGAAATGGTAGCAATACGCAAAGATGAATGAGTCATTTGTTTAGAGTTTTGTTGTACGGTACGAATAATGTTACTAAGTACTGAACGCATACTGTCAATTTGTAAAATTAATTTGCCTAATTCATCACGATGAATTTTCTTTGCCGGAAAGGCTTTTAGGTTACCATCACTGACACGTTGTGTAGCATTAACAATATGCCTCAGAGGAGTGGTAATATTTTTTGCGATAACCCAAGCACATAGGCTGGTTACTAGCACGGCGAAAAGCCAAGTCCACATTTGGTTGTTAACCATGGTTTGCATTTTAGTATCAGAGTCATTAGCAAACATCACCACGGCCTGGTTCATATTAACCAATACTTTAATGCTGAGCTGATTAATATGCATCAGTTGAGACTGTTGAAAGTCATCGGCTTTGACCTGTTTTATAGCGGCTTGTAACTGTTGCCACAGTTGAGATACTTCATTTAATTTTTTCCTGATTTCCTTGTTTGCTGTTGCTGGTAACTCAATGCTTTGCTTCATTTGTAAATCGAGATAGGTTAAGCCACCATTTCTTAGCGCGGTTAGTGAATGTTCAAATAAAACGCCTGTGTCATTTAGTTGTTGTTGATTTTTTTGTTGTTGTGCTTGGTTTACTACTTGTAAGCTAAGAAAAAATTCTTTAGTAAATTTTTGCGTTAGCATCCGCTGTCGACCGGCGATATTTATTACCCTACCGTCATTTTTTTGTGTTTCTAAGGTCAATACCGTATAAATGATCATGGCACTGATCACACTGAGAAACAAAAGCGTTAATACCAGAAGTTTTTTACTTACATTGAGATGATTTATGCCAAAGAGGGCATTGAGTTTGTTAATGATACTTTGCATTGTTATTTCTTAGTTTATTAGAGTATAAAAAAAAATAAAAAACTAAGGTGGTACTTGAGTTTCTTATTTTTATTATCGGTAGAATAATATTGTTAGTAATTAAAATTTAGCAGTAGCTTGTAGCCAAAGTTTGTTGGTGTCCGTGAGATAATTATCGGCACTATAGTTCGCAAACTTAACTAGCACAGCGTATTTTTTGTTTATTTTATAGTTAGCAACTAAATCTAATTCGTTACCATAATCAATGCTATTAACGTCTGATGTTAGTTTATGGTAGGTTGCGCTTAGCTTAACACCTGATACAGCACCCTTTACGGTTAAGTAGATATCTTGAATACCATTCTTTGGCGTACCTAAAAACTTATCAGCCCAACCTTGGAATTTATGCTTAGTCGCTAGTGGCGTATTAAAACCAACACCGTTATCACTACCTAGTAATTCATAACCACCTAAAACAATAACGCCGCCAAATTTAGAGCCAACTTCAGCATTTAAATAAGTTGCCGTGTAACTGTTAGGATTATCGCTAT
Source organism: Colwellia sp. (assembly GCA_013215465.1). Taxonomy (GTDB): domain Bacteria; phylum Pseudomonadota; class Gammaproteobacteria; order Enterobacterales; family Alteromonadaceae; genus Colwellia. The sequence goes on along the minus strand of JABSOW010000024.1, from coordinate 11,538 downwards.
TATCAGTTTGGCTTGCGGCACTGGCATTAACAACAACAGCGCCAAATTTACCATTATAAAGTGCACCATAGGTGCTGCTTGAATTAGCAGCTCCTGCATCAAAATCTAAGATATAAGCAAAAGCTGAAATTTTGTGATTTTTATTAACTTTGTAACCTAGGTTGGCTAAATGGAAATCACCAGACGAGTTGCCACCAGTAATACCATTGATATTATGGATATAGCTGTAGTCAACCGATAATGCGCCAGCTTTATATTGAGCTCGAATACCATCATAGGTTTGCTCATTTTGACGCCAGCCGACACCACCAACAAAACGTTGATTATTATGTAAAATGCGTTGACGACCAACAATAGTGCTAAAACCATTATTATCATATTTGATAAAGCCTTGGTTGACATCAGTACTTGTTGGATCGGCAATTACCGGGTATTGGGTTTGGCCGTTAGTTTTACTATTGTAGTCATCAATTAGTGCGCTAACATTGTCTACCTCTAAACCAAGAGAAAAATTGCTATAGCTGCCTGTTTTAATCGTAATACGACTTTTTATTGTTAGGGCATCGGCTCGGTCATCCTGACCAGCTCTGTCCTGATCTACCCCTTCATAGCGAGCGCGAAAGGATAAATTTGTTTTACTGTCTGCAAGTGCTTCTGTTATGCCACTAGCGATTGAATTGTCAGCAAAAGCTGTTGGGGCAGCTAGAATAGCTGTAGTAAGTAAAGATAAAGTGATTTTTTTATTTTTGTTCATAGTTATATCCCAGTTTTATATTTTATAAATAATCTAAAGTATGGTGAAACACAGTTATTTTTATAATTATTAGTGCTCTGTTGACTAATTCTTACACTCTCCTTGAAGGTAAAAGTTGATTTAAATCAACTTGTGAAATTAACTTGAAAAATAGCAAACTAATATTGATTTACGTCAAAGTTTACTCGACTTTAGTCTAGGGTTTAGGGAAGAATTAAGTGTTGCTCTGTCATGTTTTCTAAAAAAATTAGTGCTTTGGTTATACTTTGTCTTTTGAGCGTATAGCCTAATTTGTCATAACTATATCCGTTTCACTTGAAAGTGCATGATTCAGCTGGAATCAGAAACGCTTTAGGCAAGGCGTTGATTGAGATCATCTAACGAGGTTTGGGAAATGAGTAGTAACGGATAACCGTCAGCAAAAGACAACTTTCTTGCCGCAGCCGTACCTTGTGGAGCCATTAATAGCTTAGAGCAGGTTTTTAATCACCCAAAAGTAAGCATCAAAAAATGGTGAAGCAAGGTGAATTGATCGATACGATAGCATCACCAATCAATTTTTCGGTAACGCCATTGTCAGTTAAAGGGTTAATGGTTACTGCTATTTACAAAAAAGACCAACGTGATAATCAGGTTGGTCTTTTAGTCATTTATGAACAGTTATAAAATTGCTATTTAATGGCTGAAAAGCTCATTATAGGTTCGGATTTGTCTTTCTCTGCTATGCGTATCACAAATTCACCAATAATTAAGGTAACGACTACTCCAACAAGTACAGGCCATTGCACCCCCTCTTCAGGCGAGTAGATAAACAAAACAATCGCCATGCTTAAAACTGTTATGCAAGAATAAGCAAATAAACGAGCCACCAATAAACCGCCAGGTATTTTGTACGGGCGATAATGCTCCGGTTGTTCGACACGAGACTTAATAAAAGCGAGCATCATCGCAATATAAGGCAGCATAAAAATAACGGCACTAAAAGCAAACAGCGACCAGAATAAATCTTCATTAGAGCCGGCAAGAAAGCCATAAAGCACTATGGTGCCAGTACTCACTGCTCCCATCATTAAGCTAGCACCTAATGGTGTGCCATTATTCTTACTTTCTTTAGCAAAAATTGCTGGTAACTCACCCATTTTTGCCGCTTCGGCTGCCGCACGATTACAGCCTAAAGCCCAAGTTACTCCATTAGAGAAAAAGGTAAATAGTGCCGCAATACCTAAAATCATGGCAAAGGTTTTCCCGGCAGGTGTTTGCCCAAATAACAGATATAAGGTATCCATCAGCCCCTCAACTAAATTAATATCTTGCGCGGGAATAGCCGCCAACATGGCGATAGTGCCAAAGAGGTACAGCACCATAATAATAGCCGCAGAGATAAGCACAGCTTTAGGCATGTCTCTGGCTGGATCTTTCATTTCTTCACTACTGGCACTAACTAATTCAAACCCCAACATGCCATAGATTATTGCCGGTATATATTGAAAACTCGCTTGCCAATCAGGCTTAAGCGCAGCAAGTGAAAACTCATTGGCCATGCCGTGCTCGCCAACATAATTAAAGGCACCAACAATTAATGCAAGAAAAATGAGTATTTTAAGGACTGCGCCTGTATCTGGAACGAATCGCCCAATATCTAAACTAACAATATTTACCGCAACCGTGATCCAAGTGAGCGTAACACCAATAGCAATTTGTCCCAAAAGACTCAGATCAGGAATAAACATTTGCTTAAAGATACCAGCAAACAATATGGCAATGGCGGGGATCCACACCGCTGTATTTACCCAATAACTCCACGATGTTCTTGCTGCCCAGCGGCTGCCATAAGCAGTTTTCACCCAAGCATAAATACCGCCTTGCTCTGGATATGAGCATGACATTTCTGCACTAATCAATGCAAAAGGTATAAAAAAGATAACACCAAGAAATAACCACCAAAAAATACTAGAAACGCCTACAGAGGCCGCGGAGGCTAAAGTGTCTAATAATAAAATGGCAGACACAGTAAATAGTACTAGATCTTTTTTACCCAATATTTTTTCTGTCATAAATATCTCTCTTCCTTTCAGACTTAATGAATTTATATCAGTTATTACTTTTTAGTTTTTAGTTTTTAGTTTTTAGTTTTTAGTTTTGTATTTTTATACATAATAACTGAATAATTCTTATTTTTATCAGTGTGTTTTTATTAGTCATTCAGTGTTGCATAAAGAATCGATGATTAAGTTACCCCTATAGGGGAGTATTCGCTGACAAAACTATTATTGCCAAATGTTTTTTATTGTCCTACCTATACTATTTATTAAGGTTGAGTACTTTATTTATCACTCAATTTACGTAATTTTCATTCAATAATATCTATCACTTATAAAGCCTAACGCGATAGGGGTATGTTCGAAAATCAGTAAATTACTTAATCTAATTTTGAATAAAAATTAATAATAACAATATAAACCACTGCGCCTCGCTTCATTACCGTGACAAAGTGAACATTAAACTCAAATACAATAGGTCTAACTATGAATCAGAAATCAACGCTCATTGCACCCAATTTATTTAAGTTATCGCCATTGTTTTTAGCTTTAGGCTTAAACAGTGCGTTAGCGAGTGAAATTGAAGTGATTGAAGTAAAAGTACAAAAACGTTCTCAATCTGTTCAAGATGTTCCCGTAGCAGTATCAGCCTTTAATGGCGACATGATGCAGCAACTTCGTATTGAAGATGTGCGTGGTTTGGTTGATTTAACCCCTGGTTTTAATGGTAAGACAGAAGATAGCTTTATTGATGCCCTTTCTATAAGAGGCATAGGCACCAATGATTTTGGTATAGGTGGCGATCCATCGGTGGCTATTTTTACAGATGGTTTATGGGCTGGCCGTAATGGCGGCGTACAAATGTCATTTTACGATATGGAACGTGCCGAAGTAGTAAAAGGACCACAAGGTACCTTGTTTGGACGAAATGCTATTGCTGGCGGCATTAATATTACCACCAACAAACCTATTTCAGACTTTGAAGCGAAAATAGGCGTAACGGTTGCTCAATATGATACTCAAGAAGTCACTGGCATGGTGAATATTCCCTTAACCGATAATTGGTATTTTCGCGCCGCAGGTAACTATATAACTAAAGGTGGCTGGCTAGAAAATATCGCCGGCGGTGGGGATTTAGGCGGTAGTGAAATTAACTCAACCCGTTTATCATTACGCTATGAAGGAGACAATGTAGATGCTGTTTTTCGTGCAACTTATGAAGACAGAGAACAAGATCCTTCAGTATATTGGACTGAAGTAAATGGCATCGCCAAAGATAAAGTCAATATAGATTACGGTAAAGGCAAAGGCTACGATCGTGGTGAAATACTCTCATTACAAGCCAACATAGAATTCACCTTATCAGATGAGTATTTATTAACCTCAATTACCGGTTATAAAAGCTATGATTTTGCCTATTTAGAAGATTTTGATGCTCAACCGACATTTATTAATAATTATGGTCAAGATCAAAGCGTTGATTATATTAGTCAAGAATTGAGATTAAATTATGATGGTGGCGGTTCAATCAATGGTTTCGTTGGTATCAGTGTTTATCAAGAAGATATTGATGCAACCTTTACGAACTCGTATGACGAAAATGCCTTATGTGTCGCAGTTTCTAGAACTGATTTTGCCGACTTTGATGGGCCAGCACTAGGCTGTGATGACGCTAACTGGGAAACGTATTGGGAAGACGATATTGACCCAGCAGATTTATTAACCAATAAAGCAGAGACCAATATTGATATTTTAAAAAATACCGGTTGGTCTGTTTATGGTGATATTACTTGGCAAGCCACAGATAAACTCGATTTAACTTTAGGTGGTCGCTACACTAGCGATACTAAAGATATGAGTATTGAAGTATTAGATTCTGGTGGCGCATTAGGTAATACCTTTGTTTTTGAATGGTATACCGATGGGGCTGTTACCGCGAAAGATACTTGGTCAGATTTTACCCCGCGAGTTGCTGCGGTGTATGAGTTAACTGACAATGTAAATTTGTATGCCAATGTTGCCAAAGGCTATAAATCGGGCGGCTACTCCACCTTTGGTATTGATAATGATGGTTCGCAAGAATACGGTGGTCCGCTAGCTTCTGACAGTAAGCCACTTGCTTTTGAGCCTGAAACCACCACCAGTTATGAAATTGGTGCCAAAATGATGTTGTTAGATAACTCTATGCAGCTAAACCTTGCTTATTTCACTTATGATTACCAAGACCTACAAATGATTATTTTTGAAAGTGGCTCACAATTAGTAAAAAATGTTGGTGAAGCACAAAACCAAGGGTTAGAAGTTGACATGCATTGGACGCCAACAGACAACTGGGATTTTCGTTTAGCCGGTGCATGGATGGACAGTAAAATAACCAAAGAAATTGAAGACGGTGATGGTACGCTAGGAAACAAGTTGCCTATGGCACCTGAGCTAAGTGGCTCTATGGTTGCTTCCTATTTTCATTACATGGACAGCGGCATAGTAACCTTGATCGCTCAATGGGTTTACCAAAGTGAAATTTATGGTGGCCCGGGTAACTATGAAACTGCCAAAGTTGACAGCTGGAATGAGCTAGGTTTACGCGCCATGTATGAAAGCGAACATGAATGGTCAGTTAGTCTCTATATCGATAACGTAACGAATGAAGAGTACTTCGAACGTGGCTGGGAAAATGCTGATGCTAACAACCAAAACGGTTTTGGTTTAGTTAATACCTTTGTTTGGCCAGCCAAACCTCGCACCGTGGGTGTTAGCTTTGATATGAATTTTTAATTCCCTTATTTCCTTTTTCCTAGAGCTTGCTCTAGGGACTTTTTTCTAGGTTAAATAATTTTTAACCCCTATTTTACAGAGATAATTATGTCTTTAAGCAATACAGAAATTTTAAATAAGTTTCTAAAAGACCACCCTGAAATCGAAGTTTTTGAAGTTATGCTACCTGATATCAATGGTAAGCTCCGCGGTAAATGGATTGAGCGCGATAATATTTCTAAAATAATGAATGGAGGACTTAAATTACCACTCACTGCCATTGCTTTCGATATTTGGGGACGAGACCCTCAAAGCTGGGTTTATCAAAGTGGTGATGAAGATGGTGTTTGTATTGCAGATATTCGCACGTTGGCAATTGTTCCATGGTTAAAAAGGCCAACCGCACAAATTATGCTGTCATTAAGTGACTTTAACAATGTTCCCTGTCAATATGATGTCCGTAATATATTACAAAATATTATAACGCGTTTTGAACAACTTAATTTATCGGCAATGCCAGCCTTTGAAATGGAATTCAGTTTATTTACTAAAGACAATGATGCGTTAGGGCAACCTATTCATAGTCAAAAAAGTCCAGCAGGAATTGATGCGGGTCAAACTTATGGTTTAGAGTCTATGCAGGATATGAGCGAATTCATGCATGGTGTGCGTGATGCCGCAAAAGCACAGAATTTACCTATTGATACGTTAATTACTGAAGCCGCACCGTCACAATATGAAATTAATTTACATCATCAACCAGACGCATTAATAGCCTCTGATCAAGCCTTAATGTTACAAAGAACCATCAAGGGAGTAGCCAAAAAATTAGATTTACGTGCTTCTTTTATGGCCAAACCTTTTGCTGATTTAGCGGGGAATGGCATGCACATGCATTGCAGCTTATTAGATAAGGATGGTAATAATGCGTTTAATAATGGCACTGATGAAGGCAACGAATTACTACAACATGCGATTGCTGGTTGTTTAGCAACGTTGAATGATTGTATGCTGATTTTTGCACCGCATTTAAATTCATATCGTCGCTTTAAAGTCGGCTCTCATGTACCTATGACGGCAACTTGGGGTTATGAAAACCGTACAGTCGCCATAAGAGTACCGGCTGGAAGTCATGAAGCTATGCGAATAGAGCATAGAGTAGCCGGAGCAGATGCTAACCCTTATCTTGTTGCTGCGGCGATTATAGCAGGCATGTTATATGGTATTGAAAATAAACTGACCGCACCAGAGGCTATTACGGGTAATGCATATACCCAAGTGCCCGCAAGTTTACCTAATTCATGGCTGCAATCTATCGAACACTTTAAACATTCAGAATTTATTAGTCAATATTTTGGTAAGGAATTTCAACGAGTTTTTGTTGCAACCAAAGAGCAAGAGTTAGAAGAGTTCAATAACCAAATAACAGCGCTTGAATATGAAACTTATTTATAACTAAATTTCATATAAAAAATAGATCTGTTGTCTAATTCATACCTACATATAATTAGATAACGGATCACCTTCAATGTAATCTTCAACACTCATTAATGAGTCAATAAACAAGTAAAACAATTCAGACTGTGAATTAATATCGAGCTTAGCATAGGCGTGTTTCCGGTGTAGTTTCACTGTTTCAACGACAATATTTAACTCTTCTGATACTGTTTTTGTGGTGTGGCCATGTAAAATTAAGTGCACCACTTGCTTTTCTCTTTGCGTTAACACGGACGCGCCAAAGTGATCTAAGGCATGTTGCATTCTAACCCGAATGTTTGAAGTGTCGTCAGTTGATTGCAATTGTTGCCAATAACGTTGACAAACTTTTTCAATCAACGGCGTTATCTCTTCAAGTAAAGTTAACTCTTTCTTAGAAAAAACCTTCAATGAACCAGTACGACCTACCGATATATTAATGAAGTCATTATTGGGCAAAGAAATAAGATAGCCACATTCATCTTTCAATCCTGAGTTACAGTACCAGGTGCGATAATATTCTGTTTGTTTAAAACCTGAAGGCATTATCGCTTTGAAATGAACAAAGCCACGTTGTTGTTTTTGGGTGGCCACTAGATAGAAAGGATCAATTAAAAAAGCGCCTTTCACAAACAAATCAATATTATTACTACCGCCTTTCATCGGATCATCAAAATATTCAAGTGTTGGTAAGCCCGAATGTCGAAATAGTATTACCGTGACATCGTTACTTTCAACCAGTTGTTTTAATCCTAAAGCGAGCTTTTGAGGAAAATCTGACTCTGATAAATCATCAATCCAATTCGCTGCTATATCAGCTATTTGTGCAACATGAGACATATTAAAAAGTGCTTGTGATTAAGTGCTAAAACCAATAGCTATTACTATAAATACTCTGCTGATGAATACAAGAGTAAGTGTCAATTTAACTATGTATCGAGGGGTTTTATCGCTTAGTTATATTCACGAAAGCGCAATGATGATAAAGGGATATCGGTTAGTGACAAGGTATGAAATATTCAAAAAAATGAAATTACATTGTTCAAAATAGGTGCTATTTAGGTATTATTGCCATAATTGAGGCGATAACTTTTAGCTTTGAGGTAAGAATATAAGTGAATTTTCTAGCAATAACGCATAAGTAAACGACTACATGTACCGTATCCGCTTACTTACTTGTTATAAATTATCGCTTAAATAGCAACAACTTTATTTGCGCATGGACCTTTTTGTCCTTCGCCTATTTCAAATTCAACTGCTTGGCCATCAGCCAATGTAGCGTATTGACCGCCTGCTTGAATTTCTGAATGATGAACGAACAAATCTTTACTTCCGTCTTCTGGAGTAATAAATCCGAAACCTTTATCTGCATTAAACCACTTAACTATACCTTTACTCATAATGTTCTCTTTATCTTTGGTGAAAAATATAATTCTGATTTGCTATCACCATTACAATATCAGAATGTAAATTTAATTTTAATTGAGCTACCGTAACTGGCCGCTTGTATTACTAATTAGCGGCGCTTACCGTTCTTATTTTTCATACTAGCCACTTTTCGCGCTATAGCAAGTAACTCAGGTGAAATATCATCAGCACCACTTTTTATTAGCTTGCTGACATCTCCTGATGAAAATAGAGAGCCACGCTCAGATTTTACCCCTAACGATCTAACAAAATCTTTTGTTTTACCCGTACTAGCTGTATCTATATATTTAAAAATAACTTGTTCATTAAAACTCTGAGGAGTTTTATTTAAGGTGGAAACTTGTTCGGTAAGTGACTCTATTTCCGATTCTAAGGTTTCGATTAATTCGGCAATATCTGAATAGGGTTTCATTACGTTATTTAGCTCTTTTAGGGTTATCTGCTGATGCTAAAGACAGTCGGTTTAAGCAAAAGCAAATCAGTATACTCAAAATACCATTATACAGTGAATAAAAGTAACTGAATAGCGCTGAGCTTCCTATATTTTGTAAAACATTCAACATCTTCTACAAATAACTAGGGTTTGTTGATTTTTTGCGGTTAAATATTGTTCAAAATAAAATATTTTTAATCGTGCCGACTAGTATCTAGCCTAGTCACTCTAGGCAAATACACCATTACATATTACATTAACACTGCGATAAAGATTGCATAAAAAAAACATCACGGTTACTTTGTTACATACATTAACGAGAACAAGCCCTTTGAGAATTATTCCTTGATTATATTTGATGTTTTGCTGTTAATTACTGCAATTTTTATTACCGTATCACTCATATACAGCAGCGTAACGTTAGGTATATCACCCATGCCAAGCTCAAACAAAGCTTATAATACTATGATGGCGTTAGTCGACGAAACAGGTAACGGAGCCATCATTGATTTAGGCAGCGGCTGGGGTAACTTTGTTGTACGTATAGCAAAGAGAAACCCACAAAGGCAAGTAATAGGTTATGAATTGTCATTAGTGCCATGGCTTACGTCGGTATTACTTAAAAAACTATTGGGTTTACAAAACTTAACATTGCATCGACAAAATTTTTATCACGCAAACCTATCAAATGCCTCAGTGTTAGTTTGTTATTTATATCCAGAGGCTATGGACAGAGTCAGGGATAAATTACTGTTAGAGCAGCCTAACGTTAACTTTCTAATCAGCAATAATTTTGCTTTACCCTCATGGCAATATTACAAAATGGTATCACTAGATGATTTTTACAAATCACCGGTTTACCTATACAAAATAGATAAAAAAACTTAAATATAATGTCTATATTTGTTCACTATCGCCACTACAAATCGAAATACACCCTGTTTCGACCTGATTTTTTCGCTTGATATAACGCATTATCCGCACGAACAAATAAATCATCAAAGTTTAGATCAGATGCCTTCATTGACACTAAGCCAATACTAACCTGTATTTCAATGGTCTCATTATTCTCTTTATCAACCACAAAGGTATTTTTAGTATGGCAAATACGTTGAGCAACTGCCTTTGCTTTTTCTAATAGGGTATCAGGCAATATTATTGCGAATTCTTCACCGCCAACTCTTGCTAGAATATCTTCTTGACGTAAATTAGGAAAAAAATCATTACTCATTTTAATCAATACTTTATCGCCAATAGGGTGACCATACTTATCATTTATTTTTTTAAAGTAATCAATATCAATTGAAATAACTGACAGGCCTAATCCATTACGCTTAGCACGGCTAAATTCTTTAGCAGCATGCTTAAAGAAGTATCGACGATTATATAACCCCGTTAATGAATCTGTATTGGCTTGCTTTTTAAATTCTTCTTTTAATTGGTATAACTCAGTAACATCAGTTGAAAAACCGATGAGCACTTGTGAGTCTTCATTAAGTTTATACGGTATTTTCATACTTAAATAATGTCGTAAATTACCTTTACCATCATCTACCACTTCTTCCACAGTCTGTTTTTTGTTCGTTTCAAACACAAGTTTATCTGATTGCCAAAAATGGTTTGCCATCTCTGTGCCAAGAACATCCGAGTCAAGCTTACCAATAATGTCTTCGTGTGATTGACCTAACATTTTTGCAGTTTTATTATTAACATAGCGGAAATAACGTTGATCATCTTTCATATAAATATACGCATCAACATTATTTAATACTGTATCTAATAATTTATTTTGCTCTATGATTGTACTTTCTAATTTTTTTTGTTGTGAAATATCAGTAGAAATACCACACATACCTATAATTTCACCAACATCATTGGTTAAACTTTTCTTAACCGTATGAAATGTTTTTAACTCACCCGTGGATTTAATCAGGTTTACTTCTTCTGAGGAAATTAAGGTATCTTCACTTAATACTTTTTGGTCATTGATCTTTAATTGGTTATACACGTCTAAATCAAAAAACTGACTGTCGTCTTTACCGATAACATTTGCTAATGATACGTTAAAAATCGATTCAACTGCATGATTAACAAAGGTATAACATCCACTGACGTCTTTAGTGTAGATATAACTTCCAACATTATTAATTACTTCTTCAAGTGCTTTGACTTTGAGTAATAGCGCTTCTTTCGTTGATTTTTCATTTGACATTAATACTTCCTAACAGGGAGATACACCTTAATTCTTTGGGATGAAGCTACATTTTATTTGTTAACTTAATATGGATTATATTACTATTAAAAACTGACGCTAGTGTTGACCCTAGTCAATACTTCCATTGCCCACCCTACCATCACTTTACCTTTACGCTAAACTCAATTTTTAGCGATAATATAAATAATAGTAATTAAAAGCCAGTTTTTCCATATATCAACTATTAATAAACCGTGACAGTAATTATTTCCCCCTCATGTCCCCTGCCTTATCAACAGGCTTTACATTATTACTAAAAAAAAAGACCAAACTAAATTATCAGTTTGGTCTTTATTTATAGTAGGTCTTATTTGGATATAAATTAACGCCGTGCGCGACTTAAACACATATTACATGCTCAAGTTGTAGCGGCTTATTATTTAGCTTAACGTTAGCAAGC
>JABSOW010000023.1 GCA_013215465.1 Colwellia sp. | reverse complement strand
GGCACGAAGGTTGGCTAAGTATGGTCGGACATCATACGGTTAGTGCAATGGCATAAGCCAGCTTAACTGCGAGACAGACACGTCGCGCAGGTACGAAAGTAGGTCATAGTGATCCGGTGGTTCTGTATGGAAGGGCCATCGCTCAACGGATAAAAGGTACTCCGGGGATAACAGGCTGATACCGCCCAAGAGTTCATATCGACGGCGGTGTTTGGCACCTCGATGTCGGCTCATCACATCCTGGGGCTGAAGTCGGTCCCAAGGGTATGGCTGTTCGCCATTTAAAGTGGTACGCGAGCTGGGTTTAGAACGTCGTGAGACAGTTCGGTCCCTATCTGCCGTGGGCGTTTGAGAATTGAAGAGGGCTGCTCCTAGTACGAGAGGACCGGAGTGGACGAACCACTGGTGTTCGGGTTGTCATGCCAATGGCATTGCCCGGTAGCTACGTTCGGAACTGATAACCGCTGAAAGCATCTAAGCGGGAAGCAGGCTTTGAGATGAGTTCTCACTGGAGCTTTAAGCTCCCTAAAGGGTCGTTGGAGACTACAACGTTGATAGGTCAGGTGTGTAAGGGTTGTGAGGCCTTGAGCTAACTGATACTAATTGCCCGTGAGGCTTAACCATACAACACCCAAGTAGTTTTGCTGCTAGCTGGTTGTATGAAGACTGACATATATAGAAAACATCACGTACTAACGTGTTACTTGAACTCTTTTGTAAAACTTTATATCAAATTTCTAGATTGTAACTTTTTTGTTTAGCGACAATAGCGCTGTAGACCCACCTGATCCCATTCCGAACTCAGAAGTGAAATGCAGTAGCGCCGATGGTAGTGTGGGAGTTCCCATGTGAGAGTAGGACATTGCTAAGCTTCTATTTAGAGAAGCCCGATTCGAAAGAGTCGGGCTTTTTGCTTTATAAAAACTGCTAGTTTTTACTACGGATTTTTATTTTGTTTTCGTTTATTGTCTTGGAGTCTCTACCTTTAATGAGAAAATTGTTATCTTCCCCTAATAAAATGGCATTATCTGATGTCGAAAATTCAATTTATCAAAAATTGTTAACCTATATCGCTGAGCTCAGTTTAAATTTAATGGCAGTAAAGGTGATTAACCATCCAGAAGACTTTTTGGGCTGGTGTGTTGAGTTATTAGGAATATGTAAGCAAGGCATCAATCGTGACTTATTAGATGAAGAGCAGTTAAAGCCATTAGAAAAACTTATTAGTGTTTTAGAGTTAGGGGCTAGTGCTAGTCAATTGAAAATGGCCCGTATAGCACCTTGGCCGATATTTGTTGGCTTTATTGAGCAACAAACTGAGTTACACGCCCTTGAAGAGCGTTTACGTTTACTTGACTATGTACGAGAACTTGAAAAAACTTCGTTAGTTGAAATGACTGATCTTGATCGTTTAGCGTTTGCCGGTAAACACACGAATCAACATAGCCATACTGTTTATGATTTTGATATCGAATTGTTTGCTTCAACCAAAGGGGCGAAAATTTTTCATACTTTATTCGCGGAGCAGACAAATAAGTTTGATCAAGCACTTAGCTTTATTCCACTCACAGGTGACGTTACTCCAGCTCAATATCAGCAATTTGTTAGCGCTTATAAAAAAATATTTAGTACTTATACCAAAAACAAAGCAAGTGGTGAAAAAGCGCCTTTAGCAGCGGCTAGCCGTTTATTAGCTATGCGTCGCCCAGATCAATTTATTGCTATTACCAGTACTAAAATTGATGTGCTATGCCAAGGACTTGGCATAGTTAAGTTTAATAATTTTGATTTTGAAAGTTACTGGCAAGATTTGATTGGTACCATGCGTACTTTTGCTTGGTGGCATGAAAGTGAGCCAAGCGAAGCACGTGAACGTAAACTATGGCAAGCGCGTGCTATTCTTGTCGACTTATTTCTTTTCGTAGATGAAGACTTTGCCTTTAATTCTAATTACTTGAGAATAAGGGATAAAAAGCTTAATAGTAGTGCAAGTAGCTACAAATCTTCACGTCGCGTTCGTGTTAAATTAACGACTGAAGAAATTGTTGACCAAGCATTGGCTGAAAGTGAGATACCTGAATACATTAAAAATAAACGCACTACAATTATCAGCGAAGTTAAAAAAGGTAAAAAAGTTGAACATGTTATTAGTTTAATGCGAGCAATTTTTGGTTAATAACGTATATATTAATTAGTGGCATATCGCTTATTGAATTTGAAAATGATGATATCAACGTACCAGTTTTAATTTGGTTTTGCCTTCATTTTTAATGGGTTCAACATCAATAGTTTCTAATTGAAATTGATTGTTTTTAAAACGATCAAATTGTACCTTTTGGATCTCAAATTGTTGACATAGGCGTTTAAACACTTGATAGTCTTCTTTGCTGAAGCTTTCATCTTCACGGGTCATCAGCCCATCAATATAAGCGTTATTGCCATTAAAAGTTAAGTTGGCAATAGCATTATATGGTTTTCCGTAACTATTAACCTTAATAGCACGAACTGATTTTATTTCAAATATCCAACCGTCTAATTGTATAAAACGTGATGTTGTATCTGACATTTTTGTACCTCAAAGAAAAACCGGCTAACTGGATTGAGAGCAGCCGGAAAGTTACGCGAGCAATAATTCAATCAAATAGGCATAACATTATTGTTCAATGGAAATCTGCTATTTTGTAATGTACTTAGCAAATTCATCTTTGCTAATAGTCGCGTCACTATTTAAATCAATTGTGGTAAAAGCATCGTGGATCAGCGTGTTTTTTTCCGTTTCGACCAGGCTAAGTAAGCTATTTTTATCTAAATCAAGTTGTTCAAATTGAATGATGCTCGCTGCAGAAGGTTTTATGACACTAATACTTTCTGCTACAACATCCTTTGCGCTAACCAATGAAGAAGCTAAAGCTGTAGCCACAACAACGAGTGTTACTTTAATCAAACTAATGTTTTTCATTTTTCTGCCTTTTGAGTAATCGAGTATAAAAATCATGTTATATTTTTATTTCATTATTGATAAAGCACAAGGTGTGCCAATTTAGTAACGTATTGATTTTTAACATTTACTTTGTTTTCGGTGTAAAATATGCCAGCTGATCTGTTGCTAATAAGAGACAGGTGTTTTTTTATAAATAATTTTTTTGGTGAAAGTCACAAAAATTAAAAAATTAAATTAATAAAAATCAGTTGTTTAAGTTTAACTAGTCATATTTATACTAACTGTTGCTAGTTGACGACATGCTTGCGTTTTATACTAATATCGCTTAAAAATACATAATTAGACATCGTTTAATTACACAAATTTTTTAGGATAAGAGCCGATAGTGTCCAGCCAAGCACCAAAAATTTTTCCGCGACTCGATAGTATTTTTACTATCGGTGCTTTATCCATTAAAAAATTAACTTTATTGGGTTTTACCTTGGTTGCACTGCCCTTAGTACTTGCATTAATTTATAGCGCCACACAAGTTAATCTAATGTCTAAACAATCTGCTCAAGCAATTTTTTCGGTAGTCGCCTTGACGAAAGTAAATCGTGAATTGAATGAGAACCAGCTAAAGTTGGAACGATATGCTAGCCAATATATTGTGTTAAAGGATGTGGAACTTAAAGCCGATTATTTAGCACAAGAAGTAAAAATATTAGCGCTAGTTCATAATAATTTATCTGTTTATAACGATGAGCAGCTAGCTAAATTTATCCAGAGTTTCACTGCTATAATTACAATAGTTCATGAGCTGATTAGCACCAAATTAATTAATGATGGTTCTTTAGAAATCATACAAGATCAGTTTGTTGCTTTAACGGAGGTAAGTCGAAAAATACACCTTCGTAGTGATGAGTTGATCAATGACCAAGCAAATAAAATTGAGATAACGGCGCAGCAAGTAAGTGATACTATGTTGATTAGTTTGCTGATCATTCCAGTGACATTAACCATAGCAGGGGTATTTATATTTTTAATTACGACACCGTTAAAGTTATTAATAGCAAAAATTCAATCTTTAGAGCAAGGTGATTTTGACAAAGAAATAGCATTAGATGGCTTTCCAGAAATTAGAGAGATAGCTGAAGCACTTGAAATTATGCGTTTACGTTTACATGCGTTAGAACTACAAAAATCAAGTTTTATTCGTCACATCTCTCATGAATTGAAAACACCCTTGGCTGCTATTAGAGAAGGCACAGAGCTTCTTTACGATAACAGTGTTGGTAAATTGAACGACGAGCAACAAGAAATTTGCTACATAATTAAAGACAGTGTTAATCGATTACAGCAACATATTGAAGACCTGCTCAATTTTAACATTGTTTTAGATTCTACCAGCTTACAAGACAGTGAAAAAATCGCCTTACAACCATTATTAGAAAATGTGCTCGCGGATCATAAATTAGACATTAAGCGTAAGAAGCTTAAAGTTATTAAGGTGATTGAAGAGGTGATTATTTACAGTAATGCTAAGCAGTTAACAGTGGTATTAGACAACATATTATCAAATGCCATTAAATACTCGCCTGTTCAAGGTACTGTTAATATTTATAGTGAAATTACAAAAAATCAACTACAGCTCTCAATAGTGGATGATGGTCCGGGTATTAGTCCAGATATAACAGATAAAATTTTTGATGCTTTTTATCAAGGTCCATCACCAGAGAATAGCCAAATAAAGGGAAGTGGTCTTGGCCTTACCATTGTCAAAGAACTCTTGATGCGACTAAATGGCGAGATAAATATTGAAAGTCAGCAGTTCAATAACAAGGGCACTAGGGTTAAAATAACGTTGCCAAGAGCGCAAAGGATAGGAGATGAATAGTGATACGGCTGATTTGTAAGTTATCATCGAGGCTTGCTAGAATAACCAATAACATAATGAAATGGTGTATGCCGGTATTTATCATTTTACCGATATCTATTTTAAGTGGATGTCAGCTATTGGCTGATTCAAATAGCGATAAAATTGCTTTAAACAATAATAACATTGAATTAAGCCAGTACTACTTGTGGATAAAAAGTTTAAATGATGACGAATTATCACAAGAAATAAGTCAGCAAAAAATCGATAAACAATCGGGATATGACAAAGCTGAGCTACAGTTAATTATGTTATATAGCCTACCTAACTCGCTTATTCACAACCCCTATACCGCAAAAACACTACTTAATGATTACCCGTTTCCTCCTTATGATGACACCAGTTTAAATACTGCTGATTTAGCCTTTATTGTTATGTTAAAGGATCAACTTAATCAACAGTTACTACTGTTAGAGCAACTTGTCAATTACAAAGGTGCTTATCAACAAGCTAAAAAATTGAACACTGCACACCAATTGAATATTAACCAACTCAAAAAACAAATTATTCAGCTTAAAAAAATTGAAAAAACTCTCAGTAAACGCGGACACTAACGACAATGAGCGACAGTAATAACCAAGTAAAGAAAAAAATATTAATCGTTGATGACGATCCTAATCTGCTGCGGCTACTAGGCATAAGGCTTTCAGCGGCAGGCTATAATATTGAATCAGCTGTGAGCGCGAAAATAGCGTTGGGTATATTAAAAAGCTCTCATCCCCATATGGTTATTAGTGATTTGCGCATGGAGGGTATGGATGGCATGGCACTTTTTGAGCAAATTAGAAAGCAACATCCACATATGCCCGTGGTTATAATGACCGCTCATGGCACCATTCCAGATGCAATTAATGCCACCAAACAAGGTGTGTTTAGCTTTCTAACCAAACCATTTGAAAGCCAAGAATTGTTAGATACGGTGAAAAAAGCGATACAGCTGCAACCGTCAATTACTCAAAATATTTCTAAAGAGTCTTCTTGGCGTGCAAATATAATCAGCCGTAGTGCCATAATGGAATCTCTATTACAACAAACTAATAAAGTAGCACAAAGTGATTTTAGTTTATTAATTTACAGCCAAAGTGGTACAGGGAAAGAGCTGTTAGCAAAGGCGATTCATCAAGCCAGTAGTCGCCGTAACAAACCCTTTACCGCGATAAACTGCGCAGCAATACCTGAGCAGTTATTAGAATCAGAACTTTTTGGCCATACTAAAGGCGCCTTTACCGGTGCCAGTAAAAATCATGTTGGATTATTTCAAGCGACTAATGGCGGTACATTATTCTTAGATGAAATAGGCGACATGCCAATGAGTTTTCAAGTGAAGTTATTAAGAGCATTACAAGAAAAAGAAATTCGTCCGGTTGGTAGTACCCAGTCACTAAAAATAGATGTGCGCATTATCTCTGCTACTCATAAAAACTTGCAACAAGCAATAATCGATAAAACCTTTAGAGAAGACTTATATTACCGTCTTAATGTGGTTGAACTAGAATTACCACCACTTTCAGAGCGACGCGAAGATATTCCGCTATTGGCGCAACATTTTTTATCTCATGTTGAGGTGACGTCACCCAGAAAAGTTAACGGTTTTACAGCGGAAGCAATGGAATTGTTAATTAGCGCCCCTTGGCCTGGTAATATTCGTCAATTACAAAATGTGGTTGAACAAAGCGTCGCTTTATCAACAGCACCATTAATAAATGCCACTTTGGTGAGAGGGGCATTACGTGAAAAAACATCGCAATTACTTTCTTTTCAAGAGGCTAGAGATCAATTTGAACGTGACTATTTAGCTAACTTATTAAAAATGACCGCCGGAAATGTTTCCCAAGCAGCGAGAATAGCGCAACGAAATAGAACAGAATTTTATAAACTGTTAAATAGGCACCACCTTAATGCAGAAGCGTTTAGGGAATAATAAGTACTATGTGTTAGCTAAGCTAAAATACACGCACAGTGGTAATTTTATAAAGCACTATTCGTTATAAGCAGCGTTTTATTATTTCTTATCAACAGACCCTAGTTAGTTTAGAAAATATTTTGAGAAGAAAAACCTGCTCAATTGGTGTTGCAGCTATAGTTCCAGAGCAAAATATAGATAGCCAGCAGCTTCTTAAAACGGCGGACGATGTAATGTATCAAGCCAAAGCGAAAGGGCAATCAATATGTATATTTCATTTGGTATCACTTCAAAGCGGCTTTGATAAAATAAAAAGTTCATTTAGCCATGACGTATTTCAATAGATATGTGTGAAAGCTGTGGCAGTAATCCCTTTAAAATATCTCCATATTCACTTGAACTCAGTGGCTCTGTAGCAGTCACAGTAAGAATTGCAGCTTGGTGAGCGGTTGCTACTCTCCATACATGAATGTCATTGATTACAGTATTTTTTTTTCTTAACGCGATTGAAATTTTTTCTATAGTTGAGCTTTTTATAGATTTATCGAGCAAAACTTCACTAGACTCCTTAACTAATCCATAAGACCAGCGGAAGATTACTATCGCGCCAACAATACCCATTAAGGGGTCCATCCATAATAAACCAACATATTTCCCTACTAATAAAGCAACAATAGCCAATACCGACGTTAGCGTATCAGCCAGTACGTGAAAATATGCGGCCTTCATATTATGGTCGTGATGGTGCTCTCCATGATGGTGATGATCATCATGGAGAATAAAAACAGAGGCGATATTGACGACTAAACCTATAATTGCGACCACAATTGCTTCGTTAAAATGAATGGATTGTGGCTCTAATAACCGCTGAGAAGATTCTATAATCATCATCAATGCGACTATTGCCAATGCAATAGCACTGGCAAAGCCACCTAAAGAGTTTACCTTACCTGTTCCAAAGCTGAAGTCCTTATTGTTGGCATGCTTTTTAGCGTAAGAATAAGCACAAATAGCAATAAGAAATGCCGCAGAGTGAGTTCCCATATGCCAACCATCGGCAAGCAAGGCCATAGAGCCTGACCAAGTTCCAGCGCCTATTTCAAGCACCATAATGACGGTTGTTAACCAAAAAACGATTTTCACTTTGTTTTCGTGGAGTTTAGTGTCAATGCCAAAATTATGAGAATGCTCCCATTGAATACTGCTATCGTTTTCCATTAGATTTCCTAAATTAATTACTCAATACTAGTCAAAAATAGCATCAATTATAAACTTGTAATATACTATACCCCAGTATACTATTTTTCAAGTGAAGGAAAACTATGTCACATATCATAGTTGGTAAAAAAAAGCTGCTAAGTCGTGTTAGACGAATAAAAGGACAATCTTTAGCTTTAGAAAGCGCTCTAGAAGGAGAGCCAGATTGTATGGCCATATTACAGCAGGTGGCGGCAATTAAAGGTGCCGTTAATGGCTTGATGAAAGAAGTCTTGGAAGGCCACTTACGTGAACATTTAGGTGGAGAAGATATGACGAAGGAACAACGAACAGAAGAAGTAGAACAAGTTATTTCTGTTCTTAAAAGTTATTTGAAATAAGCTTGCCAAAATGAGTGCATGTCTACAGATACAGTATTGACTAATATGTAGATAAGTAAAGTTATAAAGGGGCACATAGCGCCATAGTAATTATGGTTCTTTGTGGTAATAGAGACGGTTAGATCTATCTCATTTAAAGTAGTGAAATATGTTACAGGCTCTTAAATTTAAATAATATTTTAAGATAGCTGATAATAATCACAGACACGGCTAGCGCATTTTAATCCCAGACTCTAGCAGGGTTGAACGATATTCATCGTCTAGCCCTGCCATTTTCTTTTTCCTCGCCATACTTGCAGATTTCGTTGTATCTTGCTTAAACAACGCCATGGCTATTTTTCTCATTACGTTAAACACAAGCGGACCTTGTTTCTTACGTATTCTTGATTCATCTTCCCTAAAATTCATATCTAACATCCAATGCATACTTTCAACCTGCCAATGGTCACGAGGTGTCTCTAACTCAAAGCAGCCTTCTTCCGTCTGTACTCGCTTGCTGGAATAGCCATTACGACTGTTACCAACAGATGTACTCTCATTTTTTTGATAACCTAAATAGATGTTCAAGTTCAGCATTTAACGCTGCTTCAACCGTTACTTTGGTAGCATGGATCTGAAATTATTTAGATCTGATTCGGACTTAATGCCTTTAGCTGCTTGCTTGGCAAATGCTTCTAGTTCTTTCTTGTTCATTATTACTACCTTTCGTTGACCCGTATAGGATACTGATTGAAAGGTAGTTACACAAAATTATTTACCGGCTCGAGCATTCTAATAGTCACGTAATAAATAATTTTTTTCATTTGATCTTACCTAACCATAAAGCAGTTATTAGGATAATTGGCCTAAATAGAAATTCGTGGTCAAAATTAGTTGGTCACTACAGCAAGCTTAAATAGGTCTTTTGGATTATCAAGTGCTGGAATCAAAGAAATAGTCTCGCCTATTTTAAATTCAACAGCTAACTCATATACATAACGTAAAATTGAAAGGTCTTCTAAAGCAAAACCAACGGAGTCAAAGATTGTTATTTGTTTTTCGAAATCACGTCCTATATCTAAGCCAGCAATAACTCGCCATAAAGGGTAGACTGGATGTTGCGCTTCTAGTTGTTGGATATCACCTTCGACTCGTGTTTGCGCTTCATGCTCTACAAATATTTTCCCTGACTTTAAAACGTCAATATGAAGTTCTGTTTTACCTGGACAATCGCCACCAACACCATTTATATGCATGCCCTCTTCGATCATATCGGATGTCAAAATTGTTGCATTGGTTTTATCTGCCGTCACTGTTGTTACAATATCTGCACCTTGAACACAATCTTTAACTGAAGAAGCACGAATAATTTTAATATTAGGATAGTTTTTTAAGTTTTTTTCTACTTTATCCATCGCCTCTTCATCAATATCAAATATTCGTACTTCATTGATATTGTTTATTATATGAAATGCAATCACTTGAAATTCACATTGAGAGCCACATCCAACTATACCCATATTACGAGCGTTTGGTTTAGCTAGGGCTTTAGCCGCCATTGCAGAAGTAACTGCGGTACGAAAAGCGGTCGAGAGCGTCATTTCAGAAAGTAACTTTGGATAACCGCTATCAACATCAGACAAAGCACCAAAAGCCATAACGGTTGATAATCCTAGAGTAGGATTTTTAGGATGTCCATTGACATATTTAAAGCCATAATTAACATCATCAGCTACAGGCATTAATTCAATCACACCTGCTTTACTGTGTGCTGCGGTACGTGGAGATTTATCGAAATAAGGCCATCTAATAAAGTCTTGCTCTATAAAGTGAAGCAAACCCGAAATAAACTGTGAAGTGCCAGTTTTATTAACTAAGTCTCTGAGTGCATTGACGTCTAAGAATAAGGTCATGATATTTTTTAAATCCTAATAAGTAATAATTATATCGAAATTTTAAATTAATTGATGGTCAACAGCTAGGTATAGAGTTGTACAATATGATATGTAAATATGTCATTTAGGTAGCGTCTTGTATCAAATAGTCATTAATGATTTTTTAGGAAACAGCAGTTAACTTATTCTAGTGAATACATATTGGGGGATGAGCATTCTTTGTCGATATTATCTAATCATGTCAGTTCAAAATAGTTTTTACACCGGCCACAATTGATAAATTGATAGAGCTAATTCTTGTTGGTTCTAACTGACGTATTCAATGCGAGAAATGCTGTTTAATCCGTGAGATGTATAATAAGCCTCTAAGTAGGCGGCCAAATTTACTATGCCACTTCATATTAACCTTTATAAACTATTAATCCCAGATTCTCCCTAAGAAGCATCTAAACATTAGATATATTCATCGAAATACATACCTTTATTAGAGTTAAATTTTGTTTGTTATTGTTATTATTTATTTCTGTTTAATGTTTTATTTTTCTTAACGTCAAGTACTAGAGGATGTATTAATGTACCCAAGCGTCAACATCAAATTGAGTGCTATTAAGTATAACGTAATAGAGTTAACTAACAGGTGTAAAAGCTTTGGAATTGAAGTTGCGGTTGTTGTTAAACTAGTTTGCGGTGATAGCAGAATTATTAAAATGATTTCTGAATTAGATGTAACAACAATAGCTGATTCAAGACTTGAAAATTTTGAAAAAATGAAGTGGTTAAAATCAAGAAAATTACTTTTACGATTTCCAATGTTAAGCCAGATTGAAAGGGTAGTAGATTTTGTTGATGTATCTCTTAACTCAGAAATAGAGATAATTAAAAAAATAGCAAATGTTGCCATCCTCAAAGAAAAAATTCACGATATTATTCTAATGGTTGACCTAGGTGATTTAAGAGAAGGGATCATTGATATAGATGTTTTAGATAAAACAATCACTGAAATTAATGCCCTTAAAGGAATCAATTTAGTTGGAATAGGAACGAATTTATCCTGTTTTGGCGGCGTTATTCCTAGTAAAGCAAACTTAACAAAATTTATCGCTATAAAAAATGGCATTGAAAATAAACATAACTTTAAATTTCACATTATTTCGGGAGGAAACTCCGGATGCTTAAACTTATTAGATAAAAAATTAATGCCTGCTGAAGTGAATCAATTAAGGTTAGGAGAATCCATTTTTATGGGTACCGGCTTAAATAATGAAAAAATCCAAGGTTTAAAATATAATGCTTTTACCTTAGAAGTAGAGATCATAGAAGTGATGAACAAACCTTCAATACCAATAGGGGAAATAGGTTTAGATGCTTTTGGTGAAAAACCTGTTTTTGAAGATCTAGGTATAAGAAGAAAAGCTTTATGTGCTATTGGACGTCAAGATATAAACTCTGATAACTTGAGGCCATTAGATGAAAAAATAAAGGTTCTTGGCATGAGCAGTGATCATTTAATTTTAGATATTACTGAGGTGGAAGATAGATATAAGCTTGGTGATTGTGTTAAGTTTGACTTATCATATGGGGGTGTATTAAGTGTTATGAACTCCAACTATGTCAATAAAGTGTATTATTAATAGACTCCGTAACAACAACTTGTGTGATGTCGGGCCCAATAAAGCTATAGAGAGGCCAATCATAGGTTAGCATGATGATCTCTTCCCTTGCTACAGCCAGATTAGGCAATAATAATAGGACTAATAGCCCTACATATGTATTTTAAGTGTTATCACCCTAGTTACTGTTAAGAGTATATCTGACCCATGATTTGAAATTACTCTAGTAAATAACATCTAAAGATCACAATTAAAATAATCGTATATCTCTTCGACGTTTATTTGGCTCGGGACCTTCACTATTTTTGAGATTGATAGTGTCTTGTAATCGAAATCTATCTGCTCTTGCCCATTTACACTCTCGATGATTTGGAGATAATCATCTACTCCAGAGGACATTATCTTTAAGAGATAATCTATGTCCCCTAATATGGCTTCACACTCAACAATTTGCGGTATACTTTGAATCATTTGTTCAAATTTTTTAGCCACAGATAAAGAATAATTTTTAAGGGTTACTTCAACACGTAAATAGGATACGTCGGCGAGCTTCTGTAGATCAAGTTCTGCATGGTATCCACGTATAATCCCAGCCTTCTCCAACTTCTTTATTCTCTCCCAACAGGGCGTGGCAGACAAGCCAACTACGTCAGATAATTGCAGCTTGGTCATTCTCCCGTTGGAACTAAGGGCTGAAAGAATTTTTATATCCAATCTATCCATTTTCGCTCCGCTATTACGACTTCTCATCTGTATATGCCCTTGTATATTCTTATTTATTTTCCTAAGTTTATCCTTGTTTACAATAAAAAACTATCAAGTTTAGTTTGATAAGGGCAAATCACGGTAGGCGAAGAAAGGATATGCCACTTATAAATTTTAAGATATGCTCGAACTATTGAGCACGTCGTAGGATTTTACCTGGCCTATTGGAAGTAGCTTTACCCTCGTGCCATACCAGTTTTCCTGCAACCCACACCGCATCTATCCCTGTTGAATATTGTACGGGATCAGTAAAAGTAGCATGGTCAAGTATAGCTTCTGGCGAAAATAGCACTAAGTCAGCAGCGTATCCCGGTTCAAGCGATCCTCTACCTTTTAGTCCAAGACTGTGAGCTGTGAGACTGGTCATTTTACGGATAGCCTCAGGTAGAGACATTATACCTCTTTCACGGACGTAACGGGCTAACATGCGAGGAAAGGCTCCTTGTCCTCTAGGATGGAGGTCGTCTGTATTACCATCAGAAGAAATACTGGTATAACGCCATTTCATAAAGCGCTCAATGTCTTTTTCGCTGATATTTCGCCCAATAATTTTCTCTTTTAGCTTATCTTTTCTGGTTACTTTAACCATTTTCATCAGCATATCAACAGGCGTAATATCTTCAATGATAGCGATTTCGGCCAGTGTTTTTCCTACATAACTAGGGTTTGGCTCATAAGCCGTCATGATAATAGTTTCAGGCAATGCAATAGACTTTAAAGCAAATTCATACGCCTTACGGTCATCGTAATTTTGCTCTGGTAGTAATACTTTCATGGTTGTCTGCCAACCATCGTAGGGATAAATGTCGGCAGTGATATCTAAACCCTCGGCTATGGCCAGTTCTAATATTTTAAGTACCTTATCTGCTTGGCCCCAATTTGCAGCCATGGCCAATTTAATATGACTGATATTGGCGGGGATTTTAGCCTCTCGAGCAATGGTGATAAACTCTTCAAGCGCATTGTAAAAATAAACATCCTCATTGCGGATATGGCTTGTATATCGACCTCCCGCTTTTGCGGCAACTTTAGCAAGAGCTACCAGTTCAGCCGTATTGGCATATACAGCGGGTTCATACTCCACGCCTGTCGAAAATCCTAATACGCCCAAATCGAGATCTACCTGTAATAAGTAGCTCATCGCAGTAATCTCTTGGGGAGTGGCTAAGCGTCGAAAGTCATCGCCCATCACCTGATTGCGATAACGGTTATGAGGTCCAAAAGCAGCTAAGTTAACTGCCGCTGGACTGCTTTCAAATTGCTCAAATATGGCATCTATGGGTAGTCTTGTTGAACCATCTAAACCTGTGACAACGGTAGTGATGCCTTGCGCCAGCACGCTAGCTGGGGCATTATTTTTATTGAATTTTTTAGCATGATGACTATGAGGGTCGATAAAACCGGGAGCTAGTGCTAATCCGTTTGCATCCCAAACATTCTCTTTTGGTAATGGCGCTAATTCGCCTAGTGCCACTATCAAACCTTTATTTATACGTATAGAGCCATGTATTGGTAAATTTCCTTTACCGTCATATAGGAGAGCATTTTCGATTAACAGACTGCTCGGAACTGTTACCTCTTTAACACTCTCAGCACAACCGCCGATCAAGATAATACTAAGAATCAAAGTCAGATAGGGTATTTTTCTTAACATGTATTTATCGCCTCTGTGATTTTGTTTTTTATGATATTTAATTTTAGGGTATTACTTTTCATTTTATGAAAAATAGTCTCATGAATTTTTAACCAAAACTTTATCCTCTCTACATTTTGCAAGTCAGGTAAAGTTCATTATAAAAGCACGGGGGTTTTGATGTCCCATGCTTTTCATCTTACGCTCTAATTAAAAACGTAATGTAGCTCCCACGAAGAATCGCGTACCTATAACATCATAGACATTTGGGTAAGTATTCGCTTCAATCTGATTGCTTCCTAGGAAAGTAGGTAAGGCATTGAATAAGTTGTTCACCCCACCATTTATCGTTAGTTGCTCAGATAATTCATAAGAACCCGTTAGATTGATATAATTCATCGCTTTAGAACGAGGTGAGCCTAAAGTACTAGGATCTCTGTCATCATGATCAATACGTCTGTCTTGAACTTCACCCATATATTGCCAAGTCACCGCCGCACTCAAATCACCTTCCTTATAAGTTACTGAAGCATTAGAGCGCCACTCAGGGTTTGGATTGCCACAAATTCCGCCAAAGTTACCTACACAGTTTACGAATGGAGCAGCTGAATCGACTTGCTTCTCATCTTTCAAAAGATAGCTCCCGGTAAACATAATATTAACTTCGGAAGCGTCATTGCCAAATAAAGCAAAGTCTAATTCAAAACCTTTTAGAATTTTTATATCTATCCCACTAGTTTTTAAGCTTGCTAGGTTGGCACGCGTAGTTTGTACCTCCAAAACATTACCATCAGGACGACGCTTTATAGTCTGACAGAAAGGGCTAGCGGCATCTTTTTCTGTATAACAACGACTTAATATGCTTGACACCCCACCACCGAATTTGTCGATAGCATCGTCAATTTTGATGGAATAATAATCTGCTGTAATAGACAGATTAGGCGTAAAATCGGGTGTTAATATAATGCCAAAGGTATATGTATCGGATGTCTCTTCCTGAAGTTCTGGATTACCACCAGACACACCGCGGATCTCGGTGTTAAGTTGGTTATACTGCCCTGTTTGACCGGTAGGCACACCCGTTGCTTCACACACTGATTGCATGGCAGCTATGCCACCAAAATTATCGACATGATCTGCACTACATGGATCGCTGGCTATAACTGAAGCCGTTGAACTACCCTGGAATAACTCTAAAATATTAGGAGCTCGCACCGCACGTTGGTACTCGCCTCGAATACTAATAGTATCTGTTGGTGACCACACTAATCCGGCAGCGTAAGAGCTAACCGAGCCAGCAGTAGAATAATTTGACAGACGTAAACCTGCATGAAAATCTAAAGATTCCACCAGTTCCATGCTCAACTCACCAAACACTTCCAACACATCGAAGCTACCAGTGGTAGATTTGCCTGCACCTATACCGCTGATGTCGCCAGATTCAAATAATCCGGCACGGTACTCACTGGAATCCTCACGCCATTCGATACCAAATGCCATACCAGCGTCTCCGACATAACCATCTATGACAAGACTAGCCACCTGTTCTTTAATGGTAGTGGTAGTGCCTGTATCCACCCTGAGCCAGTCTGCCGCTTCAGTGGAAACATTGCCAGCACCAAAAATGTTTATAGGTACACAGCCAAGGGCTCGCGCCGAGGCATCATCACATTGCAGCTCACCTTGCCCATTAAAACTGGTTTTTATACCTGATAGAAAATCACTGTCCATGAACAGGTTGTTAGCCTCACGTCGCTCGTCTACCTGAGCATTACTGTAATAGGCATTGTAGCTCCAGTTGTCACTCAACTCACCTTCAATGCCAACCAAAAATAGATTACCAGTACGAGTAAAGTTACTTTCTCGATTGCCAGTTTCAACCATACGTCGGTTTATTCCAGGCACGATAGCGTAGCCATCATTGACGCCACTACCCGTTTCTGCTACATCCATCGCGGCGAAGATTGCTTGGGATTCGGAAGACAAAAATGGACTGTCGATATCCACCAAGGCATTACCTGGGGTGCCACTGTGTGGCGGAAGCTGGGTCCGCACCGAATTAGAACTGGAGGTAGCCTGCACATAAAAACTATGTTCATCATTGAGGTCATAATGTCCGGAGACATAAAGTAAGCGGCGTTCTTGAGGCGTTTGCAAGTACTGGTCTAGACTCCAGTTGTATCTGCCACTGGCCTCATTCCAAGGGAGTGGAGCACCATTTTGATCAAATGTTCCAATACCGTCTACGCCATTGATTCGAGTAGCAGGAGTCGATGAGCTACCGCCCCATTGATCCAATCCTTGAACACAGTTAGATGCACCATCACAGGGAGTGCTGTAGCCAAAGTCACCATTTTGTGTACCCGGTAAAACATCTAGGTCTCTGAGCACATGGTAGGAGAAGTCTCGATCAGCCATGTAATTTTTATTACGTTTGGTAAAGCCCATATGGACAACAACATTACCGCGTCCATCCGCGAAATTACCGCCAAGGGTAGTAGAGAAGTCGCCTTTACCCGCATCCCCTTCAGCCGCTAGACCGTATTGAGCGTTAAACTCAAGGCCTTCGAAATCGTCCTTCATTTTAAAGTTGACTACCCCCGCGATCGCATCAGAGCCATACACTGCAGATGCTCCACCTGTTACCACTTCAACGCGTTCAATGAGTGCTGAAGGAATATTGTTGAGATCGACAGTTCCTTGCTGGGTGCTTTGTAGATAACGCTTACCGTTAACTAATACTAGTGTTCTGTTAGCGCCAAGATGGCGAAGATCCACTGTTGCGGTGCCGTCACTAGGGTTATTAGAGGTTCCAGTACCGCCTGCTGTCACTTGTGGTAAGCGGTTTAGTAAATCTTCAACGTTGGTTGAACCTACTGATTTAAACTCAGCTCCAGTCAATACAACTACAGGACTAGTGGACGATATTTCGATTCCTTTAATACGTGAACCAGTGATGCTAATCCTTTCAATTTCCTTGAGTTCATTATTGGTAGGCTCTTCTGCAAATACTAGTGCAGGTGAGCCTAGAGCTAATACAATTGAGGCGGACAGCAAGGTCCTGCACATATGCTTATTTTTTAATTTAGTCGTCATGATTATTATATAGATCCACTTAGTTATAATTAATTTTATATAAATCAAACATCTTTTCTAGATGAGAGATGGCGGTTTATGTTTTCTTTTTATGAATTCACCATCTTGAATGTAGGATTCAAATCACAGTTCCATTATTTTTGCCAATTAAAACTTTCTTTACCAAAAATAAAGTAAGTTGTTAGATTATTAAGCTAAAATTAATATATTGCCTTTTGAAATCCTTATTTAATAATACCTTAACGAATATAGAATATGTCTCTCTTACTCCCTCCCATCTTAGTGGTTATCACTATTTACCAACTATATAATGGTGGGTTTTTCTGGAGCAAGTGTTAGGCGAGATTATTATGAATTGAGCATTTATATAATTTTATTACTTATTTTTCAGTGATAGCACGGCAAAATCATTATAAATTGAACTTTTTACCTGATAATCACCCCATTTTTAATGGCGTTCAATAATAGACATTTTGATTCGATTTACGATCCTCGTATTGAGCGTTATAAAAACACAAGTAAAAAACTAGTATGAAACGTGAATTGAAATGACAGCATTAGATGATGGAGATAGGGTAGGGTTATTAGTTGGTGTGAATTTTAATGCTCCTACCCTAGGTGATGTATTAAAGAACCCTTATTATTTGTGATGATTTCGCAGCTATGTCCAGTCAACTTTTTACATTTGAAGGGGACACAGGCAGTGGCATGCCCAGACCCCATGAAACAAAAAAGTGTGTCTCTTAGGCAGAGACTAACTTAGGTTGCACATCATTATCTTCTTCATCTAGACGAGTTACCTTGAAATTTAATATTCCGTAAATACAACTAATAATAGGGCAAAAAAGATTAAAAAAGCAGTAAGGCGCATAGGCGAAAGCAGAGATCCCTAACACACCATAGATAAAGGCGCCGCAGGTGTTCCAGGGCACTAGAGGAGAGGTCACAGTACCTGCGTCTTCAAGGGTTCTGGATAGGTTCTGAGGGGCAAGCCCCATTTTTTTATATTCAATCCGGTAAATACGAGCAGGCAACACGATGGCAATATATTGATCAGCAGCAACAATATTCACCCCAATGCAAGTACATACTGTCGCAACAATTAATCCACCAGTGTCAGTGGCTAGCGCCATAACCCCACGAATCATACGTTGCAAGAAGCCAGCATGATCCATGATAGAGGCAAACATCATCGCCGAAAGGACTAACCATATGGTGTTCAAAATGCTAGACATGCCACCCCTGGACAGTAGCTCATTCATATCTGCATCTGATGTGCTGGCAACGTATCCATTAAAAAGTGCCACCCAGACCCCTTTGAGCATTACCGCAATGTCACTTAAGTTTTCCGTGGCGGCAAATACCAACAAAATATCTTGTTGAAAAATTAAAGCAATAATGATTCCGGCCAATGCGCTGATCATCATGGCGGGTAATGCTGGAAATTTCATCACCGCCAACACAATGACGATCACAACAGGTAATAACAGGTGAAGACCCACATTAAAATTTGTTTCTAACAGCAGTAACTTCTTGTCTATATCATCTGTAGCAGCGCTTACTTCTATCCCTAACCCTAGTAGCGTATAAATGACAAGGGATATACCTATCGCAGGAAAGGTGGTCCATGTCATGTGGCGAATATGGGTAAAAAGGTCGGTTCCTGCGACAGCCGGTGACAAGTTAGTGGTATCAGACAGGGGAGACATTTTGTCCCCAAAATAAGCACCTGATATGATAGCTCCAGCGGTAATTTCTGGCGATAAGCCGAAGGTGGTTGCAACACCAAACAATCCCAGACCAATAGTTCCAATAACGGACCAACTACTGCCTATGCTAAGTGAAGCAAGAGCACACACGATGCAGGTAGTGACATAAAATGCCCCAGGGTCGATAAGTTTGAGCCCATAGTAGATCATCGTAGGCACAGTGCCACTAACGATCCAAGTACCAATAACAGCGCCAACCATGAGCAATATTAATATAGCATTGACAGTGACAGATACACCATTAGCAATAGCATGTTCAAGTGCTTTCCAGTGATGGCCATTTTTCATCGCCACTAAAATGGCGACACCACTAGCAATAAACATTGCTATTTGGTTGGCTCCACCTGAGGAATCGGCACCAAAAAAATACACCGAAAATGCCAATAAGATAACCATAGTAACCAGAGGTATGAGGGCATCGAACAGAGTGGGTGATCTTGTGTTGGACGTCACCATGTTATTTTGTTCATTGATTTGTATCATCGTAATCTCAAAAAAAGCGTATCTTAGGAGTAAAACAGCAGTTTCACTTAGATATCATACGGCATAAAAACAAGTGAATATTATAACTACTTAAGGCAGGGGAAAAATCTAAAGATCAGGTTAAGTTCCTAGATTAAATCTATTTTAATACAGTAATAGTTTGGTTATTTTTGGTAGTCTGAAAAACAGAGGTTAAATTTGAGGGCCCTCAAAAACTTAATTAACCTCAGTTCGATTTAATAAAAAATAAGGGAACTAATAACCTGTTCCACGATCCGATCTTTCGACTAAAAAAACATTAGAACGTAAAGTAATTGGCATGAATAAGTTAGAAAATATAGTATTACTAATACGGTTGGTTTTTTAAAAGGAAAATCAGCGATTCGAATATTAAGAGAATACTGCAAGTGAAGAGAAATTTCACAGGTCGTCATTTTGGGGCAAGAGGATATTGTGTTAGTACTGTTGGACTAAATGAGCAAGTAATTCGTGAATATATTAGGAATCAAGAAAAGAAGAAAAGCGGTAGGAGCAAATGCAATGGTCAGGAGTTTAACTATAGCCACTTCTAGGGGCTTTCATCACACCCCCTGCTTTGCCGGTGGTTGCTGATTGATATTATTAAATCGTATCGAGTAATAGATTCGACTCAGTTTTTATAATTCCTTTACTCAAGCGTATACCACCAAGTAGCGCATTTAACTGTGGGAGGGTTTCTGCTCTTACTTCAGCAATAAGATCCCAGTGTCCGCTGGTATGATGTATAGCAACTACTTCTGGATACTGATGTAAGCTATTAATAACATCAGACTCACTTTTGGCTTCAACTGAAATATTTACAAATAATCTAACAGGATGAAGCTCAGCATCGGGTTTCAACTTAACCGTATAACCTAATATGATGCCATTCTTTTCAAGTTTACTAATTCGATTTTGAACCGTTGCTCTAGATACGCATAGTTTTTTTGCGAGTGTTACAATGGAAGTTCTTGCATTTTTACGTAAAAGGGAAAGAAGTTGTTTGTCTTTGCTATCCAACATGTATTTCAGCCTAAGTAGTTTTAATGTCATTGTTATACATCAATAGCTTACAAACCATAGTCTTTATGTCAAATATTCCCAACCCAGTGCGTTTCACAAGGGATTATTGAATTTCTACTATTTTTAACTAAAGCAGAGGTCATAGTTGATAACAATGTGCGAGCATTTACATGATTTGATCTTTTTGTTTGTGGATGCATAAGAAAAAGCATACCTTATTTCGTGCAACCAATAATTTTAAAGCAGATATATATAAGTCTGATATTTAATATTCCCTAGAAACATCTTAAAAGAACTCAATATACACTTATTTTACATATAGTCACTTTTTATTATCAATATGTAATTAATGGCGTGCACATTGTGTATTTTGTTATCTATCTGTTAGTAGGATTGTCGGGTAGCATTACAGACATATTTAATGTATCTACGCTGGTGACTAATAGAGCAGAGTATTTGGAGATAACAATGATTGTAATAAGACCTGTGGAATACACTGATATAGATAGCTTGTATAACTTGGCTAAAAGAGTTGGTCCAGGCATGACAACTTTTCCTGCAGATAGAGAAGTGTTACTACAAAAGATAGCAAGATCTGAAATAGCTTTTTCCGTTTCAGTAATCAAAGAACAATCCAATTCCTTTTTGATGGTTCTTGAAGATACCGACACTAACGCTGTTATGGGAACCGCTGGGGTATATAGTAATATTGGTAAAGATGTCCCTTTTTATACCTTTCAGATCTTATCAAGAAACAAGTACTCTTATGGCTTAAAAAGTAAAGTTTCTTCTAAAACATTACATCTTGTAAATGAATATACCGGTGATACCGAAGTCGGTACTTTGATTATTGATCCTGATTACCGTGGCGGTGGTTATGGAAAGTTATTATCTAAGTGTCGATACCTTTTAATTGCTCAATTTCAATCATTATTTGGTGCACGACTAATTGCAGAGCTTCGCGGCTGGTCTGATGAAAACTCAATTTCCCCCTTTTGGGAACATGTTGGAAAACACTTCTTCGAAGGGATGAGTTATGATCATGCCGACTTTTTAAGTGCAACAACCAACAATCAATTCATTGCTGATTTAATGCCTGAATATCCAATTTATATTGATTTACTTCCAAAGCAAGCCCAAACCGTTATTGGTAAGCCAAATAAGATGGGGGAGCCAGCGTTACAAATGTTGTTTGACGAAGGGTTTAGGTATGAAAATTTTGTCGATATTTTTGATGCCGGACCTACTGTTCATGCCTATGTTGAAAACATTAAAACGGTGATTGATAGCCATGAAAAAATACTTGATTACATCAGCGAAGATGACGAAAAAAATGGTGTTAGCTGTTTGGTATGTAACACTTCTTTAGAAAATTTTAGAGTGACTCGTGCAAAAGTTAACTATTTAGCAACCGGCAACATTTCAATTGCTAAACCTGTAGCGGATACCCTGTTAGTTAAATGGGGTGACAAAATTCGAATTTATCTACTCAGTTAACCGTTTCTGAAAGTTTTTTTAAATTTTTATTTGAAAACTGTCCCAAAGTCAGACGAGTGAATGAAATAAAGAGGGAATTAATTTATTAAAGCCCATTAAACATTTTAAGGAAAATGGGTGATCGGTTCAGGCCGAAGCATGCACTTAGTTAGATGAATTACTCAAAAGAGTACTCATTTTGAATTAATACAGATACATTATTTGCAATGAATAAGCTGAACTTCCTCACATAAAGCTACAGTAGTGGCTTTCCGCTAACGATCTACCCCTAAAACCGATCCAGCTTCATTAGCAACGGTCTAGCTCTATATTGGAATGATCATGATCACAGAATGAAAAGCAATACAGTAGACTACCCTTATGGCAGACCGATTGGTCTCTTGTGTGCTTACATGATAACTTCAACAGCTATATGCGATAGCCATATATAATTTGCCGCTTTTTTTGAGTGGTAGACCCTACAATTACAGTTAACCGCAGGATCGCAAGCAAGAATTTGTTCGCTCTATTTATTTCTTGTCAAACTAAATCGCTTGCCCACAGGCCCAGCCGCTAGACCAACACCATTGAAAATTATAACCCCCTAGCCAACCGGTAACATCGACAACTTCACCAATAAAATATAAGCCTGGAGATTTTTTTGCTTCAAAGGTTTTAGAGGAAATTTCGTCGGTATTGACACCGCCTAAAGTTACCTCGGCTGTTCTATAACCTTCAGTGCCGTTAGGCTTTATTTTCCAAGCGTGGAGTGCTTCGGCTAAATTATCTATTTCACCATGGTTTAACTGGTTAACCGCTTTATCGGCGACTATTGCAGTGAATGTACCATCATTGATTAATACCTCAATAAACCGCTTAGGTAGTAAGGTTGCTAACAGGTTCTTTAAAGACTTTTGCGGTTGTTGCTCACGCCAGTTATTGATAATGTCGTTGAGGTTTTGTTCGGGTAATAAATTGATAGTGACCGCTTGTCCTGCTTGCCAAAAAGATGAAATTTGTAATATAGCAGGGCCAGATAAGCCACGATGAGTGAAAAGAATATTTTCCCGAAAAGTTATGCCATTTTCGCTAGTTACGTGGCAGTCGATACTAATACCAGATAAACCATCGAAGCGTTTTTTATCATGATCATGCAAGGTAAAAGGCACTAAAGCGGCTATGGTTGGCAAAACATCTAAGCCGAATTGTTCTGCCACTTTATAACCAATAGGCGATGCGCCTAGTTTTGGCATAGTGAGGCCGCCAGAGGCAATCACTAGTGACTGGCATTGATAATCTTTACCTGAGGTTTTTACCAGATAACCCTGTTCGGCGTTTTTACTCACTGAAAGTACTTCAGTGCGCAGTTCAATAGCAGCCCCTGCCCAGTCACACTCGGTAAGTAAAACATCAACTATATCTTGAGCACTATCATCACAAAATAATTGCCCTAAGGTTTTATGATGGTAATTAACGCCGTGTCTATCAACCAGTTCAATAAAATCATCGGCAGTAAATCGGCTTAAGGCCGATTTAACAAAATGCGGATTTTGACAAATAAAGTTATTCGGTGTGCTACCTTGGTTGGTAAAATTGCAACGGCCACCACCACTGATTAATATTTTACGAGCGGGCTTTTTACCCATGTCAATCACAGTAACGCTGCGACCACGGTAACCAGCACTGGCAGCGCACATTAATCCTGCGGCGCCAGCGCCAATAATTAGTACATCTGTAGTCGTTATTGCCATCACTTAAACAGCAGTTTGCGTCATAATACTCGTTGAGCCAGTTTTAGCCATTTCAGCTAAGTCTTTATCAATAAAAAATAACGCGTGACCATCGTGACCTACCAAGTTGATTTTATCTAAAATACCTTTAAATAATGTTTCTTCTTCGTGTTGTTCAGCAACATACCATTGGAGAAAATTAAAAGTTGAATAGTCTTGGTTGGTAAAAGCCTGGTGTGCGAGAGCGTTAATTTTTTCAGTGATTAAACACTCATGCTCATAGGTTTTTTCAAAAATATCAGCTAACGATTCAAAATTATGAGGAGGAGAGTCAATAGTACCAAGTATAGGTAAAGCACCAGTTTCACTCACATAAGTAAATAAACGAGTCATGTGGTCCATTTCTTCAGCAGCGTGTTTACGCATAAATTCAGCGGCACCAGTAAAGCCTTTTTCCTCGCACCAAGCACTCATTTGTAAGTAGAGATTTGAGGAGTAAAATTCTAAATTAATTTGCGTGTTTAGTTGTTCTACCATTGTAGCTTTTAGCATGGATAAACCTTTTGTTAAATGAGTTGTATATCGCAATTTGGAATTATTTGCCTGTTACTTTATAGGCAAAAATTGACAAGTAGTTTTGCTTGTTTGTTCAATGGCGGTAAGTGTCTAATATAATGGTATGACGATCAATACATATATGATAAAAAAGCAAAATTTCAGTCTTTACTTAACACTAACTAGAGAGTGAGGTGAGCATGGAAAATGTAGTAAAAGTTAGCTCAAGTAAACGTGAAAATACAGACGCGGCTATAGCTGAAATAAATCAACAGTTTGATGCAGCTTCAACGATCCTGCTCTTATTGTTTTTTTCTAATTCCTACAATAAAGATGCATTAGCAAAAGCAGTTCAACAGCACTTTTCTGCCATTATGGTTATTGGGTGTTCAGCTGGCGACGATCAACAGTTTAATGAAACGTATATTTTTATAACGGAAAAATGCGTGTAAATTGTGGGGTAATAATATTAATCTCGACAACATTACCTTTTGCTATCCTAAAATCTCAACATATTCATGCAACGGATAAAAAAGTAGTTGTGACTGGTGCCATACCTGAAAAGCGCATTATTACTGAATTTAATCTATATGGGTTTAATTCTCCGCAGCTTGCTGCGTAGGGTTTTTTTTTCTGACTATCTAAACATAACCCTTCCTGCTAGGCAGGCTAGAGGTTACGAGAAAGCTTGCTACGGGGTTGTTGACTTGGTTGCCAGCGGCAGAAGAATATGCTCGACTACTTGGGCTGTCACAACCGGCGCAGCTCACAGAGGCTATGGTAGCTAAGAATCCGACTATAGTGTTGATCGGTAAAAATGAATATGTACGCTCTATTCAAAGTGTTAATCAAGATGGCAGCATAACTTTCTATTGTGCTGTCGATTTAGGTATTGTTTTACGTCTAGCCAAAGGCAGGGATCTTTACACTAGCTTAGAAAAATCAATTAATGATATTCAAACTATGATCACCTTTGACTGCATTTTACGTCGGTTGGAGTTATTAGAAAGTAATCAATTAGCCGAAGTTGGGGCATTATTAAGTAGCTACAATGTGGGTGGGTTTAGTATTTATGGTGAGCAAGTTGATGGTTTACATGTGAACCAAACCTGTACAGGTATTGCAATTGGGTATGTTAATAAATAAAGGTATAGAGCAACATCAAGCAGAAATTATTCGATTAAATAAAATTATTGATGTGTTAACTGATCGCGCAGAGCACTGCTCTGTTGATGTCAGACTCCCTGAACAATTCTTATTAATTGATAAACTCAATCAGAGCAACAAAATAAAATACCCAATTAATAAGCTATGCGATGTGTTTGAAGTACATCGCAGCAGCTATAAATATTGAGTAACAAGGGGTAACAGTTTAAGCGCCAGTAAGGTTACGTTGAGAGCTGAGGTCAAACGCTTTCATGCGATAAGTGGCGGCTCTGCTGGTGAGAGAAGTATTTCGGATATGTTGACGAATGAAGGATACCCTTTAAGTCGCTATCGCGTAGAAAACTTAATGACCGAGCTAAACTTGGTCAGCTGTCAAATACCTAAGCATAATTATAAAAAAGCGATTAAAGAACAGGTAGCCATCCCTAATATATTGAAACGTCAATTTGCGGCTGTTGAGCCTGATACATACTGGTGTGGTGATGTGACCTATATCTGGACAGGCACACGTTGGCCTTATCTTGCAGTCGTTCTTGATTTGTTTAGTCGAAAAGTTATCGGTTGGGCACTATCAAATTTACCTGTGGAGCGTTTTTTTAGAAGCTTGAAAACTGAATGGATACCAACGATAGGATATAAGAATTTTACTGAAGCGAAGGTACAGGTTAAGCTACAAAACTGTGGCCAATATTACTTGACCACTTCAGTTTGGCATCATTACTTGGGGTAAAAAACCTTTAACTCTACCACACACATTTATAAAGGATTTAACTAGCATACCAATTGACTGAAATGCAGCTTTCCACCCTTTAGCTTTAGCTGATGAAGATATAATTTCAGCAAGACAAAGCTCTTTTCCCTGCCAAATAAAATAGCTCAAAAATAACTTAACTAAATTTACCTCCGCTGAATCATGAGCCCACCCGAAAGCCCTATCATAATTTGCACTACTTAAAATAAAGGGGTGCAATACCGGAGAGTCTACCGCTAAATTTTGTTTACTAACTCGAATATCAGGATATTTTAAGTTATTATTTCTTTAAGAATACTTGTGTGATTCGACTTGTTCTTAAAGCATTATTACTTCGACTGCGCAGCTCAACATCTGTTTTAACCGCTACTGGCTGTTGATAGGGATGCCATTGACCGGTGCTAGTTCGGTATTCAATAGCTAAGCCCGGAAAAGCGGTATTCGCATAGAGCTTGCCATCTTTAATTTCTGCACCAACGGTAGGTAATCGATAATCAATACCTGCTAATTCTAACTTAGTAAATTCTTTTTCCCCTAAAGTATTAGCAAATATGCGCCATTGTCTATCTCGCTTTGCGGCCATTTCCTTAGTAAAAATATTACTGCTCTGTGAGTATGTCGCGCCTTGGTAATTATACGGAACAGCCCAATCAGGTAAATGCCAAGCACGTTCCGCCAAAGCTAATAAGCGAGGGAAAACTTTATGCTCAACCATATTGTCGGTACGAACACTTTCACTCCATAATTGCCCTTGAATACCTAAGAATTTTTTACCTGCCGCCATCGGTGTTTTGGTATCATCGGCAGTATAAGCATGGTCTTGACGGTCTAACCAAAATTCAGCATGCACAGGTAAATTGTCAGGCATAAACTGGAATACTTTTTCAGTATTGGTATGGCGTGATGCCCAATAATTACCATGCTCTTTTGGGTCTGCTTCGTAGGGAAAGTCAAAATAAAGGACGTCGGGAGTAGAAAGGACAACTTGCCAATCTCTATTAACTAACTGATGCACTTTATCGTGTCCGCTCAAAAATAATATGTCCCAAGAATTTACTTGTATAATAGCAGGCATATTCTCTTGACGCGTATGCTCCATGCCATCGCTCCAGCCTGCTGTTTCAATATCAAGCTCAGATAAAATTCCAGCGACTCGTTCAATGAAATAAGCACCAAGCTCTTTCATATCAGTAACACCTTTATCGTTGTTGGCAACAAATGCCTGACAAACGGGGGACTCTACCCAAGCACCAGCTGTCTCATCAGCACCAATATGATATCGGGTCAATGGTTGCCCAGCATCCGCATGAATTTTTTTCACTTGTGTCATCACTTCAATGACAAAATCATAAGAGGACTCTAAACAGACGTTAATCGTATTATCACTATAAAATTGTACCGATGAATAGCTTGTGCTGTCCTGAAAGTCATCAAGTAAAAATTGTTTTGCTTTTTCTTCATCCTCACTTGCTTGATACTTTTTATATCGCGCGGTCATGGCTTTCATTGCTGCACGAGAGTGTCCAGGCATATCAAGTGATGGGATCACTTGAATATGGCGGGCCGTCGCTGCTTGAAGAATTTCACTATATTCACTAACACTGTAATAACCGCTAACTGATGTAGTGGCATCAACACCAGAACCTAATTGTGTAATTAAGCAATTTTCTTCACTGGTATCAAAACAGCGCTTTGAGCCAATGTCGGTTAATTCGGGTAAACTTGGTATTTCTAAGCGCCAACCTTCATCATCACCTAAATGTAAATGTAATTTATTTAATTTATACGCCGCCATTTGATCAAGCAGCGTTAAAATAAAGTCTTTTGAATGGAAGTTGCGGGCAACATCCACCAACATGCCACGAAAGGCATAGTGTGGCTCATCTTCAATAATCAATTTTGGTAAACGTGCAACGCCAACAGTGACCAAACCCGCCAACGATTGCAAGCCATTAAAGACACCATTGCCATCTACGCCAACAAGGGTAATAGCAGTATCCGTGACGGTTAATTGATAACTACCAATTAAGCTTTTTTCGTTTTTAATAATGCTTAAATGAAGTGGTAAACCCGCTTTATTTTGCGCAATACCTAAACTCGTTAAACGTGATAATGCCGCATTAACTTGCGCCGGTTTTACATTACCATAATGTACAAAAATCCCTTGTGGTATTTCGACAAAACCATGGTTTACGTCAATAATTACCGACTTAGGTGTTGGCACAATAGCTTGTGTTACCAATGATTTATCACCATAACTTGCTGCGTTAACGCCAATATTTCGTTGAAATAACGCTTCACTGGTTAACCATTGCGTTTTATCATCGGGTGACCGTTTAAATTGCTTATCAATATCGGTAAAAACTGCCACATGAGATAACACTTCTAGGCCAGTATCTTGGTCAATGTATGGTCGAGTACTCTCAATGACTCTTGCTTTTATATCACTAACACCCGGAGCGCTGACAATATAATTTGGCATCGCATCTGACTCACCCAACGACCAATACGTAGCACGAAATAATAAGGTTTTGCTCTCGCCGGCTTTAAAGCCAGGAAAAGTATCTTTTAAACTAATACGGTGTAAGTCACCGTTTAAATGTTTGACAATAAAATTATCACTTTCAAAAGATTGTATTGGCACCATTTGGCTAAAGTGAATATGCCAACCTTTTACACTAATTTCTGTTTTGGCAGTAAACTTAAGTTCGACTTCAAAACAACTACCATCAACAAGGTTTTGATCACACTTATCGCTCGCTATATTTGTGACAACACGATAGTTAATCTGTAAATTCTCAGCGATATTATCAATATCTTTTTGGTTAGCAGAATGCATGATGATAGACTTTTGCTGAACTACTGTCTCCACTTTTGGCTGACTAGCTTGCTCACAACCGATTAAAGATAAACTCGCAGCAATGGTAAGGGCTAAGATTTTTTTGGTCATTTTAGGGCTCATGTTTTGAGTAATATTGTTTTAAAACATAGTAAAATACCTGCTGATAGCTTGATCACAGCATGATAAAGGTAAAATTTAAGTAAAATCAATTTACATATTATTACTACCATGTTTTTGACAGCGCTGTCAAATGAGAGTGTATTGATTGGAAGGGCTAAAAAATATACCTAAGCTGAGAGCGGTTTAAGTAATGCTAATGTGGCGAAAGATTATGTTCAGGTTGAATTAGGTGAGACTTGCGTTAATTGCAATAAAAAAGACAGAAAAATATATTCGAGTGAACTCAGGGTAAAAATGCTTGTTCATTCTGCCAAATAAATAAGTTGTTGCACCGGTTGTAAGTTATCAATAGACGGTAATGATAATGTTTGCATATTACCCATTGATAAAGCTGCGTGTAAAGGTAGGGTTGCAGTCGCTTTTAAGGTTAGCTCTTCAACTTGCGGCACTTTAATTAAGCGGACAACGTCGCGGTCTCCATATTGAGCTATAGACGGGATGTAAGGGCGAAGTTGAGTAATAAATTTATCTAAGAACCATGAATCTACATCACCGCCAATAATAATTGTTTGGCAGTTCAATAGCGTCTCTAATGAATGTATTGCTATGCGCATTGGCTCCGCAGATTTTTCTAACCACAGCTCAAATTTCTTTGGGTTGTTATAACAATATTGCATAAGGTCTTCATGACAAATAAAGGACTTAGCAAAATGCTTTTGTAAAGAATTAAGTGAAGTAAAATCATTTAATCGGCCTAACTCAACGGTATTATCATCTGTTTCAGGCGTAACAAACATTTCACCAATTGCCCCGGTTAAACCGTTTGCACCCAGTAATATTTTTCGTTCATAGACAACCGCAGCTTCAACAACATCAGAAATATGCAAACAAACAAAGCTGTGTAAATGTTTAGCTTCACCATATAACATTTGATATGCAGCACAGGCTGAAGCGGTAGATTCTGTCGCTACCGGTAGTGATAATGTCTCCGTTAATGCTTGTTTAATGTGCATGTTTTTTTGATATGTTGATAGGTTATGTTCTTTGTTGCTAATAAAAGTAATGCCTACGCCGAGTATTTGAGATGATGTTAATACTGCTTTAGCTAATAAAGTGGTAAAGGATTCACTAATTATTTTTAATTCATTGTCTTGCGTATACTCTGCTTGCATTTTTACAATGAGTACACCAGTTAACGAAAAAATTCCCAGCTCTATTTTTTGAGGGAACATACGAATCGAAAAGCTATAACAACCCGCTTGATTTAGGTCTAGCATTTTTGATGGCTTGCCGACAAAGCCTTCTTTCTTTATACCGGTTTCAATCACTAAGCCAATATGGAGTAATTCTTCAACCATATTGGTAATCGTTTGTTTAGTTAGGTGGGTACGTCGAGAAATTTCTACTCTGGAAATAGGTCGTTGAGTTACGATTTCTGAGAGCACTAAACGTAAGTTTAAGGCTTTATTTTGTTTCGAATTTGAGCCTTTCAAGTGAACACGCACCTATTATGGAATTAATGATAATCATGACTATTGTACGCACTTTAAATTATAAAGTACCGTTTGTTAAAAGTTTTTAGTTTATTTAACGGAAAAAAAAGATATAAAATATTAAGTCAAAATGTTTGACTTAATATTTTATATCTTTACTATAGAGCTCATTAAAGAATCAATCTAGGCTCATTTATGACACTATCACGTAACCTTCAAAGTTGTAATAATTACAACTTTATCAGTAAAAGTATTACCTTTGCTTTTACTCTATTGGTCACCTCTTTCGCTGCTCCTTTGTTAGCCGTTGACTTTAACAGCATAACAAATGCAGATAAATCAGAAAACATTAAATTATCTCAACAACAAGTAGATAGTTTGAAAAGTAAAAAGCTTACCGCTGCATTGGTATGGCATGGTTCAAGTGCTTGGGTTAACGCGGTTAGTCAAGGAGCAAAAGAAACTTTTTCTCGATTTGGTATCAAGGTAGTTGCTGTTACCGACGCCCAATTTGACCCCGCTAAACAAGTAGCCGATTTAGAAAATATTAGCGTACTAAATCCTGATATTATTTTGTCACTCTCTGTCGATAGTACCAGCACTAAAAACAGTTATCGCAATGCTATTAGTAACGGCGCTAAATTGGTTTTATTAAGTAATCCTATCGAAGGCTTTATCCATCATCAAGATTATGTCGGTATCGTTACCGATGATATGTTTGGTATGGGAAAAGCGGCGGCTCAGTTAACCATGGAGGCATTAAAGCAATCCGGTAAATTAGGTATTATTTATCATGATGCTAAGTACTTCATTACCAACAATC
Source organism: Colwellia sp. (assembly GCA_013215465.1). GTDB lineage: Bacteria > Pseudomonadota > Gammaproteobacteria > Enterobacterales > Alteromonadaceae > Colwellia. The sequence goes on along the minus strand of JABSOW010000023.1, from coordinate 46,048 downwards.
GAGATCATGCCTTTAGGCAAGCGTTAAAGTCTGCTCCCAATATAGAGATTATTATCGAGAAAGGCTTTGTTAAAGAAAGTGAAACCAGCAATATTGCGGCGGCAATGGTTTTGCAAAATCCTGAAATCGAAGCAATTTATGTCTCATGGGATAGTGCGGCTGAAGGTGTTATTGAGGCCTTACGCTCATTAGATAGACCTGATATTAAGGTGATCACCCATGATTTAGGCGTCAATAACTTATTAGACATGGCAACCAATAGAAATTTATATGGCACGATAGCTGATAGACCTTATGATATCGGCGCAACAATGGCTAAATTAGGTGCTGCAGCAATACTTGGACAACGTGCTGCACCAGTGACCATTGTACCTTTTGATAAGGTAACTAAAACAAACATTACTTCGGCATGGCAGCAAGCATTTAAAAAGCCTTTACCTAAGTTATTAACGCAAGCATTACAACAGTAAAGGACCCCTTATGAATGCTCAAATGTTATCGCTAAACCAACTGAAGCAAATTGCTTTGCACCGAGAAGCTTTTATTTATTATATTTTCTTCTTTGTTTTATTCTTTTTTGCTATCGTTTTACACGACACTGCTTTTTTAACTTTTTCAAACTTTATGAATATTGTTAAACAAACAGCGCCGCTAACTATTATGGCTGTGGGGTTAACCTTCGCTTTAGCGGTCGGCCATATCGATTTATCCATTGGCTCTGTTGTCGCATTAAGTGCTTTAGTTGGCGCGCTCTTATTGCAACATACCGGGATTCCATTAGCTGTTTTAGGCGCGCTTTTAGTAGGTGTAACGGTAGGTTTAATCAACGGCTTACTTATTGAAAGGCTGCAAGTATCATCCTTGCTTATTACGTTAGGCACTATGGGCATAATCACAGGTATCGCTCGACAATTAACCAACTTAGAATCAGTCCCTATTATTAATCAAGATTTTACCTTTTTGTTTGGCTCTGGAAAAGTATTAGGCATGCCGATATTACTGCTTTGGACCTTAGTGATTGGCGGTTGCGCTTATATCATTTTGAAGAAGCTTGCCGCGGGTCGACATTTATTAGCGGTGGGTGGCAATCCTGTCGCAGCAAGAGCGATGGGCATAAAAGTGACTAGAATACGTTTATATGCGTTAATTGCCTCATCAACGGCTGCTGCATTAGCAGGTTTACTATATGCTGGTCGGTTACATGGCGCTCGATATACCTTAGGTGAAGCTGATTTATTAACAGTTATAGCGGCAGTTGCTATTGGCGGTACCAGTTTATTTGGTGGCAGAGCATGTATTGTAGGAGCAATTTTAGGCACGTGGTTAATGGGTATTATTAACAATGGTTTAATTTTGTCAGGTTTTTCAACGAATGAGCAAATGATTGCTCGCGGTGTAATTTTGGTGATTGCTGTCGCCATTGGTGTGAAGGAGATACGAAATGGTTAGATCATCATTAGATCAAGTGGCATTAGAGCTTAGCTCTATTAAGAAAAGCTTTGGTGGTGTACATGCACTGCAAGACGTTACTTTTACCATAAATAAAGGCGAAGTTGTTGGTTTGTTAGGTGATAATGGCGCAGGTAAATCAACGTTAGTGAAGTGTATTTCAGGTGTTTATGCGCCTGACAGTGGTGAAATTAAAGTCAATGGAAAAGCGGTAGTCATCCGTTCACCGGAAGATGCCCGTGCTGCGGGTATCGAGACAGTGTTCCAAGACTTAGCTATGATCCCAGAGTTTAATATTGTCCAAAATTTGTTTCTAAATAGAGAAATAAAGCATAAAAATCCGATCCTTCGTTGGTTAGGTTGGCTTGATACAAAAGCCATGACGAAGAGAGCAAGGAAGGCTTTAAATCGTTTAAATACGCGGATCCCTTCTTATAACGAGCAAATTCATAACTTGTCGGGCGGTCAACGCCAAGCAATAGCAATCGCTCGAGCGGTAAACTGGGGCGCTGATATTGTCATCATGGATGAGCCAACAGCTGCATTAGGCGTTGAGCAAAGTGCACAAGTGAATGACTTAATTAAGGTCATTAGCTCACAAGGCGTGGCAGTATTATTGATCAGCCATAACATGCAACATGTAGTCGAAACATGTGATCGGGCCGTGGTTTTATATCAGGGTAGCTCTGTTGCTGACGTTGCGGTAGCTGAAGTGACCAAAGAAGACTTAGTTGGCCTTATCACGGGTGCTAAAAAAATAGCGGCTTAGTCTCTTCGTACTTTTTATCTAAAAAATATTACATCGCGAGCATGTTTAATCACATGATACTCGCGACAGGGCTTCGCTATGCCTAAGGAATGTAAAATGAGTTACTTGAAAAAAATTGAACAACTTATCCCGACGCTAACCATAGAAGAAAAAGTAGGGCAACTATTTGTCTTAGCTTTCGCCGGACAGGATAGTGAATATGCGCTCGATTTAGTAAAAAATATGCATGTAGGTGGCTTCTACCTAACAGATGACAATGCAGACACCTTAAAAGAAGCGGCCATATTATCAGCACAATTACAAAAACAAGCCGCATTACGTGCTTGTGATGTGCCGTTATTATTAGCGGTAGACCAAGAAGGTGCATGGGGCATATTGACCAAAGAAACAGACTTAGGTCCGGGGAATTTGGCTTTAGGCATGGCTGATGATGTAAAGCTAACTGAAAATATGTATCAAGTTTTTGCCGAGCAAATGCAAGCGATTGGTTACAACACTTTACTTTCACCTTGCGCTGACGTTAACAGTAATCCAAATAACCCCATCATAGGTCAGCGGGCATTTGGTGAGCAACCTGAACATGTGGCTCAACATGTAGCTGCCGCGGTAAGAGGCATTAACCGCACCGGGAATATTGCTTGTGCCAAACACTTTCCTGGTCATGGTGATACGGCAACAGACAGTCATCGATCTCTACCTGAGGTGGCTAAAAACATAACTCAACTGCTTAGTGAAGATTTACCACCTTTTATTGCCGCTATCGATAATGATGTTGGCATCATTATGACTGCGCATATTAACTACCCAGCGATTGATGCTCAATATCCAGCAACACTCTCTAAAAAAATATTGACTGAGTTATTAAAAGAGAAACTTGGTTTTAAAGGACTCATTATTACCGACAGCATGAATATGTGGGCGATGCGAAAAAACTACTCGCCCAGTGATGCTGCCATTTTAGCGCTTAAAGCGGGTGCTCATTTGATTATGTTAAGTGAAGAACATTATGAAAATGAGACAACACCCTACAAGCAAATACAACAAGAAACCATTAACGGTGTTGTAGCCGCAGTACATAGCGGTGAACTTAGTTTGGCGCAACTTGATGATATCTTAAAACATGTTTTGTACTTTAAATATCAGCAAGTTAAGGGTAAACAGTTAACGAATAAAACAGTAAATAATGATGGTAAAAAAACGGCTGAAGAAGTAGCTCGACAGGCGATTAAAGTGCTTAAAAATGATGAAGGTTTATGGCCGTTAGGACAGACTGAGTTTTATTTTACTTGTGCTGTTAATCCTGCGAGTTACGAAAATTTAGTTAATAGCCGTGGCATCGGCCCCAATGATGCGGTTCCTGCAAGCCAAGTTTTTTATCTACAATTGCAACAGTCAAAAGCAAAGGTTACTTATTTGCCGTATGAAGAGTTTTCACAAGTATTGGCAGGTAATAAGGTCATAGATGTACAACGTCCCATGGTTTTATTGAGCGAAGATTACCCTTTACCAGGGGAGACTTTTCCACAACTAGAACAATGTTTTCGCATTAAAAAAACGCAGCAATTATTTGGTGAAAAACTGTTGGTATTGGCACTTAGGTCTGATTACGAGTTAAAAAAACTCAATCAAGAAACTGAAATAAGCACCTATATTTGTACTTACTCAAGCCGATCAGTTAGCGCTAAAGCACTTGCGAAACAATTGGTTGGAATTAAAACAACTAAATAGAAAATATAACTACTAATTATTGGTTGACATTTAGTCAAAATGATTGATTATTGTATTAGTCAAAATGTTTTATATAATAAAATTATAAAGAAAAAATATAGCAACAAGAACTACAACAAAGGTGAGGGAAGAAAATGTCATTAAAACTCGTTAATTTAATTAAAAAAAATACCGCCATACGCTACATTTCATTTAGCACAATTGCATTAATCGGTGCCATGAATAATGTCTCTGCGGCAGAAACGAAAGAGAGCAAGCTTACAGATAATAGCGATATAGAAGTTATTGAAGTCAGAGGTATTCGCGGTAGTTTAAAAGCAGCACTAAATAACAAACGATTCAGTGATTCAGTAATAGATTCAATTTCTGCAGAAGATATTGGCGACTTTCCCGATAAAAATATTGGTGATGCGCTGCAGCGTATTCCAGGTGTTACCGTTTCTCGAGGTTTCGGTGAAGTTGATGGTGTGACTATTCGCGGTACTGCGCCAGAGCATAGTATTTTATTATTAAATGGCCAAAACGTTGCTAGTGCTGGTTGGTTTGATTTAGCGGGTATTCCACGTAACTTTAACTTCGAAATGGTTTCTGCTGAGCAAGTTGCTGGTTTGGATGTGTATAAATCGGTAGAGGCTCAAAATAATGAAGGTGGCATGGGCGGTACGGTTAACCTTAAAACCCGTAAACCATTTGACTTAGATGCCAATACTTTTTTCGGCTCGGTTGAGGGCTCGTATAACGCATTAGCTGATGACGTACAGCCCAGTTTTTCTGGTTTATATAGCTGGAAAAATGATAATGAAAACTTTGGTTTTTTGGTTGCTCACTCAGTTGAAAATATGGATGTTGTCCGTGAAACACTACGTACATTTGGCGCTTCAGAAAAACGAGGTTGGGTATCAGATAGCGAAGGCAACCCACAAAGTATTCCATTTGGTTTTAGTTCTATTATTTTTGAAGAAGAGCGAGAACGAATTAGCTCACAAGCAACATTACAATATGCACCAACCGATAATTTGATTTTTGCTCTAGATTACAATAACTTTCATATTAAACAACCACACAGAAACACTGCTTTTTTCTCTTTTTTACATATAGGCTCGGTACTTGAAGCTGACAGTATTGAATATAATGATCAAGGTGCGGTTTCTCGCGCTGACATTACTCCAGTTCAAGACGGAAATCACGTACCATTATTCAATAATACCGTGGTACGTAATCCAGATATAAAGACCGATATAGTTAATTTTAGCATGGACTATGAAAGTGATGACTGGAGCTTGAGTGCAGTCATAGGTAAGTCAAGCAGCAAGTCGCGTACTATGCAGTCGAGTACTTGGTGGGGCCATCACTCAGACAAGGCTAATACCGGTTACACCTTAGACTTAAATGGTCCTGTTGAGTTTTATTTGGATGATCCTACTTATCCAATGAATCATAATGAAATGGAGTTATATCAAGAGTTTACTTATTTAGAGATAAAATATGATAATAAGATAAGCTATTATCAGGCCGATTTATCTTACAATCTTGATAAAGGTATTTTTACTACGATTGATACCGGACTGAAATATCAAGAACAAAGTTTTGACACCCGTATTGATTGGAATAACGTTAATATTGAAAGTGCGATGGCAGAAGGTTTAACTTTAGATGACTTTAATGATGGTCATGTATCAGGATTACATGGTGAGCATGCTAGATCTGGTAGCATTACCGCGTTTGCTGTAGCTGATACGGATAAGTTATGGGACTATGGTCAGAAAAACAAAGGACCGCTGTATATTAAAACTGATTTCTCAATCGAAGAAAACATAACTGCAGCTTATATCAAAGGTAATTTTTCCGGTGAGGGCTTTCGAGGTAATGTCGGTTTACGCATTGTCGATACCGAAGTGTTGAGTACAGGCATGGACGGTGAGAATAACCCCGGTATTTACCTAACAGATAAGCAAAACTATACGAATATCCTGCCAAGCGTAAATTTAGTCGGTGATATTAGTGACAATTTGATCTTTCGCTTTGCCGCAGGCTCAACGGTCTCAAGGCCTAACTATGATATGATGAAAATGGCAACGGTTATATCCGAGTCAATGGGTACTGCTAATATTGGTAGCCCAGATATAAAGCCTTATAAGTCTGATCAATATGATATCGGCTTAGAATGGTATTTTAATGACTCATCTTTGGTAAGTGGCACTGTTTTTCAAAAAAATATTAATGATTATATCGAAAAAACGGTAGCGACAGAAGATTTGGAAGGTTGTTCAGCAACATGTCAAGTGACTCGATATCGAAATGTCGGCTCAGCTGTAGTGAGTGGTTTTGAATTGCAATATCAACAAGACTTTGGCAACGGCTTTGGTGTACAAGCAAACTATACCTATACAGATAGTGAATTAACTAACTCAGCGGGTAACACAGTACAAATGCATGGTGTTTCACAAAACTCTTATAACTTATCCGGTTACTATGAAAATGACTTATTTAGTGCCCGTATAGCTTATAACGGTAGAGATGAATGGATAGTAAGCAGCGCTGAGCCTTGGGCTCTTGCTGAAGCTTATGAGCAAGTAGACGCTTCGGTTGTATGGCATGCTACGGATAACATTGATTTATCTTTTGAGGTTGTAAATATGTTCAATGAAGCGCTAGTACAAAACGATAGCGCTGCTAACCAGCCACATATCATCGATGAATATGGCACTCGATACTTTGTCGGTGCCAGTGTTAAGTTTTAATAAAACAATGACGTTAATCGTCCCCCCCTCTTTTCATATAATAGGTTTCGACACGTTCCTATCATATGACTAGTAATCGTTTATTTCGCTGGCAACAGCTAAACTAAACGATTTAAGTGTGGTAATGGATTACCACTTTAGGCCAAGCCAGATTGATTTAAATCTGGCTTTTTTTGTTTCTTAAGTGAATGAATTGATCAATTTAATTGGCTGATAAGTTGAAGATATCTATTACTTGGTTTACGTTATCTTGACATCCATGTCATCAGCGACCGAGGCATTACTCAATACAGCCGATATGGCTAAAATTACTGTAGTTAGCTTAAATTTTAGGTTAATCATTAAGCTGTTTTTGCATAATGATGACTTAAGATGATCATCAAAAAACAAGGCTTGGTGAGCATTTTTTTGCTCGGTTGTGGTTATCCTCACTCGAATAGAAGTACTTAATACCCTACTACCCGAAGGTAATAGACCTAAGTTGACATTACTCGGCAATAACTGGCAAACCACTTTTACCATCACCATTGAAGCACTATACTTGGCAATATCTTGATCTAGAGTTGACTTGATCATTTCATCACTATCCCCCTGCCGTCGTTCCATCATGGTGAGAAAAAACAAAGAATAAACTAGCACTGTTAAATTTATGCTTATCTGATAGCTTTTAATCGTCAAACTCGTTACTAGCAATGTGGCTTAAAGTGACTTTGTTTATCTGAAACCGGCGATGATATTTAATATCTAAGCGCTGTTTTTTGTTATTGCTGTGCTTAAGTAAATCTTAGCTACATGCTCCTATATCTTCAAACCAGTGCAGTTGTCCAGCAGTTGGTGAGGTCCACATTGCGATCAGTGTTCTCCAGTTGTGACCCTGGTAGCTGAATTTTTCATAGGTATAATAAATATGTCCTGGAACAAACGCTGCGACACAAGGTGTGCCAGTTGAAGTATCATTGGTCACTGTCGTGACGGAGCTATCGCTAAGCTCACCATCGCTAAGCTCACCATCGCTAAGCTCACCATCGCTTACGGTTAAGCTAATATTGGCGATGGTATCCGCCGAAACATTGGCTGCAGTAAACGTCGGATTAGCCGTTGTCGTTGAGTTGAAACTACTGGCGCTGGCTGGCACACACTCCACTGATAGGTCAGTGTGGTATTGGCATCTGGGTCAGTAGAGTTATACCCGTTGCCATTCAAGTTGCAGGGTAAAACTTTTGAAAGTTGTCGTTAATTTTACCGCTTAAAGTAGCACCAATATTAGGTAATGTAACATCAAAAAAGTGATCAATACTTCACCGTTAACTGTTTTTTCATATTGCTTTGTTACTGTATCTTCTAAGCACCCCAGTCTTATTGCTCCTACAATGTTCAGCCGAGTTCTGCTTCCTGTCGTTTCAATAATTTTATCAACACCTGTACGTATCTATCCAAAAGCTACTTTAGTCGCTTGTGTTGGATGTACCGCATCCATAAATAGTAAGACTTCATCATCTGCCATTTCAGCTTTAAGTGTCGAGTATTGCTCGACAAAATCATCTTGTTTTTCAGCACTGAATTTATGAGGTACACCTTTGGGGTGCTTATAGCTAAAACCATTGTGATGAAGCTATTTATTAAGCCCTGATACTGAATAACTAATGTCAAAAGTGGTCTTGATATAACTGCATATTTGATGCGTATGAAAATAGGTTGTTGCACTTAAATGTTCAATTAACTTCTTAGTTTGTATATCATTTAAATGACTCGACGAACCACCATTGTCGATAGTTAACTTCTGCTCTTGAATAAAGTCATTAAGGTGACGAGATATTGTACTTTCATGAACAAGTAATGCTTGAGCTATCATCGTAATAGTCCAACCTTTCGCACGTAGCAAAACTGCTTTTATACGGTCACGCTCATAGCCATCACGAACTTTGCTATGTCATAATTCTAAGGCTGATTTTAATACGGGTGTGAGTTCAATATTCATTGGTGATCAGCTTGATCCTCTTTGACTGAAAAATCAAGCATCTTCATTGATCACGGGTATACATACAGTAAACCAAGTGTTTTTATTATTGAGTATAAACTAAACAGTAAAAATACACAATTTGTCATAGTATGCTTTAATGATTGTATAATAGATTGATTTTAAGGCAGTTTAAATTTGTAACAAAATAACAAAACCATACTTTATGTCAAAGTATGGTTTCAGCGACAGCACACTAATAACGTTTATATGCTCGGTTATTCCGGTTTAGGAATGCCCTGATTAACATAAACATCGAACCTGTTTTTTTTCATTTTGATGCTCGTTGTGGGTGTTTGGTTATTTAGTGGTGGGGCGTAACTAGGCCGTTTTACCACCACGCGATATTTAGCCAGCGCAAGTGCAGGTGTTAATAAGGCATCGGCATCTAAGTCTTCACCTACTAATGATTGAAATACTCGCATTTCTTTTTTTACTGCCGCTGATTTATCACGATGTGGGTACATGGGATCAAGATATACTACATCTACCTGTTCGGCTAAGGTCATATTTTCAATAGACGAAGCGTGAACTAACTGCATACGTTGCGCTATTTCACTTACCTCAGCATTGAGTTTAGCGCGCTCTAAGCCATCATCGAGTAAGGCCGCAACGACAGGCATACGTTCCATCAACGTCACTTGGCAGCCAAGGCTTGCTAACACAAAAGCATCTCGGCCTAATCCGGCGGTGGCATCTAATACATGTGGACAGAAACCATGTTTTAGTCCTATTGCTTTAGCAATGTCTTGGCCTCTACCGCCACCAAATTTACGGCGGTGCGCCATTGCGCCGTCAACAAAATCAACGTTAACGCCGCTAAGTTTTGGCTCATCGAGTTTTATTAACTCAAGTATTTGATGGTTGAGTTGTAATAAAAAATCTAATGAGGGATTTTTGCGTGCTGATGCCGCATCACCAATATAATTAAGCTGCCATTTTTTCGCGATACGTTTACAGCGTTCGTTATCTATGGCATCACTATAGGCGACGGCAACATTTTGATGAGTAAGGTTAGTCATTAAACGCCCTCAAGCTGGACATAATTATCACCACTGGCAAAGGCCACTAAGCGGCTTAGTTGAGTGAGGCTGTACCCCGAGTCTTGTTGGTGCTGGTTAAAAAACGCTTGAATTGCGGTTAAGCTTTTTTTACTTTGTAAACCACCATCAATAATTTGTTGCGCTCTAAGGTAGGCTTCTACATCTGAACTTAATATAAAGGTATCTTTACCTAACAGGCGTAATGCATAAGGCCCGGTATTACCACCAAGACGCTGACCGTGCTTTTTCAAAAAGGCCCATAAACCAATAATGTCACTGCTTGGCCACTCGGCAATAAAGTGAGCAAAGCTGTTATTATGTTCTAGTTGATGATCGAACATCATTTGCGCATTGGCTTTAATGGTTTTAACCTTATTATAATTACGAATAATATTAGGATCAGCGGCTTTTCGTTCAAGCATTTCTTCGGGCATCATTAGCACTTTTTCAATGTTAAAATTGAAAAAGCTTTCTTCAAAATTAGGCCATTTATTTTCGACCACACGCCAGACAAAACCCGACTTAAAAATTTGCTTAGTAAAGGCGGACAACAGGCGATCATCAGTTAACGTGGCTACACTCTGCAGAGCGGCCTTGTCGTTAAGTAATTTTTTACCGAGGATTTTTTTACCCAGTAATATTTCTAATGCCTTGGCGCCACCTTTTCGCTTAGCGGCGCGTTGGTATAAATCACTAAATTTTTCTGCGCTATTTGTTGCCATAGGGTTAAGCTTCAATACCACAGTGACGTAGTAAAGCATCTATTTCAGGCGCTCTACCACGGAAGTTTTTAAATAATTCACTTGGCTCTTCACTACCGCCTTTTTCTAAAATATTAGTTAAAAAAGACTGACCGGTCGCTTGGTTGAAAATGCCTTGTTGTTCGAATAAAGCAAAGGCATCGGCTGATAATACTTCTGCCCATTTATAACTGTAATAGCCGGCGGCATAACCACCACCAAAAATATGGCTAAAGCCATGTTGAAAACGATTAAAGTCGGGCGCTTTTACCACTGAATACTGTGCTCGCACTTGGTTTAGTACTTGTTGTATATGGTCTTCTTTAGCGTCATTGGTATAACTAGCGTGCATAGTAAAGTCAAAAATGCTGAACTCTAATTGACGTAACATTTGCATGGCCGATTGAAAGTTTTTTGCCGCAAGCATTTTATCTAACAGTGCCTGAGGTAGTGATTCGCCGGTTTCAAAATGACTAGAAATAAAGGCTAACGCTTCCGGCTGCCAACACCAGTTTTCTAAAAATTGGCTCGGTAATTCTACTGCATCCCAAGGAACACCATTAATGCCAGACACTGCACTAGCATCTATCTGCGTTAGCATGTGATGTAAACCGTGACCAAATTCGTGAAATAAGGTCACTACTTCGTCATGGGTAAATAATGCCGGTGTATCGCCAACAGGGCCATTAAAATTACAGGTTAGGTACGCAACAGGGTGTTGAATACTACCGCTGCTAAGTTTCGCTCTACCAACACAGTCATCCATCCAAGCGCCGCCTCGTTTTTTCTCGCGGGCGTATAAATCTAAATAGAAGCTACCACGTAGTTGGCCATCAGCAGCAAAAACATCGTAAAATTTAACATCGTTATGCCAAACATCAACACCTTCGCGGCAGCTAATGGTTAAGCCAAATAAACGATTCACTACAGTAAATAGTCCTTCAACAACTTTGTCTTTGGGAAAGTAAGGACGCAGTTCTTCATCGGAAATGGCATAACGGCTTTGTTTGAGTTTTTCGCTGTAGTAGGCTAAATCCCATGCTTGTAAAGTGTCTTGTGCATATTCAGTTTGGGCAAAATCAGTTAACTGCTGAAAGTCTTGTTCACCCTGATGTTTAGACTTAACCGCTAGATTTTCTAAAAATGCCATTACTTCACTTGGAGAATTAGCCATTTTAGTGGCGAGAGAATGTTCAGCGTAGCTGTTAAAATCTAGTAAGTTGGCTAATTCATGACGCAGTGCTAATAGTTCATTCATAATGCCACTATTATCGAATTCCCCCGCATTTGGCCCCTGATCTGAAGCGCGAGTGACAAAAGCGCGATGTAATTTTTCACGCAATGCTTGATTGTCACAATACATCATTACCGGTAGGTAACTGGGTATATCTAAAGTAAAAGTATAGCCTTGTTGTTCTTTACTTGTCGCTAGTGCCTGCGCTGCAGCTAAGGCACTGTCAGGTAAACCAGTTAAATCATTTTTATCACTAATGTTGATGCTAAATGCTTGCGTGGCATCAAGGACGTTATTACTAAAGCTTGAGCTTAATTCAGACAAACGACTGACTATTTCGCCATATCGCTTTTTGTCATCCTCATTTAGGGCGACTCCTGATAATTTAAAGTCACGTAACGCATTGGTAATTACTTTTTGCTGGGCGGTGTCTAAGCTAGAAAATGCATTACTATCTTTCAAATACAGATAAGCTTGATATAAACCTTGGTGTTGACCAACAAAAGTACTGTACTCTGACAATAAAGGTAAGCATGACTCATAAGCCTCTCGCAATTCATCACTACTCATTACCGAGTTCATGTGGGAAATGGGTGACCAAAGTTTGGATAATATGTCATATACTGCATCAATTGGCATGACAAGGTTTTGCCAAGTGAAAGTACTTTGATCGGCTAATACTTGTGCAATCACTTTTTTACAATCAGCTATTACTTGCTCTACTGCTGGCTTTACATGTTCGGGTTTTATTTTTGAAAATTCGGGTAGAGGTGAGTTTAGCAATAAAGGGTTAGTCATAATGAGTACAAATTTAAATAAATGATAGTGTAGATGTGATGACAACAAAGGAAATATTCAAGGGTAATTACTTAACATAGGTGTTTTTTTTGCGATTTAATATTTTGCTTGATTTTGGAGCTGTTATAATTAAATCATTAAAATTTAGTAAAATAAATTGAGTAGCACATACTTTGACAAAAATGAGTACTAAAAGTTGTAATGGATTGAGACTTATGAAATTTTGTAAAATAGTAATGCTGACTGTTTTTATGGCATCGCTTAGCTTTATGTTGCCAGCGAAAGAAAAAAGTACTGTGCAGAATTTGTATTTAGAGCAACTTTCCGTTGAAGATGGTTTATCGCAAGGCACTGTTAATGCAATTTTAGCGGATGAAAGTGGCTTTATTTGGCTGGCAACGGATAACGGTTTAAATGTTTATGATGGTTACTCTTTTAAGCAATTACCTGGGCCAAACAATATTTTTTTAGATTCGGCTATTCATTTTGTTAAGCAGGACGCTGAGGGAAGGGTTTGGATCAATGTAAATGATGCCTTATATCGCTACCAACCTAGTAACAATGAATATCAACAGGTTATTGTTAATTCACCAGACAGTGATGGGCATTATGTGGTGGATGTGACACAAGGAAAAAGTGGTGTTAATCAATCCGGTTATTGGATTGCAACCAATAAAACCATAGGTTTCTATCACCCTGAAACTTTACAATTTCAAATTAAATTAGACTTATCAAAAAAATTATCTAATAAAGGTAATATTTCTCAAATAAAATATCATCGCCAAGTGTTATATATTGCTACCCGAGCAGGGATCTATGCCTATCATACCAAGAAAAAAAAGTGGAGGAAGTTGCCAAACTTAACCACATCAGCTGACAATAAACACTTTAAATTACCGGAAGCAACTAAAAGCTATACCCTTTATATCAGTGAACAAAATGAGTTGTTTTTTGGCACTAATGATGGCGTATTTAGTGTCAAAATCGACAACATAAAAGAGTATATATTAGGGCGAGATAAATTAGCGCCTTATAAATTGATACTAAAGAATTTGTCGGTATGGAGCTTCCTTTTCACCGATGGAAAATTATACGTCGCTAGTAATCGGGGTTTACATGCGATTGACACCACTAAACAGTTTGGTGAGTTTCTTTTTGGTGTCAGTGATTATTTTGAAAATACCTCTGATAACAAAATTATTTCGATAACACGGGATAACAGCGGTGTTTTTTGGCTTGGCTCTGAGTCTAAAGGTGTTTACTTATGGGATCCCAGTAGAGAAATAATTAAAAACTATCGCTATCAACGAGAAGATGAAAATAGTTTAAGTGATAACGCGGTCTGGGCAGTGCAAAAACATAATAACAATGCGAACTTATTTTGGGTTGGCACGAGCAATGGTTTTAACTTGATTGACCATCAACAAAAGAAACTACAACGACATTTACTGGCCTCTAGTGTTGAAAATCAATTTAGTGACAACCACATATATCAAATATTCAATTACAACAAAGGGTTATTACTCTCTACATCTAACGGTATTGTGTTTTATAACACTCAGTTAAATCAGGTGGCCAAGTTAGGCTTTGATGAAGAAGTTAATAAAATACTCGCTAGTGATCATTACTCAGTTTTTTTGCAAAAGCAGCGCTACCTTTGGCTGGCGTATGTTGATGGCGCGACGCTGATCGATTTACAATTAGGTGAAAAAATTAGCTTAGCAGCTCTGAATAAAGTAGTACCGTTAACTAACATTTATCATTTTTTAGGTTCTCTTCCTAATAGTGATGCCGTGTTATTTAGCACTAATGATAGTTTATGGAGCTATGATTTAGCGACTAATGAGGTGATTAAGCTTTACCAGCACCCGAATGTTTTAACGAGTGAATGGCTCGCTTTTGATAACTGGACTATCGATAAAAATAATGTTTTTTGGTTGAGCTACCCAGGGAAAGGTCTAGTAGGCTTAGAATTACCAAGCTTTAAAGCCAAATATTTTTATCATAGCAATAACTCTATTATTGATAATAATGTTTATAGCTTACTTACAGATTCTGATGGTGATATTTGGTTTTCTAGCCATAAAGGGGTGTCTTTATTAAATAGCGATAATCAGCATATTCGTAACTTTACCATTGACGACGGTTTTCCTGCCATGGAGTTTAATGCTGGCGCTCGGTTGCAATTAACAAATGGCAAGCTAGTTTATGGCTCAATGGAAGGCATAAGTGTTTTTGACCCGTTGCAGCTTAAAAATAAGCGTGTAGATAATGATCTTAAAATTTATGTCACCAATATAGCGGTGATCTCACGAGCATTATCTTTACCATTAATCATCAATCAACAGCAAGAAATACAGTTGGAATATAATGATGTTGGCATTAGCTTTGATTTTTCAACATTATCTTACAGGGGTAATCAAGGTGTTATTTTTGAGTACCAACTAACGGGTGATAGTAAAGTCGATTACCCCCCAACCACTGAAAATAAAATTACCTTTCCTAGCTTGCCTTCAGGTGAACATACCTTGTCAGTAAAAGCAAAATCACCTATTACCGGCGAATATTCAGCCACTAGCCACATCAAAATTAAAGTGAGCTATGCGCCATGGCAGTCACCTTTTGCTTATTTTGTTTATACTGTTAGCTTGTTATCGTTAATTTTTATCTGGCTATATCAACGTAACTTACAACGTTTTAAATTAGTTAAGGCACACGAAGAAGTTAAATTTAGAGAGAATCGGCTGCAACTTGCTTTAATCGGTAGTAATAGTGAAGTATGGGATTGGCAAGCTCATGATAATTTGATGTTCGGTAAACGTATAGCGCAAGAATTGGACTATGTAGATTTAGCCACTGCTCACAGTTTTGAACAACATGTGGAGTTGATCCACCCTGAAGATAAAGAAAACTTTTTATCTAATTGGCAAGAGTTTGTCGCCCAGAATAATCTTGATGAGACTTTTAGTTGCACCTATCGATTAAAACACGCCGCAGGGCATTGGCTTTGGTACAAAGATCTAGGAAAAATAGTGACGCTAGATGGTAATAATCAGCCCAGCAGAATAACCGGCTCTTATACTAATATTACTCAAACACGGGCTGAGGAAGTACGTAGTCAATATTATGGTGAAGCATTTAAGCAAACCAACGACTGGGTATTAATTGTTAATGCTGATCATACTCAGGTTACCGCTAATCAATCGCTGCGCAGTGTTTTTGGTTGGACTGATGAGGACTTTGATTTCAATAGTAATCTTATGGGGCTGAGTAAACGGCGGTGGCAGTTTTTTCAAGCGCTTATTCCCTCATTAGAGGAAGGCGAGCACTGGCGTGGCGAAGAATTAGTAGTGACGGGCACAGGTAAAGAATTTCATGTTATTGTTAATATTAATGTCGGTCGAAACAAAATCACTAATGGCTTGCATTATGTCTTTGTTTTTTCAGATATTAGTGCACAAAAGGCCGCAGAGAAAGAGTTGCGCTACTTAGCTAATTATGATTACCTAACTGATTTACCTAACCGTAGCTTATTGCTTGAACGGATCAAGCATGCAATGGAAGTCTCTAAGCGGAAAAAAAGAGCAATCGCTTTATTTTTTATTGATCTGGATAGATTCAAACAAGTGAATGATTCATTAGGTCATGACTGTGGTGATTTATTGTTAGTTGAAGTATCGCGGCGCTTATCTGGGCTATTACGAGCAGATGATACCGTGGCTCGTATTGGCGGTGATGAATTTGTGGTGCTATTGGAGACATTTAAGGGCACCCAGCATTTAGGGCGTATTGCGCAAAAAATCATTTCAGCGGTAGAGCAGCCAGTGTTATTGCAAGAGAATCAAGTGAGTATAGGTGCCAGTATTGGTATTGCGCTTTATCCTGAAGATGCTAGCGATTCGAGCGAATTATTGCGACATGCTGACATTGCTATGTACCATGCTAAGCAGTTAGGTCGAAATACTTTTCAGTTTTTTACGTCAAGAATGAATCTTGAAGCCAGTGAGCGATTAGAAAAAGAATCTAATGTGAAATTGGCTTATGCGAATGATGAGTTTTTTAACCATTATCAACCTATAATTGATGCTGATAATGGTAAAGCCGCTGGATTCGAATTACTCATGCGCTGGCAAAGTAAACAGGGTTTAATTGCTCCCGTAGGGTTTATTGCCGTGGCTGAAGAGTTAGGTTTGATTATTCCTATGACCGAAGCGGCTTTAGAGCGAGGCTTAATTGATCTTAAAAAGTGGCATCAACTGCGACCAATATTGTATTTATCAGTGAACCTATCCCCTCAACATTTTGCTAAAGAAGGTTTAGTAAAATATATTGCAACATTATTAAAAAATCACAATCTGCCTGCTCACTTACTTAAAATAGAAGTAACAGAAAGCGCATTGTTTTCTGAGCCTGAAAAAGCGATAAAAACGATGAAAGCATTGTCTGAGCTGGGCGTTGTTTTGGCTCTGGATGATTTTGGTACTGGTTTTTCTTCCTTGTCTTATTTGAAAAGGTTACCACTAGATATCATCAAAATAGATCGAAGTTTTATTGCAGGAATAGGTATTGAAAAAGCCGATGAAGCCATTGTAGATGCCACGATAGTGCTAGCTAAGCGCCTTAATATGCATTGCATTGCAGAAGGTGTTGAAACCACAGAGCAGTTAGCCTATTTGACTCAGCGACGATGTCACTACATTCAAGGCTATTTGTACAGTAAGCCTGTTGATGCTCAAACAATTACTGATTATTTAACCGCCAATATTGTTGAGCTAAAAGTGAATTAGTATACGCTTAGCTTGATTGTCTGGCTTTTTGTACCCATGTAGTAAAAATAAAATAGTTAAACTTAAAGGATCCTCTTATGACACAACATTTTGATTATTTAGCCATTGGTGCTGGTAGTGGCGGTATTGCTTCGGCAAATAGAGCAGCAAAACTTGGTAAAAAGGCAGCAGTCATTGAAGCCAAACATATTGGTGGTACTTGTGTGAACGTTGGTTGTGTTCCCAAGAAAGCTATGTGGTATGCCGGGCAAATTAGTGACGCGCTTAAGTATGCCCATGACTATGGCTTTAAGCTAGAGCAAAAAGGTTTTGACTGGAGCAATTTAGTTAAAAATCGTGAAGCTTATATTGAACGAATTCATGGTGCCTATCAACGAGGTTTTGATGCGAACAATGTCACCGTTATTCATGGCTTTGCTAAATTTGTCGATAAAAATACCGTTGAGGTAGACGGCACCTTATATACCGCAGATCATATTACTATTGCCACTGGCGGGCGTCCTTCTATCCCAAGTATTGAAGGCGCTGAATTTGGCATTGACTCAGATGGCTTTTTTGCCCTGACCGAGCAACCTAAATCAGTTGCTGTTATTGGTGCAGGCTATATTGCGGTTGAGTTGGCCGGTGTATTTCATGGGCTAGGAACACAAACGCATTTATTGGTTAGAAATGAAAAACCATTACGGGCCTTTGATGAGATGTTAAGTACCACTTTAGTTGAGCAAATGGCTAAACATGGTCCAACATTGCATAACCATAGTACACCTGAGCGTATTGAAAAATTAGCCGATGGTAACTTGTTGGTACATTTAACTAATGGTCAGTCAGTTGGCCCGGTTGAAAAATTAGTCTGGGCAATAGGCCGAGAGCCAGCTACTGATAACATTAATTTAGCACTGGCGGGTGTTGAGCTAAATGAGCGAGGCTTTATTGTTACCGATAAATATCAAAATACCAACATAGATGGTATTTATGCGGTGGGTGATAATACTGGCCGCGCACAATTAACACCGGTAGCAGTTGCCGCTGGTCGTCGGTTATGTGAGCGCTTATTTAACAACAAGCCAGATGAACATTTAGATTACTCAGGTATTGCGACTGTTGTCTTTAGTCACCCTGTTATTGGCACGGTAGGGTTAACTGAAGCTGAAGCTGTTACCCAATATGGTGAAGATAATATTAGCGTTTATAATTCACAATTCACCGCGCTTTATCAAGCCATGACTGAAGATTACCGAGACCCAACAAGAATGAAGTTAATTTGTGCTGGCGTCGAAGAAAAAGTGGTAGGTTTACACAGTATAGGTTTTGGTAGTGACGAGCTACTACAAGGTTTTGCTGTTGCTATGAAAATGGGCGCGACCAAAGCTGATTTCGATAATACTATTGCTATACACCCTACGTCAGCGGAGGAATTTGTTACGCTTTAGCTTCTACTTTCTGGGTGATGTTAATCATCACCCTATCCTAATCGGTATGGCTTTGCTTTTAAGTCAGAAGGTAATTTAAAAGCTTACTGATAAATTACTCAACAGTAATAGTAATTTTCTTAGATACCACCGCTGGGCTATGAGGCATATGACGGTGATCGCCTAAAATCAATTGTAAAGTATGTGTGCCTTTGGATAAGGTTATATCTGTTTGTGTTTGCCCACCACCAAAATGCTTTACTTCACTGCTCATTGGCTTATTAAAAGCAGGTAGCTTTTTACCATCAACCAATAAATGGTGGTGGCCAGTATTCTTTTTATCATAACCTGCCGGCGAAACGCCCATGCCTTGTAAACCAAATTTAATGGTAAAGCTTTCTGATACGGTTGCGCCATCAAGTGGTGTAATAATATAAACGCTAGCATGGCTAGGAGCCGCTGTTGGTGATATTGAGGGGCTATTGCTTGCACCGTGAGCGAAGCTCGTACTTACTGTCGCGGTACTTAACATAAGTGTAAATAAAGATAATGAGATGATTTTTTTCATAAGACAAACCTTAATTGTTTTCATTTGTAATGGTTAATTAAAATAAAGGTAGCACAAAATCATTTGAAAGTTTCAGCATTGTTAGTAATAAGCCATGCAGTACCAAATAAATTAATAAGTTTAATTAATTCAGAGCTGTATTAATTAAACTTATTAAGCCCTTAGAAATAATCCACAAAATTGAGAGTAATTACGCGACTTTTAGCGTGAGGTAACGCCAGTGTTAGCCTATGTTTTTTTGTTATTGTAAACGGTAAAAAACAATTATATAAAAATTATTAATGCACTAGTAATGGTGTTAAATTCTGATAATCTCTTAGCCCGTTATTTCCTTGATTGTCTTTTGTACAATTAAAAAACAACAATGATAAATTTATTTATCCACAAAAATAAAAATAAAAAATATTGTCTGCTCAAAGAACTTGTAACATATTTTTTATTAATAAAATCAGTGTTTTGAGTTGGTGTGGCAGAATAATGAGGTCTTCTTTTTTTGAGTTCCCCCGTGCTTATCAACAAAGTTATCCACATTGTTATAGCGGCAATTTTCACTACGCAGTAGAGCTAAAGCGCGCTTTGTGGCATGCTTAGCCCATCTTATTGTTTAGACTCAATTCTTATGACAACTTCACCAGAAAAATCTTTGCAGATTTCTTCAAAAATAAACCTGCCACTTATTTTAGTTGATGGCTCATCTTATTTATTTCGCGCTTACCATGTGCCGTATTTGCAAGCGTTATCTACCGCAAATGGTCAACCTACCGGCGCCATTACCGGTGTATTAAATATGCTCCGCAGTCTTAAAAAAGACTACCCAAACGGAAATGTTGTAGTAATTTTTGATGCAAAAGGCAAAACCTTTCGTAATGACCTATATCCTGAATATAAAGCTAATCGCCCGCCAATGCCGGATGATTTACGTAGCCAAATCGCGCCAATACATAACATTATTACCGCTATGGGCTTGCCATTATTAGTGATTTCTGGGGTTGAGGCTGACGATGTTATTGGCACGTTAGCAAAACAAGCCCATGAGCAAGGTATAGAAACGGTGATTTCTACCGGTGACAAAGACATGGCGCAGTTAGTAACACCCCATGTCCGTTTGATTAACACCATGACTGATGTTGAATTAAATGAAGCTGGCGTAGAAGAAAAATTTGGTGTGCGCCCTGATCAAATTATCGATTATTTAGCCTTGATGGGTGATAAAGTTGATAATATTCCAGGGGTAGTGAAGTGTGGCCCTAAAACCGCAGTAAAATGGCTCGCTGAACATGGCACGTTAGATGCCGTGATGGCTAATGCCGATAAGGTAAAAGGAAAAATTGGTGAGAATTTACGAGAAGCCCTTGAGCAACTACCGCTTTCATACCTCTTAGCAACAATAAAATGTGATGTGGAATTAGCGCAAACCGTTGAGCAATTACAGCCCGCAGAGCCCGATGTTGAAGCATTAAGATCGCTTTATCAAGAGTTTGAACTAAAGCGTTTGTTAGCTGATTTAGATAAAGGCAGCAAGGGTGAACAAATAACGACTACCGCCAAGGTAGAGGTAAATTCTACTGTAACTAAACCAACGAATGTTGATGTTGCTAGCGTTGAAGTAGCCGATATTCAATACGATATAATTCTTGATAAAGCCGCATTTAATGACTGGTTAGATAAATTAACTGCCAGTGACGCCTTTGCCTTCGATACTGAAACTACCAGTGTTAGTTATATGAAAGCCGAACTTGTCGGTGTATCTTTTGCTGTTGAAGTGGGTAAGGCCGCTTATGTACCGCTTACTCATGATTACGCTGACGCACCAGAACAACTTGATCGAGACTGGGTGTTGGCACAATTAACGCCATTATTAGAAAGTACCACTATTAAGAAAATTGGCCAAAACTTAAAATACGATGCCAATGTATTAAGTCATTATGATATTAAATTGCAAGGTGTTGCTTTTGACACCATGATTGAGTCTTATTGTTATAACAGTGTCGCTACTCGCCATAATATGGATGCACTAGCGCTTAAATATCTTGATTATAAAACGGTGCATTTTGAGGATATTGCTGGTAAAGGTGCTAAGCAATTAACTTTTAATCAAATTGATATTGAAAAAGCGGGCCATTATGCCGCTGAAGATGCCGATATTACCTTACGTTTGCATCAGGCTATTTTTCCTGCTCTGGAGCAGTTACCTGAGCAGCTTAGTGTTTATAATGAAATTGAAATCCCGTTAATGCCAGTATTGGCACAAATGGAGCAAACAGGGGTATTGATTGATTGTGATATACTCGATCAGCAAAGCCAAAGTATTGGTCAGCGCTTAGACGAATTAGAAATTGAAGCCCATAATCTTGCCGGAAAAAGCTTTAACCTTAGCTCTCCTAAACAGTTACAACAAATATTGTTTGAAGAGTTAAAAATTCCTGTGATCAAAAAAACGCCTAAAGGTGCCCCTTCTACTGCCGAAGAAGTTTTACAAGAGTTAGCGCTTGATTATCCACTGCCAAAAGTTATTTTAGAAAACCGTGGTTTGAGTAAGTTAAAATCAACTTATACCGATAAATTACCCTTAATGGTTAGCCCTAAAACGGGACGAGTGCATACTTCTTACCATCAGGCGGTAACGGCTACCGGGCGTTTATCATCAACAGATCCAAATTTACAAAATATTCCAATTCGTTCAGAGCAAGGTCGTAAAATTCGTCAGGCTTTTATCGCTCCCAAAGATCATAAAATAGTTGCCATTGATTACTCGCAAATTGAATTGCGTATTATGGCGCACTTATCTAAAGACAAAGGTTTAGTGACGGCGTTTAGCGAGGGCAAGGACATTCATCGCGCTACTGCGGCGGAAATTTTTGCAATTGAATTGGATGAAGTCACCATAGATCAACGTCGCAGTGCTAAAGCGATTAACTTTGGTTTGATCTACGGTATGTCAGCTTTTGGCTTAGCGAAGCAACTGAATATTGGTCGTCATCAAGCGCAAGAATATCAAGATAAATACTTTCAGCGCTACCCAGGCGTACTAACCTATATGGCAGATACTAGACAACAAGCACGAGAGCAAGGTTTTGTTGAAACCCTATATGGCCGTCGCTTATATTTACCAGACATTAATGCTAAAAATGGTATGCGTAAAAAAGCAGCAGAACGTGCCGCTATTAATGCGCCCATGCAAGGTACTGCGGCTGATATCATCAAAAAAGCTATGTTAGCGGTTGCTGCTTGGTTATCTGAACAAAACGATGAGCGCATTAAAATGACCATGCAAGTGCACGATGAATTAATTTTTGAAATTCACCAAGACATTGTTGAAGAAACTACAGCTAAGTTAGTTGAGCTGATGAATAATGCGGTTGAATTAAGCGTGCCGTTAATTGCTGAAGCAGGAATTGGTGATAATTGGGATGAAGCGCATTAGCTGAGTTATTGCTAACGGTGTGGGTATAAGTTCTTATCTATTACATAATAACTTTCCCTGTTGTGTATCATGTTTTTACTGCCAACTTGTGATCAGGTTGGCAGTTTTTTATTCTTATAGCTTTAAAAAAACAATCGGGACAAAGTTATGCGTTTGAATAGCGTTCTTTATTACCTAACCAACGCTGAATAAGTGCTTGGGCACATTCAGGATGTTGGCGTGATAATAAATACGCCTTTTGCTTAATTTCAGGGATAAGGTAACCATCGCGGACTAAATCGGCAATCTTTAATTCGGCCAAGCCTGTTTGACGGGTACCAAGCAATTCGCCAGGACCTCTAATTTCTAAATCTTTTTCGGCAATAACAAAGCCATCATTACTTTCTCTTAGCACTGCTAAACGCTTAGTGGCTGTTTTTGTTAGTGGCGCTTTGTAGAGCAACACGCAATGTGAAGCGATCGAGCCTCGGCCAACACGACCACGTAATTGATGCAACTGTGCTAAGCCTAAACGTTCAGGATTCTCAATAACCATTAAACTGGCATTGGGTACATCAACACCTACCTCAATCACGGTGGTGGCAATCAATAAATGGATTTCACCGGCTTTAAAGCTAGTCATAATCTCTTGTTTTTCTACGGCTTTCATCCGTCCATGAACAAGGCCAATTTTTAGCTCAGGCAATTGTGCTTGCAAATGTAGCGCGGTATCTTCTGCTGCTTGGCATTGTAATACCTCTGACTCTTCAATTAAGGTACAAACCCAATATGCTTGACGGTTGTCATTGGCGCAGCCTTCTTTAATACGCTCAATAACATTCTCGCGGCGAGTATCGGGTAGGGCAACGGTATTGATTGGTGTTCGTCCCGGTGGTAATTCATCAATAACTGAGGTATCAAGATCAGCATAGGCAGTCATCGCTAAAGTACGCGGAATAGGGGTGGCGGTCATGATTAATTGATGAGGATAATTATTAGCAAAAACGCCTTTCTCTCGTAGAGATAGCCGTTGATGCACGCCAAATTTATGTTGTTCATCAATAATTATCAACACTAACTGGTGAAACTGCACATCAGCTTGAAACAAAGCATGGGTACCGATAATCATTTGCATTTCGCCACTGGCTATTTGCTCTAGTGCTAAACGACGTGCTTTTGCTTTGGTTTTTCCTGCCAGCCAACCAACGCTAATTTCAAGCGGGTTAAACCAATTGGCAAAATTAATGGCGTGTTGTTCGGCTAAAATTTCTGTGGGCGCCATTAATGCCACTTGATAACCCTGGCTGATGGCTGTTAGTGCGGCTAGTGCGGCGACCAGTGTTTTACCTGAGCCGACATCACCTTGCACTAAGCGCATCATGGGTTGAGATTTAGCTAAGTCAGTTTTTATTTCTTTGACCACGCGATCCTGTGCCTTGGTAGGCGAAAAAGGTAGCGCTGTTAAAAAAGACTCTTCAGCACCATGATAGCGTTCAACCGCTTGTGCTAGCGTTAGTGAAACTGCATGGTGAACATCACTACTTTGTCTGAGTTTGAGCATACTCAAGTTATGGGCAAGTAACTCTTCTTTGATCAAACGTAATTGCGCAGGATGCTTACCAAGTTCAAGTTGACTGGTTGATGTTTCGGGCGGAGGCCGATGAATAATTGTTAATGCTTGTGCCAGTGAGTATTGCTCGTCGAATAAATGGTTAGGTAATAATTCTTCTACTTGTCCACGTTGCAGCCTGATAAGTGCTTGCTCGGTTAAGTTACGCAGTGAAATTTGTTTTAAGCCATTAGTAGTTGGGTAAACCGGTGTTAAGGTTTCTTCCATTGGTGTTAAAGCGCGATCATCATCTAATGAACGGTATTCAGGGTGCACTATTTGAAAGCCATTTGGCCCCCGCTTAATTTCGCCATAACAACGAATAGTTTGCCCGACACTTAAGTCATTTTTTTGATTAGCAGAGAAGCTGAAAAAGCATAACTGTACATTGC
This sequence comes from Colwellia sp., assembly GCA_013215465.1. Taxonomy (GTDB): domain Bacteria; phylum Pseudomonadota; class Gammaproteobacteria; order Enterobacterales; family Alteromonadaceae; genus Colwellia. The sequence continues at coordinate 21,361 of JABSOW010000023.1, read as the reverse complement.
TGGTACCATCATTTACGTTGACTATTAACATACGACGCTTACCATGGGTAAGCTGATTACTGGTTATTTCGCCGATAATATTAGTATGCATACCAACAATACAGTCTCGGATGGTGCTTACCCTCGTTCTGTCTTCATAACGTAGTGGTAAATGAAATAATAAATCTTGCACAGACAATAAACTAAGTTTTTCTAGTTTTTTTGCCATACTTGGGCCAACACCTTTTAGTGTTGTTAGGGCAATTTGTGAGAGTTTGGTCAATGCTTCCATAATAACTTTTAGCTTAAACCGTTATTAATAATTAATCATCAAGGTGTTGCCATGCACTTTTATTCATTTGCATTTTTTGCCACCATATTTCTTCGGCAACAATTTGTCCGTCTTCATCTATGACTGGATAAGGTAAGCCTTTACGCTGGCATGCTTCGGCAAAAATGGGGTGACCACCTTCAAATAAAGTACGTTGTCGGCGTTCGTGACTTAACTTGGGTTTATCATACATGCCGACTAATTGTCGTTGCCGTTGTGCCTCGTATAACACCACTGAACAGGCAACTGAAACATTCAGTGACTGCACCATGCCAACCATAGGAATAACAATATCTTGATCTGCTAATGCCAGGGCAACATCGGACGCGCCGAATTTTTCCTGCCCTAAGATAATAGCCGTTGGCTTAGTATAATCAATGTCACGAAAGTCGACGGCAGTATCCGATAGGTTAGTCACCAATATTTGCATGCCTTGTGCTTTCATGGCGGTAATAGCATCAGCCGTTTTATGATAATTATGAACATCAATCCAGTTCTGGCTTCCTGCAGCACTGCCGCCACGGACTTCTGCTTCTTCACTTTTCCATACGGCATGGACATCACTAACGCCAATAGCATCACAGGTACGTACTACTGCGGCTAAGTTATGGCTTTTGTGTATACCTTCCATACACACGGTAAGATCTGGCTGGCGCTGATCAAGCATGGCATTGATGCGTTCTAGTCTTTTGGGAGTCATAGTTTTGTTATTAATAAAGTTAATATTTTAAATGAACGAGATTTAGCCAAGCTGTTAAGTTAACAGTCCATTGAGCTTATGGTTATACCAATCTCACTAACTATGTGATCATTTCTACTTGTTAAAACGACTAACTACTTTGTTATTTATTTAATAATTAGAACAACTAGTTATTAAAATAAATGCCTTGTATTTGGCCTTTTTTCCTAGGTATAAAATAGATCACCTAATTAATGAAACAGGTATTATAAGTGATGTGGACGAGTAATGCAGACAGCGCAGCATAAATTTTGATGCATGACGAATATTCTAGTTGATGTTGGGTAACTCCATAATACCATCAATTTCAATTTCAACATCTTTGGGTAATTTTGATATTTGAATTGCAGCACGCGCAGGGTAGGGCTGTTGAAAATACTTCGCCATAATTTCATTAACCGTGGCAAAGTTACTTAAATCAATCATAAAAATATTCACTTTTACCATGTCATTAATGCTGCCACCGGCAGCTTCACATACGGCAGCAAGGTTTTTAAATACTTGTTCGGTTTGCTCAGCGAAACCACCTGCCACCACTTCCATGGTTGCCGGAATAAGAGGGATTTGTCCAGATAAGTAAACAGTATTGTTTACTTTAACTGCTTGACTATAGGTACCGATAGCACTGGGTGCTTGATCTGTTGATATAATACTTTTCATTTTATTACCTGTTATTTGTTTTTGTGTTTTCGTGGCTAGTAAGTCGCTACTTGCTACTTCTTATTTATTACGGATAACGCGTTGTACATCAACCATCACTTTAATTTTTCGAATGATGTTAGCTAGGTGAATACGGTCACGACAGGTTATTTCCATGTCAATAATATAAAGGCCTGCTTCTTTTTCGCCAGAATTTAAGCTATTGACGTTGGATCCACACTTAGCGATTACGTTGGTTAGCTGTGCTAAAGCACCTTGGTGATTGATTATTTCTATGCGGAGTTTGGCAATAAACTCTTTATCTATATCACTATCCCATTTTACTGGGAATAAAGCGCCAGGCTCATGACCCTTAATGTTTCTACAACCCTGTTGATGTACCATTAAGCCTTTTCCTGGGCTTAAATAGGCTAAAATTGAATCCCCAGGAATTGGACGGCAACATTTACCATAACTAACTAACATACCTTCTGTACCTTTAATCGGCATTTTGGCTTTGTTGTTGGATGGGGAAAAACCACTGTCTTCGGTAAATTCATCGGTAAGTCGTCTAGCTATCCCTATACTTAACGCATTACCTAAGCCAATATTAGTCAATAGGTCATCAAAACTCTCATTGCCGTTTTGCTGTACCACAGCGTCGATTTTTTCTTTGCTGATATCGTCAAGTGATACGTTGCCTAAAGCGTGACTTAATAAGCGTAAGCCTAGTGTTTTTGATTCGGTTTTTTCACGACTGCGTAAGTAGGTTCTAATTTGTAAACGAGCCTTTGAGGTAACGACAAAGTTGAGCCAAGTAGCGTTAGGCCTAGCCGCGACGGACGTGATCACTTCAATCGTTTGTCCGGAATCTAATGCTCGGCTTAGGGGGTAAGGTTTACGATCAACTTTCACGCCAACACATGAATTACCCACGTCTGTGTGTACCGCATAAGCAAAATCTACCGCGGTAGCGCCCATCGGTAGTTCAATAATGTGTCCTTCGGGGGTGAACACGTAAATTTCTTCTGGAAATAAATCTGATTTTACATTTTCAATAAACTCAAATGAACTGCCGGCACTTTGTTGTAATTCAAGTAAGCTTTGCATCCAACGACGAGCTTTCATTTGTGCCGTGGTGGCGTTACCACCACCTTCCTTATATAACCAATGAGCGGCAACGCCTTGGTCGGCCATTTGTTCCATATCTTTGGTGCGGATTTGTATCTCAACAGGGATGCCATGAGGACCAATGAGTGACGTATGTAACGAACGATAGCCATTGGTTTTCGGAATAGCGATATAATCTTTGAAGCGACCTTCAATGGGCTTAAATAAATTATGCATAGCGCCTAATGCGCGATAACAATCATCTATTTTATCGTCAACAATAACGCGAAAGGCATAAATATCCATCACTTCATTGAACATCAACTCTTTATTAAGCATTTTACGATAAATAGAGTATAAGTGTTTTTCTCTACCAACAATTTCAGCGCTAATATTACTTTCAGCTAAGCGTGCCGATATTTCTGCTTGGATATTATTAATAATGGTTTTTCGATTACCGCGGGCACTACTTACTGCTGATTTTAGTGCCCGAGAGCGCATCGGATAAAGCGCCTGAAAGCCAAGTAATTCCAATTCATTTTTAATATCATGAATACCAAGACGGTTGGCAATTGGCGCATAAATTTCAAGTGTTTCTCGGGCTATACGGCGGCGTTTATCAGGGCGTAAAGCGCCAAGCGTGCGCATGTTATGAGTTCTATCCGCTAATTTGATTAAAATAACGCGAATATCTTGCACCATGGCTAGCACCATTTTGCGGAAGTTTTCCGCTTGCATTTCTTCTTTATTATCAAACTTTAGCTTATCAAGTTTACTGACCCCTTCAACGAGCTCTGCAACGGTATGGCCAAATAATTCTGCTAGCTCATCTTTAGTAACCGCAGTGTCTTCTATAACGTCATGTAGTAGTGCCGCCATTAAGGTTTCATGATCTAGATTCATTTTGGCTAGATTCATTGCTACGGCAACAGGATGAGTAATATAAGGGTCACCACTTGAACGCATTTGACCATCGTGGGCATCTCTTGCTACCACGTAGGCACGTTTAAGCAAGTCCACATGTACTTTTGATAAGTAAGTAGAGCTTAGTTCTTTTAATGGTTCAAATAGGTACACCTATCACTCCGAATTGAGGGGGAAAGACTAGAAAAAATGAATATATTCACTTTAGTATTAGCTATAGAATACGTGGCTTTGCGCTAAATGCAAAGTAAATTGTGCAGCGATAGGTAGTAGTACAAGGAGCAATAAAAAACGCGTAACTTATTTTCTCTTAGTAATAAAGAAAAGTTACGCGTTTACAGGATAAAAGTAAGCGAGGTTGCTTGTTTACCCTAATTCTGGTGTTTGACTGCCAACTATTGCTGCTACGGCATCTAACTCAGCATTATCATGCTGAATTTGTGCTTGGCGATCTGAGGTATCCATCACGTCACTAGTAATTAAACCCGCTTCAATTTCACGTAAAGCTATTACGGTTGGTTTGTCATTTCCGGCTTCAACCAAAGGGTCTTTACCGCCCGTTGCAATTTGACGAGCACGACGTGATGCAACTAACACCAAATCAAAACGATTGCCGATTTTTTCTACGGCATCTTCAACAGTTACGCGAGCCATTTGGTCACTCCAACTAAAATTATAAAAATAGTGCTGCATTTTACTGATCACTAAGTCATTAAGCAAGTAAAAGACTTTATTCTAGTAATAATTGTAGTTCATTAATTAATTTATTGTCTGAATGTGCTAATTTAGTGGCTAAATAGTCTTAACCGTAGCATTGGATTACTAACAAATTAGCTCATCTAATAAAACTGTATGCTGAGCAACTTGCTGGCTTCGTTTAAGCCGTTGATTGTTCACTATTGTGGTTAAGTCGGCGAGGGCTTGCTCAAAGTTATCATTAATAATAATGTAATCAAATTCTTGAAAATGCGAACATTCATTTTGCGCTTGCGCCATTCTATTAGCGATAACGTCATCGCTGTCTTGTCCTCTGCCTCGTAAACGTTCTTCTAACGCTTGCTTTGAGGGCGGGCTAATAAATATAGTAGTAACGGTAGGTTTTTTCATGCGCACTTGTTGTGCACCTTGCCAGTCGATATCAAGAAAAACATCGATGCCTTGAGCCAGTTGAACATCTATTGCCGCCTCGGAAGTGCCATAATAATTATCAAAAACTTCAGCATATTCGTAAAAAGAATTTTTTTTAATTTGTTTTTTGAAATTAGCAATGGAAACAAAATGGTAATGTTTACCCTCTTCTTCGCCTGGACGAGGATCGCGGGTAGTATGCGATACTGAAACTTGCATAGGCCTGCTTGATTTTTGTTTTAGTAATGCATTGATCAAGCTAGATTTTCCGGCACCACTAGGGGCAGAAAGAATAAATAAATTACCGGGTACAGTCACAGTGTTTTCCTTTGTATTGCACTTTATTTGTAGTATTCGATGTTATTTCTGGCTCGATCCAGAATATTGAGTTTACTGTTCAATATCCCCAACCGAGCTCAGCATGACATGGATAAAAAAATTAAAGTACTTTAGCAATTGATTGCGCTAAGTAGTCAACATTACGGTTAGCAATACCGGCAATACTCATACGGCTAGAGCCAACCATATAAATGCTGTATTCGTCTTGTAATTGTTGAACTTGCTCAGGTGTTATACCTAAGAAAGAAAACATGCCGCTTTGATTAGCAATAAAACTAAAATCGCGTGTAACGCCATTTTCTTTAAGCTTATTTACTAACAATTGACGGTTAGCATTAATACGGTCGCGCATTACTTTTAATTCGCTGTGCCATTCAGTTGTTAATTCTGATGAGCTTAAAATAGTTTCAACAATAGCAGCACCATGCGCAGGTGGCATAGAGTAAATACCGCGAATTACATAAGCTAATACTGACGCGACTAAATCAGCACTATTACTGGTTTCTGCAATTAAAGTACAAGCGCCAATACGTTCACGATATAAGCCAAAGTTTTTCGAGCATGAGCTACAGACGATCATCTCTTTTACATTATCAGCCATTAAACGTAAACCGTAAGCATCTTCGTCTAAACCAGCCCCAAAACCTTGATAAGCCATATCAATTAATGGCGTAAAACCAACGCCTTTAGCTACTTCAACTACTTGTTGCCATTGCTCATTGGTTAAATCCATACCACTAGGGTTATGACAACAAGCGTGTAGTAATACCACATCATCGCTAGATACTTCTTTCAGCTGCGCTAGCATGCCATCAAAGTCTAAGGTTTTATTTTCGTAATCATAATATGGATACGTTTTAACCGTTAAACCAGCGGCTTCAAAGACAGCAATGTGGTTAGCCCATGTTGGGTTTGAAACCCAAATAGTTGTACCTGATTTGCAAGAATTAATAAATTCAGCAGCGACACGTAAAGCACCGGTACCACCTGGTGTTGAAAATGTGCGAGCACGGTCTGCTAATAAAACTTTATGATGGCCAAAAATAAGTTTGCTCATTTCTTCATTAAATAAAGCAGAACCCGTTGGACCAATATAAACTTTAGTTGTTTCGGTATCAGTACGATACTGCTCGGCTTTTTTTACACAACTAAGCACGGTAGTTTCACCGGCTTCATTTTTATAAACGCCAACACCCAAATCAATTTTTTTTGGGTTAGTATCTTCTCGGTATTTAGCTAATAGGCCTAAAATAGGATCGGCAGGCAAAGCTTTTAAGCTAGCAAACATGGCTGAAATTTACCTTATATTTTAAAGGTTCAATTATCATAAATTAAACCTGTTAATTGAAAGAAATAGTGAAAAGGCAAGCATAGCTCAAAAGAGCGGCAAAATTAAGGTTTTTTACGCATATTTACCGACTAATTTGTCTGGTTTATGGGTAATAGTTAAAAATTATTCGTTAGTGCGGCAATCAAGCCAATAATACCACCAAAAACACCACCCCAAACCACTAGCCAGCCTAAGTGTTTTTTGATCATCGTTTGGATGATTTCTTTTACTAATTGTGGCGTTAATTCATTAAGGCGTTTTTCAATAATATCACTGACTTTTTCCTGCATACTAGCAATCATATTGGGCTGCTCTAACTCATTGCGTAATAACGCACTGAATTGCTCACTTTGAGTGATGTCTTGAATGGAAGCTTTCATCTTTTCAATAAAGGGCGCTTTCATTGGTTGTAATGCTTCGCTGCCTCCCACCATTGCTAGCATGGGGGCAAATGATGAATTCTCTATAACTGATACTAAGCTGTCAAAAGCCGGTGATAAGTCTACTTTTTCTATCACTGGGCTCAAATTAATAGGAGCGGCGTTACCTGAGTCACTTGATAAAAAACGGTCGATATTTTCTTTGGTAAAAAACTGCTCCATCATTAATTGACGAATGGCTATTTTAAAATCTTCAAAGCGTGCCGGAATGACACCTGAGCCATATAACCCGGGTACTTTTTCAAATAACATGTGGATCGCTAGCCAATTAGTGATAGCACCTGATAAGGCAAATAAGCCAATGGTAAAAATGAGATGTTGCTCTGAAACGTAACCGATAAGTGCGATAATAAAGGCTATTAAATTGGTGATGATACTTTTATTCACTAAAGATTCCGTATTTTGAATTCGCTTGGCTATAAACGCTATGATAGCATTGAATTTACTTTGCTAGAATGATGTAAATTATGATTTATTCAACAGCCCAAAAACTATTCATTTTAATCACTGTTGTTTTCATGAGTGCCTGTGGGGCAGACAACTCTAAAAGCGAGCAATGGCGTGCGCTCGATATCAACAATACCTTATTGCTTACCTTGCCTCACGGTAAAGTGGTAATTGAATTAGCGCCGCAGTTTGCACCTAAGCATGTTGAACAGTTTTCAGCACTAATAAAAAAATCATTTTATCATGGTACTAAATTTTATCGTGTTATTGATGGCTTTGTCGCCCAAGCAGGCCCTAAAGATGGCAGTGATAAAGATAAATCAGTGTCAGTTTTAGCAATAGAAGGGCAATTTTCAATAGCGAAAAATTGGTCTTTTACGCCAGTGCAAAATAACGATTTATTTGCCGAAGTAACAGGCTTTAAAGAAGGCTTTGCCTTGGCAAGCGATAATAATGATAGTGCCTGGTTAACTCATTGCCCCGGTGCCTTGGCTATGGCGAGAAGTAATAAGGCAGATTCTGCATCGAGTCATTTTTATTTTGTGATTGGGCAAGCTCCGCGGTATTTAGATAAAATAATGACTATTTTTGGCCGAGTGGTTTATGGCATGGAGCATATTCAAGCAATAAAGCGAACTTCGGTTATAGAAGGAGAATACGCGGTAGATAGCCGAGAGCATACTCCTATTGTTAGCCTTACATTAATGGCGGATGTCCCGTTAAATGAGCGTATAATCATCGAGGTTGAAAATACTGAATCAACCGCTTTTGCTGAGCGGTTAATTAAACGTCGCGCCAGAGAAAATGCGTTTTACTATAAAAAACCACCACCAGTATTAGATGTTTGCCAAGTGCCAATTAAAAGCAGGTTGGTAAAATAGCCGTGCCACTAGGCCTAAGGTAAAGGCGGTCGCTGCGGATTAAGGTAAATAGTTATTAGGGTCTATTGATCTTTCGCGGTTAATTTTTTTCATAGGTTATTGAGTTTATGTACCATTCTTTCTCACCTTCAGGCGTTTTTACCCTAAGTTCATCATCAACTTGTTTTTTAATAAGCGCCCGTGCCATTGGCGAGTCTATTGAAATATAGCCTTTAGCATCACCGTAAATCTCCTCTGGGCCAACAATTCTAAATTTTTTAATATCGCCAGCTTCATTTTCTATTTCTACCCAAGCACCAAAGAAAACTTTACCTTCTTGTTGGGGCGAATAATCAACAATTTTTAGATCGGGCAACAGCTTTCTTAAATACCTTACTCTGCGGTCAATTTGACGTAAAACGCGTTTGTTAAAGTGGTAATCAGCATTTTCAGAACGATCACCCAAACTTGCTGCCCAAGAAACAATTTTTGTTATTTCTGGTCGCTTGACCTTCCATAAGTGATCATGTTCTTGTTGTAGCTGTTCGTAACCAGCGCGGGTAATTAATTTGGTTTTCACAACATTTGCTCGATATAAAGAGAATATTTTTGTTTTCAAAAGTCATCATAATACACTTAAATAAATTTTCCACATAACCTTGGTGTTATTTAACGGTGCCATTGCACTAAAGTGCCATTGAAAAGTTTACTGAAAGTCAGTCATGATCAATAAAATTATCTTTGAGTAAACACCGTATGCTGAGATTAAAACCTGTTGTTATTTTTTTACTAACCCTAGCGGTTAGCTTATCTGCGCAAGCTGATTTTCTTAAACTAGACAAATTTGGTGGGAATCCTGGGGATCTTGAGGCCAGTTATTTTACCCCAAACATTGAAAACCCTGCTTTGGTGGTGCTATTACATGGCTGTGCTCAGCATGGTGAAGAACTTGCCCGACAAAGTGGTTTATTCGGTTTGGCAAAAAAACATAACTTTGCTTTATTACTACCGCAACAAGGCTTGAGCAATAATATTAAACGTTGTTTTAATTGGTATTCAGCGGATGATTTTACTAGAAATTTAGGTGAAACCTTATCAATAAAAAATATGATCACCAGTTTGCAAGGGCAATTGGGCAGTAAAGAGGTTTACATTATTGGCTTATCAGGTGGCGGCGCGATGGCAAGTGGCATGTTAGCCAATTACCCGGCACTATTTATTGGTGGCGCAGTGGTGGCAGGTATCCCTTTTCCTTGCGCTGATGGTTTAATTACCGGTATTTCGTGCATGAGAAATGGTCCTTCACAAACCGCCGATGAATTGGTAACACTCGTTAAAAAACTCAATTCGCAGCAAACTACTTGGCCTAAACTGTCCGTTTGGACAGGGGCAAAGGATAGTATTGTTAATCCATTGAACTCATCTATGCTGGCACAGCAATGGGCTAAATTATCTGGCTTAGAGAGCCAAGCTACGGTTAATAAAAAATCAGCTTATACCATTACTAGTTGGCAAAATTCGGCCAAAGAAGTACAGGTAGAATTAGTTGAAGTAAGTGATCTTGGTCACGGTATTATGGTCAACCCGCAAGTTGAAAATGGTGGCGAGGTGGCAGACTATTTATTAGCTTCGCCAGTAAGTACGGTAAAACATGTTATAGACTTTTGGAAAATATCTTTATAAATGAACGATAAGTAATTAAATTCACATTAAAACAATACGTTACCTATAGCACTATAGTGCTAATTATTTTTTAAAATTAATCAGATAGAGTGTTATTAGTTGGCAAAACAGCTTCACTAACAAAATAAAAATGCACTAACTAATATCACCATACAATTATTAATAAGGGTCACCTGATGAAACAGCACAATAGAAATAGAAGTTATCTCGCTTTGGCTATTACCGCAGCATTAACCAGTAATCTAGCACTGGCACAAGATTCAACGGACGCATCTCCTGCGGCTAATGATTCTGGTCTTGAGCGTATAGAGGTTACTGCGCGTAAATCCTTAGAAACATTACAATCGGTGCCCGTAGCTATAACTTCTATCGGTGCTGAGCAATTGGCTCAAAACGGCATCAGCGTAATGACCGAGATTCAACAGTTCTCACCAAATACAACCTTGCAAAGCAGTCGTGGTACTAACTCAACCTTAACTGCTTTTATTCGTGGTGTTGGTCAAGAAGATCCGCTTTGGGGATATGAACCGGGTGTAGGTATTTATATTGATGACGTTTATATGGCTCGTCCACAAGGCGCAGTATTAGATATTATTGATGTGGAGCGTATTGAAGTATTACGTGGTCCTCAAGGTAGTTTATATGGTAAAAACACCATTGGTGGCGCCATTAAATATGTCACTAAAAAAATGTCAGGTGATATGGAACTTGATCTTCAAGCAACTTTTGGAAACTATGGTCGCCAAGATTATAAAGTCGCTGGTAAAGCTCCAGTTATAGAAAATAAGCTTTATGTTGGCTTCGCTCTAGCAAGCTTGACGCGTGATGGTTATGGTGAGTTTCTTGAATCAGCATTAGAAAACCAAGACACAGAAAATTATAATAAAGATGTTTTTGCTGGTCGTATTACTGTGGAGTTCGAACCGACAGATGATTTATTCTTTCGCTTTAATTATGATAAAACTACGGACGATTCTAATGCTAAAGGCGGTTATAGAATACTGCCAAGCATGATTGTTGATGCGCCAGTGCCAGATAGTGTTTATGATTCATATACTAGTTTACCAACCAAAAATTTAGTTGAGAATGAAGGTTGGAGTTTAACGGCGGAGTATTTTATTAATGATTTTTGGTCGTTTAAGTCAGTTACCGCTGCACGCGAAAATTATTCGCCAACTAATATTGATTTTGATAATACCCCTTTACAAATTTTTGATGTACCAGCCATTTATGATGACGAACAATTTTCACAAGAATTTCAGTTAAATTATAGCGGTGAAAATTTAACCTTGGCTTCAGGTTTATACTACTTTGATTCCGAGTCGTGCGGCCAATATGATGCCATTATCTTCCAGTCGTTAACGGCAGAAAAAAGCGGCTGTAATAATAGTGAAAGTTATGCTATTTATGCGCAAGGCTCATATAATGTGACTGATGCATTATCCTTTACGTTAGGTGCACGTTATACCGAAGAAGAGAAAACGGCTAATGTAAATGATAATCTACATGCCTCAATAGAGTACCCTGAGTCAGGTTGGATTCCAGGTTATATTCGTGGTGATTTACCGGTAACAGAAGTTTTAACTGGTAATAAAACATGGTCACGTTTCACACCGAAAGTAGGGGTTGAGTATCAAGTTGATGACGATATGATGGTATTTGCTAGTTATTCACAAGGCTTCAAATCAGGTACTTTTAACCCGCGTGCGTCAACAAATGAGCCTGCGGTTAACCCAGAAATAGTTGATTCAGTAGAAATAGGCATTAAAAGCGAATGGTTTGATCAATTACGTGTTAACGCAACAGTTTTCGCACTCGAACATAAAGATCGTCAATATAAGAGTGTCGTGCCAAATGCAGATCCAGCAATATTAGATTCTCGTTTAGGTAATATTGGTCAATCAGAAGCGATAGGCCTTGAACTTGAAATACAATACGCCGCAACAGATGAGTTAAATTTTAATTTTGCACTGGGTTACATTGATACTGAATTTACTGAAGTTCTGAGCTGGAATGGCACTGGCTATGATGATCTTTCAGATAGCTATACAGTTTCAAACACGCCAGATACCACCGCAAACTTTGGTGTTACCTATGATATTGAAACATCGATAGGCTTTTTTGTCGCTAATGCTAACTATTATTACCGTGGCGAATATGATCTTGTTGAGGTAGGTAATATTCTTACACAAGATGCTTATGGCCTGCTTAATTTAGGCATCAATTGGTATAGCAATGATGGCGACTGGACTGCAGCACTACATTGGAAAAATATTACCGATGAAGAGTATATGGTTGGAACATACAACTTTACTGGCGGTCAAGATGATGACGGCAATTGGTTACCTGGTTTTGGTGGCGATACCACGTTAATTAGCTATTATGGTGATCCCTCAACGGTCTCATTTACCATAGGGTATACTTTCTAAAAGTTATACTATTGTAAAACAAGAAAAAGAGCTGGTTTTACCGGCTCTTTTTTTGATAATAAACAACTTACTCTTGTTATTCTCGACATGTTTATCGAGAATAGAGTTTTGTAACCATATAAAAGGCTGCTGTAATGAATCAAGCTAAAGTCGTTATTGCTGATGATCATCCGTTGTTTCGCACCGCATTAAAGCAAGCGGTAGTTGACTGTATGCCTGAAGCGAGCATTAAAGAAGCATCGAGTTTTAGTGATTTACTTACCGTGATTGATAGTTCGCCGGAGTTAGAAATTATCTTTTTAGATCTACATATGCCCGGTAATGATGGTTTTACTGGCTTGACCCAGTTGCAAAATAACCATGCGGATTTAATTGTTATTATGGTGTCATCGGATGAGAATCCAGAGATTATGCAAAAAGCCATTAATTTTGGTGCTGCCGCTTTTATTCCTAAGTCTGTCGATTTAGCAACCATTGCCAAAGCGATTAATACTGTACTGGCAGGCGACATTTGGTTGCCAGTAAATATGCCGATTAATAATGATGCCAAGTTAGCCCAAGAACATAAAAAATTAGCGCAGCAGTTAGCACAACTAACACCACAGCAGTATACCGTTTTATCTTTGGTTGCCGATGGTCAGCTAAATAAGCAGATTGCTGGCATTTTAGAGATTAAAGAAAATACGGTAAAAAAACATGTCTCGGCAATTTTACTGCAACTAGGCGTTTATAACCGCACTCAAGCGGGCTTGGTATATCAGCAATTAATGCTTGCACCGCAAGAGAATGTTTCTATAGCTTAATACTAATAGAGCTGATTATCAGTGCAATTATTGCTATTAATCCCTCAATAACTGCTTCATTAGTTTTTTCAATGCTAACGCCTTTATTGGTTTGCGCATAAAATAAAATTGCGCGCTATTAGTGTGCTCGCGCACTTGCTCGGAAGGATCCGCTGAGCAAATAATGCAGGGCAGTTGCCATGCTTGCTGCGACAATATTTTTTGTATTAGATCTACGCCATTTTTATCATCGTCTAAATGATAATCAGAAATAATTATTGTTGGGGTAATATCTTGGTTGGCGAGTGAGGCTATTAGGCTTTCTTCGTCTCTAACGGCAAGTACTTTACAGCCCCATTCTTGTAACTGTGTCTGTATGGCTTTGAGCATGATGGCTTCATTATCAACTAATAAAATGGGCAGACCAATAAACTCACTGGCAGTTTTATTTGCTGAATTAGTCTCTATAACTTCTTTTGGCGCAATTTTCACCGTACTTCGCGGTAAGGTGACACTAAAACAGGTACCTTTTCCTCGGGTAGATTTTACCGCAATCTTAACATGTAGTAATTTAGCAATACGCTCACAAATTGCTAGCCCTAAGCCTAAACCAGATTTATCTTGAGTGTGTTCTAAGCGCTCAAATTCTTTAAAAATGGTTTGTTGATCTGCTAACTCAATGCCGGGGCCATTATCCCACACCTCAATAACTAGCTGTTTTTGTTTATGTTTAACGCCAAGCAGTATCTTGCCTTGGCTATTTTTCTGCGGACAATAGTTTAGGGCGTTTGATAAGAAATTTTGTACTATACGGCGCAGTAGCCTTTGGTCGGTTTCAACGACACAAGTAGAAGTTACATAATTAAACTGTAGATCTACTTGTTGTGATAACAGCGAAAACTCTTTGCCTAAGGGGGCAAGTAAGTCGTCAATTGAAAAACAGTGAATATCAATTTTTTGCGAGCTATTATCAAGTCTAGATATTTCAACTAAATCAGCTAATAAACTTTCTGCCGCGCTTAATGAATGCTGAATATTAGTGGCTAATTCGGCTAAGTCAGTGCCTTGCACTTTTTTGTTAAGCATGCTGGTAAATAGCGATAAAGCATTGAAAGGTTGCATTAAGTCATGACTAGCAGCGGCCAAAAATTTAGTTTTACTGGTATTGGCGGCTTCGGCTTCGGCCTTTGCTTTGGTTAGCTCTCTGGTGCGTTCGCTGACTCTTTGCTCTAAATGATCATTGGCTTGTTGTAACGCTTTTGCCGCTTCTATATGGGTGGTTATATCTGAAAACGTGCTAACAAAACCACCGCCAGGCATAGCTTGGCCACGAATTTCTAGCACAATGCCACTGGGCATTTCACGTTGAAGAGAATGATTATTGCCTTGGCGCATATGGTTAAGACGACGACTGATAAAGTCATCGTCTTTTTCGCTACTACTGGCAGTGTTTTTATTAGTGATAATAATGCCACGTTCGGCGTTAAAGCGAATAAGCTCTGCCACAGGCTTGCCGACACTGACTATATTAGCCGGGTAATCAAGTAACTCAATATAACGCTTATTCCAAGCAACGATGCGCATGTCGGCATCAATAACACTAATGCCTTGCTCGATATTTTCAACACCCGCTTGTAATAGTTCGCGATTAAAGTGAAAGAGTTTATTGGCCTCATCAACAATGTTCACCACGTCTTGTAATGGCATGGTTTGTTGTGCGGTTACTGCTTTCATTACCATCCGGGTAGAGGCTGAGCCAAGTACACTGGAAAGCTGTAAGCGGGTATAGTCAATTAACTTTTCTGGTGCCTTGGCGCGGGTTAATTGTTTGGCATAATCACGCTGAAAAGTTTCAGCGGCATCGTTATTAATAAACCGTTGCAACAAGTGATATAAATCTTTACTCGATAAGTTTTGCTCAGAAGCCCCTTGTTGCTGATAAATAAACAATTCTGCCTGTAGCTTTTCTGAGACGCTACGCTGACTTAGTAGCGAAATAATAATGAAACATAGGCTGTTGGCTAACAGGCTAAATAGTAGCCCATGGCTAATGTGATCCAGTGAATTAAAGCCAAATAATGCGTAAGGTTTGAGCCAGTTTAACCCCCAAAGCCCAGTGTTTAACCAGAGTGAGTCAGGCAGTAAACTAGGTAATAACAAGGTGTAAAGCCAAATAATACTACCCACAGTTAAGCCTGTTAGCGCTGCCTTTCTGGTCGCTTTACGCCAATATAGCGCACCAATAACCAAGGGTGCTAACTGTGATAATAAAACAAAAGAGAGTAAACCTATGGTGGCTAAATGGTTTTGCTGGTTGATTACCCGCTCAAAAGTAAAGGCTAACAGTAACAGTAAGGCAATCGCTACCCGACGTATATTGAGTAACATATGCGATAGTTGTGTTTTTTGTTTGCGGACAAAACTATTGTAATGTAGTACCAACGGGGTAACTATTTCTGTGGTTACCATGGTGCTTAAGACGATAGTGGCGACAATAACCATACTTGTTGCCGCCGCTAAACCACCAATATAGGCGAGCCCAGCCAACCAAGCATGTTGTAAAAATAATGGAATAGTGATGACATAGGTATCGGCGTCAACATTGCCACCGGGAAATAAGTTTTGTCCGGCAAGGGCAATAGGTAGCACAAAAATATTAATCGCAATTAAATAGAATGGGTATAGATAGCGAGCACTTTTTAGTTCATTTTCCTGATGATTTTCTATCATCATCATATGATATTGTTGGGGCAAAATGAAAATGGTTATCATGCCTAGTATGGCTTGAGATATGGCAAAGTAACTATTACTGGTTGGCTGTTCGGGTATTGCGCGTTGTGATTGTGCCAATAAGTCGGCAACACCATCAAAAACAAAAAAAGTGGCAAATATGCCAACAGCGGTGAGTGCGAATAATTTTATCACAGAACTAAAGGCGATTGCTAAAACTAAGCCTTGGCTTTGTTTGTTTATTGCCGCTTGTCTGGCGCCAAACAAAATACTGAAAATGATTAACACTAGGGTGACGATAAACGTAGTACTGATGCCTGATTGATACGAACCAGTGAGCAGATCAAAACTTTTACTAATGGCACGTAGCTGTAGGGCTATATAGGGGATGGTACCTAATAAGGCAACTAAGGTGACCGTTGCTGCAATCGCAGGAGAACGGTCATATCGACAAGCGATAAAATCTGCGATAGAGGTTAAATTTTGTTGCTTGGTAATACGTAGTATTCTAAGTAGCATTGGCCAGGCGAGTATAAAACATAAAATAGAGCCAATGTAGACCGGTGCTAACCAAGCACCGGTTGTTGCGGCTTGGCCAACGGTGCCGTAAAAAGCCCAAGAAGTACAACTAACACCTAACGATAAACTATATATCCAGGGGCGAGAAAGCCATTTTTTATTGGTTTCTTTTTGTCCCCAATAGGCCACCACAAACAGTAGTAATAAATAGGTAATAGAGAGTAAAGATATCAGCCAAGTATCTAGAGAGAGCCAAACTAACAAAGATTATTCCTCGTTAAATATTGCTGGATAAGAGAGTTAATACAATAACATGCGCTGAGAAAAAACACAGCGAACGAAGGTAGTACATAATTGTGTTATTTATTTAGTTAAGCTGATTAAAAGTGATAATTTATAGTGAAATATTTTTAATGAACCTACCTGAAATAAGCAATAAATATCTAGTGGCAATTCTTGTCTTTGTTAGTTATACCCTCTTTGCCATGGCTTGGGTTGGCGGTACGGCGAGTATGGGGCAAATAATGGCCAGCATGCACATAGATAGTCTCGCCTCAGCAAGCTTTATTAGCGGTGCAGTTACCTTGGCTAAAATTGTTGGTACCTTTATCGCGGCTTGGCTGGCGGTAAAAGTTGGTGTGAAAAAGGCTTTTTTTATCTCCGGTGTGTTGATTTCTATCGGGTTATTAACGCCATTAGCGCCCAATTATGAGTTACTACTCGTTAGTCGATTTCTAATGGGGCTTGGTGGCGCATTTATGATCGTTTACTTTAATCCCATTGTGATGGCGTGGTTTACCCCGGAAGAACGCCCGACAATCAATGGTATTAACGCGGTAGCCTTTAATGTGGGTACCGGTATTATTCTATGGCAAATGAGTAATTTCAATTCATTAACAGGTAGCTGGCAAAATACCTTATTGATGTTTTCTTTAGTGAGTGTTTTGTTAAGTGTTGCTTGGTTATTAGTGAAAAATAAGGAAACGAATACCGCGACTAAACAAGATGAAACACCGCCAGTAAGTTACTCTTATATGGACGGTTTGAAAGATAAATTTAACTGGATTTACGCGTTAACCTATTCAGGAATTCTAGCCTTTTATATCTGTTTATTTACCTTTTACCCTAAAGCCGGTATTAGCCAAAGTGCACTCGTTATTGCCTCGGGTATTATTGGTACGCTAGCAGGCATTGTTTACAGTAAAAAGTTTATCGCGCGCGTGCCGGTAATACGTTGGTCAGGTTTAGTGATTATTTTAACCGTGTTAGGTTTGTCTTTTGGCAACACTGAATGGCTGCAAACTATTTGCGCTATGGTATTAGGTTTTTTTATCTTTTTTCCGATAACTGCCTTGGTAACTATTCCGCACGAACTGCCTAACATGACCGGGGAAAGAATCACAGTGGTGTTCAGTTTGTTTTATTCAATCAGCTATTTCATTGCGACGATAGTGCTTTGGAGCTTTGGTCGACTAGTGGATATCAACCAAGGTGATTTTACTAGCGCTTTTACTTTAATCACTGTGGTTAGTAGTACCTTTTTTATTGGTAGCTTCTTTTTGCCGGAAACTGCAAACTGTAAGGCCTTAAAAGTAAAGCCAGTGTCTAAACAAAAGGAGTCATCATGCGAGGCATAATATCAGATAAGCTTAATGAATTTATTGAGCTAGCAAATGCAGCGGCCAAACAAGCGAAAGAAAATGGCATACAACTTAGCCCAGATTTAGTACGTGAAAATATTGCTAAATTGAGTGTATTTATTGGTGAAGGGCCGGAATTAGCTTTTGTCCAAGAAAATGCTTTTTCTACCCCAACCCACACTATTGCCGTTAGAGTATATAGCCCTGCTCCGGAACAAGCCTTACCTGTGGTTATTCATTATCATGGTGGAGGTCATATGTGTGGCAACATTGCTATATATGACACTATTAGCCGGAAAATAGCCGAAGCCGGAAATTGTGTTGTTATTGCGGTTGAGTATCGACTAGCCCCTGAATTTCCATACCCAGCAGGCGTTGACGATTGTCAGTATGCATTAGAGCATTATCAAGATGTTTTATCAGGGGTAAATTTTAATCAGCAATTAATTATCGCTGGCGACAGTGCCGGCGCCGCTATTTGTACAACATTGGCGAGTAAAAATATCGGTAATTTGACGGTTAATATTGATAAACAAGTTCTTGTTTACCCTAGTGTTGATTACACTATGAGCAGCAAGTCGATAGAAGAAAACGGCACAGGGTTTTTATTAGAAAAAGAAAAAATGGTTTGGTACTTTAACAGCTATTTTCAAGGCAATGAAGTGAGTAAACAGGCATCGCCATTGTTTATGCCAATGGCGATAAGTATGCCAAAAACCCTTATTTTCACCGCCGGTTGTGATCCGCTTAGAGATGAAAGCATTGCCTACGCTCAGGCGTTAAAAGAAGTAGGCGTTAAAGTAGCGCAACATTCTTTTGATGGTATGATCCACGCCTACATGTTGCTTGATAGTTTGGTTAAAAGTGAATGTGACGAAACCTATCGATTGATCGGTGAGTTTATCCGCTCATAGTAATTATTTTATTTGGTATTAGACATAGCCATATAATGAGGTGTGTTTTCTATTTTACTCAGCCAAGCTAATATTACTGGGTACTTACTAAGATCAAAGCCACCATCTGCTGCAACATGAGTATAAGCATATAAGACAATATCAGCAGTGGTGAGCTGCGCGCCGACTAAATAAGGCGTTTGCGATAATTGCTCTGCCATCACTGCTAAGGCTTTATGGCCACCTTGATGCGTCGCTTCATACTCGGCTCGTCGATCGTCCGGTAAACCTAGATATTTAGCAATAAAACGCGCTACTGCAATGTATGGCTCGTGGCTGTATTGTTCAAAAAATTGCCATTGTTGTACTTTGGCTAAATCGAATGTGTCAGAGGGTAGTAGTGATGAACCTGCAGCGAGAAAATTGACGATGGCATTTGATTCAGACAAATAACGTCCGTCAGCTAATTCTAGCAGAGGTATTTTACCATTAGGACTCTTTGCTAAAAACGCCGCTTGTTTGGTTTCACCTGCTAATATGTCAAGGTGAATCCATTCATGCTTTATTTGTAATAATGAGCACAATAGTTTTATTTTATAACAATTGCCTGATTGTATATCACCATAAATTTTCATTTATACCACCTTAAAGAGAGCGCTTGATTATATACCCATACTCGTGTCACCTCTGCAGCTGCCTCTTGAAGTGGCATGAGTATAATTGCTAACTATTATAATACTTCTTTAGCCGCTCTAAAAGCTTCTTGTGCTGCCGGGGCTCCACAATAAACGGCGCTGTGTAATAGTACTTCACGAATTTCTTCTTTGGTGGCGCCATTATTGAGTGCACCGCGAATGTGACCTTTTAGCTCCTGTGGCGCTTTTAATGCGGCTAACATGGCAATTGTTATTAAACTACGCGTTTTACGATCTAAGCCGTCTCTTTGCCATGTTGATCCCCAGCCGTGTTCGTTGATGTAATCTTGCATCGGTTGAGTGAAATCATCAGCATTGCTTAAAGCGCGATCAACAAATTCATCGCCCATTACTTGTCGGCGAATTTTCTCACCTGATGTTATAGTCATGTTATTTCCCTAATAAAAATAAAGCCTTACGGCAGTGTACCGTGAGACTTTTATGGTTAGCTAATTTAGTCTATTTATGTGCAATATATTAAAACGGCATCATTCAATGAATGAGTGGTTATTGTGCTGTCCACGCGCCATCCATCGGCAAAGAAGCACCAGTGATACTGCGCGCAGTGTCACTGCACAGAAATAAGATGAATTCACCAATTTGGCGTGGGTCCATCATTTCAGGTAAGGCTTGTTTAGCGGTTATCAGGTTATATTTAGCTTGTTCAAATTCAACGTTTTCACGTTTGGCTACCTCGGCAATTTGATTGTTGATAAGCGGGGTATCAACCCAACCTGGACAGATCGCGTTAGCCGTTATACCTTGTTCGGCGCACTCAAGGGCAACTGCTTTGGTTAATCCGACAATGCCGTGCTTTGCCGCAACATAAGCGGATTTATTTAACGAGGCAACCAATCCATGTACAGAGGCTACGTTGATAATACGACCCCAGCCATTGGCTTTCATACTTGGTAATGATTTTTGTATAGTATGAAAAGCAGCGGTTAAGTTGATCGCGATAATAGCGTTCCATTTGCTTGTTGGAAAAGTATCTACTCCCTCGGTATGCTGAATACCGGCGTTGTTAACCAAAATATCAATAGATCCCATGATCTCAATGGCACGTTCCATAAAGGCTGTAATAGCATTGGTGTCCATTAAATTGGCACCATCAAATAAAGCTTTTATCTGGTATGTAGCGGAAAATTCTTCAGCTAAAGCAATTCCTTCGTTTTCATCCATCAAACCATGTAATACCAAGTTAATACCTTGTTCGGCTAAAACATGAGCTGTGGCTAAACCAATACCACTAGTGGAACCGGTAATAAGGGCGGTTTTACCCTTTAACGTTGTTTTCTTCTGGAGCATACGATTTTCCTGCTTATTTAGTGCGGTTTAATAGTGATTCATCTATGTGAGGGAAATAATCCAAGCTTTTCAATAGACTTTTTGTCTCTATACACTAGCGTAAACAAAGAATTTTTTATTTAGTACCTTAGTAGCATGCGCAGTTGCCATCAATTTATTACTTCAATTGGTATTAAGCTCTACCGAGCAGGGATGCTTTATTTTTGCAGAGTTATTTATCTTGGCCGATAAGGTCGCATAGCCAGAAAAAATATAAGTTGGTAACAGTATTTATTGAAAAAGATAAGGGTGGGTAATAAATTACTTACCCTTACGCCGTGCGCGACTTAAACACATATCACATGCTCAAGTTGTAGCGGCTTATTATTTAGCTTAACGTTAGCAAGCATACCTAACCCATGAGCTAGCATTTTCCG
>JABSOW010000022.1:3137-81825 GCA_013215465.1 Colwellia sp. | reverse complement strand
TTTACCTCTCACACTATGATCAAATATCTTGCAAACGGAGTGGGTTCATATATGGGTTCATATATGTAGGTACTTAGGTTCAGTCTGGAACTATGAATCTGTGCCTCTAAGCCTTTTAATTCTCGCTAAGAGAGTAATTAATTAATCCGATTGGTATTAATCTTCTTCAGCAGTATCACCGTTAAAATACTCAGGCATAACACGTACTATTTTTATTCTATTATTCGACACATCTACTATCTCTATCGGGTAACCGGCAATACGAACGCTGAGGTTATTTTGAGGGATATCTTCTAAATGCTCGATAATTAAACCATTGAGTGTTTTAGGACCATCTGTTGGTAATCGCCAAGACATTTCTTTGTTTACGTCACGAATACTGGCACTGCCATCAACTAAATAACTACCATCAGGTTGTAAAGTGACTTCTTCACTTGGTGTGGGTGTCATCGTAGTGGTGAAATCACCAACAATTTCTTCAAGAATATCTTCTAAAGTCACTAAGCCTTGAATGTCGCCATATTCATCAACCACTAAGCCTAAGCGTTCTTTTGCATGCTGAAATTTTAATAGTTGAATATTCAGCGGTGTGCCTTCAGGAATAAAGTATAATTCACGTACAGCTCGTAGTAAGGTTGCTTTGGTGAATTGGTTTTTAGAGAGTAGTTTTAATGCATCGCGGGCATGAATATAGCCAACAACATCATCAATGTTATCGCGGTAAAGTAATACGCGGGTGTGATTCGCTTGGGTTAATTGTCTTTGGATCTTTTTCCAGTCGTCGTTTACATCAATACCTACCAACTCGCTGCGAGGGATCATTATATCATCAACACTCACTTTCTCTAAATCTAGAATGCTCATTAGCATACTGTGATCGCGTTCATGTAATAACGCGCTTGACTCATTTACCACAGTGCGCAGCTCTTCGGAGCTTAAACTATGTTGTTCTCGCTGTTCAGAGCTAATACCCAAAAGCATTAAAATACCGTTGGTGATCCAGTTTACCGAAATGACTAATGGAAATAATACCTTAAGCAAGAATGACAATATTATCGAACTAGGAAAGGCTATTTTTTCAGGGTATAAAGCGGCAAGTGTTTTAGGCGTAACTTCGGCAAAAATTAAAATAACTAACGTTAGCACAATTGTTGACACTAACATGCCATAAACATCGCCAAAAAAACGTATACCAATAATAGTAGCAATAGAGGCGGCAGCAATGTTGACCAAGTTATTACCAATGAGGATCAAACCGATAAGACGATCTGGTCGCTTTAGTAATTTACTAACGCGCTTTGCGCCTTTGTGTTTTTCTTTTTCGAGGTGTCTTAGTCGATATCGGTTTAATGACATCATACCCGTTTCCGAGCCTGAAAAATAAGCTGAAATAAGTATCAGTATGCCTAAAGTAATAAAAAGCATCTGAGTTGATATGTTTTCCAAAAAGGGGATCCTTTATTAAAGTGATAAAGCTAAAGTGATAAATTAAAGTGTTAAAATGAAAATAGTAAAGTTAAGACAGCATGAATTCTTTAACGAATCGACTACCAAAGTATGACAGCGTTAACAGAGCACTAGCAATTATCGTTAATAATAATACTCTATGGCCACGCCAACCTTGCCAAAAATGACCTATTAATATAATAAGGTAAATAACTAAGGCGATTAAAGAGAGTACCGTTTTATGAAGGTTTTCTTTGGCCCAAAAACCATCAAGAAAAAGCAAGCCAATAAGTTCGCTAGCAAATAAACATGCTGTACCAATCATTAATATGGTAAAAAGTTGTTTTTCAACTTGCATTAATGGCGGTAAATGTACCACTGCGGTTAAGTTTTTACTTTTTAATTTTAGGTTTATATAGGCGACTTGAAAGGCGTATAAAGTGGCAATGATTAAAATACAGTAGGCGATTAAAGCAATACTTATATGGCCTACTAAAATGATTTTTTCCGCTATTAATGGGATTGATTCTGTTTTGGGGATAAAAATCATCACTAACTGCCAAATACCGGCAAAACCATATATTACTGGTAGTAATAAATTAACCTTCATCCGCAGTGCTATCAGCGAAATGGTGATGGTAATCACTAGACTAACCAGAGAAATGACATTGGGCAGACTAAAATTGATAGCGTCTTGACTAAAGAATAATTGCGCGTCATTAAATATGTGTGTGGAGACCGCAATGACTGCGAGTACGAATACTTGATTAAGATTAGGGCCTTTAGGGTGAAATAAGCGCGATAAAATTGCCAAGGTGGCGAGCATATAAGCAATAAATGCAATGCTAGAGCCAATAACCAAAAAGTCCACTAATAAACTCCTACTCAATATAATTTAATGATTCTATCAGATAAAATCACCAATACTATGCAATTAACTAAAAGCTTTGATTTAAATTAAAAAATAATTAGTAAAGAACAGCTGATACTCGTTTACAGTACTAGCTTTCTTAATGGTTTAATTGCTAATAATGCAATCAACGCAGCACAGGTTAAGCCAAACCAATGTGGTAATAGCTCATGAGAATGTTGCATTTGCTCACCAATATTAATGGCGTAATAATTCAAAGCAAAATCAAGTAAGCTAGCAAAGCCGATAGCGCAGACAGCAACCCCCAATAAATAACGAACTAATACCGCGCTACCCATTTCATTTCTGATTACTCCCAAGGTTGAAATATTGGTTGCTGGACCTGCCATCATAAATACCAAGGCAGTGCCCGGTGATAACCCTGCCATAATGAAGCCCGCTGCTATTGGTGTTGAAGCCGTAGCGCAAATATACATAGGGATAGATATGACTATCATAAGTAACATGGCGGGTAAGCCACTACCGTAGCTTAATAGAAATTCTGCAGGTAAAAAGGTACGAATAATTGCCGCAAAAATAAGACCGATAGCTAACCAAATAATAATATCATCTATTAATGTTGTCGCAGCATAACGTACACCCGTTTTTGTTTTTTCAAAAAAATCAGTAAATACGGAAGAAGGAATAGAGGGTACTTTTACCATAGTTGCGGTGTTAGCTGAACAACATGAACTTTCTTTAGCTGCTACTTTTATTTCATCAATCGCTGGTTTTGAACTACAGCAAGAGCTAATTTTAGCTTCAGTTATTAAACTTGCTGGTGTCGCTTGCTTGCTAGCGCAACAAGTACTGTTACTTTTTTTTACCGCTGTTATTGGCGCTTTAATATCTTCTTCTTTAATCCCCGATACTAATAACCCGGTAATAATGGCTGACATAATTGCCGCAAATGGGCGATAAATAGCAAAAATTGGCCCGAGCAAGGCATATGACACTGATACAGAATCAATACCAGTTTCAGGTGTAGCAACTAAAAAGGATGCTGTCGCGGGCGCTGATGCGCCGCTTCGTCTTAATTCGGTAGCCACCGGGATTACGCCGCAAGAGCATAACGGTAATGGTGCCCCGATCAGAGCAGCTTTAACAATAGCTGATTTTCCTTTGCCTAAATGCTTACTTAAAATTTTACTTGGCACCCAAGCTTTCATTAAGCCAGCAATTAATAAACCGAGTAATAACCAAGGGCTTGCTTCTGCGCTTAGGTCGATAAAATTTTTGATAAAAGACGTTAACTGTTCCACGGTATTACCTGAATAAATAACTATAAAAAGCCATATTTACTATATCATATATGCTCTGTTTAACTCTCGTATTTCTCTTATATATAATGTTGTTAACATTTTCTTCTTTAGATTATTTTTAGCGCAGGTATAATAGCGTCATAATTTTTGTTAATAGTTTTTATTCGAGTTATTCATGTTTGATAATCTTTCCGAACGATTAGGTAAAACCCTTAAAAATATCAGTGGCCGTGGTCGCTTAACTGAAGACAATATAAAAGATACTTTGCGTGAAGTACGCATGGCGTTATTAGAAGCTGATGTTGCTTTACCCGTTATTCGTGAGTTTGTTGGTAAAGTGAAAGAACAAGCTGTCGGTACCGATGTATCGAAAAGCTTAACGCCAGGGCAAGTATTTGTAAAAATTGTTCAAAAAGAACTAGAACTTGCCATGGGGGGCATTAACGAAACCCTCGATTTAAAAGCAGCGCCTCCTGCGGTAGTTTTAATGGCTGGTTTACAAGGTGCCGGTAAAACTACCTCGGTTGCCAAATTAGCTAAATTTTTAACAGAACGAGAAAAGAAAAAAGTATTAGTTGTTAGTGTTGATGTTTATCGTCCAGCCGCTATTAAGCAACTTGAAACTTTAGCCGATGAAATTAGTGTCGGCTTTTTTCCAAGTGATATAAAGCAAAAGCCTATCGATATTGCTAATGCGGCAATCGATCATGCTAAGAAAAACTTCTTTGATGTAGTCATTGTTGATACTGCTGGTCGTTTGCATGTTGATGAAAACATGATGGGTGAAATCAAAGATCTTCACGCAGCAATCAACCCAATTGAAACCTTATTCACTGTTGATGCCATGACCGGGCAAGATGCCGCGAATACCGCCAAAGCTTTTAACGATGCCTTACCATTAACCGGTATTATTTTAACAAAAACTGATGGTGATGCACGCGGTGGTGCTGCGTTATCTATTCGTCATATTACCGGCAAGCCAATTAAATTTATGGGTGTTGGTGAAAAAATTGAAGCATTAGAGCCATTTCATCCTGACAGAATAGCCTCTCGTATTTTAGGGATGGGTGATGTGCTATCGCTTGTTGAAGAGATAGAGCAAAAGGTCGATAGAAAGAAAGCGGAACAATTAGCCAAAAAAGTTAAAAGTGGTAAAGGCTTTAGCTTAGAAGATTTTCGTGACCAGCTGGTGCAAATGAAAAGCATGGGCGGCATGATGGGTATGATGGATAAATTACCGGGTATGGGTAATATGTCAGCAAAAGTTAAAGACCAAATGGACGACAAACTTACTAACCGTATGGAAGCTATTATTAATTCCATGACACCGGGAGAGCGTGAACGCCCAGATATTATTAAAGGATCGCGTAAACGTCGTATTGCTACTGGTTCAGGTACACAAATTCAAGATGTAAATAAACTATTAAAACAATTTGCTCAAATGCAAAAAATGATGAAAAAAATGTCAGTTAAAGGCGGCATGAAAAAAATGATGCGAAGCATGCAGGGCATGATGCCTCCTGGTGGAATGGGCGGTGGTGGCGGTATGTTCGGCCGTTAGTTACCACACCAGCACATTGTTTTATTAAAAAGGTAGCCTATGGCTACCTTTTTATTTGCTCTTTTTTCCTCTCTATTACATTACTTCTTTTAATTATTCTTTATCTTCAATCAATAAAGGTAATAACAAGTGTAATCTTGATGATATTTATTCGCATTTGCATCTATCCTGATGTATTATCTTTGTCAATTGTATTTTTAAGATAATAACTTGTAGCTAAACGTAATTTATTTGTTGTTTATAATGAATATTATTTGCGAAGCAAACTGGAGTAATAATGATATTTAAAAGAAAAGCCTTAGCAATTGCCGTAATGGTTGCCACATCAACGTTAACAGCTTGTGGTTCAAGCAGCGGTGACTCAACACCTGAGGTTGTTAATACAGCACCAACAGATATTACATTATCGAATAATAGCTTCAATGAAAATGCAAAAGGCATTGTTATCGGTACACTAACGGCAACTGATGTTGATGCCAGTGATACTTTTACTTTTGGCACCTCTGTTAGCAGTAACAGTATTACGGTGATAAATGGTAATGAGCTGAGTGTTGGTGCTGACTTTATGTTTGATTATGAACAAAATAAATCAGTGACATTAGATATTATTGTAACGGATAGCGCTGGCGCGAGTTTCACAAAAGAATTCACCTTGAATGTAAATGACATGCTCGATTACTATGATTTTGCCAGTAAAGTTGGTGATACCGCTAATTCAAGTGTGTCTTATAGTGGGCAAATAGCTCGACACGCGCTGATTGCAGAATTAAAGTACTATATTGGTGCGAAGGTAGACTCAGGTGCTGGTTTACAATTTGATTTAGAGAGCGGTGACTTAACGTCGAAAGAAGCGATTGTTGCTAAATTACATACTTATTTTGACGGTCAAAGCACTGACTGGGAAGATGGTGCTTTTCCAATAACGTTCATCGATGCCAAACAAGCTACGTTCAGTGATATATCTTCAAGTCTTAAAACATTAAAAGGCAAAGTGGCAGGTAATGATGCTTCTGGTCAGCATAAACTTTGGAATGACGATGCCTTTGCTGGTTGGGGCGCTACAGGCTCCATTACTCCGACTGCTTTGATTGAATCGTTCTTTGACCAATTAGCGGATAACGCTATGGAAAATCCAGGTGGAAAACGTTATGTACCGGGTGCAGAGCAAGTAGAAGCTAATGAATTACCCGTTTATGTAAGTTATAACGGTACAGATCTAAATCAATTAATTCAAAAATTCTTATTAATGTCTATTACTTACTCTCAAGCAACAGACGATTATTTAGATGAAAATAAAGGTTTAGCCACTGACAATATTGCTGGCGATAAAGATGGTACTAAAGACTATACAAAACTTGAGCATCAGTTTGATGAAGGTTTTGGTTACTTTGGCGCTGCCCGTGATTATTTAGCGTATAACGATAATGAAATTGCCGGTAAAGTTAAAACGGAAGAAGACGGTCGTGCCGATTGGAATGGCATGCATGACACCAATGGCGATGGCGAGATTGATTTATTAAGCGAAAAAATGTTCGGTAACTCAGTTAATGCGGCTAAACGTGACCGTGGTTCAAAAGATAATGCTGCCGCCACTAATTATACTGAAGATGCTATGGGAGCCTTTTTAGCTGGCCGAAACTTAATTAATGCTAATTCTGGTGCTGATTTAACTGCAGCTCAAATGACAGAGCTATTAGGTTACCGTGATACAGCTGTTAATGCGTGGGAGTTTGCCGTTGCAGCTACTGTTATTCATTATATTAATGAGTTAATGAATGATGATTTATCTGTGCAGGGTACAGATGACTTTAGTTTCACCGATACCGCTAAGCACTTTTCAGAACTAAAAGGTTTTGCTTTAGGTTTGCAATTCAACCCGTATTCACCAATTACCGATGCTCAGTTTGAAGAAATTCATACTTTAATCGGCAATGCGCCGATAATAACTGATGCTGCTGATGTTACAGGCTATAGAGCTGATTTAAAGACTGCTCGTGATATTTTAGCAAGTGCGTTATCTTTTGATGTAGAGAATGTTGCTAATTGGTAATATTGAAAGTTAGGTTGTTACCTAACTCAGTTTTATTATAAAACTGATAATTAAGACAAAGCTTGAGCAATTAATTGTTCGAGCTTTGTTGCATTTCAGGAAGTAGCTTTTTTAGTTTATATAAAGCATGAAAAATACCATCAAGAAGATGGGATAAGGTGAAATTTTAAGATGAAGTCTTCAAACATAAAGCGACTTGCATTGGCACTCGCTTCAATTTTTTATCTCAGTGCTTGTGGTGAAGATGTCAGTAGCAGTAGCGGTGATGGTTTCAATAAAGGTAAAGATACCAATACAGATTTTAACCAAAGTCTGTTGGTTGCTAGCATTGTTGATAATGTTATTACCCCTACCTTTGAAGGCTTCTCATTGCGTGCTAATGAGCAAATAACGGCAATAAATTACTACTGTCAACAAGAAAAAGCTTTTGAATTAGGCAGTGTAAACTCTACAGCAGTAGCAGAGAGCAAAACACAAGCAATGAATAGCTGGCGCACGGCCATGGACAGCTGGCAGCAAGCAGAAATGATGCAATTGCAACCGTTATTAAATGATGATGGTGCTTTACGTAATAATATCTACTCTTGGCCAGTTAATAACACTTGCGGCGTTGATTTGGATGCTACCTATTTTAAAGGTGGTAGTGTTAATGGTCAGCCTTACGATATCACCAAACGTACTGCCTCACGTAAAAGCATGGTTGCCATTGAATATTTACTCTTTAATGATAATTCAGCACATAGTTGTACCGGCTCTGTTGTGCCTGATAACTGGAATAATGAAACTGAACAATATCGAAAAATTGCCCGTTGTGAATTTGCCGTAGAAGTAGCGATTGATATTTTTAATAACGCGCAAATCTTATTAACACAGTGGTTAGGTACTGATAGTGTCAGTGGCTATGCTAGCAAGTTAAAATCAGCAGGTAGCACAGATAGTGATTTTGCTACTGAGCATGATGCGGTAAATAAATTAAGTGATGCTATTTTCTATTTAGATCTGTTTACCAAAGACGGCAAGTTAGCTGAGCCATTAGGTTTATTTGCTAATGAGTGTGGCGCACAAGCTTGCCCTGAAGCGGTGGAAGCTAAATATAGTCAACATTCTTTAGCTAATATTATTAATAACTTAACGGCATTAAAAGAGTTTATGCAAGGGCAAGCTGAAGGTGATCAGACTATCATTGAAGGGGCAATTGGTTTTCGTGATTACCTCATTGATGTTGGCGATCAAGAAACAGCCGACAGTATCGATGCAAATATAATTCAAGCGATCAACGCTATGCAAGCTTATCAGAGCTCACTTGCGCAAACGTTAGCGACAAATCCCGAGCAAGTTGAACAAAGTCATGCCGATGTAAAAAAGATCACCGACCAATTAAAAAGTGATTTTATCAACTCATTAGCATTAGAATTACCGACCACAGCCGCAGGAGATAATGACTAATCATGACCACTTCCCCTAACTATAAATTTAAGTCTAAAACGTTTGTTTTTTCTCCCTTAACACTTGCCTTATCTACGGCTTTATTCGCTATGTCGCCTTCATTGGTTATGGCTGCACCAGCAGCTACTAATGAAAATACTGATGTTGCAATAAGTGATAATGCCTCAGGTAAAGTTGATTTTACTGAGCGCATGCAAATTATTGGTCATGGTAATAAATTAAGAACTGAAGCAGGCTCCGCCACCTTAATTGGTGAAGCTGAATTAGAAAAGTTTAAATTTGATGACATTAACCGTATTTTATATAACGTACCTGGCATTAATATTCGTGAAGAAGACGGCTTTGGCCTAAGACCAAATATTGGTTTTCGAGGCGCTACACCTGAGCGCAGTAAAAAAATCACCATCATGGAAGACGGCATATTAATTGGCCCAGCACCTTATTCAGCTCCTGCCGCTTATTACTTTCCTATGATGTCAAAAATGACCTCGTTAGAAGTATTTAAAGGCCCCGCAGCAATTAAGTATGGCCCTAATACGGTTGCAGGCGCATTGAATATGACTACGCGAGCCGTACCAAAAGCTCAAGAGGGTATGATAAATTTATCAGTTGGCACCGATGGCTACTCAAAAACTCACGGTTACTATGGTAATACCATTGGCGATTTAGGTATTTTGATCGAAGGCATTAATATGCAATCAGACGGTTTTAAAGAGCTAGATGGTCGCGTTAATGTGGGTAATACTGGTTTTGATAAAAACGACATTATGGCGAAGTTTCGTTATGACTTAAGCACAGGAACAGTTGAACATACTTTTGGCTTGAAATTGGCATATGCTGATGAAAAATCAAATGAAACTTACCTTGGTTTAACTGATAATGATTTCTCTCAAGTGCCTGATAGACGTTATGTTGCTAGTCAGTTAGATAATATGGATTGGCAGCATCAGCAAATTCAGTTCACCCATTTTATGCAAACTAAAAACTTTGATATCACTACACATGTTTATCGCAATGAATTTAAACGCTCTTGGTTTAAAATTAATGGCTTTAAAGGTGGTTTAGTTAATCGAGATTTACAAGAAATACTCACTAACCCTGAAGATGATGTTAATCAAGCATTTTACCAAGTCTTAACAGGGCAAAGAGATGGTGCCGCTGAGTATGAAAAGCTTGTTTTAGGTGACAATGCGCGTGAATATTATTCACAGGGCATTCAAAGTGAGCTCTATTTTGAGCAAGAATTATTTGGTTTGACCCATAAATTTAATGCCGGCATACGTTTTCATCAAGATCAAATTGAGCGTAACCACACCACAGATACCTTTGTTATGCGCTCTGCGCAGCTAGAGAGTGATGGCGCTGAACAAATTGCCACCACCACCAACCGTGAAAAAACTGATGCCTTAGCAGTGTTCTTTAAAGACACCATTAAAGTGCAAGCGTTAGATATTACGCTAGGTTTACGTGGTGAGTATATTGACTCTAGTTATCAAAATAGGGTTTCCGGTAAAGAAGATGATTGGCAGAAGAAAAGTTCACATATTTGGTTACCTAGCCTGAGCTTGTTCTATACCTTAAATGACAGTATCGGTTTACTTTTTGGTGTACATGAAGGTTTTGTACCGACTAGTCCGAAAGAAGGGCCTGAAATTGAGATAGAAAACAGTATTAACTATGAATTTGGTGGTCGTTACCACGATGGCACGAATAAACTTGAGGCGGTAGTTTTTTATAATGACATGAGTAACCTTAAAGAAGGTTGTTCATTCTCTGCGGCGTCAAGTTGCGGTGATAGCTTAGATAGCGAGTTTAATGGTGGAGAAGTTGACGTTTATGGTTTGGAGTTCTCTGCTAGTACGCAGTTTGCTTTAACTGAACAACTTGATGTGCCTGTATCTGTTGTTTATACCTACAGTGACTCTGAGTTTAAAACAAGTTTTGAGTCTGATTTTCCTATGTGGGGAAAAATTGAAGCAGGTGACTCAGTACCTTATTTACCTAAAAACCAGCTAACGATTAACTTAGGCATAACGGCAGAAATGTGGGATATTAACCTTATTGCTCGTTATGTTGACGAAATGTTAGAAGCATCAGGTACAGGGGTAACGTTAGCAGGTCAAACAACAAAAGCTTATACCGTGGTTGATTTATCAGCGAGCTATTATTTAAGTACATTAGGTGCTGGTGATTTAGGTAAAATCTATATTAAGATGGATAATATTTTTGATACGGTAGAAATTGTTAGTCGTAGACCTTATGGTGCTAGACCAAGTAAACCTCAGCAACTATTTTTTGGCTATCAATATAGCTTTTAATTGCTGACTGCTTCGTTCGATAGTATTGGTGCGATACTCTTTGTGTAACAGTAAAGGGATATATGTGGTGCGCTAGCATAGTCTCCTTTATTTATAACAATTATTTTTATAGATGTAATTGAAGATGATTGATTTTTTAACAACCAATATCACCGAGTTAAGTCAGTATTTTTTTGATGCCAATAAACGTATATATATTGTTTATTTGGCTTCAGCCGTTTTATTGGCCATTCCGGTATTTTTAAAAACAACGACACGTTTTGCTGTAGCGCCTTTTTTACGCTTTATTTTTCCTAAAGCCGTTTATACACATAGCTCAGCGCGGCATGATTATGCCTTGTTGGTGATCAATAAATTAATTAAAGCTGCGTTATTTCCCTTCGTTGTTATTACTATGGCACCGGTTGCTATTGCGGTTTCTTCTGCTTTTGAAGTTGTCTTTGGTGTTATTGAACCGCTGTCATTATCTTCAATAAGTGTTATGGCAATATTCACCTTGTTACTGTTTCTGTTTGATGATTTTACTCGTTTTTATTTACATTACCTGCTACACAAAATACCGCTGTTGTGGGAATTTCATCAAGTACACCATTCGGCTCAGGTATTAACACCTTTTACCATCTATCGTAGTCATCCCATTGAAAGCTTGCTTTACGCGTTTAGAATGGCGTTAACTCAAGGTTTTGTCGTTGGCTTATGTTATTATTTTTTTGGACCTACCTTAAAAATGCTTGATATTGTTGGTGCCAATGCCTTTGTCTTCCTGTTTAACTTTTTTGGCTCTAATTTACGCCATAGTCATATTTGGTTAAGTTGGGGAGACAAAGTGGAGCGTTACTTTATCAGCCCAGCACAACATCAAATTCATCACAGTGATAACCCTAAGCACTTTGATGCTAACTTTGGCGCCGCTTTAGCCCTGTGGGATCGTTTGTTTCGTTGTCATATTTATGCTTCGCAAGTAAAGATCTTACAAGGAGAGAAAATTACTTACGGTATTGGTATTAATCATCAAGGCCACCACAGTTTAGGGCAAATATATTTTGAACCTTTTAAAAAAGCATGGCTGTATTTATTATCACGGCGCTAATTTATGGCTTTAATTAGGCAGTATGATTAATAAATCTTGCAAAAATCCGTCAAAAGCGTAAAATACGCGAGCTTTTCTGTCCATTGTGATAGAAAGTGTCTGGAAAATTCGTTTTAACACTTAAATATAAAGAGGACGATATGGTTACCATTCGTTTAGCTCGTGGTGGCGCTAAAAAGCGTCCATTCTATCAGGTTGTTGTTGCAGATAGCCGTAACTCTCGCGATGGTCGTTTCATCGAGAAAGTTGGTTTCTTCAACCCTACAGCACAAGGTCAAGCTGAGAAATTACGCTTAGACTTAGATCGTATCAATCATTGGATTGGTCTAGGTGCTACAGTATCTGATCGTGTGGCTAAGTTAGTTAAAGACGCTCAAGTAGCGGCTTAATAACAAGCTTAGTAGGCAATAGTAGTAATTAGTGAGTTTTTATGAGTACAGAAAATCAAATTACCTTAGGTAAAGTAGGCGCTGTTTACGGCATCAAGGGTTGGTTGAGAATTCATTCATTCACCGGTGAAACCGATGCCATACTTGACTATTTTCCTTGGTCATTAAAATTAGGAAATAATACGCGAACAGTAGATATTACTGATTGGCGCAAGCACAACAAAGGCTTGATCGTTAAAGTTGGCGGAATTGATGACAGAGACGATGCGCAAGCATTAGTCGGTTCAGAAATACTAACCAACGAAAGTACACTACCAGAATTATCGCAAGGTGATTATTACTGGCGTGACTTAATCGGCATGGCTGTTGTTACTACTAAAGGTTACGATCTTGGTGTGGTATCTGACATGTTGGAAACTGGCGCTAATGATGTACTGGTTGTGAAAGCGAACCTTAATGATGGCTTTAGTAAAAAAGAGCGGTTAATCCCTTATCTTTTAGAACAAGTTGTTGAATCGGTAAGCATTGAAAATAAACAAATTTGTGTTGACTGGGACCCAGGTTTCTAGCTTGTGAGTAGTATTGATTCTTCGTTGAATAAAAGCAAAATGTGGATAGGGGTGATAAGCCTTTTTCCCGAAATGTTTGATGCTATCACTGAGTATGGGGTGACAGGCCGAGCGATCCGCAGCGGACTTATTGAGTTTCATAAATGGAACCCAAGAGATTTCACTCATGATCGACATCGCACTGTTGATGATCGTCCTTATGGCGGTGGTCCAGGCATGTTGATGATGGTGCAACCACTACGTGATGCCATTGCCTCTGCGCGTAAAGCAGCAGAAAGTGAAGGTAGAAAAGCTCGAGTTATTTATTTGTCGCCGCAGGGACGAAAATTGGACCAAGCGGGTGTATGTGAATTAGCGCAAGATGATTGCCTGATATTTATAGCAGGTCGTTATGAAGGCATTGACGAACGATTAATGGCGTCAGATATTGACGAAGAATGGTCGGTTGGCGATTACATTTTAAGTGGTGGTGAACTCCCTGCAATGAATGTAATAGATGCCGTAGCACGATTAGTGCCGGGTGTATTAGGACATAAAGAATCAGCAATTCAGGATTCTTTTTCGAGTGGCTTAGATGGCTTATTAGATTGTCCACATTACACAAGGCCAGATGTACTGACTACCTCTAACGGGGATGAAATGTCGGTACCGAAAGTTTTGCTAAGCGGTAATCACCAACATATACGCTTATGGCGCCAAGAACAGTCTCTATTGAGAACATGGACCAGAAGACCAGAATTATTAACCAACCTAGCTCTGACAGCTGAGCAGGAAAAAATGTTAGTTTCCATTAAGAAGCGAACACGCTCCACTTAGCCTGTGCATACTAGGAAGAAGGTATTATGAGTAAAATTATTGACATGCTCGAACAAGAGCAATTAAAAAAAGACCTACCAACATTCGCTCCAGGCGATACTGTTGTAGTTCAAGTAAAAGTTACTGAGGGTGATAAATCACGTCTTCAAGCATTTGAAGGTGTTATTATTGCTGTTAAGAGCCGTGGCTTACATTCTGCATTCACTGTTCGTAAAATTTCGAACGGTGTTGGTGTAGAGCGTGTATTCCAGACACATAGCCCAATTGTTGACTCAATTGAAGTGAAACGTCGCGGTGACGTTCGTCAAGCTAAACTTTACTACTTGCGCGAGCTATCTGGTCGTAAAGCACGTATTAAAGAGAAATTGGCAAAAAGATAATCTTTTTTTAACCAAATTTTGCTTTAGCAAAACGACTAAAAAAAGCCTGAATAAGCAATTATTCAGGCTTTTTTGTTTTTAGTTCGGTCACAGTTCGCCCACCTTTTATTTTATGGATAAATTCATACTAGCTTCAATTGTTCTTCCGGTATTTTTTAAATAGGCTTGCAATTAACTAGACGATCGGTCTATTATATAAAAATGAATTTACCCGTAACAAAACCACGCCGTGGTAGACCGCCCAAAGTATCTCGTGATAATCAAGATACTAAAGCTGAATTAATTCGCAGCGGTCTTGAGCAATTAACCGAAAGCGGCTTTGCTTCTTCTGGCATTGATAAAATATTGAAAAAGGTAAAAGTACCCAAGGGTTCTTTTTATCATTACTTTGCCAGCAAAGAAGCATTTGGCCAGGCTGTTATTGAAAACTATGCTAAGTATTTTGCCAATAAGTTAGATGCATGTTTATTAGATGATTCGTATCCGCCTTTAAGGCGTATCAGTAATTTTGTTGAAGCGGCTAAAATGGGCATGATCCGCCATCAATTTAAACGAGGGTGTTTAGTGGGCAACCTTGGCCAAGAAGTAGATTTACTGCCCGAAAGTTTTAGGCAACAGTTAATTGATATATTCCATAGTTGGCAGCAGCGTTTAGCCATTTGTCTTAAAACGGCGCAAATACAAGGTGAAATATCAACTAGTGCTGATTGTGAGCTACTCGCCGAATATTTTTGGATTGGTTGGGAAGGCGCCGTTAGTCGAGCAAGGCTGGTACAAGATACCAAGCCATTAGAAAATTACTTTAATCATTTTATTGCGGCTTTGCCTAGGTAAAGGCGTAATAAATTTTTTTTACTATTTATACCCGTCCACTTGAAGATGCTCGTTTCAGGAAGTCTGAGCGATTCATGATCAAGGCGCATTTTTTTATTAAGGGTTATTCCCTTAAAAAGAAATGTAACGCAGAGTATGATTTGCTCAGCCTTCCCCAAGGGCTGGTTTAGAAACGCTTTATGCTGCGTTATTGATTTCGACAAGGGAACGACCATTCTCTTCAATCAATGCCTTGCCTAAAGGCGTTTCTAATTCCAGCTGAATCATGCATCTTCAGGTGGGACGGGTATATAGACGATCAGTCTAAATTAAGGGGAACAAGATGTTTACAGGTATTTTAATTGAAAAAGATGACCAAGGTTATCGAGCGGCTATCAAAGATATTGATGAAAGCGTACTACCTGAAGGTGATGTTACGGTTAATGTTTCGCATAGCACTATTAATTATAAAGATGCTTTAGCGATCACTGGTAAAGGCCCGGTAGTAAGAAAGTTCCCTATGGTACCGGGTATTGATTTAGTGGGCACGGTTGAGCACAGTGAAAGTGATAAATTTAAGGTTGGCGATAAAGTGCTACTTAATGGCTTTGGTGTCGGTGAAACTCACTGTGGTGGTTTGGCTCAAAAAGCACGTTTAAAAAGTGACTGGTTAATTCCTCTACCTAAAGCATTTTCACCACGTCAAGCGATGGCTATTGGTACTGCCGGCTATACAGCGATGCTTTGTGTGATTGCCCTTGAAAAAAACGGTATTACGCCAGATAAAGGTGAAATTTTGGTAACAGGTGCTAACGGCGGTGTAGGTAGTTTTTCAATCGCTATCTTAGCTAAACTTGGTTATAAAGTGGTGGCGTCAACAGGAAGAGTCGAGCAAGCAGAATACCTGAAAAAATTAGGCGCTGGTGAAGTTATTGATCGTAAAATACTATCAGAGCCTGGTCGCCCATTAGCGAAAGAACGTTGGGCAGGGGCAATAGATTCTGCTGGCAGCCATACACTTGCCAATATTTGTGCCAGTATGAAATATGGTGGCGTTGTGGCAGCTTGTGGTTTAGCACAAGGTATGGATTTACCGGCCTCGGTTGCACCATTTATTTTACGTGGCGTGACTTTAGCGGGTATTGATAGTGTAATGCGACCTATTGAAGATCGCCTTGAAGCTTGGCAGCGTCTCGGTGATATTCTTGACCCTGAAGTGTTTGCAGATATCTCTACCGATATAAGTTTGAGTGAAGTAGTCGCTACGGCCGAAGCGTTAATGGCAGGTAAAATTCGTGGCCGTGTAGTTGTTAATATTAATCAATAAAGTTGTTGTTATTGCTAGAAAAAGCTTAGTGGTTAGCGATACTAGTAGTACAGCGGCTAACAATGCTAGCGCCAACAAGTAAAGATAATAAAAGTAAAGGAGCATTTTAAATGCTTCTTTGCTTACTATTATAAAAGCTGAAACTTAGGCGCTAAGTGGTTATCATTGGAATTCTTAAACTCTCTCTTTTAAGTAAACTTTCGGCAACTTCAGTGGTAACTTGATAAAATTCGTTAACGTATTCTTGTGCGTTTAAATAGGTTTTTATTTGCTCCTTTACCTTACATGGATTTTTGCATTGTAGCGAAAAAACCAGTGTATAATCCCCCGGTGCTTTTGTTGAAAGTTTCTTTGCGTAGCTTTTAGGATCCTCAGGCGTACAACCAATTCTAATCACATCAGAAAAAAAAGAATGTGTCATAACATAAACATTACCAAGTGATACTTCGTTGTTTTTAACTGATTGGGCTATGTTTTTCATATTCATTAATATCCTTATCCCGATTTAATTAGACAAATAAAAATAAATTATACCGTATCTTATACTTAGTGTAGATAAATATTACTAATAGTCGGTTATAATACTAATGCTATAATGCCGTTGTGCTTTGAAAACATTTTAAGGCTGCGTAATAATACCAATTTCATTTGGTATAAAAAACCATCTACATAACAAATATCTTTAGGTAAATTAATGATAAATAATGATCTTCTTCGTCGTATCTGCACTATTTTTTCTTTTAATGATGAGAAAACACTCGCTGTATTTAACTTAGGACAAGGGCTAATCACTGCAGAGCACTTAGTTAATATCTATAAAGAAAAAGATGACAGTAGTTATAAAGAACTATTAGATGTTGAGTTTGCCAGTTTTTTAAATGGCCTTATTATTGAAAAAAGAGGTAAAAAAGATGGCCCACAACCACAACCACAACCACAAGCAGAGCAAGTGTTGACTAATAATGTTATTTTCAATAAATTAAAAATAGCGCTGGCGTTGAAAGCGGATGAAGTGATTACCGTTTTAGAGTTGGCAGAGCTGAGCTTAGGTAAATATGAATTAAGTGCATTTTTTAGAAATGTTAATAATAAGCACTATCGAGACTGTAGCGATGATGTCTTATCTACCTTTTTAAAGGGCTTAAAAATTCAGTCGTCACACTCATAGCAAATCAAATAATTTAGCTTCTTCTTACCCTACTGTTTGAGACCCTTAATGTCATTTTCAAAACTTGGATTCTGTGCTCCTATTTTAAACGCTTTAACTGATTTAACTTATACCGAGCCAACGGCTATTCAAAAAAAAGCGATACCAGTGGTTTTATCGGGTAAAGATTTAATTGCTTGTGCGCAAACTGGCACAGGTAAAACGGCTAGTTTTGTTTTACCTATTTTGCAAAAACTCAGTGTTGAACATCATCAGCACAAGCTTCGTGGTAAACGTATCCGTGCACTTATTCTTGTACCTACCCGTGAATTAGCGGTGCAAGTTGAGGCGAGTATTGGCCAATATGGTAAATATTTACAGCTTAGCTCAATGGCCATGTATGGTGGTATTGACGCTCAACCGCAAAAGCAACGGTTAATCTGGGGTATTGATATTTTGGTTGCCACGCCAGGTAGATTACTGGATATGGCGCATCAACGAGCACTGCACTTTGATGAACTTGAAGTATTAGTACTTGATGAAGCAGATAGAATGCTTGATATGGGTTTTATTGATGATATCAATAAAATTATTGAACGCTTGCCTAAACAACGTCAGAACTTGCTATTTTCTGCCACTATTTCTGATGATGTTCGTTCTTTAGCGAAAAGAACAATTTATCAGCCAGTTGAAATTTCAATTGCGCAAAATAGTGCTTCAAAGCCTAAAATTAAACAATGGTTAATTACGGTAGATAAAAGTAATAAATCGGCATTGCTTAGTCACTTGATCAAAGAGCAGCAATGGCAACAAGCGCTTATTTTTATTGAAACTAAACACGGGGCAGCTAAGCTGGTAAGCCAGTTAGAAAAGCGTGGTATCGTGGCTGAA
Organism: Colwellia sp.; assembly: GCA_013215465.1. Taxonomy (GTDB): domain Bacteria; phylum Pseudomonadota; class Gammaproteobacteria; order Enterobacterales; family Alteromonadaceae; genus Colwellia. Next base: position 63,410 of record JABSOW010000022.1, on the reverse strand, counting down.
TCGATTCATGGTGGTAGAACGCAAGAGATCCGTGAACAAATACTTAAAGACTTTAAGTTAGGTAAAATTAAGTTTTTAGTTGCAACAGGCATTGCCGCTCGTGGTCTTGATATTGGCGCGCTTGCGCGCGTGGTTAATTATGATTTACCTGACAAAGTCGATGATTATATTCATCGAATTGGTAGAACAGGTCGTGCGGGTGCTAGCGGTGAGGCTGTTTCTTTTGTTGCCAAAGACAACTTTAGAAACTTGTGCGCCATCGAATCTCGGTTAGGACACATTATTGAACGAAAAGAAATAGCCGAGTTTCCGGTTAAAAAAGTAGTACCAGTCTCCATTTTAAACTTTGTCCCTAAAAATAAACGAGTCTAAAATAGGCTTTTTGTGGTAAACTTCGCCACCGAATTTGATCGCTTGATCGAAAATATACACTTTTAACACAGAAGAAAACTTATGATTATGTCTCTTATACGTTGGCCTATCGGTCGTCTTATTTTGCTTATAAACTTTATTTTTTCGCCTAAATCGCCAAAAAGAACCACAACAGAGCAAGCGAAAGTTGATGATAAAACCCAAAATTTAAGCTTGTATCAATTACCTAGCTGCCCTTTTTGTGTCAAAGTACGTCGTACCATGAAACGCGAAGGCATGAATATTGAGTTGCGAAATATTAATCAAAAAAATGATTATCGTGAAGAGCTTATTCGTGAAGGTGGCAAAAGAAGCGTACCTTGTTTACGTATTGAAAACACTGACGGCCAAGTGCAATGGCTATATGAATCAAGCGATGTTGTTACTCATTTACAACAATTAGTTAAAGCGGCTTAATTATAACCATCGGGCTTAATTATAACCGTCATCTTCGAGGTGTTTTTGCCTACAGGACGTAGGTACTTAGCTTTGGTCTGGAACTACAAAGCTGAATCGAAGTTCTCGTCACTGTAAACTAATATTCGCGCTTAAGTCACCACGGGAATGACGTTCCTGAGCTATGCAGATAGGCATATAATTTAATTTATTGAGTAAATATCTGCACCGACTTCGCCATTATTTTTCGGCCCCACGATCCTAATTTGTTATTAATACATTAATTTTGATCTCAATGATGTTTGCTTGAATTTCATTCGATATTGGTGTAGACATTACTAGATTTTTTTTATAATATTCTTGGTTTTTATTGAGTGATTAAACAAAAAAATGACAGAGTTAATTTGGAATGAAGGGATGAGCGTTGGCATTGATGCTATTGACGAAGATCACAAACTGATCATTGCCATATTAGCCAAGTTAACGTCAGCAAAGCATGGTGAAACATCAAAGCAAACCATTAATGCTATATTTACTGAGCTTGAGCATTATGTCTCTTTACATTTTGCGCGAGAAGAGGCGTTATTAGAACAAATTTGTTACGCGGATATTACGGCTCATAAAGCAAGCCATCAAAACTTTATTGAGCAACTACCTTTACTAAAGCAAGAGTGGTTAACAGAAGATTGTTTAGCTTGCAGTGAAAAAATCACCACCTTCCTACATCAGTGGATCGTTAATCATATTTTAGTTGAAGATTTAGATTATGTTTCAAGTGTTTATAAATTATCTAACTCAGCCGATAAAAAGAAAGATGTAAATCAGTCAAAACCTTCTGTTATTGCAATAATATCAACAGTATTGTCTCAAAAAGTAAAACTTAGTAAGCGCGTTTTTATCACCACATTATTACCTGTTCTCGGGGTGGTTTTTCTTAGTTTCATCATTCTATTAGATAATTATAAAGGCTATAAAAATGTCTCTCTGGTATTGGGATTAAATGACGTTATAGCGAAAGTGAATGATATTAGTCATTCACTACAAGCTGAACGGGGGATTGCTAGTGGCCTAACCAGCTCTCGCTATCAAAACTTTAATGAACAATTATCAGCGCGGCGTTTAATTACCGATCAAGCGATTACCAATTTTTTAGCCTTACTTGCCAGTGAATTAGCGCCATCAGTACAAGAAAATATCCGTTTTTATTCTGCAGATGTACATAGTGAGCTTAGGGAATTAGCAAAACATAGAAAGCAATTAGATAATAAAACAGCTAATTTTTCAGAAACATATCAAGCTTACACTCATCTTATCGAACACTTATTATCAGTATCTGAAAATTTAACCCACGTTGAGATGGCGTCAGAATTAGCCAATGACATTTCAGCTATTAGCGCAGTACTGCTCTTTAAAGAGTATATGGGCCAAATAAGGGCCATAGGAATGAATGTCCTTGTGGCAGAGCAGAAAGATATGCATAGTAATTTTAATTTAAGTTTACTGCTCGGTAAGCAATTAAATGCGTTGCGCGTTTTCCATTATTCAGCAAATAGCGAACAAAAAGATTTATGTAGCGATTATTGTGATGCTCAAATTCATCGACAAATATTAGAGCAGCGTTTTTTACATGTAATGAATGATCATAGTGTTGAGCAGCGTAGTAAATATTGGTTTGATTTAATGTCGGCAGATGTTGATAGACTGAAAATATTAACTAATGATTTAACCGCGAGCTTTAAGAAAAAAGTACAATTAGAAAGTCAACGATTAGAAAGAAATTACTATGGGATTTTAGCTTTAATTAGCTTTTTTTTAGTTATCGCTACTTTATTTTCACTGGTATTAAACCATAGTATTATAAACCCCATTAGGCATATAACTCATGCATTGAACAATATGGCTCAAGGGCATAGAAATATACAATTTAAAGAGTCGCTTGGCTCTGATGAAATTGGCGCAATGCAATTGGCTTATGAAAAGTTACGCCGTAAATTATTACAAGTGGATATATTTCAAGCTATTGTTAATCGACAAAAAAATGAAATTGAGTATAGAAAATCTCAGCAAGCACATTTTGAAACCTTAGCTTTTACCGATGCCTTAACGGGCGCCGTTAACCGCCATCAATTTAATAAAGTATTAGCGGATGAAATCACCCGGGCAGATTATGAGCAGTTACCTTTATCTATAATGTTATTAGACATTGATCACTTTAAGCTGGTTAATGATAATTTTGGTCATGGGGTAGGTGACGAAGTGTTAATTATGTTTTATCGTGCCTGTAAAGCGGCCGTTAGAGCAAGTGATGTTGTCGCGCGTATTGGTGGTGAGGAGTTTGTTATTATATTACCAAAAACTAACAAGAAAAGTGCCTATCAATTCGCCGAACGTTTACGAGAAAATATTGAACAGCTTGAAGTGATAGTTGATGAACATACCATTGACTTAACGGTAAGTATTGGCGTTAGTCAATGGCGAAAAAATTCATTCTCTTCTGCAGAAGAGTTTGTCGCTAACGCAGATAAGTTACTCTATCAAGCTAAAAATAGTGGCAGAAATAGGGTGGTGGTTTGATATGGACACCTTTATTGAGGTATGTGTAAATTAAGGTGTTTTTATCACCACTGGTCTAAATTGTTAAAAAATTGTTAATTAATTCTTGTTGTTGAAAACAAAGCGTTATATTATTTTTGGATCTACACTAGATCTTATAGCAATTCTGTTTATTCTTTTAATTGAGATGAATAATAACAGTTTTAAATACAGTTTTTACCATAGGAAAAGCAATGTATAAAACATCAATTAAGTTAAGCTTAATTATAACGGTGATGTCTTTAAGTTTAACGGCTTGTTTACCTAACGAAAAACAAGACGCTAAAGTTACCATTAATAAAAACCCTTATCCAAGTACCTATCAAGCGCTACCTCAACAAAATACTTTATTTACTAATGCCACTGTTTTAACGGGCACAGGGGAGCGACTTGATAATGCTGATGTGTTAATTGTTGATGGTAAAATAAAACAAGTGGCTAAAGGTATCATTGCCACTGATACTGTTATTGTTGATGCAACAGGGAAGTGGCTTACACCAGGAATAATTGATGTTCATTCTCATCTTGGCGTTTATCCAAGTCCTGGTGTTGAATCTCATGCAGATGGTAATGAAATGACATCTCCTAATACTGCTGAAGTATGGGCTGAGCACAGTGTTTGGCCACAAGATCCTGGTTTTCAAGCTGCTAGAGCTGGTGGCGTGACTACCTTACAAATATTACCGGGCTCAGCCAATTTATTTGGTGGTAGAGGAGTAACCTTACGTAATATTCCTAGCCAGACAATGCAAGGGATGAAATTTATTGATGCCCCTTACGGCTTAAAAATGGCTTGTGGTGAAAACCCAAAACGCGTGTATGGTAGCAGAAAACAACTTCCTTCAACGCGCATGGGTAATGTTGCCGGTTATCGTAGTGCATGGCTTGCGGCAACTGAATATAAACGAGCTTGGGATAAGTATAACAGTGACTATGCCTTGGGGGAAAATCCGCAAGCCCCTAAACGTGACTTAGAATTAGATACCTTAATGGGCGTTTTAGCAGGTGAAATATTAATTCATAATCATTGTTATAAAGCTGAAGAAATGGCGGTGATGATAGATTTAGGGAAAGAATTTAATTACCACTCGGGTACTTTTCATCACGGTATTGAAGCCTATAAAATTGCCGATGAATTAGCGCAAAATGGCAACTGTGTTGCTATGTGGCCAGACTGGTGGGGCTTTAAAATGGAGGCTTATGATATGGTTGAAGAGAATGTTGCTATTGTTGATGCAGTGAAAAACTCTTGTGCCATCGTCCACTCTGATTCAAGCACTACTATTCAGCGGCTAAACCAAGAAGCAGCGAAGGTTTTATACCGTGCTAACGATAATGGTTTTAATTTAAAAGTTGAACAGGCAATAACGTGGATTACGGCTAATGCGGCAAAATCATTAGGGATAAATGATAAAACTGGTACTTTAGAAGTAGGAAAGAATGCTGATGTGGTGTTATGGAGTGCAAATCCTTTTAGTGTTTACGCGCAAGCTGAGCAAGTATTTATTGATGGCGCCAAGGTTTATGATCGTTTTGATGAAAAATATCAAGCGAAAAGTGACTTTCTTTTAGGGCAAGAGTAGGGAATACCAAAATGCAATTGAATCCATTTACGTTAAAGCAATTTAAATTATCTACTTTTGTTATTACCCCAGTACTAACTTTAGTATTAATGTTAGCACTCACCCTAGCATTTCTTCCTAATGCGGTTAATGCCAAAAGTATTGCGATCACCAATGCTACTGTATATACGGTAGCGAGCCAAGGTATCTTAGAACAAGCAACGGTTGTCATGGATGAAGGTAAAATTTTGGCCGTTTATGCGGCAGGTGATGCGCCTGAACAGTTTGACACCGATGAAATACTTGATGCCAAAGGTCGAATTTTAACGCCAGGGTTTATTGCTAGCATGAATTCATTAGGTTTAGTTGAAGTTGGTGCCGTGGCTAGAACTCGTGATGGCAGTGATGAAAAAGCAGATATTACCTTTGATGCTAGTTTGGCTTTTAACCCTAAATCAACCTTAATCCCTTATGCTCGTAAAGGTGGAATTACCAATAATATTGTTGCGCCAGAAAGTGGTGAAGGGCTATTTGCTGGGCAAACGTTTGCGGTCAATTTATCTGGTGAATTTAATAGTATTATCGCAAAAAAAAATGCAGTACTTATTTATTTAGGTAGTGAAAATAAAGGCTCTAGAGCGCAAAAATTACAATTACTTGATAATAAATTTGCCGATGCTATCAAAAAATCAGCAAAAAAAAATGGGCAGAAAAAAAATAAAAAAGATGAAGAAGCACCAGCGTTAAAACGTAAAGAGCAAGTAATTAACGCCTTGTTAGCAGGTGAAAAACCTTTGTTAGCTTATGCTGACAGAGCAACAGATTTACTGGCTTTATTAGCATTAAAGAAAAAGTACGCAATTGATTTGATTTTAGTTGGTGCCAGTGATGCTGTGCTGGTAGCGGATGAAATCGCTGATGCGAATGTGCCAGTGATATTAAGCTCTGTTGATAACCTACCAAGCAGTTTCGATTCATTACATGGCTCGTTAACTAATATGGCTATTTTAGCTAAAGCAGGCGTGAAGCTCATGTTAATGACCAAAGGTGATAGTCATAATATCAATCAGTTAAGATTTGACGCAGGTATAGCGGTAGCAAATGGTTTATCTAAAACAGATGCTTTTTTAGCACTAACTGCCAATGTAGCTGATGTCTTTAAGCTTAATACCGGTAGAATAGTCGCAGGTAAAAATGCAGATTTAGTGCTATGGAGTGCAGATCCTTTTGAAATAAGCTCAAAAGTTGATTTAATGTGGATTAACGGTAAATCTGTCTCTACGCAATCACGTCAAGATGCTTTACGTAATCGATATACTAAGCAAACTAATATGCCAAGAGCCTATTCAAATTAGTAGATAGAGCTATATTTCATTTAAAAATAACTAAATACACTTTGCAGAGTAAATTATACCAATTGAAATAATGAATTGATCATTCATTATTTCATTTGGTATTAATGGTGGTATTGATAAGCTAACCTTGTAAGATCGCTACCACAATGACTTATGCTTTTGACTTATGCGCTTAATTTCATTATTAATTATACTTTTCTCCTTTTGTTCACTTTGTGTTGTTAATGCGGAAGAAGTAACAAAAGAACGCCCTAAAATTGGCTTAGTACTTAGTGGCGGCGGCGCTAAAGGTGCTGCACATATTGGTGTGTTAAAAGTACTTGAACAGTATAATATTCCTATTGATTATGTGGCTGGTACGAGTATTGGCGCTTATGTTGGTGGTTTATATGCGTTAGGTTATCAAGCGGATCAGATTGAAAAAATTATGCTTAACCTGCCTTGGGATGAAAGCTATTCTGATTTTATACCGCGAGAGCTACTATCATTAAAGGATAAAAACCATAGAGATCAATATAATATGTCTTTTCGGCTTGGCTATAGCGATGGTCAACTTAAAGCACCAAGTGGTTTGTTATTAGGGCAATCGGCGGGTAATTTACTAAAATTATCTACCGATGTAGTGGCTAAGATTGACAGCTTTGATGACTTAGCTATTCCCTACCGAGCCATTGCGGCTAACTTAGCGACAGCAAAAGCGGTAGTGATTAAACAAGGAAGTATTACTAAAGCCATGAGGGCCTCTACTGCAGTACCCGGAGTGGTTGAACCCGTGATAATAGATGGTCAGTTATTAGTTGATGGTGGCATTGCTAATAATATGCCTATAGATGTGGTAAAAGCGATGGGAGCCGATATTGTTATCGCGGTAGATATTGGTTCACCTTTGCTAACCAAAGCCGGTATTAACGATACTATTGATGTTTTTAATCAGCTATCAACGATCTTAACGAATAACACTACACTGGTCCAAATGAAATATATATCAACGGGGGATGTTTTAATTCGTCCAAAAATTGATAATTTAAGCACAACTGATTTTACTGTGATGCCCGAAGCACTCACTTTAGGTGTTGAGTCGGCTTTACTTGCGCAAGATAAGCTAACATTATTGTCTGTGAGTCAACAAGAATACTATGAATACCAGCAAGAAAAGCAACGAAAAAAACGTGTTTGGTTTGATGGTATTACCCGCCCTGTTTTGATATTGAATACCAAAATAACTCACAAGTTAGTACGACTGTTATTAAGGGAAAATTTGCTATAACCATTGGTGAAGTGGTAACGAAAGAACAATTACAATTGGCTATTAATAGCGTGTATGCGTTAAATGAATTTGAGCATGTTGATGCTGAGTTTGTTGATTTACCTAATGGACGAAAATTGCTCGTTACCACACAAGAAAAATCTTGGGGGCCAGATTATTTAAATTTTGGGTTTGATTTACAAACTGACTTTTCTTATCGAACAATTATTGCTTTAGATTTTGCTTATAGCCAAAACAATATCAGCCGTTATGGTGGTAAATGGCTTAATGAAGCAAAATTAGGCTGGGAGTTTATGTTAGCGAGCGAGTTTTATCAGCCGTTGGTGGAAAATCAGCATTATTTTTCCCGGGCAAGAATTGAGTATTCGCAAGATAAATGGGAACGAACGACAGAGCGAGCAGAGCTGAGCAATGAATATTTTAAAGCAAATGTTAGTGTAGGTTATAACTACGCTAACAACGGTGCGGTAGAATTCGGTTTTATTAGTGAAAAGGGTGAATTATCCTTTAATAATATTGAAGAAACGTCGTTAGATTATGACTCGTTAGGCGGGTATTTATCTTTTGATTATGATAATTTAAATAGTATTAATTTCCCAACCCAAGGGAATAAGTTTTCTTTTAATATTTTCTGGCGCAATGAAAACTATCAAGAATTTGACGGTATTACGCCCAACGATACCTCAGTAGAAGTTACCTTTGATTGGCGTGGTGCGTTAAGTTTTAAAAGCCATGCTTTTGTTGCTATCGCTTCATTAGCAACAGTAGACAATAAAACTGATTTTTCTGTTCATGTGACTGAGCTTGGCGGATTTTTAAATTTATCAGGTTATCAAAAAGATGCTTTGATAGGTTCTCATAAAGTATTTATTGCTGTGGTTTATCAATATGATTTAAGTCGAGAGCTATTTGATGATGATAGTTTGCCGCTCTATTTAGGTACAAGTGCTGAAGCCGGTAATGTATGGACGTTAGCAGAGTCAGTAAAAGTTGGAGATATGATCACTTCAGCTAGCTTATATTTAGGAACAGATACTAGTTTTGGCCCTGCTGTTTTTGGTGTTGGTTTTGCTTCTGGTGGTAGACGTTCGGTATTTCTCTCTCTTGGTAAAAGCTTTTAAGCTTTCAAACATCATTATTTTTTTTTAGAATACGCCTTAAAGGTAAGGTTAACAACAAGGAGAAATATAATGTCCCCAATAGCGAAAAATGATTATGGTCAGGTTCGACAAGTTGAACTGTCTTCAGGTTTATCAGCGTTAATTATTGATCATAAATTCACTCAGGCGAAAATTAGCTTGTATGGTGGGCAGGTACTTAGTTGGCAACCGACAGAGGAAAGAGAAGTTTTTTGGTTATCAAAAAACTCAGCTTATGAGCAGGGTAAAGCGATTCGTGGTGGTATTCCTCTTTGTTGGCCATGGTTTGGTGTACACCCAAATGATAGTGAAAATAAAGTGGGTAACCATGGTTTTGCCCGTTGTCAATTATGGCAACTAGATAAAATTGACATTAATGAACAGGGGGTTGAAGTAAGCTTAAGTTGGCAAGGACAAGGTATGAGCAATTTGTGGCCATTCGCTTGTCGATTAACGCAAGTACTTTTTTTTGGACAATCATTTAATCAAGTTTTGACCATGACAAACTTGAGTGAAAGTGATGCTTATTATACGGGCGCACTGCATAGCTACCTATCGGTTAGTTCTCCGGAAAATACTGCTATAGCTGAATTAGCCAAAGCTCCTTTTGATGACAAGTTAACAGGCAAGGCTTACGCGCCGCAACCATTAGCAACACCATTAGCGAATGGTGTTGACCCGGTGGATAGGGTTTATCATAGCAATGAAGTAATGACTGTTGTTGATAGTTACTGGCAACGCACTATAAAGCTGGAGACAACGAACACAAAAGAGTGGGTATTTTGGAATCCAGGTGCTGAATTAGCAAATAATATGATTGATATTCATGAAAGCGGCGAACAAGAATTTATTTGCCTAGAAGCAGCAAACACGCAAATGCAATTGCTTGGCGCGGGTAAAAGTTTGACTATGGCACAAAAAGTTACTGTCACTAGTCATACTAGTCCAAATGTACAACCACTTGGTTTCTGCCATTAGTTTTTGCACTATAGAGAGCTTGATCTGCCTTCGCGAATATTTCTTCTAAGGGTATACCGGTCAAGTTACTATCACTAATACCAAAACTCACGGTAACATTAAATTCTTTGCTGGTAGATAAAGGGGTAAAAGGGGTATTAGCGATGTTCTTCCTAATTCTATTTATTATTTCTTGTGCTTGCTCTGCAGTAGTATCAGGTAATATCAAAATGAACTCTTCTCCGCCCCAACGACCAGCTAAGTCAATGGCTCTTAAGTTTTCACTCAGTTTTGTTGCGATGACCTTTAATACCTCATCACCGAACAAATGACCGTAACTATCATTAAGTATTTTAAAGTTATCAATGTCAGCAACCACCACACTGACATGATCATGTTTTTTATTTAATTGAGAATACTTCCAATGAATGAAGTTTCTATTTGGTAATTGAGTTAAATAATCTGTTTCAGAACCTTTGACTAGGTCTGATCTGAAATTATTGATGCATAGGGTAAATAAACTATATAACGCTAATGAAACTAATAAAAAAATAATAAGATTTTGCATGAATAATTGCCAGTATACACTTTGCTCTGTTATTGGCGGGGCAATAATAAAAACTCGCCAATTAAGCTCTTTTAATGGCATTTGTGAAATAATTAATTCATTACTTGAATAGTCAAAGAAGTACTGGCTGTTATCGTTGTTAGCTTTATATTCACTTTGATATTGTTGATACCAAGGCAATTCAGTGATGTTGGTAACGACATCTTTTCGATGATGGCTCATCGTTTGCATTATTTGCTCAGAACTAAGGGTTATATCGTTATTGTTATCAACAAAATACAATTTAAAACCATAGTCTTGTTTAAATTTGGCAAATTTATTAGCAAAGTGATCTAAATCTATCGCTAAACCGATAAAACCGAGAAATTTTTGCTGTTTATTAAACATCTTAACATCAAAAAATAAGTGTGGATTATTTGCATCACCAAAGTCGGTGAATTCTTTTTTATTGATAGCCTTTAAGCGATGGTACCATTCAGCCTCTTTGCCAGATAAATTTGTAGTTTTATTATTTGAGTCAATGAGTAGTAGGTGTTTTTCAATGGCAATAAATGACAGAGTATTGAATTGACTTGAAACGCTGGTTATATAATTAAAAATAACCTCATTATCGATTTTTTCTTGCTCAATGTAATCAAGTAAAAAAGGATCGCTTGCCATGTATTGAGAAACGGTTAATGGCCTAATTATCTCACTATTGATTAATGAAAATAATGGCATTACAACTTCTTGCTGTTTTTGATGGCTGGCGTTAAAAAACTCTTTAAAGGTAAAGTAAGAGGTTGCTATTATGACAATTATAGTGATAATGAAAATTGCAGTAATATACTGGTCAAATTTTTTAATAAACTTCATAGTTGCTACTTCACCATGCTACCTTTTAAACATTACTTAACAAATGTACTTTACTGTACGGTTAAAATGGTTTTACTGTACGGTTCAAATGACTTAAGTGCAACTAAATACAACTTAAAATGTTAATTAATACGTAAATGCTTGTTTAATATCATTTGAGTGAAAGGTATTTTCAAATAAAAGCCACGAGGTAAGGTCATAAAAGGTTTTCCGTGGCGATCAAATGCTTGAGTTTTTGCCTTACTATTAGCGGCTTTAGGTCTAAGTTGTAGTACTTGACCGTGTTTTCCATGAATTTTTTCAACGTTACCTAACGTGATCATGTCGGTAAGTTCTTGCCAGTCCATGGCTAATAAATGCTCTTCTTCTACTGATGGAGACCAAATAAAAGCACTGCCAATTTGCCGCTCTGCCAAGGGGATTTTTTTTTCATTGACCTTGTTGTTAAGATCTTCACAGATAATGGGTACCCACAATACTCGAGATAATTTTTTTCTAATCCAGCTGTTTTTCCAGTTAACACCCACTAAACCGACCAATGGTGCAACGCTAACGAAGGTGGTTTCCAGGGGCTTACCTTGGTTGTTTATTGGTAATGTTTTTAATTCTATGCCTAAATGGGGGAAGTCTGGCTCTGGTCTAGAACCTGCACTAGCGCCAAGTACGTGCTCTAGTAATAACCCCACCCAACCTTTATTTCGCTTTAAATCTTTCGGTATTTCAATACCTGCTTCATTGGCGACCTCTGCTAGGGTTAAACCAGCTAAGCGTTGTACTCTTTCAAGTAGTTCTTGTTCAGAAGAAGGAATATTTATCATCTGTTAAAAGGAAAGCTATTTAAGTGATAGGGTATTATCTGGTGAATAGCGTAAAAAATCAAAGTAATCATTTGCTCACTAGCCGTTAATATGGTTGAATCTATATAAGTATTTTTTAGTTTTCAGGAGTTCCTGTGATCGATGCCGAAGGCTACCGAGCCAACGTCGGCATAGTAATAATTAATGACAGGGGACAAGTGTTTTGGGCAAGGCGGTTTGGGCAACACTCATGGCAATATCCACAAGGTGGTGTTGATGAAGGGGAAACGGCTGAGCAAACCATGTATCGAGAGTTACATGAAGAAGTTGGTTTACGACCTGAACATGTAAAAATTGTTGCTTCAACCAAACATTGGCTAAAATATAAATTACCAAAACGTTTTATTAGACACGACAGTAAACCTGTTTGTATTGGGCAGAAACAGAAGTGGTTTTTATTAAAATTAACCGCTGCTGAATCCTCAGTTGATTTGCTTCATACCTCTCATCCTGAATTTGATGATTGGCGTTGGGTCAGTTACTGGTATCCAGTTCGGCAAGTTGTGTCATTTAAGCGCGATGTTTATCGACGAGTAATGAAAGAATTTGCCTCAGCGGCATTAGCTTTTTCTTATGAAAAGCGACACGATAGACGCCCTAATCATAGGCCAAATCGGAAAGAACGCAGCGCTTAATTATTACTATGATTTGTTTTTAATGGCCTACTTTATTGTGGGCCATTTTATTTCTTACCTAGGTAGAATAATCAGGAATAGGGAAAATTGACAAAGAGTCATGCTAGCAATGTTCTTGCGAAATATCGGGGTTGAATTCAAACTGAAATACAATGGCTCTTTGACAAAAAAATTGATGGTGACGTGATCAATGAGTTGCTGAGTAAGTTGCCGGGGCACATTTAATTTTTATCGTAAATAAGGATCTTATGTTAACTACGTTACGCCACATTGTGCTTGAATTTAGTCAAGATACTCAATTACAAAGTGCGTTAGAGCGCATGGTTAGCCAAATTAAAAAAGCATTGAAAACCGATTGTTGCTCCGTTTATTTAGCTGATTATTCTCAACAACACTTCTTATTGATGGCCTCGGATGGTTTGGCATTAAAGTCTTTAGGGCGGACAACCATAGGTTTTTCTGAAGGCTTGGTTGGCTTAGTAGGGCAACGAGAAGAGCCATTAAATATTGCCAATGCACGTAGTCATCAACACTATATTCACACTCCAGAGGTAGAAGAAGATGATTTTAATGCCTTTTTAGGAACGCCTATTATTCATCAACGTAAAGTGTTGGGCATTCTCTCTATTCAGCAAAAGCAATCAAGAAACTTCAATGAAAATGAAGAAGCCTTTTTAGTTACTTTAGCTGTACAATTAGCGAGTGCCTTGGCTAATGCAAAGGTCAATAACTTACTTAATCAAGAAGAAAAAAGTCGTAGCGTCAAACAGCTATTGGGTATCGCGGGCGCGCCGGGTATTGCGTTAAGTCAAATTGTCGTTTGTCAGCCCAAAGCAAATTTATCAACCTTGGCATTGAAAAAAGTAGCAGTAGCAGAACAAAAGGTGCAAATACAGCGCTTTGAAGAAGCGGTAAGTAAAACCTTGGCTGATTTTGAACAGTTAAGTAATAAGCTTAGCGCTATTGTTAGTGATGACAGCTTAGCTATTTTTGATGTTTATAAGCAGTTACTTGAACAAGCAGATATAAGCCAAGAAATAGCTAAAAAAATTAATCAAGGTTGGCAAGCACAAAGTGCCTTAAAATTAGTTATTGAACATTATATCGTTCAATTTGAGGCCATTGATGATAGTTATTTAAGAGAACGTGCGAGTGATATTCGTGATTTAGGAAATCGGCTTTTATTTAATTTACAGCAACAACAAACACAGCAATTAACCTTGCCTAAGAATTTTATTTTACTCGCTGAAGATGTTACCGCAGCAATGTTAGCTGAATATCAGCATAAAGGTTTAAAAGCTATTGTGTCATTATCAGGCTCAGCTAATTCTCATGCGGCTATTTTAGCACATGCGCTTGAGCTGCCTGCTATTATGGGACTGAGCAATATTCCTATTGCTCAGTTGGATCAGCAGCCCGCAATCGTTGACGGTTATAGTGGTGAGTTGTTTATTAACCCAGATGAGGCATTAAAGCGTGAGTATCAACACTTAATCGCTCAAGAACGAGAGTTAACAGAAAAAATCCAACAAGTTATTCACTTACCTACTATCACTAAAGACGGACGTACTATTGAGCTACAGTTAAATGCAGGATTATCTGCAGAGTTTGAATGTCCAGAGAATTTAGGGGCTTTAGGTATTGGTTTATATCGCACAGAAATTCCATTTATGAATCGTCATTGCTTTCCGTCAGAGTCTGAACAAACGCAATTATATAAAAATATTTTAGCTGCTTTTTCGAAAAAACCAGTGACCATGCGAACCTTAGATGTTGGTGGTGATAAGTCTTTACCTTATTTTCCTATTGTTGAAGACAACCCCTTTTTAGGTTGGCGTGGCATTCGTATCACTTTAGATCATCCTGAGATTTTTTTGGTACAAGTTCGTGCCATGATGCGAGCAAATCAGTACCATAAAAATTTAGAAATTATGTTACCGATGATTTCCAATGTTAGTGAAGTTGATGAAGCCATTCGTTTGATAAATCAAGCCTATTATGAGGTGGATGCGGAATTAAGTGCTGAGCATTCTGCAGAGATATCAAACAAAGCGTCGGTAAAAAATAACGTGAAAATGGCAAAGTTAACTCGTCCTAAAATAGGTATAATGCTAGAAGTTCCTGCTGTTATTTTTCAATTAGAAGAGTTGGCTTTACGCGTTGATTTTTTCTCGGTTGGTAGTAATGACTTAACGCAATACTTACTGGCGGTTGATCGAAACAACGCCCAAGTGGCTAACTTGCATGATGCCTATCATCCCGCGGTACTTCGAGCGTTGAATACCATTGCTGAGCAGTCAGCAAAATACTTAGTGCCATTAAGCCTTTGTGGTGAATTAGCCGGTGAGCCTGAGGGGGCTTTATTATTATTAGCAATGGGCTTTGATAAACTTAGTATGAATGGGCATAATATAGCGCGAATAAAATGGGTTATTCGTCATGTCGATTTTAAAAGAGCAAAAATAATCCTTGCCCACACCTTAAAGCTTACTACCGCTAAACAGGTGCATAGTTACTTAAATGAACAACTTGAGCAATTAGGCTTAGGTGGTTTTAATCGCGCTGGAATGTAATGTTAATTATTTTTATTAGTTGTGTTTTTCTTGGTTCACTGGTTGGTTTTCTCGCTGGTTTATTAGGTATTGGCGGCGGCTTAATTGTTGTGCCGGCTTTAGTTTATTTATTACCCTATATTACCGTTGCTAATGACGCTATTGGTCATGGCGCATTAAGCACTGAAGTTATTATGCCAATGGCACTGGCAACATCACTTGCTGCCATTGTTATGACTTCTTCTAGTGCCGCTTATGCCCATAATAAAAATAATAATATTCCATGGGAAATTACTAAGCCGTTAATGTTTACGATCGCTTTTGGCGCTTTATTAGGTGCTTTTATCGCAGACCATTTATCAGCACAAGCATTAACGAGTTTTTTTGCTATTGCGGTATTTGTACTTGCCTCATATATGTTGCTTTCAATACGCTCACAACGCTGTAAAGAAATGCCATCTAAGGTGAAATTGCAATTTATTAGCTTATTTACTGGTGTTGTTGCTAGTTTAATGGGGATGGCCGGAGGCGCTATTTTAGTGCCAGTATTAACATATTTTGGTATGCCACTGCGCCACTGTATTGGTATTGCTACTGTATGTGGTGTGATGGTGGCATTATTTGGCTCTTTAGGTTATATCATCTCAGGTTTTGATAATACCTTGCTACCATCGTGGAGTTTTGGTTACGTTTATTTACCTGCTTTATTAGGAATCGTGTTAACGTCTTCCTTGTTTGCACCCATTGGTGTTAAATATGCCAGTAAATTACCCGTGCAAACATTAAAGAAATCATTTGCCGTTTTTCTGATTTTAGTCGCAATAAAAATGGTATTTGCATAATTTTTACAACGATGATTATCCTCGTAAAGTGTTAATCGAGGGTTTAGTGTCTATTTATTTTGGATAACAAATGACAGAACAATTTTTACAATTTCCTATTATTGACCCTATTATTTTTAGTATAGGTCCAGTCTCTCTTCGTTGGTACGGCATGATGTACCTGATAGGCTTTTTAGTCGCAATGTTTATTGCTAATAAAGCAGCTGATAAAAGTGGTGGTCTATGGACTCGCGATCAAGTGAGCGATTTATTATTTTATAGTTTTCTTGGCGTCATTCTAGGTGGGCGAATAGGATACGTATTCTTTTATCAATGGGATTACTTTCTTGCAGACCCCCTGTATCTATTTCAGATTTGGCAAGGTGGTATGTCTTTTCATGGCGGTTTACTTGGGGTTGCTACTGCTGTTTATATTTTTGCTAGAAAAACCAATAAATCATTTTTAACTGTTGGTGATTTTGCCGTGCCTTTAGTGCCTGTTGGTTTAGGAATGGGGCGTTTAGGTAATTTTATCAATGCCGAGCTTTGGGGACGCGAAACTGATGTGCCTTGGGCGATGGTATTTCCAACTGATCCCCTACAGGTACCGCGCCATCCCTCTCAGCTTTATGAGTTCTTCCTCGAAGGTGTGGTGCTGTTTATTATACTTTATGTGATCACCCGTAAACCACGTAGTTTAGGTTTAGCCTCAGGCACTTTCTTAATTTGTTATGGGGTATTTAGAAGCATTATTGAATTCTTCCGTGAGCCAGATGCACATTTAGGTTTGTACTTCTCTTTTATTTCCAAAGGACAAATTTTAAGTATCCCGATGATTCTCATTGGTTTGTTTATTATTTATTGGGGTTACAATCAACAGCAAAAAGCCGCTATTAGTAACACGACAAGTAAAATAGCGAACAAAGATAGCAAAATAAACCAGAAAAAAGTAAAGGGGAATAGTTAATGCGCGCCTATTTAGATTTATGCCAACGTATTGTTGACCAAGGTTCTTGGGTTGAGAATGAACGCACTGGCAAGCGCTGTTTAACGGTTATCAATGCTGATTTAGAGTATAACGTCGCACAAAACGAATTTCCGATGATAACCACACGAAAAAGCTTTTTCAAATCAGCCATTGCTGAATTTCTTGGTTATATCCGTGGCTATGATAATGCCGCTGATTTTCGAAAACTAGGCAGTAAAACATGGGATGCTAACGCTAATTTAAATGATGCTTGGCTCAATAATCCTTATCGTAAGGGTGAGGATGATATGGGGCGAGTTTACGGTATTCAAGGTAGAGCTTGGGCTAAACCTGATGGCGGCACCATAGATCAATTACAAAAAATAGTAGATAACTTAACTAAAGGCATTGATGATCGCGCTGAAATTATGAGTTTTTATAATCCCGGTGAATTTCATCTGGGCTGTTTAAGACCGTGCATGCATACGCACAATTTTTCAATTTTAGATGGCACGCTTTATTTAACTAGCTTTCAGCGTTCTTGTGATGTGCCACTAGGACTAAACTTTAACCAAGTGCAAGTGTTTTTCTTTTTAGCTATTATGGCACAAATTACCGGACTTAAACCTGGTATTGCCTATCACAAAATTGTTAATGCCCATATTTATGAAGATCAATTAGCTTTAATGAAAGACGTTCAGTTGAAGCGTGAACCTTTACCTTCACCGAAATTGATTATAAACCCTAAGATTAAGTCATTAAAAGACTTAGAAACCTGGGTAACTATGGATGATTTTAGCGTGGAAGGCTATCAATGCCATGAAGCGATAAAGTATCCGTTTGCGGTGTGAAAACAGTTGTGAGTAACGAGTTATAAGTTACGATAGATAGAGTAAAAAAAACCGGCGAAAAAGCCGGTTTTTTATTTATACTTTAAATAAACATAATCAACTTGGTATTATCTCGGCAAGCTTAATAATTATGATATAAACCAAATTTTTGATTGATCTTAATGTTTTGATCATTCGCCCATTGGTAATATTCCTGCTCTTCCAACTTGCTAGCGGCGGCTTTATCTAACAACACAATGGTGTTTTCATGCATTTGTAATGCAGAAGCTGGGCACATGGCAGAAAGTGGACCGGCAATCATATCTTTTACCGCTTGTGATTTTTTCTCACCTGTAGCCATTAATAATACATACCTAGCATCTAAAATGGTGGCGATACCCATAGTCATGGCAAGGGTAGGTTGAAATTCATCTTGTTTGAATAAGCGAGAATTATCCGTTAGTGTTTGCTTAGTCAGTGTTTTAATACGAGTGCGTGAAGCTAAGCTTGATGTCGGCTCGTTAAAACCGATATGACCATTGGCACCAATACCTAATATCTGTAGATCTACACCACCTGCTTGTTTGATTTTTTCTTCATAAGCTAAGCCTTGTGCTCTAGGATTCTCTCCTTGATTACAAGTAGGTAAAAAGGTTCTGTTTTTATCTATATCGACATGATCAAATAAATTTTCATTCATAAAATGACGATAACTTTGCTCATTACTGGCATTAATGCCTAAGTATTCATCTAAATTAAAACTGGTGGTGTTTTTAAAACTTAACTGATTTGCTTGGTATTTATTAACTAATTGCTGATAAAGGCTAATAGGTGTACTACCTGTAGCTAGCCCCAGCACAGGGTTTGATTTTTTATTAATTAACTCAGCTACCCATTCTGCAGCATTAGCGGCAACTTGTTGCGCATCATCAAAAATAATAATTTGCATATTTTTTCCTTAGACAAATAAAACTATTACCCGATAGGGGATAGTAAGAGAACATTGCTTTATGCAGGCTTTATGCTGCGAGTAGCCTTTGGCTTTTATTTTTGCAATGACATTAATCTAGGTGCGTTTGGTAAGTTTACCACAAAGATAGTATTGGTACGGTAAATAATTGTGAATAAAAATAATTTTGATCTATAAATTACTCATAGTACAACATTCTCCATATTAATAACGAAACACTGGTTCTACCAGTTTGATTGTGCCACACTGAGTTAATCGCAATTTTCATTAACGATAGTAAAAAACATGATTAGTAACAGAGTGAGCGTTAAACTTGAGCAGAAAATTGCTTATGTCAGCCTTAATCGTCCTGAAAAGCATAACGGTTTAGATAAACAAATGATTGTTGACTTGGTAAAGGTTGCAAAACAAATTAACAAAAATAGTACTATTCGTTGTGTTATTTTACAAGGTGCAGGGGCTTCATTTTGTGCGGGCTTAGATTTTAACTATGTTGCTAAAAATCCATCAATGATAATGCGTTTTTTTCTAAAACTTCCTTGGACAAAAGATAATATGTTTCAGCGTGTTGCTCATATTTGGCGTGATTTGTCTGTGCCAGTTATTGCCGTTGTACATGGCAATTGTTTTGGCGCAGGTATGCAAATTATTTTAGCGTGTGATTACCGCATTGCTACACCAGATGCTAATTTATCAATACTAGAAATGAAGTGGGGGTTAATACCTGATATGAGTGGTATGACAACTTTATCACAACTAACTCGAATTGATATTGCTCAAGAACTGACGATGACAGGACGATTTTTTTCGGGTACGCAAGCCCTAGAGTATGGCCTTGTTTCAAAAGTTAGTGATAGTCCTTTAGTCGAGGCAAAAATATTAGCTGATAAAATATGTCAGCAAAGCCCTGATGCCATAGCAGCGACTAAATATTTATTTAAGAAAACGTGGAAGAAAGATACTCGCATAGTGCTTTTTTGGGAGAGAATAACCCAACTACGCCTGCTCGGGAGAAAGAATCAGCGTATAGCGATGAAAAATGCTTTAACCAAAAAAGGTAATAAAAAAGACTTTATTGATAGAAGCAGTTTCTAACCATTGCATAGCAAGCAAAAAGTGAATTTAGAAAAAAAGGTATTTGAGCACATAGTTAAGATCAGCCTATGTGTGTGCTCAATATTTAACTAATAGACAAATAATTGATAAAAATAGCTCGAGTCAAAGAGTTATTAGCACCGATGATTTTTAGCAGTTTTGTGCTTTAATTGACCACCTTAACCTCTGTTTGACTATGATTATGTTACGTTGATAACTTTAGTCTACTTTTTCTGCTAGACTCAACTTTTTAATTTTGACGTTTGTTCTTTTAACGTTTTTTAAATAATGGTCTTAATCTTTTCCAATGAATATACCTACTTCTTTTACTTGTAAATTTACTTTAGATAAAGCTCATTTTAATGAGTGTTATAGTCAATCCAATACAGTAGAACATTCTGCGAATGCTTATTTTAAAGCGGGGGTTTTAATGCTATTTGGTTTAATTATTTTACTTTTTACTCCGGTGAATGCTTATGCTGCTTGGTTTGTTATTGCGTTAGGTATCTTGGAAGCCTTAGCCATTTATTATAGTCAACCTTGGTGGGTGTTAAGACAAATGCTTAGTAGGGCCTCTGGAAGTGAAGTTACCTTGACCATTGATGAGCAAGGTGTACTAAGTGAGTCTTTTTATCATAATGGTCGTATTTTGTGGTCAGATATTTGTGAAATTCAAAATACGGATTTAGGTTTTGTCTTGCATTTTACTGCAGGTAAAAGCACCAGTAAAAGTTATGTGTCAAAAGGTTGCTTATCAAGCTCCGCCCAAGAATATATTTTAAAGAAAATGAATAATTAGAATATATGGCTAGAGCGACTCCCATTCGATTAACAAACCCTAAATTTATTGTTGTCTTTAGCTTAGTATGGGCAACATTATTGTATGGTGCACATCAGCCCCTGTATGACTTGCTTGATTATTGGTTATTTAGTTTTCTTGGTGTTTTAGGTGCTATTTTTGCTAATTCTACTGGCGCAGGTGGTGGGGTGATTTTTATTCCTACGTTTACCCAGTTGAATTTTACTGAGCAACAATCCATTGCCACTAGCTTTGCCATTCAATGCTTTGGTATGACGGCTGGCGCGGTAACTTGGAGTCATCATTATTACAGTCAAAAAAGAGATTTACGTTTATGGCAAGGTTATAAGCGCATAATTTCAGTAACCAGTATTAGTTCAGCACTTGCTTTAACTGGGGTTTTTGTCTTTCAAGTCTCTTCTCCTGCTTCATTACACTCGAGTTTTAGTTGGTTTTCACTATTACTTGGTTTGTTTATTGTGTTAACTGTTTTTTTAGTAAAACCTCACCGTGAACGTAGCCAAATATATTTATTTGATTATTTAGCTTTAGTCTTGATTGGGCTTTTTGGTGGTGCAATAACCGCTTGGTTAAGTGTTGGAGTAGGTGAATTGTTAGTTATTTATCTTATTCTTAGACGTTTTGATATAAATATGGCTATCGCAAGTGCCGTGGTAGTTTCTGCAATATCAGTATGGGTTGCTATCGGCCAAGTACATCAAGCTATTTATTGGCAAGTATTATTATTTGCCGGACCAGGTGCGGTACTGGGTGGAATTTTTGCTAAAACCTTAGTGACTCATATGTCTGCCACTAGGCTTAAGATTTTTTTTGCTTTTTGGTTATTAATTACTGGCAGTTTAGGCCTAGTGTAATTTGTTGCTTAATCATTGGAAAATACATGAAACTCATCGGCTCTACTACTTCCCCCCTTTGTTAGGCGTTTACGCTTATATTTTGTTCAACTCAATATTACTGATTTTAATTTTGTCAATTTAGATATCTTTACAAGTGAATATCGCCAATTATTAACTGATAATAATCCTGCACAAAAAGTGCCTGCGTGATTGATGAAGAACAGTGTATATACCCGTTTCACTTGAAGATGCATGATTCAGCTGGAATTAGAAACGCTTTTAGGCAAGGCATTGATTGAAGAGAATGGTCGTTCAGAAGAATATGCTCCTGCATTATCTAATAAGGTACTTCCTGTACCGTCTGCATTCTCTAATTAGCTACATATATGAACCCACTCCTATTACAAGATATTTGATCATTGATGTGAGAGGAAAATCATTGCTCTCATATATCCGGCCTGTTTGTGGTCAAGGTTATATGCTAAATTTGTTTAATTAATGCTATACCAATTCACAAAAATATTTACCCACCCTTGCTCTGGTAAAATTTCCCTACGCAAAGTCAGTGGGTGCTTCTTTCGACAGAATGGTTTTAGCAACTAAAAAGAGTAAGTAGTACCAATTAATGCCATGTTTTTATTGTTATACCAAGTATTTGAATTTAGTTCATTGAACGTTTGCGCATGAATAATGCCACCAGAAAATTGCCAGGTGGAATTGACGGAATAACTCCCCATTAAACCGTAGCTGTAATTTAATTCAGTTTCATCACTCATCGCTAAGTTTTCTACGTAAGGTGTTTGATATCTATTATTTACGAAATTTAGGGAATAGACGTTATTTAGTTGCTCTATATTTGCCATTAATGATAAGTTGAACTTATTATATTGATGTAAGGTTAAATTGCCTTGAAAATAATATTTACTCCAATCGGACTCTTGGTCCGATTGCATTACTCCTGCCTCTATCGAGAGTAATTGACTATGAAATTTTCCTGATATTTGAATCGGAAGTTTAACTGTCGGTGACGAATCCAGAGAAGATATGATTAAATCATTAAGGAATAATAGCTGATTAATAGATGAGCTATTTATAGCTAGACTATCTGTAGCTAGATAATAAGGTTCACTGTCGTGAATGCTTTTAACAGCATAACTTTCATCAGCATAACTTTTTATCGAGCATAGAATTAACGCTATGCTAAATATTGTGGTAAGTTTCATTTTCACCCCAGCCCGTACTTTTTTTATCAATGTTATTATTAATGCCTTTTGGAAAAGTAATACAGTCACTTATATTCTACTCACTTAACTATAGTCAAAAGCTACGAAAAGTTAGTATTGTTTTTACAATAAAAATTAATTTTTATTGTAAAAAGCTAAACAATTGATTTTGTTATTATGTACATTAAATTTAGGTAAACTAGTGATAGTAACGATCGAAAAGAGTAATAATTTTGCGCTTATATAGTATTGTCTATATACTCGCCGTCTGAAATTTTACTAGGACTTCTCCGTTGTTAACAATCATCCGCTTTATTTTGATGTCTATAGCCTTTCTTATTATTTGTACAGTTTCATGCTTTTACTGTTTATTAAGGCCTTTTAATCGTAACAATGTTCATCATACTTCTAGGTACTTAGGTAAAATAACTAAAATATTAGGTTTTGATGTTGAGGTAAGGATCCCAGAATCAGTAAAAAATATTGGCCCAGTAATATATGTTGCTAACCATCAAAATAGTTATGATGTTTTCACTATGGCTAATGCGGTGCAACCAAGTACGGTAAGTGTTGGCAAGAAAAGTTTAAAATGGATCCCTATTTTTGGACAAATGTATTGGTTGACCGGAAATATTTTAATAGATCGAAAGAATACCAGAAAAGCAATGGGCTTTATCAATTTAACAGCAACAAAAATTAAAGAAAAAAAACTTTCTATATGGATGTTTCCTGAAGGAACACGCAGTAGAGGCCGAGGATTGCTACCTTTTAAAACTGGCGCATTTCGTACCGCAGCACTCGCCAATGTACCTATTGTACCTATTTGTGCAAGTAATCAAGAAGGAACTATTAAATTAGGGCGTTGGAACAATGGTAAGATCATTATTGAATTTTTAGATCCTATCTATATATCAGACAACACCCCTAGTAGCGCGCGTAAAGCGGCTGATCAAGCGCATACATTGATGAAGGCTAAAATTGAACAACTAGATGAAGAAATTGCAAATAACGCTATAATAGATAAAAAAAAGGTAATGAATAATGATTGATGAAGAATTAACGCATTGGTTTGAACATACCGAAGCTCTAGTAAGTGAATTACTTGAAGATGGCACTAATGATGAAGTTTATCATACTATCGAACATCACTTTGCTAGTGAGAATTTTGATCTATTAGAGAAAGCTGCGATTACTGCCTTTAAATTAGGATTGGAAATAGAAGATCCTGAAGAAGCAGAATTAGAAAATGGCGATAAAATTTTTGCTTTTGATATTATTACCGAGCAGATGCTAAATGCTAAGCTTTTACGTGAAGAAACCAAAGAAATGTATGAATTAGCAAAAAAATGTAAAGTAGACTATGATGGGTGGGGAACGTATTTCGAAGAATAAGTTTCCTAATTTGGACTTACTATGTTAGAAATATGTACCAAGTGTTATAGCTTGCAGTAATTTTACCCTTAAGGAATAGTGACCATGGAATGGCTTAATAATTTTTTTACTCAAGAACCTCTTTTTCTAGCGATCCCTATTGTTATCATTATTAGTATATTTGCCTATGCGGCTCGTCGTGCTCATATAAAGCATTTAGAGCGCATCAGGGAAATTGATGAAAGCTATCATATCCATACCATTTCTAAAGATTTTTCGTATAGAGAATGATTTACTCGTCCATCTAATCTTGTCCGTTTAATTCAAAGGCGCTGCGTTGACTAAACCATGAAAATGCTGCGGGTACGAATAAAAACGATAATAAGGTTGTTAATACCGTGCCGCCTGCTATGGCAATAGCAAAAGGTGGCCAAAATCCACCCCCCGCTAAAATTAAAGGCAAGAAGCCTCCCACTGTAGTAATTGTGGTGGAGGTGATATGGCGAGTACAATTTTGTACGCCTCTAATAATGGCACTTGGGTTACCTTGTACTGCTTGGGCATCACTTTTTAATTCAGCAATAATAACTATTGCGGCGTTTATGGCTAGGCCCATTAGGCCTAATAAAGCAATTATCACGGTGAAACCAAATGGGTAACCAAATACATAAACCGTTAGTAATCCTAAACCTACCGATTGCAGTGCCGAGAAGAAGATAATACCGCCGAGTCTAAAGGAATTGAATGACAGTACTACCACGGTGATTAATAACGTAAGTATAATACCTACACTGGCAAGTAATTTACCAACCGCATCATTCCGTTTAGATGACTCACCACCAATTTCTATTTTGTAGCCAGCAGGTAACTGGTAATTTGCTGCAGCTAAGTTTGCGCTAACCGCGGTCAAAACCACGCTTGGTAAAACCCCTGAGCGGATATAACCTTCAATAACATTTATTCTAGAGCCATTACGGTGTGGAATTGCTCCACGACTAGGTTTTAGTGAAAAATCAGCTATTGCTGTTAAAGGAATTGGTTGCGCATTATCCCCCATATTTGAGCTAAATAAATTGATATTAGCTAAATCATTGATGTTAGCTCTAGCTTCATTGGCAAGACGAACCCGTACAGGAATTGATTCAGTTGCTTCAATAATAGAGCCGCTAACTTGTCCGCTTAAACTACCTTGTAATTGCTCAGCAATATCAACTAAAGATAAACCTAACAAGGCTGCAGCTTCTTCATCGGCTTTTACCCACACTTTAGGTGTGCCAGGTTGTAGTGATACACGAGTATGAATAATGTCAGTGGTTTGCGTCATTATTTTTCTAATATCATCACCAATAACTTTAAGGGTATCTAAGTTAGGGCCATATACGCGTAGCTCAACTGGCGCATTAAAAGGAGGTCCTTGTTCTAGTTTTCTTACTATTATTTGTGCTTGTGGTATTAATTCATCTAATGCCGTTTGTAGCTTAGGAATTAAATTATTTGCGGATTGAAAATCAGCTGCCGTAATCATGGCCTGACCATAGTTTTGAAAACCATCTTTGCTTGGTATTAAATTATAATAAAAGGAAGGGGCATTTTTTCCGATAAACCAACGGACTTTTTCTATCCCTTGTTGTTGATAAAGATAATCACTTATTTGTTGGCTAATTACTTGGGTATTAATAATACTGCTTTGTGTTGGCATAAATAGTTCAATTTGGAACATATCACGATCAGAAGGTGGGAAAAACTGTTCACTTAACTGTTTTGATAAAACAAAGCCTAGTAAGGGTAAGCAAAATACCGTGATAACAGTTGTTTTTTTATAAGTCAGCGCCCCGTGCAATATTTTCTCAAATAATTTGCTTAATTTAGGTAAATGAATACCTACTTGATACCAGTGGCTATCGCTCTGAACAGCTCCTTTTGCAGCTATGCCTCTAGGAATGAAACGTCCTGCTAAGCCAGCGACGATAGTATGAGAAATAATATAAGAGCCAATTAGGGAAAAAATAACGCTATAAGCGATGCCGCCAACAAATTCACCGGCAGAGCCGGGCATTAAAATAAGCGGCATAAAGGCTAAAATAGTGGTGATGGTTGAACCGAGTAAGGGTAACCATAAGTGCTTTACCGCAAAACTAACACTGTCAAGTCGACGCATGCCTTCTTGGCGTTTAGTTTGAATAGTGTCGGTCATCACTATGGCGTTATCTACCATAATACCTAAAGCAACCACTAAGCCTGTTACCGACATTTGGTGAATAGGTATGCCATAAAAATTCATCACTGAAAGGGTAAATAATACCGTTAACGGTAAAGAAGCCGCGACAATGGCAGCTGATCGCCAACCTAAGGTAACCAAGAGTACCAGTGAAATTAAAATAAAGCCAAGTGCTATATTATCGAGTAAGTCACCAAGGCGTTTTTCGGTATAAGTATTTTGATCAAATAAAACTTCAAGCTTAATGTTTTTCGGTAACTGTTTCGCATATAAAGCTAATTCTGCTGTTATATTCGCACTCCATTGGTCTATGCGTAAATTTGGCAGCATACGCACTGCTACCACTACGGCAGGTTTATCATTAACAATCGCCATTTCTTGGGCTGGCCACGCTAAACTTTTACTTACCTTTGCTATATCACCTAATCGTAGAATGGTGCCTGAGCTATCTTCTTTAATTGGGATATTTTCAATACGTGTCACACTGTCAAAAGCGCCAACTAACTCAACTTGCATTTGGTTATGTTGGTTAACTAATTGACCGGCAGATACTTTGGCATCTGATTGTTTGATTTTTTGGGCGATAACCTTACTGGAAAGATTTAACTTACTACTAAGTCCTTGTTCTATTTCTACTAAAATTTCTTCCTGGCCATGACCAAAAATACTGACTAAATCAGTACCAGTGACAATACGTAAACGGTTTTGAAGATCATTAGCATAGCGACTTAAACTAGCAATATCACTAGGGCTATCGCCTTGCCAATTTAAGGCGATAAGTTGAGTGTAGGCATAACTTCTATCGTCTTCTAGCGTTGGTGCTAGCGTGTTTTCTGGGAATTGTGGCGCCACGTCATTAATTAAATCTCTAACTCTAGACCAAATAGGGGCGGAGTTTGTCACTTCATCGTGTAGCTCAAGTTTTACTGCGGAAATTCCAGGTCGTGATATTGAAGTAATATTTTTTATTTCAGAAATTTTACGTAATTTTTGCTCTATTATTTCGGTAATGAGTACTTCAATGCGTTCAGCACTAGCGCCTGGTAAACGTGTCAAAACGCTGGCATGCCTGTTTTCCATGCGTGGATCTTCCATCCTTGGCATTGTTGATAATGCGCCAAGGCCTGAAACAATTAACAGAATAATGGCAAGCGACATTAACCGACCATTTTTAACGAATGAACGGATCATTATTGATTACCTGCGTTGTCAGCTAATGTTTGTGTTGATACGTTAACTACTTGTCCGCCCACATAACGATGCACCCCTTGAGCAACGATGTTATGTGGCGCAAGTGATAAACCGGTTACGTAGGCAGAGTGATCGTTAGTATGTAAAACATTTACTGTCGCCGCTTGTAATTGATAACTATTGTTTGAGCCACTAACAGGGGAGGCAATAAATATTTGCCATTGGCCACGAACACCGTCTGTTAACGCATTAATGGGTAACCAAAATCCAGGTTTTTTAATTCCTTGTTTAATTATCACTCTAACAAGTTGGCCATTATATCGGTTGGCTTTATCTAACTCTTTGAGCATTTTTAACCGCAGTTGTATTGTTCTATTTACGGCATTGATTTGCTGGCCAATGGCAATTAATCTGGCTTGTTTAGGTTGTTCTTTTAAATTTTTATTATCTATTTTTATTGTAAAAACTTGTCCTAAAGCTAATGTGCTAGCTACTTTGCTAGGAATGCCGACATTAATTTCAATGTTAGCATTCTCTATTAAACGAAAACTTGGCTGGCTGGCGGTGGTTAGTTCACCCGTGGAGATAAATCGCTGGGTAATTACGCCATCAAATGGAGCAATTAATTTGGATTTTTCTTTTTGATATTCTAAGGTGCCAATACCAGCATTCAAGCCGTTTATTTTCGCTTTAAGGATCTGATTTTCAGCATTAAGCTCATCAAGACGTTGTTGTGAGCTATAGCCATCGTGAATTAAGGTTTTTATACGGTTTAAATTAGCTTTATTCAAAATTATTTGTGCTTGAGCTTGTTTTTTTTGTGCTTGTAATTCAGTTGTTTTATAACTAAGTAGCTGGGTATCTTGCAAGGCAAGTAATTGACCTTTTTTTATCACATCACCACTGTCTACCAGTACATCACTTATTCTGCCTGAATACTCAAAGCTAAGGTTTGTGTGTTGTTTAGCGGTAATTTGACCTAGATAACTTCTAGCAATGGTATAACTTTTTTCTGGGATGATAGTCATGAGTGCAGCACTTTGCTGGTAACTGTTAGTTACTTCTTTTTTTTCCGCAACTTTTGAACAAGCGTTTAATGTAGAGACGGTGAGAAAAATTAAAATGATTGCTTTCATTTTTGCTAACTGACATTTGAAAGGGTGAGCGTTACTGTGCTGTTTCATTTATATGTACCTAAAAAATAAAAATGCTTAACAAGAATTAACAAATTGTTATAATACAAAACTAGACTATACAGTCTATTTAAGGTTAGTTTAATAACAACAAACTAGACTGTCTAGTCTATTTTGTTGTTATGGTAAAATAATTGAATAAAAAATAGACGTAGTGAGACACAATGGGTAATAAGCGTAGTAAAAATGAAGTCAAACGGCAGCAGATACTAGCAGCGGCGGTTAGCCTGTTTACCGAACAAGGCTATGCGGCGGCAAGTATGGATCTAATTGCTAAAAATGCGGATGTTTCTAAACAAACTGTTTATAGTCATTTTGGTAGTAAAGATGAGTTATTTTCAGCATCTATTGAATATAAATGTGAATCACTACAAATTTTAGAGTTATCACTTCATGATTTTTCTGATCCCCAAACTGTATTGCTAAAATTAGCACAAAGCTTTATCGAGTTTATTATGTCGAAAGAAGCATGTGCGGTACATAAAATATGTGTGTTTGAGTCAACAACCTATCCGCAAGTATCTGAAATCTTTTATAAAGCTGGGCCGCTTAGAATAATTAATGAGGTCACTCTCTTGATGGCTAAGTTGCATCAACAGAAAATACTCGCTATTGAAAACCCTAGGTATGCTGCTTCGCAGTTTCTAAATATGATGAAAGGGGAATTGTGGATGCAAATAGAGTTTAATATTAAAGAGCGTATTTCTGCTGAGGAGGTAGATGAGTATTTACGTAATAGTGTCGCTTTTTTTATTCGTGGTTATGCTATTAAGTAACGAGTGATTAGTAGCGAGTTTCGAAGGTCTAAATTTGAGTGCTTCGTAACCCGAAACTTTTCTTCCTCGAGTTCTAAGTATGCTGTCCCGTTGAATCACGTACCACTAGCTGTGGAATATATTGACGGGTAATATTTGTATTTTGTTGCTTACGCACTTGGCTTATTAATAGACTAGCGGCATCTTTTGCTATTTGCTTATTGGGCTGATCTGCTGTGGTAAGTTTTGGCCATGTTTGACGGGAGAATGGACTGTTTTCGAACCCGGCAATAGATAATTGCTCAGGAATTTTAATATTCATTAAGCGTGCAGCAAATAAAGCGCCAGCGGCAATTTCATCGTTACACGAAAATATAGCACTTGGTCGCTCATCCAATGAAACTTCTTCTGCCATTAATTGTTTAGCCCCCTGAACACCCGACTCAAAAGAATACTCTCCTTCAATCACCAAATTTTTGTTAAATTCTATCTCATTAGCCTTTAAAGCGCGTCGATAACCTTTGTAACGTTCAATGGTTGACATATGCTCTGCTTCACCGGCGATAAAAGCAATTTTTTGATGACCTAAATCGATTAAGTGTTGGGTAATTGTTTGCGCAGCCTCTCTATCGTTAACCATAACACAAGGGCTGAGCTCATCTGGCGCAGTGTCGCCTGACATAATACGCACCACTTTTACATCAAGTTCGGTAATGCGTTTTACAAACTCTGGCCGCTCTGAAAAGGGTGGCGTTAATACTACACCAGCAATGCGGGCATGTTTGATGGTATTGATTATTTCTTCGGTAATATTTTCTTTTTGAGAGTCGCAAGGATTGATTAAAAGTTCAAAGCCTTGTTGACGGCAAGCGGCTAAAATGCCTTCTTGCATGTCAATGATATAATAAGCATTTGGGTTGTCATATATATAGGCTACAGTATATGATTTAGTTCCCGCTAAATTACGGGCGGCAAGATTGGGTTGATAGTTGAGCTCTTTAACCGCTACTTGTACTTTTTCGCGAGTCAATTGACGAACTGAGGGTTCATTATTCATTACCCGTGATACGGTTTTTATTGAAACACCTGAGAGTTTGGCGACATCATTAATTGTTGCTTTCATTTATCCATTTAACCTTGTTATTCTTGTTTTAAAACTATTACTATAACTAATATCGTCTGTAGGGTAGAGCTTCTTTTAGTTTGCAGCAATATCTAATACTATCTTTATCTAATTAAATTGACAATAAGCCATCAAATACAAATTGACAGCGCTGTCAATTTTTAATAGGGTAGCATAAATAATTTAATAATCAGATTAGTGTCATAAGCAGGCTTTATCATTAAGCGTAAAGATTTTCTTATTTACTACTTAGGTTTTAACAGGAATCACTATGTCAAATCGTCAAACATTAACTAGTTGGAAAAAATTAAAGCAATTAGCACAAGACAAAAAATCTCAGCACATGAACACCTTGTTTGCCAACGACGTTAAACGTTTTGAAAAGTTCTCAATTGAACTGCCAAATATGTTACTCGATTATTCTAAAAACTTAATTGATAGTGAAACACTTGATTGTTTATTCGAGCTAGCAAATGAAACTAAAGTTTGTGATTGGCGTACTAAAATGTTTACTGGCGTTAAAATTAATAAAACGGAAGACAGGGCAGTATTACATACCGCATTACGTCGTCAAAGCGATGAACCACTCATTGTTGATGGTGAAAATGTTACCGAGCAGGTACAAAATCAATTAGCTAAAATGGAAGTTTTTGTTGATAAAGTTAGACAAGGTCATTGGTTGGGTTATTCGGGCAAGCGTATTACTGACATCGTTAATATCGGTGTTGGTGGCTCAAATTTAGGTCCACAAATGGTTACCGAAGCGCTGAAGCATTATAGTGATGGCAGCGTAAATGTACATTACGTTTCTAATGTTGATGGTGCGCAAATTGTCGAAGTACTACGACCACTAGATCCGCAAAAAGTATTGTTTATTGTTTCAAGTAAAACCTTTACCACAACAGAAACCATGACTAACGCTAAAACGGCAATGAAATGGTTAACGAGTTCATCTTTTGACGAGAAGTCAGTGGCTAAACATTTTGTTGCGGTAACAGCCAACAAAAAAAATGCCATGGCTTTAGGTATTGAAGAGCACAACATTTTTGATATGTGGGATTGGGTTGGCGGTCGGTTTTCATTATGGTCCGCTATTGGTCTTGCGGTTGCGCTTGATTTGGGCTTTGATAAATTTAAAGAGTTACTTGAGGGGGCGCACGAGATGGATCAGCATTTTATTCATGCGCCACTCAAAGATAATATGCCAGCCATTATGGCGTTAATTAGTGTTTGGAATACCACCTTTTTAGGTGCGCGTTCACAAGCTATTTTACCTTATGATCAAACGCTTCATATGTTTTCAGCTTATCTACAACAAGCTGAAATGGAAAGTAATGGTAAGTCAGTTACTTGGGATGGAGTTGAAGTCGACTATGCTACAGTGCCATCAATTTGGGGAGAGTTGGGCATCAATGGCCAACATGCCTTTTATCAATATCTTCATCAAAGTAATAATGTTGTTCCTGCCGATTTTATTGGCTCGGTAGAAAGTGTTACGCCTGTTAGCGGCCATCATGAAACCTTAATGGCGAATTTTTTTGCACAAACACAAGCATTAATGACCGGAGTTAATGAACAACAAGTAAGGGCTGACTTAAAAGCCAAAGGACGTACAGCCGATTATATTGATAAAGTAGCACCTCATAAAGTCCATAAAGGTAATAGGCCTACCAATACTATTTTGTTAAAGCGTATTGATCCTAAAACCTTAGGTAGCTTAATTGCGGCTTATGAGCACAAGATATTTGTTCAAGGTATTATTTTACAAATATGCTCATTCGATCAATGGGGGGTTGAGTTAGGTAAAGGTTTGGCTGCTGAAATACAAGAAGAACTAAATAATAATACCATTTCTGCTAAGCATGATTGTTCAACGGCTAGTTTGATGAAGTTTTATCAAAACGCTAAGTAATGTTTAAATAAAAAGCAAAACTGCTTTTAACTAAATATAGCGCTTATTTATTTTAAAGTGCTGCCGATTAATAATCGGTAGCACTTTTTTTACATTAAAACAGCAAAAAATGTTATTTAATGTTAGTAAGTGTAAAAGATAAAAAACCTTTATATACATGTTGTTATATCACTTTACGTTATAAGTGTTCAATTGATTATCAATTTACACTAGATAAATTAAAAAATACGCGGTATGGTTTTACTGTCTTATGACAGCGTTGTCATTATTTATGACAGCGCTGTCTTAAAACGAGAATAAAATATTATGTATAAATAAAGTACTATTATTAAGTAAAAATATATTTATTAAAAAATAAACGTGTATAAGGGAAAGTCGATGTCAACTAAAACATTTAAAAAAGGCGTATTAGCTAGCTCAATCGCTCTCATTATAGCTGCTGGGGTTTCATCACAAGCTATGGCGGCGGATGAAAAAAAATCTGCAGATAAAGAGATTGAAGTAATTCAAGTTACCGGGATCCGGGGGTCTCAAAAAGAAGCATTAAACCAAAAACGTTTTGCCAATGCGGTGGTTGATTCAATCTCAGCTGAAGACATTGGTAAGTTTCCAGATCGTAATATTGCTGAATCTCTTCAGCGTGTTCCTGGTGTATCTATAGCAAGAAACTTTGCCGGTGAAGGTGGTAGTGTTTCTATCCGTGGCACGAACCCAGAATTAACCTTAGTAACTATGAATGGCAACTATGTTGCATCTACTGGTTGGTTTGCACAACAATCTGCATCACGTTCATTCGATATGGACTTGTTACCACCCGAATTAGTTGCGGGTGTTGATGTTTATAAATCACCAATGGCTTACTTAGATGAAGGTGGTGTAGGCGGTACGGTCGAAGTACGTACCAGAAAACCGTTAGATCTTGATGCTAATACTGCTTACTTCTCAGCTGAGATTCAGGATAACAGCCTTGCCAGTGATAATGGTAAAGGTGCTACAGGTATGTACAGCTGGAAAAATGAAGACGAAAATTTTGGTGTTTTAGCGGTATTATCAACACTTGAAAGTATTGGTCGCGCCCATAAAGCAGAAAACTACTTAGACGATGGTTGGGCCGGCGCTGGTATTTCATTGTTTGAACAAGATCGTAAGCGTAACACTATTGATTTAACCGTTGAATATGCGCCTAGTGATGCACTTTCAATGAATTTGCATTATCTAAATGTAGAGTTAGATTCTGGTAATACTAACGAGAACTATCTTCTAATTGCGACACCAACGCCAGAAGCGTTTAATGCAGGAACTGGTAGTGTTGCAGGGTTTAATGCCTTGGTAGATGGTGCTACAGAGTTTGGCCCAGACAATGGCAGAGCCTTACATGGTACTTTTAATCGCCCAGCGACTGAAGAGTCAAAATCACGTAATGCACAAGTTGATACTCGCTTAATTGCTTATGAAATCAATTATGAAGCGGACAGCTTTAACGTAAATGCTAAGATAGGTAATACTAAAGCCACTGGTGGTGATGGTGGTGATTATGTTGGCGTTTGGCAGTCACTAAATCCTAACCAATCAATAGATTTTGATTTTAGAGGACATGACAGTTTTCTTTTAAGCCCAAATGGTACCGATCCAAGTAATCATGCAGAATCTGCATTAGTTGGTGCTGGGTTAGTAGCAAGTCATCGTGAAGATGAAGAAACATTTGCCCAAGTTGACTTTGACTTTGATGTTGAATGGGGACCTATTTCAAACTTAAAAACGGGGATTAAATTACGTGACCATGAAATATCAAGTAGTAGTGTTGCTTGGAACTTAGATGATCTTCCTACTGGTTTAACTAAAGCTGACTTTGCTGATGGTCAATTTAACCACTCAGGTATCGGTTTAGGTGGTAGTACCCCAAGTAATATAGCTAAAATTGATGGTGATAAGCTCATATCTCTTTATGATAGCGTTAAGAAAGATCCAACACCTAGAAAAGAAACTTTTGGCGTAATTAAAGAAGATATCTTTGCTATTTATGTTCAAGGTGATTTTGATGGTGATGACTATCGCGGTAACGTTGGTTTACGCTATGTGAAAACAGAAACAGAAGCTAGCTTCAATAACTTCTTTAATACTGATATTCGTGATCAAGAATCAAGTGATTATGCCGATTGGTTACCAAGCTTTAACTTGGCAATTAATTTGTCTGAAAGCGTAATCTTACGTGTTTCAGCTGCTAAGGTTATCAGTCGTCCTAACTATACCTTCTTAAACCCTGCAGCGAATGTTGTTGAAAATACACGTCAAATTAGCCGTGGTACTGTTGCATTAGACCCGTTCCGTGCGACACAAGCTGATATCGGTGTTGAATGGTACTTTAACGAAGAGTCTTTAGTCTCTGCAACGCTCTTTAATAAAGATATCCAGTCTTTCATTACGCCAGGTGCAAACAAAAGTACCATCATCAGACCTAGTGATGGTGTAGAGTTTATCTTGAACGAACCAGGTCAAGGCCTTGGTGGTCAAATTCAAGGGGTTGAATTACAATATCAACAGCAAATGGGCAATTTTGGTTGGTCAGCTAACTTTACCTATACTGAAGGATTTGGTTTACAAGATCTAGGTGAAGAAAATGGTGGTATAGTGAAGAAAGATTTAGCTGGTTTATCTAAATACAGCTATAACTTAAGCGCGTATTATGAAAATGATGTGATTTCTACACGCCTTGCTTATACATACCGTGATGACTTCATTGCTGAATCAACAGGCATTGGTGGTGCTACTTTATGGGATGCTCATGGTTTCCTCGATGGTAACATTACATGGCATGCCACTGAAAATCTTGATGTAAGCCTTGAGTCTACTAACTTATTAGATGAAAGTACTACTCAGCGTTTATCAACAGCATTTGATTCAATGCGTTTATCTGCAGAGAATGGTCGTAATGTTTACTTTAAAGTTGCTTATCGCTTTTAAGAAATAACACTTAATAAAAAGTAAGGAAATTATTGATTTCCTTACTTTATTTATCTAAATTAAATGTTGTTTACTCTTGGTTTTCAAGTTTATCTCTCAAAAAACACTATGTAAAATCTAAATATAGCAATATATAATAAGTTAATAGCGAGAATTTATCATGACAATAGACAATAATCATATTCTTATTATTGGTGGTGGCACTGCTGGTTGGTTAAGTGCGGCTATATTGGCAAAAACATTAAACAGTAAACATGAAAATGGTGTGAAAGTGACATTGGTTGAATCACCCGATATTCCTATTCTCGGGGTAGGAGAGGGTACTTGGCCAAATTTAAGAGGTACTTTACATAAAATAGGTATTAGTGAAACTGATTTTATTCGTGAGTGTGATGTAACATTCAAGCAGGGCGCTGAATTTGTTAATTGGACCAAAAAAGTAGATCAGGCTAGTCCACCTAGTTATTACCATCCGCTGAGTACCGTAAGTCATTCTTCATATGACTTTAATCTTGCCCCTTATTGGCTACAACAAGACAAAGATACCCGTTTACCTTATGACCGAACCGTTGCTTCACAAGCAAGGTTGTGTGATCACGGGTTAGCGCCGAAACAAATTGTTATGTCAGAATATACTGCAGCGCAAGAATACGCTTATCACTTAGATGCCACTAAGTTTGCTACGTTTTTAAAGAAGCATTGTATTAACAACTTAGGTGTTAATTTTGTCAGTGCTAATGTTACCGAGGTTGTATTAGATAACGATGAGTTTATCACGCATGTAGAAACAGACCATGTTAGCGATAAGCAACTTAAAGCTGACTTCTTTATTGATTGCAGTGGCGCTAAAGGCTTAATTATAAAACAAACCTATAACATTGCTTGGCAAAGTATTAGCGATGTTATTTTTAATGATACCGCACTTGCGGTTCAAGTACCTTACCCAGATAAAAAACAAGCCATTAAAACCCATACTATAGCTACCGCACAAGAAGCTGGATGGATATGGGATATAGGCCTTCAAGATCGTCGAGGTGTTGGGCATGTTTATTCAAGTAAATATATTTCTGATCAGGCAGCCAAACAACAGCTTATTGAATATATTGGTGAACAAGATACCAGTGAACTTACCTTTAGGAAAATTAAACTTAACCATGGCTACCATAAAAAGTTTTGGCATAAAAACAGTGTAGCGATAGGTATGTCAGCGGGCTTTATTGAACCGTTAGAAGCGTCAGCTATTTTTTTATTTGATGCAGCTGCAAATATGATAGCCACACAATTTCCACGTAAAAAGACAGAGATGGCATACGTGGAGAGAAAATTTAATGAACATCTTACTATGCGCATGGAGCGAACCGTTGAATTTATTAAATTACATTACTGTATTTCAGACAGAAGGGATAGCCAGTATTGGATAGATAATTGTGATCCAAAAAGTATTCCTGGTAACTTACAGCAAAGATTAAGTTTTTGGCGTAGTCAGCCGCCGACAAAATATGATTTTGAAAATGCTTGGGAACCATTCAATTTAGATAGCTATTTATATATTCTTTATGGAATGGGTTTTGAAACTGACTTGGAAACTGTGAGCTCCAAATATACGGATACAGAAAGAGCGAGTAAATTATTTGACGATATTAATAAGGCCAGTGAATTATTAATAGAAAAAATGCCAGAACAAAGGGCACTTGTTGAAAAAGTTATTCAATATGGTTTTAGCAAGTTATAAGCGTGGTATCTACGATGGAACAAACAATCAAGCAAGTTATTATTGTTGGTGGTGGCACTGCCGGTTGGCTGACCGCAGCAAAATTAGCTAAACGATTTAATAGCACTGACCCTGCCGCCATTCAAGTTACCTTAATTGAGTCTCCTGATATACCCACTATAGGGGTTGGAGAAGGGACTTGGCCAACGATGCGGAAAACCTTAGCTGAACTTGGTATCAGTGAAAGCACATTTCTCACTAAATGTAATGCATCATTTAAACAAGCAACTAAGTTTGTTAACTGGAAACAAGCTCCACAAAATGGCATAAATAATCATTATTACCATTTGTTTACTTCTATGTTTGACTCTAATGAATTCAATTTAGCGCCTTATTGGAATTTAGGTGATATTGGCCGTAACGAAAGTTACGCCGATAGCATTAGTGTACAAGCAACTATTTGTGAGCTTGGGTTAGCACCAAAACTTATTACCAATAAAGAATTTGAAGGTATTCAAAATTACGCTTATCATTTAGACGCAGGTTTGTTTACTGATCTATTAAGAGAACATGCAACAAGTCAACTTGGTGTGCAGCATATATCCGCTAATGTTACCGCCGTTAATCTTGATAATGATGGTTATATTGACTCTATTAATACTGATACAGCGGGTAATATTCGCGGTGGATTTTTTGTTGACTGTACCGGATTTAAAAGCTTGTTAATAGGTGATGCC
The DNA here is from genome assembly GCA_013215465.1 of Colwellia sp. GTDB lineage: Bacteria > Pseudomonadota > Gammaproteobacteria > Enterobacterales > Alteromonadaceae > Colwellia. The sequence continues at coordinate 25,530 of JABSOW010000022.1, read as the reverse complement.
TTAGATATTCCTTTTAAAAAGATTAATGATATCTTGTTAACGGATCACGCACTTGCCATTCAAGTGCCTTATGAATCAGAAAATACCATTATAGCAAGTAGTACTATTTCAACTGCCCATGAAGCAGGTTGGACTTGGGATATTGCTTTAGCGAATCGCAGAGGTACTGGATATGTTTATTCATCAGCACATACTAGCCATGATCGCGCCGAGCAAATTTTACGAGACTATATAGGGCCACAAGCTGATCAACTTGATGCTCGATTGATTAAAATGAATGTAGGTTATCGAGATAAATTTTGGCATAAAAACTGTTTTGCTATTGGCTTATCTGCTGCATTTGTTGAGCCTTTAGAGGCTTCGGCTATTTTTCTTATTGAAGCCTCAGCTAACATGTTAGCTGAACTATTTCCGCGTGACCGCGCCTCAATGGGACTTGTTGAAAAACAAGTTAATAAATCATTTAAGTTTAGATGGGATAAAACCATCGACTTTATCAAAATGCATTATTATCTTTCAAAAAGAGATGAACCTTTTTGGCAAGATAATAAAAACCTTAATACAGTGCCAGATAGCCTGTTAGAGCGATTAGCACGGTGGAAACATCAATTGATATCTAATTATGATTTTGACAATGTTTATGAGCCTTTCCCGTTAGACAGCTATCAATATGTACTTTATGGTATGGAGTTTAACCAAGACCTAAGCTTTAATAAAAGTTCATTTAACAAACAAGACATAGCAAAACAGCATTATGCGCAAGTAAAAGTAGTTACAGAACAAATTAAAAAACAATTGCCGTCAAACCATGAGTTACTGAGAAAAGTCAGTCAATATGGTTTTCAAAAACTATAAAGTATTAGCAATGAATTGGAGAATTAGTAGTGGATATTAAAGCGATAAATAATAGTGCCCATGGCCAGCTTAAAATTAAAAATAATGAAAACTTGCAACAAAGTAAAAACAAACACTTTGCCCCAGTGGTAGTGCAAGAGTTTATCGCTGCAAGTCAAGAGTTTCCGATAGTTTTTATTAAAGATGCGGGCACAGGGCAATTTAAAGCTATCGCGTTATTAGGTCTGAAGAGCGAAGAAAATTTATTCTTTCGTGACGATACTTGGCAAGCAGCTTACAAACCTGAAGGTTTAACTCTTTATCCTTTTTTACTTCATCAAGAAAAAAATAGAGATAACGCTGTATTGTGCTTTGATGCAGACTCATTTTTAGTTAACAAAACTGAAGGTGAGGCGTTATTTGATGAAAATGGAGTTCAAAATCAATGGCTAACAGATAAAGGTGAGCGCATTGTTAGTTATATTGAAAAAACCAATGCAACAGAAAACTTTATTAAATTACTGTTAGATAAAGACTTATTAGTCCCACAAACCTTGAACCTTAAACTAGAAGGTGAGGATGAGTATTCTATTAATGGCTTATATGTGATTGATGAAAAGAAATTAGCTGCTTTGTCAGAGCAGTCCTTTTCTGAATTAAGAAAGGTATTAGCCTTACCTGCTATTTACGCGGCAATATTCTCATTGCAACGCATTAATCATTTAGTGCGGATTAAGTTAACAGATTAATTATATAAAATAGAACAATAATATAATTATTAATTTCTAGTTGTTCTTTTAATTCAGTTATCTAGTGTAGGTTCCTTTGAACTTGTGATTGATAATTTTTTATTATCAATTAAATCTCTTGTGTATTCCGTTAAACTGCGTATAATGCGCGCCTCGATGAAGGGATGTTGTTTTTTTCAACAAAATCAGCAATAGCACTGAAAGTTACAAGGAAGTGCATTATTTATTGATTTCATTATTTAGAATGAACGATAAATAAATCGAAAATGAGTGGGGGTTATACCGCCCAATAGACTTGCCCAGCTGAACATTTCGTTTCCAGCAGAAATATAGTGTGACAATACACTATGCGCTTTAAGTCTTCCTGGTGGTTTCCTCGTATGATGTACGCAGGTTTAAGACTTAGCAATTAAAAATTATTTATCAGTACACTTTCCGCGTTCGATCTTCTTCTGATCAATACGTCGATTGAAGGTGTTCTATTGTTTTGTGATTTTTTTCTGTTCTTCGTTAATACCTGCCTTGCGAAGATGAAATTTAATTATGACTGAACAAAATAATATCGATCAAAATACCGATCAAAACAAAACTGAAGAAACAAGCACTGCTATCGGTTTTGATACCTTAGGCTTACCAGCAGATTTATTAACGGCCATTACCTCAATTGGCTTTACTTCAGCTACGGATATTCAAGCACAAACTATCCCGCCGTTATTAGCTGGTAAAGATGTTTTAGGTGAAGCACAAACTGGCACGGGTAAAACTGCCGCTTTTGGTTTACCTGCTTTGGCAAAAATTGATACCTCAATTAAAAAACCACAATTAATGGTGTTAGCACCAACTCGTGAATTAGCGATGCAAGTTGCTGAAGCAATTGAATCTTTCGGTAAAAACATGAAAGGTCTACGTGTTGCTACATTGTATGGTGGCCAATCTTACGGTCCACAATTTCAACAACTAGAGCGCGGTGCGCAAGTTGTTGTTGGTACACCTGGTCGATTAATGGATCACTTACGCCGTAAGAGTCTAAAATTAGGCGACTTAAAAGTATGTGTTCTTGATGAAGCCGATGAAATGTTAAACATGGGCTTCTTAGAAGATATTCAGTGGATTTTGGATCACTTACCAAAAACTACGCAAATGTGTTTGTTCTCTGCAACTATGCCGCCAGCTATTCGTAAAATTGCTAACCGTTTCTTAAAAGATCCTGAGCATATTAAAATTGCCGCAGTTAAGCAATCAAAAGCTAATATTACTCAATATGCTTGGAAAGTAACGGGCATTACTAAAATGACCGCGTTAGAGCGTATTGCTGAAATTGTAGAATATGATGCCATGATCATTTTTGTGCGTACCCGTAATGATACTGTTGATGTAGCAGAAAAATTAGAGCGCGCTGGTTACCCTGCATTAGCGCTTAATGGCGATATGAACCAAGCGCAACGAGAGCGTTGTATTGATCAAATGAAATCAGGCAAGTCGTCTATTTTAGTGGCAACTGATGTAGTGGCTCGTGGTTTAGATATCCCTCGTATTTCATTAGTTATCAACTATGACTTACCAGGTGATAATGAAGCGTATGTTCACCGTATTGGTCGTACAGGTCGTGCGGGTCGTGAAGGCATGTCAATTGCTTTTGTTCGCCCACGTGAAATGTATTCATTACGTCATTATGAGCGTTTAACATCTGGCACCGTGAATATGTATGAATTACCAAATATTCAAGAACTTGGTAAAAAACGTATTGAACGTGCCCGTGATGAAATAGCTAAAATTGTTGAGTCAAAAGATTTAGCAAGTATGCGTGAAATTATTGAAACGATAGCCAGTGAATCTGAATTATCGATGACTGATTTAGCGGCAGCATTGTTATTCCAAAAACAATTAAAGCAACCATTAGAGCCGAAAGAAGATCCTAAGCCGCGCCGTGATACACGTGAGCGTAGTAGCCGTGATAGAAATGATCGTAATGATCGCGGTAGAGATTCTCGTCGTGACTCTCGTGCTGATAGCCGAGGTGATAGAAATGGTCAGCGTGGTTCACGTGATGACAGACCACGTAAAGCTAAAGTAAATCGCAATGATGTTGATTGGCAGACTTACCGCTTAGAAGTGGGTAAAGAGCATGGTGCACGTCCTGGTGATATTGTTGGCGCTATAGCCAATGAAATATCACTTGATAGTAGCTATATTGGTGCGATTAACTTGCATGAAAAGCATAGCTTTGTGCAGTTACCAAAAGGCATTCCTGATGAATTGTTTAAACAACTAAAAGGTGTGCGTGTTCGTCGTCAACCGCTTGCTATTACTACATCAGATGAACAAGTAGTTAGACAGGAAGCTCCTCGTCGCCGTAGTGAACGTCCACAACGTCAGAACTAATTTGTGATCATTAAAATGTGAAAAAGGCGCTAAAAAGCGCCTTTTTTGTGTTTGAAATTCGTGATAACAACTTGATTTGAAGCTAGAAACAAATGAAGTAGGGCGTAGGTGTTTTGCACTTAAATTAAGGGTGACAGCAACCCTGTCATCGGGGATAAAATTATTAGTATGATTAATGCTTCAAGCGTAAATAGACAAAAAGTAGTAAGCCCTTGTGTGGGTAAATGTACACTAGATGAAAATGATATCTGTGTAGGTTGCTATCGTTTAGTATCAGAGATTAGTGGTTGGCTAGACACACCTGAACACGAAAAAATAGAGATAATAGCTCGTTGTAGAAAAAGAAAAAACATATGCATAGATGGAGGTTAAAGTTACTATTAATCCAAGTAAATTAAATACATAATAGGTTGTTAAATAAGATTTTGGCAGCATTTTTTATTGTGACAGGGATAGCCCGTATTATGTCACTCGGCTCTGCTTCGCATTAAATTATTATTTAGCCGCTTAATTGGCGTCATACCTTATTACGGATTAATTCATGGACCTTTTACTAATAGTTATAACATCTACATTATTAGCTGGTTTAGCTATGCCGTTAGGTGCAGCAATTGCTTACTTTGAAAACATTAGCAATGAGTGGATTGAAGCAGAATTCAGCCATGGTGTAATGGCTTTTGGGGGGGGCGCGCTCTTGTCAGCAGTAGCCTTAGTTTTGGTTCCTGAAGGTATTGCGAATCTTAAGCCATTAACTGCTTGTATATGGTTTAGCATCGGTGGCCTGAGCTTTATGTTCCTTGATATCTATCTTAAAAAAATAAATACCCCCGCTAGCCAACTTGCGGCAATGCTTTCTGATTTCATTCCTGAATCAATTGCCCTAGGTGCGGCATTCGCAATGGGAAATAGCAATGCATTTTTACTTGCAGGTTTAATTGCGCTACAAAATTTACCTGAAGGGTTTAGTGCATATCGCGAATTAAATTCAACTTCAGCTTACCAACCTCGAAAAATTATTATCATGTTTTCTGTAATGGCTACACTCGGCCCTATTGCCGGAATATCTGGCTATTTTTGGCTGTCAGAATATCCAGAAGCTATTTCGGCTATCATGCTTATTGCGTCTGGCGGTATTCTCTACTCGATTTTTCAAGATATAGCGCCTCAAGTGAAGCTGGAAAAACACTGGGCACCACCAATGGGGGCTGTTCTGGGGTTTATGCTTGGCATGTTTGGTTTAATGGTTACCACGTAATTTATCTCTTCTAGGTGGCTATGTTTACGCATTATTGTCACTTTATAGGCAGTATTTTTTTACCACTAAAACTAGCTTCAGTAGCAATATTTTTATACTAGCATTACATTTATCTAATAATAATGAATAAATAGCTTGATTTGGGATTATAATAAGACCATGTTTTTAAGTGCTGTTTATTTTTTGTAAATATACTAATACACCTTGTTGATAGCCCCTATCTAGCCTTGCTTTGTTTCTGCTTACTTTTTTCCTGAATATTCGTACATTTTAATTTACATATCCGCTAAAAACTCTATTGCGCTTGCCCTTTCGCTTAAGTTCGTTCCTCTAGATAATGGAGTTATACCAAGATATACCCAAATATTGGGTATTAGAATTACCGCTAATAGAGATAAAGATATGACTGACCTTACTGCTGATTTAAAGCAAAACCCGTTGAAATTATGTGGCATTGAGTTTACTGAATATGCGAGCCCTGATTCAGATTTTATGGAAAAGGCTTTTTATGGTTTTGGTTTTTCAAAAACCAAAAAATTTAAAGGTCGCAATATTGATTATTTTAATCAAAATGATATTCACTTTTTACTTAATAGAGAAACTACCGGTTTTTCAAAAGAGTTTGCTAAAAGTCATGGACCTGCAATTTGTTCTATGGGCTGGCGTGTTGAAGATGCGAGTTTTGCTTTTGAAAAAGCAGTAAAGCGTGGTGCTAAGTCAGCTGAAAAGGTAACAAATAAATTACCTTATCCGGCAATTTTTGGTATTGGTGATAGCTTAATTTACTTTATTGAAAACTTTAAAGCAGATGGTAAAAACAAAGGCATTATCTATGATACTGACTTTGATGCTCACGATGCACCTGTAGTTGTTGAGGATAAAGGCTTTTTAGCGGTAGATCATTTAACTAATAATGTTTATCAAGGCACCATGCATAAATGGGCTGATTTTTATAAAGATGTTTTTGGTTTTACCGAAATAAGATACTTTGATATTAAAGGCATTAAAACAGCGTTAATTTCTTATGCATTACAATCCCCTTGTGGCAAATTTTGTATTCCAATCAATGAAGGTAAAGGCAGTAAAGATAATCAAATTGACGAATATTTAAATGAGTACAATGGCCCAGGTGTACAACACTTGGCGTTTATCACTGATGATTTAGTTGCTTCTTTAGATAAACTCGATAGTAATATTATCGATACCTTGCATATAGTACCTGAATACTATGATGAAATTTTTGATCGCGTTCCTTGGGTTAAAGAAGATAAAGATAAAATTAGAGAGCATCAAATTTTAGTGGATAGCCAAGGTGAAAATACTTATTTATTACAAATATTTACTAAAAATTTATTTGGACCTATTTTTATTGAAATGATCCAACGAGTAAATGATCAAGGCTTTGGAGAAGGTAACTTTTCAACCTTATTTAAATCGATTGAATTAAATCAAATGGAACGAGGTGTTCTTTAGTTGCTAGTGGAATAGTTTCGAGTTCCGAAGATAATAAACTCATAGAGTGATTTTTTCGGAACTCACTACTCGTAACTTTTTTTCGCTAATCGTGCATTTTTTCGTTACTATTAACCGATACCTTTAAGTCTTTCAATATACCGTCATGTAAATTGTACACTAAACCATGCACGGTCACATTTTGCCTAGTATGCCAAGCATTACGTAATATCGTGGTATTACATACATTAGCTACTTGTTCAATAACGTTTAAATCACACATTAAGTTCATACGCTGAGTTTCGTCGGCAACTGCATCTAATTTCTTTTTATTAAAGCGATATACATCTTGAATATGACGTAACCAGTTATCAATTAAACCGTGGCTTTTATCATCAAAAGCAGCGCTAATACCACCACATCGATAATGACCACAGACAATAATGTGTTCAACTTTTAAAATATCTACAGCAAATTGAATCACCGATAAACAGTTTAAATCAGTATGAATAACTTGATTGGCAATATTACGATGAACAAACACTTCCCCCGGTTGCATACCCAATAATTCATTAGCAGGTACGCGAGAATCTGAACAACCTATCCATAAATATTTTGGTGATTGCTGCTCTGAAAGGCCTTGAAAAAAGCGAGGATTTTCTGCTGTTATTTTGTCAGCCCATTTCTTATTATTTTCAAATAAATGTTTTATTGTGCTCATAGGGATCGATAATTCGTTGCTATTAAAAGTCTCTGTGACATTTTATGTCAACAGTACTGAGAGTAAAAGAAAAATATGGTATTACCAGTAGATTAAACCTTGGTATAATGACTTAAATAGTTAAAAAAGTAATTAAAGGCTAGTCATGGCTAACGCAGCAGCAATTCATATTTTAGTAAAAACGGAAAAACAAGCGCTTGAATTAAAAGAGAAGTTAGCTAAAGGTGCAGATTTTGGGCAACTAGCGAGAAAGTTCTCAATTTGTCCATCAAAGAAAAAGGGTGGTGATTTAGGTGAGTTTCGTCGCGGACAAATGGTTAAGGCGTTTGATGAAGTAGTTTTTAAAAGAGAATTGTTAAAAGTACATGGTCCAATAAAAACAAAATTTGGTTATCACTTAATTAAAACCTTGTATCGTAATTAAAATTTAAAAATCACCCTGTTATTGATACTCCGTAGTGTCTTTACTAAGGGTCTCAATATTGATGTACTAGGTTATAGATATACCAGGTTGTGTGTAAAGGACTTAGCCACTGACGGCTTACTACGCTATTTTTGTTATTTTTTTTCTTTTCGTTCTTTTTCATCTAGCGTTTTATTTCGTTTTTTAATACGTTTTAACTGCTCTGTGGTTAAATCAAATTTTCTGGCGGATTTTTTTAATAATAAAATGCCGCCGATAATGATGCCAAGGGCTAAAGATATTAATATGATAACGCTTAATGACATATACCCGTTCCACTTAAAGATGCATGATTCAGTTCAATGGCTAAATTTTACTGTCTTGGTTCCTTTGTTGGGCAAGAGCTTGTAATTGTTTCGATTGCTCGTGTAGGCTATTTCGTACCAGTATTTCTCGATCATCTTCACGAATAAAGTGAAATATTACTTTGTGTAAATAGCTATCTTGATTTTGTTGTACTTCAATAATTTCGCCGTAACAGTAAACTGCACAATTTTTATTGAGTAGAAAAACTTTCATTTCTAATAACTGTGCTAGTTTGAACGCTTTATTTGCGGTAAATAATAAGCCGCCACCACCGAACTTAATGCCTTGATATCTGTGCTCTTCGTCATCTTGTTGGCTTAAAATGTAACCAATAAGTAAATCTATTTTTGACGACTGATGATTTAAAAATTCAACTAGTTGCCCGGCAACGCCAGAAAGCGCCTGTAATGGACGTAATGCCGATTGATCAATACTTTTCATATCACTTGCCATTTTAAACGGCGTTGGCATGTCGGCTAAAAACCGTTCAAAACTGGTCACTTTAGTTAACTCAAGCGGTAAAATATTAATACTAAAGTTATGTTCTATCGAAAAAAACTCATGATATTTAGCTAATTTCTGTTCGATTGTTTCGTTGTTCATTTTTGTCATGTTTGCTAATACTTAACGTTATACCAAGTAGGTTAATAAAATCTTATTGAATAACAAACTTATAGCAGAAATTGCTAAGTTTAAGTATCTTTTATTTTTTTCACAGAACAATAGCATTAAATATTAAGTAGCTGTGTTATGCTGAATAGCTCATATCCACACGATTTTTATCGTCGCTTTTAGTAACAATATTCAATGTTTCAACCTGTTAGTCTCTTTATTGGTTTACGTTATAGTCGCAGTAAAAACCGTACAGGTTTTATCTCTTTTATTACTTTTTTTTCTATCATGGGTATTTTGCTTGGGGTCGCTTCATTGATCACTGTTGTGTCTGTGATGAATGGTTTTGAAGGTGAGCTTAAAAAACGAATTTTAGGGATAGTGCCTCATGTTATTGTTACTCAAGAACCTGTTACGGAAAAATATAGCGTTAAAGTGAACTCTTTCAAAGAATGGCCCGCACTTAGAACGCAGTTACTACGGCAAAAGCATATACAGCAGGTTACCCCATTCCTAAGTAGTGAAGCGCTTATTCAATCATCAGTAAATCTGCAAGGCGTATTACTGCAGGGTATTATCCCTGAATTTGAAGAAAATAATATTATTAACCGTCATATGCTATCAGGCTCTTTATCAAGTTTGTCTGAGCAAGCGTACAGCATTGTTATTGGTCGTTCTTTAGCAAATAAGTTAAAAGTGTCGATGCAAGATACGGTACGTTTAGTACTGCCAAATAAAACTATTTTTACCCCTATGGGTAGGGTTCCAGTGCAACGTAACTTTATTATCAGCGGAATTTTTGATGTTGGCTCGCAAGTTGATGATTCAATGGTGTATGTGCACAGTAAATATGGGGCGAAATTACTCCGTCGAAAAGGTGATGGTATAGATCAATTACGCCTTTATTTAGATGATGCTTTTAACGCTCAGCAAGTAGCAGACGCATTATCATCTAACCATAAGATAAATTCCCCTATGAATCCCCTCGCTTTTACTACCTGGAATGATAGTCAAGGAGCGCTTTTTTCTGCCGTTAATATGGAGAAAAAAATGATGTGGTTAATGCTGAGTTTAATTGTTGCGGTTGCCGCTTTTAATATTGTCTCGGCACTGGTTATGGTGGTGGTAGAAAAGCAAGGGGAAATAGGTATTTTACAAACATTAGGCTTATCTCGAATGGGAATTGTTAAAATATTCATTACCCAAGGCATGGTTAATGGCTTGTGGGGTGTTACGTTAGGAAGTTTTTTTGGCGTATTAATCGCTTTTAATCTCAATGAAATATTAGCTATATTTGGAGTTAATATTTTAGGTGGGGGCTATGCGGCACAGTCATTACCTGTGCAGATTGACGTTAATAATGTAGTAACAATTGTGTTGTCAGCACTAGCAATGAGTTTTGTTGCTACCTTATATCCTGCTTTTCAAGCATCAAAAACTCAACCGGCAGAGGTTCTACGCAATGAGTAATGTTTTACACTGTAATCAATTATCTAAGTCATATCAGCAAGGCGATTTAGAAACGAAAGTGTTAGATGGTTTAGACTTGACGGTTGAAAAGGGTGAGTTACTGGCTATTGTCGGCAGTTCAGGTTGTGGTAAAAGCACGTTTTTACATCTTGCAGGTGCTTTAGACTTACCAACCTCAGGTGAGGTGTATATTAACAATGTTAACATTTTAACCTTATCAGATAAGCAAAGGGCAGCTTTTCGTAATCAGCATATTGGTTTTATTTATCAATTCCATCATTTAATGATGGAGTTTACCGCCCTTGAAAATGTTGCCATGCCTTTACTTATTCGTGGCGATAAACCTAAACAAGCAATAGCGATGGCAACTGAAGTATTAGCGCAGGTTGGTTTAGCGCACCGTGGTCATCATAGACCAAGTGAATTGTCAGGGGGAGAGCGGCAACGTACAGCCATTGCAAGAGCATTGGTGACCAAACCGTCCCTAATTTTAGCGGACGAACCAACCGGTAATTTAGACAGTGATACCGCAGAACAAATTTATCAATTGCTGCGTAGTTTAAACCAAAGTGCGCAAACTAGTTTTGTTATCGTTACTCATGATATTACTTTAGCTATGCGCATGGACAGACAGCTAAAATTAGATCATGGAAAATTGATGCCCTTTGTTGAAAGCAACCAAGTTGCTGTAAATAAGTCTAACAAGCTCGGACCAACAACAAATGTCTAATATGACTAGTGCCATAAAAAAAACCAATAATGAAAAAGCTGCCGAGTCAATATTTACCCCATTAAGCCTTTTTTTAGCATTACGTTATGTTCGTAGTCGTCATGGTCAGGGTTTTTCTACTTTTATATCGGCCTCTTCAACGATTGGTATCGCATTAGGCACTACGATATTGATAGTGGTATTAAGTGCGATGAACGGTTTTGAGAAAGCGTTGGCGAGTAAGCTTTTGTCTATAGTGCCTCATGCGGAATTAATATCTGTAAATGAACCAATAGCCAATTGGCCTGAAAATATTAAGCGGATACAAAAGAATTCTCAAGTTGTTGCTGCGGCGCCAGTGATAACTTTAACGGGTATGATGCAGCATAAAACGCAGCTAAAGGCATTGGAAATAAGAGGCGTAGATGTAAATTTAGAAACACTAGTATCAGATATAGATAATTATATTATTGAAGGCAGTTGGCAAGCGTTAAATCAGAGGGATAATAATGAAAGTATAGGTAATGGCATTGTTATCGGCGTTGGCGTCGCTAAAAAATTATCGGTAAAACTAGGGGATAAGGTACAAATTTTATTACCCTCTAACAATACAGCCGCAAAGCAAAATGTATTTTCTGCGCCGATAAAGCGTTATGTGAAAATTGTCGGTATTTTTAAGTTTGGTGGTGTTATTGATGAAACACTTGCTTATGTTTCATTTGTGCAAGCTGCCGATATTAAAAATTATAAGCCAGGAGAAACACAAGGTATTCGTTTGAAATTTAATGATGTTTTTACCGCGCCTAATATTATTAAAGATATTGCTTATCAGTTTGATCATTATGTTTATATTAAAGATTGGACTCGTACTCAAGGGCATTTATTTAACGATATACAACTGGTTCGCATGGTTATGTTTATTGTTTTAGTGTTAGTTATTGCGGTAGCAAGTTTTAATATTGTTTCTACCTTAATTATGGCAGTGCATAATAAGAAAGGTGATATCGCTATTCTTAAAACTATGGGCGCGAGTACTAGATTAATCATGTTAACCTTTATTTATCAAGGTCTAGTTAACGGCCTGTTAGGCAGTATTATTGGTGGTATTCTTGGTGTGGTTTTAGCATTGAACCTAGCAGAGATTGTTGCCTTTATCGAAGCTTTATTTACCTTAAAGCTGTTGTCGGCTGATGTGTATTTTATTGATCATATCCCAAGTCACTTACATATGCCTGATGTTTATATCACAGTGTTTACCGCGCTTGTTATGTCACTGTTAGCGACTATTTATCCTGCTTGGCGAGCGACTAAAATAGAACCTGCTCAAGTGCTTGGGCAATTGTAGCAGGCAAAAACCAAGCCATTCAGCTATCAAATTTTAGGCAAAAAAAAGCCCGCAAATTATTGCAGGCCAACTCAAATATCAAGTTGATAGAAGGAAGTCTTTTTCAAAGAGAAAGCTCCAAGAAACATGTCAAAGGGAAAAGATAATAAATTCATACAAAGTGCACATTAAAAAGTATCTATTCAAAAGCTATCTGGCTAATGTTATCTCTAGGGGAAAGCAGAGGTAACATCGTATTAGCTAACAACAAGCTGAATCAGAAAGCAAAGGCAGTTTAGATAAAATAGGTGTATATAACAAACTAAAAAAAATACATTTTGTCATTAGAAAAACTAATGCAAAAATTAGTTGAAATAAGCCTTTATTTAAAGTTTATTAACGTTATCATTTAGTTTGGTAGTAGCTCTTTTGGTAGTTCCCAATATGTAACTACTTGCTCTCCTTGCCAGTTCTCAATAGTTAACCACACCTTATCTTCTGTTTTTAACGTTTTAGGCGCAATAGCATGAACTTCTTGACCATGCTGACTGCCATGCAATATTCCACTGTCACCTGCTTGTAGTGTTGAAAGAGGTAAGGGCTTACTACCAATATTTAAGTATGCTTGGCGTATGTCATCAATTTTACCTTGACTAAATACCAGAAAGAAATCTTTTGTGTAATGACCGTCATGAAGGTAAGGCGGCTCAAGATTAAATGGCATAGGTGTTATTTCAAATAAACCAATTTTTTGTGTATTCCAAGTATCAGGAAATTTTGGATTTAATGATTGATATAAAAAATAAACAGATAAAAGTAGCACTAGAGCATTTATTTTGTATTTGTAGCGATTCCATAAATTATTGTTAACGCGCGCCATTACTTTACTTCCTGCTTAGTTAGTACCAGTTCTGAGTCTTTAACTGCTGATGAATCTACAGTGTTACGATTAGATGCCTTAATTGTGCGGCTTCCCCACATCATAAAGCCAGTGATCGACATCCCCGTCAAAAAGACACCAAAAACAAACCAAATAATTTTAGTCCAAATGCCACCAATAGTGCCGTAGTGCAGTGGATCGGCGATGTGAGATAATGTTTGTAGTGTGTTCATTTTAGCGGGCGAGCGTTCACTAACAATGTCACCTGTCCATGGGTTCACTATCACGGCATAAGAGTATTGGTCAAAGAAAATAAAATCACCTTCGCCATATAATTTATAGGTATCACGGTTGTGTTCAGGGGGCGTAATGTAGGTACTTTTAAAGTCAGGGAATTTATTCTCTGCAATCAGCAGTGCAGCAGATAATGTCACGGGTCTAACTGGCTTGCTAGTGGTTTCTATAGATAGTTGTACTATTTCTACCAAAGGAGGATGTGGCTCTATATCAATATTATTGTGCCATAAAACTGCTTGCACTAAATACCATAAACCCGTAATGCTCATTAATAATAAAAACCAAATAGACCAAACGCCAGACAAGCGATGTAAATCGCCTAAAAATGTTTTCTTACCTTGCTTTAGACGCAGTTTAGGTTGAGTAAATGCTCGCCAAAAATTTTTATAAACGACCAAGCCGGTAATGAGTGCACCTAACATTACTATTGCCATTGCACAAACCAGATAATAGCCAACACTGTAGCTGTTTTGCCAAGGGAATAATAACCAACCATGCAAAGAGCGCATAAAATTAGTAAAAGTTGTGCCTTGATTAATCTGTTGTATTTCACCGGTGTATTGGTTGACGTACGCAATGGCATAGGGTTTGTTACTATCGGTAAATATAACCGCATTGACTAAGTATGATTCAAAGGACATCGCTGTGCTAACTTTAGCGGTTGGATAAGCTTGCTCAACAATGGCAATAAGCTCTGGCATTGTTTTTTCTGCAAGATTATCAGGATTACTAGCACGAGCCGCAGGGTTAGTTAACCAAGTCAATTCATGGCTGATTACTGAAATTGTTCCTGTCAGGCAAACAAAGCAAAATATTATCCATATAGGTAATGAAAACCAGCCATGAAGTTGGAACCAGAAACGATTACTAAGTTTTACCATGTTTTATCCGCATTATTCAGTGTACACAGGACTGCAATTAAGCGTGCATAGTAATGCTCAACATAATAGATATCAAGAAAAACTGACTGATAATGGTTGCTATTTAACTAGTTGACGGAGAATGCTAACGATTATCATTTGTGTTGCATTTTATTTAAATGTACAATCAGCCCGATTTGATTTATTTCAAAAAAATATAATATTTAAGGGTAAACATGAAACGTAAACATACTTTTGCACTGTCTTCTTTAGTTTTAGCGATGGGCTTTCAAACTTATGCACAAGAAGTTCAATCTGAGGCAAATGTTGAAAGCAATGATGAGCAAATAGAGCAGATTCTGATTGTTGGTGTTCGTTCAGACCGAGTAAGTAAAGGTGCTACTGGTTTAACCATGGAACTTAATGAAACGCCACAATCAATTAGTGTTATCGACTCTGAGCAAATTAAGAACTTCGCGGTTAATAACATTGATGATGTACTGCAAATGGCGACAGGTATTACCGTAGAACGCGGTGAAACTAACCGCACCAGATATACCTCTCGTGGTTTTGATATTAAAAGTACGCAAATTGATGGTATTGGACTACCTAATGGCTGGGGTCTCGTTACTGGCGCTATGGAAAGTTACGGTTATGAAGAGATAGAAGTCATTCGTGGTGCTAATGGTCAATTAACGGGGGTCGGTAATGCTGCAGGTACTATTAACTATGTACGTAAACGTCCAAGCAATGAAAATGAAGCGGAAGTCGGTTTAACACTTGGCTCGGATGATCTTCAACGTTTACAAGCAGACGCTTCGTTTTTATTAACCGAAAGTGGCAGTTGGGCGGCACGTATTGTTGCTGTTGCACAAGACTCAGGCTCATATCTTAATGGTTTAGCAGACGATCGTACATATCTCTCGGCTGTAGTTGATGGACAACTTACAGACAACTCAACACTAGCCTTTGGCGCTTCATACCAAGATGCCAATAGTGATGGTGTTATGTGGGGCGGCTTACCACTAGCCAATTCCGACGGCACGCAGGCAGACTTTGATGTGAGTACCAGTCCAACTCAAGACTGGACTATGTGGGACACTCTTAATATCAACGCTTTTATTGAATATGCTTATACCTTTGACAATGATTGGGAAATAAAAGCAACTTATAATAAACAAGATTCTGAAGACCAAAGTAAATTACTATATGTATATGGCATCTTTGACAGTGAAACTAACCTAGGTCTAGTCAGCCAGCCAGGCAGATATGACTCGGAATTTAGCGCAGATTTATTTGACCTAACCGCAATAGGTGAATTTAGCTTATTTGGCCAAGACCATGAACTGATATTTGGTGCAAGTACCTCTAAAAGCACAGATATTTCTTTTACCAATGGTTATGATCAGGCAACCACACCAGCTTATGGCTTAACTCCTGCTTTTCCGTATGCGCAAGATGCCATTCCTGAGCCAGTCTGGGGTGAGCGCAATAAATATGCTGACCTTGATGTAACCCTTACTCGCCTATTTGGCTCAACAAAGTTAAATATAAGCAATGATTTATTTATCATAGCCGGCTTTAATGCCATTGATTACAGCCGAAAAGGTTATAACTCTGGTGGTGCTGTTGATAATGATGAAAACGAAATTAGCCCTTACCTAGCCGCAACATATTCGATTACTGATGATATTAATGCTTATGTTAGTTATTCAGATATATATCAACCACAAGAACAGTATGATTACGATGGCCATTTCTTAGACCCAAGTATAGGTGTAAACTACGAGATAGGCGTAAAAACACAATGGTTTGATGATAACTTACTCGCTACCTTTGCTGTATTTAGTGCTGAACAAGACAATATAGCCGTTTATGCAGGTGTCAACGAGCTAGGAAACTACTATTATAAAGGCACAACAATGGACTCAAGTGGTTTTGAGTTGGAAGTTTTTGGGCATCTAACCGATAATATCAATGCTTCTTTTGCTTACACTAATTTAGATATAGAAGATGAATTAGGTAAAAATACCAGCTCATGGGAGCCAAAAAATCTTGTTAAGTTTTCGTTAGATTTCACTTTACCGCAATTACCTGAATTAATGATGGGCTTGGGCGGTAAATGGCAATCAAAAACCGAGAATGCTGCGGCAACTGTAAAACAAGATTCATATTTACTTGTTAATGCTTTTGCTCGTTTGGACGTATCAGAGAGTCTCTCAATACAAGCAAATATTAATAATATTAGCGATGAAAAATATATCACTAGTTTAAAGAATATTGGTTTTTACGGCGCACCAGTAAATGGCAGTGTTAATCTAACCTATAGTTTCTAATCGTAATCAGATGAAATTAAGCCATTAAGCCCTTTAAAAAGGCTTGATGGCTTTTGTATTTTACGGCTTTAATAAATTGGCGGTGTTTTAAGATTTTCTTTATTAAAGTAAATTTTTTGCTATAAAATGTAACTATTCATGAACTTCACCTTGTTTGTCTCCTAGGTTATCTATTACTATACATTTACTTAACTCTATTATCCTTGAAAGCTATTTTAAATGCCGAATACACGCCAAAATTATTCTTTAAGAGTTTATTATGAAGATACTGATGCGGGTGGAATTGTTTATTATGCCAATTATTTAAAATTTTTTGAACGCGCTCGTACCGAGTGGCTAAGAGAGCTAGGTATAAATCAAAACCAATTTTTAGAACAAAAAATTGGTTTTGTGGTCAGAAGGGTTGAAATGGACAATGTTGCTTCGGCAAAGTTAGATGATTTACTTAATGTTAATTCCACTATTACTGCGCTAAAACGTGCTAGTTTGGTGTTTCATCAACAAATAACCAACCAAGCACAACAAGTGATATGTACTGCCACAATACGTGTTGCTTGCGTTAATTTTCAAAGTGCTAAGCCTATGGCTATTCCAGAATCTATTTTAGGAGCGTTTAAACGTGTCTGCTGAACTTTCAATTTTTGATCTCGTATTAGAAGCCAGTTTATTAGTGAAATTTGTTATGTTAATTTTACTTGGCTTTTCGGTTGCCTGTTGGGCGATGATTTTTCAACGTAGTCAAGCGTTAAGTATGGCTAAAAAGCAGTTGAAAGAATTTGAAGATAAATTTTGGAGTGGTGCCGACTTAAGCAAGTTATACAATGAAGTGTCAGTAAAAGATCAAATACAAGGTATTGAAAGTTTATTTGTTGCCGGTTTTAAAGAGTTTGCTCGCTTACGTAAAAGTCATATTGATAACCCTCAAGTTATTGTTGATGCCACACATAGGGCCATGCGAGTTGCGTTATCTCGTGAAGTAGATAGTTTAGAAGTTCATTTACCTTTTATGGCCACCGTTGGTTCTATTAGCCCTTATATCGGTTTATTTGGTACGGTTTGGGGGATTATGAATTCCTTCATTGGTTTAGGCTCGGTCCAACAAGCAACATTATCTATGGTTGCTCCTGGTATTGCTGAAGCGCTTATTGCTACCGCTATGGGGTTATTTGCCGCTATTCCCGCAGTAATGGCATTTAACCGCTTTAGTCATAAAGTTGAAAAGCTTGAAAATAGCTACGGCAACTTTATGGAAGAATTTGCCAGTATTTTGCAACGTCAAACCGCAATTGAGCAACAAGGTTCATTGGGGAAGTAACGTATGTATCAAAGAGTTAGACGTCGCAAAGTTGCTGAAATTAACGTCGTGCCATACATTGATGTTATGTTGGTGTTATTGATAATCTTTATGGTTACCGCACCATTAATTACTCAAGGGGTTAAAGTTGATTTACCGCAAGCAGCAGCAGAGGCGTTAGATAAAGATACTAAGCCGCCACTGGTTGCTTCGGTTGATGCGCAAGGCCGATATTATATAACCTTAGGTGCTAACGACAAAGAGCCATTATCTGCTGAAGAAGTTGCCATTCTAGTCAAAGCGCATTTAGCGGTTAATCCTGATACACCAGTGGTGGTGAATGCAGATGGCGCCGTTTCATATAATGCGGTTATTCAGTTGATGGTGCTATTACAAAATGTTGCCGGTGTACCTTCGGTAGGCTTGATGACAAATCCTGTGGAGAATTAGGGTGGACAAGAAGCTCCTTAATGCATTAATCATTAGTGTTGTTTTACATATAGCGTTAGTTGTAGTGTTATTTGTTGGTGATTTTACTACTGAAGCAATACCGAAAAAAAATATGGCTGTAGCTCAAGAAGTAAAGCCGATTCAGGCGACAGTAATTGATGCCGATAAATTGCAAAAAGCGATTAATAAAATTAAAAAACAAAAGGCTGATGACAAAGCCGCAGCAGAAAAACGTATTCAAAAGATTGAAAAACGCGCGAATGATGCAAAAAAACGTCGTACTAAAGAAGAAGCACGTATTAAAAAATTAGAAAAACAGCGTAAGAAAAAAGAGCAGGAGAAAAATCGTGCTGATAAAGCAGCAAAAGAGTCTGCGGTAAAAGCGGCTCAAGCGGACAAAATAAGAAAACAAAAAGAACAGGAAAAACAAAAGGCGGAAGACGCAGCAGCATTAGCACGTACCAAACGAATTAAAGCAGAAGCGGCAGCTAAGAAAGCCGATGATTTACGTAAAAAGCAAATTGCTGAACGCAAACGTCAAGCAAAATCTGCGGCAGAGCAAGCGGCTCGTGAGCAACAACTAGCCGAACAAATGGCTGCGGAAATGGCGTCGCGAAATAAAGCTCGTAAGCAGCAAATGATGTCAGAAATTCAGCGTTATGCAGCATTAATCACTAATGTTATTGAACAAAGAATGATAAAAGATCGCAGTACTATGGAAGGTAAATCGTGTAAATTAACAATAAGTCTTGCGCTATCAGGCAATGTGCAATTTGTCACTAATGGTAAAGGCGATTTAGTTGTTTGTAATGCCGCTAAACAGGCAATATATAGCGCAGGAACTTTACCGGTATCAAAAGATCCTGAAATATTTAAAGAAATGAGCAAAATTAGTGTTACGGTATTGCCTAAGTTTTAAATAAACATTAACTATTAAATTGATTTAGAAGTGAAAAATGAAAATTAAATTACTCCTCGGACTTTTCATCACCCTACTTTCCACCTCTGCTATGGCGACACTTGAAATAGTGATAACGGGTGGTGTAGATAGTGCTCGCCCTATTGCTATAGTTCCTTTTCAGTGGCAAGGCAATGGTGAGTTACCGGAACAAATTTCACAGGTTATTAGCGATGACTTATTACGAAGTGGTAAGTTTAGTCCTATTAGCAAAGACAAATTTCCACAGTTACCTACTTCAGCGACCAATATTGATTATAGTGCTTGGGCAAATACTGGAGTAGAAGCTATTGTTATTGGCACTGTTCAAGAAAACGCCTTGGGACAGTATCAAGTTAGTTATCAATTGGTTGATGTTATTCGTGGTCAAATAACGGGTGGCCAAACATCGATGTTAAGTAATGGAGAATTGATTAGAACCCGAGATCACATTCTTAGCCAAAGTAGTGCTCAAATTAACAGTGAACAATTTCGCCGCTATGCTCACACTATCAGTAATACTGTTTATGAGTCACTGACCGGCAGCAAAGGTGCTTTTTTAACCCAGATTGCTTATGTTATTGTTCGTGATCAAGGAAAGTATCCGTATCAGTTAGCGTTTGCAGATTATGATGGCTTTAATGAACAGGTGTTGTTAAGTTCTAATGAACCATTAATGTCACCAACATGGCATCCAGACGGTGAGCAATTAGCTTATGTTTCTTTTGAAAATCGTCAGGCACAAATTCATACCATGAATATATATACTGGTCAGCGTAAATTGATTAGTTCATTTAATGGTATTAATAGTGCACCTCGTTTTTCACCTGACGGCAAAAAAATGGCTATGGTTTTATCCAAAGACGGTAATCCTGATCTTTATGTTATGACCTTAGCAAATAAGAAATTACGCCGGGTAACACATAATCGAGCTATTGACACTGAGCCAAGTTGGTTACCGGATGGGAATTCTTTAGTATTTAGTTCAGAACGGGGTGGTAAACCGCAGCTTTATCGCGTAAGTTTAATCGACGGTAAAGTAAGGCGATTAACCTTTAATGGTGAAGTGAACCTAGGTGGCTCAGTTACCCCTGACGGTAAGCAATTAATCATGGTTAATAGAACACGTGGTCAGTACCATTTAGCTAAGCAGGAATTAGACTCAGGACTATTTCAAGTCTTAACTAAAACTCGTTTGGATGAATCACCGAGTGTTTCGCCTAATGGCGGTATGATCATATATAGTACTTTACATAAGAACAGGCAGGTATTAGGTTTGGTCTCGGTGGATGGTCGTTTTAAGGCGCGTTTGCCGGCACTTGATGGACAAGTAAAGTCTCCTGCTTGGTCACCATTTTTGTAAGTTATACCAAACGACCTTGAAGCCAGGATTTATTTTGAGGTAGTTTCAGTAAAAATAATAACAACTGACAATAATTTAAAATTATAATTTTTGTAAAATAAGGAAAATAATATGCGCTTAAACAAAACACTTAAAAATGTAGTAATTGCTTTACCTCTTTTAGCACTAGCGGCTTGTAGCTCTAATGATAGCAGTGATGAACAAAGTAATACTGATACCAATGCTAGCACAGTAACGCAACAAGTTACTGAAGATAGTGTACAGGTAACTGCGGCTAAACGTGCTGCGGAAATTGAAGAGCAAAAACGTCAAGAATTAGCTAAATTACGTTCTGAACATATTATTTATTTTGATTTCGATGTTTCAAATGTTAATGAGCAATTTGCCAGTGTTTTAGATGCACATGCGAAATTTTTAAATGCTAATGCTAATGTTAAAGTATTGGTTGAAGGTCATGCTGATGAACGTGGTACGCCAGAGTACAATATAGCCCTAGGTGAACGTCGTGCTAAAGCAGTCGTTACTTATTTAGAGAATATGGGCGTAGCTTCAGGTCAATTATCTGTAGTAAGCTACGGTGAAGAAAAGCCAATGGTTAAAGATCGCTCTGAAAATGCTTTCTCTAAAAACCGTCGTGCAGTAATTGTTTACTAAAAATCATTTATTACCAATATATTTATTCACGTCGGAAAAATAAATGAAACAAACCTTTTCAAAGCGAACGGCTTTATTTGGCTTGATGTTAACTGCTAGTACTTCGATTGTACTAGCAGCACAAGCACCAGTAATTGATATTAACTCAACATCGAATGCTGGACAAAAAACGCGTTCTACGTCACTAACCGAACAATTAGCTAATGTTGAACGTAAGCTGGACTCTCGTAATCGTTCGCAGGTTAATATTCAGCGACAGCTTGATGACTTACAGACACAAGTTAACGACCTACGCGGTGTTACTGAGCTACATACTCATCAACTGTCTCAGGTACTAGAAAGGCAACGAGAGTTGTATCAAGAGCTCGATAGACGTGTTAGTGAAGCATTAAAGCCAACAATGCAAGTTCCTAGCGCTATTGCTATTGACTCTGCAACAGTGTCGAAAACTTACAGTGATAATTTAACAGAAAATGAAGCTTATGATAAAGCACTTAATTTAGTACTTAAAGATAAGCGTTATGAACAAGCAATTCCTGAATTTCGCCATTTTAATAAAACATACCCACAATCAACATACGCACCTAATGCTCATTATTGGTTAGGGCAGTTGTTGTTTAATAAAGGTAATTTGAATGAAGCTGAACAAGAGTTTTCGATAGTTGTTCAACAATTTAAAGATTCAAGCAAAAGGCCTGATGCGTTGTTAAAATTAGCAATGGTCGCTCAGCAACAAAAAAACACAGTTAAAGCCGTAAAATTGTACCGTCAATTATTGAGTGAATACCCGAGCTCTACTTCTGCTAAATTAGCTAAACCGCGTTTAGAAAGTTTAGTGCAATAAAAAGGTTGTTTTTCTGCTGACAAAAGTAGCGCTTTGCTATGTTTTTAGTCATATAGAAAAATAATAGTTAAAAAGTGAAATTTATTGTTGCACTAAATTTTATTATGAGTATTATATGCGGCGCGTTCAGGCACCAACCTTAACGCAATGTCGGCCGTTAGCTCAGTTGGTAGAGCAGTTGGCTTTTAACCAATTTGTCGA
>JABSOW010000022.1:0-2620 GCA_013215465.1 Colwellia sp. | reverse complement strand
AATAAATGTTAATACTCCAAGCCAAGGCTTTTAACCGTTAAGTCGAATTTATCTCGAAGCTTTAAATCCTTCACGGCCAAGTACTTATTGTTACCAATGTTGAATTTAGCTTAATACTACACATTCTTTATGCTTTCCCTTATAATTGCCACGTTTCTCAACCTATGAAAAAATAGAGAGTAAGAATGAGCCAATCCAATGCCGCTGTCGATTTTGATTTTCAGTATCCAGCCAAACCAGCACTATTAAGTATTGATGAAAAAGCACACTACATAAACAAAATAAAATCTTTGCTGATTGAAAAAAATGCTGTGCTAGTAGCTCATTATTATACAGATCCTGTAATTCAAGCCTTGGCTGAAGAAACCGGCGGTTGTGTTGCAGATTCTTTGGAAATGGCACGTTTCGGTAATCAACATTCTGCACAAACACTTATTGTCGCCGGTGTTAAGTTTATGGGCGAAACGGCTAAAATCTTAACGCCAGAAAAAACAGTCTTAATGCCAGAGCTAGAAGCTACCTGTTCATTAGATTTAGGTTGTCCTATTGAAGAGTTTTCTGCCTTTTGTGATCAGCATCCTGACCATACGGTTGTCGTTTATGCTAACACCTCTGCTGCGGTTAAAGCACGTGCTGATTGGGTTGTTACCTCAAGCATAGCCCTAGAAATTGTAGAAATGCTTGAAAGTGAAGGTAAACCGATTTTATGGGGACCAGACCGTCACCTTGGTGCATATATTGAAAAAATGACAGGCGCCAAAATGCTAATGTGGCAGGGGGCTTGTATAGTTCATGATGAGTTTAAAGCAAAAGCTCTACATGAGTTAAAAATTAAATACCCAGATGCTGCCGTATTAGTTCATCCTGAGTCACCAGCCAATGTTGTTGACATGGCTGATGCCGTTGGTTCAACCAGTCAATTGATTAAAGCAAGTCAAGAAATGCCAAATCAGCACTTTATTGTTGCTACGGATAGAGGTATTTTTTATAAAATGGAGCAAGCTAATCCAGAGAAGACTTTTGTAGCTGCTCCTACAGGTGGAAACGGCGCTACTTGCCGCAGTTGTGCAAATTGTCCATGGATGGCTATGAATGGTTTGAAATCTATATCAGAGGCCTTAGAAAGTCCATTAGGTAAAGAAATTACCGTTGATGTTGATTTGGCTAAAAAAGCCTTAATACCTTTACATCGCATGTTAAACTTTGCGGCGGATAATCAACTTAAAGTTAAAGGAAATGCTTAGATAGTTCAGCATTGAATAGTGTTTAAGCAATTATATGATTTTTATCTGCTTATCCCTGATTTATACTTGCGTGTTAAAAGATTTTTAACTACCATAGCGCAACTTTAATATTAAAGTTATACGGTGAGCTGGCTGAGTGGCTGAAGGCGCACGCCTGGAAAGTGTGTTTAGGTTTATCCCTAACGAGAGTTCGAATCTCTCGCTCACCGCCATATAATTTGTCGAAATAAGAAAATTCTCTTATTTCAATTTAAAAAGTGTGACCACAATGTGGGCACACTTTTTTTTTGACAAAATTTTTATTTAAACTCAGCCATGTTGGCGTTACATCGCGGACGTATACTTGATGGAATGTAAACCTCTGATTCTATCAATACCTCCTTTAGAAGTTTGATTCTCAATTCCTGGCCATTCGGTAATCATTCCATTTGTAGTTTTGACTTCCTAATCTTTACTATCTGAGTGAGAAATCACTTTATTCAGAAAGAACAAATATAATAAGAAAAATGAAATCATCCTACAAAACTCTTTTATTGAAAAAGCTACTTCCATTATCTATACCCGTTCCACTTGAATATGTTCGTTTCAGGAAGACTGAGCGATTCATAATCAAGGCACATTTTTTTATTAAGGGTTATCCCTTAAAAATAAAGGTAACGCAGAGTATGATTTGCTCAGCCTCCCCAAGGGGCTGCTTTAGAAACGCTTTATGCTGCGTTATTGATTTCGACAAGGACGATACATGGATGGTGTTATTAGAGAATGCAGGAGCACATTCTCCTGAACGACCATTCTCTTCAATCAATGCCTTGCCTAAAAGCGTTTCTAATTCCAGCTGAATCCTGCATTTTGAAGTAACTTGGGTATAATATCAGTGTGGTTGGTGGTAACAAAAGCTATATAGACATACCGAAATGCACTAATAACAACCAGAAATGAAGCATTATCACCATTAACGGGGGACTTTTAATCAGTCAGCAACAAAATTGAAAATAACGCTTGATCCCTACGGCTAGATCTATACAATGCGCTCCAGTTCCAAGGGGTTCAGCCAAAAATCTTAACCAACTGGACGTTATCTACAGGATGTAGTGTATTAAGTTAACACAGAACGCAGTTAACTGTTTTGATAAGTTATCTCCTCGCTTTTTAAGCGAATTAGCTAACTTAACGTTTTAAAGTTTAGTTTTTTAAGAGTTTGAAAAACCTTTTAAAAAAGATTAACTTTTTATAAAAAAAGCGTTGACATCA
The DNA here is from genome assembly GCA_013215465.1 of Colwellia sp. Taxonomy (GTDB): domain Bacteria; phylum Pseudomonadota; class Gammaproteobacteria; order Enterobacterales; family Alteromonadaceae; genus Colwellia. Next base: position 125 of record JABSOW010000022.1, on the reverse strand, counting down.
AAACATGGAAGCGTACAATGCGCATCCTGCTTCGGGCAAACGGCAACATTAACCCCAAGCGCAGAGCGAGTAACGAATGCGATTACTGCTTATTTCTTTAACAATTAGTTATCATGCAATTTGTG
>JABSOW010000021.1:24032-91183 GCA_013215465.1 Colwellia sp. | reverse complement strand
AAAAATTAAGCCTAAAAACGCGTTGCTACGTGAAATCTGAGGCACTATTGGGCTAAAAAACAACGTTTAAAGCCTCTGTGTACATAAATTTCATCCGTCATTTTCCACTTTGGATAAATTCTACAGCCTCAACGCCGTTTTAAGCGGCAAATTTCTGTTGGCTAAAATAAGTGAGGCACGAACAAAAAGCCAACTGTAATTTGTCCGACTTGAAAACCCTTGTTAGGCATAAAAAACTGAATTTAGGGCCAAGTTCTACAACTCTGTGGATTACCGCCCTCATCAAACCCCCAAGCTAGTATGATATAAGTCTCAGGATTAACATCATAATAAATAAGACACTTTCCGATATAAGCTTTAATGCTATAGTTTGTTAAAACCTCTTGAAAGCTATAGTGATACCTTAATACGCCATCATTTTCAATTGTAATATGAGTCAGCCCATCTCCGCCTAATAAGTAGTCAGACCTTATTAACTTGCCTGCCTTAGATGAATCAAAAGGTGGATGTTTTTCAATATTGTTTCCTATATCCATATCTACATATCTCTTATAGTCTTCATGACCAACCACACAGCCAGATAAGTTTAAACAGAGTAAGATATAAACAAAAATTACAATATACGTTTTCACTTTCATTCCTATAATTTACTTTCGTAAGTGCAAAAGCCTTGAGTTAATCTGATTTATGCCTAACCAGCTTATTAGATTTGTTAATTAAAATTAACATTGTTAATCAGTGTCATAGTGAATACGTCATTCTTTATGTAGTCACTATGTAGTCTATATTCATGCATCAACACTTAACAATTTTTTAGAACAAACTAATATTTCTTACTACCCAAATAAGGTTTTGCACCAATACATAGGTAATTAGAATAAAACCAAAAAGATATGAAACTAAACAAGCATATAGCATTTTCTTTCTTTGTTCATCTGCTCGCCAATGAAGATCCCAAAAAATACTCTGCACCCAGTCATTCCCTGAGGAAACTTCCCCTTCATGCTCGCGCATTAACTCGCTATGTTCTTCTTTATATTCCGTATAATCGAGTCCTAAATCTTCTGCATAAACTCGAAGGTGCCACTCTGGTTTACCTTCGGTATCAAATGAAGAAAACGTAGGGTACTCCTTAATGAGACGAGGACATCGTATATGATAAATGATTGTTGCTAAGGCAAAAAACAGCGCTGAAAAGTAAAATAACTTCCAAGAAAAAGGCAATGATAAATTAATATCAAATGTGTAATTAAAAACAGTTACCGTTGCCACATCGTTAGTCAAAACTAAAAGTTTAGCTAAAACAGGTAATAAAAAGATCCAGATATACATCGAAGAAATAATTTTTATCTGGCGTAATTTTTCTAATTGAGACCAGCAAAATTCAAATTTCATATTATTACCAATAGTTTATGAATATATAACGCCCTAATAATGACTTGTTGAAATAAATTAAATTGCATCAATATCAATAACTTGAAAGAAAATCAACACAAGGCATCTATTTATTTGTAGCGCATGTGTAGCAATTTGATTTAACCTCAGTAGCTTAAACAATATCACTAAAATATAGTTAAATACCATTTTGTTGACCTTAGCTATTTATCCGTTCAAATTTCTTATATGAACTACTTCACTGCGTGCTTTTCAATTGACTTCTTGAGTTGTTTCATCTCAGTTTCACACTCTCTATTATCTCCATATGTACCATTAGAACATATAGTGTAAGGATCACGGTCGTAATCCGCGTCATAAAAACCTACAGTACATGACGATAATAAAAAGAAACAGAATAAGGTATAAATTAATCTCATAATAATGTCCATAATACAGCTTTATTTAATGCCCATTTAAGCGAGGGCGGTTGACTAGAATGGGTGAGCGAGGTGAAAAGTACCTCATAAATATAATAATCAATAATAAATATACGAAATTAAAAGCCCCTCCAGATGAGTTACTTTTCTTATTTGTTACATCTTCGTTTGAACTTTCGCTAGGAGGAGTTGCATCTTCTTCAATAGTTATTTGATTAAATATTGCATGAGGATAATCAGGTTTTTCTTGCCATTTTAAAGAAATATTTGATGTTGCTTTTGCTTGCTGAACATCTGTAACAATAAGAGTTATATCATTTATATCTGCTTTAGTGGTTGCAGGAGCAACACCTTGTATCATTCCATCTTCAATTTTCAACCAACTTGGAGCATTTTCTAATTTATAAACCAGAGAATCTCTGTCAGGGTCAAAAGCGATTACAGGGATGTATATTTTTTGCGAAGAGTTAAAAGAATACTCAGCTTCATTATTGATTACAGGGGGGCTATTTGGAAATGGTGTATTACAATCGTCTATGTCTAGGCAGTTTAAATTAATGGCAATGATTTCGGAGCCATTTTTTCCTAATCCAACGATATACATATATCCATCTGGAGTATAAGTGAACTTTTCAAGTCCGTGCCCATGTGAGCTTGAATAACTAAATATATCAATACTGTGTAGTTTGTTATCTATTGGTGAAAAGTATAATAAATCCTTGTTTGGTTTATCTGGACTACCAACCACACACAGAAAAATCCTGTCATAAGGGTCATACTTCGAATAATTATTACAGCCATTATATTCATTTAATTCAGCTACTTTTTCAAAGTATGAAAGGCCGATTTTATATATTTCTGTTAATCCGTTATTGTAGCGAAAAAAGCCATAAAGTCCTTTTTTAGTGCTAACATATTCCGCAGTGTATGTTATTAAAAAGCCATCTTCATCTTCTATAACAGAAAGCTCAGGAACTATTCGATATGGTTCTTGAGCATTCGAAAAAACATTTACTCGAACATTTTTGTATTTACCACTTGTAATATGAAGCCAGCCACCTTCACCTATATATAAAATGGGAGGAGCATCATCAGCTTCGTGTTTTTTATCACTATAAGTAATGTGTTCTGTAATGTTTTGGGTTTCACAATTTAAAGAAAATATACTTGTGGTAACATTGTCAGCTGACCAATGAACAGTCGAAAAAACTATATTGTCCTTATTAATTTTGTATGTCTGATATTTAGTTTTTAAAATATCTAATAGAATTTTATCAGACTTATAATCTTTAAGTATAAATCCACCAAATTTATTCAATGCAATATAGTCATTACACAACCAACCAGAAGTAGCTTTATTATCTGAAGTAGAATAAACATTACTGCTTTCCAAATTAACAATAGTATAATCCTCCCCTCCAAAATCTCGATAACTAATGAGAAAATTATCACCATCATAATCTGAAATTTTATTAGGGCCATGTTGATTTATTACAGGTAGTTCAATCAACCTTTGTTTTAATTTTAATATAGGATCGAATGTAGCTAAAAAATATGGTGGATTTAGACTGTCTATCTCATTATCTTTTTCAATAATATATAATTCATCTAAAACTTCATTACTGTATATACTGCTACCAGAAAGTTCTACTTGTTCACTGATAACTGCTAAATCCAATTGTTCAGATAAACCATAAATCACATCGTTTTCAGTACCTGTATTTTTGTCAACTACACGAAAACCTGCTTTGGTCGAAAATAATTCTACTCCACGAGTGTCATGAGTTGTATCCGAATAGTTTGCAAAATAATGAATGGGAACCAGTGTTGAAGTATCCATGTTTAATTTATAGAGAGGAGTCGGGGTTAAATGATAATCCGAAGAAGAATAATTATTGTCCCAAACATACAAAGTATTATTTAATAAATACCCATCACGGCTCAAGAATTTATCATGATTAATTCTTGAAGTTTTTAAAGTTTCCAAATTTATTTCCCAGTACTCATCAGATTTATTAATGGAGGAATGTACTGACAAAAAGACTGAGTTCTTAGTTATACCTTGAACTTTTACACCATAATTGAGGGGCCCGTAGTTATCGGATAACAGGTACTTTTCTCCTGTTTCTGATAAAAAATACAAGTGCGATGGGCAAAGAGGTTTATCACTTTCAGGTATATAGTCACACTCCTTATCGAAAAACCGATTAATATCAACTGAGGCTGATATTAATACACCTTTTTCTGTCGAAAATAATGATTCATATGAACCATATTCTAAGTAATTCTCTTGTTTTGGTAAATCAATTGATTTATATGAGTAATCATTTAAATTTATCTTTAGCAATTGACCAGAATAACCTGAAAAAATATTTACGTACATACTAGCCTTATTATAAATCACATTTTCTCCAATGGGAGAGTCACTTTCTATAGGTAGTTTTTGAATTTCACCTGTAAGTTTATCAATTATATGTAAAGTGTATGTTTCATCTTCAAATTTTTGAAAATAAATATCGCCAGTTAAGGGGGACTCGAGTGTTAAATTGTCTATCCCAATCCAGTTACTTTGCGAGGAGTGCACACTGAATGTTTTAGTGATAAATATACTTTCTAATGTTTCTAGATTTAAACGCCATAAGTCTGAATGAATATCTTGATAAAAAAGATATTTACCAATAGATTTGACAGTTCTATAACCTTTATAGTCATAAGGCCTTTCTTTATATACCTGACTAGATGGGTCATAAATATATATAGATTTGAATCCAAGATAGCTGGAATGGATAATAAGAATTTTTCCAGACTCTAACGTTTTTATATATTTTAAATCAATATCACTACTTTTAGCCCAAGAGTTTATCCATTGAGGCAATTGCATAACTTCTGTGAGTACTCGTGTATTTTCTTTGGTGCCATCAGTCACATACCATTTATTATAGTAATTGTGCCAAAAAACAATTTTATCATCATCCCAATTTAGATAAGTTAATCCGCTAGTTTCTTTTGCATCTTCAAAAGAAAAGTATTTTTCAATTTTTTCATCGTTGGGTTTGTGTGTCCAAAGCTCTAAACCATCCTCTGCACTATCTGTAAAAAAAATTATTTTCCCGTTTTTGAGTTTAAATTTAGGGAACTTAAAATCACTATTTTGTTTTACTTCTTTTGGCGTGACGTCTAAAAATTTTACAGTGCCTGGATATGATGATGCATGAGTAGGAGTTGAAATAAAAAAAACAAGCTGCAAAAAGATGGCGATGATCAAAGAATATGAATTCATTATGTCCCTATATACATAGTGTTTTAACCAATAGAATGCGGTTAAATTTATGAGAATGTTCATTTTGGCTACATTATCTTTGATTTTATACCGAATATTCAAGGTATAATTAATTTTATTAAATCCATGCATTTGATTGTTAAGTCAATAAGTAGCACTTTGCTTTCTATAATATTGATGATTCGTACAGTTATTTACAGAACTCCAAGTTATCACAAACTACGTTTGCTCTTTCTAACCGCCAACTAAAAAATCTTGTGACAATCATTTGCCCTTTGAACATTAAACCTTTGACCGTTTGAATAATATTACCGTCATAGTGTCCGAGCTTACATTCACCCGTTTCGCTATTAAATGAGGCATCATAGGCAAGCTTTAATAGTTGGTCTTTGCGTTTAACAAATACACCGCCCATCGCCTCTATAAAGTCATGCCACTTGCTTTCATCGGCTGCTACACGGGCTTTTTCTAGGACGGGATCAAAACCTAATTTTTCCTTTAAACGCCTCAATTCGCGCCAAACAGAAACACTCGCACCACCAATTTGTTGAAATTGGCGAATACACCAACAAGATGACCACGCATCTACTCGTTGTGCTGCTGTGATGGGGTCTTCACCGTATACGCCTTTATCTAATCCTTCACCATCAATATTCTTTGATACGTATTTAGCAATATAGCCTGTCGCGCTACCTTTTTTAGGGTCGATGAGCTTAAAGTCACAACGGTTTTCAATTGCGCCTTTTTCATCCCCATCTTCTTGAAGGGCGTAATGTGTAATTACGCTTTTTACGGTATCTATTTGTTGTGGTTCAACGAACAGAAGAATATGCCAATGCGGTGTTCCGTCATGTTGCGGCTCTGCAACACGAAAACCATAAGGTTTGATATCTTTTCTATTCCAGTCAGCACGAATAAGTGACCATAACTTACATAAATATTGGTTGGCTTGATAAGGTGTCAAACTTTCATACTTTGGGTTACGTTGACCAGACTTGGCAAACGCAGCATGATATTTCGAAGGACACGTTATCGTAATGAAAATACCTTGATGATTATGTGATTTTGAAAGCTCTTCAAAACCTCGCATTCTAACCATTAATTCCGCTTTTCTTATCGCAGGGTTTGAAACATTTAAGTCTGATAGCTCTTTGAGTGAAAATTGCTGACCAATATCATTAATAACGCTCATTGAACTGAGCATTTGTTCGTTACGTAACTTTTGTTGCTTTCGCTTTTTAACCGTTAAGTCACTGGCATAAATTTGTTTGTATTTTTGAACAAGGTTTAATTCAATCGCGGCTTGCTCATACGCTTGATTAAATATTTTACGTAATCGTCTGTTCCACCAATTTTTATCACACATGCGCTTTATTGCGCCTAATTCCGTTACGGAGTTTCCCGTAACGGAAATTTCTTTAAGTCTAAACGATTCGATATACTCCGTTAAAAGGCGAAAAAATTCGCCTTGATTCGCTATGGTTTCGCCTTGCTTCGCACCAACTGGAGGCGTTAACGGTTCAAGACGTATTGATTCGCTTTGTTTCGCTACCTGTTCGCTTTCATTCGTTAACGCAATGACACGACCTTTTACGTTATGGTGGATCGCTATTCTTCTGCATCGGTCTGCACAATTCTCGCTAATAGTACGAATTTCATCATCATCAACCGTTAACGCATAACGTAATTTTGGTGGTAATAAATCAAGAATGCGCTTTATTGTATTGCGAATATAGAGATTGCGCTCGCGTCTTACTTTAATCTTGAGCGCATTATTTAAAATAATTCGCTTAATTGGATCTGCTACTTTGCTTACCTCGTTAAAAATAAACTCAACATCGGCTCTATCAGCAGGACATTCATGCCATTCTTTCGTTAAAAAAGGGTAATCTTTAAATACTGCTGAGCGTTTATTTAATTCATTAAAGGTAAAGTTGTCACTGGGACAAACAACGGAGCTATCAAACCATTCCTCTGTTAACAGTGGCTCACCTTTGAGAGCAGCTTTTATTTTGTTGATTTTACCTTCAAAAGCGTTATTTGGAGCAGTCATTTTTATACTCCATAAATAATTTTTTGCCTAAATCACTAATGCTGTAACGCTTATATTCAAGCTCATAACAAAAAATAGTTTCTGACTTGATTAAGCCTTTAGCTTTTAAGTCTCTAATGCTACCGAGTTTAATAATTGCACCAAGTGGCAATGAGGGAAATAGTTTCCCAAAGTAGCTACTCGGCTCAATACATAAATCTAACAATAACCCATCGTTGAATATGCGAAGGTGTGCGTAGTTGTTATTGGTGATTGATGACATTAGGCGCATCCTTCACTAGTTGAATAACAAATATTCTCTTCAATATACTTTTCGATATCTTGTAGTCGATATCTTGTAGTCGATAGCGAATGGCTCTCGCGCCAACTTTGATGAAAGGTATTCTTGCACCTGCCCATCTATCTCTTTCTAGGAAGGCTTCGCTAACGTTTAGTATCTCTGCGGTTTCTTTGGTTTTTAATAGTTTAGTTCTCATTACTTTTACTCGGTTGGTTGAAATCACGAGTAAAGTGTCGTTTAAGTTTGAATGTGTTGGAATGCCGCTAGGCGCTAGAAGAATTCTTCTAGCGCGCTAAAGGAATTTTAGTTATTGATTGGCATTTTCCATTGCCCTTTTACAAATAAGCCTATCCATTTGGCAAATTGAAGGTTTCTCTCTTCAGTTTTTGAAAGTAATATGAGTTCGTGTTTTTCGTTGATTAGCTCTGCTTCAATAATTGCTCCTGCTTTTTTATTAGAAAAATCTGTATAGTTTTCTAAGTAACGACTAATCACTTCAATTTTTAATGGCTCTATACGTTTAGCTTTTGCTTCGCCTCCAGCACTACCTGATTTGGAGACGATTTTGTTTTTATCAAAAAGGCACTCTGCCCGAACAACACTATCAATAATTTCTTCTTTCAACTCGATAACATAACTTTGCGCAGTTTGTATAAGCGCCCTTGTAATAAAATCATCATATTCATATTTTTTAGTTGATAAATATAGTATTTCAGCCGATTGCATGAGCGTTAATGTGGCAAACAAATCACACCATTTCACTTTTTTAACGTTAACGTGTTTAAGTCGAAATAGTCACATAGTAAATATAGCTCTCTTCCTTGCGTTAACACCACTGACTTTCTTGTTTTTGATGCGTTAAGCAACTTCACTGATAAGCTGAGTAACAAGTTTTCGCCCATTTGAAGCATTGAATCAATCGCTTTTGATAGCGTGATGATTTCTTCATTAGTACGCTTTGATAAAATATCACGTGCAATATGTGTTGCATCACAAACGCTTTCATCAGGTAAAAAATTTAATGGTTCAAGTTTTGACTGAACAAAAATATTTTTCTGTATTCTATGAGTTCTAATGTTCAATAGTGCTTTGTTAGCTTCTTGCTCTATTTTATCTTGATACATAATATTCCAACTCTATTTTACAATTCTCTTTAAAGAAGTCGGTGATGCGTTGCATAGGAGCACGCAAACGGTCGTGATTTGCAATAATATACCCTTCGGTAACATCATTGCCATTCTTATGGTTAACGAGTCTTTTAATGGCATACGCTGAGATATCTAATGATTCCGCTACGGTAATAAACGTTCGTCGCAAATCATGAAAAGTGAATTTAATGCCTGACATTTCCGTTAAATACTTTAATGCCCCTTCAGGGTGGGCAAGGTATTGAGCTTTTCGTGATGAAAATACATAGTCATTCGTTTTAAAACGTAGTCGGTAGTTAAGTATGGCAACAAGTACGTCAGATAACGGCAATGTTAATGGCTCTTTGTTTTTAGTGTCGGGAATATAAATAGTGCTTTCATCTAAATCAACATTCTTCCATGTTAAGGTCGCGGCTTCATTTTTTCTTAGCCCCGTTAATAAAATGAACACAAGATAATCAGCAACAACATGGTGTGATTCTGCCCCTGTATTAAATTTCATTTCTTGAAGCGCTTTATACCATGGCTCAAATTGTTTGGGTTTAATAATGGTTTGTCGTCTTGGCTCTTTTGCCCACGCTTTCATTTGTCCTAAACGCTCTACTGGATTATGCGGAAATAAGCTTAAACCGCTATTATCTTCGTATTGGTCTTTAGCAAATCGATAAATGGCACTTAATATGCGCATGGCGGTATTTGCATAGGAAGGGCTATGGCTTTTGAGTAGTTTACCGTGACGGGTTGATATCATATCCTTAGAAATATCAACGAGCCTTTTATTTTTCCAGTCTTTTAACTCACCGTTCAAATACATTTCATATTGAACATAAGTTTTATCTTTTAAATAGGATTTGATACTTCGGTAATCTTGCCACACCTGCCAAAGCGTCATTTGTTCGGCTTTAGCTTGTTGGCGTTTGGCTATTGGGTCAATACCCGTGGCTATTTCACCTAAATATTTAAGGGCTTCTTTACGCGCCATTTCAACGGTTAGCTCAGGATAGCGACCAAGCGTAATTCGTTTGAGTTTTCGGTTGATGCGCTTTTCTAAAATAAAGGCTTTACTACCACCCGCAGTAACGCGAACAGCGAAGCCTTTTAACTCTGAATCTCGATAGAAAACTTGTCCACTTTCGGGAAGGGTAAGTTTGTCTACAAATGACTTGGTTATTTTGCGTGTAGACATAGTGTAGTCATGCCATATAAAAAACAGGTAGGCTATTTAAAACAAGATAGTGGTACGAAGTCAATAGAAATAAGGGCTTTATGTGTTAATCGTATTTATTCAAACTACGTAAAACAACTATAAATAAAACAGCTTATTAGACGGGCAAAAACCCTTTTTTCTACAGTTCATTAACTGTCTGTTTTTTTTGTAAGAGAAATAAAATTAACTTTATATTCTCAGTATATCAAGTATTTATTGATTTCTTTTCATGTGTCTTTGGAGAAAACGTGTTTTTATCTCGTTTTCTCAGGTGAAAGCGTGCAAAAAAATGAACCACAAGTGGTAGTCGTTTAGGATCACGTTTACCACAGGCTGACCACATTTAACGTTAACTAAGGGCATTATTCAAGTGACTGCTTTGCCGCTATATATTCTGAGTGCATAAATGCCCAAACTGATATGATGCCAAGGGCCGATATCAAAATGAGCATATTGATAAAGCTAGACCAACCGCCCGTGCTATCTGCCAGTCTGCCGCCAATGAAAGCAAATGTTGCACTGGCCGCAAAGCCGAAGGCATCAATTAAACACACCAAAGTTGCACTATGGGGGCCACCGTATTCAATGGAGAATATCGACATGGGTAAGTAGTAGGCTGGAGAAATTGAAAAAGCGAACACAAAAATTACCCCTAGCGCTACTAGGTAGTTCAATTCAGCGCTCAAATTAAACAAAGGCAAATACTGCAAGGTAAGCACGCTTAATAAACTAAAGCTCAGCGCTATGGTTAATACTGTCCTGATGCCCCGCTTTGAAAAACGATCGTAAAATGCGATTGAAGCCAACAGCCCAGTGAGAGAGCCCACGGGAAAGACAGTCGAGGCCATAGCAGCTTCTGAGGGAGTAAGTTGGTAGCTTTCCATAAGATAAACCGCAACAAAGTCTAAAAAGGCCATCATGCAAGTAAGCACCATCAACATGATCACCACTAGCCAAACCCTAGGACTTTTTGCAAAGGCTACCAGTCCATCAATTGTGCTGGTACCTAAAAGCGGGTGATTATATTTATTATACAAGGCCTGTTTTTCGGCCATAGCCAGCTTAGGATTATTGGTATTAATATTGTCATTAGATTTTTCTTTGAAAAAATTAGCATCTTCGGGCTTTTCTTTCAGGTAAACATAGCAGCCGATAAAAATGATCAGCGCAAAAACTGCCGCAATAAACCCGACCGTTCGCCAATGCATAAAGCTCAACAGCCAACCGAAGAACAGAGTCGCTAACACCACACTAAATCTTGAGCTAGTAGCAAGAATACTCCACACTCGTCCATAATTTTGTGGGTGATACCACTCCCCGATCAATTTGGTCATACCGGGCCAGCCCGATGATTTGCTGCAATAAAGTAGAAATGAAAAGCCAGTAAAGGCCAGCACATTGGCTGAAAGCCCAAAGGCGATGATAAATAGCGCGGTCAGAAAAATGCCAATTAACAAAGTAAATCGCCCGCCAAACTTATCGGCAAGTGGTCCCCAAATCAGTTTGCCAACCAGCGCACCTAAGGTGCCATAAGCGGCAAAATCACCAAGGTTTGTTTTTGTTAACGCCAAAGTCTCATCGGCAAGTAAGGCAGGACTAAGAATGGTGACCATTTGACGACAAATCATCATGGCGGCATAACCCAGATACATGGTAATGATAATATTCATTTGTTGCGGGGGTCGGTTAAACATAATCTATCCCTGAACCCTCGTTTGTATAGTCGAGAGTTCTGTTGACGTTAATGATTAAACTTTAGCTGACCTTTGGTTAATCAGCAACTTAGGCCATCTAAATAGCAAGAAAACATAGCACTAGCCAATATAAGTGCAACAGTTGACGGCTCTGATAAGTCCTTATAATTTACCAATTAAGAATGTCATGCTCAATCGACTTTGAATAATGTTTTAGGATTAACCATGGTTTTCATTTCAAGAACATTGCCGTTCGGGTCTTCAACAAAAAAGGTTTCCTGTTCATATTCACTGTCAATAAAACGACGATAAGGCTTGTCTAAATAGGCAATACCAGCCGCTTCAATACGCTCTTTTAAGGCTTGAAACGCCCTTTCAGGCATATGTATACCAAAGTGGGGAACGAGCACGCTGCCCATGTCCACTTCATGGCGTACTTTTGGCAAACGTTCTTCGCTTTGGTGTAAGGTCAATTCGTTGCCCCAAAAATCAATATCTACCCAACGTGCTTCCTCGCTATTGCCACTCTTACAGCCAAGTACATCGCAATAAAATTTTTTAGCCAAATTTAAATCGCCCGCAGGAATGGCAAGATGAAAACAGTTGGACATAAATTTCCCCTTGTTTTGTTTTAACCGCATTAATTAAATAGCTACTCTATTTTATAGAACACCAATCCATAGAACTCTACATTAAAGCCAAAATTAATAATATGAGCTGCAATACTTTGTTGCGCTGAGTAAAGACGCACGCGCTTTATATGCTAAATAGACGTTGAATTATGGATTGAATAAATTTAGCTAACTAACGGTTCAACAGTTCGGCATTTGTTGGGTATTTTTCAAGTAACTCAACAAGTTTCCTAGCACCCTCTACCGGTTTAAGACAGGTAAGCGCCCTGCGCAACACGGTTACCTTTTCGAGTTCTTTCGAATTGAGCAGCAGCTCTTCACGACGGGTGCTGCTTTTAGCAATATCCAGCGCGGGAAAAACTCGTTGATTTGCCGCCTCACGCGATAAAACGACTTCCATATTACCCGTACCTTTAAACTCCTCAAATATTACCTGATCCATTCTGCTGCCAGTATCAACGAGTATGGTCGCGAGAATAGTAAGCGAACCACCATTTTCGATTTTTCTCGCTGCGCCAAACAGTTTTCGTGGTATTTCCATCGCTCTAGCGTCAAGCCCGCCCGATAGGGTACGACCGCTGCTCCTTTGATTGGCATTATGTACTCGTGTCAGTCTGGTCAGAGAATCAATAACAATCATTACATCAAAGCCTTCACCTGCTTGCCGGCGAGCAATTTTAAGAAGGTCATTAGCGACACGGACGTGTTGGTCATAGTTTTCATCCGTGGATGAGGCGTATACTTTTGCCGGCACGCTGCGCTTAAAATCCGTCACCTCTTCTGGGCGCTCATCAATGAGTAACGCATAAAGCTTTATCTCTGGATAAGCCTTGCCCACAGACTGACAAATATGTTTTAACAATGTGCTTTTTCCTGAGCCTGGCGGAGCAACAATTAAACCTCGCTGTCCCTTGCCGATTGGCGTGAACAGATCCATCGCTCGGGTGGAAAGTTGCTCAGAGCCTAATTCTAGGCGAATACACTGATGAGGATTGATGGCTACGCCATTTAAAAAACGCTTTTGTGGGTCAACATCAGGAACAACCTTGGCCACTTCTTCGACTTGTTTGGTGACTTTTTTTCTTTTTACATTCAACGTTAGTATTTTTCTGGTCATGATATCGGTTTATCGCTCTAGAGAATTAAGTGTTTGGACGGTTTTATAGTGGTCTAACGCAACTAACAGCTTTTGAAGTTGACCATGCAAGGCTATAGATTACTAAAAGGAGATAATAACGTATTAAAAAAACTATTGATAAATATTTTACGCTAACAACCGCACTACGCCCTGAGTATGGGTCAAGTTATATCATTATACGCTGTCACACTAGTAACAGTTTTTTAATCTAACAACATTTGCCCTGCTCGCGTTATTTCTTGAGATATTTTTTTGTTAATCCCCTTTACTAATATCCAACTATGCCAATAAAGCGTTTGTATTAATTGTTTTTGTGGACATAATTTTATTAACTCACCTGATGCCAATTCAGCTTTAATTTGCAACTCTGGCAATAAACAGTAGGCAACGCCTTGTTTTGCTAGCTCAACAAACGCTTCAGACGAGCGCACACTATGACAATAATATTCACTTGATGCTAAACCAAAGTGTTTCGCTATAAAGCGCTCGTGCGTATCATCTTTATGATCGTAACTAATTGCTGGCGCCATCTTTAGTGATAATTTAGTCACCCCTGCTGCAAAGTACTTTTTCTGAAAGCTTTTCGAGGAAACTAAGCAATAGTTCATCTTACCTAATTCAAAAGAGCGGTAACCTTTTAATGGTTTTTTAATGACACTAACTGCGCCAATAGCTTCGCCAGTGCGTAATTTATCTAAGGTGTGTTCTTCATGGTCTATCAATAAATTTAGCTCAACTAAATATTCTTTTAATACCGGAGTAACGGCTTGTAAAAACCAAGTAGCCATACTGTCAGCATTTAAGGCAAGCGATATTTTTATTGGTTTGATTGGTTTATCAGGTAGTAGCTCGGGTAAAAGTTCATTTTCTAGTTGTTGAACTTTTTTAAAGTGACTTAACAACTGTTCACCAAGCACCGTTAATTCAATTGGTTGGCTGCGAATTAAGATAGGATGGCCAATATTCTCTTCTAATAATTTAATACGCTGAGAGATAGCCGATTGCGAAATAAATAGTTTACTAGCCGCTAATTCAAAACTTTGCATCTCAATGATCGCAGAGAGTGCGGTTAATAATTTGTAATCAAAAACTGACATAAATAAAACTAATGTATATTAAATTTTATTAATTATAGTAAACCAATACCCTAGAGTAAACTATCGTTGTTGGCAATTCTAAACCGTTTCAGTAGTAACTCAATTTAAGGAGAGTCTTTATGATCATCATGGCAGCAGTTAAAGGTTTTACTTTAGCATTAGGTATGATCATGCCTATTGGTAGCCAAAATTCAATGCTATTAACCCAAGGTATTACTAAAAATCATCACTTAATAACAGCCGGATTATTTATATTGTATGACGCCATGCTGATTTCTTTAGGTGTTTTAGGTGGTGGATTTATTTTAGCAAGTAACGATACCCTATTTACGCTGCTCACTTGGGGAGGCATCCTATTTCTGCTAGCGTATGGCGCTATGTCATTTAAATCGGCATTTAACGGTTTTAAGGCAAAGACAAACAATGTGATAAATAAAAAATCGCTTAAAGTAATTATTATCACTAGCTTAGTGGTTACGTTTTTAAACCCACACGCTTACATTGATACCGTGATGGTTATCGGCAGTGTTGGTGGTCAGTACACCGGTGATGCAAAAATGTATTTCTTGCTTGGCGCCATATCAGGTTCAATAATATGGTTTTCATCACTAGCACTGGGTGCGGCAAAATTGTCTGTGCAACTGAGTAAACCTAAAGTAAAGAATGCCATTGATGGTGTTATTGGTTTGGTGATGTGGTTTATTGCCTGGTCATTATTCATCACTTGGTTAGCAAGGTAGTGTTAATAAGTGATGACTGGCCGTTTTAACCATTAGGATTTTGGGTTGAAGTTTAATACTGACAGGAAGCTTGTGCCATAGTCCATTGCTGCTACGTTAAACAACTCGGCAAGCGTTTGCCCTAAATCAGCAAAAGTTGTCCTTTGCCCAAGATCCACTGATTCTATACGTTGGTGATAGCATAATAAGGGCACAAATTCGCGCGTATGATCAGTACCTGGCCATGTCGGATCACAACCGTGATCTGCCGTTAAAAATAAAATATCCTCTTTATTCATCTGCGCGTAAATTTCAGGTAAGCGTTGATCAAAGCTTTCTAATGCTTGGGCATAACCAATGGCATCACGCCTATGGCCATAATCTTGATCAAAGTTGACTAAGTTGGTAAAAATAAGACTATTATCGTCTGACAATTTAAGCTGCTCAATAGTGGCATCGACTAAAGCATCAATACCCGTTGCTTTTACACTAGTACTAATACCTTGATGTGCAAAAATATCGGCTATTTTGCCGACACTAATGACCTGTCCACCTGCATTAGTTATTTTTTCTAAAACGGTGGGTGCTGGCGGTAACACCGAATAATCACGTCGATTACCCGTACGTGAAAAGTCACCGACACTCTGAGAACTTTTATTACTGTCTTTGTCATCGCCTTTATCACCGCCAATAAATGGTCTGGCAATAACACGACCAATATTTAAGTTAGAATCCGATAGTAATGCGCGCACTTGCTCACAATAACGGTAAAGGTTATCTAAACCAAAATGCACTTCATGGGCAGCCACTTGAAAAACACTGTCTGCTGAGGTGTAACAAATTGGTAACCCGGTTTTGATATGCTCATAGCCTAACGCATCGATAATAACTGTCCCTGAGGCATGACAATTACCTAACAGGCCTGAAAAACCTGTTTTATCAGTAATAGCGGTAATTAATTCATCACTGAAAGACTGTTGTTTGTTTGAAAAATAATCCCAATCAAACAGTACTGGTACGCCAGCCATTTCCCAATGACCACTAGGGGTATCTTTACCGGTACTAATTTCATTCATATAACCAAAGGCTCCTTTTTTGGCTTTACAATAAAACTCGCTAAAATCCCCTCCTGCCTTTGTTATTTCATGGTCAAGTGCTTGCCAAATGTTAGGGTTACTGGCTTGGCGCGTTAATTCATGCAAACCTAAGTCGCCTAAATTGGGTAATCGAATAATATTGTTTTTTTCATTAAAGTAATGCTTAGCTATATTAATAAAGGTGTTAGCACCCACATCACCAAATTTTTTGGCATCGTTTGAATAACCAACACCAAAACTATCTAGTACAACAATGATTGCTCTTGCCATTAAATCACTCTCAATAAAAATACGAATAAATATGACCACCTAGTCAACTTGTGCTAATTTAATGCTTTTATTATAATTAGCCAAGTTATTTTATGCTGTTCCACTTAGGAATAGTATAGTCTAAATAAATTTCCCTTATATACCCAAACCTATTGCCCTTGGATTTATCGATGACACACCATAGTAAAACAACAGTTATAGCGATTACGGGCGCTTCTGCATCAGGAAAGTCGCTCTTCGCCGAAACAATTTATCAAGAGTTATTACCAGAGCTTGGCTCTGATGGCATTGCTATCATTAAAGAAGACGCTTATTATCGCGATCAAGCAGACTTATCAATGGCCGAGAGAATTAATACTAATTATGATCATCCACAGGCCTTTGAACATGAATTATTAAGTACACATATAAGCGCACTAATCGCACAGCAGCCTATTGACTGTCCAATATATTGTTATAAAACCCATACACGAACCACAGCAACGATTAACGTTAAGCCAACGAGAATAATTCTCGTTGAAGGTATCCTATTATTATCAAACCCGAAACTTCGCCACTGTTTTGATATTAAGATTTACATGGAAACACCGCTTGATATTTGTTTAATTAGACGCATAGAGCGAGACACTCAAGAACGGGGCCGTAGTGTAGGATCTGTCACTAACCAATATTTAACTACTGTTCGCCCTATGTATTACCAATTTATTGAACCATCAAAAGCATGGGCCGACATTGTTATTACCCGTGGCGGAAAAAACCGTATCGCGATAGAAATGTTAAAAGCAAACATAAGACAGTTATCTAAATAGTGAATTTATATACCCAAACCACAACAAAAATAAAAATCACATGAGGTTACAATGGAGCTAGCAGCACTTCGCGGTTTACTAGGAATTGGTGTATTACTTGCCATTGCAGTATTGTTTTCTAAAAAACGACAAGCCATTAATTTACGAACAGTTGGTTGGGCTTTTTTACTTCAAATAGCCTTAGGGGCATTTGTTCTCTATATTCCTTTTGGTAAAGATGTTTTAAGCTCTATTTCTGGCGGTGTGCAGCAAGTTATTAATAGTGCCAATGTTGGTATCGCCTTTTTATTTGGTGGCTTAGGCACTGATGCGATGTTTACTAATGGCGTGGGTTTCGTTTTTGCTATTCGTGTATTGCCCGTTATTATTTTCTTCTCTTCATTAATCGCTGTTTTGTATTATCTTGGCGTAATGCAATTGGTGGTAAAAATTATTGGCGGGGCGTTACAAAAGCTTCTTGGCACCAGTAAACCTGAATCATTATCTGCTACTGCCAATATTTTTGTTGGCCAAACCGAAGCGCCCTTAGTGATACGTCCTTATATAGCCAATATGACACAATCTGAACTATTCGCCATTATGGTGGGTGGGTTAGCGTCTGTTGCTGGCTCTATTTTAGCCGGATATGCTGGTTTAGGTATTGACTTGAAATACTTGATCGCCGCTTCATTTATGGCGGCACCAGGTGGCTTATTGATGGCAAAAATCATTATGCCTGAAACAGAACATGAAAAAATAGCTCAAGAAGATTTAATTACTGAAGATACCGGTGAACAGCCTAGTAACGTTATAGATGCTGCCGCCTCCGGTGCAGCCTCTGGCTTAAAATTAGCCGTGAATGTTGGCGCTATGTTACTTGCCTTTATCGCGCTTATTGCTTTGTTGAACACTATTGTGGGTGGCACTGCTAGTTTATTTGGTGTCGAAGGAGTCACGATAGAATGGATGTTAGGTTATTTATTCGCGCCTCTTGCTTTTATTATCGGCGTACCTAGTAGCGAGATGCTGCAAGCAGGTAGTTTTATCGGCCAAAAAATTGTGGTAAATGAGTTTTTTGCTTATATTAACTTTGTTGAAATTAAAGATACTCTCAGCGCATCGACTCAAGTAATAATCACCTTTGCTTTATGTGGCTTTGCTAACCTTTCTTCTATTGCCATTTTATTAGGTGGTATTGGCTCTATGGCACCCAACAGACGGCATGACATTGCTAAATTAGGGTTTAAAGCCATGATTGCAGCTACCTTGGCTAATTTAATGAGCGCCGCTATTGCTGGCGTGTTTTTATCGTTATAATTTTTACTTTTATTAGAATAATATTTTTATATGACTACTCAAAAAGAAACTGAAAAACAAGCTGCTAGGTTGGCCATTAGCTTGATGGATTTAACCAGTTTAACCAACCAAGAAACACCACAAGACATTGAGCAACTGTGCCAACGAGCTAAATCTCAAGGTGGAAACACTGCGGCAATTTGTATTTTTCCCCGCTTTATTCCTTTGGCTAAAAAAATATTAGCACAACAAGGCACTCCCAATATAAAAATAGCCACAGTGACAAACTTTCCTCATGGTAACGATGATATTGATATTGCCGTAGCGGAAACCAGAGCCGCTGTTGCTTATGGCGCAAATGAGGTTGATGTAGTCTTTCCGTACAGGGCACTCATTGCTGGTGATATTAATGTTGGTTTAGCGCTTATTGAGGCGTGTAAACATGTTTGTCCGAAAAATGTATTGCTTAAAGTTATTATTGAAACGGGGGAATTGAAAACCCCAAAATTAATTAAACTTGCCAGTGAAGTGTCTATTCGCGCTGGTGCTGACTTTATTAAAACCTCAACCGGCAAAGTAAAAGTTAATGCTACCCCCGCAGCAGCTAAAATTATGCTTGAGGCAATTAAATCAACGAATAATGAACACGTTAATACCGGCTTTAAAGTCGCAGGAGGCGTTAAAAATGTAAATGATGCATTGGTTTATTTAACGTTAGCGAACAATATTTTAGGTGATAGCTGGACAACAACAGAGCACTTTAGGTTTGGCGCCAGCAGCTTACTTGCTAATTTACTTGCAACGCTTGGTCATATTGATGAAGCAGATGACTCATCAATAGGCTATTAATAGCAAATAAAATAAGTGAACGGTTATAAATATGGCGCAACTTTACTTTTATTATTCTTCAATGAACGCGGGAAAATCTACCCATTTATTACAATCTTCGTATAATTATAATGAATGCGGTTTACGCACAGTATTATACACCGCACAAATTGATGATCGGTATTCACAAGGCAAAGTATCTTCTCGATTAGGGATTGATGCAGATGCTCATTTGTTTAATTTACAAACTGATTTATTAAGTGAAGTAAAGATGATGCAAGCACAAAGTCCAATTGCTTGTGTGCTAATAGATGAAGCACAATTTTTAACTAAAAATCAAGTAAAGCAGCTAACTGATATTGTTGATGCCTTACACATTCCTGTTTTGGCCTATGGTATTCGTACTGACTTTTTAGGACAAACATTTAGTGGTAGTGCCGCTTTACTTGCTTGGGCCGATAAACTGGTTGAGCTGAAAACGATTTGCCATTGTGGCCGAAAAGCTAATTTTGTTATTCGCTTAAATAGCGACGGTAACGCCGCTACAGCAGGTGAACAAGTCGAGGTTGGTGGCAATGAGCGCTATCAAGCTTTATGCCGAAAACATTTTAAAAGTAAGCTACCTTTACAATGAGTTACTTCGCCTTACTTAAGTAAAGCATGACCTTCTGGTAGCTGTTTGACAATCCATAATGCCAGTTTGTGCTTCATATGAGGTTGATCTTCACTCTCAACAGCAAGTGGTTGGATTAACTTATCATTGACTAATAAGCGATAGAGGCTTTCTACTTTATCTTTAGCTGAATTGGTTGCTGAAAAACTTTTATAACCACGATTCACCGCATATTTTTCACCAACCACTAAGGCTTTTTTTAATAACTCTGCTTCATTTTTTAATTTTTTCATTCTATTTTAATCATAACGTGACATTTTTATTAAAGATGCTTTAAAATATGACATAAGTCAATTATCTATTGATATTATTAGTAAATTAATTGATTTACACTAACTTTCGTAGGTATACTGTTGGCAATTGTTTTACACTTAATAACAGGAAAATTATGTCTATCTCTCGCACTAGAAATACTCAAAATAAAGTTTATATCCCTACATCTGCCAGAGAAAATCAATATTTAATGGCTAAATTTCCGTTGACTGATCAATTACTTGAAAAATATTCTGATTTAATTGATGAAAATTCAACGGAACCCTTTGCAAAATTTTATCAGGCGCTCGCTACTATATTTTTTAAAATAAATGATGAATTAACGATTGATAGTTCATCATTTATCGCTAATGATAAGTTTGTTAGGGTACGCTTTAGTCCAGAGAAATTAACCACACAAACTAAACAGCAAGTGCTATCTCTTTATAATCCTGAGTATCATACTAGCCAAAATTCTTTTTTTAGAGGCAACCTAAGAGCAAAAAAGATCACTTTAGTTTTTCTCGCTAACGGCACTGAAATTCGGGTTAATGCGGCTAACTTTAATAAAAAAGTAAAACAAGCTATTAGCCAATTCACCGATCAAATAGGTGTAAAAAAAGAAACCGTACGTATATTTGATCATCAACATTTAACTTATGATTTATTCGCTAAACATAAAGGTGTGGAAGGCTCGCAAGTACATAAATTTCGCTCTATCACCAATCGATATTTAGCCGACGATCAAAGTTTACCCGCAAACACAGACGCGTTAACTTATGCTGTGGTAGATTTTCCATTAAATCGCCGTATACGCTCACTAATAAAAAATAATGATAATGAACCGGGTTGTTATAATGCACTTTATAACTTAATTGCCGATGCTTTTATTAACTCAGCTAAAAACCAAAATTTATTTAATGGTGCGGTGATTGCTAATGGTTTAGTGCCAATTGTACGTAAAGCCGAAGACGAAAATGTTATCGCTAGCGGTGAGTTACTTATGTTAGGTTTTAACCCTTCACATTCAAGTTGTGGTTATACTTGTAAATGGGAGTCAAATAAACTGGTTGATACGGTGCAATTAATTTTTGTTGCTTCAGATCAGAATAAAACGTCTCATGGTTATGGAAAATTTGTTAATCAAATAGAATTAGCATTACGAGATTTTGCACAGCACCTTGATTTTGTTAATGACAAAGAAGAGATGTTAGTAAGATTACACCAACACATTGGTTTTAATTTGGATTAATAGCAACCAGCATAAAGCTTTGTTTGTTCATTACCTATGATGGATCAGTTACAGAATTGTTCTGATCCTATTCCTAGTGTTCGCATGTTAACTTATCATGGCTTTTAAGAGTACATCCTTTTAGTAACCTCAAAGAAATAAATAATATAGAGCCGATTAACACCGCCCCTCCTAAAGAAATTGAGCTAACTTGTAAACCTTAAATATCAGCCATCATACCGACACCAAGTAAAGTAAATATGCCAATAAAAGATCTACATGCTTCTTGAAATCGCGCTATCGCGTTAGCATAAGATAAGATTTGAGAACAAGGTGATTGATTTAGTAGTAGTGGCTATTAGGATTCAAAAATATATTATTTGTATTATTTATCAAGTGATTAAGTTTGTTTTTTTAAAACTCATACTCAACAGCAATACGTAAAACATGCCCCTTACTTCGGCGATCTAAACCCGTAATAAAGCCAAGTTCCCATTTGAGCTGCTTTTGTCCATCAAAACGTTGAATACCCATAAAAGCGGGACCTATACCAAGGTAGTTTTCACCTGAATATAACTCAATAGCAGGTTGGATTTGTTCAAGGTAACGATAACGATATTGCAATCGAAATTCTGTTTCAAATTCACTAGCAATGGTATTACCCCACTCATAAATAACAAAAGCATTAAAGGTAAGGCTAGTTCGGCCAAATTCTTTTTCAACTAAAACACCGGAAGTAACCTCCCAGTTTTTTTTACGTTGTTGTTTTTCTATCTCAAACAATAAGCCCCAGTCTGCCCAGAACTCTCCCTGCTCGGTCAGCATCCATCGCGCTTCAACTTCATATGAAGTTAAGCTAAAGTCATTGTAAGTATCACGCTCACCTACTAAATAAAACTCTAACATAAGGGTATCAGTTAACGATTGCCCATAAGAAAAACGTTGACCTAGTTTGTTATTTTTACTTTCTTTAGCTGAAAATAAACGCCACTCTACTTCTCGTTCATTAGGCAATACATAAGGGTGGTACACTTTATCCACCACAACGCCGTCGGCATGTACACTAGAAGTATAACCAAGTAAAAAACTTAAAGTGACGAGTATAATCCAGTAAGTATGCTTGAAAAACATTAAGACTTTCATGATTTTTCTCCATAGGTTAACCGAAGAAAATATCGGCTTTTTCTAATCAATACAGGAACAATAAAAGCAGTCAAATAGACGATAACTTGCATCAATGATGGGGTTGTTTCATAGCCAAATAAAACGCGAAGTAATTGACCAAATTCAGAGTTTTCAGTGATAAAACTAGTGCTATTCCAAACAAGTAGACTCATTGGTAAAACATCTACTTGTTGCAAAAGTACAATTGATTGCATTAACTGACCAATGGCAAAAAACAGTAAAAAATAACCCGATGTTTTGCTGTCAATTAAAGTGTCAAAGTAGCGTAATAAAAAATAGAACAAAATAGCAAAACTGACACAAATACCAACGCCTAAAATGATGCCAATAAATAAAGACTCCAATTGCAATGATTGTTGCCAGTAACTGGTTAAATACAGCATAAAGTGCCAACCATTAAGCAAAAGCACCAATAAAAATACGACCAAAGCAAAATACTTTTTAACCTTGATAAAACGGCCTTTGTTGTCAAAGAGAAATAATAGTGCACTAGAAAAATAGATGATAATAAAACCTAAAGAAAATACCCACTCTGTGCCTTTACCATCAAAAAGTTGTGATGTAGTTTCCATGTATTGACTCAATACAAAAACCAATGAACTAGCCAAAACACTAATTACAGTCAAATTTTTATTCGTAATTAATCTGCCAGATGTCGCAGTAAAACGTAATAATAACAGTGAGATGATAATAAAAATCGGCAATGCACTTTGTAAAAATAAGAGTACTGTATTAATTAACATTCAAACCCCCTTGCTTTGGGCTTAACATTTGATATGGGATATCTTGGTTACTCTTTATTTCGATAACAATAACCTTTCCTCGCGCACTATTAGGATGATATTCACCAAAAAAGTTATATTCACCTACGGTAAGTGGTCCGATAAAAATGATTGATTTTTGCTGTGAAAATATCACTTTTTCTCGATTAAGATCGAAGCTATCAAACTCTTCGACGCTATTATCGTGATTATGAATAACTAACTTAATTTTTTGATTCGCTGGAATGATGATTTGCGCTGGATAAAACAGATGGTTTTTTAACGCTAAATGATACTCAGGGCGTTTTGCTGCAACGATAAAGCTACACAAAAAGAGTAAGTTCATAAGTAAAAATACGGTGTAATATTTAGGGAAACGTCTAATCACTTCCCTACTCCTGCTCTTCTTTATTATCTTTAAAGTGCACGTCAATTTTTAACCCTTGTAGTGGCGGCGAAGGCGATAATTCGATTTTTGCGCCGTGCATGTCAGCGATATGCTTAACAATGGTTAAACCTAAGCCGCAGCCTAAAGCACTGGAGTTATGTTGATCACCGCCAATTCGATAAAACCGGTCAAAAATTCGTTGATATTCTTGAGGGTCTATACCGACACCAGAATCTTCAACACAGAGCGCTATTTTTCTATCTTTTTTATTTTCATTAATTAATTTAACCGTGACTATGATGCTTCCGCCTACAGGCGTGTATTTATTCGCGTTAGAAATTAAGTTAACTGCCAATAAATGAACAGAAAATTCATGTGCGCACAAATAAACTTCATCACTTTCTAAGATGATAGTTTGCTGTTTTTCCAATATGTCACTATAAAGTTCCGCAATTACTCGCTGTAATAATGAATTCAAATTAAAACGGCTGCTACCCTGTACAATTTGTGCTGTGTTGGTACGGTTCAAGTTCAAGATTTGATCGATAACATGTCCCATTCTATCAACACTATTTGTTAATTCTTTTATTGAATCAAAGCTGAGAATTTCGCTTGCCGTAACTTGTTTATGATCAAAAGATAAACGCTTAGAAAAATCTTGAGTGATGTTATGTACATTTATTTTTAACACGCTTAAAGGTGTTTTTAACTCATGAGCAGCATCTTCAGCAAAATGTCGTTCTCGTTTAAATGCAGCATCTAAGCGAAAGAAAAGCTGATTTAACGTAACAGTAATATCAGTTAGTTCGGTATTATTTACTGGTAAGTTCAGCGGGCTAAAATCGTTAGTGTTTCTTTTACTAAGCTCTGTTCGTAGTTGGTGTAGAGGCTTTAAACCTTGAGTGATAATGATATAAATTAAAAATGACAATATTACTATCGCGATAACCATGGGCGTTACTGCGGCTAAAATAAGCGCTTGTGCCAAGGCAAATTGCGTTTGTAATGGTTGCGCCACAATAACATTAATTGATGGGATACCTGATGGTGACATTTTATTAATTAAAGCGACCACTCGCCAACGCTTGTCTAAAAAATTAACTTCAGAAAAATGGCTTAATTGTTTATTAGAATCTTTATAGACATTTTCATAAGAAAAGGACGGGGTAATAATAAGATGATCGGGTGCGTTATTACTTTTAATCAGTAATTCAGTATTTTTCCAAACCTGAAAAGCAAAGCTACCCTGCTGTGACACTTGAATTGTTTGGTGTGTTTGATTGGTATTAGGGGGGGATGTTTGCTCTGCAGCCGTTTGCACTGCAAGTAAAGTATAAGCAATATCTAACAATTGTTGATCAAATTGTTTTCCCGCTCGTGACATACTTACTTTATAGCCTTGAATAGCGGCAATAAAGGTTATTAGTGTTAATACCGAAAATAGTGTTAACACTAGATAACGGCGAATACTCATAATTTAATGCGCATTATTAATGATGTAGCCAACACCACGTACGTTTTGAATAAATTTATCAGGCAAGCTTTTTCTTAATTTATGAATATGAACCTCAACGGCATTACTCAGCACTTCTTCCCCCCAATGATACAATTTGGACTCAATTTTCTCTCGAGACAATATTCTTCCGGCATTCTCCATTAACGCTTTTAACACCATAAACTCTTTTTTGGAAAAATGTATTTCAGTTTCAGTCTTACTTTCACTAACAAAAACTTTGTGAGCAAAGGTATCCAACTTAACTTTCCCTACACAAACAAGTGAAGAAACAGCCGTACCTAAGCGTCGTTCAATAACCCTTAACCTAGCCATTAGCTCTTGTATTTCAAAAGGTTTAACAAGGTAATCATCTGCGCCAAAATCAAGACCTTTAACTTTGCTTTCAATCGAATCTCGCGCAGTTAAAATGATAACAGGTAATGATGACTTTTTATTACGCAGTTGTTTTAACACCTCTAGTCCATCAATATCTGGCAAGCCTAAGTCCAAAATAATCATATCTTGATCAGGTGTCGATAAAGCGTTTAACGCTAACTTCCCTTGGTTTACATGATTAACAACAAAACCTTCACTTTGCAGTGATCTCTGTAAAGCTTTGGCCAATGGTAAGTCATCTTCAACTAGTAATATTCTCATCTGAGTAGTACTCTCATATCATTGGTTTACCTGCGGGCCCAAAATTTGATTTCTTGTTTCTTTAAAAATTGCTCTGCATTAGCTCCTTGCAGTAAAGCTAAGGTTGCTAGTATGCCTGCTTGAATACATTGTGGAGCAACCACTGTAATAGAGCGCGGTGCTTGATCAATAGGCCAACCAGTTTTCGCATTCAAGATATGACCATAACGTTTGCCATTTTTAATAAGGTAGCGACGGGCATCACCACTTGTAGCAAGTGCACCCGATTTTAATGAAATAATCATATCCGCAAAGTTGATATGATTATTATCTCTACCAGGGTGTTCAATAGCGACTTGCCAAGGTTCATTATTTAGCCGCGAAGCCGTTACCGCTAAATCGCCACCTAAATTAACCAATACTGGGCTGTTGGTTAATTGCTTGGCAAGAATAATGGCGCGATCTACGGCGTACTCTTTACCTATGCCACCAAAATCAATTTCCATACCTT
Organism: Colwellia sp.; assembly: GCA_013215465.1. Classification (GTDB taxonomy): domain Bacteria; phylum Pseudomonadota; class Gammaproteobacteria; order Enterobacterales; family Alteromonadaceae; genus Colwellia. Next base: position 64,710 of record JABSOW010000021.1, on the reverse strand, counting down.
TCTCTAAGGTAATTTGTTTTTGATCAAAGTAAATTTTTCGCCAGCCAACATTCTTTAGCATTTGCTTAACTTGCTCGGCTGTCGGGAACTTATCATTATTGCCTTCGCTGGCTTGAGCTCCTTGAAAAGACCACACTTTTCGAAGAACGCCAGAGCTGATATCAAAAAAACCATCGCTTAATTGATAACATTGCTCGGCAAAATTCAGTAATAAATAGGTTTCTTCATCAATAGCAACAGAATGTCCTGCATGGTTATTAATAGCACTACAAACACTGCTGTGATCATAGCGACTATATTTGTCTTCGATGCGCCAAACTTCAGTAGCAATAAGTTCACCCAACTTAGCGGCTAATTGCTTATCTGTTGATTGTATTATCACTTCACAAGGACTGGCCATGGCATTAAAGGTTATGCCATAGCTGTCTTTGTTTTTTGTTAGCCGTACAACTCTGTTTTTATTCAAACAAATCTCGTTAGAAAGAATAAGTTACTTGGCCAATAATAGCATCAATAGTGGGATAAAGGTCTACATCGTTAAGTACGCCTGGCTCATCAAAACCAGCGTTCGTTGGTATTTGGCGATAATATTCCAACCTAAAAGACAAATCATCACCATTATTCACTAACAACCCATATTTTAATCCTACCGTAAAAGTAGTCATCTCACCGATACGATAATCTGCACTAGCATAGGCGGGTAAAGTATCACCATCAATTAAAAACGGTTGATAAAACTCCGCGGCACTTTGTTGATAAAATCTAAAGTGAGGTTGTATATAACTTTCCCTGCCAAAGGTATCGCCTAAAGGTATTCTAAAACGAGAATCAATAGTATGAGAGGTGATTTTCCAGTCATCCCACATATAACGATAAGAAATATCAAGAACCGAGTGTTCAAAATGATAAAGTGATTGCGCATAAATACTTTGTTTAATGCGAGAGTCTGGTCGAGATTCATAAATATAATCTTGGGCAATACCACTATCCGGCGCATTAAAGTCACTAACTACCGATAAAATTTTAAAGGGATCAGTTAAGTAACCATCGACCATGGAGTAAGAATAATTAAATTGGCTGATCATTCTACGATTAATGACTTGGGTAAAGCCTAATAAAATATCGGTAGTGGTTTTAGTATCTTCCGAGCCAATACGTGTTTCAGAAAAATCGTCATCCCAACTGCCTGAGCTGCTGTCTCCGATTAACATAGAAGTAAACGGCTTAGGAATGCGACCTTCAGGGGTAAAGGTATCTTGAAAATAACTAAAGCCTGCTGAGAAGGTTGAGTTTTTTCGATCGAAATCAAAGGCGATATTGCCATTTATACCTAGCGATAAGTAATCATATTCTTTAGAAATATGTACGCCACCACTTGCCGTATAATTAGGTGCTATCAGTTGCGTCCATTGGCCATTAAGCTGAACACGGGTGTCATGAAAGGTATCATCAAGCGGAGTATCACCTGCTGTAATGGTATATTGCCCATTACCCGATGGTCGGGTAAAAGTTTGTACGTTTGGCTGTGCCACTGCGCCATTAGCCGATGCCCCAGTTAACACATCAACGGTTAACTTTAAATTAAGTACTTGGTCGTCAGCAAACGTTTTTGTCGCATTAATAATGGCTTCGCTAGCACTGACACGATCAACTTCACTGTAAAACAAAAAAGCACTATCAAATTCCCATGCGCTCTCTTCTACCCCGGCAGTTGACGTTGTTTCTGCTTGCGCTGCGTTACTTGTGCCAAGTAACGCAGCCGTGGCAATGGTTAATGCCGCTTTTATATTAGTGTTTGTTTTCATTTTTCACCAAAAGTATTTTATATGTGGTTCAAGTTTAAGTTGTATGATTCTATTATCAGGAAGAAGCACGGAGTTGACGGGTGCAATGAGTACTTATTGACGCATTAATGGTGTGATACCACGACAAGATGAATTTTATATTAATTACAGCCACAGCCACCACCACTAAACCCCTTGCCACCACTTGACGCTTCTTTACTAAAATAGATATGATCATCAAGTGCTGAATCTACCCCTGAACCATTTAACGACATTTCATCTTTTGCTAATAAATCTCGCTGCCAGGGCTCTACACCTAAACTAACACAGCCAGTTGCCCCAATAATTAACGGCAGTAATAAAACTAATTTAATTTCTTTTATCATCATAAATGACCTTATTTAATCACCAGTAATTGCTCAATCTCTTGCTGATATAGCGGTATTTTTTTTGTGAAAAATCCGGTATGACGAGATTTTATTTTACCGTCCCTACCTATAAGCATACTGCTAGGCATACCTTGTATTTTAAAGTGTTTAGCGATTTTACCTTTAGGATCATAAATCACGGTAAAAGAAGCCGGCGTTTCCTTCAAAAATTTAGCTGCTAAACTTTTATTTGCATCTAAATTAATGCTAATAACACTAAAACCCTGTTTTTTATACTCTGCTTCTATTTTATTCATCCAAGGAAAAGATTTTCGACAAGGCCCGCACCATGAAGCCCAAAAATCTAAATAGATCACCTCGCCTTTATGTTTATCTAACGCCTGTTCAAGCGCGGCTTGACTACTGATTTTTTCTTCTGCATAGGTATTACTGGTGAAACCAAGCATGATAGAAAATGATAAAACTAAAAATGATAACTGCTTTAATAAATGTTGCAAACCGGCACCTAATACAAAGAGTAATTGACTGATTCATTAATTAAACCATACATTAACTCTGTTTTCTTAACGAAGGCTTAAGAATCATGAAGTTTTCAGATATTGACAGTAATATGCGGTTAAAATCGGCAAATTATCTTTTATTTTACGAATAATTAATAATAAGGTTGATTTTTATAGCAGAACTGGCAAAGTGTCATTAATTAGTGTTTTACACTAATCTCTAACAAGAAAACTCACAATTTGACTTACTATTAATTAAAGGAGTAGCGCTTCAATGTGTTCAATCTTTGGTATACTAGATATAAAAACAGGTGCACAAGCACTTCGTCCAACCGCTTTAGAATGTTCTCGCCTATTACGTCACCGTGGACCCGATTGGTCAGGTATATACAGCTGTGATAATGCCATATTAGTGCATGAACGTTTATCTATTGTTGATACTGAGCATGGTGCTCAACCGCTATATAACGAAAACAAAACTCACGTACTTGCCGTTAACGGTGAAATATATAACCATAAAGCTTTAGAAGCTGAACTTACCGTAGATTTTGATTTCAAAACAGCTTCTGACTGTGAAGTGATACTGCCGTTATATAAAGAATTTGGTACAGGTTTTGTTGATAAATTGCAGGGAATGTTTGCTTTTATTGTTTATAATGAAACGGATAATTCTTATTTAATTGCCCGTGATCATATCGGTATTATTCCTCTTTACACTGGCTACGATGCTGATGGTAACTTTTATATTGCCTCAGAAATGAAAGCACTTATGCCAATTTGTAAAACAGTAAGTGAATTTCCTCCTGGGCATATTTTAGATAGCCGTGTTGGTAAATTAGAACGTTATTACAAACGTAACTGGCAAGATTATGCAGCGATTAAAGATAACACCACCAGCAAAACAAAAATTCGCGAAGCATTAGAAGAATCTGTAAAAAGTCATTTGATGACTGATGTACCTTACGGAGTATTATTATCCGGTGGTTTAGATTCTTCATTAATTTCTGCTATTACGCAAAAATTTGCGGCACGCCGCATTGAAGAAAATGATTTATCTGAAGCTTGGTGGCCAAAAGTACATTCATTTGCCTGTGGTTTAGAAGGCTCTCCTGATTTAATTGCCGCACAAACTGTTGCAGACAGTATTGGCACTATTCATCACAGTATTGTTTTTACCGAGCAAGAAGGTATTGATGCCTTAAAAGAAGTTATTTATCATTTAGAAACTTATGATGTAACCACTATTCGTGCTTCTACTCCTATGTATTTAATGGCACGTAAAATTAAAGCCATGGGCATTAAAATGGTACTTTCTGGTGAAGGTGCTGATGAAATATTTGGTGGTTATTTATACTTCCATAAAGCGCCTAATGCTCAAGAATTCCATGAAGAATTAATTCGTAAACTCGACCGTCTCCATAAGTTTGATTGTTTACGCGCTAACAAATCAATGTCAGCTTGGGGCATTGAAGCCCGTGTACCATTTTTAGATAAACACTTTATGGATGTTGCCATGCGCATCAACCCTGAAGATAAAATGTGTGGCAATGGAAAAATGGAAAAAGCGATTTTACGCTCATCTTTTGAAGGTTATTTACCAAAAGAAATCTTATGGCGTCAAAAAGAGCAATTCTCAGACGGTGTAGGTTATTCTTGGATTGATGGCTTAAAAGTTCATGTGGAAGCACTTGTTACTGATCAACAACTTGAAAATGCTCACATTAGGTTCCCAGTAAATACACCTGATAACAAAGAAGGTTATTACTACCGCACTGTTTTTGAAGAAAAATATCCGTTAGTTACTGCTGCTGATTGTGTTATGGGTGGCAAGTCTGTTGCTTGTAGTACAGAAGAAGCCTTAGCCTGGGATGAAAGCTTCCGAAATAATGCTGATCCATCAGGTCGCGCAGTATTAAGTGTACATAACGAAAGTTATTAATTACCTTTCTTAAGACAATCAACAATAATAAAAGGCTTACTATAATTTAGTAAGCCTTTTTTTATTGTTAAGCCACATGGAGTAATTTGTAGTTCTGAGTAGAGCAATAATTTAGTACCATTGCTATGTTATCATCTTAAAATATAACGAATTTCTTGCGTTAAAAATAATTTATACTAAAATTAATTTATTGATTATCACTAATAAAAATAATTTTATGATAAAAAAAATTCTCGCCTTAATCGTTATTAGTCACACTTGTTTAATTACTCAGACTTATGCAAAAGAAGATGACTATTTAAATTTATCTTTGCAAGCTTTACTGCATCCGCAAGTGACAACCTCTTCAAAGTATCTTGAAAAAGTTGTCGATTCCCCCGCTAATATTTATATAATTACCGCCAAACAAATTAACGACCGTGGCTATAAAAACCTTGAAGATTTAATAAGAAACCTACCGAGTGTTGATTTACAAGAATATGCTGCTATTGGCAATTACAATGTGATCACCATGCGGGGAGCTAGTAGCAATAACAAATTTCTTATATTAAAAGACGGTGTGCGACTATCCACACCGGCCGGTGAAATCAATGCCATCGCTAATAACTATCCACTTTATTTAGCAAAACAAGTTGAAGTGTTAATCGGCCCCGCTGCAGTAAGTTATGGCGCTGATGCTTTTGCGGGTGTCATTAATATCATTTCATCTGATAAAAATAATATCGAATATTCAAAACTATCACTGTCTGTAGGTGATGCACATTACCTCAATGGAAATGCACAGTATAGCCAGCTTTTCAATAATGGTGTTTATATAAATTTTGGCTTACAAGGTCATTATAGCCAAGAGCTAAATTTTGCGGATATTTATCCTGAATTGTATAATGATAACGCCATAGACTATAATTTTAAGAATACAGAAAACTTCCAATTTTTTGCCGATGCCAGCATAAGTGAACACTTTAGTATTGGAGTATTCCATTCTAAAATCACCTACTCATCAGACTTCACCGCTACTCCTACCTCTTCAAGTTTTGCTCATAGTTCTCTGGAAGAAAGTTTAACTAATATGTACGCAAATTTTAGTTATTCATTCAACGACAGCTTACAAGCCAAAACATTAATTACCTATCAACTCTTTACTTTAGGTAATGCTAGTCATGTTAATAATTTTTTTACTGATTTTACTAAACAATATAAATATGGCCGTACTGCACGTTATAGCTTAAATCAAGATTTTACCTATCAACTTAATTCGTCTCATTTATTATCTGGCGGATTCGTTTATGATTATTTTGATATTATTCCACGCAGCCCTAATTTACCTAGCCCTTATGAAACAGAAAAAAAACCGGACAAACAAGCACTTTTTTACCCTAATACTGAACTTAGCGTTGAATTTTTTCAACACCGAGATGAAAATTCCGGTGTATATCTACAAGATAATTGGAAAGTTAACGATAAATGGCGACAAGTTAGCGGCATTCGTTATGATCACCATAGCCTTTATGGCGACACAGTGACTCCTAGGTTAAGCACTATTTATCAAGCTGATTCACATAATGTTTTTAAATTATTGTATGCCCATTCTTTTTTAGCCCCTCCTTCTAGCCAAGTATTTAATAGCTTTGGCTCCTTTAGCGGTGAAAAAAATGAACATGGTGAATGGCTAAGTAGCTCAAATACACCTTTTAATATACCAAATGAGCAACTACAACCGGAAACGTTAAAAAGCTTAGAGCTAAATTATGAACATTGGTTTACTCCACAAAGTACCATTAAATTTGCACCCTTTTATAACAAAACCAATAATATCATCATAAAATCAGATGATGATGTAGCACAGCAAGCGATTTCAGGCGCATACTTAACTAGCACTAGTTCATTTAAAAACAGTGGAAAATCAACCATATACGGTATTGATATTTCAATTAACTCAACGATTAGTTATAACCAAGGCAGCACTGAATATTGGTTAGCATTATCTTATATAGATGGAGAATTAACTAAGCAAGAAGTTAAAACAAACTTACCTTTAATCGCCTATTATAAAATAAAAACAGGTGTAACTTTTAACTATCAAACTAACCATTATAGCTATATATTAAGCCCAACCTTACGTTGGGTAAGTAGTACCACCAGTAATGAAGTAATTAGTCAGGATAAAAGAGCCGAGATTGATAGTTATTTCGTAGTAGACTTACACGCTGAAGCTCAAGTCACCGATAATTTAGCGGTAAAATTAACAGTCAACAACCTATTTGATGAAAAACATTACCATGCAGCATTTGCTAACGCTGCTGTTGCTTTTAACAAAGCGCCCCAAATTGGACGCCTTGCTTTTATTACCGTTGAATATAACTTTTAAACTTAAGAAGAAACTCGTAAGCCATTCACTATCTCTTTCACCAAAGGGGGGCCTTGGTAAATAAAGCCAGTATATACTTGCACTAAACTAGCACCAGCGGCTAGTTTTTCATTCGCATCATTACTCGAAGCAATGCCACCAACCCCTATGATGGGTAACTTACTATCTAACGCTTTGGCTAATATACTTATCACAGTAGTACTTTTATCTTTAACTGGCGCACCACTTAGACCACCTTGTTCACTACCATGTTCAAGTCCTTCAACGCCTTCTCGAGATAAGGTGGTATTGGTAGCAATAACACCATCAATATTATTATCAACTAAGCTTTGCGCAATAGAAATAACTTCATCTTCGGTTAAATCTGGCGCTATTTTTACCGCAATAGGGACATATTTATTATATTGCTTTGCTAATTGTGTCTGTTCTGCTTTTAGTGCTGATAACAATTCATTTAATGCATCGCCATATTGTAACGAGCGTAAACCTGGCGTATTAGGTGATGAAATATTTATCGTTATATAAGTGGCAAAATCATATACCTTACGCATACAGTGAATATAATCATCTTTCGCATTTTCTTCCGCTGTATCTTTATTTTTGCCAATATTAATGCCTAAAACACCGCTAAATTTTGCCGCACGAACTTGTGATACTAAGTAATCAACACCTTTATTATTAAAACCCATACGGTTAATAATTGCGTTCGCTTCTGGTATTCGAAAAATACGCGGCTTAGGGTTTCCTGGCTGTGGGCGCGGTGTAACAGTACCCACTTCAATAAAACCAAATCCCATAGCAGCAAAGGCATTAATACACTCGCCATTTTTATCTAAACCTGCTGCCAAGCCTAATGAATTAGGGAATTCAATTCCCATGACTGTTACTGGTTTATTGGTAACACGTTGCTTATACAAAGCATTCAACGGTGTTGAACCCGTACTTTTTAACCCTTTAATTGTTAACTCATGAATGGTTTCAGCATCAAACTGAAACAACACTTTACGAATGGCAGAATAAAACATAAAACCTCTAATTAGTCATCTATTGATAGCTGGAAATAAAAATCCCCACTTAACTTTGATCAGTTAAGCGGGGATTTTATCAGCTAAGTATACTTTTTAAAATTGCTTTTAATTATTAATACCACGTGATTAAAAGCAGCTTTAAGTCACTAACTTGAATACGATACTTTTTGACAGTTTAGACTTAAGAGCATAAGTTCTCGCAAAGCTACTGAGAACTTAGCAAACTCATGAGTTTGCCCTACTTTAAAGTCAGCTAAAATATGTTGCCAACGAGTAATGGGCTGCTCGTTCGTTTCCATCCAAGCATCAAGCATGCTATCAAGATCTTCAATTTTCGCATCACAGTCACATTGCAAGACAACAGTTGTTAATGAGCGTTGCTGCCAGTCAAGCTCTTCTCTAAAAGATGCTCTAGCAAGTGCTTGCCAATGGTTAGCTACCGCCTGACGAGTTATTTGGTCTAAGAACCAATGTAGCTCTAAACGAACGCCCAGTTTAAAGTACAAACTAGCAACAACATTAACATCTTTACCTTCTTGCTCTGCTATTTCGGCAATATCTAATACGGAAAAAATAGTACTTAATTGCGAGATACGTTGCGAGACTACTTTAGGTACACCCGCAACCATCAAATCATCGGCAACTCGTTGCATCTGCTCTGCTTCTTCTTTAATAATAAAATCATTAAGCTTTTTAGATAAGATAGTAAATGTTGGTTGGTATAGCGCTATTGATTGTTCTATAGAAACTGCTTTATTACGATGACGTAAGAACCAACGCGTTGCTCTTCTTACTGTACGACGGTATTGAAATAACATTTCTGTTTGTATTGCGGTTGAAATTTTATTATTTAATATTTCAATTTGTTGCCAGAATTCTTCTAACTCAAATACCGCACAAGCCATAGTGTAACCATTAGCTATTTCAACCACTGTTGCGCCTGTCTCTTCTTGCATACGATTAACAAAATTAAAGCCCATATCATTACCAATTTTATTGGCTAATTTAGTAGCAATAATTTCTGCACGCAACGGATGTTGCTGCATCTCATTTTGATATTGATCACGCAACTGCTTCGGAAAAGCAGCAATTAATAATCGGTTATGATAAGGGTTATCCGTTATATCTTTATGAACTAGATCTTCTTTAAGTACCATTTTGCTATAAGCAAGTAAAACAGCAAGTTCAGGACGAGTTAAGCCATTACCTTTCGCTAATCTATCTGAAATTTCTTCATCATCAGGAATAAACTCTAATGCTCTATCTAGCTTACCTGCACGCTCTAACTCATGAATAAAGCGTACTTGCTCTTGCAATTGATTAACACCACGCATGGCAGTAATAGATAGGGAGTGTGTTTGGCGATAACAATCTTCAATAACTAAATCACCTACTTCTTCGGTCATATCATGAAGTAACTTATTACGTTGTTTAACAGTTAAATCACCGTTTTGTACTAAGCTATTAAGTAATATTTTTATATTAACTTCATTATCTGAACAATCTACACCACCGGCATTATCAATTGCATCGGTATTAATACGGCCACCATTAGCGGCAAATTCAATACGGCCAAGTTGAGTTAAACCTAAATTACCACCTTCACCAACAATTTTAGCTTGTAGTTCACTGCCATTAATTCTTAAGGCATCGTTTGCTCTATCACCTACTTCTAAATGGGTTTCTTTAGTGCTTTTAACATAAGTACCAATCCCCCCATTCCATAACAAGTCAACTTCCATAGTCAAAATTGCTTGGATCAAATCATTAGGTGACATGCTTTGCTTTTGCGTACCAACCATTTTTTTGATTTGCGGGGTTAATTTTATCGATTTTACCTGGCGGCTAAAAATGCCTCCACCTTGTGAAATTAACGCTTTGTTGTAATCTTCCCAGCTACAGCCAGGCAAATTAAATAATCGTTCACGTTCTGGGTAGGTTTTCGCAGAGTCCGGATTAGGGTCGATAAAAATATGCATGTGATTGAATGCAGCTTGTAAACGAATATGCTTTGATAACAACATGCCATTACCAAATACATCTCCCGCCATATCACCAATGGCAATACAGGTAAAATCTGTACTTTGGCAATCAATATCCATTTCCCTAAAGTGACGTTTGACCGACTCCCAAGCACCTTTTGCGGTAATGCCCATGGCTTTATGATCATAACCTACGCTACCACCAGAGGCAAAAGCATCCCCTAACCAAAAGTTATATTCATCAGAGATACCATTGGCAATATCAGAGAAAGTTGCCGTTCCTTTATCCGCAGCCACAACAAGATAAGCATCGTCGTCATCAAGGCGTACCACATCGACAGGAGGAACTACTTCACCGTTAACAATATTGTCAGTAATGTCTAATAAAGCACGAATAAAAGTGCGATAACATTCCTTGCCCGCTTCAAATATTTCTTGGCGAGTGCCATTTGGTAATTGTTTACAAACAAAGCCACCTTTAGCACCTACCGGCACTATGACGGTATTTTTAACTTGCTGTGCTTTAACAAGGCCTAATACTTCTGTGCGGAAATCTTCACGTCTGTCTGACCAACGTAAGCCACCGCGAGCAACTTTACCGCCGCGTAAATGTACTCCTTCAACTTGTGGAGAATATACAAATATTTCAAATTTTGGTACTGGTTTTGGCATTTCACTAATTTTTTCTGGAACAATTTTAAACGAGATATACGGTTTCTCGCCCATCAGTTTATCCACTTGGAAATAGTTAGTACGAATGGTGGCACTGATCATTTCAATAAACCGTCGAATAATACGATCATCGTCTAGGTTAGCAACATTATCTAATGACTCTTCGATTGACTCTAACAATTTGGTATGCGCTTTAGCTTTTACCGTCTCAGTTGATTTATTATGAGGATCAAAGCGTTGGATAAATAAATTAATTAATAATTGCGCAATGCTAGGATAACGAGCAAAGGTATTTTCAATATAATTTTGACTAAAGCGACCACCAATTTGACGCTCATATTTAGCATAGGCGCGTAAAATTGAAACACAACGACCTTCAAGCCCTGCACCTAATACTAAGCGGTTAAAGCCATCATCTTCTAAATCACCCTGCCACACTTTAGCAAAGGCATCTTGGAAAAGTATTCTTACTGTGTACAAATCAAAATCGCTGTCACCAGTGATAAGCATCGAGAAATCTAAAATCCAGTAAGTTTCTCCGTCCGATGTTTTAATTGCATAGGGGCTTTCACCAATAACACGTAAGCCAAAGTTTTCTAATATCGGTAATATGTCAGAGAGATGAATTGGGTTGCCTTTATGGAATAGTTTTAATTTTACAAAACGACTGCCCTTTTTTTCTTCTAACGGTTGGTAAAACAACATTTCTAAACTATCAGAAAAATTTGCTCTTTCTAATTTCTCGATATCAACAATCGCTGAGCCCGGTAATACTTCTTCTTTATAGGCTTGTGGAAAGTGACTATATTTTCGACTTAATGCTTTCGCTGCGACTTCACCTTTATTAGCAACCAGGGCACTGACTAATTTGTCATCCCAGCTTCGTGCCGCTTCATTTAAATTCTTTTCAATTTCTTTCACGTTAATATCTGCTTTCGTTGACTTAACCTTAACAATATAATGTGTTCTTGCTTGCACTGATTCAGAGAAGTAGGTAGTAAATTCAACTTCTTCATCACTGCCAAATGCCTCTTGTAACAAGCGTTGCGTTTCAACACGTAACTCAGTGTTATAACGCTCACGTGGTACATAAACCATACAAGAATAAAAGCGATTAAAAGCATCACGCCTCACAAATAAACCACAGTAGTCACGCTCTTGCATTTGCAAAATACCCAATACATTTTGCAATAATTCATTAACATTACTTTGTAATATTTCATCTCTAGGGTATGTTTCGAGAATATTAATCAAGGTTTTATAGGCATGTGATCCTTTAGCAAAACCAGAAGAGTCACATACGTCTTTTACTTTAGATTTAATTAACGGTAAATCTAAAGCACTGTTAGTGTAATAAGCAGAGCCAAACAAACCGATAAAACGTTCTTCACCAATAACGTTACCTTTGTCATCAAAACGTTTTATACCGATATAATCTAATTGCGCAGGTCTGTGTACTCTCGAACGGGAATTGGTTTTGGTGAGAATAAGATGGTTTTCACCTAACGCAAGTTCTCGCCCCGACTCATTTAAGCTTGAAATTAAGCGATTTGTAGTACTACTAGAGTTTTTCATTAACCCTAGACTAGAGTTAATGTTTGCTTCAAGTTTAATGTCCCCTTGTACCGCAATGACATCGTATGAACGATAACCCATTAAGGTAAAATGATTATTAGCCAACCATGACAAAAATTCTACCGTATCATCTTTCGCTTTTTTACCACCGGGTAACTTAGCTTTTTTTATCTCATCAATGACACTATTAAATTGTTGAAGCATAGGTTGCCAATCGTTAACGGTTAACGTGATATCTTCAACAACACTTAACAGCTCATCTTTTATAGTTGTTAATTCGTCTTTAGTGGATTGTCTATCTATTTCAATAAAAAAAATGGTTTCTTCTGATGTTGCTTTAAATTTAGTATCAACGTTAGAGGCTAGTTTGGTAATGTTTTTATTTTTTCCTCTTACCAATTTTAATGGCGAATTCAACATAAGGTGTGGCGATAGACCCAAACGATTTAAAGCTATGCGAATAGAGTCAACTAAAAACGGCATGTCTTTAACAATTACTTCTATAATAGTATGACTTGATTTCCAACCATTTTGACTTACTGAGGGGTTAAAAACATGAATAATAGGTGCGTCATCCGTATGTTCGTTGAGTGAACTCCACAAACTTAAAGTAGCACCATACATATCACTGTCATTTCTATTTGATAAATCGAGAGAAGAAATATTGCCATATAATAAAGTCGCAAATTGCTCGACTAAACCGGCTGTATCTTGAGGAACTTTTTTCTTTATTAATTGTGCTACATTTTTTAGTATCACTGAGGGAGAGCCATTCACTAACGCCATACCGTTTTCCTTTTGCTATTATTTTAATAGAAAGCTTGTAATAATTTAGGTGTACTCTATTTTTACTTCACATATTTTATGGTGAGTTGAATAAGAGTTCTATAGTATTTTATTTTTTATTTCGCATTTTAATCAAACGATGTAATCCAAAACCGATATTTGATAACTATATAAAGCTTTTTCGTAAAACCTTGAGTGAAAGCTTTTATAGTATAGTACAGATTTTATGAGTAAATTTAATGTATTGCGAGTACTTTTTTTGATTTACTACGAATCTTTTTGTAGTTAGTAAAAATGATTGTATACACGATTTTTTGTTTATGCAGTTATGTTAAATAACTACAGCTTATTTTTACTATTTCCTGATTAAATATGCAGTTATTCACTCAATAATTAAATTATTTAATTAAATTATTTTTCTATGATTTAATAAATAATTATTAACCTAGTCTATAATTACCAGCTGACTTTAAAATTTACATCATGGAAGCGCTTAAAGTAATGTGGTGAGTAGTTATGAACTAACGGTTCAAGCGTAACGGAAGGTTAATTATTGAGTCAGCACATGCTAGAAAAGGTGGTAGTCAATTTCTTATCAAAGCCAGTATTAGTTTTGTTGAATATAAAGCAACAAATTATTTAATCGCTATCGTTAGAAATATTACGCGACGAAAAGAAAATGAATTGGAAGCATTAGCCCACCAATAGGTTAAGGCATGCGAGAGCGAACCTTAGCTTTGGGTACTAAACTAAACGTAGAAAACAAAACCCATAAAGGTATGTAATTATCAGTGCGAATTATTGCTTAATAATCACATATTAACCGAGTGAAGTTTGATTTACCGATAAATGTAATAACAAACATCAACGCTATTTTCTGTGAAGCATTAGCGTTGATGTTATTAATTAATAGTTATAACGACGAAACCTCAATGATAGTATCTGAAAACTGTAACTTTTCTACCGCATTCAAAGTATTAGTACCATCGCGATCATCTTGTAAGTCTTGCACCTTAATTACGCCATTTTCCTTAGTGATTTGATATTGCGCTGCTTGACCAACAAATATCACCGTATTAATACCAGCATTACCAGTAATATTGTTATCTAATTGGTTCACCACTACATTGCTGTCTTTGCTGCCAGTCAAGGTGACATCTTTAAGATATTGTGCATGATTTGTATAAGATAAATTCTGGTTAAAGATCAAGCTAAAATCGCCAACAAAACTTTCATCGATGCGGGCGTTATAGGTCAGATACGGATGAAAAAATTTATTATTCATCATCTCTGCACCTTCTGGATCTGTTGTTGCCATATCGTCACGAGTCTTGGCAATATACCCTCCCCACATACCATAGTCACCATCAGAAGCGCCCCAAAGACCATAGTAAGTATCAATGACAGAAGCTAAATACTCTTGCGATAAACTATTTTCAGCAGTTAAATCTGCCAACCAATTTTCCCTCTCTGCCCAAGCCCAAAGTTGACCCGATAGCGCTGTTACTTGTGCAGCGCGGATTTCTGCTTGATATTCAGGTAACACACCATCATATTCTTCACCTTGGTCAATGCCGATACCGTAGTCATGCACTAGGTGTAAAATTTCCTCGAACGCGGCATCGCGATGCTGATAGTCTTGCGTGATATACCAGCTATGACCTTCTACTTGCATTTCGCCATAATATAACGGCTGCCCGTCAAGTTCAGCGCCGGCATTGGTGCCATCATCCACACCATTTAACAGTAATAAAACCGCACCATTTTCAGCCATTTTATTGGCAACATCACTTTTGTCTGCGCCATATACTGAGCCTGGGTAATCGGTTAAATAGTGCTGCAAAATGCCACGAGCACGAACAATTTGATTAGGCATGATTTCATTTTGAGCAATAATATGAATTACGTCACCATTGGGCGTATCAATCTTGGTGTAGCGATCAAAATTTAACGCTGTACTGTAAGTCGCTTTTAATTCATCTGGTACCGCACTAATACCTAGTTCATTAACTGTAAGCTCTGTTGTTGTAGGAGGAGTTACGGCTTGCTCAATGGTCTTTTCTGTATCGCTACTTGAACCACCACAAGCAACTAACGTTGTACTGATTAAAATGGTAAGTACACTTTTTGTAAAAGATGTTGTCAAAGGGTTTTTATTCATTATTTCTCCAAAACTGCTCAAACATAATTACTCGGTGTTAACTGATTCCCTTCATTAATGCCTAATAATTCAGGGAAGTAGTGAACAGTATTGAATGATTTAGGAAGTAAAGTCAATATCAATTAGGGTGAGGCTCATCCCTCTCACAGAGCTGTACGTACGGATCTCTTATACGGCTCATGCATTTACTATTTCTCATCACTTTGCTCAGTAATAAGAAGCGAGAACGCCGGTTTTTACTTCAACTGTTTCAGGCGCCGATGTAACTTACCTAGCTTCTTCCATAACCTAAGCTGTACTACCCGTAACCTGCGCCTTACCCAAGGTGAAAAGCATTTTAATATTGTGCTTATATTGACTATCTGAAGTGATTTACAAATCCCCTTAGTCGGGGTGACTCCACTATCTTTCAAGTGGACGGGTTTTCCAGCTTCGCTGGGCAAACAAAAAAGCCTTAACAACTGATTGTTAAGGCTTTTTTGTTTTACCGTAATACTTTATTTGGTTTTTTTGTTCGGCCATAAAAATGCTGCTAGAGCGGGTAAAACTATCACTGCAGCAAGCATATTAACTAAAAACATAAACGTTAAAAGTATGCCCATATCTACTTGAAATTTCAAATCTGAAAAGAACCATGTTGATACACCGATGGCAAGAGTGACTCCGGTAATCAACACCGCACTACCACGCTCTTTAAGCGCGGCAAGATAAGCATCATGTACATTAGCACCGGCTTTTAATTTCTCGCTCATGGTCGATAAAATATAAATACCATAATCAACACCAATACCAACTCCTAGTGCTATTACAGGTAAGGTTGAAACGGTTAAACCAATATCTAACACCGTCATTAACCATTGAGCCAAGGTTGAGACTACATATAAAGGTAATACCACAACAATAGTTGCTCTTATACTTCTAAAACTTAGTAAACATAAAATAATCACGGCACCATAGACATAAAGCATCATAGGTAACTGCGCTTGGGCTACCGCTTCATTAGTTGCCGCCATAACACCAACGGGGCCCGATGCTAGTTTGAACTGTAATTGCTTATTGCCTAGCTCAGCTGCGGCTAATTTAACTTCCTTAATCACCCGTTCAATGGTTTCGGATTTATGATCTTGTAAAAATAAAATAACAGGCATAACACTACAGTCATTGTTTAACAACCCACTTGAAGAAGGTACGCGAGCAATAGATTGAACTAGCGTTTGCTGGTTGCGAGGGATGACACGCCATTTGGCATTACCTTCGTTATAGCCGGCATTAACTAATTTAGATATCGAAGCTAAACTAACAGCAGATTGAACCCCCGTAACATTTTCCATACGCCATTGAAATCTATCAATAGTATTCATGGTATCGTAATAAGTACAAGCATCAGGCGTTGATTCAATAATCACTGACATATAATCAACACTGATGGCATAACGGTTAGTGATTAAAAAAGTATCTCGGTTATAACGAGATGATTCATGCAGTGCCGGTGCACCAGCGTGTAATTCACCAATTTTTAAACTTTGAGAATTAAACCAACCAGCAGCATACAAAGCAATCGTTAGCACTAAAATCACTCTCGCAGGACCTTTGGTGGCAAAACTTGCCATAAAGCGCCAGACCATACTTTCTTCACCAATATTACCCGCATGATTTTTTCGGTCTTTCGGTGTAATAGTTAAATAAGAAACCAGTAATGGTAATAGCATTAAATTAGTGAGAATAATCATCGCTACACCTAAAGATGCAGTGATCGCTAATTCACGAATGATACCAATATCAATTGAAAGCAAAGTCAAAAAGCCAACCGTATCTGAGAGTAAAGCAATACCGCCAGGAATTAATAATGCCCTAAAACTAGCTTGTGCCGCAGCTTGGCTAGACAGACCTAAACTTACTTGTTTAACCACCGAATTAATCATTTGTACGCCATGACTAACGCCAATAGCAAACACTAAAAATGGCACTAAAATTGACATGGGATCAAGCCCAAAGCCAAGCGTAGACAACATACCCATTTGCCATACTACGGCAATTAAAGAACAAAAAATGGGCAGAAAAGTCAAACTGATAGAGTGACAAAATAAAAATACCATGACAGCAGTTATCGCAATAGCAATGGCAAAGAAGACGACAACACCTTTAGCACCTTCGGCAACATCGCCCACCATCTTTGCAAAACCAATGATATGGATTGAGATATTATCTTTTTCAAATGCTTGTCTTATTTCTTGCTCTAGTTGTGTAGCCATAGTTAACGTATCAAGTTTTTCTCCTGTATTTGGATTAAAATCCATTAAAGAGGCTTTAACCATGGCACAACTATAATCATCGGCAACAATGCTACCAACAATACCTGCTTTTTCTATATTACTTTTTACAATCGCTAAGCCGCGTTCATTCGCTTGAAAATCAGCGGGAATTACCGGCCCTCCTGCAAAACCATCTTCAACTACTTCAACGAAACGGGTGCTAGGAGAATATAATGACTTAACCTGAATACGATCAACACCTGGAATAAAAAATAGTTGGTCGTGAACTCCTTTTAGTGCCTCAAAAAAGTTAGCGGTAAAAATATCACCGTCATTGTTACATACGGAGATTAATATATTATTGGCACCACCAAAATTTTCCCTATGTTTTAAATAGGTTTGCATATACTCATGGTTAAGTGGAATGTTTTTAGTAAAAGAAGCATCGAGTTTTATTTGTGTTGCTTGAAACATCAAGAAAACACTTCCTAAAACAAATAACATCAATACCAAAAACTTATGGCGGAACAAACCTACTTCTAAGCGGTTAGTAAGGGAAATTTTCATAGTGTATTACAATCCAAATATTCTTATATTATTTTATCATTTAACTTTTCAAAGAAAGCTTACAAAGAAATTGTTTTAATGCCAACATCAGAGACAACAATCAATTGATTATTAAACCAAACGCCCGCAATTAAAGCTTTACCATCTTTTTGGTTTCTTAAGCGGTAACTTTGGCCGTCGTCATTGCTTTCAAGTAAGGTTCCATTATTGGCGAGTAGGAAAATGCGATCATCATCAGTTAAAACAATATCATTAATTAGTGCTGTAGTATTTGTTTGACGTTGCTGCCATGGGGGGCCATTTTTTAAACTTCTAAAAACATGCCCACGTAAACCAACGACAAGTAAGTTACCTTTGATCGTTCTAGCCATGTCAAAAAAAGATCCTTGATAAATTTCATCAAATAGCAGCCAATTTTTGCCAAAATCATTGCTTTTAGCCATTAAGCCCATTTCACCCACCATATAAAGTGTACGCCCATCAATCAATAAACGATTAAAGTGAGGTAAAATAGAGGATACTTCATCTAAATATGCTTCTTCGTCTTCTTGTTTAAGCTCAGCTAAATAGTCAATATCATCAGGTAACAAGAACTCACTATGAAATTCGCTTTGCCATGTTTTACCGCCGTCTAAAGTACGAAAAAAAAGCCCATAGGCGCCAATAGCCAAACCTTCTAGCGGTGATTTGAATACAATATTAAGTAACGGCTTTTCCAATGTAGGTTGATATAATTGTACTTGCCACGTTAAACCACCATCTTTGCTATGTAAGATGGTCGCATCATGGCCGACGGCCCAACCCAGTTTTCCACTGTAAAAAAAGACACTGGTTAAGGTTGTTTGCACAGGCACATTGGCTTGTTGCCAGTTCATCCCATCACTAGAGAGTATAATATGTCCGTGTTCTCCAACCGCTACTAACTTAACTTGACCAATATTGGTTATATCTAATAATAACGATTGACTCACTAAAGGAGCTTTGACTGAAGGAAGATGAGAAATTGACGAAGAGTCTGCAGCCAAACTGGCAAGGCTAAATGAGTAAAGTAAAGAACTCATCAATAAAAGTAAAACAAAATGCATTAGCGAATTCTCTATATTATTACAAAAGATAGTTTTTATTCATCTAACCTTGGAAGTTATCTCATTCCATAGGTTATTTAAACAGAATTTTGTGTATTACATTGAGTTCCTCAATTAATACATCACGAGGGTCACATGAGGTAAATAGTTACAAAACATAAACAGAAAAAATAAATAGTCAAAAGATAGAACTAAAACGGCTAACATTCGTCAGCCGTTTTACATTGTAGGTTTTATCTTCGACCTTCTCGTCTTAGCGCTGATGGGGTGAAGCTTTTGTGCTTTAACTTCGCAGAGAAGTTATACATTTTAGCTTCGTTATCCAAGCCTAACGCAATGTAACGACGTGATTGCAAATCATGAAAAACATCTAACGTTGACCATAGCGTCGGTACTTCATAATAATTAATCGTATGTGAAACACCTACTCGATATAATTCATCACGGTTATCGTAAATATCAGTAATTGCTACTTGCCAGCTATCTTCATCAATAAAGAAAACACGCTTTTTATAGGTATGACGAGTTTTATCTTTTAGAGTTGCTTCAACAACCCAAACTCTATGCTTTTCGTAACGTATAAGTTCGGGGTTAATATGGCCAGGTTGCAATATTTCATTATACTTCACGTTATCGCTATGCAAACGGTAGTCATTATAGGGAATAAGTAACTCTTGTTTACCTTTCAATGTCCAGTTATAACGATTAGGTGCACCATTGTACATATCAAAATCATCGGTAGTTCTCAAACCGTCAGACGCTGTTCCAGGTGCATCATAAGCCACATTAGGTGCACGCCGAACCCGACGTTGTCCGGTATTATAAGTCCATGCTTGCCTAGGTGTTTTTATTTGATCCATGGTTTCATGAACTAATAAAGCTGTTCCTGCTAAACGGGCTGGCTCGGTAACCTTTTGTTTAAACTTAAACAAAATATTTGTTTTTTCAAGTTCACTAGGTAATGCACCTTTAACATTATATGGCAATAATAACGATTCGTGCAGACCTATATAAGTAAAGTCACCTGAAGCCGTTGGTGCTGCTTGACCACCTTGACGAGTAACACTTTCACCACGATAGCGTAAAGTATGATTCCAAATAGCTTCTAAACCATTTGCAGGTATTGGAAAAGGAATACCTACCGCGGCCCCTTGAATACCATTACCATCTTTAACTAATTCAGCACGAGTTGAGTTGATTTTTACCGCTTGATACACATGATCAGGATATGAAGCACTACGATGTGTCTGATAAACATTCATTTTGAACGTTTCCGGATAAGTTTCAAATAACTTAACTTGCCCTGGAGTAAGTAAGCCTTTGTAATCAGAAACGTTTTTTTCGGTAATCGTATACTTAATTTTATCATTAGGATAAGGATCTACATGATGATCACCAACACTATAGCCTTCGGGAGTCTTAGTAATGCCACCCGTCCACTCAGGTATAGAACCATCGTTATTAGCAGCTTGTACTGCTCCCATAGGGGTTAATTCTTTCCCTAGCTTTTCCGCATCAGCAGCAGATAGCTTGGCATTAACAACCGTCGAAGCAAGGGCAACTGAAACTGCTAGGGTTAATAAGCCACTCTTATTTAAAGTGCTTTTTTTGAAGATTTTGTTTTTCATAGTTGTGGCCTTTTCCTAAATTGAATAGCTAATGCTAAAAGATACGTAATCACGATCTTCCATTTTGTTGGTAGTACCAACACCATCGAAGAAGCCATTATAGTTCAGTTGTGCCGCCCAACGACTTTGATAATCAAAATTCAAACCGAACGAAACAGATTTTCTATCCTCAATAAACAAAAATAATGGATCAGGGGTAATACCTTTTACATCGTGAGAAAACACAACTCGTGGTGACACATTCACACCGGCAAATACATTATTATAATCTAGCTTAACGAGTACTTTATAGCCCCAGGCAAATTCAGTTGGGAATGGATTAGCTTCATAGCCGCCTTGTACATCAAGCATTAGGCCTGAGGAACTACCACTTCTCGCAGTACCTGGGCCATTTAATCGCAGTACATCTTGATCAGGAATATCATTAATATTGATACCACCTATTTCAATTAAGCCAGTTAACTGACTTGCTCCTATGCTTGGACCAAATAAATGAGTCAAGGTTACTTGTGCTTGAACTGTATCAGATAAAACAAAGCCATCTACCATTAGACCTGAACCATAAGGCTGACCCGTTGACGAATTAATTAACTGAGAAATGCCATCTAAAGCACCATAAGTATCGGGTAATGCTGTCGCTAATTGCTGCGGCATTGCGGCCAGCAATAACTCTACATCATCAACTTGCAGCGGTTCATCTTGACGATAACTAATTTCACCGGCAACGGCAGTTGTTCCAACGGTGGTATTGAAACTTAATGCATACATTCTAATATCTTCAGGGTATTGCAGTTTTACTTGAGGAAACACCGAAAGATTCTCGTAAAGATTGTCAGAAGTAATGATATTACTACCTAAATAGGCTAAATCTCCTCCTAACTCACCTGTCGTAGCATAATTACCTAAAATAGCTTCAGTTGAAAAATTAGCAGTTAAACCCGCAAAAATAGGCCTACGACTATGATAATTGACATAATAAAAGCTCAATTCTGTTTCATTCAATTCAGGTATATACCAAGATAAACGCAGACCATATTGGCCACCATCTTCTGGCTCCAATTCTGCAGACGTACCTTGCGACCTTAATGTTACTTTGGTGGGATAAGCTAAGTATGCACTTGCCGCGGTAAGTATTGCTGTTGGATCACCAGTACGAACCAAGTCACCAATTTGATTTAAGCCAGCAAGTAAGGTTGTTACATCCATATCAGGGTTGCCAGAGAAACCCAGCTGAACATTATTGTTATTACCACCATCACCAGCAAAATCATTGGTTGAAAAATAACTACCTGGAGGTGGTAGCACTGTTTTTTCCCAAGAATATTGGTAGAAGCCCTCTATATTAACGTTTTCAGTGATACCTAAAGAGCCCCAAATTGCACCAAATGGAATAAACGCTTCTTTTAACTCAGCACCTGGTGCCCTTAAACGTGCTATATCTACCGGGTTAATTTCGCTGACCCCATGACTAATTAGCGTACTTTCACCCCAACTAATCACTTGCTGACCAATACGAACTGAAAATGGCATTTCGCCTAACTCAAAATCACCATAAACATAAGCATCGAGTAAACGTATATCAGCACATACTTGCTTTTTTGCTTCACTATCGTTACAAGGATCATTCGCTTGACCACTGATCAGGTTAGTCCAATCTCGGTCACTATCCATCATGGCAAAATCATAATAATACATGCCGCGTACAAAGATACCCATATTGCCATAATGAATATCTAATTCATGACTACCTTTGAGTAACTGAGAAAAGGCCTCACCTGAATTATAATTTAGATTGCCATTGTCACCATTAGCTGAATAACTACCATCACCTTGCCAAATAGTATATTTGGTGGGGTTTGCATTGAAGACAGCATTATAATTACTAAAATCAAAACCATTATTGACATTATTGGCTATAGCAACATTATCATTCCAGTTACGATTTTCAGTACGCCAACTAGAGCCAGCACTAAAGGTAGAATCAAAACTTACCTCTACCTCTCCAAATTCCCACCTTGCAGCTTGAGCATTATTAAGACTTGCGCCTAGTAATGCCATTGACAGTGCTGTGGTAATACCAACGACTAAAGGTTTTTTAGAAAACCTGCGAGGGTTATATTTCATTTATTCTCTCCCCAGTAGCGAATCAAGTAGCCTAAAAAAAACTTGTTAGTAATGTTAATTTTAACATTAAAGCAACATTTTATGGCGTGGCTTAACATCGTTATTTATTTTTTATAATTTATATACTTCAAATTCAGTGGTTAGACCACAAATAAGAGTAAAACAATAATTGCATCATTTACATTTGGTAGCAAGTGTAAAAACAATAGTTAAATCGCTGTATTTTAAAGATTTGCAATTAACAACTCATCGACCACTAACTACCGTTTAAAACAATCGTTTAAAACAAAAAAATACTCCTAAAATTAAATTGAACTAAGTTAATGAAATAATGATCATTTCATAGATATATATTAATGATAAAAATTAACTGATGGTCTGACCACCGTTTAAAGCGATTACTCTATTTGTAATTAGATAAAGTGAATTAATTTAATTTAACCAGTGATAAAAATTTATTATTATTAGTTTCTAGGCAAAATTTGCCATAAACACCATCGTTTGTTAAGTGACTTCGAAGGTGCATGGCGGGAAATTGAACGGTTGTTCTAAGATTAGTGGTTACCACAATTGTATTAATTTGGCCTCGGTAATATGGCAAAAAATCGTGTTTAGTTATATTTAAAGAAAAGTAGTACTTCATAATAAGGCTATATAGCTTAATCTGGTGATTATAAAAGATTGTTATTTTCAAAGAGCCTGCTTTAAATCTAGCTTTTTTCAGCTTAAATTCAAGTTATTTGCATCATAAATAGCTGATAAGGTAGTTTATGTCACGCCCAACAAAACGCATAGGGCGTGATAATACCAATACAAATAAATTGCTATAACGCCTTAATTCGCCAAAGCTGCATCCAGTTTTTCTTTTAAATCATTAGATAAATTAGGTAAAGATTGTAAACGAACAAGTTGCGTCAGCATCAATTGTTTATGAGGCTGAGCAAAGCTATTAAACTGAATTAGTGGCGTAATTAATCGTGAAGCAACTTGTGGATTGATAACATTTAACTCCGCTACTTTGTCTGCTAAAAATTGATAGCCCTCACCTGTAGGGCTATGAAAGTATTTAGGGTTATTCATAGCAAAAGCACCTATTAACGATCTAGCACGATTTGGGTTCTTAATGCTAAACAAGTCATGCTTAATTAGTTTATTCAATTGCACAAAAATGTCATCACTACGGACACTCGCCGCTAGTGAAAACCATTTATCCATAACTAATGCTGTTGTCTGCCATTTTTTCTCAAATTTTTGCATGTATAAAGGCAACTTATCAAGATTATATCTAGCCGAACAATTTAATGCCGCTAGTGAGTCTGTCATATTGTCAGAAGAATCAAATTGTTGTTCAACTAATGAAACGTGTTGCTCCATGGCTGCTAAATAGAACAAACAAGTATTCTTCAATGCTTTATTGGCAATAACTTCTCTGTCGCAAACATTCGCTTGCGCTAAAACTAATAAACAACCTTTAAACTTATTTAACAAGGTTTGCTCTAATCCTTGTGCCAAAAATAATGTAAGAGTATTAATAGCATTCACTAAACGAATAGGATCAACTTGCTCAATTAAATCTGCCGCTTCATCAAAGCTTGGTAAGGCTAATTGTTCGGCAATAAATGCTGGATCATCATTAGCGTTTAAAATACCAGTAAAACAAGTTATTAGCTGCGGTGAAATTTCAAATAAAGGATTTAGTGTCAGCGCTTTAATCGTTGACATTAACAATTTTTGTCCCGCATCCCAGCGACAAAAGCTATTATTTGCTTTCGCGATTATAGTGAATAGACTGTCATCATCTTGAACAAAGTTCACCTTAACCGGTGCACTAAAATCTGCAAATAAGGCTAAAGTTGGCTTGGTATTAAATCCTGAAAAAGTCCATGATTGTTCTTGCTCTTTTAGTTCAATTAACTGTTCTTGGATACTGGTTTCATCATTATTATTAACAATCAATTCAAGCTTTACCGGTATATGTAATGCACTAGGAGCCACTTGTTTAATAGTAACCGGTGATTGCTGTGCTAATACAAGGTGATATTCGCCTTTTTCCGCATCGAAACTTTCACTAACACGTACCGCTGGCGTACCTGATTGGCTATACCATAACTTAAATTGCGTTAAATCTTTATTAGAAGCATCACTCATGGCATCAATAAAATCATCACAGGTGACCGCCATGCCATCAAAACGTTGAAAATAAAGGTCCATTCCTGCTCTAAAGTTATCTTTACCCAATAAGGTATGGAGCATACGAATCACTTCAGCGCCTTTCTCATAAACAGTTAAAGTATAGAAGTTATTCATTTCTAAAACTTTCTCTGGACGGATAGGATGTGCCATCGGTCCTGCGTCTTCAGCAAATTGCAGTGAACGTAACACCCGAACATTTTGGATACGCGTTACCGAACTTGAATGCATATCAGCACTAAATTGTTGATCTCGAAAAACGGTTAAGCCTTCTTTTAAACTTAGTTGAAACCAATCTCGACAAGTAACTCTATTACCGGTCCAATTATGAAAATATTCATGCGCAATAACCGCTTCAATATTAAAATAATCAGTATCTGTTGCTGATGACTTGTCCGCTAAAACATATTTGCTATTGAAAACATTCAAGCCTTTATTTTCCATCGCCCCCATGTTGAAAAAATCAACGGCGACAATCATATAAATATTTAAGTCATACTCTAGGCCAAACGTTTGTTCATCCCACAACATTGATTTTTTCAATGACGCCATGGCATGTTCGGCCTTAGATAAATTACCTTTATCAACAAAAATTTCTAACGCGACTTCTTTACCTGAGCAGGTGGTAAAGGTATCGGTTAATAAATCAAAGTCTCCGGCGACTAAAGCAAATAAATAGCAAGGTTTTGGAAAAGGATCATACCAAGTAGCAAAATGTTTATTGTCGGCTAATTCACCTTGAGCAATTTTATTACCATTTGATAAAATATACGGATACAAGGTTTTGTCAGCAATCACTTTGGTAGTAAATATGGCCATTACATCGGGTCTATCTAAGTAGTAGCTAATGCGGCGAAAACCTTCCGCTTCACATTGACTACAAAAAGCGCCACCTGATTTAAACAAACCTTCAAGTGAAGTGTTATCTACAGGATTAATTTCAGTCACAATGACGAGTTTAAAATTATTTTTATTGGTAATAATGATCAGACTATTATCTAATTGCTCATATTGATCTGTTGATAATTGTTCATCATCAATTGACACAGAAACCAAGGTTAATTTGTCACCATCTAAAATAAGATTTTCTTGGTGATCACCTTGCCTATTCAGTGTTAATTCGTTAATAACCTGAGTATTGGTATCATCTAATTCTATCGTTAGATTAACCGTTTCAATGGTAAAGTTTGCCGGGCTGTAATCAGCTAAAAATCGAGCAGTTGAGCGAGTCATAAATCATCCTGAACATAACAGCCTGCAATGCAGGCTAAAATAAAAGTTAAGCTTTAGTAGCCAGTTTTTTAATATTAAAGCCAATAAAACCATAAACAACAGCTAGTATTGGGTTAATTAAATTAAAGAAGCTATAAAAGATATAATCAAGTGGATTCACTAATAACACGCTATACATATATGCGCCACAAGTGTTCCACGGTATAAGCGGTGACGTTATTGTGCCTGAATCTTCTAGTGTACGGCTTAATACCAATGGATGTAAACCACGGCGTTGATATTCCTCTTTATACATACGTCCTGGCATAACGATGGCCATATATTGATCCGCTGTAATCAAGTTTGTGCCGATACATGTTGCTACAGTACTCGCAATTAAACTGCCAGTAGATTTTGCTGCCGCAAGAATAGCACTAACAAATTTACGTAACATACCTAAATGCTCTAGTACCGCACCAAAACTTAACGCACAGATAATTAACCAAATGGTATTGAGCATTTTCGACATACCACCACCACTTAATAGCTTATCTAATTCTGTATTACCCGTTGATATACTTACTCCGTCAAAGAACGCTGTCCATACTACTTTAATATTAGCAGTGAGCACATCTGTCGTCTCGTTGGCTAAGCGTAAAATTAACTCTTGTTGAAACAGCACGGCCCATAGTCCTCCCATTAAGGCGCCAATAGCAACGGCAGGAAAAGCGGGTACTTTTTTTATTGCTAAAAGCAATAACACTACTAATGGTATTAAATTGAATAAACTAATATTGAATTGTTGGGCAAGTTGATTGCTCAAATCACTAATAGCCGAAGTTGTTGCGGTGGTTTCTTCACTAAAACCTAAGATTAAAAATAACACCATAGCAGTTGAAATAGAAGGTACTGTGGTCCAAAACATATAACGAATATGGGCGAATAATTCACTTCCTGCTACGGCAGGTGCTAAATTGGTCGTTTCAGATAGTGGTGATATTTTATCACCAAAATAGGCACCTGAAATAACAGCACCTGCGGTAATAGCCGGATCTAATGATAACCCCTGTGCGATACCAATTAACGCAACACCAATAGTTGCTGCCGTGGTCCAAGAGCTGCCAATGCTTAAGGCGACAATGCCACAAATAATACAAGCAGCAGCATAAAACCAACTGGGATCAAGTATTTGTAAGCCATAATAAATCATCGTGGGCACAGTACCTGATAACAACCAAGTACCAATGAGCGAGCCAACCGCAAGTAAAATAAGCACTGCGCCAAGCGATAAAGAAATACCATTAATAATTGCTTTTTCAATATCATGCCATTGATGACCATTTTTAATGCCAATAACGACAGCAATCCCCATGGCAATTAACAAGGCAATTTGATTAGGCCCATAAGAGGAGTCATTACCAAAATACACAACCGCTGTGGCAAGTAATCCGACTAAAGATATAACAGGAATAAGAGCATCTAACATGCTCGGTTCCTTAGGGTTGATTTGCTCAAGTACTTGCTTTGACATAATTTTTAATTAACCTTTTATTATCGTTGTTATACCGTTCAAAGTAACTAGGTGATCTTTTTAAATGACCTAAACCTCCAATAACATCGTTACTTTCAATCCCAATAGCCAGCTATTGCTCAATCAAGCGCCTTGTTCCTAAAAATTTATTGTCATTAAAATTTGACCTATTAATTAATTTAACAGGTATAATTTTGCGTATTTATGCGCTTTTTATATATATAAATGCTGTGCTTTAGATACAAGAAAGCCGCCTTATAGGCGGCTTTCTTCTCACACTGTTTTTGTTATTTTTTAGCTATTTTTCCTAAACTAATTAAATCAAAAGTAATACGTGCTGTTTCATCTAAAAATGGATCTAGTTCATCTAATTCATCAGGTAAATCATCAAGCGTGGTTACGCTCTCTTTACCCATAGCAACAAGACGTTCATTGGCACGAATAAGTTGTTTTTCTTTTCTCGCTTCACGTTTAGCTTTACGCGTTGCTAAATTAAGGGAAATAGTTTTATCATCTTTTTCAGCTTTATACTTTTCAATATCGTTTAGTAAATAATTAAATTCACTATTTTCTTTAATACGTTGTTGGTATAGCGAAGTTAAATAGCTAACGTCAGTATGAATATCATTAAGCTTAGTGTACTGAGCTTTATCTATTTGATCCCATGGTAAGGCATTTTTTTCTTTACTTTCACCCCAATCTTCAGGGTCAACCGCTGTAGGGAAGGCAATATCGGGTAATACACCTCGATGTTGAGTGCTGCCACCGTTAATTCGATAAAATTTAGCAATAGTATATTGAATACTACCTAACGGGTTTTCATATAAATCATATACTCTGCCCAAGCCTCTATGCTGTTGGACAGTACCTTTACCGAAGGTATGCTCACCAACGATGATACCTCGACCATAATCTTGTATGGCCGCGGCAAAAATTTCTGAAGCAGAAGCACTGTACCTGTCAACCATAACCGTTAACGGGCCATCATAATAACTAATGCCATCTTTATCACGAAGGACATCAACTCGGTTGGCACCATTTCTTATTTGTACTACCGGACCTTTATCAATAAATAAGCCTGTTAATAATGTCGCTTCAGGCAAGGAGCCACCACCATTACTACGTAGATCAATAATAATGCCCTGTACTTCTTGCTCTTTTAACTTTTCAATTTCTTTCTTAACATCTCTAGATAAATTATTATAAAAACTAGGGATGGTGATCACTCCCAATTTTTTAGCTTGACTATTTTTGTCACCAAGCCCTACCCCCTCGAAATATACTTCGGACTTAGCGGCTTTATTTTCTAATTTTATCTTGTCTCGAACGATGGTTACTATTTTAACATTTGAGATATCATCAGATTTCCCTGAGATTACCTGTAGTCTTACCGTAGTACCTTTAGGGCCTTTGATTTTGTCAACAACATCATCTAATCGCCAACCGATAATATCTTCAAAATCTTTATCACCTTGGGCAACACCAACAATACGATCTTTTGCTTTTAATTGTTTCGATTGATCCGCCGGACCACCACTGATAACACTTTGAATTACCGTATAGTCTTCTTCAGCACGTAATACTGCACCAATACCTTCAAGCGATAAATTCATTTCCATTTGAAAACGTTCGGCATTGCGAGGAGATAAATAAGAAGTATGCGGCTCAACTACACGCGCAAAACTGTTCATCACTAATTGAAAAACATCTTCGCT
Organism: Colwellia sp.; assembly: GCA_013215465.1. Lineage (GTDB taxonomy): Bacteria > Pseudomonadota > Gammaproteobacteria > Enterobacterales > Alteromonadaceae > Colwellia. Next base: position 35,222 of record JABSOW010000021.1, on the reverse strand, counting down.
TTCACTTTGCTTTAAGCGCTTAATCGCATATTTATAACGTTTAGTGAGTATTTTTTTAACTTTAGGCCATTCTTTGCCGGTTAATGTTAAGTTTAAGGCATCAGACTTTACTTTTATACGCCATAATTCATTTAATTCTACAACGGATTTGGCCCAAGGAGCTTCTTCACGATCATAAGAATAAACGTCATTTTGGCTATAATTAAAAGGTGATTGCTGAACTTTTTCATCACTAGAGTCTTTGCTATTTAGTAAACTAAGTGCATATTCATAACGCTCTAAACGACGCTTCATATTTAAATTATAAATATCATAGGCAAAATCGAGTCGGCCACGAGCAAAAGCGTCATCAAACTCTGCACTATGTTTTTCAAAACGAGTAATGTCGCTGGCTAAAAAAACATGTCGAGAATAATCCAACTGTTTAATAAATCTGGCAAAAACTTCCTCGGATAAGGCATCACTAATTTTAACTTTTTTATAGTGGCCACGCGTAAATCTCGCGGTGATACGCTTGCTTGCCGTAGCATGTTGACTTTCTGGTACTAAAACAGGCAATACAAGATCTTTACTTTCATCAACAAATGCTAAGGCACCCATACTACCTATTGAGAAACTTACCGATATTGATACGGCAAGTGCGATACGACCAAGTTTTTGCATGCCTATTTCTCCAAACTATTTTATTAACACAACTAAGCTTTAACTGATAAATTTATGAATATATGTTCTGCATTTGTGTTTTGATGATCATGCCTGAGTCTAACTGAACACTTATGTCTTTACCTGCAATTTCGGTAATGGTTGCATTCATAGGTGAATTACCTAATTGAACTTTAACTTTACACCCTACAGTTATTGTAGCTGATTCTACCGGTTTCAATGGCGGTAACTCTTTTTTTACTACTTTACGTTTAGTTGCTTTAAGCGATTTATACTTAGCAGAATCACGTTTAGTTTCTGCTGGAGTAGTTATTGAGGTATTAGTCACGCTGCCTTTAGGCTTATGACCTTTATATGGCTTTTTCGTTCCATTATCAGCTGGTTTTTTATTCGCAGAAGAATTGTTACCAAATTTTTCTTGGCTTTCTTTTAACGTTTTACTAGCATAGTTAGCCTGATCTTCATCAATTTTAGCAACATCTTTACCGTCAATATCAACACGAAATGTCCCTAGTTTGATCGCTTTAAGATAACGCCAACTGCTGGTGTAATGTCTTAAGGCTTGACGTAAGCGGGTTTTACTAACCGTTTCATCATCAGTAAGCTTGTCAGCTAAATCTTGAAAAATACCCACTTTTAATGGTTTTACCTGACCCTTAACTGAAAAGCATTCAGGAAATTTCTCGGTTAAGTAAGTGATAATGTCTTTAGTGCTTATTCGTTTAATTTCAGTTTCCATAAATACAACTTTTATACAATTTTAGTTAAATAGGTTAAATTAATAATCTTCTCGTTGAAGGTGTTGCTCTCTATTATCAAGAACGTGTTTACACCACTCATAAATATCTTCAGATTCTAAATCAGGCAATACTTCTTGCCCAATCCAGGTATCCCAAATTAAAGCAAGTAACTGCTCTAATATTTCTGTTTCTATATCTTCCTCTGCTAAGTCGTAAAGTGTATGGTAAAGTTCATTCACGCGCTCAGCAACGATTTCTTCTTGTCCATCCCAATCACCGACAATCGCTTCGGAGACTAAATAATCATGTATTACCACAAATTCTTTCATATAAACGGTCTTTCCAAGTCTTGCTCTCTTACAATTAAACTTTGTGTAAACACTTTTACAATTGATTCTAAACCATTTTGATCCTCTTGGTCAAAACGTTCAAAACGAGTGCTATCAATATCTAAGACGGCTATTGTATCACCCTTAAGTTGAACAGGAATAACAATTTCTGAGTTACTGGCAGCATCACAAGCAATATGCCCATCAAATTGATGCACATCATCAATACGCAAAGTTGTTACTGTTTGCGCTGCGGTGCCACAAACCCCAACACCAAGAGGAATTCGAATACAAGCGATCTTACCTTGAAATGGACCAAGAACCAGTTCTCCATCTAAAACTCGATAAAAGCCAACCCAGTTTACCTGCCCTAAAGCATTAAAGAGCAAAGCCGAAATATTTGCCATATTGGCGATAGGATCTGTTTCATCTGCTAATAGCGCTTTAGCTTGCGCTAATAAATCCCGATAAAACTCAGTTTTGTTTGTCAATTGTAAATGCCACGAAAAGATGTTTGCTAAAAATGCATAACATACCTTGAAAGCTACTTTAATTAAAGCTTTTATCTATACAATGCATCAATTTTTACGCTTTATTTATTCTTGAATAGAAAATTTAACCAAAACACTGGCATTAATAACCTGATTACCAACTTGAGAGCGATGATTTAACGATGATTTAGCTGACATCATTGTGGAGCTCACGCGAGATTGATAATAATTACTACTCTGTTCTTTAACATAGAGCAGTTTACCTAAAACAACGTCTGAGTAACTTGCGATGCGCGTCGCTTTCTTCTTCGCATTACCGACCGCTTGAACTAACGCTTGTTGATAGTGTTTTTCCGTATCGGCAACTGACATAGCTAACGGAGATATATGACTAACACCTAATTTAATCACGTTACTTAAAAATAGATCATAATTTTCAATCTTTGAAAAGTTAATATTAATATTTCGCCGTAACTCAAAAAGTTGTGGCTTAATATTATTTTGACTGTTAACAGAATTAACACCAGCATACACTTTACTGTGTTGATTATTTGGCAAAGAGCCATTCCCTAGCCTTCGACTAACTTCCACACCTTCAACAGTAATTGATGGCTTATCTTCTATTACCCTTAAACTAACCCTAGCAGAGTTTATATCACGGCTTTTAATGCCCAGACTTTTTGCAACTTGAACTACTTGATTACTTTTATGATCAACAACGGCTCTTAATTTATCCGTAAGTCGACCACGTTCGATAATTGCAACGGATAAGGTAAAACGATCAGGCACAGCTAAAACACTTGCTTGCCCTTTTACTTCAATATAAGGAGCTTCACCATTTAAAGCCATGCTATTAGCACTAATGGTTAATGTGCTGATAGCTAATGTACTAATAAAAAAAGACATTAAAAACTTAGTCATAGATAACTCCTAAATAATTTGCGGTTTAAAAAAATTAGTTAGTTTGATTAGTATTCTTTAATTTACCTTAGTAAATTGCCTAAAACGCTGCTTTTCATCATTAGACGCATTTTGCCACCAGTACTTTAACATAGCTAAAGAGTTAACTTGTGCCGAAGTGTTAACCGCTATGGCTTTTGTTGTATTATTTGCTGTCTTGGTAACATTAGCAGTTGTTACTAATGCAGGGAGTTTCCTTTGTATCATTTGTTTTGAAGCCAAGGTATTAACAGCAATATCAACTTGCTTAGCTAATTTATAATCAGCGACTTTTTCCAGTGTTACTGTTAGTTGATTATCATGGCTATCTTTTAGTTTCAATTCAGGCGACTTGGCAAAATGTTCCGCACCGGCAAGATTTTTTATTTCTATCGTGCTTAGCTTGAGCAGTTTTTGGTCAGTAATAGTAAACTTAACCACAAAATCTTGTGATTCAACCAATCTTTCTTCTGCAAAATCTAAGTCTTCAAAAACATCTTTATACCGTACAACTAAAGCATGCTCACCTTGACCAAGTTCAAACGCATACTTCGTACCGATAAAACCATGTTCTATACTTTTATCATTTACTTCACTAACAATTAAATTTTCCGATACATTAATAGTTGCAGACAATACTTGTGTAGAGATAGCGCTTAATGAACTACAAATCAATATAGTCGTTAGTGATGGTACATTAAAAAACCTAGTCAAAATAAAAATCCTTAAATATGTTCATTAGAATAGTCTCTTTATAAACTGACTAGGCTATAAATCAAAGTAAAATAAGTAAAATATAGCCTAAAGTACTAAGAGCCTTTCGTTAGACGCGAAAAGCAATCACCAGGAATACGCACCCAGCCTTCCATTAATACTCTAGCGCTCCGGCTCATACTTACTTTTTTTACCGTCCAGTTACCATCAATACATTCAGCTTGTGCGCCCACTTTTAGTGTGCCTGATGGGTGACCGAAAGTTACTGAACTTCCCTCAGCTGAGTCTGCGGCCAAATTTGCAGCAAGGGCAACTAGCGTACCGGGAATAGCCGCAGCAGTTCCAATGGCAACAGCAGCTGTGCCCATCATGGCATGGTGTAATTTACCCATGGATAGTGCACGTACATGCAAATCAATATCACTGGCAGCAATATCTTTGCCACTAGAAGAGGTATAAGCTTGTGCTGGTGCAACAAAGGCTACTTTTGGGGTGTGTTGACGAGACTCCGCTTCAGAAATATTATTAATCAAGCCCATTTTTACTGCGCCATAAGCACGAATTGTTTCAAAACGCGCTAATGCTTTTTCATCGCCATTAATGGCCTCTTGCAGCTCTGTTCCGGTATACCCCATTTCGTCTGCATTTAAGAAAATGGTTGGAATACCCGCGGTGATCATGGTTGCTTTAAAAGTACCGATATCAGGTACAACAAGATCATCAACTAAATTACCGGTAGGGAACATCGCCTCGCTGGGATCTACTGGTGCCATAAAATCAACTTGCACTTCAGCCGCAGGAAAAGTCACCCCATCAAGTTCAAAATCACCAGTTTCTTGTACTTCACCACTGGTGATTGGTACATGTGCAATAATTGTTTTACTGATATTTTTTTGCCAAATTCGCACTTCGCAAATACCATTTTCAGGTATTCTATCTGCACTCACCAACCCTGAGCTAATAGCAAAAGAGCCTACCGCTGCGGTAAGGTTACCGCAGTTACCACTCCAATCAACAAACGCTTTATCAATGGCCACCTGCCCAAAGAGATAATCTACATCGTGATCTACCTGTTCTGATTTAGCGAGGATCACCGTTTTACTGGTACTTGATGTTGCTCCACCCATACCATCCGTTTGTTTACCGTAGGGATCTGGACTACCGATTACCCGTAATAACATGTTATCGCGCGCTTCACCCGGAGCCTGACAGCACTCTGGCAAATCAGTTAAGTTAAAGAATACACCTTTAGAGGTACCACCACGAATATATGTCGCTGGGATTTTTACTTGAGGTACGAAAGCCATTGCTCTCTCCTTTTATTTTTCTTACAAAAATGGCACATTATCTTTCATAAGAAAATGTACCATTTTAAAAATTAATTGAAATAATCACGATGAATCTATTTTCTTAAAGCAGGATTTTAGTTCTAGTTCAAGGCGGAAGCGCGGAATGTACAAGTGTACATGAGCACTTCCAACGCAGAAATCGAGCTAAAAGACCATTTAAGAATTAGATTCCAAGAAATCAGTGGCAAACTTTTGTAATACCCCGCCGCCATCGTAAACAGAAACTTCTTCCGCTGTATCTAAACGACACTTCACTGGAATTTCAATAACTTCGCCGTTTGCACGTGTCATCACAACAGTCATCGCTGCGCCTGGTGATGTAGTACCAACTACATCATAAGTTTCGCTACCGTCAATATTGTAAGTGTGGCGTGTTTCGCCATTAGTAAATTCAAGCGGTAGAACGCCCATGCCAACTAAATTAGTACGGTGAATACGCTCGAAACCTTCAGAAACAATTACTTCAACACCGGCTAAACGAACACCTTTTGCTGCCCAGTCACGTGAAGAGCCTTGGCCGTAATCAGCACCAGCGATGATGATTAATGGCTGTTTGCGCTCCATGTACGTTTCAATTGCTTCCCACATGCGTGATTCAGTGCCTTCAGGCTCAATACGTGTTAGCGAGCCTTGTTTAACTTCGCCATTTTCGTCACGACACATTTCATTAAACAATTTCGGATTAGCGAACGTTGCTCTTTGCGTAGTTTCATGATCGCCACGGTGAGTTGCGTATGAATTAAAGTCTTCTACTGGTAAGCCCATTTTATCAAGGTAAGCACCCGCTGCACTGTCTAATTGAATCGCATTGGATGGTGATAAATGGTCGGTGGTGATGTTATCACCTAATACTGCTAAAGGACGCATGCCTTTCATGGTACGAACACCTGCTAAGGCACCTTCCCAATAGGGAGGTCGGCGGATATAAGTACTCTTAGGATCCCAATCATATAACGGACTTTCAGCCGGTTCAAATGCACCTAAATCAAACATTGGTGTGTAAACTTTCTTGAATTGCTCCGGCTTAACACATGAAGCGACGATTGCATCGATTTCTTCATCTGATGGCCAGATATCTTTCAAGGTAATATCGTTACCGTTTTGATCTTGACCTAATATGTCTTTTTCAATATCAAAGCGCATCGTACCGGCAATTGCATAAGCAACTACTAATGGCGGTGATGCCAAGAATGCTTGTTTGGCGTGTGGATGAATTCGACCATCAAAGTTACGGTTACCTGATAATACCGCTGTTGAGTATAAATCACGGTCAATAATTTCTTTTTCGATTTTTGGATCTAAGGCACCTGACATACCGTTACAAGTAGTACAGGCATAACCGACAATACCAAAACCTAATTTTTCCATTTCAGAGAGCAAGCCTGCTTCTTCTAAATAAAGTTTGGCTACTTTTGAACCCGGTGCAAATGACGATTTAACCCAAGGTTTACGTACTAAACCTAATTCGTTCGCACGTTTAGCCACCAGACCTGCAGCAACAACATTTCGAGGGTTTGATGTATTAGTACAACTGGTAATAGCAGCAATAATTACTGCGCCATCTGGCATTTGACCATTGGCTTCTTGTGCTTTACAAGCGTCTAAGTTTTTAGCAATATTTTTCGAGACTAAATCAGCTGTCGCTAACCGGCGATGCGGATTAGAAGGACCGGCTAAGTTACGACATACCGTTGATAAATCAAACTCGATAACACGAGGGTATTCCACTTCAGCTAAATCATCGGCCCATAAACCGGTGTGTTTCGCATAAGTTTCAACAAGTTTCACTTGCTCTGGTTCACGACCGGTGATTTTCAAGTAATCAATGGTTTGTTGATCAATGTAGAACATACCTGCTGACGCACCATATTCTGGTGTCATGTTTGAGATAGTAGCTCGGTCACCAATGGTTAAATCCTTAGTGCCTTCACCGAAAAACTCTAAGTAACTCGATACCACTTTTTCATTACGTAAAAACTCGGTGATAGCCAATACCATATCAGTTGCCGTAATACCAGGCTTACGTTTGCCCGTTAACTTAACACCAATAATATTAGGTAAACGCATCATAGAGGGTCGACCAAGCATAACTGTTTCAGCTTCTAAGCCGCCAACACCAATAGCAATAACCCCGAGGCAATCAATATGTGGGGTATGGCTGTCGGTTCCAACACAAGTATCAGGGAAAGCGACACCATCACGTGCTTGGATAACAGGCGACATTTTTTCTAAGTTAATTTGGTGCATAATACCGTTACCGGCAGGAATAACATCAACATTTTTAAACGCTGTTTTAGTCCACTCGATAAAGTGAAAACGTTCTTTATTACGACGGTCTTCAATCGAGCGGTTTTTATCAAACGCATCTGGGTCAAAACCTGGTGCTTCTACCGCTAATGAATGGTCAACAATTAATTGTGTCGGTACTACTGGGTTTACTTTTGATGGATCGCCACCCTGTTCAGCGATAGCATCACGAAGACCCGCTAAATCAACTAAGGCGGTTTGACCTAAAATATCATGACAAACCACACGAGCAGGATACCAAGGAAAATCGAGATCTTGCTTAACCTCGATAATTTGCTTTAACGAATCCGTTAACATTTCAGGATCACAACGACGTACTAATTGCTCAGCTAATACACGTGAGGTATAAGGTAATTTTGCATAAGCGCCAGGTTTAATAGTTTCGATAGCTTCACGCGTATCAAAAAAATCTATATTGGCACCTGGAAGCGGTTTGCGGTATTGGTAATTCATAATATTTCCTTCAGGACAATGTGTCGGGTATTAACCTGACACATAACAACAAACAAGTATATTGTTGGACTATCTTTGTGCGATTGGCGTAACTGTACGTGGCTCTGAACCTATATAGTCTGCTGACGGACGAATTATACGGTTATTAGAGCGCTGCTCCATTATGTGTGCAGCCCAACCAGTTAGGCGTGAACAAACAAAAATAGGAGTAAACAATTTAGTTGGGATCCCCATATAGTTATAAGTAGACGCATGGAAGAAATCTGCATTACAAAATAATTTTTTGGTGTCCCACATAAACTCTTCACAAGCAACAGAGATATCGTAAAGTGAAGTATCACCATTTTCAGCCGCTAACTTTTCTGACCATTTTTTGATAATGACATTACGTGGATCTGAGGTACGGTAAATTGCGTGACCAAAGCCCATTATTTTTTCTTTGCGCTCAAGCATACCTGCCATTTGTTCTTTGGCATCTGCAGGTGATATGAACTTTTGGATCATATCCATCGCAGCTTCGTTAGCGCCACCGTGAAGTGGACCACGTAAAGTACCAATTGCACCGGTAATACATGAGAACATATCTGATAGGGTTGAAGCACAGACACGCGCAGTAAAAGTTGAGGCGTTAAATTCATGCTCAGCATATAAAATTAACGATACATCCATAACACGCTCATGTTGTGCTGATGGGCTTTCACCGTTCAGTAAACGTAAAAAGTGACCACCTAGTGATGCTTCATCACTAGCACACTCAATTTCTATCGCCTCATGTGAAAATTTATACCAATAACACATGATGGCAGGAAATGCGGCTAGTAAGCGGTTAGCGGCTTTATTTTGCTGAGAAAAATCGACTTCTGGCTCTACGTTACCTAAAAATGAACAACCGGTACGCATAACGTCCATAGGGTGTGCATCTTTAGGGATAAGTTTTAACACTTCTTTAAGCGCTTGTGGTATATCACGCATCGCTAGCAATTGAGCTTTGTATTCAGCTAACTCACCTACTGTTGGTAATTCACCATTGAATAATAAATACGCCACTTCTTCAAAGGTTGCATTATCGGCTAAATCAGAAATATCATAACCACAATAAGTTAAGCCACTACCAGATTGACCTACAGTACAAAGAGACGTTTCACCTGCGCTTTGACCACGTAAGCCTGCACCACCAATTTTTTTATCTGACATAATTATTTCCTTTTTCTTTAATATTTATAGGTATATTATTTATTATTTGTATCGTCACTTTTTTCTTTAAGAAAAAGCGAATCTAGTTTTTGTTCGTAATCGTGGTAACCAAGGTAATCATATAAATCCATACGAGTTTGCATTGTATCAATAACCGCTTTTTGATCGCCGTCAGCTAACAGAGTTCTATACACTAATTCAGCCGCTTTATTCATCGCTCTAAAAGCAGATAAAGGATAAAGCACCATCGCACAACCCCACTCGCCTAATTGTTTTTTATTCCATAATTCGGTTTGACCAAATTCGGTGATATTGGCAAGAATTGGAACATCTAAAGCTGCTGCAAAAGCACGGTAATGCTCTTCGGTTTGAATAGCTTCTGCAAAAATACCATCCGCACCCGCTGCAACATAAGCCTTAGCACGGTCAATAGCAGCTTCTAAACCCTCTTGAGCAAAAGCATCGGTACGCGCCATAATGAAAAAATCAGGATTAATACGCGCATCAACAGCTGCGCGAATGCGATCGACCATCTCTTGTGTACTAACAATTTCTTTATTCGGACGATGACCACAACGTTTTTGTGCTACTTGATCTTCAATATGAACCGCTGCTGCTCCTGCTTTTTCCATATCACGTATTGTTTTAGCAATATTAAATGCCCCGCCCCAACCAGTATCAATATCAACAAGTAAAGGTAAGCTAGTGGCCGCAGTGATACGTTGCACATCAGCAATAACATCATTCAATGATGTCATACCAAGATCCGGTAAACCATAAGAGGCATTCGCAACACCACCACCTGATAAATAGATAGCTTGATGACCTATTTGTTCAGCCATCATAGCGCTATAGGCGTTGATAGTGCCGACAACTTGTAATGGTTTGTTATTTACTAACGCTTGGCGAAATTTTGCACCTGCAGATAATTGACTTGTCATAATATATTTCCTCTTAAGACTTAATGAGTTGAATTTTTGTTTGCTCTTGCTGAGTCATTTCTTTTGATATTTTATTTTCTATATTTTTACGTGATGCAGCAATATGACGACGCATTAACATTTCTGCCAATTCACCGTCTCGATCTGCAATTGCTTGAATTATGCGTGAGTGTTCATCAAAGGCACGGCTTGCTCTGGGGCTATTCATGCCGAATTGACAACGATACATGCGAATTAAGTGATATAACTGGCCACAAATTAATTCAATTAATTGTTTGTTATGACTACCTAAAATCACTTTATAATGAAAATCAAGATCACCTTCTTCTTGATAGTAAGCAATACCGTCTTTTAGTTCTTGAGTTTGGCCATGCATTTTAAGCATCGCCTGCATCTCTGATATTTCTTCATTCGACATATTTATAGCTGCTTGTCGACATGCCATACCTTCAAGCGCTTCACGAGTAATATAAAGCTCTAATAAACCTTCAATGGAGCATTTAACAACACGTGAACCAACATTTGCTTTACGTTCGATAAGATGACACTTCTCTAAACGATTTAAGGCCTCACGTAAGGTTGAACGGCTTATTTGATAATACTTAGCTAGTTCAGGCTCGCTGATTTTGCTACCTGATGGTATATCACCTTCAACGATGGCATGTTGTATTTGCTCAAAGACCTTATCTGCGGTAGTAACTGCTGCTTGTCGAGTTGGATTATTTGTTTTCATAAATTAAGATACATCAAGGTTAAAGTTATAATGGTGAACAGTGCTTCTATTGTCGACACATTAAATTTATGAGATGAATAATAGCGGAAACAATTAATTAATCAAGTAGACTTAAGTATTATTGTCGACAATTACAAGTAAAGAAGATAAATGGGGTTATTTTATTTTATTTCAGACAAAAAAAAGCCCACGCAATATTAATATATTGCGTGGGCTTTCTGTATTTCACTTTTAGTACACATTACTTTCAATTAGCTGAAAAATAAAGTGGCATCCCTAAGGGGATTCGAACCCCTGTTACCGCCGTGAAAGGGCGGTGTCCTAGGCCTCTAGACGA
>JABSOW010000021.1:0-23932 GCA_013215465.1 Colwellia sp. | reverse complement strand
GCATCCCTAAGGGGATTCGAACCCCTGTTACCGCCGTGAAAGGGCGGTGTCCTAGGCCTCTAGACGATAGGGACACTAAAACTTGCTAGCAAGTTAAAACTATCTATTTAATGTTATTAACAACTCAATAACAATAAACCTAATATGGTGGAGCTATGCGGGATCGAACCGCAGACCTCTTCGCTGCCAGCGAAGCGCTCTCCCAGCTGAGCTATAGCCCCGTTTGTTTAAATAATTTAATTCAAACGGTCATATTAAATAACTGGCCTAATAGCTATTTAATACTTACTTTCCTAAGAAAGTTGTTCTCAACTAGAGTCACTTAAAACAAATTGAACACTTGCTGAAAACGAGGCGCATTCTAAGCAGCAGCCTTTAAACTGTCAACACTTATTTTAAAATAAACAGTAAAAATAATACAAAAAGTGCTTTAATGTTTACATAAGCAGCAACTTGCTTGTTTTTTACTTAACTAGTTGTTTGACCTGTACAATTTATAATCTGTGATAAACAAAGGAATGTTATCTGAAAAATTCTATGCACGTGCATTCATACGCTTATCCTTTATTTTTAAAGTCTTTACAGGTATGGTTTGCTATACAAAAAATTAAAGCATATCAAGTCCAATAAAGAATGCAGTTAAATAAATTAAATATAGTTGCCATAGGTGGCGGTCACGGTTTAGGTAGAGTGCTATCTACACTGTCGTTTATGGGAAATAAACTTACCGGCATTGTTACTACAACCGATAATGGTGGTTCAACAGGTAAATTAAGAAAACGCAGTAGCTCAATTGCCTGGGGAGATTTGCGTAATTGTTTAACTGAATTAGTTGATAAAGATTCTATTGGCAGTCAACTGTTTAATTTTCGATTCGATGGTAATGATGAACTTGGCGGCCATAATCTAGGTAATCTTATCTTATATGGGTTAGGAGAAGTACAATCAAGACCTTTAGACTCCATTAAGCTGGTCAGGCGTATATTAAGAGTGCGAACGCAAGTACTACCTATGTCTGAAACACCTACAGATTTAATGGCTTTCTATCCAGAAGGACGCTGCCGTGTTGGTGAGCTTTCTGTTGATGAAATGCCAATCATGCCGAAAAGTTTAATATTAGCGCCCTTAGTTAAATCTATTGAACCTTGCATAAAGGCAATCAATAATGCCGATTTGATTATATTAGGCCCAGGGAGTTTCTTAACCAGCATTATCCCGCCATTATTAGTACGAGACATCAGTAATGCCATTGCTAACAGAAAAGGACATTGTGTCTTTATTGATAATCTGGTTTTAGAAAAGAGCCCTGCCGCCCACCTAACCATAGATGAAAAGCTTGATTGGATTGAAGACAATATCGGCTGTTTACCTATCGATAGTGTTATTTGTCAAGAGTCGTCGGTAGTGTCAAATAAAATCAACGTGGTATGCCGCGATTTAGCTCATAACAAACAACCCCACCATCATGATAAGAAAAAACTGATCGATGCACTAGAGGCCTGTATTGCCGCCTTAGATACAAATATAAAAGCTGTTGGAAGTGTTAAAGCCGAAAAACAAAAATCGGCATTAATTTAGCGGAGTATTAATTCTGAGAAAATAGTTATTATCTAGCCAAAGAATATATCATTTGAACTTTCAAATAGACTCAAACGGCTAGCGACTGCCCCTTTTGGGTTTTTACGTCATTAGGTGCATCCATCATCGCGTTTGTTTTTTATTTAATGAGATAAATTTAACCCGTTAGTCTTCACTTAAACGGCTAGCAACTGCCCCTTTTTGGTTTTTATACTTAGCATCATCACGTTTGTTATATGGTCTTGCTGCACTTGATGACATGGTCTCAAAGTTCAACGCGGCTATTTTCATTTTTGGCCGTAATGCTAAGGGTAATTTACCACTATTATAAAATTCTAAAACGATTTGTCCTGACCAACCGGGATCAATTCTGTGGGCAGTAGCGTGCACCATTAAACCTAATCGTGCTAACGATGAACGACCATCGAGCCAGCCAACAATGTTATCAGGTAAGGTAACCGATTCATAAGTTACTGCTAATGCCAATTCGCCAGGATGTAAAAAGAAGGCATCACCGTCATTAATGATAATTTCATCACTCATTACCGCATCCATCGCTTGTTGCATTTCGGCTTTCGGTGCACTTAAATCAATAAAAGGAGCGGTATGATCTTGAAAAACACGAAACTCATTACCTAAACGAATGTCAACACTAACCCCCGAAATCATTGATGCTTCAGGTTTTGGTGAGATAATGATCAGATCATCATCTAGGTATTGCTCTATATCTTTATCACTTAATCTCATAATTACTTTTCTTACTTTCTAATTGGAAAATCATCTAATGGTTAGTCAGTTATTTCAACAATTGGGGTTAATGGACTGGCATTATCGAGTTGTAAAAATAATTGTCCAACAATATTACGGGCTATTCTACGGTACAACTGCGCAATATCACCAGTGCTATTTTCAATGATGTCAGATTGACCAAAATCTGCATCTTGACGAATACTCATGTTTAGAGGTAATTGACCAAGTAATTGGGTCTGCTTTGACTGCGCCATTTGCAGGCCACCTGCTTCACCAAAAATATGGCTTTTATGACCACACTTTTCACATAAGTGATAACTCATGTTTTCAATAATACCTAATACCGGTACTTTGACCTTATCAAACATAGCAATGCCTTTTGCTGCATCGATTAATGCCATATCTTGTGGTGTAGTAATGATAACAGCAGCAGCAACAGGAACTTTTTGCGCCAGTGTTAATTGAATATCCCCGGTTCCCGGTGGCATATCAATCAACAAATAATCTAACTCAGGCCAAGCGGTTTCGGTAAGTAATTGATTAAAAGCTCCGCTAGCCATTGGGCCACGCCAAACAGTGGCATCATTTGCATCAACTAAAAAACCTATCGACATAGCACTTAAGCCATGAGCAGTTAACGGTATCAATAATTTACCATCTGCCGAATTTGGCTTAGCATTTTTCAAACCAAGTAATGTCGGAATAGAAGGGCCATATATATCAGCATCTAAAATACCAACCTTAGCACCCTCCGCAATTAGTGCATAAGCAAGGTTAACTGTGGTAGTAGACTTACCTACTCCACCTTTCCCCGAAGCCACGGCAATAATATTTTTGATGTTATTTTGACAGCCACTAAGTGAAAATGCGCGCACGGCCTTAACGTTTAACTGCACACAAAATTCAACCGCTTGTTTTAGCGTCTCAGCTAAAGAAGCGGCAATATCCTCCAATTCTCCTTGGCAGGGAAAAGGCATAATAAGTTCAACCGTAATATCTTTGTCTTGCTCAATCGCATTAATGTGAAAGTGTGAACTAACTGCAAATATACCTTGAGGAAAATTTTCAGAACGATAATCTGTTAGCGTTTCAGTTATCACTTGCATTTTTTTTGTCGTTGTCAAACCACTCATGGGCGAATTAGCGGTACTTTTTTTTGAGAAAAATTTGCCGAACATATTGTCACATTAATCATTTGAGTATAAACGTTAAATTCTGTACTATTGCAGCCATTATTACCATCAAAAAACACTATTTATTCATGTCTACAGCTATTTCTTCAAACACATTACCAAAAAAGCGCAAAATTTTAGTCACTTGTGCTCTTCCTTACGCTAATGGATCGATTCATTTAGGCCATTTACTTGAGCATATTCAAACCGATATTTGGGTAAGATTTCAACGAATGCGTGGTCATGAAATATATTTTGTTTGTGCTGATGATGCCCACGGCACACCGATTATGCTAAAAGCACAAGAGCTGGGTATTACCCCTGAAGAAATGATTAATGGTGTACGTGAAGAGCATATGGCTGACTTTGCTGATTTTCATATCAGCTTTGATAACTATCATTCAACTCACAGTGAAGAAAATGAACTCTTAGCCGGTGAAATTTATAATAAATTACACGCTAAAGGTCATATTAAAACCCGTACTATCTCGCAGCTGTATGATCCAGAAAAAGGCATGTTTTTACCTGATCGTTTCATTAAAGGCACATGTCCTAAATGTAAAAGCGAAGATGAAAACGGTGATAGTTGTGATAATTGTGGTGCAACTTATTCGCCCACCGAAGTTATTAATCCACGCTCAGTAATTTCAGGTGCCACGCCAATATTAAAAGATTCTGAGCATTACTTCTTCGACTTACCAGCCTTTGAGGGCATGTTAAAAGAGTGGATTCGCTCTGGTGCTTTACAAGAAGAAATGGCCAACAAACTCAGTGAATGGTTTGAGCAAGGATTAAGGCAGTGGGATATTAGTCGCGACGCGCCTTATTTCGGTTTTGAAATACCAAATGCCCCTGGTAAGTTTTTCTATGTTTGGTTAGACGCGCCTATTGGTTACATGGGCAGCTTTAAAAACTTATGTAATAAAGACAGCAGCATAGATTTTGATAGTTTTTGGAAGGAAGACTCTGATGCTGAGCTTTATCACTTTATTGGTAAAGATATCATTTATTTCCATAGCTTATTTTGGCCAGCAGTACTTGAAGGTGCCGGTTACCGTAAACCAACAGCTGTGTTCGCCCATGGTTTTGTTACCGTTAACGGCGCAAAAATGTCTAAATCAAAAGGTACCTTTATCAAAGGTCGTACCTACTTAGATCATTTAAATCCTGAATATTTACGTTACTACTACGCGGCTAAATTAACCAATCGCATTGATGATTTAGATTTAAATCTTGAAGATTTTGCTCAACGGGTGAATTCAGATTTAGTCGGTAAAGTGGTCAATATCGCCTCACGCTGCGCTAGTTTTATCTATAAACGTTTCGATGGCATGTTATCAACTAACATTGATAACCAAGCACTAGCCGATGAAGTCATGGCTGCAGGGGACAGTATTGCCAGCCATTATGAGTCTCGAGATTTTGGCCGTGGCATGCGTGAAATCATGGCGCTTGCCGACAAGGTGAATGAATATATCGCCATAAAAGAACCATGGCAGTTAGTAAAAGATGAAACTAAGCAGCAAGAAGTACAAGATATTTGCTCTTTAGGTATCAATATGTTCCGCACGCTGATGATTTACTTAAAACCTGTCCTACCCGTACTTGCCGATAGTACCACTGCTTTCTTAAATGATGAACTAACCTGGGAAGGCCATAAAATCTTATTAACAGATCATAAAATTAATAAATTTAAAGCTTTATTGCAACGGGTAGATATGGACAAAGTTAATGCGATGACGGATGCTTCCAAAGATAGTTTAGGTGGTAGTGCTCCTAAAGAAGAAAAGAATAAATCAAAGAAAGCCAAGCCAGCGAAAGTTGTTGATAATAGTGCTGCTTTAGCTGACCCTTTAGCGGCTGACCCACTCTCTGAAGAAATTCAGTTTGATGATTTTGCCAAAATTGATTTGCGTATCGCTAAAATAGTAAATGCTGAACATGTTGAAAAAGCAGACAAGCTACTTAAATTAACTTTAGCTTTAGATGAAGAAGGCAAAGAAACACGGCAAGTTTTCGCTGGCATTAAATCGGCTTATAAACCGGAAGACTTAATTGGTAAACACACTGTTATGGTGGCTAACTTAGCGCCGCGTAAAATGCGCTTTGGTATGTCTGAAGGCATGGTGTTAGCCGCAGGCCCTGGTGGTCAGGATTTATGGATATTAAACCCTGACGATGGTGCTAAAGCAGGTATGAGAGTAAAATAACATCAAGTTTTGAAAAGTTCTAAGAAACAAAAGGGTATGGCGTAACGCGATACCTTTTTTGTTACTTAATACCAATACCCGTAAGTTAGTGACCAAATATTAATGAGGATAAATTTTCAGGAACAAGGCGCTTGATTGAGCAATAGCTGGCTATTGGGATTGAAAGCAACGACGTTATTGGAGTATTTAGAATGATCACATATTTATTTGTATTGGTATAACTATTGATTAAAACAATTAAAACCGTGAGAACATTGATGATCAAAGCGTTGACCAGTTCACTAAAAAATACACCTGCTTCATTACAGATCATAGCCGCTATGCTCGTAGGTTTATTGATAGGCGCAACAACGTCAACGGTCTTTATCGGCGTAAATGAAATAGCCAATGCCTTTGTCATGTTGTTACAAATGACGGCTCTCCCCTATATTTCACTGTCATTAATTACCGGTATCGGTGGCCTTTCTTTAGCCAAAATTAGTAGTACCGTAAAGAAAAGTCTAATTATTTTGCTCTCCTTAATAACACTGGTATTGTTTTTTATTTTACTCGCCCCTATTGCCTTTCCAAACTGGCAAAGCGCCGAATTTTATAGTGTCAATACTATCAAAACAGTAGCAGAATTTGATCTTATTGAACTATTTATACCGACAAATCCTTTTTATTCTTTTGCCCATGGCTTAATTCCAAGCGTTGTTATGTTTAGTATTTTCCTCGGTGTCGGCTTAATGCAAGTAAAAGCTAAAAAACAAACATTACTCGCCTTAATAGGGCTAAACAATGCCATCATTAATGTTAGCTCTATGGTGATGAAGTTGGCACCTTTAGCTATATTTTGTATCGCATTACGAGCCGCAGCCACCATTGACACCTCTCAACTAGACGGTTTGTTGGTTTATATTGTTACCGCAGCTGTACTAGTTTTTTTATTAGCCTTTTTAATATTACCCGCGATTGTTGCCACGATTACACCGTTTAAATATACAGACATACTAAAAGCAACACAATCAGCAATGATCACCGCATTCGCTACCGGAAGCTTTTTTATTGTGATCCCATTAATTGTTGAGAAAACTAAACAGTTAATTGATAAAATGAATATTACCAATACAAATATGAAGTCAAATGCTTTGATAGCGCCAAGCATTATCGTCCCTATTAGTTTCAGCCTACCAATAGGCGGCAAGCTACTGGCGCTATTATTTGTTTTATTTGCCGCATGGTTTTCTGGCTCACCAGTGAGTGCAAGTAATTATCTTCACTTATTAACCGTTGGCTTACCCCAGTTATTCGGTTCAACTTCTGTTGCTATGCCAAGCTTATTAGCGCTATTCAATGTACCAAGCGCTTTATTTGAGCTATTCCTTGTCGCTGAAAATTTAATTGTTGGCCGTCTTGGTGCCCTGCTTTCTGTGATTTTTTCCGCAAGTTTAGTCATCCTTATTGCCACGAGTATCGTTAAACAATTTACCTTTAAATGGCGCTCATTTAGTAAGTACTTAGTGATACTACCTGCTATTTCAATGATAGCGTTTATTAGCCTTAGATTTACTTTTGACAGTATTAGTCACCAATATCAAGGATATAAAAAATTCATCGAACGCGATTTCGTTATGCTTGATATCAAAAGTACCGTGCTTAAAATCCCAGAGAATGTCGAGATTAATTCTCAACCTGATGTTGATGTGCTAACACGTATAAAACAACGTGGCTTTATCCGTGTTGGCTATTTTAGAGATGATCTACCTTATAGTTTTCATAATCATCAAGGAAAGCTCGTTGGTTTTGATATTGAAATTATAAACTTACTTGCTGATGATCTTGGGATTTCTATTGAGTTTGTACTAATTTTTCATAAACAAGCCCAAAAATTATTATCATCTGGTTATTTAGATATGACCACAGGTGTACCAGTATTGCCTAACAATATGAAAGAATTTACCTTAACGGTACCTTATAGCAGTCAATCGATTGCTTTTATTGTCAAAGATGAACGGCGCAGTGAATTTACTGATTGGAAAACCATCTTTAATGATGAAGAGTTAATCATTTCAATTCCAGAATTATATTACAATGAGAATTTAATAAAGCGTTATTTTAAGCACACTAAAGTATGGGAAATATCAACACCACGATTATATTTTAAAGAAAAATATCAACACATTGATGCCATGCTCTTTGGTGCCCCAACAGCTTCAGCATGGACTCTGTTACACCCCGAATACACGGTTGTTGCGCCAAAACCTGTACAACCCCCCTTAGCAATGGCATTTGCTATCAATAGTGAAGATAAGGCTTTTGAATTGTTTATGCGTAGCTGGATCCAAATGAAAACACAAAATAAAGACATCGAGCGTTTATTTGATTATTGGATTGCCGGTAAAACCCCCCACTTATTGAGCAAACAACTTTAGAGCTTAACTAATTATGAAGAAACAAAAATTTATCAGCCCCTTTATTACGTTAATAATATTAGCGTTAACCACATTAACTTTGATAACAGCTTGTAGTAGCAGGTACGTCTCAACCAACTTAGACAAAGAAAATTTCAGTGATTATTTTTCAGCGTCAACGGTTAACATTTATCATAGTGAGCAAGACATTAATGACCGTTATCAGTTTGTAGGTGTGGTTGAAGGGCAAGATTGCCAAATAAAGCCTCATCATGCAGCACCGGATGAAATTAACGCGAGAACACAAGCGAGACATCAAGCATATAAGCAACAAGCCAATGGCGTTATCTTCACAGGCTGCGCGTTATTAACACCGCAACAATTAGCTCAACTGAGTAGCAGTAATGATGCTCAACAGTGTCACGCCATTGTTATTTGTTACGCAAAAACATTTATTATTGAATCACCGACTAAAAATTAAATGCAAAAAATAAAAAATACCACAGATATAAATAACAAAATTGAATTTAACATTATTGGCCAAGTGAACTCTCCTTATAAAGAGAAGTTTGCTATACCTCGCCAACCGGGTTTAGTTAGCTCTGCAAAAGGGTCTATAACGCTGATAGGTGACGCGAATAACGCCGAATTAGTTAGAGAGTTAGCACAATTCAGTCATATTTGGCTATTATTTGTATTTCACGGTACTCAAGCGCAAGGTTGGAAACCCTTAGTAAGGCCGCCACGTTTAGGCGGTAATAAAAAAATAGGCGTATTAGCAACCCGCTCTACCTTTAGGCCAAACCCTATTGGCATGTCAGTGGTAAAGTTAGATGCTATCGACATAAAGGAACAACAGGTAATATTACATATTTCTGCAATCGATTTATTAGATAAAACCCCTATTATTGATATAAAGCCTTACGTACCTTACTCTGATTCGATACCTCACGCTAATGCAGGTTTTGCTCAAACTCAACCATTAGCTAATTTACAGGTCACTTTTAACGAACAGGCCCAAATAGCTATAATAAAACATAGTAAAAATTTTCCTGATTTAGCTTTATTCATCGAACAAGTATTAGCACAAGATCCTCGCCCTGCTTACAAGCAAGGGAAAATTGATGATAAAATTTATGGCATGAATTTATATGACTTAAATATTCAGTGGCAAATGCAAGGTTTAACCTGTATTGAAGTGATTGATATAATGCCATCTACAAGTAGTACTGAATAACTCAACCTTTTGCCTGCCGTAGGTGTAATTGTTTGCGGGTAAAGACCTTTCGTCCATGACCGCGCCTTGCCCTGAAATATTTCCCCTATATACAACAAGCTCATAAACATAATAAAACTGCTATAATTGGTAATTCCTAGCATCGAACCATCGCCTATCACTTCGCATTGCAAAATGTATTCTAATGCTGATTCTATTGATCCGGCGCAAGTTCTGCAACGCCCCTAACATTACAACCGTAATATAAGCTTGCTATGATGATACCCATATTTTCTCAGTAATAGGTCGCACCATGGTTCTGGATAATCGCCCCCCTGCTCACGATCAACTTGAATTCTTCATCGAGCAAACTTCGAAGACACCACCAGTCACTACAGCGGTGATTCATCCGGTTGATGCCAACAGTCTCAACGGTGCTATTGAAGCCGCCGAACGCAGTATTATCGACCCAATTCTGATCGGCCCCGAGGATAAAATCCGCGCCACCGCCGAGATGGAAGCGCTAGATATCAGCCAATACCGCATCATCAACACCAAGCACAGTCACGAATCTGCTGAAAAGTCAGTGGCAATGGCACGTAGCCGAGACGTACGTATTCTGATGAAGGGCGGGATCGCTACCGATGAGATGCTCAAAGCGATCATCCATAAAGACAAAGGGGTACGCACCGAACGCCGTTTGAGCCATATTTTTATGCTCGACGTACCCAACTACCATAAGCCACTGATGATCACCGATGCCGCTATCAACGTCATACCAGATATGAACGTCAAACGTGACATCATCCAGAATGCAATTTTTTTCGCCCACGCAATAGGCATAGCTGAACCTAAGGTAGCGATTCTAGCCGCCATCGAAAAAGTCAAATCGACCATGCAAAGCACCGTTGATGCGGCAGTATTGTGTAAGATGGCCGACCGAGGCCAGATCACCGGCGGTCTGCTCGACGGCCCGCTAGCGTTCGATAACGCCATCTCACTGGAAGCGGCACACGATAAAAATATCGTCTCCTGCGTGGCTGGCGACGCCGATATTCTACTGGCTCCCGATCTGGAAGCCGCCAACATGATCGGCAAGCAGCTGATCTACCTGGCCGGTGCCAAATCTGCCGGCTTGGTACTCGGTGCACAGGTTCCCATCGTCTTAACCAGCCGCGCCGAAAAAACCCTGGGACGTCTGGCCTCCTGCGCGCTGGCTGCGCTGCAAGCCACCCATGGAGAGGTACTATGAACAGTATCTTTACCGTCAATGGCGGTTCATCCAGCCTCAAATGCGCCCTATTCTGCATCAAAAATAGCGAACCCGAACTGCTGTTCAACTTCAAGCTGAGTAACATTCTCGGCGCACCCCGCGCCCAAATCAGTAATGCAGAGGGTACCCAGCTCGCTGATCTACAACTCGACTTTACCGAGATCGATCACGACGGCCGTCACCAGGCCTGTCTTGATTTTGTCTTTGCCTGGATTCGTACCAACTCCGGTGAGCAAACCCTTAAAGCAATCAGCCATCGGGTCGTTCACGGCGGCGAGCGTTTCAGCGCCCCGCTGCTGGTCGGCGCTACCGAACTGGAACTACTGCGCCAGTTCATCCCGCTGGCACCGTTGCACCAACCGTTTAATTTGAAGCTGATCGAAGCCTGTCATACGCTGCTACCAGAGGTACCACAGTTTGCTTGTTTCGACACCATGTTCCATTCCGACATGCCCACCGTAGCCAAACAGTTTGCACTACCCCGTGCACTGAGCGACGACGGTATACGTCGTTACGGCTTCCACGGCCTATCGTACGAATATATCCAACGCCAACTTGGCCAGGCAGATGCGGGGAATCTCAAGACCGTAGTCGGCCACCTAGGCGCGGGGGTCAGCCTGTGCGCCATCGACGCTGGTCGCAGTGTTACCTCCACCATGGGTTTTACTGCACTCGAAGGTCCGCCAATGGGCAGTCGCTGCGGCAGCATCGACCCCGGGGTACTGCTGTACCTTATGCGCGAGAAGCACATGGATGTTGATGCTATTGAACAACTGCTCTATAAAGACAGCGGCTGGCTCGGGGTGTCTGGCGGTATTAGTAGTGAGATGACCGAATTGCTGGCCAGCGACCAACCCGAAGCCCGTGAAGCGGTTGACCTATTCACCTACCGGGTGGCATGCGAAATTGGCAGTTTGAGCGCCGCGATGGAAGGTATCGAGCAGCTGGTCTTTACCGCTGGTGTCGGTGAAAACAGCGCCGAGATACGCGCCGAGATTTGCCGTCGCAGCCGCTGGTTAGGGATAGAAATCGACTCGGCCGCTAACGAGGCCGGTAACACCATCATCAGCACCGTCGACAGTCGCGTTATGGTACGAGTGATCCCAACCGACGAAGAGGCAATGTTAGCGCTGCACGGCATGGAAATGCTGGCGTAATCGAGCAGTCAACGCAACATAACAATTGCTAATAAACGGTACAATAGACGAGAATTTTACCTTTAACTGTCGTTACCACCATCAGAAGTACTATCTCTGTTAGATTTTATTGATTTAGCGCAAGGGGATAAACGTTACTTGTTGCATCGCAGCATTCGATTGATATGATGCGTACAATAGTTTAATAGTCATCGTCAACTTTTACGTAGATTTATCATAGGTATCTAATTATGACCACCAACCTTATGCAAGGTAAAAAAATTCTGATCGTCGGCATCGCCAACGATAAAAGTATCGCTTACGGTTGCGCCAAGCAGTTACGTGCCGCCGGTGCCGACTTGGCGATCACCTACCTCAACGACAAAGCAGAGCGTTTTGTTCGCCCGCTGGCGGAAGAGTTGGGCGCCGACATTTTCATGCCACTGGATGTTACCGTTGACGGTCAGATGGAAGCGGTATTCAACTCATGTAAAGAGGTCTGGGGCAAGCTCGACGGCGTGATCCACTCGCTAGCATTTTGCCCGATGGAAGACCTACACGCACCGCTGTCTGAATGCTCACGCGAAGGATTCACCCAAGCACTGGACGTATCCTGCTATTCCTTCATCGAGATGGCACGTCACGCCAAAACCATGATGCCCGACGGCGGCAACCTGATCAGCTTCTCTTATCTGGGCAGCGCCATCGCCACCGGTGACTACAACATCATGGGCTGCGCCAAAGCCAGCTTAGAAGCCGCCACCCGTTACTTAGCGCGCGATCTAGGTCCACTGGGGATCATGGTCAACTGCATATCCCCCGGCACCATCGCCACTCGCGCCGCTGGTGGAATCAAAGATTTCAACACCATGCTGCAACATAACCAGGAGCAGTCTTGCGATAACCAGCTGCCGACTATCGAAGAGGTCGGCAACGCCGCTCTATACTTCATGAGCGAACTGTCTAATGGTGTCACCGGCCAGATCCACTATGTTGACCACGGTGTTTGTATTGCAGGTTAATTTGGTTTGATTGGCGTTTAGCCAGTTGTGAAAAAGCCCGCATCTGTGGGCTTTTTTATGCTTGTTTACAACAATCAGTAGCGGCCAATAAGCACCAAACTTGAGAACGATTCAACCTTAGTAAAATGGCTTAGGTATATCAATATGACAGCAACTTTGGTGATTAAATAGCTTGCAAGCATTAAAGCTATATCATATTTTTAGATATTTTTTCTATAGTTATGCTTGGCTACTGTTTAGTTGAGATTTACTCATTATATCTTCATACATTAGCAAAAAATTTTTTACCAATGATGCATATTCGGGGTGACGCTCTATTATAGTCATCACCTGATGGGCATCTGATAGAACCTTGTCGAGATACGCTAAATCTTTATCGTTGAGTATGGCACCATTATCAACCTTGGCTTTAAGCTGCAGAGCCCTAGGGTAAAGATCATTTTCAAAGTGTTTGAGTAATACTGCGATAAACTTTTGAGCTGTTTTCTTGTTGATAAATTTTTATTTTTTGTGATCAAAATAAAACGCAGTAAGTGATAAGACAAATTGTGCTTAACAATACTGGCCAATACATTAATTTTAATATTAAAGAATCATTGGCTAAGAATTTCGATAACAAGTGTTCTTCACGATACTCAACAAAGCTTGCCATTACCACCAAAGTCATCATGGAATACATAATAAGGTAGAAATACTCAATATAGATTAAGCCCTCAGATGGAAATTTAGTTCGGACATCAACATGAGAAATAACCACAATAAAAAATAATGCTGAAATAGCGCCAATAACACTCATTTTAGAAAACCCATTGCTAGAAGCTATTTTTTTGCAATGGCTAAAGTTGAGCAATATAGCAAATAGCAATACAGCGACAGTTAGCATAGGCACTAAATGTACAACAAACGCATTAACAAATTTTCGTTTTAGCACAACATTAAAATGTAGCTCGTTTTGCTGGTGTTTTGTTGTACTCATAAAACCAAAATCAGTCGTATAATTATTCTGTTTATAATCGAAAAAGGTTTCATTAACAGTCCAATTACCCAAGACAATTTGATCATCTAAACCAAATACATCACCTAAGGCTGTCGATGGAAAGCTACTTAAGTCTGGGAGTAACAGCACATTCATACCAATATCCTTTGGCAGCATCCGCAGCCAAAAAGTCTTATGATCTAATGGATACACGCTATAATCGAAAGGCTGACGAACGGTTACCTCAAATGACCAACCATACGTAGTGACGTCGTCTTTCCTCACTTTGTACCTGAGTGTTGGTTTCATAGTTCCATTAACCTGTTCAGGGAAATACAATTGAGGACCATCGACCTGCATCTCATTGGGAAAAGTTTGCCAAAGTGTGCCACTTACGTAAACATCATAAGCAGAAACAAAGTTAAGTGATTGCAGATAAATACCAGTTCGAATTTCTAAGGTCTGTTTAGGAACTGTTAATGCGTTTACTTTTCTAGCTTCCTGCTCTGTCGTTATTTGATCTGTATTAGGTAGATAACCATCATCCACTATATCCCACATAGCCACTATTGACGCAAAAAGAATCAACGAAATGACGCAAACGATTAGCCAAAGAAATTGCTGTTTTTTACCCTGCATACTAACTAAATTCATTTATTAAATTCACTTATTAAATTTATTTATTTAATAATTAGAACAACTAGTTATTGAAATAAATGCCTTGTATTTGGCCATTTTTCCTACGTATAAAATAGATCACTTAATTAATGGAATTGGTATAACGCGTATTTGTGAGAATAGATTAACCGAAGTGAAGCGACCATCGCAAATATTATGTGCGATAAAGCTTTTATGGACAATAAAGATAGCTGCCAATACCTTAGCAGCCATCGTAAATTTACGAAAAAAGCAAACAACAAGCAATAATTTTAAATATGCTTAGTGGTGATGACCGCCAACACCATGGGCATGGCCATGTTCAACTTCTTCATCAGTTGCCTCGCGTACCTCAGCAACGTCAATATCAAAGGTTAATACTTTACCGGCAAGCGGTGGGTTAATATCCACTGTTACCATGAACTTACCTGCTTTGATTACGGTCACTTGGCGTTGGCCTTGCTCAGTATGAACAACCGCTGTCATGCCTGTTTTCCATTTTGCATTTTTGCTTGGCAAACCCTGTAAGTGTTTAACCGGTACACGTTGTATCATATCTTCTTGGCGCTCACCATATGCCTCTTCAGGTTGTAACGTTACGCTAAACTTATCACCCGTTTCTTTATCGGTTAAGGCTTTTTCTAAACCAACTAAAGTGTTGTTAGCGCCATGTAAATAGGCAAGAGGATCGTTGCCATGAGATGATTCTAACTCTTTACCTGCTTCATCTTTTAACACGTAATGAAACTGAACAACGGTTTTATCGGTGATTTTCATTTTATTCTCTTTCAATTTTAAACGATTGGTATCTCTGCGCAGTTTAATCTATCTACGCCCACAAAAGCAAAATAACTACACTTAATATAATTAAAAACATACCAAAATATTCAATAGCAGTTATTTTTTCTTTAAACAAACGATAGGTTAACGCTAAGGTGATAAAAAACTCCACCTGTCCCAGTGCTTTAACGTAAGCTGCGGTTTGAAAACTGGCCCCAGTAAACCACCCAATAGAGCCTAACACGCTAGTTACCCCCACAAACAAGCACAAACGCCAATGTTTTAACATTAACCCTAACTGTGATTTATCTTGGAAATACACATAGGCGAGTGAAATAACAGTTTGTACCGTGATCATAAACACCAGAGTAACGGCAGCACTGACCATTAAATCAGTGTTAAGCGCCAAGCTAGATTCTCTGATCAATAACGTCGTTATTGCTAAGCCAAGTCCGGCCCCCAAGCCAAACGATAAACCTTTCATGGCATCAGAGCCTGCCGTAGCTTGACGGAAGTTAAATTTAACTTTTGAGACTATAAATACCCCAACCACCCCGACAATAACACTAAACCAGCCCATAAAACTTAAGGGAGCAGCAAATAATAGCGCGCCAACAACAGCAACTTGAATGGCTTCAGTTTTTGCCAAGCTAGTGGCTACCGCGAAGTTTTTGTATCGAAAAGCCGCCACTAAAAAAACAGTACCAATAATCTGTGTGACACAAGCGATAAGCGCGTAAACTAAAAACTCATTGTTTAATTGAGGTGCTGCTATTTCTTTAAATGATAGCATCCAAGCCAAATATACCCAGGCAAATGGTAACGCATAAACATACCTAACCGCAGTAGTTGCCATAGCATTTAGTTTACCAGAGAGTTGCTTTTGCCCTGCTGTTCGTACGGCTTGCATTGTTGCAGCAAGTAAAGTGAAATAAATCCAAATTTCCACTAACATTTATCCTGTTTAATGTGAAGGTGACTGCTACACCGCAAATTGTTTATCTAAGCAACTAACTCCTAAGCCACTTTGTTTTTCTACCTTAATTTGCACCGCTATCCGCTCTTTTAACGCTTCAACATGACTAATAATACCGATCATCTTACCAGTAGCATTTAAGCTATCTAACGCATCTAAAGCAATTTCTAAGGTGTCATTATCTAACGTACCAAAGCCTTCATCTAAAAACAGTGAATCAATACTGGTTTTACTGCTAACTAAATCGGAAAGTGCTAACGCCAATGCTAAACTGACTAAAAAGCTCTCACCGCCTGAAAGCGTTTTAGTGTCACGAACACTATCTCCTTGCCATGTATCGAGTACCGATAAACTTAACGTTTCATTTGCCTGACACTGTAATTGATAACGGCCATCGAGTTTATTGAGTTGTTCGTTGGCTAAATAGACTAAATGATTAAGTGTTAAACCTTGGGCAAATTTTCTAAATTTAGCACCATCTGCTGAGCCGATTAAACGCGTTAAATAAGCGAGATCATCTAAGGCTATTTGTTCATCAGCTATCTCAGTTAATAAACCTTGTTGCCTAATTTTATTTTGTTGATCCGCGTTAATCGCTTGTTGAAGTTGGCCAATCTGTAATTGATTTTTTTTCTGATTTTCAGTTAAAGTTTGCAGCTTCGCCGCTAACACTGGCAACTCAGATGCTTGTAATTCTTTCAAATTACCGTGACTATTTTCAACTGATAACCTCACAAGATTATCAGCTTGCTCGATTTCATTTTCATTATCATTTATTTGCTCAGCTGACCGTTTTTCTTGCCCTAAAAGTTGCTGTAATTGGCCTTCATTTGTTTGATGTGTTGATTGTAAATTTATTAACTTAACTTTTAGTTTTTCCTGTTCTTTATTTACATATTTCCTAATATAATCAGAAGACTGCTTGTCAGCATCTATATAACCTAGTTCAATAAAGCAAGTAACGCGCAACTCATTTTTTGACTGTAACTGTACATTTAACCTTGTTGATTGTTGCGTTAACGTTGCTAGTTGCGCAATGACTTGCTTACCCTGCTCAACCAATAAAATATCAGCCTTTTCAACAGTAGCTAAGTTAGTTACAAGCGGCACTAACTTAGCGGAAGTTTGCACAAATAAAGTTACTTGCTGAGCGAGTTCTGCTAGCCAGATACTTGAATTAAAAAATTCAGGGTTGTTGCTATTTTCAGTTAAAAAACGACTAACTTGCATTATGCTAATATCTGCTAGTAGCATTGTTTCAATTTGACTAACATCAAGTTGCAACTGGTTTAACAGCTTAATTTTCTCAGCATTATCAAGTTGACTAAACTTAAGTTTTTCTGCTATTAATGCCGCTTGATGCTGTGCTTTATCTAACGTTTGCGTTACTTGTTGTAACTGTTGATTCGTCGCTAAGCTTTGTTGGTTACTTTGACTAACGCCAGTATAAAATTGGTTCAGTTGCTCCACTTGCAAAAGGTTTGTGTCGTAGGTTTGCTGTATTTGTTCAGTGTTAGGCAAAACTAAATTAAGTGATTCTGGTAATGCCAATTGGGAAAAGTTTGTCAATAACTCTGTTTGCTCAATTACTATTTTTTGTGCACTTTCTTCATTGATCTTTAAAGTGCTAGTTAACTGGCTTTCGTGCTTACCAAGTTCTTTGCCTTGTAACTCTAACTGCTCTAATTCAACACTTACGTTATGCAAGCGCTGTTGATGTTCATCAAGGTTAATTGCTTGATATTGGCTGATAGCAGGATGCTCCAAAGAGCCACATAGCGGACAAGGCTGCTCCGGTTGTAACTTAGCTCTATGCTCACTAAGTGCCATAATCGTTTGTTGCTGAGCAATTAATGTTTCTACATCTCTTTTTTGTTGTTTAAGCACCGTAAACTGCTGACGTAAATTCACTAATTGTTGGCCACAAATGCTAAGTTCAGAGCTCGATTGTTGTTTTTGGCTAATTAACTTTTCTTGTTCAAGTAATATTCGGCAATAGTGCTTAGAAAGTTGTAATGCCTGAGCGTAATTTGCTTGCTGATTTTGCGCGTTATGTACTTTTGCATTTAACGCATCAGTCGTTATCTCACGGTTAACCGGTTCAAGTGCTATTTGACCTAATAACGGGCTATATTGCGCTACTAATTGCTGATGTTGTCTAGCCAGTGCAGTTGTTTGCTGTTGTAGCGCCTGCTGTTGCTGTTGACTGTCTTTTAGTATAATTTTTTGTTGGTTTTGCTCAACAATATAGTCCTCAGTTAACTTTTGTGCTGAAACTAATTGTTGCTTTTTTGTTGCAACAGTAGACTTTAATTGACCTAATTGCTTGACTTGATTGCCCCACAAAGGCAATTTATCTTTAACACTTACCAGTGCTTGGTTTTCTGTTAGGTAACTTTCTATTTGTACAATTTCAGCTGCTAATGATTGCTTTTGCGCTTGGGTATGCTGCTGTTGCTCTTGTGAACTTGTTAATGTCTGGGTTTGGCTATTGACTTGCTGAGCGAGGTTTTCCAATTGCGCACTAATATGAACGATGTCACTATCAAGCGGTATAATGTTATTAATAAGCTTATTTTCGATAACATCAAACTGAGTTTGCTGATGCTCTTGAACAATTAAGTGCTCATCAATAAGCGATTGGCTAGTGACAACTTGCTGCTGGGCTTGCTGATTTTGTGCCGCCAGCCTATTAATTTGCGTTAATAGTTTGCTATGATCGGTCTTCAATAATTGCCAGTTTTTTAACGCTGAGAAGCTTGTTTGCTCTAATACTATTTGCTCACTGGTTTGTTCGCACGCCACCGCTTGTTCTTGTAAGGCAAAAAACTCATCTTCAGTTAACAAACTAACGCCTTGCGCTTGTGCTTGTAACAGCTGCAACGACTGTTCAGCCGCTTTATGATTTTCAAAAACTTGTTTAGAAATATCACCGTATATTTCGGTACCGGTTAATTGCTCTAACAGTTGCGCTCTATCATTTGCCGGCGCATTTAAAAAAGCAGCAAATTCACCTTGTGACAGCATCATTGACTTAGTGAAACGAGCAAAGTTTAACCCGGTAATTTGCGCTATTTTATCTTTTACCTCTTTTAACTTTTCCGCAATAATAGTACCACTAGCGTCATCATCAGCATTTAGCATAGACAATTGCGCAACTGGCGCTAATAAATTGCCATCGGCTTTATTACGAGCCCGCTTTTGGCTCCAAAATGCCCGGTATACTTGCCCTTTTACTTCAAATTCCACTTCTGCCATGCAGTTAGCACTATAACGTGTCATCAACTGATTCTGACTTGCTGATACTTTTATTCGCGGTGTTTCATGGTATAGCGCTAAACAAATCGCATCGAGAATGCTGGTTTTCCCTGCCCCCGTTGACCCTGTTATGGCAAATAAACCGTTAGTATCAAAAGGCGCTTTGGTAAAATCTAGCAGCCAAGCATTTTTCAGGGCATTAATATTCTCAAATCGTAATCGCAATATTTTCATTAAGCGCTTTCCTTAGCTAAAACTTGTGCGACCGTTTGCTTAAATAAGGTTTGCAGTCTTTTTTTATGTTCATCAACTTTGTCAGTATCAAGGCGTGATTCATTGCTATCACCTTCATTGTCATTTTTACCCTCGGCGCTAAAGTACGCTTCTTGCTGTAAACGTGAAGCGAATACCTCATCTAGGGTCAGTTCGCTTAACGTGCTATTATTTTGTTGCGCTTGCATTAATTGCTGGCGAATTTGTTTAGCACGCCTAACTAATAATATTTCAACGGGAAAGTCTGCTACCAGTGCTGCTATTCTTGGCTGTAAATCACTTAAACGATCACTATCGACAAGTTCAATATCTAACCAGAGTTTTTGGCTTTTATTTTTACTGTTATTCTGATTATTGTTCTGGCTAAGGTTTAACTCTGTCAGCAGCTTTTCAACATCTTGACTCAGTTTAGATAAACTAGTTTTAACCATGGCCAATGGTTGAAAGCATGGCACGATAAGATCTGTTACTGAAGATAGTTTATTGGCTTTAAAATCAACTAGTAATACCCGTTTATTATGTTTAGCTTCATCAAAGCTTAACGCGATAGGTGAGCCACAATAGCGAATATGTTCAGTTTTATCCACCTTTTGCGCCCGATGAATATGGCCTAAGGCGATATAATCAGCCAGTGGAAAAGCATTACTTGGTAAAGCTTCTAAAGTGCCAATATAAATATCTCGCACTGAGTCTGAACTAGTAACACCCAAAGCCGTTAGGTGCCCAGTGGCAATAATAGGTAGCTCAAGCTTACTGCCTTTTACCAGTTGCTGAGCATGTTCAAATAGTGCTTGATAATGATCAACAATGGCTTGCTGTAAGCTTTTAGATTTATCACTTGCTGATTGCCCCTGCTGACTTTTAATAACATCACGGGGACGAATAAAGGGCACCGCACAAATAACTGCTTGGGGTTCTTCCTTGTTATTTTTTAAAATAAAGACTTGTTCAGCCAAATTATCAATGTTTTCTAAATCGCTCACATTAGCGATAACACGAGTAGATAAGGCACTTAATAGTTCTTTTGATTCCGCTAACATACTTACAGAGTCGTGATTACCTGCTAATATAACTAGCTGGCAATCAAGTGATTGTATTTCACTAATAAAATTAAAGTACATTTGCCTGGCATAACTTGGCGGTGTTGCGGTATCAAAAATATCACCGGCAACAATAATGGCATCAATAGCATGACTTTTTACTTGTGTTAACAACCAAGTTAAAAATTGCTGATGTTCCTTTGCTCGACTTTTACCATAGAAATATTGACCTAAATGCCAATCAGAAGTGTGAATAATACGCATAAAGGCTAACGAGCACCTGAAGAAATTAATTGGTTGATAATTCTACCTCATTAGAATAATTAAACCATTAAATATTATCAAAAATTGGTGGTTAAAAATAATAATGACACCGGCAATCAAGCAACTTAAACAGCAAAAAATATCTTTCAAAACACACCAATATCAACATGATGCTAACGTCCAGTCATTTGGTATTGAAGCGGTAGAGAAATTATCCCTCAATGCAGCGCAAGTTTTTAAAACTTTGGTGATCAGCACTGACACTAATCAATTAGCCGTTGCCATAGTACCGGTTATGTTTAAGTTAAATTTAAAAGCTATCGCCAAAACCTTAAAGGTAAAAAAAGTAAAAATGGCTGATGCTAATCGTGTTGAAACCAGTACAGGTTATGTTTTAGGGGGGGTTAGTCCGCTAGGGCAAAAAAAATCATTAACTACGGTTATTGATAACAGCGCACAACACTTTAGCCATATTTTTGTTAGCGGCGGTAAACGCGGTTTAGAAATAGAGCTAGCACCGCAAGATTTAGCTGAAATGTGTCGAGCAACTTTTGCTGGTATCTTGGTTTAATAGCGCCCGATTAAAACTTCACAAAAAAATTAAGTAATTGTTTCGCTGTGATAGGTTTACTAAAATAATAGCCTTGAAGATAATCACAGCCAAACTGATTCAATTGTTCACATTGTGCTTTAGTTTCAACCCCTTCAGCAACAACTTTCAAGCCTAAACTATGAGCCATGGCAATAGTTGCTTTGACTAAATCACAATCACCTTTTTTGCTTGTTATGCCATTAATAAAACTTCGATCTATTTTAAGAATGTCAAAAGCGTATTGTCGTAAATAACTTAACGAAGAATAACCGGTTCCAAAGTCATCCATAGAAAGTTTAACACCAAGTTTATGCAGCCTGACTAACGCATCATCAATGTAGGTTTGTCCTATCATCAACACACCTTCGGTAATTTCAAGCTCAAGCCTGTTAGCTGGGATGTTAGCCTCAAGAAGAGATGTTTCAATAAAATTCAATAGCTCAGTATCTCTAAATTGTCGTGGCGATAAATTAACAGCAATTCTTAATGAAATGGCTTGTTCCTTTTGCCAAAAATTCAAAAATGATAATGCTTGTTGAAGCACAAACTGACCAATAGGAATAATTAAGCCCGTATGCTCTGCAATAGGAATAAATTCATCTGGCGTGACATTACCTAATGCCGGATTATACCAACGTAGTAGTGCTTCAGCGCCAATAATCTGTTTATTGATCGCATCAATTTGCGGTTGATAATAGACTTCAAATTCACCGCGTTCTAATGCACCGCGCATTTGCTGTTCAATTTCTAAGCGGCGAAGCATATTGACATTCATTTCTTTGGTGAAAAATGAATAGGTATTTCGGCCAAGTGACTTAGCTTTATACATAGCAGTATCAGCATTTCGTAATAATTCATAGGTATCTCTACCATTTTCAGGATATATAGCAATGCCAATACTGAGCGTTAAAATAAGCTCTCTACTATCTATTTCAAATGGGTTTCTAAAGCTTTTCAGTAAATTTTCCGCGACAGCTAACGCATTGTGATCATCGGTTAAACCACGTAATAGAATTATAAATTCATCCCCACCTAAACGGCCAACCGTATCTTCTTTACGAACTATTTTAGTTAACCTTTTTGCGGATTCAACAAGTAACTGATCACCTACCTCATGGCCTAATGAGTCATTCACTTTTTTAAAATCATCTAAGTCGAGAAACAGCACAGCTGTTTTTCCATTATTACGCTCAGCTTCATTGAGCATTTGTGATAAACGATCTAGCGCTAAAAAACGATTAGGTAATAGTGTTAAAGTATCGTAATAGGCATGCATTTTAATTGACTCTGCTGCCTGATGTTGCTCAGTAATATCTCTAATGATGGCTATTATTTGTTTATTATCAGCCAAATAAATAATTCTTGCTTCAAAATAAGTAATGCCATGTGGCAACACTAGCTCATATTCAAATCTAATTACGCCCTTTTGCGTGATGATCTTGGCTAAATTGCTGTTAAATTTATCCGCAACTTCACTAGGCAGCACCTCAGCCATAGACTTACCAATAAAGTCTTCAGGTGACACATAAAGATTAATTTTATTACTGGCGTGATAATCAATGATAGTACCATCAACTTTCATTAAGAAGAACAAATCAGGGATTACGGCAAAAGTTGCCGCTAACATGTGCTCTTTTTGTTCGGCTTGTGCCTCAACATTTTTTAAATCAGTTAAGTTAATATCAATACAATATATTTGTTTTTTATTATATTGATTGGTAAGCATTACATGGTTTGAATAAACAAAAACTTTTGTGCCATCTTTACCGCGTAGTGTTAATTCTTCTGCGGGGATTTTTACGCCATTATTTAACCAGTTTTTAATGCCTGCTATAACAGGATTTTTCATTTTTTCTAACAGAATTAAATCTTCTAATTTTTTCCCTACCGCTTCCTTACTTGTGTAACCATAAAGTACTTCACTGCCTTTATTCCAATAAATTACTTGACGATTTTCATCGTAACCTTGCACCGCAATAGCATCCACGCCATCAAGTAAATGATGCAATGAGTCGTTCATTACATACTCTTGAGGTAAGCTCCCCTCGTTAGACCATTTAGTATCAGTCCGCAACTTAACATAATCCTTCATATAATCCTTCATATAAAGTTTTTAGCCCGTTTATAGAATATATGTATTTATAATAGACTGTAATTTATGATAATACCTAGTAATTTTATAAAAATAACTAATACCAATCAAATTAATTAATGGTTCAAATTTTAATGAGGATAAATTTTCAAGAACACAGGTTTTTAGTTCCAGACAAAACCTAAGTACCTACATTCCTGTCTCTTGATCACAAGTCTGTAGTTTGCTGAATGGATTTTAATATCTCAGCAGACTCAACCATTTCCATTAACTT
>JABSOW010000020.1 GCA_013215465.1 Colwellia sp. | reverse complement strand
GGAGCGGCTAACGAGACTCGAACTCGTGACATTCACGTTGGCAACGTGATGCTCTACCAGCTGAGCTACAGCCGCTTAATTTAATATTCAACAATTACAAATTTTAATAAAGCGATTAGTAAGATGATGTTACACCAACTTAGCTAAACTTGCTTTACTTGCTGACTCCCTGTCAACGAAAACGCATTCTACATCTAAATATTTTTCAGTCAACCATTTAATTCCTTTTTTATATCGAATGCTCAAAAAACGTCTTGTTTGCTGTTTATTTTAACTTTAAATCATCATTGCTAACATTTTTATAGTAAAAGTGATGCTATACCCGCTCTACTTGAAGATGCTCGTTTCATGCATCTTCAAGTGAAACGGGTATATAACTAAAGCCTGTTTCGTTTTACCGATTATTTAATTTTCTTTTAGCTCTGGCCATGCGGCTTTAAAATAATCAATTAACGTTGAAAGTGTCAAAACGGTAGCAATAAAATAAAATGCATAAGAGGCATAATTTAATATTACATGGGGAAAGTAAAAGAAATATAGCGGTATATCGTAATCAGGTCGCCATATCAATCCCATAATACCTAACATTTGCGCGGCAGTTTTATATTTACCCATGTTAGAAACCGCAACAATGTCTCGTTTACCACGAGAAGACATAAACTCTCTTAAGGCGCTAATAAACACTTCTCGCGCAATCATAATGATGGCAGGGATAGCCACTAACCAAGTTTGATAATCATGCACTATCATCACTAGCGCAGCAACAACCATAAGTTTATCTGCTACAGGGTCAATAAAGGCACCAAAAGCTGAGGACTGATTTAATTTTCTAGCGAGATAACCATCGAGTATGTCACTAACAGCCGCTAACCAAAAAATGGCAAAAGCGCCAAAATGACTCCACGATAAAGGTAAATAGAAAACAATCAGAAAAATAGGGATCAATATGATCCGAAATAACGTTATTTGATTAGGTAATGTCCACATAGTCTCTTACTTTTACAACCAGCTTAATAATAAGCATTTTCTTTTATTCTACACAGGTTAAGTAACTAGATATAGCTACTTATCATGCAAAGCATTATAAATGTTTTTCGCTAATATTTTGCTAATACCAGGGACTTTTTCTAATTCAGCAAGATCTGCATTTTTTACTTCTTGCATACCGCCTAAAAAAGTTAATAAAGCTTGGCGTTTTTTAGCCCCCACTCCTTCAATATTTTCAAGTATTGATTTTTTGCTCACTTTTTGCCTTTTCGCTCTATGACCTGCTATGGCAAAGCGATGTGATTCATCACGAATATGTTGTACCAAGTGTAACGCCGGAGATATAGCAGGAAGTGATATCAATTGGTGGGAACCTGCTAGAATAAGTGTTTCTAATCCCGGTTTACGTGACTCCCCTTTAGCAACACCGACTAATAAAGGTATTCTATTTAAACCTTGCTTCGCGGTTAACTCGGCAAAAAAATCTTCCGCTTTTGCTAATTGGCCTTTGCCACCATCAATAAAGACAATATCAGGTAGTTTTTTTAACGACTCGGTATCTTGTGCTTTGAGCTTGCCATAACGTTTATTTAACGCAAAAGCCATAGCTGCGTAATCATCGCCTGGTGTTATACCATGAACGTTATAGCGACGATAATCTGATTTTACTGGCCCGTCTTGATTAAAGACCACATTTGAGGCAATAGTTTGTTGGCCCATGGTATGGCTAATATCAAAACACTCTATACGGTTAATACCATTAGAAAGCTCAAATACTTCATTTAAGGCAACAAAGCGTGCTTGCATTGATTCTTTATGACTATTGCGAGTAACTAAAGCTGTTTGGGCATTGGTTGTCGCCAGTTTTAAATACTGGCGGCGCTCTGAACGACTTTTAGTAGAAATTTTAACATCATGTTCAGCCTGTTTGGAAAGTAATGATGCAAGTTCATCTAGTTGCTCAAAAGTATGCATGGCAACAATTTCCTTAGGAATGTTACCTTCGCTTACTCCCTCACCTAAAGAATTTCCTAAGTAATGTTGGCCAATAAAGGCTTGAATGATCTCTTCGTCACTGGTTTCATTTGGCACCACAGGAAAATAGCTTTTGCTGCCGAGTATTTTATGGTCACGAATCATCAGTAAATGAACACAGGCTTGAGATTTTATTCTATACAAACCAATAACATCCATTTCAGCCGCAATACCACTGACATATTGTTGCTGTTGAACTTTACGTAGCGTGGTAATTTGATCTCGATATTTAGCAGCAAATTCAAAATTTAATTGAGCGCTAGCCAACTCCATACGCGTAACTAATTGCTCAATAACCATTGAACTTTTACCTTTTAAAAACAATTTAGCTAAAGAGACTTGCTGCTGATAATCTTCATCTGATATTTTATCTACGCAGGGGGCTAAACAACGTCCTAATTGATATTGCAAACAAGGGCGCGATCTCGCTCTATAGTAACTGTCTTCACATTGGCGAATAGGAAAAATCTTCTGCATTAAACGCAAACTTTCCCACACAGCTCCAACGCTAGGATATGGGCCAAAATAATCTCCTTTAATACGTTTACCACCGCGGTGCAAACCCAATTTAGGATGTTTATGGTCAGTAATTAATAGGTAAGGATATGATTTATCATCGCGCAGTAAAATATTGTATTTGGGCTGATATTTTTTAATGTAATTATTTTCAAGGATCAACGCCTCCCCTTCCGTATGGGTGACGGTAACATCAATCGCGCAAATTTGTTTAACCAGCGCTTTAGTTTTAACTGAGCCAACATCTTGACGAAAGTAACTAATAAGGCGCTTTTTTAACTGCTTTGCTTTACCAACATAGATAACCGTTTGTTCATGGTTATACATGCGATACACACCCGCCTGCTCAGTTACTGAATTTAAAAAGGCTTCATGATCAAAGTTTGAGGGTTGCTCTTTATTATTAGTGACAGACAAAATTATAACTTTTCTGTATTTATCATACCGTGGCGAATAGCCAAGTGAGTTAACTCAACATCATTACTAACGTCTAGTTTTTCAAACATACGATAGCGATAACTATTAATCGTTTTGGTGCTTAAATGCAAATCCTCAGATATATCAGTTACCTTTTCACCACGTGTGATCATTAGCATGATTTGAAGCTCTCTATCCGACAGAGTCTTTAAAGGGCTTTCTTCTGCTGACTTAAACTTGCTTAGTGCCATTTGTTGGGCTATTTTCGCAGGTAAATAACGCTGACCACTATTTACCGCCCTAATAGCATTAACCATTTCATTTGGCGCTGTGCCCTTGGTTAAATAACCCGCCGCGCCTATTTGCATAACCTTTGTTGGGAATGGCTCTTCTGTATGGACAGTTAGTACAATCACTTTGGCATCAGGAGCAAAGCGTAAAATCTTCTTTGTTGCTTCTAACCCGCCCATACCAGGCATGTCCATATCCATTAAA
The DNA here is from genome assembly GCA_013215465.1 of Colwellia sp. GTDB lineage: Bacteria > Pseudomonadota > Gammaproteobacteria > Enterobacterales > Alteromonadaceae > Colwellia. The sequence goes on along the minus strand of JABSOW010000020.1, from coordinate 91,078 downwards.
ATAACATCGGGTTCAGTTTTACGACAAAACTTTATCGCTTCTTCGCCCGTTTCACATTCATTAATAACTTTGAAGCCTTTCACTTCATTCAATATTTTACTAATACCTGTTCGTACTAATTCATGATCATCAACTAATAATATATTTATCAATATAATTTGCCTTTTATTACTTACAATTCATTATTTTTTAGCCAACTATTTAACAACCCTATTTGACCATTTTTATATGCCGCATAAGTTAAACGCACAGCATTACTTAAGATAACACTGTCAGACCAATTTGTTTGATCTGAAATTAATTGGTAGCATACTTTAGCCTCTGGTGACAAATAACCGCGCATTTCTTGTTTACCAAGCTCTTTTTGCCGCTCACGGTATTTTTTTTGCTTTTCAGCATTGGTCATTGCCGTTTTTTTATTTTTTACCTGTTCATCCATCTTATTCTCAATACATCTAGTCCAGTGCCCACTTGCTATTATACCCATTCCACTTGAAGATGCCTGATTCAGCTAGAGCTAGGTATATACCCTCGAAATTCTCGTGCCGACATTTTTAAATAACATGAATATAAACACTATGTTACTCTGCCCGTTTAATATTGCAATAAGCTCTTTAGCTATACTTGTAAAAGAAAGTTTTATTTTTATCATTAAAATAAGCATTTTTTTACTGTTCGGAGTTGTTTAGTGTACAAGTGTTCGCTAAAGTAGCCCCGTAGATATTTACCAGATGATTTTTATTAGCTCACTATTTAAGTTTAAGTGATTTTTAATAAATAACTTTTTACTAGCTTACTTTTAATAGGCAATACAGTTATGGCAATGGCACAACAAAATTCATACAGCAAAGAAGATTTGATTAAAGCGGGTACTGGCGAAATGTTTGGAGAAGGAAACTCTCAACTTCCTTCAGGTAACATGTTAATGATGGATCGCATATTGACTATTACCGAAGAAGGCGGTGAAAACGGTAAAGGTTGTATTATTGCTGAGTTAGATATTAATCCAGATTTGTGGTTTTTTGATTGTCACTTTAAAGGCGACCCAGTAATGCCAGGTTGTTTAGGCCTAGATGCAATGTGGCAATTAGTAGGCTTTTTCTTAGCATGGACAGGTGGTCCAGGTAAGGGTCGTGCTTTAGGTGTGGGTGAAGTTAAGTTTACTGGCCAAATTTTACCTACCGCTAAAAAGGTTACTTTTAAAATAGACTTTAAGCGAGTTATTAAACGTAGACTATATATGGGCCTTGCCGATGGTAGCGTAAGTGTTGATGGTCGTGAAATTTATACTGCGAAAGATTTAAAAGTAGGTTTATTTACGGATACGTCAAAGTTCTAGTTAAGATATGAGCCTCTGTACGTCCTGAGCACGTAGAAGGATGAGTCTAAAAATGTATAAGCCCAGCAAATGCTGGGCTTATTGATATATTCTAAATGAATACACCTAAACAAAAAAAATAAATCACTTGGTTGTTTATTTATTATTTGCTTATTTATATAGACCTTGCTGTCTATCTTCTATGGCTTCACGCCAACCACCTAACCATTGAGATTTAATAACACTACTCTGGTAAGGGCAATGTTCTTTAGAACGTCCAGATATACCTGCTTGGTAACCTCGTGTATGCGCCCTATCTTGGCGGTCTCGTTTTTGCCTATTCATCATTAACGCACGCTCCTTATGTTGTCATCCTTAGAGTAAACCTAGTTAATTAATAACAAAAAAACAATGTTGTAACGATGCTATTTATCTAAATTTAATTAACTATTTGATTGATCAAGATATTTAAATTCCGTCAAAAACTAAAAAAGCACCATAAAGGTGCTTTTTAAAATAAAGATTCACTCAAAAAAAAGGTTTATTTGGTAAATTTACCACGTAAACCAAATAATGAGATAAGTGCAAACAATGAACCAAAACCAAATCCAGCCCCTTTACGTATCACTTTTCCTTCTTCTTCTGCGGTACATGTTTCACCATCATCAGACATAGGTTCAAGGCTAATAGCACGTATCACATCTTCTTTTAAAGGGTTACCGCTATCATCTAACATCGGCTCACCTTTAGCATCAAGACGATCGACTTTTACAATGGCACTAGCAGAAATTATACCAGCATCATTAATACCGCGAGCTTCAATAATATCGTATATTAAGCGCTTGGAACAGGGAATAAGATCATTCAAGTTGGTAAAGATATCATCGTTTATATCATAAACAAAGGCGGCAGTTCTTCGCGGGTTTTGACTACTTTCATTATGCGTTTCAATTTCCCCTTCACCAACCACCAAACCATTATTATTTATTGCCCTAGCAGTACTGTCTGAGCCAGTAAAGTAGTCAGTTGGGGTTACCATCGCTATTGCTTCTGTTGCCACCGAAGTATCAACATAAAAAAACTTTTGTACCAGCTTACCATTTATAACTTTACTTATATGCCCTACCGCAATGCCTGCATCATTTATATCGTAAGCCCGAGAGCTTCGTTTATTAGCGTGGTCACCCGTAAGATCAATAACTTCATCGTTTTTATATGCTACCGCAAATTGGTAGTTTTCTATCTGTCTAGACGAATTTTGGAAAACTCTTCTTTCGTCTACTTTTGGCTCTGTTACTGTTTCATCATGAAAACCATCTGCATAACCTACGCCCACTCCGCTACTGTTAACCGCTAGCGCATAACTTGAATAAACGCGTTCATCATCAGTATGAGGCTCAACTAACAAGCCTAATTGTTCAACGACAGGGTTAGCATTTTCATCTAAGGTCGCTTTAAGCGCCATTGTATGATAAACAGTGTGCGGTGACTGCAGTATCGCTTGAGCTAAGCAAGCGTCATCAGGTAGATCATTTGGTAAGTCACTTGGTAATTTCGATCGACAATCATCAGCATAATCTGCAAAATTTTGAGATACCTTATAACTACTAAAACCAACCGCTATTCCAGCTTCATTAACATCTAAAACAGCCGATTCACCGCCGCCATATTGGGTTTCAAAAGGGACAACTGGATGAATTTGTGCGCCTTGATCATAAGAGAAGAAACCGCGAATACCATATGCTCTCAGCCAAAAGGTATGCTCTTCATCATCTGAGTCGGTGAAGATTTCTCCGGGCAAATAGGGCGCAGTTGCCGTGCCATATGAAACGCCGCCGTCAGTAATACCACTAACAATATCAATAGTTGAACGAGTCAGTTCATCTGTGCCGACAAAAGTTTCATCCCACAGGTTATAATCGTCACTAACGCCAGCTAGGTTGGTCATGGCAATAGTATCACCGACTTTTTGATAGCCGATATTACGACCTTTTCCTGACTGTGTATCTTGTAACCAACGAACCACCCAAGCTAAATCATTTGCCGTAGGGTCTCCTGCTTTTAGTGCATCAAAGTCTTCAATATCATTTAATGCATGTACGCTTGTATAGCGAACAAGGGCATAATTTCGTATGTCTTTAAAATCATCTTCATCAAAATACTGAAACTGCACAGGAAAGTTATAAAGGCTAGTACCGGAGATTGCCATATTACCAGTAGAATTTTGCTGCTGGGCATAGGTGTATCTTAGCTTGCTTGCTGCCCCTTTATCATTTATTTGGTAAGTAGCAGCATTTACATTATGAATAAAACTTATGCTTAGCGCACTGCTAACGCTTAAAGCGATTATATTTTTTACTATTTTGCTCATTTTACTACTTAAACTCTTCTTTATTTATTGTCGGAGAAAGTTCCAACCTACATTGATTAAAGCTCATCTAGCTCTTGCCATCTGCTGTAGACAAGGTCGAGTTTTGACTCATTTTCGCTAAGCTGGTTCAATATATTTTGAGTATATTGTTCATCTTTGCTAAAAAAATCACTTTGATTAACTTGTTCTTGTAAATCAGCAATTGTGTTTTCTAAGTTATCTATTATTTCAGGTAGCTCAGCTAACTCTTTAGTTTCTTTAAAAGATAATTTTTTTTTGGCAACCTTTGCGACTTCTTTATTCGCTGACGCGGTTTTACTTTGCGGCGTTACTTTTTTATTTTCCGCGGCGATATGTTGCTGACGCTGTTCTTCTTTTAACGCTAAATAACTATCAACATCATCATAGCCACCAACAATTTGATTGATACGGCCGGTACCATCAAAATAAAGGCAAGTATTGACACAGTTATTAACAAAATCACGATCATGGCTAACTAAAATAACCGTTCCTGAATAATTTGCAACTACTTCTTCGAGTAGCTCTAACGTTTCTATGTCTAAATCATTGGTGGGCTCATCGAGGATCAGTAAATTACTTGGACGTAGAAACAACCGAGCCAATAGTAAACGATTTTTTTCACCACCTGATAATGCTTTCACTGGTGTACGTGCGCGTTTAGGGCTAAAGAGAAAGTCTTGTAAATAGCCTAACACGTGACGTGACCTGCCATTAACCATCACTTCTTGCTTGCCTTCGCCAACAATCTCTTGCACCGTTAGGTTTAAATCTAAGGCTTCACGATGTTGATCAAAGTAGGCTACTTCTAAGTTAACCCCTGAGCGCATTTCACCACTAGTCTGCTTAAGATTTTCCATAATAAGCTTAATTAAGGTTGATTTACCAGTGCCGTTAGCGCCAATGAATGCCAAGCGATCATTACGGGTAATCAGTAAATTAAGCTTTTCAATGATAACCTTACCGTCAAAAGCGACAGTAACATCTTTTGCTTCAAACACTAATTTACCTGAACGATCACCCTGAGTAATATTCATAGTACTTTGATTACGCACTTCACGGCGAGCGGTACGTTCTAAACGTAATTTTTCTAACGATCTTACTCTGCCCTCATTACGGGTACGACGCGCTTTTACCCCTTGACGTATCCATACTTCTTCTTCAGCAAGGCGTTTATCAAATAAGGCATTTTGTTGCTCTTCAACTTGTAAGTCATGCTGTTTTTGCTCGATATACAAATCATAATCACCGGGGTAACTTTTTAATTTACCACGGTCAAGGTCTAAAATACGTGTTGATAAGCCACGAATAAACGCCCTATCATGACTGATAAAAATAATGGTACCAGTAAAGTCTTTTAGAAATTTTTCTAACCATAAAACACTGGCAATATCTAAATGGTTAGTCGGCTCATCTAATAATAAAATATCAGGGTTAGTTACTAACGCCTTAGCCAGTGCAACTTTACGCAGCCAACCACCAGATAGGTCTGAAATTTTAGCATCAGCATCTAACGATAATGTGCTCATCACTTGCTCAATGCGTTGCTCGTCTTGCCACGCATTGGCTTGTTCTAATTCATCTTGCACTTTGGCTAACTTGTTAAGATTTCTCTCACTAGGATCTTCACCAATTATGTGAATTAAACTGTGATAACGACTAAGTATATCAGCATTTTCTTTTACCCCTTGGGCAACATAATCAAATACATTAACATCAGAAGACTCTGGCGGATCTTGTTCTAGCATCGCCATTAACATGGTGCTCGATTTTAATATCTGACCATCATCTAGGTTTTGAAAGCCCATCAACACTTTCATCAAAGTAGACTTGCCCGCACCATTACGACCAACTAAACAAATACGTTCACCGGTTTGTATACTTAAGTCTGCTTTATCTAAAATTTTATCTGTCCCAAAGGCTAACTCGCCATTGGCTATTCTTAATAATTCCATCGGTTATTTAAACTCGCTTTTATTGATTCGCTGTTAATTCTGCAACTTGCTCTATGGTAAAAGGCCAAAATAGCTTTTTATTTTCACCAAGAGTATTACCTAACTTTTCTAATACTGGAATGTGTACACCATAGAGTTCAACTAAACTTTTAGTCTCATGGGCAACATTTGGCTGATCAACAATATCAATTTCATTTAACTGTTCATCTGTTAATACGGTTAAGCAAATAGCCAATGCTTGCTCACACAAATGACAACCGTCACTGCCGTATAAAATAAATTCTTTCGTGATCATACTACTTGTTACCATGCTAAGGGTTCACTATGCTTTGTTCGGCTTATTTTCTAGTAATAGACCAGCTATTATGGATGTGTTTATTACGGGCGAAATCCTTATCTCGCGTCACATCAGACATCGCTTGTGCTTGCAGGCCTAGTGCTGCCATCGCCTCAAAATCCATTTTGAAATTACGCTTGTTATTAGTGAAAAATATTTCACCGCCAACCGCTAATGATTTCAAGGCATCAGTAATTAATGCCACATGATCACGTTGTACATCAAAACTGTCTTCCATACGTTTAGAGTTAGAAAAGGTTGGCGGATCAATAAAAACGATATCATATGCTGTGGTATTCTTTTTCAGCCAATCTAAGCAGTCAGCTTGAATAAATTGATATTTATGACCGTTTAGTTTGTTTAACGCAAAGTTATCTTGTGCCCAATTCAGATAGGTATTAGACATATCAACCGTCGTTATTGAGCTTGCGCCATGTAAAGCCGCTTGCACTGACACCGATCCGGTATAGGCAAACAAGTTTAACAAACTTTTATTTTTTGACTTTTTAGCGACTATTTGTCTCGTTTTACGGTGATCTAAAAATAGGCCGGTATCAAGGTAGTCCCACAAGTTAATTTTAAACAAGGCACCATGTTCATTGATAGTGATCGATTGTCTAGATTTATCAACACGTTGGTATTGATTTTTACCTTTTTGCTTGGCGCGAGTTTTTAATACCACTTTATCGGTTGGTATATCGAGTACTTTTGGCGCCCAATAAATCACTTCTTGCAGGCGTTTAGTTGCTTTTTTCTCATCAATAGTTTTCGGCGCTGCATATTCTTGAATAACTAAATAATCACCATAAATATCAATGGCAACATTATATTCAGGAATATCCGCATCGTATAAACGATAACAATCGATTTGATTTGATTTAAGCCAACCTTTTAAGGTTTTACGATTTTTCTTTAAGCGATTAGCAAAAGCACTGTCTTCCTCGGCAAAAGATGACTCTGGATTAACCGCATCTTTTGCTAACTGCTTTTCATCAACATTATAGAGTGCTAATTGACAATCTATCGGCCCATTTTTGAATTTATAACGCTTAAAGCTTGATAATTTAAGCATGGCAAGCAGTTCAACATTGGCTGTTAATATAGCCACACGCCAATCGATAAATTGGCTTTTAAGTTTTTGGCCAAATAAAACAAAATTTTCAACAAGCTCAGGTAACTCGCCAATACGTTCGCCATAAGGTGGGTTAAATAGAATAGTACCCGGCTGCCCGTAAACATTATTGATGTCATTAGTATTTTGACACTTAAATTCAATGAAACGTTGTACATTGGCATTTCGGGCATTTTGCTGTGCCGTTTTTAAAACACCGGCATCTATATCAACACCGAAAACTTTCAAGCTACTGATTTTCGCTTGCTCTAACGCGTTAGCTGAATCATCAATCGCTTTATTTAATTGGCTTTGCCATAATTCTTCATCATGCTTTAACCAAGATTCAAAACCCCACGAATCTCGATTAATGCTTGGCGCTTGTTTAGTCGCCATAGCAATCGCTTCAATTAAGATAGTGCCCGAGCCACACATAGGATCGACTAACGGTTTACTGGTATCCGCTAACCAACCTGAGCGTAAAATTAACGCTGCAGCCAAATTTTCTTTCAATGGTGCCGCACCACTGTGCTCACGATAACCCCGTTGAAATAAACCTCTACCAGAAAAATCTAAATAAATGCTGACATTGTCTCTGAGTAAACGTGCTTGGAAACTTATTTGTGGCGATTTTTTATCAACATTTGGTCGCTCAAAACCTTGTTCTCTAAATTGATCAACAATGGCATCTTTAATTGTTAAGCCACCAAATTGGCTGTTACGAATTTCTTCACTGTAACCGACAAAGTCAATGGCAAAAGTAGTATCACTGTTAAAGTGTTCAAGCCAATTTATCGTGCTTGCCGCTTTAAATAACTCATCTTTATTTTTTGCTTCGCCTTCACCAAGCTTTAACATCACTCGTGTGGCGAGGCGGGTCCATAAACTAATTTTATAACCCAGTGCTATAGGAGCACTAAAATAAACCCCTTCTGGTTTTTGTACTACCTGTTCAGCGCCAAGGTTTTTAATTTCATCAGCGAGTAAAACCTCAATACCTGGCGAGGTTAAGGCTAAAAATGGTTGCATATGTTCTTGCATTGTTTAATCCTAAAAATTGTTCCTAAGGAACAGATGGCGGTAATTATAACCAAACTACAGCCACACATAAACAAAAGTTGAGCATTGTTAAAATAACACTCATCAAATAGCTGATAATTCGGGCATAACGAATAACATTTGAGCGTATAGATATTTATCTAAAAAAGCGCTTGCTTTATGTCGGTGCTATCCTTACTATACGCCTCGATTTCAAGGGGACACTTTTGAAATTGTTCTTGCAGTAAGAATTAAAACTATTGTGGCTTACCTAATTTATTAGGTCATTCGGACGCGGGATGGAGCAGTCTGGTAGCTCGTCGGGCTCATAACCCGAAGGTCGTAGGTTCAAATCCTGCTCCCGCAACCAAATTTAAGGTCGTAGGTTCACTTTTCATAAATAAAGTGCTCCCATAACCAATTCTTTTAGAATGAATAAAAACTTCTAAGACTTTGTTTTATATTATTTTTATAAAACTCATTCGGACGCGGGATGGAGCAGTCTGGTAGCTCGTCGGGCTCATAACCCGAAGGTCGTAGGTTCAAATCCTGCTCCCGCAACCAAATTTAAGGTCGTAGGTTCATTTTCCATAAATAAAGTGCTCCCATAACCAATTCTTTTAGAATGAATAAAAACTTCTAAGACTTTGTTTTATATTGTATGTATAAAACTCATTCGGACGCGGGATGGAGCAGTCTGGTAGCTCGTCGGGCTCATAACCCGAAGGTCGTAGGTTCAAATCCTGCTCCCGCAACCAAATTTAAGGTCGTAGGTTCACTTTTCATAAATAAAGTGCTCCCATAACCAATTCTTTTAGAATGAATAAAAACTTCTAAGACTTTGTTTTATATTATCTTTATAAAACTCATTCGGACGCGGGATGGAGCAGTCTGGTAGCTCGTCGGGCTCATAACCCGAAGGTCGTTGGTTCAAATCCAGCTCCCGCAACCAATTTCAATTGATTATAAATTTCAGTATAATCTCCTATAAGTCTTATTTTAATCCTTGCTAAATTTTATTTAAGCAGTCTTAAAAATCTATACTTAACCACCTTAATAAACAAAATTCACACCATTTGACCTTAATTCTTCGATTGAATGTATTTTGACGGTGATACTCCAGTCCAGTGCTTAAAAGCGCGAGTAAATGATCTCGGCTCACTAAAACCCAAAATGTTGGCTATATCGGCAATACTATCGTCACTTTTTAATAAATAATCAATCGCCATGTCCCGTCGAATTTCATTCTTAATCATAGGATAATTTGTGCCCTCTACTTTAAGACGGCGGCGCAACGTTTGCGCACTCATGTTTAAATGCAAGGCAAGAGTTTCAAAACTTGGGCAATAAAGGATATCACTCTTATGATAAATAAGTATTGCGCTAATTTTTGCCTTAAAGCTGTGTTCACTTCCTGGAATAGTGATTAAATCAGCAGGTGATTCACGTAAAAAACGTGTCAGTTCTTTTCTTGTTTTAACACAAGGTAGATCTAAATACTTGGCGTGAAAACACAGTTTTACTACTGGTCGATTGAAACTATGGCGACATGAAAAAAGTAACTTTATTTCCTGCCAATGGCTAGGTTTGCCGTGAGTGAAACAAACTTGACTTAAGGGGATTTTTACATCAATTAACCAACTGGAAAATCGATGCCAAATAATTAACCAGAACTCGAGAAAGAAGTGATTTGGATCTTGCTCTGGATGGGCAAAAAAGAATTCTAATTCAGCAAAATCCCCCCGTCGAACTAACTTCATTTGTATATCATCTGTCACTAAGTTGTAAAAGGAGATTCCTTGCTCGAGCATTTTTTCAAGGCTTTTATAGTGAAATACATGATGAGCCATAAAAGGAAACATGCCAAGCTTACAAGGTTGGTTAGTGCAGCCAAGGAACTCATCGTTCAGGTTTGCCCACACATATTGCACTAAACGAGTCATTTGCTCACCATCAACCTGTTGTTGGTTTGGCAGAATTTTAACGCCTAATGTCGATAAGATCTCGGCAGCATCATCGCCTTTACGCACAGCACAATTAAGCGCTTCACGAAAATAATGAATATCTACTTTTGCCATGCTCACCCTATCTATCACTTATATTTGTTATCAACTATACATAAATATGTAACATTTAGTGAGTTATGTCGGTACATTTTGTCATTTAAATTAACGTTAAATCTACCTATAGTATTGGCATCTATTTCTATATCAGCTATTTCGATAGCCAAGATGAGAAATAAAGTGTTGACGTCTCCCGAGAAAAACGCACACTAAAATTGATAAACACTGAATTTCACAAAGAAAATTTTAAAGAGAAATATTATGGACCTTTCATTAACTGAAGACCAAGCGATGATAAAAGACATGGCGGCTAAGTTTGCACAAACTGAACTTGCGCCTGTGGCTGAAAAACTCGATCAACATGGTGATCGCGAACTGTTCTTATCTAATTTAAAAAAACTCGCTGAACTTGGCTTTATGGGGCTAAATGTAAGTTCACAATACGGCGGCGCTGAAGCTGGTACCCTAGTATTTAGCCTCGCAATGACTGAAATTTCACGCGCCTGTGCTTCAACAGCTGTCACTATGTCAGTAACCAATATGGTTGGTGAAGTCATTGAGTCTGTTGCCAATGAAGCGCAAAAACAAAAATATTTGCCAAAACTTTGTAGTGGAGAATATGCTGCTGGTGGCTTTTGTTTAACTGAGTCTGGCGCGGGTTCAGATCCCTCAGGTATGAAAACTAAAGCCGTTTTAGTGGGTGATGAATGGATCATTAATGGCGCTAAACAATTTATTACTAGTGCTGAATATGCTGGTGTATTTGTATTATGGGCGGTAACTGATCCGAGTGCAAAAAGAGGAAAAGGTATTTCGTGTTTCTTAGTTGAAGCTGATGCGCCGGGTTTAGTGATATCGCCAGCCGAGAAAAAAATGGGCCAGCATGCTTCGGTCACAAACGAAGTGGTATTTGATAACTGTCGACTGCCTAAAGATGCCTTAATGGGCACACTAAACCAGGGCTTTAAAATAGCAGTTTCTGAACTGGCTGGTGGCCGTATAGGTATTGGTTCACTGTCATTAGGTATAGGTTTAGCTGCAATCGATTTTGCCCGTGATTATGTTAACGAACGTCAACAATTTGGTCAGAAAATCGCAAGTTTTCAAGGTATTCAATGGATGTTAGCTGATGCTTATACTGACCTAGAAGCGGCGCGTTTATTACTAATGAACGCAGCTGATAAAAAAGACAAAGGGCAACCATTTGGTAAAGAAGCATCAATGGCTAAGCTATTTGCTTCTGAAAAAGCCAATCAGGTCTGCTATACCGCACTGCAACTAATGGGAGGCGCAGGATACATCAAAGATTACCCACTAGAGCGCTATACTCGAGATGTTAGGGTGGCAAGTATTTATGAAGGCACTAGCGAAATTCAGCGAGTAATTATCGCTCGTGAACTGTTACTAGAAATTAACTAATTTAAGGATTTACCATGGATTTAAATAATAAAGTCGTTGTCGTAACTGGCGGCGCTTCAGGCCTAGGTTTAGTAACCTGTCAGGAACTAGCCAAAAAAGGCGCGAAAATTGTTGCTTTTGACTTAAACGAAGATGCAGGAAAATCACTCGTTGCTAGCTTAGGTGATAATGCCATTTTCGCTAAAGTAAATGTTACTGACGAAGCTTCTGTTGTTGCTGGTATAAAACAAGCAGTTGATGCCTTTGGTACCATTCACGCCTGTATTAATTGCGCGGGCATTGCCCCTGGTGGTAAAACCGTTGGTCGTAACGGCGCTTTAGCCTTAGAAAAATTCTCGCAAGTGATTAATATAAACTTGATTGGTACCTTTAATGTACTACGTTTAGCGGCTGAACAAATGGCTAAAAACGAGCCAGACGCTAAAGGTGAACGTGGCGTAATTATCAATACTGCCTCAGTGGCAGCATTTGATGGTCAAGTTGGCCAATCGGCCTATAGCGCAAGTAAAGGCGCCATTGTTTCGATGACCCTACCAATTGCTCGCGATTTAGCCCCACTTGGTATTCGTATTATGACCATTGCACCGGGTCTTTTCGATACACCGATGATGAAAGGTTTCAGTGACGAAATCCGCGATCCACTTATCAAAATGGTGCAAAGCCCTAAACGTTTTGGTGATCCGGTTGAGTATGCAGATTTGGCCGCTCACATCATTACTAATAGCTACCTCAACGGCGAAGTTATTCGCCTTGATGGCGCTATTCGAATGGAACCTAAATAAAGTTTGTATTTGGGGGGTAGATATTATTGATTTCTTCATCGATATCAAATAAAAATATAGCCATAGACAGTTTTCAAAAGTTTTATCCTACAACTTGAATGGTAACGGGTATATACCCGTTCCACTTGAAGATGCTCATTTCAGGAAGACTGAACGATTCATAATCAAGGCACATTTTTTTATTAAGGGTTATTCCCTTAAAAACAAGTGAAACGGGTATATATATGGCTTTCCAGCCTTTAGCACCACTTAGTACAGCGGCCATGGAAAATATTTAACTTTCAAGGGTGAATACATTAGCTTTAATGTTCAAAGCGGAAAGTTGTCGACATCAACTACTCACCGCTCTTATACTCTTATAAATAGTTACCATCACCATCAATAGCATTGATGCGCAATGTATCAGGATTAGTATCACTTGCATCAGGAATCCACTTACTCAAACATTCTCTGTCTTCAACACAAGGATCCGTTAGCACTTCAAGAAAAGCCAACAATTCTTCGACCTGAGTATCGGTTAAACTAATATCTTCAATACTAGTAAGACCATCCGCTCTGTTGGCCACAAGCTTATCAATCACACGTTGAGTGTTAATCACCATATCAACCGCTTGAATATTGGGATCTAATTGAGAGAAATCATAATTGTTCAATTCTTCTTGAGGGTTTAAATGAGTACGAATCGCTTGCTGAAGTGTTGTTGAGCCTCCGGCATGCCCCCAAGGGCCAGTCGCAGTAACATTAAGTAGCGAAGGCGTTCTAAACGCATACTTGTCTTTTTCATCTCGCGTTTCACGGAATCGACCAAAGTCTTCAGTGCCATAATCACCATCACCTTTACCTCGACCTATCTGAGCCATACCGATGACATGAAAATTCTCATCTGTGAAAAAATCACCTGAATGACAAGAACTACAGTTTGCCCCGCCATCTTGACGACTGTTAAAGAATAGTTTTGCTCCACGTTTCGCAACATCACTAATTGCCGAATCATCACCTTGCACATATTCTTTCCAGGGTGTTTCGACAAACACCTGGGAACTTTCATACTCACCAATGGCAGTAGTAATATTGTCAAAGGTAATTAATTCTTCTGCTGTGCCATCGGGATCAGAAAAGGCTTCTTTAAACTCCGCTAACCAATAATTAACAATTAACATTTCACCTAAAGGATTACCATAATCACCTAAACGCTGCTCTAGGTTTTGTCTAACTTCGGCATTATTTGTACCATCAAAGGTGCTGAAATTTTTCATCTCTTCTTTTGATGTTACTGGGAATCGGGCTTGAGACACGACTAAATTTACCCCTGCATCACTATCTCTTTCTCCAAAAGGTACGTCTGGTGTACGAATACCTAAGCCGTCATTACCACCCATTTTAGGCGTTTTCCCTAAGCTTTCAACTCGACCATCATGAAACAAAAAATTATCCCATAAAGCTATATTGAAGGTTGTTGGTGAGTTTCTAGGCACCGTGGGACCGCCATCAAAATGCTCGCCATTGACACTATGAATTCGACCAGGTCCTAACAAATCAACCACTTCCGCATCAACACCAATAGGTAAAACAAGATCATCACCACCACCTAACATAGGATGATGGCAGGTAACACAGGCGGAGTCGAGATCACCACCTAGACTTTTAGTAAAGAAGAGTTTCATACCTAACTGAGCTTTAGGTTCCTCGATATCAGGTAATGCTCTTCCTGTACTAGGATCTCCTGTCAGGTTTTGTGTAATAATGATTGCTCTAATATCCGCATCTAGAGTCGATACCACGGGGTCAACAGGAACTATCACCTCAGGATCATTATCATTACAACCCGTTAAAAGTATTGATAAAGCAAGAAACAACGAGCCCTTTATTAGGGATGATTTTTTGAAAAGGGAGTTATTATTAAGCTGAAATTTATGTGAGTGATTCGAGTACATGCTGATTTGTCACCTTCTAAGAGTCTTTGTAATTAATTTTCAATTAAAGTCTTTGTAAAAATATCGGCCGAAAACGACCGAGTTTTAGAACAAGTATAGCTGATCTGAATGTATTTTTTTTCGAACTAGCTCAGTTAATTTCTCTTGCAGATATTTTCTAATTGTTTCTTCATTTGCATTACCAATCGTTTCGACAAAATAACTTTGAGTCTGTAACTTTCGGCCCCAAAATACTTTTTCTTAATTTCAGGATAAATCCTAAAAAACTCACGAGCCGTGAAACTTTTTCATTCATTATTTAATTTGGTATTAAATAACACCTTTGATATAACTCATTCAAACCAGCATCAAATATAAACCCGAGACAAGTTTCTTTCTCGGATTGATTAATGACGAGAGAATATTTAATCCTTTAGCTGTTTTAATGAATTTAGTTGCGACAATATCACCATCTATTTTTAGAAGAAAACTCGCTGATACTGATACATAATCATGAACAACAAGAGATTTAGGCCGTTTAAAAAGATCACTTTGTTAATTTGATTGGTATTAACTCCCCCTCCAATGCTGCTAGGCAGCATAAAAATATTGACGGCAATATTTTATCGCTTTATACTGATTTTTCATAAATTACTGCACCGCAGCACAAATAAAGGAAGCTTTATTATGTTTACAAAAACATCAGAACAATTCACAACTGCTATAAAGCCATTCAATAGCCTTGTAGAAATCAATACAAAATCGATTGAGCAATTATTAAATCTACAAAAAACATTTCTTACTGCTATCAGTTGGGAATTGGCGGCACAAACAAAAACGCTATCAACGCAAACTGATTTTACTAACATGCTTAACGAACAAAAATATTATACCGATCAGCTGCAAACAGAAGTTTCAACTTCTGCAAGAAATGCATATGAAGTGACGACTAAAAGCTGTGAAGAAGTTATCAACCTTGTTAAAGGCTCTATTTCAGAAGCCGCTAACCTTACTAAATAGTTTTAGTAGTACCGCCAGTTATAACTACAAATAATCACTGTACTCAAACCAGTCTACTTTTATACTGGTTTGTATACCTTGTCTATGCATCACTTTTCAAACATTTTCACCACCATTAACTTGCAAATACAATAAAATGTCACCTCCTTTTTAATCTTTTAAGCGCGTACCTTTCATTCGTTTAGCGGCATAGTTTTTCCCTTTCCCATCATTTTAATATACAAAAGAGAAAACAATAAGCTTCATTAAAATAATACATACACCACTACTATTTTCTTTCGCTAGAAAACTTACTGTTGCAATATTACCGACAAAAAATGACCTTGCTGATGAAATAGAGTCCCTAAAATCAGCAACATTGACGACAAACCTCTTTAATTTATCTTAATTTACTAAAAAACGCTGAAAACATAAATGAGAACAATTATCACTTGCATGTAAATTTTAACTGTTCACTACGTATCAAAAAGAGTTACATCATAAAGTGTATATTTCATTTCAAAGCAAAGAGTCTATAAAGATTAAAGCTGGTTTAATTTGTGCTTTAATGTTCTCGTTTTCAAGTTATGCCAACAACCCAGCAACTCAGCCAAATAAGCTAGATAAATCGATAAATAATGAAGTGGAGAAAATTGAAATATATGGTGTTCTCAGCCGACTAAATAGCTCTGGCGCCCTTAAAGACAATATCGCTAAAACCGAATTACTTACCGATGAATTTATTGAAAATACCCAAGCAGCAAGCTTAGCTGACGCCATTCAAAATGCCATTGGTATTCGCGTTTCTAATGAATGCTCAATGTGTGGTGCCAAGCGTATTATGATCAACGGCATGAAAGGTGAACATACCAACGTACTCATTGATGGCATTCCCATGCATACCATGATTTCTGGCTTCTACGGTATGGATTCAGTGGCCGCAACAGGCATAGGTTCAATAGAAATAGCTCGCGGAGCTGGTGCTTCATTAACGTCACCTGAGGCTATTGGTGGCACGGTAAATATGGTCACTAAAGACGCCACTGAGAACGGCGTACAAGTTGATTTTTCTACTGGTGAATTAGGTTATAGAAAAGCATCGGTGATGGCTACCGGCATCAGTACTGACAATAATAGCCATCTAACGCTAGTGGGCCAATACGATAATCGTGATCAATATGATGGTGATAACAATGGTGTTAGCGAAAATCCACAGCTAACCAATTCCTCCATGACAATTTATTTTTCGCAAGATTTCAGTTATACCGACAACCTACGTATGCGATACAACCAAAGTAATTCGGAAGTATTTGGTGGCCCCGTTTTAGGTGACACCGCCTCTAGTATCGCCGATGCCTTATCAAGTGTAGCTTATGGCGATTCAGCGCAGTTATTTGCTAATAATGATGTCCGAGACCAATATACTGGCTTACCTTGGGAAACCGCTGAGTGGGTAAAAACCACCCGTAAAGAGTTTTCAACAAGCGATTGCCAAACCATATGGCATTATTTTAGTGACTGGCCCCACCGGCTCAGGTAAATCAACCACCCTCTATGCCGCATTGCGCGAGTTAGATTCGGATGAGCTAAATGTTCTTACCGTTGAAGATCCTATTGAGCAAGTTATTAGCAACATAACGCAAGTACAAGTTTCTGAAAAAGTATCATTTTCTAAAGCGTTACGATCTTTTTTACGCCACGATCCTGACGTTATGTTAGTGGGCGAGGTACGTGATCAAGAAACCGCTGACACCGCGTTAAAGGCGGCAATGACCGGACATTTAGTGTTATCAACCTTACACACTAATGATGCAGTAGGCGCCATTAACCGGTTAGTTGATATTGGTTGCCCCCGTTATCTGGTGGCATCAACCTTAATTGGGGTAGTGGCACAGCGCTTAGTAAGGCGTTTATGTAAAAACTGTAAAACCTCCTACCAAGCCAGCGCTGAACAATTAACACTTTTAGGCGAAGAGCAAGATTCATTAACGCTATTTAAGGCTAACGGCTGTGCTTTATGTTTAGGCAGTGGCTACCGTGGGCGCGTGGATTTGTATGAAACATTATGGCTAGATGGCGAATTAGAACAATTGATTTCGGCTGGCGCCAGTGAAGACGAGTTGATTAAGTCAAGTGAGCAAAGTAAAAGCTATTTTCGTTTATGACAAGACGCAAAAAATAAGGTTTATCAGGGGCTAACCTCGATAAACGAGGTAATGCACTTATCATAACCAAAGTGAAGATAACCGATTTAGTGACTTCGGGTATGACGATGGCAATTAACTCCGTCATTGCCGTAGTGGTTTAAGCGGCAATCTAAAAATGGCGTGTGGTCACCGCGGGGGTGACAACGTATAGCGCCTCGATATTAGCGAGGTATTAAAAACAGTTTTGTTGCGGCGGTAGATGTGGCCAAACAAAATTAACAAATGGAAATTTTCATGGCTAATTTTACCTACAAAGCCCTAGATCAACAGGGCAATGAAACCACCGGCACCATTGAAGCAGGTAGTGAAAACGAAGCACGTAGCTCTTTACGCGCCAAGTCATTGTGCATACTTAAGCTGAAAAGCGGCCACGAGCAACGATCAGCAAAATATATTATTACCAACGCCCTTAGTTATTTATCAATTAACCGCTATAAAAAAGCCAACAATGCTGATTTGGTACTATTTTTTAGGCAAGTGGCGTTAATGTTGCGCTCAGGCAATACCTTAATGCAAGCCATTGAAGCTATTTCGCAAATGACCAACAAAGTTCGATTTAAAAATGCCTTAGTGCGGATGCTGGTATCAATTCAGGGTGGGTCGAGCTTTGCCCAAGCGATTGAAAAAGAAAAAACCATGTTCCCACCTACTTGTTTCGCGCTTAGTTGCCAGTGGTGAGGCTAGCGGTGAGCTACAAGTAATACTAGAGCGTTTAGCCATTAATTTAGGCCGCAGCGCTGACATAAAGCGCCAATTTATCACCGCCATGTTCTACCCTACTTTTGTTACCGTGGCCGCCATTGGTGTTACCAGCTTTTTAGCCATGAGTGTTATCCCAAAATTTGCCCGAATGTTTGAAGGTAAATCATCGCAATTACCCTAGTCAACACAAGCGATGATGGATTTTTCCGCCTTTATGGTAGATAACGGCCTCGTCATATTTTCCACTTTAGGTGTGGGTATTTTTCTTATCTTAGCAGCCTACACCACAAAAAAAGGTAAAAACGTTATCGACCATGTGTTAATTCGCACGCCAATAATAGGTTCATCTATAAAATCGTCGGCGATAGCACAAACAGGCATGACCATGGCGTTGTTACTGCGCTCAGGCTTAACAGTATTAGAAACCTTAAAAATTATCGCTCATATTATGCCAAATACGGCAATGGCTTATTGCTTTACCCGCGCGGGTGAAAAAATACTGTCGGGGCAAAGTTTAACGGTTGGCTTACAACAGCCTCTTATTCCACAAATGGTACAACACATGGCGGCTATAGGTAAAAAGTAAGGTGAATTAGATCACGTAATGGACGAGCTTGGCGCTTATTTTCAAGCACAAACTGAAGCCAAGCTTAAGCTATGATCGCCATGATAGAACCCGCCATGACAGTGATGATTGGTGGTTTAGTAGGCTTTGTTTACTACGCCTTTTTTAAAGCCATGATGCAAATATCGGCTGGTGGCTAATAATTTATTACTCGTCACTGCCGAGATTATAAGAACATCGTCATTGCCGAGATTATAAGAATATCGTCATTCCCGAAGTCTCTAATCGATGTATGGACTCCACCAATCCACTAAATGTAGGTTGGCTGTAACCAAACAAAGGAGCCATACATGATAAAGTGTAACGTAATCGGATTAGATTTAGCAAAGAATGTTATTCAAGTTTGTAAAATAAGTAGCGACGGTGAATTAATTTACAATAAAGCAGTTAGTCCAAGAAAATTAAGGGAGTTATTAGCAAAAGAAAAGATAGCTATAATTTCTTTAGAAGGCTGTGGTAGTTGCCATTATTGGGGGCGGCTAGCTCAGCAGTATGGTCATGATGTTAGAATTATCAGCCCTAAAAAGGTAAAAGCATTTTTACAAGGGCAAAAAACGGATGCGAATGATGCGCTCGCGATAGCCATAGCCTCAATTCAACTAGGTATGGTCTTTTCTCAACTAAAGAGTGAAGAGCAGCAGACGGTACAAACAGTAGAAAAAAGTCGGAAGTTTTTAGAGAAATATGTAACATCGCTGAGTAACCATATTCGTGCTTTTATGTATGAATACGGGATTACGATCCCGCAAGGTAAAAAAGGCTTAAGGGAAACAGCAGCC
Organism: Colwellia sp.; assembly: GCA_013215465.1. Taxonomy (GTDB): domain Bacteria; phylum Pseudomonadota; class Gammaproteobacteria; order Enterobacterales; family Alteromonadaceae; genus Colwellia. The sequence continues at coordinate 71,441 of JABSOW010000020.1, read as the reverse complement.
ATTGTTATGGATGAAAACGATAAGCGCTTACCTTCTAGTTTGCAGGGAATATTAGAGATATTATGGGATAGTTATAAAAACACATTGGAGCAATTAAAATTTAGTGAACAGGCAAGAGAAATATTGGTAAAAAAATTAGAGCCGTGCAAGCGTTTACTTGATTTAGAAGGTGTAGGCCCTGTTTGTGCTGCTCGGCTATATGCTAGTTTAGGAGATGGTCGTAATTTCAAAAAAGGACGAGATGCCTCTGTTTATATAGGTTTAACACCGAAGCAACACAGCTCGGGAGGTAAAGTATATATGAGAGGTATTAATAAAAACGAGGGAGATAAAGAACTACGAGCAGCACTTTATCAAGGCGCATTTTCAGTAATATATAAACTACCCGTGCAAGCTCGAACGAAAAAGCAGGCTTGGCTAATTAGTTTAGTTGCCCGGGTTGGGGTAAAACGAGCCAGCATTGCATTAGCTAATAAAACGGTCAGAACTGCTTGGGCATTATTGGTTAGTGGAGATAAATATAAAGTGGCTTTAATTTAAAAAGCACTTAAGTAAAAGCGGGCAAGGAAAAGTAAGAAGTAAGACGTAATTCTACAACGATGACGAAGCAAAAAAGGTAAGACCAACCTGCCAGAAACCTGTGATTCCCGAAAGCCCAATGAGGCTATTTGATCGAAAAGGATGGTAGGTGCGCAAACATCAAAGGCTAGAGGATAGCTTCCTCAATAAGAAGCCGTATATACGTAAGCGTTACATTTTTTGTTAAAATTGTTATTGTAAAATAGGTGGAGTCCATATATGGGAATCTAGAGCATAAAAGCTGAGACCTCCGATTTAGACACCTCGAAGGTGACGGGGGATGATATAAACCTCGGAGGCGACGCTGAATGATCAATTCATTACTTCAATTGGTATAACATATCCATTGCTTTATCTACTTCAAAATCCATTATAATACCCATTTAAACCTAAGAGGCAGACAGTTGTCTTAATTGATAACTGTCTAAGTATAATGGTAATTGTTGCTGTGATAATGGCTTTGAAAAATAGTAACCTTGCATTAGGTCACATTGCACACTTAACAACCAATTAAGTACACTGTTAGTTTCTACTCCTTCAGCCACCACTTTCATGTTTAATGCATGAGTCATGTTGATAATCGCTTTGACTAAATTTTGTGAATCCTCACTAGCCTGATCAAGACCACTGATAAAACTGCGATCTATCTTAAGTACATCTATAGGAAAGTCTTTCAATAGTGACAGTGATGAATAGCCAGTGCCAAAATCATCAAGAAAAACTCTGACCTTAAGGGCACGTAATTTAATTAAATTATCTTTAACTATTTGTTTATTACCAATCAAAGCTGATTCAGTTAACTCTACCGCCAATAATTTTGCTGGTATTTTATAACGTTGCAACGCCGCCGCTATTTGATTAACAATTTGCGAGTTCTGCAACTGTATGGGGGAAACATTTATGCTGATATAAGGACAAGCATCTTCGCCATATTGGTATATCCACATTGATAAAGATTGACAAGTGGCATCAAGAAGCCAATAACCAAGTTGATGAATCAAGCCTGTTTCTTCAGCAATACTGATAAATTCATCGGGAAAAATCATCCCTTTTTCTGGGTGCTGCCAACGGCTGAGCGCTTCAAAACCCACCAAGCCATTAATATTATGTATGGGCTGTAAATACAGGCTTAAGCCATTTTTATTTATCACTTCCGCCAACTCATTTTCAATATCATGTCGATACACTAAGCTTTTATACATATCACTTTGATAGAAAACTATTTGTCCGCGGCCAAGGCGTTTCGCTTCATACATAGCAATATCAGCATTTCGGATCACTTCGCTGACATTAATGTTATTGCCCTCGATCATTACAATGCCAATACTCGCACTAATGTGAAAGGTATTGTCGTCAATAACATAAGCCTGCTCTAGTCTCTGTAAAATACGGGTAGCGGTAATCGAGACAATATTAGCGCAATAACCTTGGTTAAGGAGCACTACAAATTCATCACCGCCAAAGCGAAATAATAAATCTTCACTTCTAGCGCTTTGTATAAGTCGTTGTGCAACCTGCTGTAATAACTTATCGCCAACCAAATGTCCTTTAGTATCATTCACTTTTTTAAAATGATCTAAATCGATAAACAGTAAGCTAAAACCATCATCATTGCGCCGCCCATTTAAGTCATTTAGTTTGCTCAACTCTATACTCAGTGCTTGCTTATTCAACAGCTGAGTTAAATCATCATGATTAGCTTGATAGACCAGAGATTTAGTTCGTTCTGCCACCAGAGAATTTGCCCAACTAACTCGGTTGATATTTGACCACAAATAAATACTTGTACCGGCAATTATTACTAAAATCACTAAAGCGGCGGTATAAGCATAATAATCACTTCTGGCATCAACCGTATATTTATTAAATTCAATTGACCAAATTTGATTAACGAAGGGGATATTGGTTTTCAAACTCATCAGTGCGTTTAATGGTTCGCAGTTTTTGTTACATTCTTGACGCCAATTTGAGTCATAGATTATTTGGCTGTTATCGCCAGAGCTATATATGATCAATTGTTCTTGTAATGAGCGAGTAATGTCACCCCAAAGAGAATCAATTAATGAATTCATCATTACTATACCAACAATGTAACCTCGTAAAGCCGAATTTATGCCGTTGTTTTGGTGATAAACAGGCAGCAGCAACCTTAATCCAAGTTCTCCTTGATCGTTATAAAAGCTAGAGCTGGTGATTTTATGGCTGTTAAGCGCGGTAAACATTTTACTGCTCAGCTTACAATCACTACTTAATTCCAAACCTGATTCATGACCTATAGTTTCCGCTGGTTCGGCAAAAAGTACCGGATAAAGCATATTATTAGCTTTAGTGGTGCACAAAAAATTTGCTAATGGCATTGCTCTAATTCTATAGTCAAAAAGGCCACTTTGACGAACTTTATTTTCAAAATCAACTTGTTCAGATCTGAGAATGGCAGGAGCCCATTCAATGCCTTGCATACCTGTATTAGCAATAAAATTATTGCTAATTAAGCGGGCAAAATCTTCTTTTTTTATTGCTGTTTGAATATCCAGCATACTGTGGGTAGCTAAAAAAACTTTATCGATAGCTGATACCGCTTGAGTCAAGCTGGTCACTTTATCTTTAAAACTAGATGCAAATTGTTGTTGGCTATGTTGTTGCTCATAATAATTAACAATAATAAAAGCTAAAAAAGAGACAATTAGTCCAATTAACCACAGTATTATAATTCCGCCATAGCGACTGCAGAGCCTGCCAATACTTTTGGTTTTAATAATGCCAAAATTCAACAGATATATCCTATTTCATTTACTCAAAATACTTGCTGTACATAATAGCGTAAAAATGCTTTAATGCAAACGATTATCATTAAGATTGAGAAGTTGTTATGATCAAAAAGAGCCATTTTTTAACTTTTATTACTGTCGGAGTATGGTTATTGCCGATAGATAGTTCAGCCAATGAAAACGTAGTTAATGTTTATTCATTTCGCCAAGCAGAATTGATCACCCCATTAATTAATGAATTCACCAAACAAACGGCTATTAAAGTTAATTTGGTCAGTGGCAAAGCAGATAAACTGATGCAGCGTTTAATTGATGATGGTGATAATAGCTTTGCCGATGTGTTACTTACCGTAGATGTGGCAAGGCTTGAAAAAGCCAAGCAATTAAATCTGATAAAACCCATTAACTCCGCTTTATTACATACCAATATTCCTGAGAACCTTAGAGATGATGAAAATTTTTGGTTTGGCTTATCGGTTAGAGTTAGAGCGATATTTTATGCTAAAGACAAGATCTCCCCAGATCAAATCCCCACTTATGAAAGCTTATTGAACAGTAGATGGCAGGGAAAAATATGCAGTCGCAAAGGCAATCATATGTATAACCTTTCTATGTTAGCTAGTTTTATTTACCGTTATGGTACAAGTTGGAGTGAAAACTGGGTTAAGAAATTTAGTAATAACCTTGCTATGCGCCCTAATGGCGGAGACCGAGAGCAACTGAGAAAAGTTGCCCGTGGTGAGTGTGATGTGGCCATAGCCAATAGCTATTATTATGGTATGTTATCAGCGAGTGCCAGTCAAAGTGACCGTGAGGTATATCAAAAAGTAGGAATAGTTCTGCCGAAAAATAACGATATAGGAAGTCATATTAATATTAGTGGCGCAGCACTAACTAGTGCTTCAAAAAATAAGGTTAACGCCATCAAGTTTATTGAATTTTTAACCACCAAGAAAGCACAAAAAATATATGCTAACAACAATTATGAGTACCCTATTCATCCGGATATGGAAGCCAGTAAATTATTAAAATCATGGGGAAAACTAACTGCTGATACTGGTTCAATACGGCAATTGACCAAGTATCATCCCCAAGCCAGAGAAATGGTTAAGCGCTATTCTTGGTAATTACCATTCTCTCCCTATGAAAATGAAGAAACAAGCGGTGATACAAAAACAGCTAAGAAAGTTACAGTTAAGGCTGACGTTATAACCATAGTCACTTAATCGGAAATTTAGAGAATCACTTTCATAAAGTCAACCGTAGTGAAACAATAATAAAGCAATAATTTAAGCCATTATTGATATTAAACAAAACCTTAAAGTAGGCATTGGGCTAGCATAACGTAAATTAATTATTCTATAGCAACAAAACCATTATGAAAGATTACGAACTCTTTGTGGTAGCACGTAGCGTACATGTATTGGCGGTGGTTATTTGGATTGGTGGTGTCGCTTTTATTACCACTGTATTACTGCCAGCTATTGCAAAAATAGTTGATAGCGAGCAGCGCATCGCCCTCTTTGAACAACTGGAAAACAAGTTTTCGGTACAAGCCAAAGTAATGACCTTAGCTACGGGTATTTCAGGTTACTACATGCTGGACTTTCTCAACGCTTGGCAGCGTTATCAAGATTTACAGTTTTGGTGGCTGCACCTAATGACCTTGATTTGGTTTATTTTCACCGTGGTTTTATTTGTACTAGAGCCCTTATTTTTACATCACTGGTTTTTACAACAAGCAAAAAAAGATGCTGAAAAAACCTTTGCCAAAATTCAGCGTATGCATCAAGTGCTGTTAACCTTAAGTTTAGTAGCCGTTTTTGGCGCCGTAGCCGGAAGCCACGGCTATTTTTAGCATGGCTAAATATTATAAATTGTTAATAAAGTTGATTAGCAACTGACGTTCTGCTTTGGTTAAATTCATATATTTTTGCTTCGCCACTTCCGCTTCACCGCCGTGCCATAAAATAGCCTCTTCAATGTTTCTGGCGCGACCATCGTGCAGAAAATTTGTATGACCATTAACAACTTCAGTAACACCTATGCCCCACAGTGGTGAAGTTCGCCATTCTTGCTTAGTTGCTTCAAAGTCACGACGACCAGATAAACCTGGTCCCATATCATGTAGCAATAAGTCACTGTAAGGACGAATTAACTGGTTTTCCAAACGTGATATTTCATGTTCACCTGTCATTACCTGCGATTTATGACAACCTTCACAACCCGCTTGATGAAACAGTTGTTCGCCTTTTTGCACCAAAGGATCATCCATATTGCGTCGATACACCACGCCTAATAACTGCAAATAAGTAGTTACATCGACTAGTTGTCCGGGACTCATTTCATAATCTAAACTGTCGATAGCTGCTAAACAGGAAATTTGCTCTGGTTCACAATTCTGCCTAGCTTTATGGTTAGTAATTTGGTCGTCATAACGGTATAAGAATAAGGGATTATTTACTCCCATATCATTATAAGCCGCTGCGGCCGCTTGCTGACGAATATCAAATGCGTTAGCTTTCCATGAAAAACGCCCCATGATTTTACCACCACGTTCAAGATCCCAAACATAATTTGGACGACCTGAAATACCATCACCGTCTTTATCTTCAGGATCTGACCATGCCAAAAGCGTTTCTTCAGGAATAGCCTCTAATAAGCCTAAGCCATGTACCGGTGGTGCCATTCGTAATTCAAAAACAGCATCTTTTGGCATTTTCCCATAAGCTAGTTCAGTCAGTAAAAACGCTGGTTGGCGTAGTGAATAAGCTGTTCCGTCAGGAAATTCCCCTATACTTTCTAGCCAATTAATACGCACTTTAGCTTCGGGTTTAACACCATCAATAGCGCGATCACCAATTTGATGACCGTAACCTTTAGGGCTTAACGGTTCACCATATGGGCCAATACCTGGTACTGAAACCCTAATAAAACCACCATTTAACATTTCATTTGGCCCTGACGGCGGTTTTGCCCGCCCATCACCTACATGACAACTTTCACAAGAAACATTATTAAAAATAGGTCCTAAACCATCGGCGTTATAACTAAAACCAGGACGCTCTGCGGGGGCATAGGGGCGTTCAAAAATACCATCGCCACGATCAAACGCCGCAGATAACCCCCAAGAAAGGTTGGGCGCTTCTTGCTCAAAGGCTTTTTCTTTAGAATGAAAGTGAGTTAGATCGCCAGCACTTAGGCTTTCAGGTAGTTCTTTGTCTAAATAGCTCATATCAGCATCACCATAACCAGTAAAAGGCATATAGACGGTAATAATGACTTGGCGCAGTAAAAAGCCTAAACAAATAACTAAGACAAAAATTCCAAAGCGTAACAGGGTAAATTTGCTCTGCTTCTGTTTATCATTGTGTAATTCAGCGGAACTTGACGATTCAATTTGAGTATCTGGCATTATCTTATTCACTTACCGCCACGTAGGCACCGTCACCTAAATAACTTTTTTGTTGGCGAGTTAGAAATATTCTCAACAGTGTCAAACAGAAGCCAAAAATCATTAACCATGATAGATAGCCAGCGAGTAAGGTTAGGTACTGTGATTCAGTTTCAATCCAAATGCTAAAAAAGAAATAGCCATACCATGAGCCACCAGCTAATACTGGTCCAAGCCACATGCTTATTTTTCGATACTGCATAGCGATAGCATTACCGAAAATAACGGTAAATATAGTTAAACGGATAAGCAACTCTGGATTATCAGTCCAATAAATAAAATTGTTAATATGGTAGTTATATATAATCAGGGTTAATTCAGAAACCATTACTAGCACCATACCAACACGCAATACTGTATAAACAATATGCATCATAATATTTTGAGATTTGTCGGTACTACCTTTTGCGACAATATAAAAATAAAATGTCATGGCAATACTGGAGACACCTAAACAAAGGCCAACAATATAAGTACGAAAGAGTGTAACAATATAATATATTTCAAGTTCAGACATCGAGTGCTAATACGCGGTAAAGTTATGTACCTCTATTTTACCTATATTAACAGTTGCAGTAAATAGTAATAACAACTACTTGCATTAGCGTTTGTATTTATGTTTTTTTTATTCTAATATAACCACATTGATAATTTGTTATGATAAAATAATGAAGCAGAATTGTTAACGACAGGATAATTTTATGGTGAAAGTAATAAATAAAAAGAAAAATTAAAAAAGAGCTTTAACGTAAATTCAAAGCTCTTTTTTTAGATAGGTAAAGTACTTATCATTATTATAATGACTTAAGGTAAGCCAATAAGTAGTTTTGCTCGGCCTTGTCGGTAATTTGAACATGACGCATACGAGTACCAGGGACTAAAATATCATTACCTGCAACCCAACGACGAAGATTAGCTTCAGTCCAAGTTAAACCTGATTTCTTTAATGCATCAGAATAGGCAAAGCGTGGCAGAGATGCTGCTTTACGATTTATAACGCCAACCAAACTAGGACCAAATGTGTTTTTACTGCCATCGGCAGAGTGACATGCACCACACTTTTTAAAAATTTCTTGTCCTGCTGCTTCCATCATTACTTTATTACTTTCATTCGCAAATGAAGTAAAAGAGATAGTCGCGGCTAAAATTGACATAGTCAATATTTTGCTTTTCATTTTATTTCCTTTATATAACTAAAATTCTTAGGATATTATATTCTCAATTGCTATCTTCAGATGTAGACCTTAAGGATGAAAACACCACACACAAAGTAGGGGTTTTATCTTTGTTAAGTTATTATATCGAGGAAGAGAACAATGTGTATACCCGCTCTACTTGCGTAATAACATAAAGAAATTCACCCTTATCATAATTATAAGCTAAAACTATTATTGATATTAATATAGCCAAATAGTGGGTTCGCTCATTAAAATTGTACCGTTACCGTTAATTTATGTTAATTTCCCTATCGGTAAAAACAATAAACCTTGATATTCCTTTGATGAACGATGTAAGTAGCAAACCCCAATGAATAACAGCATTTTTATTAATATCTTCCAAATATTGAGAAGCATCCTAATTTTATTAGCTTTTCTATATTTTGGAAAATGGTTACAACAGATAAGCCACTTGCCAATTCCCGGCAGTATTTTTGGCTTAATATTATTATTTCTGACCTTAAATCTTCGCCTTATCCCTATACATTACTTGCTTCCTACCGGCAGTTTTCTACTGAATTACATCACACTTTTTTTTGTTCCTGTTGGTGTCGGGTTATTACAATATTCAGAACTATTATCAATACATTGGTTAACTATTGTCGTGAGTAGTGTTGTCAGTACCATCGTTGTTTTAATCAGTGTCGGTTTTATTTATCAAAAGTTATCCAAATGATCTATCTTTATCTTATTGCTACTGTGCTAATATTTTTAGCCGCAAAAAAGCTGCTAAGTCCTTTTAAAACGCCACTAGCAAACCCACTTTTAGTGAGTATTTTATTTTTCATTGGTCTTTTTAGCTTTACTTCACTTAATTACCAAGATTACGCAATAGCAAATCAAGCTTTTATCTGGCTTTTAGAGCCCGCAGTTGTTGCTTTAGCAATTCCACTATTTTACCAAGTTGCACAAATTAAAGCGCAAGCGTTTGCGATAATCATAAGCTGTGGTACCGGGGTGATTATCGCCATGTCATCTTGCTTATCTGTCGCATTATTATTAACTGACGATAAAACATTATTACTATCTTTATTACCAAAGTCAGTGACTAGCCCAATTGCCATGGCGATTGCGAACGAAACAGGTGGTTTAGCCTCTTTAGCTGCCGCTGTTGTTATTGCTGTTGGTTTGTTAGGTGCATTGGGCGGATTTAGTTTACTTAAGTTTTGTAAGATAACTAATCCTCAAGCACAGGGGTTAGCGATGGGGTGTAGTGCACATGCTATTGGCACCGCAAAAGCAATGGAAGTAGGAAGCGAACAAGGAGCCTTTAGTTCTCTTGCTTTGGTCATCAGTGGCATACTGACTGCCGTTTTAGCCCCTTTATTTGTACTGCTAATCGATATATTTATCCCAGTTTTGTAAATAACCTCTTAATCCGAATTAAGGTTAAATAGCGAATAAAGGTTGCCACTATTTTGGCAACAATAAAAACTTGAATGGAAATATTAAACGGCAATACGTTAAGACTCAAGAAATAGCAATAAACTCCAGACCTACTACTGAATTTCACTAAGCGAGTTGTGTTTATTGCCACTTTTTTTGCGTCAAGATAGGGTCAGAAAAAGACCCGCCTGAACTTATCAGTTTTAACTAAACCTGTACAATCCAGCCAAACTTGTCTTCACGAGTTCCATATTGGATTCCCGTTAATTCATCATACAAATGTTTGGATACTGGGCCTGTTTGATTATCGTTAATTATATGTTCATTGCCTTTAAAGCCTAATTTTCCAACCGGGGAAATTACCGCTGCAGTACCACAACCAAAGACTTCAGTTATTTTTCCGTTATCAATATCAGCCAATACTTCTTCAATGTCTAGCTTTTGTTCGCTAACTTCATAACCAATACTCGGTGCTAGCTTTAAAATTGAATCACGTGTTATACCCGGTAAAATACTACCGCTGAGCATCGGCGTGACAATTTTTTTGCCTTCATAAACAAAGCAAATATTCATCGCGCCAACTTCTTCTATGTATCGACCTTCAACGGCGTCTAACCATAATACTTGCGAATAACCTAATTTACTGACTTCTTCAGAAGCAAAAAGACTTGCGGCATAGTTACCACCTGTTTTAGCTTCCCCTACTCCACCTTTTACTGCACGACGATATTCATCAGCAACAAAAACAGAAATAGGCGTTAAACCACCTTTAAAATAACTGCCTGCAGGTCCAGCAATAATAAAATGACTATACTGGCTACTAGCACCAAGGCCAAGTTTAGGACTTGTTGCAATCATCGTAGGACGAATATACAAAGATGCCCCTTCTTGATCAGGTACCCACTCTTGATCTAACTTAACTAATGACTTAATGGCTGCTAAGTGAAGGCTCTCATCAACTTCAGGCATGACCATGCGTTTGGCAGAACGATTGAATCGCTTAACATTCTCTTCAGGGCGAAATAAATTAATGCCTCCATTAATGTTACGGTAAGCTTTTAGTCCTTCAAATATTTCTTGGCTGTAATGAAAAACAGCGGCAGAAGGGTCAAGAGATATTGCATGATACGGACTAACCATCGCATCGTGCCAGCCCTTGTTTTCATCAAAATTTTGCGTAAACATGTGATCAGAAAACGTTACGCCAAAACTAAATTCTTTGGGACAAGTTTTCCGTTCATCTACCGGTAGTGGTTTTATTTCTATAGTCATTATTTTTCCTGTTTACCGTAATAAAATTAAATTCAAAAAATCTCTTAACACATTAACTAACTAGGTAGTTGCTTAAGCAGAAAGTCGATAATATGCACATCGTTACCTTTGGTATAAATCTTTGGTCTAGATTTTCGCTATTAAGCGACCATAATTGCTACTCAATTATTTCGTTATAACGTAATCAAACCTCGATCTGTACTCTCTTGAGTGAAAGAAAAAACACCCAAAAATGCTCCTCGTAATATTTGAGCCAAATGATACTTTAACTTGTAGTTACCCTCAAAAGTTTCTTGTGTTTTTTTATCAAATTCACCATTAGCATATAATCGAGTAACTTCATATTCGTCATTGTAAGCCGTCAACGTAAGCATAGCGAGCAAATAACATTACCAAACCGTGCTGATAACGTACTGAAACACGGCCAATGTTAAAAGGTTTAGATCACTTTCAATAGCAACACAATTTAACTCAATAGCTTGGTATAATGCATCGAGTTCTCTAAGTACACCCCCATTGGATATGCATAACCTAACATAAAAATATTTGTAGTAATGGTATTACCTAAGCATTTTTTATTGTGCTATAGGCATATGTTTGTCGTAATTGTAAATATTACGATGCAATCAGCGCATCGGCACCACTACCGGAAATACGCATAGCATGAAGTTATTACTAAAAGCATTAAATAAATAAAATTCTGAGGCGCTATATGCCCAAACCAAACAGTGCTTTAAATATGAAATAATTGATAAATAAATTGAACTTTAATGACAATTGACTCTCTTACTAAACGAAATATTTTATTCCCTTAGTGTTTCATGTTTTATACTGCGTTTACTTGATTTCAGGTAAGCGCTTTTTTTTATTCTTTATTTAGAGCCTTCAGCGCTTTATCATGGTAAAAAAGCTGGCTTTCTCTTTATTTTATAGCACAACTGCTAACATAACGAGACTAAGCTAACCGTTACTATTGGCAGTCAAGGTGCTTTGCGCTGACTATCATTTATCTAATTCTCACAGTAATATTTTATAAACGTAGGACAATTATGTTTCAAAAGAAGTTATGGCTGAAAATAGCATTTTTACTATTAAGTAGTAGCACCTATGCAACTCAATTAAGTGTGGAAGAATTACGTCTTGAACAAGCGGCGATCAAAATGCCTGAGGTAATCAAGGTTTTTGCCAACAATATTGATAACTTCAGACACGCATGGCTAAAAGCTAAAAGCTATCAAGCAGCGAAAAAAATCATCGTAAACCATGCTCAACAACTTTGGCTAGACGCCAGCAATAAAGTTCAGTCTTCATCAACATTTGATGATCGCCCTTTATATTGGACACGCCTTTCAATGAGCAAAATCATTCGTGCCACTGCCCCTTCATTCTCTCCTTCAACCTTGCAATTAAAAGGGTTACTGACATCATTTGAATATGGCTCAAGAGGAAGAATGGATCTTGAATATACCAAAGCGACCAATAAGAAAATATTACTAACCGGCTTTGATCCTTTCTTATTAGACAGAAATATTAACCAAAGTAATCCCTCTGGTGTTGCCGCATTAAAACTTGATGGCCAAGTCATTACGTACCAAGGTATTACCGCCGAAATTAATACAGTAATAATACCCGTTAGATATCAAGACTTTGATGAGGGCATTATTGAGGATTTACTTGCCCCATATTATGCATTAAACAATGTAGATATGATTGTCACCGTTAGCATGGGACGTAAAGAATTTGATTTAGAACGTTTTCCAGGAAAACGTCGAAGTGTAACCGCGCCAGATAATTTAAATATACTATCAGGCGGTAGCAAGCAAAAACCAGTTATACCAATGCTTAATAATAAACCATTGCCCGGCGAAGAGTTTGTTTTGTTTAGCCTTCCGGTAGCACTAATGCAACAAGTTCAAACTCCCTATAAAGTGATTGATAACCATAAAGTAACGAGTATAGGTAAGTCACTAAAACCAGTAACAACTGAGCCAGATACCTTGTCACAGCTTGATGGTCATATAGCGGTGAGCGGTTCGGGTGGCGGCTATTTATCTAATGAAATATCGTACAGAAGTATCAGGCTGAAAGAACAACTGAACTCTACCATTGCAACTGGTCATATACACACCCCTAGAATTCAGCAATTTGATCCTGATGTAGAAGAAAAAATCGTCAAACAAATTCGCACTATGTTAGCGGCATCTTTAGAGTCAATTTAAGTCTGTTAAGTGATCCACTTTATTGTTATTTGCCCATTTGAATAAATTAAATAGTATCAATAATCACTGATAATACTAGCGCAGTTGTTTACAGTTTTTAACTGCTGTTTCTGCGCTAGCTTGTGTTATATTTTGGCTTCGGTTAAATATTACTGATACTAATTTTACTGCAATTTATTTAAAAGCCAATGAACAATAAACCAAGAAACTAACGACTAAGCTATCAATCGTATCAATAGAGTAGGAACCTGACATGTCATCAACGGTAAATAAACTGATAAAAAATTTAGGTGATGATATTGTCATCAATGGCGATAATATGGATAGGGCTACGAGTTATTGGGACAGTAGACCTGCAACAGCTATTGCCTTAGCTCGCCCAAAAACCACGGCACAGGTAAGTGAAATTCTTAGAATTTGTCATGAGAACAATCAACCAGTTGTAACCCAAGCAGGCATGACTAACTGTGTAGGTTCAGCCAACGCCCAACCAGAAGAAGTTATTTTGTCGTTAGAGCGTATCAATAAAATTGAAAACATTGATACGACAGGTTCAACGGCAACCGTTGGTGCCGGTGTTATATTACAAACATTGCAAGAAGCGTGTATTGAAAAAAGCATGTTATTTCCACTCGACTTAGGCGCGCGTGGTAGCTGCACTGTCGGAGGTAATGTTGCCACAAATGCAGGAGGAATAAATGTACTCCGTTATGGCATGGCCCGTAATTTAGTATTAGGAATGGAAGTCGTATTAGCTGATGGCACCATTCTCTCTTCGATGAATCAAATGCTTAAAAACAATGCTGCATATGATTTAAAACAGCTCTTCATTGGCAGCGAAGGAACACTTGGTGTCATCACACGATTAGTTGTTAAGCTTTCTCCAAAATCGAGCACTGTAAATTGTGCATTAGTAGGGTTAAATACCTTTGAAAATGTAATCGCTCTGCTACAAAAATCTCAGCGAGAACTAACAGGCTCCTTAAGTGCTTTTGAGGTAATGTGGGGTGATCACTTTCGAGCTGTCACTAAAGCACATAATAGTGATACTGGTCATCGCGCGCCAATGGCTAGAGAGTATAACTATTACATACTGCTGCAAACTGAAGGTGGTGATGAATCTTACGATACGGATAGATTTATGCGCCTATTAGAAGATTGTTTCGAGCAAGATATGATTGTTGATGCTGTTATCCCAAAATCTGAAACAGAGCGTATTGCATTATGGGATATTAGAGAAGATTTTGAAGCGGTATTAGAACCCAAACCTCTGTTCTTGTATGACATAAGTTTACCAATCGTCGATATGGATAAATATATCACTGAAGTAAAATCAGCTCTAAAAACAAAGTGGCACAAGGTAGAGTTTTATGTTTTAGGACATATCGCTGACGGTAATTTGCATTTCTTTATTCGACCCAATGACAGCACATTAAGTGATAAAGTCGCGCATTTAGACAGTGATAAAATTGTTTACAGCCATTTGAAAAACTATAACGGCTCGGTATCGGCTGAACATGGTATCGGCATGGAAAAACGTGATTGGTTAAGTTATAGTCGAACTGAGGCTGAATTATCATTAATGAAAACATTAAAACGCACCTTAGATCCTAAGGCTATTTTAAATCGTGGACGTGTACTGGGGAATTTATGATGTTTTTAAGAAAAAATCTACTTTAGTATCAAAGGCATTATTAGGCAATAGGACTTTCTACAAAACCGCTAATAATACCCAATTCAATAAATTTTTTGAGGCTATCATCGATAGAAAAATCAGCTTGCTTTGCTGATGCGGCAATAATAGCTTTTTCAAAATTTTCTTTGTTGTCAAAAGCATTTAATAAGGTAAATTCACCGACAGTTATGGGTAATACTACGGTTTTTAATTGCTGGCGAAACAAGACGATAAAAGTGTCGTTGTCATTTTCATCAGTAAATTCTACTTCCGTATCAGTTGCCGTGTTTTCTTGATTCAAGTGCCAAATTTTATCGATAGGAAAAGTAGAGCTAATCAGTGCTAATGAGGGGGTCACTAAAAACGTTAACTGTAAAATATCACTGGCTTGTGCCAGTGTTGACCAATCCGTAATAAGCGCATCGTTTGCTAATGAACTTTGATGAAATGCCCACTCTAAGCGAGCAACATCTTTAAGGTAAAGCAGGTGTTTGGCATGTTCAAACTCGGCGATAAAATCAGCAAACTCTCCCCCGTAGTCGTCCATATTGCCGCTTTTAGGCCAAGTGAGATAAATAAACTCTCGGCACATTGCACTAAAAAATTCTTTTCCAAGCAATTTTTCAATCACCGGATAAGTGAGTACTAATGAGTGAGTGATATTAGCGATAGCACTGTTTTGATATATGCCCATTAAACCTTGCGCTGAAATAACACTGTTATCAATATTTTTTGTCAATAAAATATTATCTTGTTTGAGCTTGCCAGATAAGCAATCACTGATAAAGTTACGTTGCAGCTCGGCTAATGTTGTTACTTGGCTAGAATTGTTAGACTTGTGAGATTGACTAATAGACTGAGTAGATTTGCTCATTAGGCAACCTGCTTATTGAGTACTTTAGCAATGATGGCTTCTGCTTTCTTTTTTTCAGCCAACAATACCGATAATTCGGGTACATCAGTATCCCACTCAATTAAGGTCGGTACTTCACCAAAGCGTTGTATGGCCTTTTCATATAATTGCCATACGCCGTCATAAACTTTTTGACCGTGGGTATCAATATATACTTCTTTGCCTTCAATAATATCAATACTGTAACCAGCTAAATGCATTTCTTTAACCGCGGCTACTGGTAAACTTTCAAGATAAGTTAAGGCGTCAAAATCATGGTTAAAAGCGCTGACATAAATATTATTAACATCAAGTAACAGGCCACAGCCGGTTACTTTACTTAGCTCGGCTAAAAAGTCCCATTCAGGTATGGTTGAGTCATTAAAACTTAAATAACTTGACGGGTTTTCAATTAATATTTGTCTTTGTAATACCTCTTGTACACGGTTAATATTTTTAGTGACTACTTCAAAGGCTTCTTCTGTATAAGGAATAGGTAATAAATCAGGTAAATAGTGCACACCATCAGAAGCACTCCATGAAAGGTGATCTGAAACCATCGACGGCTGCAGCCAATCAAGGGTATTTTTAATTTTTTGTAAATGCTGCTCTCGCACTGGACATGCTACGGCAGCAGAGCCTATAGACAAGCCAACACAGTGAGCTGAAATAGGATAATCTTGGCGAATTTTAGCTAAATATTTTGATGAGGTACTGTGTTGACTAAAAAAATTTTCAGTGTGAACTTCTAGCCAAGCAACATCAGGTTTGTTTTCGATAAACGCCTGAAAGTGTCGGTGCCGTAATCCTAAACCAACACCTTTAATTTTTTGCATTGCCATTACACCTTAAATTGAACCTTAAATTAAACTTTACCTGCCGATGTACATAGTTCAGCAACGTTATTCCCGTGGTTACTTAAGCGGGAATCTTAATCTAAAGTGACAAGAGCTCCGATTAAAACACCTCGCTACATTCCACCAAGAAATAGTTAAAAACAGTTAGACACTATTTTTTAGCTGGCTTCTCTGCTTTAACTACGCCGCCAGTGATTTTTTCACAAGTCCCTTTTGCTATATAAACCCATTCATTATCGTCATTATCACTCGTTGCTTGTCCTGCACAGCTATGGCTACCATTTAAAGAGCCACAATCATTTTTGCCAGCTTTAGCAATGCCGGCACATTTTTCCCAAGCTGTCGGTTGATTAGGTACTGCATTTGCACTGGTTGCCGTTAAAACACTTAACGCTAATATGCTAGAAATTGCTGTTGTTGCTATTGTTTTAGTATTCATAATAAGTCCTTGATAAGTTTCATTTGGTATAAGCTATTATCTTCAAGATAAAAGAGTGTTTCAACAATAAAAAAATTTCAAAAAATTATTGTTTTTTTTACTGAGCCAAACTTTTGTATACAATTATTACAAACCTAAGTCAGTCAAACTAGCATATTCTAAAGGTCTAACACCTAGTGGCCAATGAAATTTACGTTCACTTACTGATATTTTTAAATCATTAATACTGGCATGGCGATGAGTCATTAATCCTTGTTCGTTAAATTGCCAATTTTCATTGCCATAAGCTCTAAACCATTGTTCATCTAAACCTTGATACTCGTAAGCAAAACGCACGGCAATACGGTTATCGCTATAAGCCCAAAGCTCTTTAATTAAGCGGTAATGACACTCTTTTTGCCATTTACGGGTAAGAAGTTCAATGATTTGTGGCCGCCCAGTGACAAACTCATTACGGTTACGCCAAATGCTGTCTTTAGAATAAGCTAGTGCGATTTTTTCAGGGTTTTGTCCATTCCAGCCATCTTCAGCCATACGAATTTTTTGTACCACTGTTTCAGCATTAAAAGGAGGGAATGGTTTTTTTATTTCTATTTCAATTGTCATTTTTTGTTCCTAGTGGGTTGAAAATGATTGAGCAATTAAGTGAAGTAAATTGATAAAGCTAAGTAGTTAGCTTAAATATCTAAGGTTAAATCAGCTGTTTTAGCCCTTGAAACACAAGGACAGATCAGCTGTTGATTTTCTCGCTCTACTGTTGACAAGGTATTATCTAAATGCAGAGGCTCTCCTGCTAAGACCTTAATGGCACAAGTTCGACATTCACCGGTTTTACAGCTATAAATCACTGGAATATCAACCGCTAACATGGCATCTAAAATAGTTTAATCTGCCGCTACTTGGATAACCTTTCCTGATTGCTTCAGGGTTACAGCTACGGCCTTAGCACCCTCGTTATGCTGTTTGCTTTGAAGTTAAAAATAGTTTTCGGGTAACTGACAGCCAAGTACTAACCCTAACTGATATTGTTGAAAAACCGCTGTTGAACCGTCAGTCCCGTTAGGTTCGTTTAACACAGCAATTTCATAAATATCTCCACGTAACGGATTGGAGCAAATAGAATAATGACGTAGTGCCAGCTCGCCATTAGCTAGCTTCACTGGTACTTGCAAATGAGCGCCTGCTGAGCTAATGCGGTTTTTAACTGGGCATTTTCTTTCTGAATAGGCTCAATGAAGTTTTTCATTTGCGTTTCAGTAAACCTTGGCGTGATGTATTTAGGACAATTCCAGTCAAATCCTTCAATATGAATAATAAAGCCTCGCTCGATAGGCGCGCTAAAACCTTTACTTTTTAATGGTGCTAACTCTTTGATGTTATCGCCATTAATAAGACTAATTCTACCCAGAATTTTAAGGCGAGATTTACTTGGATAATCCATAAGAAAAAGTGAGACGCGATCGTTATTGCTAAAATTTCCGGTACTGATGTATTGGCGATTACCAGAGTAATCGGCAAAACCAATTGTCTGTTCATCAATAACCTTTAAAAAGCCTTCTGGTCCCCCTCTGTGCTGAACATAAGGCCAGTTGGTTTCACTGACACTAGCCATGTAAAAACTATCTCTAGTCATAATAAAGTCAGCTTCTTGTTGACCAAGTAGGTGATTAACATCGAGACTATTCTCCCAACGTGCATAACCAGCTCTGCTTTTGTGCTCACTTTGCACTTGTTTAACTGCTTTTGTGAACGCTATTTCTGCAAATTTATGTCCCATGATTTCATCCTTAAGTTCTGTCAGTTAACCTGTTATTAGCTAGCATTACTCACGCTGTTAATAATAATTCACCACAGAAAGAATACCGATCTGTCTACCAATAAAAGCAGTATAGACAAACTTGTCTACAACTGTCAATATATGTTCATAAATGAATATATAAATAGCTAAATGATATGAGTAAAAAACGTCAACAATTAATCGATACAGCCTTACAATTATTTTACCAAAGAGGTATTAACTCTATTGGTATTAATGAAATACTAACCGTTTCTGGCATTGCCAAGAAGACCTTATATAACCATTTTACTAGCAAGGAAGAGCTGGTATTAGCGGCACTTAAACAGCGCAATGATAATTTTATCGCTTGGTTAGATATGAGTTTAAAAGAGGCAAATACTGATATTGAAGTAGTGAATAAACTGTTTAATGGCCTATCCGCATGGTTTTCAAATTCGGCTGTTGAACTAGGTAGTTTTCGCGGCTGCTTTTTTATCAATACCTCAGCAGAGTTTAGCGATCCAAGCAGTAAAATTTCACAATACTGCCGAGATCATAAACAACAAGTACGACAATTAATTGCCCAGCATTTATCACCATCAAACAGCGAACTTCTAGACACAATTTGCGTGTTAAAAGAAGGAGCTATTACCATGGCTTATGTCAATCATGATTTATCAATGCCCGCAAAGTGTATAAAAATATTAGAAAAACTTTTATAGCTCCTTAACTAAATAGTTAAATAACAAGTTAAAAAGTTGATAGTTCTCCCGTCACTTTCTTATAAACCCGTTCCAGCTGAATCATGCATCTTCAAGTAGAAAGGGTATATACCCCATTAAAATAACGATTAAGGAATTGCACGTGTTAGCCATTGAATGGGTATTATCTTTTCTATTATTAGGAACTTTGGTGGGCTTTGTTGCCGGGTTATTAGGTGTTGGCGGTGGTGGGATCATGGTACCGATATTAACAATCATTTTTTTATATCAAGGTGTAGATGCAGATTCGGTAATGCACTTAGCGTTAGGCACCTCTATGGCTGCTATTATTTTCACCTCCATTTCAAGTTTACGGGCGCACCAAACGCATAGAACAATCAAGTGGAATATAGTAAAACTGATGTCATTCGGGGTGATTTTCGGTACTTTTATCGCTACCTTTTTAGCGGCTCAATTAAGCTCTCTTTATTTAGCGATATTTTTTACCTTATTTATGGCCTATGTCGCGATAAAGCTGCTGGTTAATAAGCAAATAAATACTGACAATTGCCACATAAGTAATAAAAATATACTTTTTTCTGCCAGCGGCATAGGCGCCATCTCAGCTTTAGTATCAATTGGCGGTGGCTCACTAACCGTTCCTTATCTGGTATCGAAAGGCATTAATGTAAAAAAAGCCATAGGAACCTCTGCGGCGATAGGCTTACCCATATCGATAGCAGGAACGCTAGGTTATTTAATAAATGGTTGGGATAGTAATCTAGGCTACGAATACACCTTGGGTTTTATTTACCTACCCGCGGTATTTTTAATCTCTATTACGAGTTTTTTCACCGCGCCATACGGCGCTAAGTTAGCGCAACATTTACCGATAAGCATATTAAAAAAAGTATTTGCCTGCTTACTTATTTTACTCAGTTTAAAAATGTTACTTTCGATAATATCCTAGCGCTTTAGTGGCATAGTTTTTTACTGGCATAGCTTTTATCGATTAAAATCCCCATTCAAGGCCGAAAATCAACCTGTCTGTCTCATTATATTGATATCGGCGAGTAATAATCGAGTGGTGTTATACTGGTATCGACACCGAGGTTAATTTCATTTTGATTATTTTTGCTATTCATAATAAGCTAACTCGTACTTGTTATCGGTATCTCAATAGAGGAGCCAGCAAATCATCGAACTACCGTATAAAAGGTTTTGATTGCAACCAAAGCTTGAAGCTAACTTTACCTAAACTTGTTTTTAAAGACTAAAAAAGATGGCGGTATTATCCATACAAGAAAATCAACAAGGACAAAAACAATTGCCTTGTGCTCCTTCGTCGCTTATTTTAGCTAACCACTTTTTCATGTTATTTAGGCGTGTTATGTGTTTATCAAAAATTGCTCTTGTTGAAATTTTTGGATAATTAATCATTTTAAATTTGAATTTATCGTTAATTTTTTTAGGTAGTACATGAATAAATTATTTTATTTCCTTTTATTTCCTTTTATTTTCAATAGTTTTGATGGGCTGTAGTAACAAAGGTTTTTACGAACTTGGTCAAAGTTACCAAAACAGTGAGTGCATTAAAAATGCTCAAACTGGAGCTGAGCATAATGAATGTATCAATGCTGAGCGAAAGCCTTACGAAGAGTATGAGAAAGAACGTAAATCAGTGCTTAATAAATAATAGAATGAGCCAACTATATTTTCCCACTATAAATAGACGTTATATACCTAGGAGCACCAATGTCAGTTATCGCCAATACACCTAAACCTCCATATTTTGCTGTAATTTTCACTTCTACTTTAAAAGAAGGTGAAAATGGTTATGGTGAAATGGCCAATAGGATGGTTGAGCTTGCAGAGCAACAACCTGGATTTTTAGGGATAGAATCAGCTAGAGAAAATGTGGGGATAACGATTTCTTACTGGGCAGATTTACAGTCAATTAAAAACTGGAAAGCGAACTCTGAGCATTTAGAAGCTCAAAAAACTGGTCGTAAGTCGTGGTACGATTCATTTAAAGTTCGCATATCAAAAGTAGAA
Source organism: Colwellia sp. (assembly GCA_013215465.1). GTDB lineage: Bacteria > Pseudomonadota > Gammaproteobacteria > Enterobacterales > Alteromonadaceae > Colwellia. Next base: position 50,150 of record JABSOW010000020.1, on the reverse strand, counting down.
CGAGACTACGGCACTATTAGCGGTTAAACAAGAAAATTGCTATAAGTAGAAAGTTTTATTTAATAGTGGCTATGAGTAAAACCTTAAGCCGCCATTAAATAAGACTCTCGTCTTAGATTTTTAGCTTTACGCTGATATGAACCTTTGCCTTTTTTGGCTTTCACCACCTGCATCTTATACAGCTTTGAGGTAACTAGCGCCGCTAAAAAATTATCTTTAATTTTCCCTCTACCTAGATCTGTTTCACTGGTATCAGCTTTCGCTAATGGCTTTTGTTTCTTACTCATCATTTTTCCTTTAAAGTTGTTTAATCATTACGCTAAAGTAATGCCTATTTATTATACCGTTTAATACAGAGAAAAAACTATACACTTACCTTAAATAAGTTAACCATAAAAGTAAGATCATATTCGTCCTGTTGCTTTCAATCGTTTTTGTACTCTTTGATGGTAAAGCTTTGCTAAGTAAGGACGGATTACAGGTAAAGATATCAACCATGCTACACCTTTTAACAACCAAACCCGTTCCATTAAAACGATATATGCATCTAATTCAGATAAAATCAAACCATTAGGAAGTTGAAGGTGAAGTTCAGAAAGAGCCTTGAGAGGGTCGATACCTAAACTTTTTAAATGCTCATCTTTACCGGTGATGTCCAACCACTTAACATGCTTGCCACCTTGCCCTGCAAGGCGTTCATAGAAGCGCCTATCTTTTATACATTGAGGACAAGCGCCATCATAAAACACTGTGATGTATAATTGTTCATTACTCATATCATGGTCATTTTTTAGAAAATAAAAGTGTTACTACACTGTACAATATAGCTTGGATTTGGTGACTTACGTTAGTAACATTGGTTACTATGGCTCATATGTTCAGTTTTCTTTTGTTTAATAGTAAGGTAAACGTATAGAACACTATGTTTAAATCGTTACTTTCAACGACTAAGTCCCCTTAAAATTGCATCCTCTTGTTATTCACCTTATGACTATTAAAAATTAGCCAGTGCATTTATGCTTGAGTAGATAGCTTCATTTTAAATAGGTGATCTACCGATAACTTGCCACCACCAAAAACGACTACTTGTATTAACAATAATCCCCAAATAACATGAGCATAAAGTGCTGCGGGTGCAATTTCTACCAAACTAATAACAGCAACAATATTAACAATACTTAAACCTAATGCCCCAAAGCGACTTGCGAGACCTAATACTAAAATAATGGGTAATAATATCTCTCCTGCTGTGCCTAAATAAGCGGCTAATTCAAAGGGAATGAAAGGAACACTATATTCCTCTTCAAACAAAAATAAAGTGGTATCCCAATCTCTTAACTTAGTGAGACCCGCAGCAAAAAATATCCAAGCAACATAAAATCTTGCTGCAAGTAATGCTATCGGTTGTAAATAATTGAGAAAATTACTGGTTTGGTAGTATGGTTGTATTAAACGCTGAGTTAATGTGGTCATGGTATTTCCTAAGCTGATAAAATGAATAAAATAAGTGAACATTTCGAAATATAAGTGCCATCCATGGCTATAAATTCAATTTCAAAAATTTTAAAATGACTTGACGATAAAGCATTCATTCATATTATTATGAGCTTTCTGCTTTATATTTATTTTTCGCATCAGCCTTTAATAAGCCACCAATATCATCACAAGTGCCTTTAGCGACAAGTTTCCACTCACCAAAATCGTTATCAACCGATGATTGTCCCGCGCATGAGTGAGTTCCGGCTAAGTTGGCACAGTCATTTTGACCTGCCATAGCAACGCCGTAACACTTTTCTTTACCACCGGCTTGCGCAGGAGCTACAACAGTTGTGGCGATGGTTACAGCAAGTGCTGCACTAGCTAATAATTGTTTTTTGTTCATAATGTAAACCTCTATTTAATTTGGTATTAATAATTGCGTATAAATAATTGCGTATAAATAATTGTGTATAAAATTAATTTAATTGTTCAAACGTAGCGCTAAGCTGTGTATCTAGCCAATCCTTAACCTGAGCACCTGTGACTCCATCGATTAAGCTAGCTGTGTTATTCAATTTATCCATTAACACCAACGTAGGTACACCATGATATAAGAGTCCACTGGCTTGCTCATGTTCGAGCCAATTAAGACCTTGTACCTTTTCCTTATCTTTCATTTAATTTCTCATTTGTTGAATTGATACCATTCCATATAAAGAAGCCTGCACTTTCTTATATGGATTGCTTTTAGATTTGTAATACCAATTGAAGTAATGAATTGAACATTCATTACTTCAATTGGTATAAGCAAGTTATTCAGCAGCTAACTAAGCAATAGATACACCTTGAATGCCTGACCATACCCGGTTTGCCGTATCTAAATGAGCAGGTACATCAGAGAGCCATTTTTTTTGAACGGCTTTACTAAGGTTTAAGTAAAGTTTATCGCCAACAATTTTCCATGCCGTAGGCTCGGTACCTAATTTTTTATAATGAAGTAATGAAATTGGTATAATTGCGAGATTCCGCTATATTAAAATAAAACAAAGTGTCATGTTCGACAGCCGTTAAAGTATCTACTAAATTAGAATATTCATAAAAAAATAAAGTGATATTTGATTGTCTGGAGATTATCTATCAAGAAACTTATTCCTAAAATCGAGGCAAAATGTCAGTTTAAAAGTGTCTATATTTTTTACACTTTTACTTTAGCGATTTTTATTCAAATTATAAGCTGCTGTATTACTTTGTTTATTTATATAGAGGCATAAAACATGCTTAAAAAACACACTAAAACTCACTTATTTCTAATATTAAAACTGTTTTAAATATTGGAAATAATTATTAAGAGAGAGCTATGACTATTCTCAAAACAAAACAATACTTTGGTGTTACCGGACATAACAAAAAAGTAGTTACCGATGTTTACAATAGCTTAGCTGATAAACTTTCCCTTAAAACCATCCCCTCACTTGAACATATAAAAAAATTTAATGGCTCTTTAGGCGCCATCGCTTATGTAATGGACTGTCAATCTGAAGTACATCGTTATAACTTAGAATCAATACATCATCACTTTGCTAAAACACCGCTTTATATTTTATCCGCTTGTATATCAATACCTATGCTTCACCATGCGCTAAAACTCGGCGTTAAAGATGTACTCAGGCTACCTATAGATAACAAAGCATTAGCTAATTTGTTAGTCGAACTTAACGAAACCACAAGCATTGACTGCTTTGAACAAGAGTCAATTCACGACAATTTTATACCGGCAACAGAAGAATTAATAACGCACCCGTTAGAAGATTTATTTGAGTTAATAGAACACCACTTTTGTGATGCACCTTCATTGAAACAAGCGGCTAAAAGTATCTATTTAAGCCCAAGCCGTACTAGCCATATGTTTAAAGATTTATGCGGTATTGGTTTTTGCCAATATATTTTATGTCGACGATTAGAAGAAAGTGAGTTTTTATTACGTCAAGCCAACGCTTCAGTGACCAATGCCTCCTTTGCCGTTGGCTTTTCAAATCCGTCACACTTTTGCCGAAATTTTAAAGAGCATATTGGTTTAACACCAACTGCCTATATCAAAAATGAACAAGGCATAGAGTTAAGCTGCTTATATCAGAGGTATCAAAAATTAAGAATGGAGTTATTACCGATAACAAAAATGAAGCAAGCTAAATTCCGTCGCTCTATTGGTCTTGATTAAGGTTAAGCAGCTTAAAGATAATATATTAAGAGGGTATAATGAAGACTAGCGTTATTGTGACATTTTTTTTATTGCTCGGCGTGAGCATTGTCGGAGCAGAAGAAAACTTTTACCTTACTGATAGTAAAATCACTGAGCGTAAAAAAAACATTCTAGCCACTAAGACCTTCCTTACTCGGCAAAACCCCTTGCCTTACCAACCTCTATCTAAAAATAAACAAGCTAACTATCAACAACTTTTAGCTCATAATAATCAAGATTACTTATGGTTTGATAATAATAAGCTTAATTTATCCGGACTGTCATTAATCAGTTTACTTAATGACCTCGGCATTAAACAGTTACTTTTTCCTGATATGGTTAACTTAGTTACCCAACAAGATGAAGTTATAAAAAAAGTAGATCAACAGTTAACTCAGCAATTATTTACTATTGCCACTTTATTTAATGGTTACCAGTCTAAGCCGCTAGAAAAACCACAAGAAGATATTTTTCAGGCCGTAAAAAATAACAACCTAGCCAGTTACGTTGATCAATTATTACCGCAATTTGACCAGGTGCTTCATCTGCGTAGCGCCATTGCTTATTATCGTCAATTAGCCAAAAAACCTTGGCCAGTCATTGATAAAAACTTATCACTCACCCTAGGTCAAGGACACAAAGAAGTGGCTAAACTGCGCAATATTTTAGTTGCCTTGGCTGATCTTAACAAAAAACCGAGATCGCGCTACCGCCAGCATATTTTTGATCCCGAAGTGATTAACGCACTTAAACAGTTTCAAACTAGACATAACTTAAAACCTAATGGCAAATTAACAGCAAAAACAATTGCGGCACTTAATACTAGCCCGGCAAAGCGCATAACCACCATGCAAATTAATTTGTGGCGTTGGTTATCATTACCCAGTAAACCACCAAAACGTTATGTTATGGTTAATATCCCTTCCTACCGCTTGTCTTTTGTTGACAAGAGACAAGAAACCTTATCAATGAAAGTCATTGTTGGTGATAGTCAGCACCCTACCCCGATAATGGTTACTCAAGTTAATAGCCTCACCATTAACCCGCAATGGACGCCAACCTACAACATAGTGCATAACGAATTATTAGTAGAAAATAGCACCAATCCAGGCTCACTCAAACGGCAGAACTTTAAACTGTCAAAAGGTTATGGTGCTAAGCAAATTATTCAGCCCGTTTTTAATGATAGCGCGTCAATAAAAGCCGCCTTGGGTGAGTATAAATTAATACAAGTAGCAGGAAAAAATAACGCTCTAGGAAAATACCGCTTTAATATTAAAAATTTTCATTCAGTATATCTACATGATACTCCAGCAAAAAATCTCTTTCTTAATAAAAATCGCGCGCTAAGTCATGGTTGCGTGCGCTTACAGTCAGCTCATTTGCTAGCTCAACAGTTTATGGTTAGTGAATCTCAAAACAAACAACTGCAGATAAAACAAGCGTTAACTACCAATAAAAGCCAGCATATCAAGCTAAAAGATAGTATTGAAGTTTACCTCACCTATCAAACAGTTTGGCTAACCCCAGCAGGAAAAGTGCATTGGTCGGCTGACATCTATCAATTAGACCAGCCATTTTTTTTTCCTTCTCAGCTTAATTCGCAAATGGATACAATAGATAGCAATCTGGTGCTAGTAAAGCCAGAAAAAACCGACTAGTTTTATTAATATACTCATTTATTGTATTGAGTATTGAATAAAGTCAGCAAGGGAGTGCAATTGCCTTTGTTGTTACCTATACGGTATTTACCTTCTATTAAATACCTGCTAAGTACCTGCTCCGTAGTTAAAACTATGGTTACCTCAAATGCATTTGTTAGCTTCTACTTTGCTTTATTTTGCGATTATGCATATATACCAATAGTTTTGGAGATTCTGATGAATAAATTAACTTATCGTATCAAAGGTTTTATAAAAAATTTTATTAAAGATGAAAGTGGTTTAACTGCGGTGGAATATGCCATTGCCGGTGGTTTAGTGGTTGGCGGTATGGTCATTGCTTTTAGCAATTTAGGTGATAATGCTACCAATCAAATTAACTCATTATCCTGTGCAACTACTGGTGGTACCTGGACAGCACCGGATAATACCACAGATCCCGTAACTCCCGGTGTTTGTACAGCAGCGGCATAGTAATGATTGTACTTACTGCTACCTTGCTAGTGTTGCTTAGCGCTTTGTATTTTGATCTGCGCTATCAACGCATTCCCAATAAACTTTGTTTAACCGGGCTACTAGCGGCTCTGCTCCTGCAAGGGTATTACAGCCAATGGCATGGCATTGGGCAAGCGTTATTGGGTGCAGGTTTAGCATTAACCTTGTTATTACCCGCATTTTACTTTCGCTGTTTAGGCGCGGGTGATGTCAAGTTGATGGTGGCAGTAGGTGCGCTCTCGGGGCCTAGTTTACTATTGTGGTCAGTCATTTACGGGGTGATTTTCGGAACTTTTACTAGCTTTTTTTTAGCGCTCTATAAAGTTGGCTGGTCAGGTTTGTTTAAAATACTCAGCCAAGGTTTTATTAAAAAGAGTGACTTTGGCGGCAATAGAGAAGCTTCTTCAGCGGTATATGTGCCCTATGCGCCCGCTTTAGCGTTAGGTTGGTTGCTAGCTTGTTACCTTAGCCCTGACCTTGCGACGGAAATAAGCCCCAGCCTAGGCACAGAAATAAACACTAAAATAAGCGCTTTTTTAACAAGTATCAACTAACAAGTAAAAGTAAACAAAGTTAACCGGAGTTAGCATGGACTCATCATTAAATTTTACTGATAAAACGTCAAGCTCTACTACGTTAGTGGCTGACGGCTCAGATAAAAGTAATGCCTTGAATCAGCACAACAGCCTATTTGATAAAGAAGCGGCGATAGCGAAACGACCTAGCACCGTGGCAGAAACGGGCCTGTCAGAGCAGTTATTATTACAACTATTACTTAAACATATATTAGTTGCTCATGTGGTCAGTGTCCGTCAATTAGCAGAAAAAATGGCCTTAAGTGGTGGCGTTATTCAAAGTTTATTAGACCATGCCAAAACCCTTGGCTGGCTAGAAAACCGCCAATCAAGTGCAAGTGGCCAAATGCGTTATGCCCTTAGTGCATTAGGAATATCAGAGGCTGAAAAAGCCTTTAAGCAAGCAGGTTACTTAGGCATTGCGCCTGTGCCTTTAGCGCAATATTGCGATATCTGTCTTAAGCAAACCAGTCGTAATACCGTTGTAGTTAAAGAACTGATGTTGCAACGCTTTAGTGAGCTAATGTTTTCAGATGAATTAATTGCCACCATCGGGCCGGCGCTTAATTCCAGTAAACCTATTTTAATTTATGGTGCCCCTGGCGTCGGCAAAAGTTACCTGTGTCGACATTTAAACTTGCTCTTTGGTGATGACGTTTTGATCCCATCAGCGATAGAAATTAATAACATTATTATACAGGTTTATGATCCTCAGCTGCATGTATTAAGCACCCGTGAGCAACAACAAGAAAATGGCGATGCCAAACTTGTCAGCTTAGCCCATGGTTATGATCCACGTTGGCATTTATGCCAAAGACCGTTATTAGTAACAGGTGGTGAATTGGCTGCTGAAATGTTGGAGGTGAACTTTGATGCTACTAATCTCACTTATAAAGCGCCACTGCAATTAAAAGCCAATAACGGTATTTTATTGCTAGATGATTTAGGACGGCAAAAAATTAGTCCAGTAGCACTATTTAACCGCTGGATAATTCCTTTAGAAGAACGACGCGACTTTTTATCTTTACCAAACGGACTACATTTTGAAATTCCGTTTGAACTAATTCTACTTTTTTCGACTAATTTAGCCCCACAAGACTTGGTTGATGATGCCTTTTTACGACGTTTAGGTTACAAAATTAAATTTGAAGCCCTGCCTCTTGAACTATACCAAAAGTTATGGTTTAAAACCTGTGCTGACTATCAACTTGAGTGTTACAACGACATTTTCACCTATTTAGTTGAACAGTATCACTATGCCGATAAAAAAGACTTTTTACCCTGCTTACCTCGAGACTTATTAAGCATAGTTAGTGATCAAATAAAATTTAATCAATTAGTGCCTGTGGTTACCCCTGCGCTTATCCGTTTTGCTTGGCGGCATTATTTTGTCCGCAGCACTGATACCCCTGAGCTAGATAAGACTCAGCAAGACAGTACTCAACAAGATAATAAATTAAATGAGCCAAATGAACTAAATAACTCAAGGAGTCAGTAATGAACAAAAATACTATTCTTTTTATTACCATGTCAGTGGTTTTTGGTGTCGGCGCAGTATTGATCGCTAAAAATTGGCTCAATGATAGCCAGAAAGAATTAACCGAAGAACAAGTGAATATTGTTATCAGTACAGTCATCATTCCCACTGGCACTATTATAGAGGCTAAACATGTCAATTTAACGGTATTTCCTAAATCAATGGCGCCCGATAAAGCGATGCATGACTTAGAGAGTGTTATCGGCAAGGTGGCTAAAAACCAATTTTACATTGGCGACATTATGAGATCAGAACGTTTGGCACAGCAAGGTGATGGCAGTTATTTAGCCAGTTTGATTGGTAAAAATATGCGTGCGATAACGATCCGAGTAAATGATGTTGTTGGTGTTGCGGGTTTTTTATTACCGGGCAACAAGGTAGATATTCTTAATACTTACCAGCAAGACGGCAAGCCTACTACCGAGGTGATTCTTTCTAATATCAATATACTGGCGGTTGATCAAAGAGCAGCCAGCGGTGAAAACAAACCACAATTAGTTAGGGCAATCACCGTTGAAGTGAACTTAACTCAAGCCGAAATATTAATGAGTGCGCGCAGAAATGGCTATTTGCAACTAGCCTTACGTAATCCAATTGATGATGAAGCAGTAGTTATTGCCAGTAATAAAAGCACCATAACAGAAACGGTAGAGCCAATAGCGGTACCAGAGCCCACAGTAGAAACAGTTTCTCAGCCAGCCTCGACCATTGTTCCTAAAATAATCCAACGCCAGCGAGTAGAGTTAATCAGAGGTGTTAGACAACAAACCGTACAGGTAGATATTTAAATAATTAGAGACCTAAGTTTAAGCGATTAAACACTGAGGCTCTAGAGCTAATAAGGACAAAGTCATGAAAGGTGTAACCGTGAATACAATCATAACAATCAAGCGTTATCTATTATTGCGTTACCTATCATTGCCCTATGTATTGTTGGTAATGGCACAATTATTTATTAGCTCACCGGTACTAGCAGGAGGACCCACTAACTTAATAAATGATGAGTTAAAGGTACCTATTTTTAAATCGAAAAACCTAACCATGAATCAAACCGTTAGCCGAGTTTCAATAGGTAATGACAGCATTGCGGATATTTTAATATTACGCTCCAAAGAGCTTTATATTGTCGGTAAAACATTAGGTACCACCAATATCATGGTATGGGACGAGGAAGATAAACTGGTTGATACCATTAATCTTGAAGTGACTCACGATTTAAACAGCTTACGCCAACGTTTATTTCATTACCTACCCGGTGAAGATATTGGCGTAGAAACATCACAAGGACAATTAGTACTCAGTGGCCAATCCTCTTCCTTGGCAAAAATGAATACCGCAGTGGAATTAGCCAGAGGTTATGCCGATGCGGCATCAGTCATTAAAGGCAAAAGTAAAGTACTCAATATGATCTCTATTGGTGGCGGCCAACAAGTCATGTTGGAAGTGACTGTTGCCGAGGTCAGTACCGAACTTTCCCGCAAGTTTGATTCCAGAATGTCGTTAACCTTTGATGGCTCAGATGGCACTGGCGGCATAATTAATGGCATAGGTGCAGGAACAGCTAGCAGTATTAGCAGTGGTTTTTTTGGCTCTTTAATTAAGAGTGAGATGCAGTTTGATTTTGCCCTAGATATCGCCAAACAAAATGGCTTAGCGAAAATATTAGCAGAGCCTAATATTACCGCCTTAAGTGGTCAAAAAGCTGAGTTTTTAGCTGGTGGCGAATTTCCGGTACCAATACCCGGTAGAGAAGGTACCACCATTGCATTTAAAGATTTCGGTGTTGGGGTTAGTTTTGTACCCACCATTTTAGACTCAGGAAAAATCAACTTAAACCTTAAAGTATTGGTTAGTGAACTGACTAATTCTCATGGCGTTGGCGTTACCCCATCAGGTTCAACTTCAACCTTGGTGGTACCTTCTATTGTCAAAAGAACGGCTGAAACGACCGTTGAACTCGCTGATGGTCAAACCATTGCTATCGGTGGTTTATTAAGTGATACCTTGCGCGACAGTGTTAATAAATTACCTGGTTTGGGTGATATCCCGATATTAGGGCAATTATTTCGCAGTCATGAATATATTAGTGGTCAGACTGAGTTAGTTATTATGGTAACACCGCGTTTAGTAAGACCTTTTAATAAAAAAGGCATTGCTTTACCTACCGATGGTTTTGTGCCGGTATCCGATATGGAATTTTATTTATTGGGCAAGATGACCAAGCAAAACAGACCTAAAGTAACGACCTCACCGAATAAATCAGCAAGTAGTAGCTCGAATAATAGTCTTTTAATTAATGATGGTGGCACTAATCAGCGTTATGGTCATCAGCTAAAGCCAACTAAGACTGATTAAAACTCACTAAAGAAAAACGAACGAACCCTAAATATAGAAATAAAGGAGTTAATAATGAAAGTAACCAACCTACTAAAGAATTCGTTGCTGGCCTTAGCAAGTTTACTTATATTGGGCTGTGCAGAACAACCCAGTTACCAGTTAGCGCTATCGAATACACAAATTAAGCAAGTGCAAATACTTAACCCAAATGCGGCTGAGCTAAATGACGGCATCATTGCTACCTTAGATGGAAATTATGGCAGAAATGTTATTAATAAATATCAACGCAGTATTTATAACATGAAAGAGTCTCGTCAATTGAGCCAGTAAGAGAGTATATAATCATGTTAACTATTCATAAGGTACTGAATCAAAATAAAGACAAACGCCATCAAGGTGGTAATGTCTTGGTATTATTTGTCATCAGTTTATTAGCATTGCTCACTTTGGCATCATTGGCGTTAGATGGTGGCCATTTATTATTAAATAAAGGCCGATTGCAAAACCTGGTAGATGCTGCGGCTTTACATGCCGCAAAAGAGCTAGATTCAGGAGCAACACGTGCCCAAGCGGAAACAGCAGCGATAAATTTATTGCAAGTAAATCTCGCCCATAGCGATCAACAAGAGTTATCCCGTGCTATTGACTTGGCAGATATTGATGATACTAGTACTGCGGTATTATCGTTTGAATATTCTGTCGACGCTGATCCTTTTTTAGCGGTAGCCGATCCAGATGCTCAATTTGTCAAAATTTCACTTACCCAACTGAGCTTAGATAATTTTTTAGCTAATGTATTTAGTTTTAATAAACAAGTTTCGGCAACTGCCTTAGCAGGTCCTAGCACTGCCATAGAAAATTGCTTTACTAACTTAGTGCCCATGGCGGTGTGTGGCACGGGTACTACGCCACCTTTCGGTTTAGTACACAATAGTTTATATATGATGAAAATTGGCTCTAATACCGAATCTGCTATTGGCGCAGGAAACTTTCAACTAATTCGGCTGGAAAGTAACTCTGGCGCCGCTGATATTCGCACCGCTATGGCGGGGGAAGATAATATTGTACAAACTTGTTTTGCCACAGGCACAGATAATGAGTCTGTGCCAACAGAGCCGGGTAATAGTGTCGGCCCGGTGGCACAAGGGCTTAATACTCGCTTGGGATTTTGGAACGGCCCAGTAAACTCTGACGAACATCCAAGAGATGAAAATATTTGCCAGGGCCAGAAAATCGAAGTGGAAGACATTGAAGTAGATGGGGTAATCAATCAGGAGGCTTTAGCTGAGGCATATGCAACTAAAGCCTACCAAGCGGGTTGGTATGTAGATGACAATAATAAAGCTATACCAAGTTGTACACCGCCAACGGAAGGTTTAACGGTTAATCCACAAGAAGAAAATTTTAGTCAAATATTGCCGGCATCCCCCGGACGAAGAATTATGAATGTAGTGATTGCCAAATGTGATGGTGAAACCAACGGTGCTAATAATCTTGATTTTTTGGGCGTTGGTTGCTTCTTTCTCACCCAAAAAGTGGAGCATAAGGGGCAAGAGTCTTATGTTATTGGTGAGTTTCTCTATGATTGCTCTGGCGGTGGTAATGCAACATTGGAAGCCATAGATAGCCCAGGGCCCTATAAAATGGTGTTATATCATGTACCCAACAGTACTGATTCTTAGGTGTATTGTATGACAACTAACATTAGTAACGGCTGTAACATGGCTTATATAAAAAAACAAAAAGGTTTGGCCGCGATAGAATTTACTATGGTATTGCCGTTTTTATTATTACTGATTTTTGCTAGTGCTGAATTTGGCCGGTTAATGTTTCAATATAATGCGCTGAATAAAACGGTAAGAGATGCTAGTCGTTATTTATCTGCTAATGCCAAACCTGGTGATACTAACATAATCAATATTAAAGACGCGGTAACTGCGGAAGTAAAAAGCTTAATTAAGTATGGTCAAAGTGCTAGCACAACCTTACTACTGCCTAACCTGAATGACGATGATATTAGTTTGACTATTAGTGGTGATTTTATCACTATTACCGTGACTTACGATTGGCAGCCCCTATTTTCTGATACTTTTACCACCTTTGGTTTAGGTAACGATATTGATTTGAGTTTCCCGCTAGTATCAACCTATACCATGAGGGCTTTATAACCATGACTACTAAAGCCAAGCAAGTAAAAAACAATAAAGGACGCAATAAACAACGAGGCGTTTATACCATTGAATTTGCCCTAGTTGGTGCAGTATTTTTTTTATTGTTATTTGCCGTACTCGAAGTAGGCCGGTTATTTTTTGTTTGGAATATACTGACCGAAGCATCAAGACGTGGCGCTCGTTTAGCAACGGTTTGTCATTTTGACCATGGAGCAAAATCTGCTTTTGCTCCTATGCTCGAAGCGGCGCTTTTTGACAATATCCCCATGGCACCAAATTTAAGTATAAGCAACTTGCAGATCAGTTATTTACAAATTAATGGTGACCCAGTAGCTGATGTTAAAGACATTGCTTTGGTTAGAGCAGAGATAAAGGATTACCAGCACCAGTTAATCATTCCAGGCTTATTTTTAACACTGAACTCTCCGAGTTTTGCTACTACCTTGCCCAGAGAGAGCTTAGGTGCAACACGATTACCTGATTATACTTATTGCTTTCCAACTGTTCCACCTGTCCCATAGTTATCGTTGTTGTCACGAACTATTGTTTTAAAAGCTATTATTTAAAAAGGTGTTATTTAAGGAAGTATTATGAAGAGTAAAAACATCAATAATGTTGTTGATTTACCTGATGCAAGATTAGCTGAAACTGATGGTTCAGTTAAAAAAAAGCAAAGTTTACCTGTTCATCTCAGTGTTTTGGTTATTTGCACAGAGTTAAATGTTCAACTTGCCTTGTCTAGCCAATTTTATTTAATTACGAATTTAAACTTTGAGTTTAGTGATCAAATGCCTGAGCACTTAAGTCAATTTGAGTTAGTTATTTTAGCGGTAAGCAGCGACAAAGATAATTGCCCGTTGGTTATTGAAAAACTAGCTACCAAAAATATGCCCACGTTACTTTTAGGTGATGGTATTGCCGCTAACATTGTTCGTACCGCAATGCATTTTCATGTACAAGATATTATTCCCTTTAAGGATATTGAACAGGAGCTATTTAATACCTTAACGATATGTGCCAATGAAATTTTAAAAGAAAAAAAAGTTGCTCCTATTATTAGTATAATTAATGGTAAATCAGGCTCTGGTGCTAGTTTTATCACTGGCTGCTTAGGAGAAATTAGCGCAGATCTTTGTCAAGATGAAATAGCGCTCATTGATGCTGACTTACACTATGGGTCTCTCGCCGATACCCTTAACCTTGAAGCCAATTATTTTTTAACCGATGCCTTAAATGAAATTGATAAGCTCGATAATGTCGCGATAAAGTCGATGATGACAAAACGTAAAAACTTAAGCTTATTGGCTAGTAAAGCTTATGCCCAGCTTGATAATGAGCAAAATAAAAATTTTGAGCACTTAGAACAACTAGCATGGAAAATAAAACTGAATCATGACTTGGTATTAGTAGATTTGTCTCGTGGTTTAGACCTGCTCACTTTACCGCTAGTATCTATATCGAGTCAATTTCTCATTGTGGTGCAACAAAATATCGTCAGCCTAAGGGAAGCTAAAGCGCTTATTCAACAACTCACAGAGGTAATGGGGATTAACAAGAGTGTAATCAAGATAATTGTTAATCGTTATTCAAAAAAAGTCACTCATATTACCCTTAATGATATTAAAAAAGCCCTAGCGATCGAGTGTATTTTTTATGTCAGCAATAATTATCAATTGGCCAGTTCTTGTACCGATTTAGGTTCACCCTTGGCAAAACTGACTGAAAACAAGATCATTCATAAAGAAATTTGTACCATTATAAAACAAGTTTTCCCACTTAAGCTGCCAGTAGAAAAACCTGGGTTTTTCAGCAAACTGTTTGGAGGTAATAATGTTATATAGTAAAAAATCAGATGATCCTTTTAGTATTTTAACGCCTGAGGATATGCGCACTAAACAGGAAATATTTGGCAAAATATTAACCTTGTTGGATCTATCAGTATTAGAAACCATGGAAAACAAGGTTGCTAAGACCCAAATCACCGACTTATGTTGTAGTTTATTAAATGAAATAACCAGACCATTAAGTTTACAAGTTCGTCAAATATTGATTAAGCTGATTATTGATGAAATTTTAGGCCTGGGTCCGTTAGAAACTCTATTAGAAGATGCTAGCATTGCCGATATTTTAGTTAACCGCCATGACAGTATTTATGTAGAACGCAACGGTAAATTGGAAAAAGTAGCGGTGCAATTTTATGATGATAAACATCTGCTTAATATTATTGACCGAATTGTTTCTAGTGTCGGTCGCCGAATCGATGAATCATCACCTATGGTAGATGCCCGTCTTAAAGATGGCAGTAGAGTCAACGCGATTATTCCCCCCTTAGCACTTGACGGTCCTGCGTTATCAATTCGTCGCTTTACTGTCGACAAACTCTCAGCTGAGCAACTAATAAACTATGGCACTATGAGCAGTGAAATGGGGCAGTTAATTCAAGCGGTAGTCAAAGGTAAGTTAAATGTGTTGATCTCAGGAGGTACTGGTAGTGGTAAAACCACATTACTTAATATTTTATCTGGTTATATTCCTGAAAATGAACGCATTATCACTATAGAGGATTCAGCTGAATTACAATTGCAACAACCTCACACCGTACGCTTAGAAACTCGCCCTGCCAATATAGAAGGCAAAGGCGAAATATCACAACGTGATTTGGTTAAAAACTGTTTAAGAATGCGCCCTGATCGTATTGTTATTGGTGAAGTTAGGGGAGCAGAGGCGATAGATATGTTAGCGGCGATGAATACTGGCCATGAAGGCTCACTAACAACCTTACATGCTAATTCTCCTCGAGATGCCTTAGGCCGTTTAGAAAATATGATTTGTATGGGCGGTTTTGACATGCCGATACACAATATTAGAGCACAAATATCTTCTGCCATTGATGTGGTAGTGCAATTACAACGCCAAGAAGATGGTTGCCGTCGCATTACCAGTATTCAAGAAGTTACTGGTATGGAAGGCGATGTAATTACCATGTCAGAAATTTTTACTTTCAAACGTGAAGAAACAGATGAGCAAGGAAAAGTAATAGGCCATTATCAAGCCACAGGTGTTATTCCACTATTTCATAACCAATTAACGATTAAGGGTATCGACATACCCTATAGTTTATATGGTATTGATAAATCAGCCATGGAATTTTAATAGGAGGTTTTATGAGTCCGCAACTTATATTTTTACTTTTAGTTTTTGCCGCTGTAGTTTTATTGGCGCAAAGCTTGTTTATTTCGGTATACAGTCCACAAAGAGCAGATACCAAGCAGTTAAAAAAACATTTACTGTCACTGGCGTTAAAGGATAAAAATATTGAAAAAAACTTATTATACAATAATAAAGTAGCACAACTACCGCCCTTTACCCGTTGGTTAGAATCATTGCCTTGGATTTCAAATTTAACCTATAAAATGGAAATATCCGGCTCAAAACTGTTAGGTCATCAATATTTAGCTATTGCCTTAGGGGCTAGTCTTGCTGCTTTTGCACTTATTAGCTTTTTTAGTCAAGATTGGCTATTTAGCTTATTATGTTCTTTGTTGATTTTGTTAGCTTTTCATCTCAAGTTAAATCGTGACATGACCCAGCGCATGGAGAAAATTGAAGAGCAATTTCCCGAAGCGATGGACGTACTTAAAAGAGGTTTGCAGGCAGGTTATGCTTTTAGTGATGCCATTAAACTTGTTTTTGAGGAAATGGACGGTCATTTAGCCGATGAATTTAAGATAATTTTTAATCGTATTAATTTTGGTAATGATACCACAACAGCATTACTCAATTTTGTTAAGCGAGTGCCAAGTACTTCAGCAATGGCATTTTCTAGCGCGGTTGCTATTCAAAAATCCACTGGTGGCAATCTTGCTGAAAACATTGATAAATTATCAAAAGTGATCAGACAACGATTCACCTTTAAAAGAAAGGTGAAAACTTTGTCTGCAGAAGGTCGACTTTCTGGTTGGGTTTTGGTGTTAATGCCTTTTGTGCTCTTTGCTGTTTTATATATATCATCGCCAAGTTATGTGGCCATATTAATTTCAACCCCTGCGGGGTTAAACTTACTGAAATGGGGTGGCGCTGGCATGCTGCTAGGTATTTGGTGGATTAAAAAATTAATTCAAATAGAGGTGTAAATCATGGAATATCTACAAGGTTTATTACTAAGTTTCACTAATAATAAAGTCATGGTTGAATGGTTGATTTACCTTGTTGCTGCCGCTGCTGGCGTGACTTTAGCGATGGCATTTTACTATATATTTTCAGGCCTCTATTCGCCAGTAAAAGCGCAGATAGATAAACTGACCCATCAGCCCTTATCGGCTACCCATACCCAAGAAGATTTTTCATCGACTCTTGAACATAACTTAAATAAAATAAAACATATACCATTGATTAACAGTAGCTTTTCTGGCGATAAATCCACCAAAAAACTACTTATTCATGCTGGTTATCATTCAACTAACGCGTTAAAGTTATTTAATGCGCTTAAACTAATATCCTTACTCTCTGGGATATTAGTTTCAATTGCTGTGGTGCAACTTTCTGGTGGTTTATCCCTATTAGTTACTCTTTATATTTTTGCTTTTATTATCGGTCTTTTTTATATATTACCTTCGTTGATTTTACATAGACTAGCTAATCTCCGTATGAAGTCATTGCGTAAGTTTTTCCCCGATGCGCTCGATTTATTGATTGTATGTTGTGAGGCTGGTTTGGGTTTATTAGAAGCATTTCAACGTGTTAAAAATGAGCTGGATTTTGTACACCCTGAATTAGCCCATGAACTTGGCTTAGTTTGCAGTAAAGTTCGTGTTGGGTTATCAATGCAACAAGCATTACAAGAATTTAGTGATAGAACCGGTTTAGAAGATATTAGAGGGTTAAATTCTGTGATTGTGCAAAGCCTTAGGCTGGGTACTGGTGTTGCTGAAACGATTCGAATTTATGCTGATGAGTATCGAGATAAACGCCTGCAAGCTGCAGAAGAAAATGCTGCTAAATTAGGCGTTAAGATGATATTTCCTATGATGTTTTGTATCTGGCCATCTTTCTTTATCGTGGCGATTGGTCCAGCGGTATTAAAAGTAATGAATGTTTGGGATAAGGCGTTTTAATGATGATATATTCGAATAGAAAATACCTAATTATTACCAGTTTATTATTGATTTTTTCAGTCACTATTGCTGGTTGCACTAATACTAGCAATTCAAGTGACGAAAAAAAACCACCGGAAAATAACATACAATCTAAAGAGAAAAACTTAACTTTGGCTGAAGCCGAAGCACAAAGTAACAATTTAAAAAAAGCTATTTTTTATTATCTTCAAGCACTTGAATTTGATAAAAACGATATAGAAATTTTATGTAAAATTGGCCATATTCAAAATAGCCTAGATAGCCCAGAATTAGCAATTAGGGCATTTAAGCAAGCTTTGACCGTCAAACCTGATCATGTTCCTGCGTTAGCCCAAATGGGCATTTATTATTTTGAGCATAAGCAAACGGACAAAGCTAAGGATGCACTTGAACGTACCGTTAAATTAGATCAGCAGCGGCTTCATACAAATGTTTCATTTGAACATTTCATCGCACTGGATAGTGAATCACCTTTACTCGCCTATAACGCCTTAGCAGTACTCAGCGATCTTGGTCACCGTCATGAATATGCGAGAGAAATTTTCAATTTAATCATCCCTATTTCAGAAAATTTATCATTGATTTATACCAATATGGGTTACTCATATTATTTAACCAGCAATTATAGTTTGGCTGAAGATTTTTATAAAAAAGCGCTTGATATCAATTCAAACTTTGAACGAGCTAAACTTAACCTAGGACTCATTTATGTCCGTACAGGTCAATACAACCAAGCACTTCAACTTTTTAAACAAGTGATGAGCACAGCTCAAGCATATAATGATATTGGCTATTTCTTATTATTAGATGGTCGTTACCAAGAAGCGGAATATTTTTTACAAAATGCCATTGACCTTTCTCCTCGTTATTTAGAAAAAAGTCACATTAACTTAGAAAATGTACAACTTTATTTGCATGATGCGAAAGCTTTACCTTCAAGCCTCTAGTGATAAAAAGCGTTAGCATAATAAGCAGGTGGGATATAGTTCAGGTTTTCGCTAACGTGTTTTGGCATACGGAGTTTTGATATCTTTGGCCGAATAGCTGGTGAAGAGTTTTCTTTGTTAATTGCAGAAACTGAGTTAGAAGATACCAAAGCAGTGCTGGAACGATTAAGGTTAGCGGTTGAAAGTACCCGTGTAAAATATGAAGGAGAGCTAATAAACTGTACTATACCCGCTCCACTTGAAGATGCTCGTTTCAGGAAGTCTGAGCGATTCATGATCAAGGCATATTTTTTATTCAGGGTTATTTTTAGTACCATGGTAAGTTCCAGCCTTTTAGGATTAATTCGCTTAATCGATAGTATCAATGATGATAATTTCACAATCTGTTAATGCGCTTAACATAATTGAAGTAGACTGAGTAACTTCAGCACCATCGCCTTTATTCAACGTTACATTGCCAGCGCTGTCTTCTACTTTGAACATACCACTTGATGCTAAAATATATGCTTGATGAGTAATATCATGCTCAATGATGCTGTCCTTTGCTAATTTACCACCATATATACGTGCTTCTTGATTGATAAAAAGTGCTTTGTTTTTATCCTCAGCGTAACCAGATGCTAATAAAGTAAGCGCTGATGCCTGCTCGGTAGGGGATTTTTTACTTTCCCAACGAGGCCTTACGTTATTTTTATTAGTTTCAATCCAAATTTGATAAAAGGTTAACGGCTCTTGGGTGCGGTTATATTCTGAATGTACAATACCTGTGCCCGCACTCATTACTTGTATTTCACCTCCTTTAGTTATGCCTTTATTACCTGTACTATCTTGATGGGTAATGGCACCAGATCGAATAAAGCTAATAATTTCCATATTACGATGGGGGTGTAATGGAAAGCCAGTACCTGGTGCAACCCAGTCGTCGTTAACTACACGTAACTTGCCAAACCCCATGCGAGTAGGATTATAGTAATGAGCAAAGCTAAAATGATGTTTAGATTTAAGCCAACCATGGTTAGCACTACCTAAGCTTTTATAAGGATAATGTTTAATCATAATCTTTCCTTAATATTGGCGGTCACGATCGTGTGGCGCATCAAAGTGTTGAGTTGCCCCTAAAGGTACAACGCGGGTTGGGTTAATCGTTAAATGGCTGGCATAGTAGTGGCTTTTGGTATATTCCAAGTCAACCGTATCTTTAACACCAGCGACTTGATAAAGCTCATTAACATAGTTACTAATATGATAAAATTCACTGAGTTTTTGGCGGTTACATTTAAAGTGACCGTGATATACCGCATCAAAACGAATAAGCGTGGTAAATAAGCGCCAATCGGCTTCAGTAATGTTGTCACCAACAAGGTAGCGCTGTTTTGATAACCGCTCTTCTAACCAATCTAAGCTGTCAAATAAAGTGGTGTATGCCTCATTATAAGCCGCTTGCGTAGTGGCAAATCCTGCTTTATAAACACCGTTGTTAATGGTGTGATAAATACGGCTGTTCACCGCTTCAATTTCTTCTCTTTGTGCAAGCGGAAAATAATCATCGACGTTACCCGTTAATTCATTAAAGGCAGAATTAAACAAACGAATAATTTCAATGGATTCATTATTGACAATTTTTTGTGTTTTTTTATCCCATAAAATCGGTACGGTTACTCGGCCTTGGTAGCTAGGATCTGCTTTTAAATATAACTGATACGCATAATCTAAATGGTAGAGTGGATCACCATGCTCACCAAATTCCCAACCATTTTCCATCATTTGTGCTTCAACAATACTTACCGAAATAACGTCTTCAAGTTGTTTTAACTGACGAAATATTAGTGTTCTATGTGCCCAAGGACACGCCAATGAAACATATAAATGGTAACGCCCTGCTTCGGGTTTAAATTTACTATCGGCTGCTGATGAAATTTGATCTCTAAAACGACTGTCTTGACGAACAAACTTACCTTCACTTTTGTCGGTGTCATACCATTGGTCGACCCATTTACCGTTAACTATTAATCCCATGAAAAACCCCTAAATATTGTTGGTTGCACCAATAGCATTACTATTGGCTGATATTACTTTTGGCTGATGTTAATTATTGCTTAAGCGTTCTTACTTAAATATCAATGCTTAAACGTGAATACTTAGACGTTAGTGCTTATGCCTTAGCACTTAGCGCACGATAAACTTTGTTATCAATTGAATGTTTGCCACCGCCTTGAATAAATAGCGTTAGTGTTATAGCTAAAAGCGATAAAGCAAACTCATAACCATTACTACTCATAAATAGGCCATTTTCTAGATGCACAGTAACAATGGCAACAATCATGGTAATGGCTAAAACAAAGCTTGTTGGTCTAGTAAGAAAACCAATAATTAATAATAAACCGCCAAAAAATTCAGCACTGCCCGCCATTAATGCCATTAAGTAACCCGGCGTTAGTCCGATTGAGGCCATCCATTGTCCAGTACCCTCTAAACCATAACCGCCAAACCAAGCAAAAAGCTTTTGCGCACCGTGAGCGGTAAAAATCACACCTGCGATTAATCGTAATGGTAAGGTTGATAAAGATTGTTCAGTTTTAGTGATGCTACTAGTGATGCTTTTAATATTCATGACATTTCCTTAAATTGCTATCAAGTGAGTATGTAGCTATTGTATACGTTGAATTGTTATTGATTAACCCTTAGTATTTGTTTGATATGTTCAAATAATTTGAACAATTAATTATTTGGCTGACACATAATGAAAACACCACCGATAAGTATTGAAGCATTACTGGTATTAGACGCCATTGAATATCGTGGTAGTTATGCCGCAGCGGCAGAGCAGTTAAATAAAGTGCCCTCAGCGCTTTCTTATATAGTGCAAAAATTGGAAGAGCAGTTAAATGTCACGCTATTTCAGCGCCAAGGTCGACGTGCTGTACTTACCCCAGCAGGCAAACATTTATTGGTAGAAGGGCGAAAAGTCTTGCAAGCGATCAATGCACTTTCAAAGCAAACCCAAACGATTGCCAATGGCTGGGAACCTAAAATACGTATTGCTTGCGATTCAATTATCGACATCACCCCCACTTTTACTGGTATACAACGTTTTTTAGCGGAGCATAAAAATATTGAAATTGATGTGCAAGAAGAAGTAATGAATGGTACTTGGGAGGCGTTAATTGATGATAGGGTTGATTTAGTTATTGGCGCACCTTCACCAGTGCCTAATCAAAAAGGTATTCGAGCAATAAAAACAGGAGCATTAGATACAGTTTTGGTTATCAGTAAATCTCATCAGTTATCACATAGATTATCTAGGGGTAACCAGCCAATTCAACCTCACGAACTAACAGAGTACCGAGGCGTTATTGTTCATGATACTGCAAAACATGAAATTCCATGGTCAGTGAATATGTTTGTTGACAGCCAACATTTTTTTGTCAGTTCCATCGCTCATAAAATTGCCGCCATTGTTGCAGGAATAGGCTTTGGCTATTTACCAAAATGTCTGGTTCACCCTTATATTGAGGCAGGCAAACTAGTGGTTATCGAATTAGCAGAGCAACCTGTGCCTCAAGATTTATTTATGGCGTGGAAAATAACCAATAAAGGCAAAGGATTAAATAGGTTAACAGCAATATTATTGAATCCGTAAACTAGTGTTATAGCAAATAAAATAATTAATTCAGAGCTATGTCAGGGAGTTCGAACAATAAAATATCTGGATATAGTTATTCTAGATAATGTCGCAGTAACGGCTAAGGCATAAATTGTATTTAATATGAGAATAAATATGTAGTATTCCTATGTTACCAAAGTTGTTGTCTATTATGATTTAATCAATATTCAAAAACATTAAATGGATGAATTTTAACTCATTTAGTAAATACTATTATATAAGGATCTACCAATGGCTAAAGTACTTATGATCACCGGTGATTTTGTTGAAGACTATGAAAATATGGTTCCCTTTCAAGCTTTATTAGCAATGGGTCACGATGTTGATGCCGTTTGCCCAGATAAAAAAGCGGGCGATACTATTGCTACTTCAATTCATGATTTTGAAGGTGATCAAACTTATACCGAAAAGCGAGGTCATAACTTTACGCTTAATATGACGTTTGCTGAAGTTAATGTAGAAGACTACGATGCCTTATATTTACCAGGTGGTCGTGCGCCAGAATATTTGCGTTTAAATGCTAAAGTCATCGAAATCATTCAACACTTTACTAAAAGCAATAAACCTATCGCATCAATTTGCCACGGTCCACAATTACTCAGTGCTGCAGGCGTACTTGCAGGTAAAAAAGTATCTGCTTACCCTGCTTGCCAACCAGAAATGAAGATGGCTGGCGCTGAGTACATTGATTTACCTATGGATGGCGCCATTACTGACGGTAATTTAGTAACCGCTCCCGCCTGGCCTGCTCATCCTGCCATGTTAAAGCAATTTGTCGCACTGTTTTAATTTTTATTAGCATCAAGAGAGTAATTATGTGTCAACTTTTTATAAATGCCGATAGCCAATTATGGGCTTATCGAACTAAATCACTTCGCATAGATGGGGTGGTTACTTCTATTCGTTTAGAAGAGTTCTTTTGGGACATATTAGCAGAGTTGGCATTTCGTGATGAAATGACCTTAAATCAAATGATCACTAAGTTGTACCATGAATATCTTGATGCTGATCATGATGTTAGTAACTTTACCTCTTTCTTAAGAGTTTGCAGTTCACGTTATTTATCACTAATAGCCGATGGCGAATTCACTAGGGAAGAAAAACTCTCCTTAGGTGATATCAACACTAAAAATATATTAGGGCAAGAACGCCTGCGAAGGAGTCAGCGTAAAGTGCGCTTTAGCGCTGCTAGTGTTAAGTCTGCCGTAAATTAGTCACAATAGCATCACTATAGTGTTAGCTAATAGCGCTATAGTGATATAGATTATTTATCTAAATGCCCTACTTTAACTAATATAATCGTTTCTTGTTCAACATAAGGAAAGTGTTCACTTAAATGTGGGCTACGCAGCCAAGTTCCTTGCGGGTAACGACCATGCTCATCAATAAACTCACCACTTATAACAAATATTTCTTCACCACCAAAATGTTGATGTGCTTGAAAACGCTCTCCCTTAGGCCATTTAACTAGCGCGGTCGATTCTGCTCGGTAATTATGTAAAGGCATAACCGATAAACCACCGGCACCCGGTAACCAAGCGGCATTTCGGCTATCAATAACAACATGTTCATCATCACCCGCTTGAAACTGATGCAATTTTACCAATAAAACACAACCTTCTTTACTAAATGGAGCATGAGTAAATCCTTCAGGATTACGAAAGTAAGTACCTGCTTGATAATCACCCGTGTGGTCTGAAAAAGTTCCAGATAACACCAATATTTCTTCACCTAAAGGATGATCGTGTTCGCTAAAGCTAGCACCTGCTGCAAACTTAACTAAGCTAGTTGCATGACCTCTTTCTGCCTCTTCTCTGGCTAAAGGTTTTCGCCATACGCCAGCACGAGGGCTAGCAATCCAAGGTTGTTGATAAGTTTCAATAACAACCCTTTGCTCAAAATTCATATTTAGCATTTACTCACCTTTACTTTTTGTTTTGATACCCGGTCTATTACCCAAGATAAAAACTATAAATGGCACACAATAAGTTAATAGTGCCGATATTAAGTGTATTTCTACTTGACCAAATAATACCATATATGGACCCTCTCCTATTGCAAGACAACTTAGAGCTACATTAGCGAGCTTAGAACAAACAAAATAATTTAAATATAGTTATTCTATCTTTCATTAATTTTGTGATGTGATCAGTTTGCTAATGAGCTCCTGAAACTCGCATCTTGAGGTGGTATGGATATATATCTTAAGTAGCCCTTTATTTTACCCATAACGCGACTTCGCCCTTGGCTTTCAAAACTCACTTGTCCGGTCACATAATTAACGTCATGTCTGTCGCTATATAAGTGCTTTACTTGCGTTAAATTTAAGCCGACACTGGCAACTTGCGGCTCAGTGAAAACCACGGATAATGGCGCTCGTCTTTGTCCATGGGCAATAACAGGGTAACTACCAGCATTACTACTGGCAACTTTGCCATCATCAGCGGCTTCATGTAATAAGGTTAAGGTATTATTCGCATCACCCGCCACAAAGATATGATCTACTGAAGTTTGCAAGGTTAACTCATCAAATACTGGACTGTGCTTTTCATCCAGTATCATGCTGGTATTTTTCAATGCTAGCTTATCAACAAGAGACTCAAGAGCTATTTAAAAAATTTCCAACGTGAATCTATCATCATTATTCCTGAGCTAATATCATTAGATAAAGTTGATATATGGTTTCAAGATGAAGCACGATTTGGTCAACAAAATACAATAACTAGATTGTGGGCAGAAAAAGGCACTAGACCACGAGCGATAAGGCACAGGAAGGGATTAACAATGTTAGCCTGATTAAATTACCTCCCTACTCGCCAAAATGAATTAGCCAATCAAGCATTCAATGGCTACGAAGACATAGTTCAGCAAGTAAGTGATGCATGGAATACCTTTAGGGAAGATATAGCGAGAGTGAAATCAATATGCACCAGAAGTTGGGCTAAGTTCACATGATCACCAATTAAATGTGATTGCTATAACACTACACTTTATTTAATGACTTGATTGTTGTAATTGCCACATTTTACTATATTGTCCATGCAATGCTAATAATTGTTGATGATTACCCTGCTCAACAATTTCACCTTCACTCATGACAATAATATTATCGCTATCAATAATGGTGGATAGCCGGTGAGCAATCACTAAGCTAGTTCGGTTTTTAGCCACTTCATTTATCGCTGTTAAAATAGCCTGCTCTGACTGGCTGTCAAGTGATGAAGTAGCTTCATCAAATACTAAAATAGCTGGTTTTTTTAATATTGTTCGTGCAATAGCGACACGCTGCTTTTCACCACCAGAAAGCTTTAATCCTCGCTCGCCCACTACGGTTTCAACACCATCAGGTAAACTGGCAACAAATTGGGTTAGATGCGCCATTTCAATGGCTGTCATTACCTGTGCCTTACTTGCCTTAGGATCGCCGTATTGTACATTAGCAAATAAGCTGTCATTAAATAACACCGTATCTTGTGGCACAATGCCTATGTGTTGGCGTAAAGAATGTTGACTAACTTCTGCAATATTTTGATCATCAATCAAAATATTACCACTACTGACATCGTAAAATCGAAATAACAGTTTTACTAAGGTTGATTTTCCTGAGCCACTGGTGCCAACCACCGCAACTTTTTCTCCAGCGTTAACTTTAAAGGAAATATTTTTAATGATTTTTCGTTTTTCATGATAAGAAAACTCAATATTCTCGAACGTTATTGCACCATGTTTAATGGCTAATTCTTTTGCATCAGGGATATCTTGTACTTTAGGTGATTTTGCCAATAAGCCAAATAAGTTTTCAATATTTGCTAATGAGCCTTTAATTTCACGATAGACAAAACCTAAAAAATTCAGTGGCATAAAAAGCTGCATCATAAAGGCATTGATCAAAACAAAGTCACCTAAGGTCATTTCGCCCTCACTGACCTTTACGGCAGCAAGCGCCAACATTGACGTCATTGCTAACGCGATAATACAGGCTTGGCCGCCGTTAAGCGCAAATAAGGATAAGCGATTCTTTATTTTTGCCTGTTCCCACGTGGCTAATTGCTGATCATAAGCCTTCGCTTCAAATTCTTCATTAGTAAAGTATTTAACGGTTTCATAGTTTAATAGACTATCAATTGCACGAGTATTACTTGATGAATCAGCTTTATTTGCTGCCCGTACAAAACGTGTTCGTAACTCGGTGGCATAAACAGAATAAGAAATATAAACAACAATGGAGCCTAAGGTTATCAGCGCAAACCAAATACCATAGTTAACGAATAAAATAGTCACTACCATGGTAATTTCAAGTAAGGTGGGTACTATGTTAAACACCATAAAGCGCATTAAAAAACTAATACCTGAAGTACCACGTTCAATATCACGGGATAAACCACCCGTTTGGCGATTCAAATGAAAATCTAAATCTAGGGCATGTAAATGGCGAAAAACATTTAAACCAATGCGGCGAATAGCTCGTTCAGTTACTCGACCAAAAAGTGTATCTCTAATTTCAGCAAATACCACAATAGTTAAGCGCACCATACCATAAGCAGCGACTAAACCAAGAGGGACAATAGCCACTCGCAAATTTTCAGGTACATTTGCATCTAAAGTATCAACAATATCTTTTAGAATAAACGGCAAATAAACACTGGCAATTTTGGTCAGTATTAGGCATGCCATAGCAAAAGCAATGCGTTTTTTAAATTCAAATAAGTAAGGTAGGATCAGTTTAAAGGCTTGCCAATTAATCGAGGTTACTTCGTGTTCAGGATAACTAGAGGGACGCATAGGTAAGAGTAATCAAGGTAAGATAAAGGCAGTTTATCATAGAGTATAACGCGAATTTCACAAAGGATTAATAATATTAAACAAGACACGCATACCTTTGTTATTGTCCTTGGAATATCAGGAGGTGGCTGGGATCAGAAAAGTGTTAACTGTTATTTTCCAGCAACGCGCTTACTTTTCACCGAGAAAAGTTCATCTATTTAGGTGAAAATTATTTCCTCAAAGTAAGTCATTAATGGTTATATATATTTTTCTGTCTTGCGTTATTACCAAGTCTTTATTTAGTGTCAAAACACCCCTCATTAACACTTGCGAACATACCACCGGTCAGATGAAATTTAATTGGCGTAAAAATTAGCGGTAATATATAACAAAGGAAGCATTATGCTTCCTTTGTTATATATACCCATGATACTTCAAGATACGAGTTTCATCTTCATGTGAAACGGGTATATATTAACTTTGTACGCCACCTTGAGTTAACTTACTGGGATCAAGTAAACGTGTTAACTCTTCAATTGAAAGATCGGTATTATCAGCGGCTACTTCCACAATTGGACGACCATCTTTATAAGCTTTCTTAGCAATCTCTGCCGCTTTTTCGTAACCGATTATCGGGTTTAACGCGGTCACTAAAATAGGATTACGCGATAGTGCTTCTTTTAATTTTTCTTCATTAACGACAAAAGTTGCAATCGCTTTATCAGCCAATAAATGACTAATATTTGTTAGCAATTCAATACTTTCTAATAAGTTTTTCGCTACCAAAGGTAACATCACATTCAGCTCGAAATTCCCCGACTGCCCTGCTATTGTGATAGTACTGTCATTACCGATAACTTGTGCAGCAACCATGCAAGCCGCTTCAGGGATCACCGGATTTACTTTACCGGGCATAATTGAAGAGCCCGGCTGTAGCGCTTCTAATTCTATTTCACCTAATCCCGCTAATGGGCCTGAATTCATCCAACGTAAATCATTAGCAATTTTCATTATTGAAACGGCAATCGCTTTTAATTGTCCCGATAAAGAGACCGCAATATCTTGCGAGCCAATATGGGTGAAAAAATTATTTGCTGGGGTAAAATCAACACCGGTTTTTTCACTCAAGGCTTCGGTAAATCGAGGAGCGAATGATTCAAGCGTATTAATGCCAGTGCCAACCGCGGTACCACCTTGCGCTAAGCTTTGAATACTGGGTTGTAACTGCTTTAATAACACGGTGTTTTGCGCGAGTTGATCAGCCCAAGCATTTAAACTTTGGCTCATACGAACCGGCATGGCATCCATTAAATGAGTACGACCGGTTTTAACATACTTATCGACTGAAATTGCTTTCTTTTGAATTGTTGAAATTAAATGATTTAACGCAGGTAAAAGTTTTTCATGTAATTCCAGCGCAGCACTAATATGAATGGCAGTAGGAATAATGTCATTACTACTTTGACCATAATTAATGTGATCATTGGCACCAACAGTTTCTCCAAAAATTTTGCTGGCAAGTGTCGCCAGTACTTCATTAGCATTCATGTTTGAACTGGTACCCGATCCGGTTTGAAAAACGTCGACCGGAAAGTGCTGGCTAAAATCACTGGCTAGCAATTCATCTGCAGCTTGGCAAATGGCAGTACCCATATTATCAGGTAATAAATTTAATTCGCTGTTCGCTTGTGCTGCAGAGTATTTTGCTAAAATCAGCGCGTGAATAAATGCTTTTGGCATTGGCTGGCCGCTAACTGGAAAGTTATTTACCGCACGTTGTGTTTGCGCAGCATAAAGGGCTTCTTGAGGAACCGATAATTCCCCCATACTATCTTTCTCTATACGAGTATTGTTCATAATATACCTATGATTATTGTGATAAATAGTTATTGAATAAGGCTACGTTCAACATATCGACTAGAAACAGCTAATTCACGCAGTAATTTAGCGACATGGTTTTTTGATTGCTGATCATGACTAATACGTTGTAACGAGCTTAGTGGCTTATAGATAAAATCTAAACACGTTCTGCGCCAATGGCATGGAACGAGTTCATCAACCACAGTTTCAAGTAGCAAATAAAATTGATTTTCGAAATGTTGCGCTAACAAATACATTGTTGATAAATGTTGCTGATGTTCTTCTTCGAGCGACAGCCATAGCGGAAGTAATGCTGGGTTGTCAGGCTCTTTACCGTGACGTATTTTTTCACGGAGCAATAGTAATCCTGGATTATCATTGATGGTGTTCATTGTCATAGTGTTAACAACTACAGTATAAATTTTAAAAACATAATAATACAAATGACAATCATTATCAATTGCGTTTAAAATAAAATACCCGTAATAAAACCCGCGTTATTGATTTTGACAAGGACGCTACATGGATGGTGTTATTAGCCGTAAAAGAATGCAGGAGCACATTCTTCCTGAATAATCATTCTCTTCAATCAATAGCCTTTCCTCTAAACCTTTTAACTCTCGTTGAATAAGCAATTCATTACTTTAATTGGTATAGTAAAAATTTAAAAAAAAAGCCAATAACTGGGTGTTATTGGCTTTTTAAAATTTGTTTTTTTTTACGACAAATAATCGATTTATTTAGCTATTTTTGCCCAAGTATCACGTAAACCAACAGTGCGGTTAAATACTAAATTGCTAGTATTATCTAAGCACTCATTGTCTAAACAAAAGTAACCTTGACGTTCAAACTGATAAGCTTGCTCTGCTTTCGCATTCGCTAAAGATGGCTCCACCCTCGCATTGTTAATGACAGTCAATGACTCTGGGTTCATCACGCTATGAAAGTCAGTTTCTGCCGCAGGATTTGGCACAGTAAATAATCGCTCATATAAACGCACCGTTGCGGTCAGTGACTTTTGCACATCAACCCAATGAATGACCCCTTTAGGTTTGGTGCCATCCGTTGGGTTTTTACCTAAAGTATCTTCATTGTAGGTACAATAAACTGTGGTCACATTACCTTGCTCGTCTTTATCACAACGAGTAGCGGTTACCACATAAGCACCACGTAAGCGCACGGCTTTATCAATCACTAAACGCTTATATTTTTTATTCGCTTCTTCTCTAAAATCTTCCGCTTCAATATAAAGCTCACCGCTAAATGGTACAATACGCGTACCTTGGCTTTCATCACTAGGGTGGTTTTTTACCGTTAGCGCTTCAGTTTTGCCTGCTGGATAGTTTTCAATCACCAGTTTAATTGGCTCAAGTACTGCCATTGCACGCGGCGCATTGTCATTTAAATCTTCACGAATACAAGCTTCTAACACGCTAATTTCAACGGTATTTTCCATCTTGGTAACACCAATTCGTTTAGCAAATTCTCGCAATGATGCTGGCGTATAACCTCGACGTCGAAAAGCAGCAATCGTTGGCATACGCGGATCATCCCAACCATCAACCAATTTTTCTTCCACTAAGATGTTTAATTTACGCTTGCTCATTAAGGTGTATTCAAGATTCAAGCGAGAAAACTCATACTGATGTGGTATCGAAGGTACTGAAACATTGTCAATAACCCAATCATATAAACGGCGGTTATCTTGAAACTCTAAGGTACAGATAGAATGCGTTATACCTTCAATTGCATCCGATAAACAATGAGTAAAATCGTACATTGGATAAATACACCATTTATCGCCTGTTTGATGATGATGGGCAAACCTGACACGATAAATAATCGGGTCACGCAAACACATAAAGCTGGAGCTCATATCAATTTTTGCGCGAAGCGAGCATTCACCTTCTTGGCACTCGCCGTTTTTCATTTTCTCAAATAAGGCTAAATTTTCTTCAACTGACGTATCACGGTATGGGCTATTCTTACCCGGTTTATTTAACGTACCGCGATATTCACGCGTTTCTTCACCATTTAAAAAACACACATAAGCTAAGCCTTTTTCAATTAATTCAACAGCAAAGCCATGTAACTCATCAAAGTAACCTGAAGAATAACGAATATCTCCAGCCCATTCAAAACCTAACCACTGCACATCTTTTTTAATCGCATGTACATAGTCTATGTCTTCTTTTTCAGGGTTAGTATCATCAAAGCGTAAATTACATAATCCATTGTAATCTTGAGCAATACCAAAATTTAAACAAATAGCTTTTGCATGGCCAATATGTAAAAAACCATTAGGCTCAGGCGGAAAACGAGTTTGTACTGAGTTATGCTTACCACTGGCAAGATCAGCATCAATAATTTGACGAATAAAATTGGTTGGACGATTTTCAGCTTCCGACATCCACAAAACCTCTAAAAAATAATTAACGTAATTGTCGGTATTATATCAAGAGTTCTCAGCAGCGAATAGCAAAAAGGCTCAACTGAGCCTTTAAATTATCTGATTGCAGCCCTGTGCCTTTTAAAACTGAATCGTTCTTTTTAAAGAAAAAGCGCAGAATTGACCTTAGTCAATAAGCACTTTTGAAACTCAAATAGCTTTATTCAGCAAAAAGGTGATTGGTAATTACTTTCTAAAAATAGTATCAATAGTACCTTGCGCTAAACCATGGTAACCAGGGCGTGCCTTTTGGTACACTGTTAACGCCCATGCTTTACCTTGCTCTGTTTGCGCCAGCTCTTTATACAAAGGCACAATTAATTTACGGCGACCAATGGCAATTAAATATTCAGACATAGCAGGATAAACAACATCGTAGCCTGCTCGTACAGACAATAAATACCACGCATGGGCAATTTCAGCATTTTTACTGTGAGTTAGGTCAAAGGCATGATCAAGTGCAACCAACCGCTCAAGGTTAATATCAAGGGGTAAGTTATTAATGAAGTGCAACCATTCATGCAGTGTCCATTTCGATGTTGGCAGTTGTGTTAATGATGCTTCGTCACTTAACCATTGTGCTATTTTTTCATCGATAATACTAAAGGCTGTTGAGGTCGGCTTAGGTACATAACTAGGTAAGCCTTGTTCATAAATCCATTCGTTAATTTCTTCATTACTAACAATGTTTGGATATTTATCGGTTAAATTCGCCTGTAAATATTTAACAAAATTAGCGGTACCTAAACTTTTAAAAGCATGACTTTCAAAGTATTGTAAAACGAAAGCATCGAAACGTTGACGACCAAATTTGTTTTCTAAATACATTAAAAACAATTGACCTTTAGTATAAGGTACACTAGAAAAAGCATCATCGGGATCACGGCCTTTTAAGTCAATGTATAACTGAGTATCACCTGGGGCTAATTCAGCAATTTCATAATTTAAACCTTGAGCAGCAAGTGCTTGCTCCATAATAGCTCTATCTTCACCAAATACCGCTTCCATAATACGGTTTTCAACATAACTGGTAAAACCTTCATTTAACCAAAGATCACGCCAGCTTTCGTTTGTCACTAAATTACCTGACCATGAATGAGCAAGCTCATGAGCGATTAAATTCACTAGGCTTTTGTCACCGGCAATAACGGTTGGCGTAATAAAAGATAACCGAGGGTTTTCCATGCCGCCAAAAGGAAAGCTTGGTGGTAAGATCAATAAGTCGTAACGACCCCAACGGTATTTTCCATACATTTGCTCCGCTTTGTCAATCATCGCTTGGGTATCATCAAACTCAGCAACCGCTGCAGCTAAAATATTAGTCTCAGCGTAAATACCTGTTTGATGACTCATGGCTTTAAAGTGTAAATCACCGACCGCAATAGCAATTAAATAAGCAGGAATGGCTTGTGGCATAGAGAAAAAATAATCACCATCACGCATCGTATCAGGCTCATTATTAGCACTCATTACTGCTAATAGATCTTTGTCTGTAGTGATGCGAGCAGTATAAGTTACACGTACACTTGGCGTGTCTTGAATTGGGATCCAAGAGCGAGCATGAATGGCTTGATTTTGACTAAATAAAAATGGTTTTTCTTTGCCTGCCGTTTGCTCTGCTGACAACCATTGTAGCCCTGACGCCTTTTCCGTTGAGTGATAATAAATACGCAATTTTTTAGCTTTAGCGCCGGTATTAATCGTTAACTTTGCACCTAAAACCTCATCACGTTTAGCAAGAGAAAAGCTAACCTTTTGCCACTGACCTTGGTTATTTTGTGCTAACACTCGATGAATTACCAAGTCTCGAGTATCTAAAACCACCTTGCTAGCACTTTCATCTAGCCAGGTTAATGATAGTTCAGCAAAACCTGATAATGATTTTTGTTCAAAATCGACAGTTAAATCTAAGTAAAGATGATTAGTAATTACTTGATCATAATTAGCATAGGTATAAGCATCATTTAATGTCGATGATATTGCAGACGCTGAAAATGATAATTGCGATATTAATAATACCGCTGACATTAATAGCCGAGAAAAATATTTCATTTAATATTCCTTGAATATCCAATTGTACGTTTAACTTAATGGAATTGGTATTATACATTTAAAAAAGAACAGGCTCGTAGATTACTGTGAATCGACGGGCCTGTTCAACAATTTATCAATTTGAAAAAATAATAATTATCGCTAAATGTAAGAGTTAAGCTACATTTTTTGCATTTGAATAACTACTCTTCGGTTTTTGCCACGACCTAAAGTTGTATCATTAGAAGAAATATGACGTTTTTCTCCATAACCTTTTGCTTCAATTCTATCTGCATTTATGCCGTTTTTAACAAAGTAGTCGCGTATTTTTAACGCGCGACGCTCTGATAACTTCAAGTTAGTCCAACGACCACCATAACTATCTGAATAGGCATCAATCAGTACCAGTTCAAGATTTGGATCTAAACTTAAATACTCACGGATCATATTAATACGTCTTTGCGAAGCTTTAGTAAATTTATCACTATTAGATTGGTAATTTAAAACCGTATAGGAAATATCATCAAAGCTATAATTAAGTAGATTACCTACACAGGCAACAAAGTTTCTATAGGCACTATTAAAACGTGCAGTTGATAAGCTAACCGATATTTTATCTTGTTCACTATGCCAATCATCGTAGTAAAAGGTTGGGTTCATGCCCTGCTCTAATTCACTTAACATAGTCCAGGCTACTTTTTTAGGTAAACTTGGATTAAATTGTTTATATAACTTCATATCCGCTAATACTCGACCACCATGGCCTGGGCGCCAGTTAGGTGACTCACTACGAACCTGAGCAAGAGAATAGTTGTCAGGTAAAAGCAGCATGTCTAATTCAAATTCCATATTCAATTTTCGACTTGCTTTCGCTGAAAAACGCGCTTGACCATAATGAGGAATTTGATGTGCTAAGGTACATTGTAAACGAGAGTCATTTGCTAACCGCCATTGAGAGGTATTAATACTAGCACTGTATTGGCGAATTCCAGCTTGCGCATTGTTCACAAAAGCACTACAAAACACACCAATAAACAGTAGTACCTTCACTTTTGGTAAAGACCCTAAGCAGTATGTGATTAAAGAATTATTTGTTTCAAGAAAAAGTTTTTTCATGGTTTTTGCAACAAAATTAATAGGCGGCACTCTCTGTATCGCCCTACCTTAAAATAACTTTAACACTTTATTGTAATTATATTAACCACTAGTATTTATTTCATCCTCGTCTTTATTCTTTTTTTCTGAGATAATCACTTCAAATTTGTAGCAACATCAACTATCTAAAATAGCATGTCAGAAAGTGTAGAAAAAAAAGACAACAACGAACCAACTAAGCCCCTTTTCGCACAAAGATTTCGAGGCTACTTCCCTGTAGTCATTGACGTTGAAACTGCGGGATTTAATGCCCAAACTGATGCCTTATTAGAAATTGCGGCTTCTGTTTTATCTTTAGACGAAGTGACCGGTAAATTCTCTATAGACGAAACAATACAATTTAACGTACATCCTTTTGAAGGGGCAAATTTAGAGCCTAAAGCATTAGAGTTTACCGGTATTGACCCAACCAACCCATTACGTGGCGCAGTAAATGAAGAAGTAGCGTTAAAAGCACTGTTTAAGTTAGTTAGAAAAAAAATG
The DNA here is from genome assembly GCA_013215465.1 of Colwellia sp. Classification (GTDB taxonomy): domain Bacteria; phylum Pseudomonadota; class Gammaproteobacteria; order Enterobacterales; family Alteromonadaceae; genus Colwellia. Next base: position 15,168 of record JABSOW010000020.1, on the reverse strand, counting down.
AAATTAGCCGGTTGCCAACGAGCAATTATTGTTGCTCACAATGCGGCCTTTGATTTAGGTTTTTTAAATGCGGCAACAACTCGCTGTAAAATAAAGCGTAGCCCATTTCACTCTTTTGTTAGTTTTGATACCACGACATTAGCCGGGCTTGCCTTAGGTCAAACTGTATTAGCAAAAGCTTGTATAGCTGCTGACATTGATTTTAATAATAATGAAGCCCACTCGGCTTTATATGATACAGAAAAAACTGCAGAGCTTTTTTGCCATATTGTCAATAAATGGCATGGCTTAGGTGGTTGGCCGCTAGCTACGCCTGGAGAAAATAACGAATAACGAATAACGAATAACGAACTAAATTTTAAGTAAATAAAAAGGCTAGCGTTAATAGAACGCTAGCCTTTTTTATATAAGCTTGTAACTTAAACTATCATTTCCTCATGTTAATTAACACTAGGCAATTAGCACTAGGTAATTAACACGAGACAAAAGACTTATAGTTTATCCGCATTATCCTTAAGATAAGCAGCAACACCATCTGGTGAAGCAGTCATACCTTTATCGCCTTTATTCCAGCCGGCAGGACAAACTTCACCGTGCTCTTGGTGGAATTGTAAAGCATCAACCATACGTAACATTTCATCAACATCACGGCCTAATGGTAAATCATTCACTACTTGATGACGAACATTGCCTTCTTCATCAATTAAGAATGAACCACGAAATGCAACGCCAGCTTCAGGATGTTCAACACCATAGGCTTGACAAATTTCATGTTTAGTGTCAGCAACTAAAGTATATTGTACAGGACCAATACCACCATCATTAATTGCCGTGTTACGCCATGCATTATGAGAAAACTGTGAATCAATAGAAACACCAATAACTTCTACGCCACGGTTTTTAAATTCTTCCATTCGGTGGTCAAAAGCTAATAACTCTGACGGACATACAAAAGTAAAATCTAATGGGTAGAAAAACACAACTGCTTTTTTACCTTTAATAGCTTCGCTTAAAGTAAAACTATCAACAATCTCACCGCTACCTAATACTGCTGCAGCAGTGAAGTCTGGTGCTGGACGACCAACTAATACGCTCATTTTGTGCTCCGTTGTTTTCTGTTATAAATAATTAAGAGTTTTGAGAAAATAAATAACCACGATAAAGTATTGTGGTTATTTTAAAAATTTCAAGGCTTATTCAGCGTTGTTATCTTCGGTGCTATTTTTAGCAACCGCTTCTTTAATTAAAGTTTGTAGCTCACCTTGTTGGAACATTTCTAAAATAATGTCACAACCACCGACTAATTCGCCGTCAACCCAAAGTTGTGGAAACGTTGGCCAATCAGCATACTTTGGTAATTCAGCTCTAATATCTGGATTTTGTAAAATATCGACATAGGCAAATTGCTCATTACAATTGATCAACGCTTGTGATGCTTGTGAAGAAAAACCACAATTTGGTAATTTTGGTGAGCCTTTCATATACAGTAATACTGTATTTTCACTAATTTGTTCTTTAATACGTTCAATAGTATCCATAATAACCTCTAAAAAATAATACTTATTATATTGAATTCTCTTGAATACAAGTTATGGAGTCAAAAACTCACTTTTCAATTCAATATAATAAATACTTCGCATTAATTATTATTTTTAAGTGAAGTACTTGAAAAATAGAACAAGAAAACCTATACAGTAAGTAGTCAATATAGTATAAAATTAATACTTGAGTATTTTACTCAAGTTTTCAGAAAAACACACTCTTTATTCGTTAAAACACCTAAATAAAGAAAATTGGAGAGCACAATGGCTATTGAATTACCTGCGTTACCTTATGAACAAGACGCATTAGAACCACACATTTCTGCAGAAACTTTATCATTTCATTATGGAAAACATCACAATACTTATGTGGTGAAACTTAATGGTTTAATTGAAGGCACCGAATTTGCTAATAAATCATTAGAGGAAATTGTAAAATCTTCTTCTGCGGGTATTTTTAATAATGCCGCACAAATTTGGAATCATACTTTTTACTGGAATAGCTTAAGCCCAAATGGTGGCAATGAACCTAACGGTGCTTTAGCTGAAGCAATTAATACAACTTTTGGCTCTTTTGCCGAATTTCAAACTAAATTTGTTGATAGTGCGGTAAATAACTTTGGCTCAAGTTGGACTTGGTTAGTTAAGAATGCTGATGGCAGTTTAGCTATTGTCAATACATCTAACGCGGCAACACCGATCACTGAAGACGGTGTTACACCATTAATCACTGTCGACTTATGGGAACATGCTTACTATATTGATTATCGCAATTTACGTCCTAAATATATGGAAGCATTTTGGGCATTAGCTAATTGGGATTTTGCTCAAGCTAACTTTGCTTAATACTGCTAGCTAATATCTAGATGATAAAAAACGGACATTTTTGTTCGTTTTTCATTTATCAACCTCGCTAATTCGGCTGCCTGATATAATAAACATGAAAATCAATAAAGCCTGAAAAAGTAACATTGACGAAACAGTTAGCCGCCACTCGATTGACATAAAAACAAAAAGTAAAACACAATAAATCGCCAACATTCACTGTTCTTTTCGGCAAAACGGACTTAAACTAGCTAGAACAAGCCACGACATATCGTGTTACATCAAAGCACACTACAAAATAAAAGAGATAGCCAATTTATGCCTGATAATATTGAGCAATTTTTAGTCAGTTCAAACTTATTATTAAATGCCGTTGGTGAGGGTATTTATGGTTTTGATATTAACGGTAATGCTGTATTTATCAACCCTGCCGCAGAGCAAATGACAGGCTGGAAAGCAACAGATTTACTTGGAAAAAATATACATGAATATCATCATCATAGCCATGAAAATGGTGATCCCTACCCTAGTCATGAATGTCACATTTATAACACGATGCGTGATGGCATAGAGCGTAAAATAACTAATGAAGTTTTTTGGCGTAAAGATGGCAACAGCTTCCCAGTTGAGTATACTTCAACCCCCGTTTATAAAGAGGGCGAACTAATAGGGGCAGTCGCAATATTTCGCGATGTTAGCCAACAACGACTTGCTGATAATCAACTCAGAGCAGCGCTAAAAAAAGTACAAGAGCTGACAGAAAAATTACAAGATGAAAACAGTTACCTACAAGATGAAATTAATGAAACATGGCATGGCTCAGGTTTAGAAGGTAATAACCCTGCCTATAAAGAAATGTTACAGCAAATAAAGCTGGTTGCTAAAACTGACAGTACAGTACTGATTTTAGGTGAAAATGGCACAGGAAAAGAAGTCGTTGCTCGTAATTTACACCAACTGAGTCAGCGTTGTAGCTCACCCTTGGTCAAAGTAAATTGTGCCGTCTTTAACGCCAATATATTAGAATCAGAATTATTTGGTCATGAAAAAGGCGCCTTTACCGGCGCAAGTGAACGACGCAAGGGGCGTTTCGAATTGGCCGATAAAGGCACTTTGTTTTTAGATGAAATAGGTGAATTATCGCTAGCAGCACAAAGTAAATTATTGCGAGTATTACAGGAAAGAGAACTCGAACGTGTCGGGGGCAGTAAAACCATTAAAGTTGATATTAGAATTATCGCCGCTACCAATAAAGACCTTTTAGCTATGGTCGAGAAAGGCCTTTTTAGAATGGATTTATATTATCGTTTAAATGTATTTCCTATTAACATACCTGCACTAAGACAACGCATCGAAGACATTCCTTTATTGTGTCATGGCATACTTAAACAACTAAATAATAAACTTAATAAAAATATCCAAGGCATCAACAAGCGTAGTTTAACCAAACTTGCCAGCTATCATTGGCCAGGTAATATTCGAGAATTACAAAATATTCTAGAGCGTGAAGTCATTTTGTCTACTTCAGAACTACTTAATATTCAACAAGATTTTTCTAAAAGTCATCAAGTGAATAAAACCAAAAACAAGCCACTCGCTGAAATTGAAAAAGCCTACATTATTGAAATATTAAACAATTGTCACTGGCGTATTGGTGGAGATAACGGTGCCGCAAAAATACTGGATATGCCCGACAGTACCCTCAGATCTAGGATGAAAAAACTTAATATCAACCGGCAATAAATTAAAAAACCACGATATATCGCCTAAGCACGATATGTCGTGGTGCAATCACTTCCGGACACATATTAAATACATAAATTACAACAACTTAAATAAATTAATTTATGGCTCATTAATTGAATTAGGGTGATTACTCAATTATTACCCTGTAAATAATCAATGATGTATAATTTTAAAGAAGAACAACTGATAATCAAACCACATAAATCAGAGCAATCTATTTATATTCGAGAACAAAAAGGCGTATATCAAACCTATCGTCGCCTACTCAGTTGGTTATTAATGATAACTTTTATCACCATTCCTTTTTTGCAATACCAAGGTCAACAAGCGGTACTATTTGATATAGGTATGCAGCAATTTAGAGTTTTTTCTCTTACTTTCTGGCCACAAGATTTTGTCCTACTGGCCGGTATTTTAATGCTTGCGGCTTTCGCACTATTCTTTGTTACCACCTGGTTAGGTCGTGTTTGGTGTGGCTATGTTTGCCCACAGACAATTTGGACCTTAGCCTATGTTTGGGTTGAACACAGAATTGAAGGTAAACGAAACCAGCGAAAAGTGTTAGATAAAGCGCCATGGAGTTTAGATAAACTAAAGAAAAAAATGCTAAAACATTCTATTTGGTTATTAATGTCATTTTTAACCGCAACCACCTTTATTTCTTACTTCATCCCAGTAAATAGTTTATATGTAGATTTGCTTTCTTTTAATTGGACAGCACTCATCACCTTTTGGGTTTTATTTTTTACCCTATGCACATACGGCAATGCTGGCTGGCTAAGAGAAAAAGTATGTATTGATATGTGCCCCTATGCCAGATTTCAATCAGCAATGTTTGATAAAAACACCTTATTAGTCGCTTATGACGCACAACGTGGTGAAAGCCGAGGAGCACGAAAACTTAAGGATGATGCCCAGCAATTAAAACAAGAACAAGGTTTAGGTGATTGTGTTGACTGTAATTTATGTGTTGAAGTATGCCCAACCGGTATTGATATACGTAATGGTATGCAATATGAGTGTATAAACTGTGCTCTATGCATTGATGCTTGCGATGAAACCATGTCGCGCTTTAACTACAAAAAAGGCTTGATTAGTTATACCAGTGAACATGCTTTAACCGGAGAAAAGCCACAAGGTATCAGCTTCAAACTTATTGCTTACGCTAGCTTCTGCCTAGTATGTACTATCGCTATGATATTATGGATCAACGCAAGAATTCCATTAGAAGCGAGTATACTACGCGATAGAAACACCTTATATAGTGTTAACTACCAAGGCATTATTGAAAACACTTACACCTTAAAAATACTCAATAAAAGCCAGCAGCCATTGCATTTTAGTATCAATGTTCCTGAACTTGAAGTTGAAATTTTAGAACTACCACAAAAATTGTTAATAAAACCAGGTGCAATGCAAACAGTGCCTTTAACTTTAGCCATTGATGGAAATAATCTAGAAAATAAAATGACCCACATCAGTTTTATTATTCAAGCAATTGAACAACCTAGTATTTTATTGAAAAGAAAGACAATATTTTTCCGTGATTAAAATGTTATTTTCTCACAAAGTAAAAGATAAGCTGTTTATCTAAGCTATTTTTCAACAATATGCTAGTAAACAGCTGTCTCCATTTTACCGGGTGCAAAACAAATAAACTTCATTAATCGCTATTTTTTAGCTAAAAGAGTGAGTTAAAAAATACAACAATCAATTGATAAATTGTACCTTTTCAAAATACTAATACATTTAATTTACAATTTTTGTTAGCAAAATCAGTTAAAACAACTAATCTTAAAATAAGACTTAAATAAATATAATTTGGTAAGTGTGTACTCAACCCATTGGAGATGCTTATGACTATTTTTCAACATTATCAATCACGTTACGAACAAGCTCAACAGGAAGAGTTTGGCCTGCAAGAGTTTTTAACGCTTTGTAAAGAAGACAAACTTGCCTATGCCAGCGCATCAGAAAGGTTACTTAGCGCTATTGGCATACCAGAAGTGGTTGATACTTCTACAGAGCCTACATTAAGCCGAATATTTTCTAATAGAGTTATTAATAGGTACCCTGCTTTTACAGAATTTTATGGTATGGAAGAGGCGATTGAACAAATAGTTGCTTACCTTAAACATGCCTCTCAGGGGTTAGAAGAGCAAAAACAAATTCTCTATTTACTTGGCCCTGTTGGCGGTGGTAAATCATCATTGGCTGAAAAATTAAAAGCCTTGATGCAAAAAAATCCTATTTATGTACTCAGCGCTAATGGCGTACGTAGCCCAGTAAACGATCACCCTTTTTGTTTATTTGATGTACATTCAGACGGGAAAATATTACAAGAAGAATACAACATTCCTGAACGTTACCTAAATAGCATAATTTCTCCTTGGGCAGCTAAGCGATTACATGAATTTAAAGGTGATATAGCCCAATTCAAAGTTGTCAAAGTATATCCGTCAATTTTAGATCAAATTGCCATTGCTAAAACTGAGCCAGGAGATGATAACAACCAAGATATATCAGCACTCGTAGGCAAGGTTGATATAAGACAGCTAGAGCACTTTGCTCAAAATGACGCTGATGCTTATAGCTATTCTGGCGCATTATGTAGAGCCAATCAAGGGATGATGGAGTTTGTAGAGATGTTCAAAGCACCGATAAAGGTGTTGCATCCTTTGCTAACAGCAACACAAGAAGGCAATTACAATCCAACAGAAGGATTATCTGCTCTGCCTTTTAATGGCATTTTATTAGCCCATTCAAATGAATCTGAATGGACTACCTTTAGAAATAATAAAAATAACGAAGCTTTTTTAGATAGAGTTTATATTGTTAAAGTACCTTACTGTATGCGCGTTTCTGAAGAAGTAAATATCTATAAAAAACTGCTGGAACACAGTGAATTAAAAACAGCACAATGTGCACCAGACACGCTAGAAATTTTAGCGCAGTTTTCCGTACTTTCTCGTTTAAAAGACCCTATTAACTCTAGCATCTACTCTAAAATGCGCGTTTATGATGGCGAAACATTAAAAGACACAGATCCAAAAGCAAAATCTTATCAAGAATATAGAGATTATGCGGGTATTGATGAAGGTATGTCAGGTCTATCAACTCGTTTTGCTTTTAAAATACTTTCACGGGTATTTAATTTTGACAACATCGAAGTTGCCGCTAACCCTGTGCATTTATTTTATGTGCTTGAACAGCAAGTAGAGCGTGAACAATTACCAAAAGAAACGACAGAGCGTTATTTAGAATTTATAAAAGGATATTTAACTCCTCATTATATTGAATTTATAGGTAAAGAAATTCAAACGGCGTATTTAGAGTCGTACTCTGAATATGGTCAAAACATTTTTGACCGCTATGTCACTTATGCAGATTTTTGGATTCAAGATCAAGAATATCGTGATGCAGAAACAGGACAGTTATTTGATAGACAATCATTAAATGACGAATTAGAGAAAATAGAAAAGCCAGCAGGTATTAGTAATCCGAAAGATTTTCGCAATGAAATCGTTAACTTTGTACTAAGGGCAAAAGCAAATAATAATGGCCATAATCCATCATGGACTAGCTATGAAAAACTTCGCACTGTCATTGAGAAAAAAATGTTTTCTAACACTGAAGACTTATTACCCGTTATTTCTTTCAATTCAAAAACATCCAAAGACGATCAACAAAAACATGATGATTTTGTTGAGCGCATGATGAGTAAAGGTTATACCCAAAAACAAGTTAGATTATTATCAGAATGGTACTTACGTGTAAGAAAATCTTCTTAAGTAGTATCTCTTTAAGTAGGAGTTTTAGCTTATTGTCATGGATAAGAAAAGTAAGTAACTGAAGAGATGAGGAGTTAATTATGGCCAATTTTATTGATAGACGACTTAACAGTAAAAACAAAAGTACTGTTAATCGTCAGCGCTTTTTAAGGCGCTACAAGAATCAGATCAAAAAATCAGTATCTGATGCCATTAATCAACGTGGTGTCACAGATATAGACTCTGGTGAGAATATAGTTATTCCCAAAAAAGACTTGTCTGAACCCGTGTTTCATCAAGGCAGTGGCGGCATTCGTGATAAAGTGCACCCAGGAAATGATCAATTTATTACTGGTGACCGTATACCAAAACCTCCTAACCAACAAGGACAAGGCGGTGGTCAAGGTGATGCAAGTAATAGTGGCGAAGGAGATGACGACTTTACTTTTTCAATATCAAAAGAAGAATACTTAAATTTACTATTTGAAGATTTAGAGTTGCCTAATCTAGAAAAAAATCAACTCGATAAATTAATTGAGTACAAGACTGTACGTGCAGGATTTTGTGCTGAAGGGGTTCCTTCCAATATAGATATTGTAAAATCATTACAAGGCTCAATTGCAAGACGCATAGCGATGACAGCGACAAAACGCAAAAAGCTAAAAAAATACCATCAAGCATTATCCGACTTAAAACAAGACAAACACGATCATATCAGCGAAGAGCGAGAACTTAAAAAATCAATACAAATACTTGAATCAAAAATAGCAAAAGTTCCCTTTATTGACACCTTTGATTTACGTTTTAGAAATTTTGCCAAACAGGCGGTACCAACGTCAAAAGCGGTAATGTTTTGCTTAATGGACGTATCGGGTTCAATGGATCAAGCAACCAAAGAAATGGCAAAGCGATTTTATATTTTACTTTATTTATTTCTAAGCAGAACTTATAAAAATATTGACGTAATTTATATTCGACACCACACCCAAGCGAAAGAAGTAGATGAACATGAGTTTTTTTATTCTCAAGAGACAGGAGGCACAATTGCCTCTAGTGCTTTGGAATTAATGAATGACATAATCACTGAAAGATATAATGATAATCAATGGAATATTTATGGCGCTCAAGCCTCTGATGGAGACAACTGGGCCGACGATTCACCACTTTGTAAATCATTGTTGATTGATAAACTATTACCTAAAATACGTTATTTCAGCTATATAGAAATAACCCAACGAGCTCACCAAACGCTATGGCAACAATATCAACAAGTGATGGAAACACACCCCAATTTCGCCATACAACATATAAAAGACGTTGAAGACATATACCCTGTTTTTAGAAAGTTATTTAAAAAGAACACCAAAAATGCAGCATAAATATGGCTAATGAAAAAATAGGAGATAGGTGAAACTATGATAACAACAAACAAAAAAGCACCTTCAAAGGATACTCAGCGAGTAAAACCATTAGACGATTGCCCAGATTGGACATTCGAATTACTGGAGCAGTATCAAACTGAAATAGCACGAGTAGCTGAACATTACCGATTAGACACTTACACTAATCAAATAGAGGTAATTACCGCCGAACAAATGATGGATGCTTATGCTGGAGTTGGTATGCCTATTGGCTATAACCACTGGACCTATGGTAAAAAATTCATCCAAACGGAGCAAACGTACAAACGAGGGCAAATGGGCTTAGCCTATGAAATAGTGATTAACTCTAGCCCATGCATCTCCTATTTAATGGAAGAGAACACCATGCCAATGCAAGCTTTAGTTATGGCTCACGCTTGTTATGGTCATAACTCATTTTTCAAAGGAAATTATTTATTTAAGTCTTGGACAGATGCGAGCTCTATTATTGATTATTTACTTTTTGCAAAAAGCTATATTGCTGAGTGTGAAAATAAGTATGGCATAGATGACGTTGAAGCAACATTAGATGCCTGTCACGCTTTAATGAGCCATGGTGTAGATCGTTATAAGCGACCGCAAAAAATTTCGCTTGATGAAGAGTTAAAACGTCAAAAAGAGCGAGAAGAATACCTACAATCTCAAGTTAATATGTTATGGCGAACTATTCCTAGCGCCAACAAAAACAAAGAAAAAAGTGAAGACAAGTATAAACTCCCTTCAGAGCCGCAAGAAAACATCCTCTATTTTATTGAAAAAAATGCCCCTTTGCTAAAACCTTGGCAACGAGAAATAGTCAGAATAGTTAGAAAAATATCTCAATATTTCTATCCACAAAAGCAAACTCAAGTAATGAATGAAGGTTGGGCATGTTTTTGGCATTACACTATATTGAACCACCTCTATGACGAAGGGTTAGTTACCGATAAATTTATGTTGGAGTTTTTGCATAGTCATACCAATGTAGTTGCCCAGCTAGAATATAATAGTAAATATTATTCAGGCATCAATCCTTATGCTCTTGGTTTTAATATGTTTATTGATATCAGGCGTATTTGTGAGCATCCAACGGAGGAAGATAAAGAATTTTTTCCTGAAATTGCTGGTAGTAATTGGTTAGACACTTTGCACTTTGCCATGGAAAATTTCAAAGATGAAAGCTTTATAAGCCAATATTTATCACCAAAACTTATCCGTGATTTTAAGCTATTTCATATTAATGATGATGAAAAAAATAATTATGTTGAAATCAGCGCAATACATAATGAACAAGGTTATAAAAAAATCAGGCATAAATTAGCCGACCAATATAACCTCAGCAATTTAGAGGTTAACATTCAGATTGTTGATGCTAATATTGATGGTGATAGGTCACTCACCCTGCGTTATATACCACACAAAGGCATTAAGCTAGGCGATAGTAAAGATGAAGTACTTAAACACTTACATTATTTATGGCAGTTTGATGTAAAAATTGTACAAGAAAATAAAGAAGGTGAGGATGATATAATTGCTCAATGTCCTGATAAAATATAGCTTCAAAGAAATAATACTTAACTAACAAAAAGGCGACCTAATATCCCAAGATATGGTCGCCTTACAAATTTGTATTTAGTTGTGAAGTAAACTACTCTTTGGTAAGCTCTTTCAAAACATCATCCTTTAAATCAGCCCAAAGTTTTCCCGATTCAATACCATATTTTCTTACTGCAAATATAGCGTCATCAAAACGATTTTCTTTGGCCAAATCAATCAACTTTTGATAATAAGTTCTAGAGATTTCACGCCCCATTGGGTGAGAAAAATACAAACGACCAATACGTGAGTATAATCTTCCAAATCCATTTAATATTAATAAGTAAATTGAATTACCAGAAGCAATAACTAACTCTTTGTTTAATTTATAATCAAACTCGGCGAATGCCTCGCCAGTATCTTCTACATCTACATAGGAACTTAATAGCTCAATAGCTTTTTCTGGGTTATTTTTTATCGCACCACGTACATAAATAGCACTAATATTAGTACGAGCCGATAGTAGGTTATCTACTAAATCAGGAATACCTTCTTGGTCTAACTGAGCTAACGTTTCTAAAATATTTAAACTTGATGTTTCCCAAAAGTTATTAACTTTCGTTGGCTTACCATGTTTTATTGTTAACCAGCCATCTCTAGCTAAACGCTGAAGAACTTCTCTAAGCGTTGTTCGTGTTACACCAATCAGCTCGGATAATTCACGCTCTGCAGGTAAAATTGATCCCGGAGGGAATCCCCCATTCCAAATAGATTCAACAATATACTGCTCAGCGAATCCCGCAGGGCTTTTAGCTTTTATAACCATGTCGGCTTAACTACCTATATACAAAAACAATATAACTGATTCTACCAGAAGATTTTTTTGGCACAAGCGCAATCAAAACTGAAAAGTGTGATCACGGTCATTTAAGTTGATAATGTCAATAAGTGAGGCTTTTAAAGTGATAATCGTTGAAGAAATTAAAACTAAACATTATAGTGACACTAACGTTAGTAACTTACTCTGTATCATCATAAACTCAGGCACAAAATTATAATTAAACGCTACAGTTCCATGCATTAATGTACCTATCAAACTTAACATAAATGCAACGTTGACTGGTATTTTCAAGGTGATTATTATCTTAGACAAAACTAGTATTTCACGGCAATTTTTTTGATGTTAAAGCCTGATCTGTATTCATAGTTGATATCACCAAATGCCGTTATTTGTTCTACCCCTCTTGATAAATAATGATTACCCCTTACATTTGCCGATAGCCCATCAATAGCAAATGTAAGGGATACTTAATGACGATAACATTATCGTTGCCGACTTTTATTTGATTTTAAACTCTGCGGATTCTTTTTCTAATTCAGTGGCTAAGCGTGCTAGCTCGACACTTGATTCGGCAATATTCTCCGTTGCATGGCTAGTTTCGGTAACACCTTCATTTAACGTTTCAATATTTCTTAAGATGTCATCTACTACAACTGATTGTTCTTCTGCTGCCGTTGCTATTTGAATGCTTAAATCGCTGATCTCATTCATATCTATTCCGATAACTTTATTTAATTCAATAGCTGCTTTCGCATTTTCTTGTACCGAATTAGCTTGAACAACGCTACTTGCCATTACTTCAACAGAAGAGTTAGCACCTTCCATAATAATGCCGATCATGTTATCTATTTCTTTGGTAGAGTCTTGAGTACGTTGTGCAAGTTGGCGAACTTCATCAGCAACAACGGCAAAACCTCTGCCTTGCTCACCAGCTCGAGCAGCCTCTATCGCCGCATTTAATGCCAATAAATTTGTTTGATCAGCAATTCCTTTAATAACATCTAAAATATTAACAACTTGGTCAAAGTCACTTCGTACTTTTTTAACGCTTTGCTCAGATTGCTGGATTTTTTCGCTCATTGTTACAATCGAGTTATAGGTTGCATCTAATTTAGATGAGCTATCATCAATTTTGATCTTAATATTATCAACTGCCGATGATGTAGTGGTAGTGCTAGTTGCAACCTCGCTAGCGGTCGCTCCCATTTCTTGCATTGCCGTAGCAAGCTGCTCTGAAATTGCTTGTTGTTCGGTAAGCGTTGTACTTGTTTGCGTAGTTATTGTTGCAAGTTCTTCAGAGGTTGAAGCCTGTTGAATTGCTATACCTGAAATATTACCAACCATTCTAGAGAGGTTTTGAATCATTTGCCCAATCGCTAACTGCAAATATCCAACTTCATCATTCGATGTTTTTACAACATTCATGGTTAAATCTCCCTTTGCTACTCGTTGGGCAACATCCGCTATATTTATAATAGGTGTGGCCATACGGTTACCAATAAACATGCCTATGATAGAAATAATGATAATAATAGCTACCATCAACATAAGCATAAATAGGGTATTGTTATGAATTGAGGCGAAAGCTTCCGGCTCATCTATCTCTGATAATATGGCCCAGTTAAATGAACCAAACTCAATGCGATCAAAAGATGAGAGTACTGGATTTCCGTTGTAATCAATAATAATATCGGTACCTCTTTCTCCTCTCAACGCCCGCTTAGCGGCCTCGGTATCAACACCATTTTTTTCAATTGATCCAGCAAAACTTGCTTTGACCGTATGACCCTTAGGATCAAGAAATGAATTACTGCGCATTCTTAAGTCACTGCCAACTAAATAACTTTCTCCCGTTGCTCCCATTCCTTCTCTATTACCCATTATTGCTTGTATACCTTCCAGTGATATTTGTAATGCAACATATAAAGCAACTTGTCCATCTGTTTTGAGTAAGGGTTGGGCGATAAATGCAGCAGGGTCGCCATTACTAGGCTCATAAGAGGCAAAATCAATAAAGCCGTACTGATTCGTTTGACTAATGTCGTTAATTAACTGACCTAAATTAGAATGAGAATATTTTCCATTGAAAATATTAGTGTTAAAATCAGCTTCTTTGGTGACGGTATAGAAAATATGGCCATTGGGGTTAATTAAAAACAAATCATAATAACCATACTTTTCAATATAATGTTGATAAAATTCTTTATTGTCAGCTGTTTTGGGATTAAAAGCTTCTGCTACGTCAATTTCTGAAATAATGGCCCAGCGCACTCCACTGCTTATATCAATAAAGTCCCAACTGCTCACAACTGGGTTATCGTTATAGTCCATTATAACACTTGTGTCTTTATTGCCTTGCAGTGCATTTTCAGAAGCTTGTGTCTGTACTTGATTATTACCCGAAAAAGAAGCCGCTACTGAATAATCAGTTGGATTTAAATAAGAATCAGATCGCATCAATTTATCTTGTCCAACAAGATAAGACTCTCCAGTGTCACCCATTCCTGCACGATCACCTAAAATACGGTTAATTTTATCAATAGGTTGCTGATAAGCTATGTAGCCAATACGATTACCCTTCACTGTAACAGGCTTAACAAAAAATGCCGCTGGATCATTATTACTCGGTGCATAAGGGAGAAAGTCACCAAACTCAATATCAGATGTCTCAGACTGCTTAGCTAACATGAAAGCTTGATAAAATGAGCTACCTTTTAAGTCTTTTGGGATTTCTTTGCCTAAATCACTTTCTCGTGTAACCGAATAAACAATAGTTCCTTTAGTACTTATAATAAAAAAATCATACCAACCAAAAGATGCCAATAATGACTTATAGTCGTTATCGAATTTATTAAGTAAAATATGCCACTGCTTTTTATTAGAAAAATTATTAACTAGTTCAAGAATAGCTTGGTGGGTATTTTTTTCATCTGCCAAGTTTTCTAATTGAAGATTGTTATTTTTAAAATAATCGCTAACTTGAGATTTTTTAAGATGATTTATCGCTGACAGTTTTAAGAAAGCTTGCTGTTGCATGGTGTCAGCAATATCGATAAGGACACCCATGTCTCCTTTACGTTCAGAAAAATAGCTCTTTATTGCCTGTTTTTTGATCTGGTTAATGGCTATTAATTGATTAAATACTTTTTCAGTGACATCGGCAGAGCTATTAATAGTTGAAATGAGACTAACAATTGCCGCTGGCACCAATCCCAAAATAACAAAGATAACTATGAATTTTACTTTTAAACTTTTTAAATTTATCACGACAATTCCTAACTACTGTCTATAAAAAATACTCCTTGTGTTAAAATTACAGACTTAAAATTACTTTCTATTTAATTATCCATTAAAATATTTTTATCAACAAAGAAAAATTAATGATTATTTGTTGATGACTGAGATAATACTATTATAACTGTCATTCCGCACCCACGGCAAGATCATTATAAATTGAACTTTTTGCTTTAGTCACGATCAGATCTCAATATAATACATTGAGGTAATTA
>JABSOW010000002.1:332025-464479 GCA_013215465.1 Colwellia sp. | reverse complement strand
TTTTACTTCAGCTTTAGGCGCTGCTTTCACTTCAGCTTTAGGCGCTGCTTTCACTTCAGCTTTAGGCGCTGCATTCACTTCAGCTTTAGGCGCTGCATTCACTTCAGCTTTTGGCGCTGCTTTCACTTCAGCTTTTGGTGCTGCTTTAGCTTCAACTTTTGGCGCTACTTTAACTTCAGCTTTTGGCGCTGGCTGTGAATTTTCTTTAATAACCACCTTTGGAACAGCTGCTTTATTTTCAACTACAGACTGACTCGCTTTAGTTGAAAATGCCGAAAAAGAATCACTAAGAATTACTTCAGCGTCTTTTTGAGCTTTGGTAAGAGTTCCAGATGTTTTCTTTATCACTTCAGTCAATTGACTCTGTACATCGGCACTAAATTTTGATTGATCCGCAATCAATTTAGCGATATCAGTAGTTGCAGAAATATTTCGGCTATATGAAAGGCTATCATCGATCAAACTTGCAATGAACAATCCTTGTTGATGTGCAACAATACTTGCTGCTGATATATTTAATTCAACCAATTTATCAATTGGTTTTTTTAATGAGGTCTGAAATAACGCTGAAAATTGATTAAACATGCATTTCTCCTAAAATTTTGCTGCTGAGCAGCATTGCTTGGTGAGAATTTAACCAATTTTTCAGTCTAGAGTCAACTATTATTTTGTTGCAGTGCAACAAAAACTTATTTTTTATCTCCCGGCGTTTTAAACTTACTCCACATATTCATATTTTGTTCAACAATACTGCTAAACAAACCAAAGGGAGAATTTTTATTAATGCCACTGTTCAATTTTAAAATATCATCTTGATGTTCAATAAAAGCAGAGAGACTTTGCTCAAGAAATTCTTGTAAATAGTCCTGATTATCATGGCCATAAAAACATATCAACCGCTTCAATAAGGTATTAGTTAATAACGATTGCCGATCACTAGTCTCTTCTTCACTGATAATTTGAATTAAAATACTACGGGTTTTATCTTCATTTGTTTTTGAATCGACTATTTGAAACTCTTCATTTGCAATAACTAATTCTCGAATATAATCCAAGTTAATATAATGACTTTTGCTAGTGTCATAAAGACGGCGATTTGGATATCTTTTAATTTTGATCAACGGCAACCTCAGTGGTTATTAATTTTTACTTATGCTATCTACTAACAATTTAGAAGAAGTAGTCTTATACCAATTACACTAATTAATTGGTCAGCTTAGAGTTACATTAGCGAGCTTAGAACAAACAAAATTACTTAAACATAGCTATTCTATATTTCATTAATTTTGAGCCGTTATCAGTTCGCTAATGAACTCCCAAGGGGCGAGTTTAAAAGGCTTATATGCGGCGTTATTAATTTCGATAAGGGAATAACCATTCTCTTTAATCAATGCCTTGCCTCTAAGCCTTTTAACTCTCGCTAAGTGGTCAATTAATTAATGTACTTGGTATTAACATGCAGTATAACAGATATACTGCAAACATAAAAAAAGCGACCTTTCTGGTCGCTTTCTATTTTAATTATCAGATTAACAAGGTGATCCCAAAAATAGAGAGATTACCTGTTACCCACTAACTATACTAAAGACGTTTTTTAACGTAGCTTCCAGGGGCAGCTTCAATACTTGCATATTTTTCAGAGCCTTGTTTGCGTGCTGCGACTTGCTTACCTGATTGAGGAACAACCCACTCATCCCAATCTGTCCACCAAGAACCTTCTTTCTTAGTAGAGTTTTCGAACCAATGTTCTGCAGTGTCAGAAAGCTCGTCATTAACCCAGTGTGGATATTTACCGTGTTCCACGGAGTTAATCACACCAGCTAAATGGCCAGAGCCAGCTAAAACGAACCTTGTTGGCCCAGAAAGCGCTTTCGCTCCTTTGTATGATGCTTGCCACAAAACGATATGATCTGCAATTGTCGCTAAGAAATAACTTGGCGTATCAATTTTACTGAGTTCAATAGCAACGCCTTCAATTTCAACAGCACCATCTTTTATCAAATTATTATATTGATAGGTATTTGTCATATAAAAATCAAAGGTTTCCGCTGGTAAATTTGTAGAGTCACCATTCCAGTATAAAATATCAAATGGCGCAGGATCTTTACCTTTTAGGTAATTATTAACAAAATATGACCAAAACAAGCTATTTTCACGTAACATGCTAAATGCTAAACCAAGCACACGACCATCTAATATTCCTTTCTCTTTAATATCCTTTTTCAAGAAAGGTAACATTTTCTCAGAAAGATAAACGCCAATTTCACCCGGCTCATCAAAATCTAATAATGTTGTTAAAAAGGTCAATGAATTTATTCTTGTATCACCTTTTGCCAATAAATATGATTGGGTTGTTGCTAACAACGTTCCGCCAATACAATAACCAACAACATTTATTTTGCTCGATGTAGTTAATTCTTCAATAACATCAAGTGCTGCGATTGGTCCTTCTTTGATATAGTCATTAAAGCCTTTATGAGAAAGTGTTTTGTCTGGATTTACCCATGAAATAACAAATACCGTATGCCCCTGACCTACAGCCCATTTTATCAATGATTTTTGTTCATCCATGTCCAGGACATAATATTTATTAATAAAAGGTGGCACAAATAATAAAGGGACTTCATTGACTTCCTTAGTGGTGGCTTTGTACTGTATAAGCTGCATCAAGTCATTTTGGTAAATCACATCACCTGGGGTGTAAGCTAAGTCTTCCCCTAAAGTAAACGCATCCGCGTTAGTTTGGCTGATTTTAAGGGCATCCGCAGGACTTTGCTGTAAGTCTTGCATAAAGTTTTGTAACCCTTTAATAAGGTTTTCGCCTTTAGATTCTAATATGTCTCGGCAAACTTCTGGGTTCGTTAATGCATGATTGCTTGGAGAAACAGAACTGATATATTGTCGAGTATAGAACTTAATTTGCTCTTCAGCTTTAGGATCATCGAAATGCAAACTATTAACCGTATCTTGCAGCATATTAGAATTTAACAGATAAGACTGTTTTAAATAGTTAAAAACCGGGTTTTCATTCCATTCGCTGTCTTGAAACCTTTTATCATTACTTTTTTCAGTGACTACTGGATCAACTTTCGAACCAAGTAATGCTTTAGTCGCGTTTTGCCAAAGTTCAGCTTGCTGAGTCATAAAAGACATTTGTTTACTCAATAACTCGGCAGTATCAACTTTTACCCCTTGAGATAAAAGTTCAGTTAACTTATCTGAATCTAACATTGAATTTAAACTTTCTGTATCAGTACCACTTAAAACCTGTTTAAACATGGTGTTAAATACTTCTGAGTATTGCTCTAAAAAATCTGCTACTTCTTTCTGATCACTCGATTTCATAATATATCCTTGTAAATGATGCTCTTATAAATGATGTTCTTTTAAGCAACCCTAAGTTAAAAAGTTAATTTTTTTGTTAAAATCATTAGTAAATAATTTATAAACAATAACAATAAGATAATAAGATACAAACAATAATTGAAATATACAAACTTAATTGCTAATTATCTATTTTAACAGCCTACATCGACCCTAACTAATAACATATAGTGCTTTTCTATTTGTAGTGAAGACATAAGCATACACTTATTTTTGACGCGGTGCAGCAAAGAATTATTGACCAATATAAATTTGCTAGGTATACTCATTTCAAATCGAAATGCTGCGCCGCAGTATGTAATAAAAATAGGTACCTAGATTAACTCGAAAAATGAAATAGGAACCTTAATTAACTCTAACGTAAACTAAAATCACCTCTGACGTAAACTAACAGATCTGTAATGTGCGTATATTTGGCCTATATAAAAATTTTAGGCTCAAGTAACAGGGATAATACTAGTTGAAAATTTACTTGAAGGATAAAGCATATGATGTATCAAAGTTACGATCTATATAGTCGCTCCGCCGAAATGATGAATGGTTTTATCGGGTTGAGTCAAACATTAATGAATAACCCCTACAACCCTTTTGCAAAGACCTTACTAGGAAAAAGCATCAGTGCGGGACTTGATAGCGCTTATCGTCAGACTAAAGTTTACAATAAACAGCCTTTTGATATAAAAACAACAATAATTGACGGGGAAACGGTTAACGTTATCGAAGAAACTATTGTAGTGAAACCTTTTTGTAATTTAATTCACTTCAGACAAGATACTGATATTCAACAACCTAAACTTTTTTTAGTGGCTCCTCTTTCGGGTCATCATGCAACATTGTTGAAAGCAACAATAGAGCGCTTAATTCTAGACCATGATGTTTACCTTACTGATTGGCTAGATGCTAAAAACGTTCCTTTATCTGAAGGAACCTTTGGTTTTGATGATTATGTTAGTTATCTTATCGATTTTATGAAAGAAATTGGCGAAAACACCCATGTATTAGCCGTTTGCCAACCTACGGTTCAGGCCTTAATAGCTACAGCTGTAATGGCGAAGGCAAAAGATCCTGCCACACCTAAATCTCTGACCTTAATGGCTGGTCCTATTGATACCAGTATCAATCCTAACGATCTCAATAGATATGCAAGTGACAAAGATTTAGCTTGGTTTGAAAAGAACGTCATTATGAAAGTGCCTAATCGCTATCCTGGTGCAGGACGAAAAGTATATCCTGGTTTTGTTCAATTAAGCTCTTTTATGGCGATGAATATGGAAAGCCATATAAAGAAACATAAGGATTATTTTGGCGATGTTTTACATGGAAAAGATGAAAAATCAGCCAGTCACCGTAACTTTTATGATGAATATTTAGCCGTATTAGATCTTGATGCTGAGTTCTATTTAGAAACCGTAGATCGTATTTTTATTAATCAAGATTTAGCCAATGGTAAAATGACTTACCGAGGTGAGCTAGTTGATTTATCGGCAATAACTAATACGCCATTGCATACTATTGAAGGGCAAAATGATGATATTTGTTCATTAGGCCAAACCGAAGCAGCACAAGCTTTATGTACCAATATTGCAGAGCATGACAGATTACATGAAGTTTTTGATGGTGTTGGTCATTTTGGCACGTTTAGTGGCTCTGCATTCCGCGAAAGAATAGCACCGAGTATTACCGCATTTATTGAAAAACATAACTAATTATCTATGAAAGAAAAATATTAATAAAAACATAAAAGTAGGCTTGTTTTATCAAGCCTACTTTTATGCCCTTCGTATAGCCAACTAGACTATCTTGCTACCCAACCACCATCTAATACCATAGTTTGTCCGGTCATATTTTTAGCTAGATCACTCGCTAAATAACTGACTGAACCACATATTTCTTCTATATCAATAAATGCTTTTTTCGGCATTGGCGCCAACATAATATTATTAACAACTTCCTCTTCACTAATACCATGTTCTTTGGCTGTATCTGTAATTTGTTTCTCAACTAGTGGCGTTTTTACATAGGCAGGACAAATTGTATTGATAGTAATATCTTGGTCGCCCGTTTCTAAGGCTATTACTTTAGAAAAACCGATAATGCCGTGCTTGGCTGCAACGTAGGCACTTTTGTATGGAGAGGCAACTAAACCATGTAAAGATCCTATATTGATAATACGACCAAAATTATTAGCTCTCATTAAAGGTAATACCGCTTTGGTCATCATTGCAGGGCCAACTAATAGCACATTAGTAATCAATTGCCATTTATCTGCTGGAAACTCTTCTAACTTAGAAACATATTGTATACCCGCATTATTCACTAAAACATCAATACGATTATTAAATTCATCCGCGCAAGCAATAACATTATCAATATCAGCTTGCACGGTAACATCAAGTTTAAAAGCTAATGCATCTCCTCCCAAGTGATTAATACTTTGAGCGACATCTTCAGCTACAGATAGATTAATATCAGTAATAAGGACTTTATAACCTTGCTTAGCTAAATTTTTCGCAATTCCTAAACCGATACCGCTGACAGAGCCAGTTACTAAAGCTGTTTTTTTATGTGTCATATTTTTATTCCATTAGTTTATTTATTTAAACAGAATATAACGATAACTTGCTAAAGTTAACTAAACACTTCAATTTTTATCTTCTAAGTAAAAATTTATAGCTTAAACATCACTATATAGTCAAACAAAAACAAAATATAAGATATAACAAAAAAATATAATAAAAAAACACGACCATTAATTAACCTGACATTTGAAATAAAAACAACTTTCCTCAAAATTCACACCCATTTAACAATTTAATGCAAATAAAAGTCGAAATTATAACCAAAATAAAAATTAAATTTTGAAAAAACTCAAACTAAAGTCCACTAGTTGAATGATTAAGCTTGCTATATGATAGTTATTGAGCAGCAAAGCTCAACAAGTATGAAGCTTAGAAACCTCTATATAATAATTATGACATTTAACAAGGAGTACAAATATGGGACGCATTGCATTAGTAACAGGTGGAACCCGTGGAATAGGTGAATCGATTAGCATTATGTTGAAAGATCACGGTTATACTGTCATCGCGAACTATGCTGGTAATGATCAAGCAGCTCAAGAGTTTACAGAGCGAACAGGTATCCGAACTGCTAAATTTGATGTGAGTGATTTTGAAAGCGTAAGTAGAAGTATTAGTGATATAGAATCTGAAATTGGCCCTGTCGATATTCTGGTCAATAATGCAGGAATTACCAGAGATGGTACCATGCACAGAATGGATTTTGAAAAATGGAATGCCGTTATTCAGACCAATTTATCCTCTTGTTTCAATACTTCTCGTGCTGTTATCGAAGGTATGAGAGAACGCTCATTTGGGCGTATTGTTAATATAGGCTCTGTTAATGGTCAAGCCGGCCAATATGGTCAAGTAAACTATGCGGCAGCTAAATCTGGTATCCATGGTTTTACCAAAGCATTAGCACAAGAAGGTGCAGCAAAAGGCATTACCGTAAATGCGATTGCACCAGGTTATGTTGAAACCGATATGGTGCGCGCAGTGCCTGAAGAAGTTTTAGCAAAAATTGTTAAAACAATACCGGTAGGACGTCTAGGCCAACCAGAAGATATTGCTCGTTCTGTACTGTTTTTAGTCGCTGATGAGGCAGGTTTTGTTACTGGCTCGACTTTATCAATTAACGGTGGTCAGCACATGTACTAAATATAAAAGTATCGTAAGATAACTTTTATATTATTAACGTAGATGAGCAATCATCTGCGTTTTTTATTGCTAAACTAATCAAAATTTAACGATTGAATCAGAAAACCTAGCCAACCCACGTAGTAATACCAATAAGTTAGTGATCAAATATTAATGAGGATAAATTTTCGCGCCAATAGCTAGCCTATTGCAAACGAATTTAACGTAGAAGTTAGTAAAAATAGCTGCTAGATAAACATTTTTTAAGCAGAGTTCAGGTTAAATAAGCCAGAAGAGTAACTTTATGAATTTTTTATGAAGGTTTCGAGCTAGCTTTTCGGCTTAACTATAGGCCTATCTTTAGGCTTAGCTAAATGAAGAAAGTAAGCGGATGAAATGCCTGCCGAGGCAAAAATCATACACATCACCATAATTTGATACCTTGCGGCAATAAAAGGCGAAACCCCGGAAAGAATTTGTCCAGTCATCATACCGGGTAAAGAAACAATGCCAACCGCTAAAAGTGCATTTACATTGGGGATCATTGATGCTTGAAAAGCGGTATTTCGAGCCTGATCATAACTAGCCTTATTAGCTAGCTCAGCATAAAAACGCTCACCAGATAAACTAACACTATTCATACTGCTAGCGAATACCATACCGGCAAGAGGTATTAGTGTTTGTGCATGATACCAGGGAGATAGTTGTAAAACACCTTGACTGATAATAAATAAGGTTAAAAGACCACTAACTGAAATAGCTGATACAGCGCGTTGGAAAAGTTGCCTTTTAGGTGCCTCAATGTTATTTAATGCGATCCAACTAGAAAACAGCACCATAATAATCAGCAATAGTAGCACTAACCAAGCGCTGCTTGACTCAAATATATAGCCGAGGAAAAAGCCCACTAACAATAATTGCACCAACATACGAGCCAGTGCATGTAGTGTTCTTTTTTGTGGTAACAACCAATTAAACTGAATAAATAAAACCACTAGCACCGGAATAAAAGCGAAAGCTAACCGTGGTAACTCAATTATTGCTAATGTTTTCTCTATCATCAGTCTTCATTATTTTTAAACTAAAAGGGCTCAATAGCGGTGATATCTTCAACCATTAATTGCACCGTGCGTTTACCACGAAATTCATTAACATCTAATCGATAAGCTAAATGCACTTGCTTTACTCGTGAATTTGGCCAAACGTTTACATCAACATTAAAGGCAATACCATCAAATACAGACCCTTGTTTTTCTACCACCAATTTTAGATGTTTTTCGCCAACTATACGTTGCTGCACTAAAGTAAAGGCGTCATCAAATAACGGCTCAGGGAAATTCTGTCCCCAAGGGCCGGCATCACGTAATTGCTCGGCAAAAGCCAGCGTTAAATGGTTAAGGGCGAGTTCACCATCCGATAATATGATGCTTTGTAAATCTTCTACTTTGAGCCACTTGCCTGCTAAGTCATTAAACAATGTTTGGAATTTTTCAAAATGTTGCTGTTTAATTGACAAACCAGCGGCCATGGCATGACCGCCAAATTTGAGAATGAGGTTCGGATGTTGACTGTCAATACGCTCCAACAAGTCACGAATATGTAAACCGGGTATTGAACGAGCCGAGCCTTTAATTTCTTGTTGCTCAACATTAACCGAGTCATCAATGCTACCTTTAGCAAAAACAATGCAGGGACGATGAAATTTTTCTTTTAACCGTCCGGCAACAATACCAATGACACCTTGATGCCAGTCTTGTTGATATAAAGTAATAGCATTAGGTAAATTATCTAATGAAAAATTAAGCTGTTGAAAAATAGTTTCAGCCTCAGCTTGCATGCCCTGCTCTATTTCACGACGTGCTTTATTTAAATCATCAAGATCAGCGGCCATAACACGGGCACTCGCTAAATCAGGAGCCAGTAAACAATTAATACCGTACGACATATCATCTAAACGCCCAGCAGCATTTATTCTTGGCCCTAAAGCAAAGCCAAAATCTGAAGCGACTAAGCGCTGTTGATTTTTATTGGCAACTTCTATTAGCGCCTGGATACCAGGGCGCGTTTTTCCTGCGCGAATACGTTTTAGACCTTGATCAACTAAAATGCGATTATTAGCATCAAGTGACACCACATCAGCGACTGTACCTAAGGCAACTAAATCAAGTAATTGTGCAATATTAGGTTCAGCAATATTGTGCTCAACAAAGAAATTTTTATCTCTAAGGTAGCTTCTAAGTGCTAACATCAAATAAAAAGCAACACCAACACCGGCAAGAGATTTACTAGGAAATGGACAGCCGTCTTGGTTAGGATTAACAATAGCATCGGCTTTAGGTAGTTCATGACCAGGTAAATGGTGATCAGTAACGAGTACTTGTAAACCAAGCTCTTTCGCTCTATTCACACCGGCAACGCAGCTAATACCATTATCAACAGTTACTAACAATTGTGCGCCTTGCTTAGCGGCAACATCCACTATTTCAGGTGTTAAGCCATAACCATATTCAAAGCGATTAGGGACTAAAAAAGAATGATTAACACTGCCCATTAAAGTCAATGCTACCATCATCAACGCTGTACTAGTTGCGCCGTCAGCGTCAAAATCGCCAACGATAATAATATTTCTATTATTAATTAAGGCCGCATGTAATAACTGACAAGCATCATCTAAGCCTTTTAACCTGTCATCATTACTATTTTTTTGTAAATTAAGGCCTTGTAAATTGCTGACCTTAAGCTCAAGTTGCTGCGAGGATTCAACGCCTCTGCTAGCATAAATTTGCTTAATAATTTCAGGGAAAGTATCAGGTAAATACTCGGTAGCCACTTTTTCACGGCGAATTATTTGTTTACTCATAGGTCAATATTTTCTTTGATGGCTTAAAGGTTCTTTAATAATTGTTCTAATTGAGCAGGAGGTTGATAACCTGGCACCATCATACCCGTTGATAAAATAATAGCAGGCGTGCCATTAACACCAACTTGACGGCCAAAATCAAACTCTGCTTCAATAGGTTTATCACAGACACGATAACCAATTCCTTGACTGTTTTTAGCATTGGTCATCGCTTGATTGGGATCTTCACTACACCATACCGAACGTAAGTCTTTAAAACCTTCTGTATAATTACCAAGCCTGTCTTTAATACCTGAACGAGGATAAGCTAAATACCGAAAAGTGATACCACGAGCATTGTAATCATCCATTTGTTTGTGCATTTTACGACAATAGCCGCAAGTAATATCAGTAAAAACCGTTACTACATATTTTTCATCTTTGGCCTTATAGACAATCATGTCATCTTTAAACTTTTCCATGCCTGCTAGACGCACTTTAGCTAAACTCTGTTCCGCTAGATCAGTGACAGCATTTACTAAGCTATAAACCTTACCTTGAATAAAGTAATCGCCATTATAGCTTGCGTAAAATAAGCCTTGATCTGTTATCAATAAAGCAATTCCTGGAATAGGCGTTTTTTCCACTTTATCAACAATTAAACCCAACTTAGCTTTAATTTTTGCTTTTAGTAAATCAACATTTAGCTTTGTGGGATCTAATTCAGCTGCTTTAGCGATAGTACTTGGTACTTGTGAGTCCTTCGCAATAGCTTGCTCATTGATAGCGAAGAACACGCTCATTGCCGTAATGATCAAACTACTAACAATCAAAACCTTTTTAAACATACTTACTTCCTAAATTTTTAATTAACGACTATCGGGGATATATTATATAAGACTGACCGTTTTAATAACGATGATATTACAGTCGTTGCTGAAATTTTGTAACATTAAATTGAATTGTACTAAATGATTTTGTTAAAATCTTTAATAATTATCTACTTCTATTGTTTTTAGGCAAACTTTCATGAAAATTGGTTTATTCTACGGCTCCACCACTTGTTATACCGAAATGGCAGCTGAAAAAATTCAAACAATCATTGGCGCCGAATTGGTTGAATTACACAACATTAAAGAGGTGGCACTTGCCAACTGTCTTGATTATAATTTTATTATTTTCGGCATTTCTACTTGGGACTACGGCGAACTTCAAGAAGACTGGGAATCTATTTGGCTCGATATTAATGAACTTAACCTCAGTGGTAAAACTATAGCCTTATATGGCATGGGCGATCAAATAGGTTACACCGACTGGTTTCAAGACGCACTGGGTATGCTGCATGAGCAGGTAATAGCACAAGGTGCACAACTGATTGGCTATTGGCCAAACCAAGGCTATGATTTTGCCGCATCAAAGGCTTTAACTGAAGATAAAAGTCACTTTGTTGGCTTGTCTCTTGATGAAGATAATCAATATGATCTTAGTGAAGATCGTATTGAACATTGGTGTGAACAAATTTTAATTGAGTATAGTGAAAGTTAAGATTATCGAGTTATTGATTTCGAGTAACGAGATAAAATAGTTACAGCTGTCTTTAAAACCACTATAATTGTCGCCATCTATAGAAAACTCCCAACTTAGTGAAAATCCCTTATGTTTGAGCAATTTGATCTCGACTCTGAATTATTAGCCAGTATTAAAGAACTAGGCTACAAAAAACCGACCTCTATTCAAGACTTAGTTATTCCACAGGCGATGAAAGGCAATAATATTATGGCCTCTGCGCCAACAGGTACGGGTAAAACCGCTGCCTTTTTATTACCTATTGCTCAACATTTATTGGATTACCCTCGCACTAAACCGGGTTTTCCACGGGTATTAATTTTAACTCCTACACGCGAGCTTGCTATTCAAATTGGTGCAGACAGCGAGCAGTTAACCAAATTAACCAACATTAAAACAGGCGTTATTACTGGCGGAGTTAATTATGGTAGTCATACCGATATACTCACCAGTACTACAGATATTTTAGTCGCTACCCCAGGTCGCTTATTAGAGTATATTGAAAATGAACAGTTTGATGCCCGTGAGATTGAAATTTTAGTCTTAGATGAGGCCGACAGAATGCTTGATATGGGCTTTGTTGAAACCATCAACCGCATTGTTGCTGAAGCACGCTGGCGTAAACAAACTATGTTATTCTCAGCCACTTTAGAGGGCGCTGGCGTATTACGTTTTGCTAAAGAAGTGCTTGATGAGGCAGTATTTTTAGAGTCGAATCCATCACGCAAAGAAAAAGCTGTTATTCACCAATGGATGCATATTAGTGATAACAGTCAGCACAAACTTAAATTATTGGTAAATCTTCTAAAACAAGAAGGTGTTGAACGAACGGTTGTTTTTGCCAATAAACGCGAAACCGTGCAATACCTTTCGGGCAAGTTATACGCCGAAGAATTACCTTGTGTTTGGCTTGAAGGAAAAATGCCGCAAGATAAACGTAATAAAGCCATTGAGCGTTTTAAAAGTGGTGAAATTAAGGTATTAGTAGCAACTGATGTTGCCGCACGGGGCTTAGATATCGTCAATATCACCCATGTAATTAATTTTGATATGCCACGTAAAGTAGATATATACATACACCGCATTGGTCGTACTGGTCGAGCGGGTAATAAAGGTACGGCTATTTCATTAGTTGAAGCTCACGACATGGCTGTCATTGGTAAAATAGAGCGTTATACTAAAGAGCGTTTATCACGTCGAATTATTGAAGAATTACGTCCACAGCATAAAGAATCTCGCGTTGCTAATAAAAAAGCGAAAGTAAAACTCTCGACAGCACAAAAAAAAGCAAAAGTAAAAAAACAAGCCAAGAAAAAAACAAAAAAAACGAAAGCTAAAAAATAGTAAAATAAAATAAAATAAAACTAATGCCAACGTTTGTAAATCGTTGGCGTTTTTGTATCAAATAGTACCAAGTATTTTATTATTATTGACGATAATAGAACCAACCTTAAAGTATTACCAAATCAATTAGCGCAAAGGGAAGCAAACATTTCCATTTTACCTAAAACCATCACATCAACATAAGCATAAGCATAAACAAATTTATTGAAAAAAAACCTGATTAATGACTAGACTAAGGTTACTTAATATTTTTCGTGTTAATGAAAATGCATAATAAAATAAATAAGAGTACACTTAGCGATATTTTTATCAGTTATCAAAGCACAATACGAGGCTTTATTAGTCTAATTGTAAAGCCAGACGAAATAGATGACATAGTACAAGAAACATTTGTACGCTGCTATGAAGCAAATTTAAAACAAGAAATTAAGTATGCTCGCAGTTACATGCTAAAAACAGCCAAAAACCTTGCTTTAAATCATAATGCTAAGTGGGATAACAAATTTAATGATTCTATAGAGGATTTTGTCGAGCCACCTGTCGAATTAAGTAGCGCCAACTTTGAAGATGATTACGAATCTAAAGAGCGTTTTTTATTTTTTTGTCGTGCTACCGATCAATTATCAGGCTCAATACGTAAATGTTTCATTTTAAAAAAAGTGTATGGTCTTAGCCAAAAAGAGATAGCCCAATATTTACAGTTAAGTGAAAGTACTGTTGAAAAGCACGTAGCAAGGGGCTTATTAAAAAGTGTGCAATATATGGAACGAATGAACTATAACGTCGGTCGAAGCTCTACTGGTGCTGAAAAATAAAAGTCAAATAAACCTGTAACTGTCGCTAAAATTATTGCCAATAAATAATGAATATGAACAAGCCCATGAGTAATATAAGTCAATTAAATACTAAAGAAAAAATTCAAGAGCTCGCTTGTCTTTGGATCAGCCGCATCGATCGCGGATTAACGAATATAGAACAAAAAGAGTTGGTTATTTGGTGTAATCAAAATACCAAACATCACGCTACATTACTTGAAATGGCTTCCTATTGGGATGATATTTCTGTATTAAATGAACTAAGCGGTTTATTTCCACTGGAAAGAGTAAAAAAACCACCCTCTAAATTTGCTGTAATATCGCTTGCAGCTAGCGTTGCTATCATCTAATTACTTGGCACTAATCTCTAATGCATGAGTCATTTTTACCTTCATTAAATGTGTCCGTTTTATCGGGGGAAGATCAAATAAATATTTTACCGCGTTAGGTACCACCTTTAATGTCCAAAAAAGTGACCATCAAAAAATAGAATTAATGGTTACCGAAGGCCGAGTATTGATCACTAAAGCTACTGCAGCTTTATCAGTAATAAAACAAATATTATTAACTTCAAATAAAAATACTCAAGCTGAAAATTCACCTGGGATTTTAGTTATTTCAGGCGAAAAATCAGTCATTACCAATCAGATAAAAACGCCAGTAAAAAAAATATCTTGATCAGGTACAAGGTGATTTAGCATGGTAACAAGGTATGCTGATTTTGATGGCGAACCGCTATCGCAAGCACTACTTGAGATCAGCAGATATACTTCTAGTCAATTTAAAATACTTGATGCTGAAATTGCCAACGTTAAAGTGTCTGGTTATTTTAAAGCCAATGATGTCGATGGTTTATTAGCTTCACTTAGTAGTAATTTTAATATCAGTTATCGTAAAAGTGCTAATAATACTACTTTAATAACTCCAACAAAATAACCCTTTATTCATCAATAAAGTACAGAGACTTTCTCTGATCTTTATTAAGTAAATAGACAGTATTTATTACTGGCTATTTACTGTTGTTTAACACAAAAATATTAAATAATATAGAGGATTCCTCCTGCTCACCTGTCTATTAATACTGCGCAGTTGGCGAAAGAAATTTCGTCTGTTTAAAATATCAGCTAAGCCTAAGTGGTTACTCAACGTTTTCACAACTGTGTTAATGATGCTAGTTACACTCAATGCTAACGCTGATGGTTTGATATTAACAAACAACCAAACAACGAGCTGACAAAGCTTTAATTGCATTTGTTCAAAAGGCTAATCAAACCATTGTGTTTTCGTTTGATTTAACCAAGAAACATCAAGCAAATACGCTAAAAGGTTATCATTCAGCACATTCAGGCCTAAAAAAAATATTAAAGGGCTCTGGCTTAATTGCTGTTGTTAATAACTCTGGTCAACTGAGCATCCAAGTTGATAAACATGATAGAGGAATTACAACAATGAACAATAAAACCATGAAAGCAATACTAGTACCTATGATACTAGGTGCCGCTAGCCAAACAGCCCTTGCTCAAGAGCCTGCGCAAGTCACCGAGCAAGAAATAGAAAAAATATCCATTATTGGTAGCCGTGTGGCAGGTCGCTCTGCCGACGACCTTCCTGTGCCAGTTGATATTCTTTCAGCAGAAGCTTTAGCTAACACTGGTCAAACAGAAGTTGGCCGAATGTTACAAGCAATAGCCCCTTCTTTTAACTTTTCTAGCTCATCAATTAGTGACGGTACTGATGCCTTACGTCCTGCCACTTTGCGTGGTCTAGGACCCGATCAAACCTTAGTACTCATTAACGGTAAACGTCGTCATCAAGCAAGTTTAATTCATATAAACACTTCAGTTGGTCGTGGTACGGCAGGCACTGATATGAATGCTATTCCTGCGGCAGCTATTAAACGTATTGAAGTATTACGTGATGGCGCAGCAGCACAATATGGCTCGGATGCTATTGCGGGTGTTATTAATATCGTCTTAAATGACGCTGATGAAGGTGGTAAAGTAGCGGTTTCTTATGGGGAATATTCCGAAGGTGACGGCGAAATCACTAACATTGATATTTCTAAAGGCTTTGCTTTGGGGAACAGTGGTTATTTAAATACCACCTTAAACTTCCGTGACCGTGGCTTCACCAATCGTGCTGGCTTACACGGCTCTTGTCAGTTTCCTGGTTGTACTGATGCAGCTAATGGCGCTCAATTACTGGGTGATCCTCGTGAAGCGACCGCTACACGTAATACCTTTAGAATTGGAGATGCCGACTCAAGCCAATTTGGTTTAACCATTAATACCGGTTATGAGCTAGGAGATGGTGAACTTTATGGCTTTATCACTTATTCAAAGCGTGATAACCAATCTGCCGCCTTCTTCCGTCATAATGCTAATGATGGTGGTAATGCAACATTACAAGATGGCGATGCCACTATTCCTGCGGGTTTTTTACCTAAAATCAATTCTGATATTAAAGATGTCTCTTATAACTTTGGTTATCAAACCGAATTTGATAATGGTGCAAGTTTAGACTTCTCTTATACTTATGGTCAAAATAATATTGACTACACCACCAGTGACAGCATCAACTCATCTTTTGCTAATGCCTTACAATATAATGCCGATGGCTCGCTTGCTGATATAACCCCTGAGCAAATTCGAAACTCTGTTCCTCGTGAGGCTTATGCTTACGGCCTAGAGTTAGCCTTATCAACCTTAAATATTGATTATACTCAAAACTTCGATCTATTTTCATTAGCCATGGGCGCTGAAATCCGTACCGATATTTATAAAGTAACACCCGGTGAGGAATATTCTTATCGTGATTACGACACAGTTGAAGGTGAAAATTTATATGATACTAATACTGATGCTGCTATTCAGGGCTTTCCCGGCATAGGCCCAGTATCGACTGTTGATGAAACTCGAAATGTCATTTCTTTTTATGCCGATGCCGAAATGGAAGTAACTGAAGATTTAATTGTCAGTGGTGCGGTTCGTTACGATGACTATGACGGTTTTGGTGATAGTACTAACTTTAAACTAGCGGCTAATTGGTCAATTACTGAAGATATTGCCATTCGTGGCGCGATGAGTACTGGCTTTAGAGCGCCTTCAATGCAACAGTTGTATTTTAATAACATTGGTACCCAGTTTAAAACTAATCCAGACGATCCTGATGGTGATCAAATTGCCGTACAAATAGGCACCTTCCGTAATGACTCTACGTTAGCAAAAGCGATAGGTATTCCACAACTTAAAGAAGAAGAGGCAACTAATTTTAGTATTGGTACTGTTATTCAAGTTAGCGATAATATCAATTTAACCATAGATTGGTACTCTATTGATATTGATGATCGTATCGTATTAAGTGATTCATTAGGGACCGGTTTATCACCCGTACTAGATGCTAAGTTAAAAGCTTCTGGCGCTGGCGGTGGCCAATTTTTCTTAAATGGCGCGGATACTGAAACCACCGGTATTGATATTATTGCCACTTGGAATACCGAAATGATGGGTGGTGATTTAGACTTAACTTTTGCTGCTAACTTCACTGAAACCGATGTGGTCAGTATTTTTGCACCAGAAGATAGTAGTTTAAGTGGTATTGCTCCAGAGAAAATTTTTAACGACCAAGCTATTTCTATTATTGAAGAATGGCAACCACAAGACAGAATTAGTTTAAGTGGTTTATACAAAATTGGTGATTTCACCATCAACTTAGCTTTTAACCGTTATGGTGAATACACTATCACCGATGGTGATAAACAGACTTATGGCGCAGAAATATTAACTGATTTACGGGTTAGTTATCAATTAACTGATAGTTTAGCATTTAATATTGGTGGTAATAATTTGTTTGATGTTTACCCAGACAAAAACGAAATAGGTAACTCACGTAGTGGCACTATTGTAGATAGTAACGGTAACGTTATTGTTGATAGCCCAGGAGTATTTACCTATTCTCGTCGCTCTGCACCGTTTGGCTTTAATGGTGCATTCTACTACGCTGGAGCCGAATATAAGTTCTAGGGTAATACTATAATCTTATAGTGCATAATAAAAACCCAAAAGCCTGAAACTAACTTTAGTTATAGGCTTTTTATTATAACTATTGACCTATTCAGTTGGTACTAGGTAATTTGTCTGAACGAGCTAGCTAAATTAAGTACTGAAAAAACTTGGTCATAGTAACTGGCGACTAATGACTCGTTGTTCACCATATTATCATTCATTAATGTTTATTTTACGGGTAAAAACCAGTTCATTACCTTGGCTTAAATCACGACTAAATTGATAACCAGCTAAATCAAAGTCTTTCACTTGTTCAACATTATTTATTTTGTTCTGAATAATGTAACGAGCCATTAAACCACGTGCCTTTTTCGCAAAAAAACTGATGATTTTATATTGACCATTTTTCCAATCTTTAAATTGTGGAGTGATAATTGTCGCGTTTAACGATTTTTGCTTAACAGCCTTAAAATATTCATTTGAGGCTAAGTTAATCAGTACATCATCACCTTGCTCGGCTAATGTTTGATTTAATTCATTGGTAATGATATTTCCCCAAAATTGATACAAATTAGCACCGCGAACATTATCAAGTTTTATCCCCATTTCAAGACGATAAGCTTGCATTAAATCAAGGGGTTTTAATAAGCCATATAGACCAGATAGAATACGAAAATGTTGTTGAGCAAAATTAAAATCATCTTCACTAAAAGAGTTAGCATCTAAACCTGAATAGACATCGCCATTAAAAGCTAATACCGCTTGACGAGAATTTTTAGGGGTGAAAGGTAATGACCATTCACCGAATCGTGCTGCATTTAACCCTGCTAATTTATCACTTAATTTCATTAATGAGGCAATTTGATCCGGTGAAAGCTTAAGGCAACGCTCAATCAGTACTTCACTGTGAGCAAGTAAACTTGCTTGGCTGGTTTTTGTGGTAGCTAAAGGAGATTCAAAGTCTAATTTTTTCGCAGGAGAAACAACAAGTAGCATAATATTTATCTATTCTTTATATGGATTACATTTTTATAACATCACTATATCATAGGATAAATGCAATCATAGCGCATTATCACCTTAAACTTATCAACACGGTACTGAAGGAAATGGTTATTTAATAAAAACAGTAAAACTTGGGTAAAATACCGCTTAAATCCATACTTTTCTACTTTTATGTAGTAATATTTTACCAACTAAATTCATCTTTTTTTATTTTTAGCAAAATGCTTAGGTACTGCCATGACAAACTCACTTTCTCAACTTGAACAATTAAAGCAAATGACCACTGTTGTTGCCGATACTGGCGACATTGAAGCGATTGCTAAATTTCAGCCACAAGATGCAACAACTAATCCTTCTTTATTATTAAAAGCCGCTGCCTTACCTTTGTATCAACCGCTATTAACTAAAGCGGTAACGTGGGCAAAAGCGCAATCAACAGATGCTAGTCAGCAAGTAATTGATGCGGCAGATAAACTATCGGTATTAATTGGCTTAGAAATATTAAAAACTGTTCCTGGTCGTATTTCTACTGAAGTTGATGCCCGTCTTTCATTCGACACTAGCGCATCAATTACTAAAGCACATAAATTAATAGCAATGTACAACGGAGCAGGTATTAGTAATGATCGTATTTTGATCAAATTAGCTTCTACATGGGAAGGTATTAAAGCCGCTGAAGTTCTAGAAAAAGAAGGCATTAACTGTAACCTAACCTTATTATTTAGTTTTACTCAAGCAAGAGCCTGCGCTGAAGCGGGTACTTATCTTATTTCTCCTTTTGTGGGTCGTATTCTTGATTGGTTTAAAAAAGATACCGGCCGTACTGATTACCCGAGTGATGAAGATCCTGGCGTAGTTTCAGTAACAAGTATTTATAACTATTACAAAAGCAGAGGTTTTAACACCGTGGTAATGGGTGCTAGCTTTAGAAATACCGGTGAAATATTAGCATTAGCTGGCTGTGATCGACTTACTATTAGCCCTGCGTTAATGGATGAATTAGCAAGTAACACTGACACTATTGAGCAAAAACTTAAGGCCGGTAGCGTGCAACCGAGCCAAGAAACACCGTTGACAGAAGCCATGTTTCGCTGGCAAATGAATGAAGATGCCATGGCGACAGAAAAACTCGCTGAAGGCATCAAAAACTTTGCTATTGATCAAGTTAAACTTGAACAGCAATTAGCAGAAATGCTGTAATAAAACGGCCGTTATAATTGACAATATAATTATAACGGCCGACTGTTTACAATAAACCTTGTTCAGTTAAATAACGAATAACCTCTGTTAACTGCCCTTGATACTTTTGCCAATTACCCACTGATTTATTATTAATAGGTTGTCTTACCTGCACCGCACTTGCTGTTGCTACTGGCGCTGAATTTTTATCAATCTCTAGACATTGCGCTTGCCAATCTAAACCACAAAAATTAATGATTTTCTTTGCTTCTTCTTCCGAGTTATTTACCAGTTTTTCATAATTAACCACATAAAAATTATCAGGAAATAACGTTAACCATAATTGTGTTAACTGTTTAAATTGCTGATAAAATTGTGCAGTAGTTTGTAGATCGTAAGCGTAGTTATAATAAGAAAAGTTCACCGCAAATAATTGTCGGTAATTACTAACAATAGTGTCTAAAGGGCCTCTATCTAAACAAATTATTTTCGCTTTTGGCAGCGCCTTAATGATGAAGCCCGCATATAGAACATTTAACGGCATTTTATCGACAAACTTAGCACTACTGCCGGTGATTGCCCGCGTACTATCAATATAAGCTTTGCCTAATTTACTAAAATTAATTGATGCCGCCGCCATTACCGTTGCTTTATCGATCACTTTATTGGTGGTTGTTTTAGATAATTCTTTTAGTAATAAACCAAAGTGTTGTAATTCACCAGCACTGCTAACAGCTGTGTGTTTCGATAATATTCGCTCTACTAAGGTAGTGCCCGTTCTAGGCATGCCAACCACAAATAAGGCTTCGTCTGAGTCGTAGCCTGCGTTGAGCACATCTTCAGTTGAATTGTTTATTGCTGGGCTATTAAAAAGCTCGGTTAGCGCGTTAAACATTTCTTTATCATCAGAAAATTGATAATTAAATTGTGCCAACTTAGTTTGCTTACTTTGGCTAAGATATTGATACGCTTTATCATAATCAGCAAGCGCTTCATATTCTCTTGCTAATGCATGGCCGATATAAAGTAAATCATCTGATTGTGTTAACTGCGAATAAAGTTTATTTAACCTTTCAATATGATTATTAGCAGCGGTTATATCCCCTAAACTAGTTAAGGCAGCATGAGCCTTACAATAGTTAGGCATTAACCTAATTGTTTGTTGGTAAGCATTGCGAGCACCGATAAAATCACCGGTAAACTTTAATGAGGCACCTAAGTTAAAAAAGAAAAGTCCATTATGTTTATTAGCCGCTACCGCTTGTTTAAAAAAAGGTACCGCTTGTTGATGCAAACCAATTTGACTATAAGCTACACCAATAGTATCTAAAGTTAATGCCGATTTAGTCATTAATTTAGCAGCAATGTTGGCATGATGTAATGCTTGGACATGATCATTAACAAGCGCATAATGCTTTGCTAATTGGGCAATATATTCCACTTGTTTTGGTGCCAGCATATTGCTTGTTTTATTAACTCTATCGCCTTAGCTGCGTTGTGGTGAGCGCTAGCAATTATCCCTAGTAAAAAATAGCCATCGGCGAAATATTTATCTTGTGACAAAATACTAATGATAAGTTGATGTGCCTGCTGGTATTGCCCTTGATTAAGAGCTTGTTGTGCCTGTTTATGTAGCTGCTTAATATTGTTTGTCATTTACTTCTACCTTAAAGCCTAAGTCTTAAAGCTTAAGCCTTAGATTAATATACCTTGAACAAGTGTACTTTGAGCGAATTTAACGACAAAATAATAATTATTCATCTAGCTTTATTCCGTTCGTCCTGAGCTTGTCGAGGAAGCAGTCGAAGGGAAAACATATCAAAAAAGGCATTGAACGAACCATTCAATGCCTTTTTTACTTTACCTGTTAATAATGACCTGTTAATCAATAAATGTCGAAGACATTACCGATCAATAGGTAACTATCAAAAGTTACATATCAAACATATAATCAAAACGTAACCCAATTTTACGTGGTGTTAACAAGTAGTGACCATAATTACGTTGAATGTCAGCACCGTTTGTTACGCCATCAGTAATGATACCGACATTGTGGCGTACCGAGGTGTAAGCATATTTATCAAACATGTTATCAACATACAAGGTAACTGACCATTCATCACCTGATACCCGTGCAGACATGTTATTTAAGGCATAACCTGGTAGTTTTTCACCATAATCACGCAAACCTATTTTAGAGTAAATATCACTTTGGTAAGTTAATCCGTAATTGATATCAAGCAGCTTATCATCAAAAACTTCAGTGCTATAAGTTAAACCAACAGATACTTGTTGTTCTGGCGAACCAGGTAAACGGTCACCAGAAAAAGCATCAAAAGAGGTATCTTCAACATCGTCCGGCACACCAAATAAATACTGGGCATCATCGGTTAATTCAGCTTGGGTATAGGCATAAGTGGCATAAGCAGTCAAACTATCTGCTAACATCGCACGAGTAGATATTTCAATGCCTTTCGATTCTGCCGAGGCGGCATTTGAAGTAATAGGTAGTTGACCATTGGCCGTTGCACCACTTACTTGCGCATCATTCCATTCAACTAAGAATAACGCGGCATTAAAGTGAAATTTATTAGCAAACCAAGTGCTTTTAAAACCTAACTCGTAATTGGTAGTAGTATCAGCAGTATATATCACCTCATGCGGTAGTGCACAAAGCGCTTGTTTCCCGCCGTTAAGATCTTCATCAGTACAAGCAGGAACACCATTTGCACCACCAATTCTAACGCCTTCGCTTACTGTCGCATAAGCTAAAATATCATCATTAAATTGATAGCTAGCATTGAACTTAAATATACTACCATCATCATCTGCTGACAATTTTTCTAAATCGATATTAATTTCATCAGCAGTATAGTCACCCAGAATAGTGTTAGATAGTGGTACATCAAAAGCTGATGATGACTTGACATCATACTGATAAAAACGCGCACCAACAGTAAAAGATAATTGCTCCGTTGCTTGATAGCTTAGCTCACCAAATAAGGCCGTTTCGGTGATTTCGGTACTATTCACCTGAATATATTCTAAGCTATCAGGCCTTACTTCACCTAGAAGCTGTAATCTCTCACCAGTATCTTCATCTACATACCATGGGACACCATTTTCAAGTGCATATTCCGAATAACTTGGAGTAAATTCTTTTGAAAAACTACTTTCTTTATATTTATTATAAAAACCGCCAACAATCCAAGATAATGCCGAATCACCAGTAGACACTAAACGTATTTCTTGGGTAATAGTCTCTGTTTCATCCGCATCACGGGTAAAAGCAGAAAAAGCTGGAAACTCTTCATAGCCATAATCTAAACGAATTAACAGATCACTTTGATCACGTACGCCACTGGTTTCTGATTTAGAAAAGCCTGTAGCTGAAGTTAATTCAGCAAAGCCTAAGTCGGCGGTAATCTCTAAACTTAATAAAGAGTCTTCAGCTTCAGCCGGCTCAAGGTAACGATAGGCAGAGTCATAATCGCCGATAATAGTTGATAACGGATTGTTACTGCTTAAGCTATTCGCGTGCACTATAGAGCGACCGCCAATTTTTTGCTTCTGATAAAAATACGATAAGGTGCTATCAATAATATCGTTTGGCTGCCAACGTAACATTATACGTGCAGTAGTGGCTTGCTCGCTATTGACATCATTAACACGTTTAATATTTTGTTCAACAGCAGCAGAGTCAGACCAGTCAGGATCAGCTAAGGAAACACCACCTTCTTTAACGGTATAAGCATAATCTACATAACCAGGTTCATCTAAATAATTAAACGCTATTCGTAAGCCTAAGGTGTCATCAATTAATGGTGTATTAAAAACAAAACCTGCTTCACCACCGGCATCTTCACTATGGGCGATGTTAAAAACGTCACCGTAAATAGAGCCTGAGGTTTCATCTAAAATAGGTTTATTTGGTAGATAACGTATGGCGCCACCTAATGAACCAGCACCGTATAAAGTACCTTGAGGACCAATAAGCACTTCAACCCGTTCAACATCAATAACTTTCATATCGACAAATAATGGAATTTCACCAACATAAGTGGCCACTGTGCCACCATCAGAGGCCGGACCAGAAGAGTTGGTATTTAAACCACGGACAATAATAGGTGAGCTATCGCGACCACCTTGATCCTGAACCGTTAACCCCGGAACCCAACGAGCCACGTCAGCTAATTGGGTGATATTTTGATCTTTCATCACATCGCCATCAAGTGCTGTGATATTCATTGGCGCTTCTTGTACCGTTGAAGCACGGCGCGAGCCTGTCACTTCAATACGCTCAATGCCACCCGCTTTGCTTTGAGCTTCTTCTGCTAAAACGTAGCCATTTGCCGTAAAAGCCGAACTTAACGCCAAACAAAGCACAGATTTTTTAAAAGTCTGTTTAGTATGGATTCTCATTTATTTCCCCTGTGTATAGTTTTTATTTATTTCTACTATTTTTTATTCGTTTCTATTATTTTTCATTCATTTCTACCACTAAGTGCACTCAATAAGGGAAGAACCTTAGCTGTACACATTTGCTCTTATTTATCATAAAAACGTAGGTAACTAATAATAAAAAATACAGAATCAGGATCTCATATTTAACCGCTATTGTCGCTAAATTTCATCTTGAACGCCTTATATATATGACACGTAGTGAATTAATACGTTTTTTTGCATAATTATTTATTACAGTTTTATGACAATAACTTTAAAAAGCTTTCATATAAATTACTTAGAAAAAAGAAAAAAACACTTTTTTTCATATCTACTCACAAATTATTTTTAATTAATAAAAGCAAATACCTTTTTCTATAGTTTCCACCGTTTAATTAGCCTGCTTTTCACACTAAATGTACGTTTTTTATTTGCATTGGTTAAAAAATATGATATTAAAAGAGGCAGTTGATTTGTGTTTTTCAAATAAAATCTATTAAGGGGTACTTTATGGATAATTTAAACCGAGTTGTAGGATCAATTAGTCAACCAGCAAAAGGTAAGTCAGCGTCTAGTAAAAAAATGAAATGGCGTGAAATAGAACAAATAAGAGATAAGTTTCAACTTGAAAAAGAATTAAAAATATATGAAGACTCATTAGAATATATGTTGGAAGATTTCTAAACTATTTACTTTTAGACAATTTGTTCGTTATTTAAAACCCAGCCAAGCTGGGTTTTTTAATGCCTAAATAAAAAATAAAGTGCTTCCCTCAACGTTCAGCATTGACAAAATTCAAACAAGCGTTTAACTTCCTTGTTATTCAGTATATTTACATTTGCGATTTAATGACCAAAACACTTATTAATTTTGTCCATGCTAACGGCTTTCCTGCAGGAAGCTATCAAGCCTTATTTAATTATTTGCCAAAAAAGTATCAAGTAATATCTCACGAAAAATACGGCCACGATACACAGTACCCAGTAGAAAATAATTGGCAGCCTTTAGTTGATGAGCTAATTAGTTTTGTTAAGCAACAACTGCTCATCAATAATCAACAGCAAGTTATTAATGTTGGCCATTCTTTTGGTGGGGTTATCGCCTTTATTGCAGCTTGCCAGCAGCCACAGTTATTTAAAAGTTTGATTATGTTAGATCCACCGGTGGTAACTGGCAGCACTGCCTTAGCAATAAAGCTAGTAAAAAAAACGCGGTTAATGGATAAGTTTAGCCCTGCAGGTAAAGCAAAATCTAGGCGCACAAATTGGCCATTAGGTACTGATATAGCTAAGTTATTTTCCTCTAGAAGTTTATTCAAAAATTTCGATAAGCGCTGTTTAGATGATTATATTAGTCATGGCGTTATTGAACGAAATAATCAACTTGAGCTAGTATTTTCGGCACAGGTAGAAGCCGATGTTTTTAGAAACTTAGCTGTGAACCTTTCGAGTTATAAAAACAAACTTAAACTACCCGCTAGCTTAATTTATGCCGATCAAACTAATGTTTTTCCACATGTTTATTTTAAAAGATTTGTTAAATTAAATAAAACTATTGACCTTAAAGTAACTCAAGGTGGTCATATGTTTCCCCTTGAGCGCCCCGAAGACACGGCAAAACTTATCGCTGATACAATAGCCCAGTGGTAGAAATGAAAGTGCCGGTCACTAAACTGGCTTATTATTTAGTTGCCCTTAATTTAAAGCTAGATACGCTGCTATTGTTTCTTTTCAAAGAGGCTTAAAATAAATTTGAGTCAAAGAGAAAACACCAAAATATTGACGCTTATAAAATAAACAAACCTATTTTGAGAATACAATATAAAAATAGCAAGCAGCCATTAGTTTCTTTTTTTTAAATATAAAGTTATGATGTTTTTTATTTATTTACAAGGTGTTGCAGTACTGTAATTGATTACAACTAGTGTCAAAAAATCACTTGGCATAACATTTGCTTTTTCATGGTTATAGAAAGTTTTTATGCTATGAAGGTTGATGATGTACCCCTTAAACTTAACGACTATAAAAAAAAGTGTTTGTTTACTACTTTGCTTAACTTTATTTTCCTGTAGCTCGACCGAGCAGATTAATAATAATCTATTATCAGACAATGGCTATGCTCAAGGTTATGTCGGCACTAATTTTTTTCATAGCCGATTTACCCCGATAAACAAAGCAAGTATCAAAAAGCCATTAAATTCAGATCATCAATTAATGATATCACTTTTAAATAGACCGATGACCGCAGATCAAGCAATGATGTTAGCCCTCGAACAAGAAAGAACAAGTTATGCTAACACCTTTGCTAATTATGCCCACAACGGCGTTACTATAAAAGGTGGTAAAGCATCAGGTAATTCCAGCAGCAGAACCCTACATGCGTATGCTCTGCAAATTTCCCAAGACATGAATGCGGTATCAATTCGTGCGCCGCAATAAAGTTTAATCGTCAACCAACCAATCAAGCTCAGTAAAAACATGCTGCCATTGTTGATCAAACTCAGCAGTAATAATTACTTTGTTATTCGTTATAGGATGAGTGAAGCTTAAAGATTTCGCAATTAGCATTAATCGCTTAAAACCAAAGTGCTGAATAAAAAAAGGATTCTGTTTATTATCACCATAATTAATATCGCCAATAATAGGATTACGCAAGTGCGCTAGATGTCGACGAATTTGATGACGTCGCCCCGTTATCGGCAAAAGTTTAACTAAAGAATAACGAACACTATCAAACTTCCCCAGAGCGATTGGTAAACTTGCTTGTTTAATTACTTGATAATAGGTTTGTGCTGATTGTGGAGCTTTATCACGACTAACATTTTTATCGCCTAGTTTGTCTAATTTTTCTTTTAGAGGATAATCTATCAATTCAGTTTGCTTAGTTGTAGGTAAATGCCCTCGG
This sequence comes from Colwellia sp., assembly GCA_013215465.1. Lineage (GTDB taxonomy): Bacteria > Pseudomonadota > Gammaproteobacteria > Enterobacterales > Alteromonadaceae > Colwellia. The sequence goes on along the minus strand of JABSOW010000002.1, from coordinate 437,298 downwards.
ACTAGCGCATAATAGGATTTGCAGAGGTCTGTATCACTATTTTTTTCATCCGCGCCGTAACTACTGGATTTATTGGCGAAAGCTTCATTGAGTTTTTGGGCTACTTCTTTACTTAATGCAAATAATAATACTCCCGAAGTAGGTCGGTCTAATCGATGCACTGGGTATACATATTTACCAATTTGATCGCGTACTAGCTGTAAAGCAAAATATATTTCATCTTTATCCATAAAGCTTCGGTGCACAAACAAGCCCGCTGGTTTATCTATAGCGACTAAATATTCATCTTGATAAAGAATAGTCAGTATCGGTTTTTCAGGTATCGTTGGTTGAATTTCTATTGTATTAGTGAGATCTGCCATTAAAGGTTTCTGCCGGAAAGTAAACAATCAAGTTGACCGATAACGCCAACAAGCTTATTCGCTTTATTGCCAAGGCTGATAAATGACTCTGTTGCCATAGGCAATAGCGACATTTCACTTGGCAACGGCTGTTTTTTTTCAATCATTAAACTGATACGTTCAATAAAGACAAACTGCAACCATTGTTCAAAGGTTAAAGTGTCATAATGAAAAGGTGCTGTGCTGGCCATTTGCTCTATAGTAGGCCGACAACTTTGCCATAAAGTTAATGCTTTTAATTCTTGGCTTAATTGAGCTAGCAAGATTAATGTTTGCTGTGCTTTAGTTAGTCTCATATCAACTGAATAAGGATTATTTTGCTAGATGGCACTATTATCCTTATAATAGTATCTCAATACAATCCCCTATTTATTTTCCTATAAGGCTTCAACAGTTTAGCGCACCTATGGATACTATCGATACCATCTCACAACTTTTACACTCTTCAAATTCTCAATTTCGTATTTATGATATAGGTCGGAAAATAGAAAAAATATCGAAAGAGCTATTTGAAAAAATTGAATTAAATCAACTACCCTACCCAACACCATCACAAGGACATGCCTGTATTGCGATTGCTTTTTGGCAAAAACAATCTCCACAGCCTTTTTTATGGTTATTAAAGTTACCACTTGATGAGCGTGGTTTACTCAATCAAGGGGCAAGAAATCACTTTATTGCGATTATTGTTGAGGCACTCGGTGCTGATTTAACCCAAAGTGTAAATGAGCAACAAGAAGAGCTATTAAAAAATAACCCTTATTTGTATACACCTGCGCAATACAAGTTAGCCGCACTAAATAGCAAAATAAAGTTTGAATTAAAACAAACACCAAGCGAATATTTATCACCCTTTGTAAGCTATATTACTGGTAAAAATGGTTGGGATAATTGGCAGGCAGTTGGTGTGCAAGGAATTACCGATTTTGCTGTACGCATAAAAACAAAAACATCAACAGAAAATTACAGTAAACTTTTAGTTAACGCTCTTCCTCACTTGCCTAGTGAAGTGTTATTACCGCTATGTGGCGCACTAGAGAATGAAACTTTTTCTGTCGACTTAATAAATGCTTTAATAAGTTTATTTAAAGAAAAATGTAAACTTTCAGCTAAAACTGGAGCTAACGTGTCATTACAACAACATTTACTACGTAGTTTAGCGAGTAACTGTCAACACTTGCATGTAGAAAAATTAGTTGCACAATTATTACAGCAACAACAGGTCGCTAGTGAGCTATTGATCACGATTTCAGGTCGTTGCTGGCTAACACTTGCTAATAATGAACAATTAATGGCATTTTTAGAGCACTTAGTTGCATCTGACGATCAAGCACTATTTAATAGTGTTTTTAAAGATATTGTCTCTATACCAGCTATCCGCCCTATTGTTTTTCAGTGTATGCGCAGCCCTGAGCGCAGCGCCGTATTATCAAAAGCAATAGGACAATTATTTAACTAAGTAATTAAGGTCAAAATCATTCATGGAAAACATTTATTATTTATTACTCGTTTGTTTGGTTTTTTGGTACTTTATTTATTTGAGAAAAGTATCTGAAGCGGCACTTGCCCACGCCAAAAACTATTGTCAGCAAAGTCAGTTACAATTTATTGCTATCGCTAGACGGTCGAGCCGATTAACCTTTAACAAAAAGTACGGTTTAGTTTGGTTTAGCTTATTCGATTTTGAGTTTAGTGGTGACGGTGAGTCTAGCAATAATGCTATAGTAAGCTTGTATGGATTGAAATTAGATAATATTGATATTCCACCCTATCGAGTAAATTAAATCGATACCTTAAGAGTCTATTATTAAATAATGCTGCTAAGCTGTTAACCTTAAATTGAGAAGTTTAAAAGGCAGTAATCTAAATTAAGGCTGCATAAGGATAGCCAGTAGTGAATGACTGCTTTTTAGTTAACTTGTTGCTTTATTGTAAATAATACTTTTTTTCCATTTTCCGAGGGAGATACAGTGCAGTTTTTAAAGTCACTTTTTTGTGTGCAGGGGCTTGATAACCGAAGCCGGTTTTTTGCTATTTGTGGTGCGGTTTATCTAGTTTTCATCATGCTAACATCTGCTTTCACTGGCAAAGCTATTATCTCTCTTGCCATATTAGCACTCTTTACTTCAATACTTGTGTTGACTAGTTTACGCCGACTAAAAGATGCAAAACTCAATAAAAATTGGTTATTGGTACCTAATGTAATATTCGTACTAACAGCCTTAATTATTATATTTTCAGAGTACAGTAGTAGTTATTACCTACTTATTATTTCTGCATTTTGCTTAGCGGTGTTATTAACCTACCCTAGTGTAAACAATAAAAATTCAGCACCACTAAACTATATACTTGGCTATTGTGGTCCTGTTGATATGAGCGAATATCAGCAAATAACCCACCAAGGTAAACAAGCAAAGTTTCGTATTGAGCCAACCTTAGCCTGTGACAATGCTGCAAACCTTAATAACGATGATCAAGCCGTGTTGAGCATAGACGAAACCACATCACCCTATGATAAAAATGAACAGCGCATAGATTTAGGTGAAATAATTCGTTTAAAATTGGTCAATAATAAAAAAGCTCAACTAGCCATAGCAATAATATTAACAATAGCGTTAGTCAGTGTTTGTGCATCTTGGCTTATGAAATATTTATCAAACAATGAACAAGTACAAACTGTACAAGAGTCTAATAAGGTAACTAAAAGTACGCAAAATATTCTTGAGCGTAAGCACTATTTGGCCATGCCTGATAATTTTTCACTATTTTTATCTCAGCATCAAGGTATTATTATTAACTGGCAAGCAGATGAAGTAAGCACCCCATTATTATGGTCGCAATTGAGCGCACAAGGCGATAACAGTTGTCAGCAAATTAGCTTTAATAAAGGTAAACCAATTAGAACTTTGAAGGTACAAGTAGAAAATAATACCACTGTCGCTAACGGTGTTTACAATAATTACTTTGCTAGCTTCTCACCGCTTGATAGTAGAGCACTAATCCAGGCGCTAGCATTTCGCGGTAGCTTTTCTTTATGTGGCTATAATTTTTCACTAAAAGGTAGCCAAGCGGCTTTAGGAAAGCATAAACAGTATACGGACTGGGTTGAGTATTAGCCCTTCGACAAGCTCAGGATGCACTGGTAGTTTCGTTTGACCTGAGCGCAGTAGTTGGATAGGCCCAACTGAAAGATTATTTTTCTTGATTAAAACCAATACCTGCTTCAAATAACTGCTTATAAATACTTTTCATTGCTATAGTATTTTCAGTTAATGAATCATTCCATTTACTGCGTTTTTCAAAACCTAAATCACTAATTAGATAATAATAATCTGCCTTTAAATCACTTGCTTCAAGACAAGATTTTGTACAAGACAAGCTACAACCATCAATAGCAATGATTGGTCGCCCTGATTTAGCCAGATCCATAATAGGGCCGACTTTACCAATAACACCTGAAATACAAGACATTTCAGCAATACCATCACCATCAAGATTTAATGAGATATTATGCGCCATTTGCGCTAAATTAGAACAACCAGAGCAAGAGTAAACAATCGGTTTTTTTAGTTGCTCAACTTGTTCAATTTTTATATTGTCAGACACTGGACTATTTCTCTCTTAACTTATTGGAGGTATAGCCTTTGATATTAAATGAAATAATAGCAGCTATACCGAATGTCGAACATCTGATTCTAGCAAGGCAAAATAAGCATAATTTGATTTAAATCAATGTTTGTAGCAATCACCTAATAATTTATCTATTTTTATTACTCCATGAAAATCTCATAGTTTATAAAATATTTAATTTGATAATATTTTATGTTATTTAATTCATTATAAAAATGACTATTTCAGCTATAATCATCATCATAATTTAGTAGCCACCCTATACAATGGATATTCTCATGGAAAAAACCTTTATTAAAGGCAAAGATTCTGACTTAGAAACCACTATTGCCACCATGCAAGAAAAATTAAAATCATTTGGTTTTGATATTGAAGAAGCTTCTTGGTTGAACCCAGTTAAAAACTGCTTTTCCGTACACATCAAAGACAGTAGCTGTGGATTAATGTTTACCAATGGTAAAGGCTCAACGGCTAAATCTTGCTTAGCTAGTGCCTTAGGTGAATATTTCGAACGCTTAAGCTGTAACTATTTTTTTGCCGACTTTTATTTAGGCGATAAAATAAGTCAAAGTGAGTTTGTTCATTACCCAAATGAAAAGTGGTTTTTTAGCGAAGACGATTCTATGCCTACTGGCATTATGGACGATAGTTTATGGCAGTATTTTGATCCTAACCATGAGATCACCGTCGACAAACTTTATGACATGAATTCTGGCGTTGGTGAACGTGGTATTTGTGCACTACCTTATACGAGAGAGCGCGATCAGCAGGATGTTTACATTCCAGTGAGCGTTATTGCCAATGTTTTTGTTAGTAATGGCATGTCGGCGGGTAACACAAAAAATGAAGCACGAGTACAGAGTTTATCTGAAGTCTTTGAACGCTATATAAAAAATAAAATTATTGCCGAAGGTATTTGTTTACCTGAAATTCCAGTGTCAGTTTTAGAACGCTTCCCTACTATATTAGCCGATATTCGTGAACTAGAAAGCCATGGCTACCATTTAAGAGTTTGTGATGCTTCATTAGGCGGTTTATACCCAGTAATAAGCGTAACCTTGATCAATCCTAAAGACGGCAGTGTTTTTGCTTCTTTTGGTGCTCATCCTAGTTTTGAAGTAGCGCTAGAACGAACAGTAACCGAGTTACTACAAGGTAGAAGCCTTGATCAACTTGATGTTTTTCAACCGCCAAGCTTTGATGAAGAAGAAATTGCTTCGCCTCATAACCTTGAATTACATTTTATCGATTCTAGTGGCTTTATCTCTTATGACTTTTTTAAAGACACCGCAGATTATGATTTTGTTGACTGGGATTTTGATGCCGATACTGGCACCGAATATGACAACTTAGTTAAGGTAATTCACGAGTTGGACTTCGATATATATATCTCAGATTATAATCACCTCAATGTCTATGCTTGTCGTATTTTAGTGCCCGGCATGTCTGACATTTATCCTGTAGATGAAATTGTTTGGAATAATAATAATGATGGCGCTTTATTTCGTGAAGCATTTTTAACCTTAAAAGATTTAGCTAGAGATGATTGGTTAGATATTCTTGATGGCCTTGATCAAGGTGGCTATAACGATGCGATGGCAGCCGCAGAATTTATAGGTTTAGCCCCCGATGCTAACACCACTTGGTTTGATCTACGCCTTGGTGAAGTAAAGGCTATGCTAGCCCTTGCCGCTCAAGACGAGCAAGCAATTGATTGGGTTAACTGGGCCTTACATCTTGATCAAAACAATGAAGAAAACACCCGTAAATATCGTTGTTTACAAGCCTTATTAGAAATAAAGTGGAGTGAAGATAAAGAATATAAACCTTATTTAAATTCTCTTGGCCTAATGTACGGTAAAAAAATGGTTAACAAATGTTTAGATATTGTTGAGGGTAAGGTGATTTTTGATGGTTTACATTGCCCGGGTTTAAATTTAGCTGGCTTTGAAACTCACGCTAAATTACTTGCAGGTTATGAGAAATTGCAAGCGGCTAAAAGAGCTAACTGGTAAACCTAGGCAAACATCTTCAAATTTAATAGTGTCGGGCTAAAGGCCCGACCTACAACTAAGCTTCTTTCTTACCTATACGATAAGCTTCCACTACGCTCACTAGCCAAGCCACTAACAAAATGATCAAAGCAGGACTGAAAGACTCTGCAGCACTATCTGACTGCTGATGAACTAGCGCCAGAATAGTCGCTAGGTCCGCCGAAACTTCGCCACTTTGGACTTGTTCAAGAATTTTTTGGGCTCTTGTCATCAAGTTAGAAAATAATAAATATAAACCGACACCAGCAAAAGCCGCAAAGTAACAAGCCGATATATATTTCTTTAGCAATAACTGCCCAGCTCCGGGAAATATTAACGCTGAAAATAAAGCTGCTTTTAATGGTTTATTCATGCTTAAGATTTATTACTTGGTTGCTTATAAATATCTTCTGGCTTAAGTTTTAGTACCTTACGCGAAGATTTATTCTCAGCACTTTGTTGCTTCTTCGGGTTCACATATATAGCACTGGCATTAGGCCTAGCCCCTTCAACAAATGGTTCTTGTTTTTGGCCTTTAGTTTTACCTGTACTCTTGCCTTTATAACTTGTTTTATGAGCTGTATTTCCAACCTTGTCAGCAGGTTCTTTGATAAGCTTAGCTGTTCTCACCACATGATATTTTTTATCAATGGCTTGTAATAGATTACGCAACACTTGATCTTTACACTCACGGTAATGTTTATGATCAGTTTTTCGCGAAAAAGCACTTAGCTCTGGCTTATTTAACTTAAAGTCAACGCTGGCAAGTAAAGCAATTAATTCTTCCGCCTTTAAATTAAGTGCTATTTTCAACTTGGTCAAAACAATATTATTGCTAAGGCGCTTTTCAGCAACCGCATTTGGCCCTGCCTTCTTGCCACGCTTTTCATTAATAAAACCATTTAAAAAATAGGCTAGCTCACTATCAATACAGCTTACAAAATCGGTATCATTGTCTTTTTTTAGCCACTGACTCACTTGCTCTCTGCTTACCTGCAATCCAGCAGAGGCAAACAAAGCAATCATTTGCTTATCATTATAATTAAAGGTATAGCGTATGCGTCGTAGCACGTCATTATTATTCAAAAGGCTTTCCTATGTTAAAAATTTTTACAATAGTCATTGTATTTGCTCAAAAATAATCACCCTCATGATATCTAAATAAGGATCTGTGCATTGGTGCATAATATTCCTTATCAGAAACTGACTAAATGACGATACTTTGTGAACAAAATAAATGGTTAAGATTTATTTAAAACATTTTAACATTTTTTGGTTACTATTAAAATCGAGGTTTTTTATATGAAAATGATACATAATTTTGTATTATTTAACTAATTGATACCTTTTTGATAGCAGGAGGCTATATATGAATAGTTTGAAAAAATTATCTTTAGTTATTTCACCTTTACTACTCAATGCTTGTGTAAATCAAAATACTATAGCGCAGAATAAGTTAACAACCGTCACCAATCCATGCCAAAAAATTTCGATGTTGATCAGTGCTTATGATGATGGTTTTGAACAAGTAAAAATGACAAAAATTAAAGCTAGAATCAGTAATACATGGACAGCAAAATATAATATCATCGGCGAAAACTGTCATATTTGGAGTTGGGGTAGCTCAAAAACCACTTATGCTTGTAACATAACAGCCGACGATAAAGATACCGCTGAACGTTATTATAACAATGCACAACAAACTATTCAGCAATGCTTAGGTGATGCCTGGTTGATGACTGAAACACCTAGAGTGGCTGATAAAGGGCGTAAAAGCACTTTTTCTGCACCTAACAAACAAGTTTCCTTATCAACTCATATTATTCCTTCTGATAGTTTATTTGGTAAAAAATGGACTATTTATTATTATATAGGTAATCCTAATTAGTTGCCTTTATCTTAATTCGTCTTCAAAAATTATAATAAACGAGCTTAAAAGCTCGTTAATTATTTTATTTGTGTTTTGCTTAGTTAGTAATTAACCACCACACTTTTTACTTTTACCTTCACCACATTTTCCTTTGGCTTTGTCTTCGCCACACTTACCTTTAGCGTTGGCTCTACTCTCGCCGCATTTTCCTTCGCCACATTTTCCTTTGGCTTTGCTTTCACCGCATTTACCTTCGCCACACTTGCCTTTGGCTTTGCTCTCGCCGCATTTACCTTCACTGGCACTTTCTTGGGCAAAAGTAATTAAGTCTTGAGTTGCAAACGGGTTAGTTTCAGCTTTAGCAACATTACTTGCAAAAATAGAGAATACTAATAATCCCATTATCGCCGTCAAAGCAGATTTTTTAAGTAAATTCATAATACATTTCCTTTATTATTTAATTATTAATACCTGTACGTATTAGTTATATGACTGTGTACACAGACCATCAAGTTTTAAAAAAAATTTCACTTTAAATAGTTTTTTATCACAAATAATGATCAATCTATTATCCTTTGATAGCATCATCAAGATATAACAATTTTACACATTTAAGTTCTATAAAACACTAAAATTTACACATAAAAAAACCAGCGTTTAAACTGGTTTTTATATTTAAGAAATTCAAAAGCTAAGTAGGATACTCAACTAAATTGAAACTTTCTTACGTTTGGCTGTGTTAACAATAAAACCTTTCCAACCTTTAGCAGCTTTACGCGACTTAGGATCTTTCATTGCATTATTTATCGCTATATAAGCTTTTTTATATTTTTCAAGATAAAAATAAGATTCTGCAATACTCATGTAAATGCGTCCTTTATTTTTAACACCAAGCTCCAACGCTTTTTGTAGTGCTGGAATTGCTTTTGAAAATTGCTCATCTTGCTTTAACAACATACCTTGCTTACGGTAATGCTTAGCTTCATTGGTCATTTTAGCTAGCTCACCATAATACTTGGCAGCTATATCAACATGTTGTGCTGCATGCCATGCATTAGCTAACGTTGAAATATTCTTGTCATCACGTTTAACTAAACCAGAAGCAATATGTTTCTCTAATAACCGAGCCGCCTTAAAATGAGCCTCTGTCGAAGAATACAAGTTTGCTAACGTTTTAATTTGTGACTCTTTATCAAGAAACCCCTGTTTATAAGCCAAATCAAGTGTTTGCACTGCTTTAGGATAATTTTCAACTAACAAATAAAACATAGGTAACTGTGTCCACCATGTTTTATTTTCAGGAAAAATTAAGATAACCGTTTCTAACACCTTAATTGCTTCTTTATATTTTTTACGTTCATAATAAGAAGTAAGCTTTAAAATATAAGGGTTTGAGTTCGGTTTATCGCCAAAAGCAGCAATGGCTTTATCAGCAGGAACAATCATTTTATCCAATTGTTGCAACTCATAATGAGCTTGGGCTATTTTAACCCAAGTATTACCATCATCTTTCCCGGTAAACTTCATCCAAGCATAGAAATTACCTAAAGCACCTTTATAGTCTTTGGTTTGCATTTGCAAATCACCCAATAACTTTATGGCTTCACCGTGGTCGACTTCATTTAAGATGTCTGGCGCAACAGCTTTTTTCAAGTAAGAAATAGCTTCTTTTTCATGATCACCTTTGGTGGCGTACATAACCGCAATAAAACGAGCAACATAAGCTTTGTCGTAATCTTTCTTGACATTAATGTCTTTTAAAATTACTAACGCACCGTCGATATCATCAGCAGTATAAGCATCAAAAGCTTTAGCTACTTTTTTACCAACTGATTGACCAACGAGTTGCGTAGGACGTTTCTTTTTTTGCTCTTTTTTAGCTGCTGCAGCCATCGCATTATCTGCAAATGGAGCTTGAACAACTAAAAGTGAAGCGATAACAACTAAAGAAGTAGATAATTTTTTCAACGTAACTGTTGTAAAAATAGTATTGCTAAACATAATTATTAACCTCCGTCCATTTTAAAGTCTAATTGAACAGTTAAACCTGGTTGCTTCATTGGTTTACCATCAACAACTTTTGGCTTGTATTTCCACTTCCTAAGTGCGCGTTTAGCTTCTTTATCAAAAACACGTTTAGGTTTTGCTTCAAGAACTTTAACATCTTCAACACCACCAATCTCATTGATAGTAAATGAAAGTTTAACCCAACCTTCTTTACCATCACGTGCGGCTTGAATAGGATATTTAGGTTCTATTCGAACAATTGGTGTGGCATCGCCATCTCGGCCAAAGCCTGCACCAGGTGCAGATAATCCCGTTGATGCACCAGATATCTGAACACCTGGCATATTAAATTGCAACCCTGCACTGTCGTTACTTGCTTCAGGCTCAGGAGCTTGTTGCTTTGGCGGTGCTTTAGGCGGCGGCGGCGGCGGCGGTGGTACCCGTCGGCGAGTCTCTGTTGAAGACTTCGGCGGCGTAGTATTCACCTCTACGATTATATTGTCTTGTGCCTCATCCTTTCTTCTATCACCAGTGGATACAAGGAAAGCCATAAAAGCAAATAGACCAAAGGTAACCGCAGCGCCTAGTAGTAATGATACTAAAAAGCGTCCCATATTCTACCCCTTCGCTGCAGCAATGGATATTCTAAGACCACTTCCTGCTTCTTTGATTGCATCCATTACTTTTACAACAACACCATGTTTAGCGTCTTTGTCTGCTTGGATAATTACAACATCGGTCGGTTGCTCAGCAAGTAATTTTTCAATTCTTGCACCAACACGTTCGATGTCAACACGACCTTTATCTAACCAAATTTCACCATTATCTTTAATTGCAATAAAGATATTGGCATTTTTTTGTTTAGATTGATTGGCCGCTTTTGGTTTATTTACTTCAATACCAGCTTCTTTAACAAAAGAAGTGGTTACGATGAAGAAAATCAGCATGATAAATACGATGTCAAGCATCGGTGTCATATCAATTACCGCTTCTTCGTCCTCACGAATCTTTCTACGTGTCATGAAAATATCTCTCTAGTGATGAGGTAAACTGTCAACCAGTTTAGCCTTTGCTAGTTTAAGTTTTGCGTCTAGTTTAGTACTAAAAAACACACCGGATAACGCTGCTACCATACCCGCCATCGTCGGAATAGTAGCTTGTGATATACCAGCGGCCATTAAACGCGGATTACCTGTACCTTGTTCTGCCATTGTTTCAAACACGCCAATCATGCCGGTTACTGTTCCCAGTAAACCGATAAGAGGACACATTGCCACTAAGGTTTTAATGGTAATCATATGTTGCTCAAGTAACTCTGCTGCTTCGGAGATCCAAGTTTCTCTAATGCGATGTGCGTACCAAGACGTAGTGTCTGAGCGTGCATCCCAACGAGAGATGATATCATCTCTCATTTTTGGATAAACCGATGTTAAGAACCAAAAACGTTCTATCATCAATACCCACATCAATAAGAGTGCGAAGGCGACAGCATAAAGTACGTTACCGCCAGTCGCAAGAAAACCCCTGACAGATTCCCAAAGCTCTATCAGGAATAACATTATTTAGACTCCTTCTCTGCAAGAGAAGCAATTAAGCCTGCGCTTTGTTCATCAAGCTTTTGTAAAATAGATTTAGCTTTACCTGCAACAACTGAGTGGATAAGAATCAATGGCAATGCACAAATCAAACCTAAAGCAGTAGTAACAAGAGCAAGAGATATGTCACCCGCCATGATTTTCGGATCACCAGTACCAAATAAGGTAATCGTTTGGAAAGTCATGATCATACCGATAACCGTACCTAATAAGCCCATCAGTGGAGCGATAGCAGCGAACATTTTGATCAAGTTAACGCCACGGTCTACTTGAGGTGTTTCACGTAAGATACCTTCATCAAGTTTAAGCTCTAATGTTTCGGCATCAATGTTCTTGTTATTATGATAAATTTTAAGTAAACGTCCTAACGGGTTGTTTTCATTTGGCACTTCAAGGTTTTTCTCTTGTGCTTTAATTTTAGAGCTCATGCTACCTAAAACAATCATACGTTCAAGAGCAATTAAACAACCAATAATGAATAATGCTGTGATGGCATAACCAACTTCTGCACCTTCATGGAAGAATTCTTCTAACGTTTTCTTACGTGTTTCAAGTGATAAGATACCACCACGTGAAGGATCGACATAAACAGCACTATAGCCAGAATTGCTATTAAAGAAGTCTGCAGCAGTTCCAGCAATATAACCCGCTGGTTGCTTAGGTAAAGGCTGAACTTGACCCACTTCATCGTTATAAGTTAAGTAACCATTATCAGATACTAAGTTAAAAGTACCGATACGAGTAATGGTTTCAGTTGACTTAGAGCCATCAAGCTTAGTCACTTCAACAGTAAATTTAGAGATTTTACCTGATTGAGTCATTTCTGTTTGTAAGGCAAACCATAACTCTTCAAGATCTTCTAAGCTAGGAATTGCCTTGGCGTTAGCGATACGGTTTAACGCTTCGCCACGACCTGGAAATTCAGCACTTACAATTGAAGTAGCGATTTGACCGTAAGCACCCGCTGCAGCAGCACGACTTACGCCGAACATTTCGCCTAAAGTGCCAGTAGCATTATCTAATTCAACTTCTTTTTGCGCTAATTTAATTTCATTAGCTGCATATTCGCTAGTTAAACGTTTGTTACGTGCTTCTTGGTTCACTAATTCTTTTTTCGCTTTGTTTAACAATGCTTGCTTGTCGCTACGAGCACTTTTAAATTCAGCTTCACGTTTTTTATCAAGTTTAGCTTCTGATACACGATCAGCTTTAACTTGCTTAAGTAAATCATCTAACTGATTTGCTTGTGTGGTTGCTACTAAGCCAGCAGTCATTATTGCGGCTATCGTTACAAAATTAATAAATTTTCTCATTATTTTGCTCCTGCTGCAAATACTGGTAATTTAGTTAGATCCATTGGAAGCTGCTTACGCGCCATAGCGATTGCATCTTTAATAGGTTTTAAGTACTCATCACCTAACTCTTCCCATGCACGGTTTTGGTTATTCCATAACCAAGAGTGTTTGCCGTCTAAAGACTGAGCAACAAAGGCGATACGTCCCATGTGAACGAAATCGGCTGTTAATGTAGTGCCACCAAAATCAATTTCAGCTTGGTAAGCGTCAAAAATTGTACCGTAACCCGCTTCAATTTCATATGCTTCAAGTACTAAACGAAACTGCTCAGACGTTGTTACGTTTGAGTCAGTCATTACGTCACGTAAATTAGCTACGCGCTCTTTACGACGTTCGATGTTCATTGGCACATCTAATTCTATAAACTTTTCTAAGGTGTCTATCATTTTGTACATTAACGGTACAACACCTTGTTTGATTTTATCGATACCATCAATTTGCTTTTGCAATGAGGCAATGTTTAATTTTTGATCATCAACCATACGTTGCACATGGTCGTTATAACCACTAAGGACGTCACCTTCATCGACAGTATTACGATATTCAGCAAGAAGATCTTGCGTTTGCTCGTATATAGTGTCGATTTTAGATTGTGATTTAGCTGACTGTTTAAAAATTTTCGCTTCAGCTTTTTGAAGATCTGTTAATGCATTTGCAGCAGCAATATTGCTACCTGCTAGTGCTAATGCGCCAACCATCGCCGTGGCGATGAGGCTTTTCTTACTTACTTTGGACATAGTTCCCAACCATTGCTATTTAAATTTTGATAACAAAAATTTTTGTTACCGTAAATATAAAAATCTGTCGTTTTTTTATGTGTAACTTTTATATATACAACTAATTAATAATCCCAAATGACAAACAAGCTGTCAAGTTGAGAGTAATAAAGTTATTTTGTTCGCTTTTAGTAGTAAATAAAAAATATCATGTTAAAAATTGAAACAAGTCAGTATAAAAATGTTTAATTAACTTACCATGGTCTTTTTTGATTATTACTTGTACAAAATAGCCAAATAATGACTTAAATATTTTGTTACCTTATGTTTTACTAATTCTTTCGTAGTAAGTCAAATTTATTTGCTATTAATTGGTGATTTTCTATTTTAGCTTCACACCAGGTTTAGCCAATTGACATCAAATTACACTCAACAGCCACAGTCTAAAGACGGGGATTTAAACCAACTTCTATACTAATTTCAACAAGGGAATAACCATTCTATTCAATCAATATCTTGCCTAAAGGCGTTTCTAATTCCAGCTGAATCCTACATCTTGAGGTAAGATGGGTATACAGATGAACTAAAAACAAATTGAATCTTCAGATAATATATCAATTAATGGTAATAAATCTTTTTCGTAATTTTTCCAACGAGTAATCGAGTTCTTATATAGTCCTTGTCTAACTTGTCCTGAACTGGCAGTTTTAACAATTCGTCTGCTGTTTTGGAATTGTAAACACTCTTTTTGCCAAGGAAGATTTAAGAAATTTAAAATTGATGATATATTTTTTTCAGGAAATTCAACCAAGTTTTCATAACTAATATTTAAAATGTTATCAGAATTGATGGAATTCCAATGCTTTATCATTTTTACATATTCTTTATAATATAAGGCTAGCTCATCAAGTTGATAACTATACTCTTGACCGCCGGTGAAAAGTTGTTTGTAGCAACTTAAACAAGAATCTAAGGGATGTTTATATATATGAATAAATTTTGCTTTTGGAAATATCAACATTAAAAAGCCAACAAGAGCAAAGTTGAATGGTAATTTATCCGTAAAATATTGTGTTGTATTTATTAAGCTGGCATGTTTTTCTATATAGATATTTTTTAAATATCTAATAATACTTGGTTCTAACATGGATATACTTTTTTGCCAACTAACCTTAGTCAATTTAGGCAACTCATCAAATAGCAATTGTAAAGATGTTTCTAATTCTCCACCTCCAGTTATACTACTATGACTCGCTAAAATCTGTTCTACTAAGCTAGTACCTGAACGGGGCATTCCAATAATAAAAATTGGCGATATATCATCATTTTCTACAGAAAAAGATTTTGAAAACAATTCATTATTAAACAAACATCGTAATTCATTAAATAAAGATAACGTTTGTTCACTTTGATAATAAATATATTTTCTTTTTAGCTCATTCCCTTCTTTTAGATAGTGAAAAGCATTAGAAAAATCATTTTGTTCCTCTAAAAATTTAGCTAAAGAAAAGAATAAATATATTTTTGATTTATCAGTTAAATTGCTAGTTTCCAAAGCTTTCATTGTCTTTAGATCTGAAGCTGTTAAGTTATTACTACCAAGATTTGCTAAACTCCAATACGCTTCAGTAAACGAAGGTGATAACGCTAAAGATTTACGATAACAAGATTTAGCAGTCTCTATATTACCAATATACTCATGCAATTCCCCCATAAGCATTACTGCAACAAAATAGTTCGGATTTAATTGAATAGCTTGTTGGCAATGTTTCAATGCTGAGGTTAAATCCCCAGAACCTTTTAACGTAAGTGCTAAGTTATAATGTGCTTTGTAATTTTTAGCGCTAACGGCTATTGACTTTTTATAACTCAATACAGCCAATTCAATTTGATTTGTACTTTTATACACATTGCCTAAAGAAAATTGCGCCATTGAGTTATTTGGCTGAATTTCAATCCCTTTATTTAAGTACTCTATTGCTAAATCATAACGCTGCTGTTTATGGTACACATTTCCCAAGTTCATTATTGCTTGAGGGTGATTTTTCTTAATCTCTAACGCTTTTTCAAAGCAATTGATAGCTTCATCATAATTTTTCATATCCTTATATAAACAACCTAAATCATTCCAAGCATTTATATTTTTTGAATTTGCAAAGAGTGATTTATTAAAATACTCAATTGCCGTCAAATGTTTATTATCAGACTTTAGAATGCATGCATAAAGATGATTTACACTGCCATCATTAGGAAATGCTTTTAAGAGGGGCTGTATTTCTTTTAAGGCTTTATCGAACTGCTGAGCTGAATAAAAATGGACCGTTCGATCCATCGATTTTTTCGGATTAAAGTTCATCAACACTATCCAATCATTACTCTATTATATAGAGCACATAGCTTATTGAGGTGTAACATCGAATGCAACGGTTACTCTTTGCTGATTTTTCGTAAGAGGAACAGTTCCATGCCACATATAAGAAGGAAATAATATGACATCCCCTACAGATGGTTTTATATAATAATCGGCTTCCTGTTCGAGCCAACGGCTTAATTCTGCTTGTCCCACCTTTAACCAGCCTTCTCCTTGAGAATTTACCGCGTCTGGAACTACTACATAATAAGGTCCACTTATCCAGCCTTTATGGTGATAGTGATTTTTATGGTAGCCCTTGTTATTCATATTGATAGACCATGCACCGGAGAAAAAATAATGACTATTCAAATGAGCTAAAAGAGGATGCTCTACTACTTTATTTTCTAGTTTACTTAGTTCTTTTATATGTTGATCTATAATTGAAGTCAATGAAAGCTCAAACTCTTTAATTAATGGCGAAGCATTAGAAAACAAATGGTTGGGTGTCTGACTGCCATTTCTCACTGATTGTTCTATTGGGTGTCGTTTATTTTTATGTTGCCTTTCTAATTCATCTAACAAATCTAAATGATATGCAGCCACACTATCATAACGTGCAGGAGGTGGAACCGAATATATTTTTACAAAATCATTATAGTTATATAGTTTATGATATTCACCTTCATGGCCGTTATAACGAAGCGTGCTAGCATACAGAGCCCAACATCCTTGATGCCAAGGAGATATTTCAGTCATTTTTTTTGAAAGTTTTAATGCATTCTCATATTCTTCCAAACACAAATAAGTTATCGCTAGTTCATAGGTTAAATCGGTATGTTCTGAAAAACGCTGGTTTCCTTCCAGTAATATAGCTAAAGACGGCCCAAAATCCCCCAACTCTCTCAACACATGTCCTTTTATTAAATAGGCATTTTCAACCTTAATATTTAATAAAAATGCATATTCAATAACGTCTAATGCTTGTATTAAAGAATCTTCTTTAATCAACTTTTTACAAAACGCATAAAGAATATCTACATTGGTAATTTTTTTATAAAGTCTTTCATAATAAGTAAAATAGCCTTGTTTTTCCTGATTCCAAAGTAGATAGAAATAACATTCATGGAGTTCAAAATCATTAGGGTTTTTCATTAAAAGTTCACCCAAACGCTCGGCTAAACCATCAAAAATACCTAGAGAGGCACAGGAAAGTGCGTATGACCTATTAACACTGTAATCATTAGGGAATGCGGATAACAATTCCTTATATATATCAATAGATAAGGTTACCTCACCCTGCTCTTTATACAACAAAGCCAACTTATGCTTTATTTGTTTATTCTGCTCATTATTTTGAATAAACGTTAGACAAGCACCTATTGCCTCTTCCTTCATCATCAACTGACTTTGACAATCAATTATTCCTAAGTGAGCTGATTGGCTATGAGGATTAATTAATACGGATGCTTGATAATATTTATTTGCCTCCACAAAATTTTTCTTTAATGTGAATAACCGCGCTAAATTATAGTTTGTATCAAAATGACTTTTATCAATTACCAGTGATTTTTCAAAAAGCTGTTGAGCTTTATTATGACTATTCATTGCAATAAATAAATTTGCATAGCCACATAAATATGCACAATTATTTGGATCTTTCTTTATTAATATCTTGAAGTAATGTTCAGATTTTTCATTATTTCCAATAAACCTCTCAGACATAGCAAGTAAATATATAAGCTGACCATTAAACGGGATTTTAGTTAATAACGGAGGAAGCTTGTCTGCCACATCTTGATATTGTTGCTTTGAATACAAACTTACGCATTGATTAATCGCTTTGACAATTTTTTGCATGTCAGTATTACTTTCTCATCCAATCAAAATTTCAGGTAAAAAAAACCAGCCATTTGGCTGGTTTTTATAGTTTCAAACTAAATTAAAACTTAACCGCAACTTTAGCATACATATAACGACCAGCTGTATCATACGATGCAGGGATCGTATTCGCATCTTGGTTGTTAGTAGTATAAGGAGCATCAATATCAGTTACATTACGAGCACCTAATGTAAATGTGTAGTTATCTAAGAAATAGCTACCTTGAATATCATGATACCATACACTGTCAGCAACATTATCTAAGTTACCATCACCTACTTTACCCGCTAAATCATCTGTAGCTGATTGGTAATGAGAAACCCAGTTAACTGACCAGTCATCTGCAGAATAACCAACAGTCATATTTGCACGAATACGAGAGTATGTTGCCAAATTGGTTTCCCACTGATCTTCGGCAAACTTACCCGCTAAGCTAACTTTGTCTGAGCCTGGTAAAGGTGTATAGGAATATTCATTCAAATAAGTACCATTTACTGATAAACGTAACGTACCACCTGTCACTTCAAAGCTCTGTGCCATATCGAAATCAACACCAGAAGTATTGAATTGACCTAAGTTAGCATTTGTTAATAACACACCAGAAATAGAACCCAATACAGAGCGGTTTGCTGCTGTTGAATGTGGCGTATCTTCAGTAATTGCAGCACCTTTTAAGAATTCACATAAAGGATCTGAAAAATTAGCACTTTCATAACATGTGGTAATTACATTGTTTGTACCCGCAGTACCTACACCATTCGTAATTTCAATATCAAAATAATCTACGCTAGCAGTGAAGCCTGAATCATGCGTATAAACAAAACCAGCAGTAAAGCTGTCTGACTCTTCAGGAGAAAGATCTGGGTTACCACCAGTAATTGAGGTTGATTGGTCAGACGACAAATTAAAGTCTTCAGGTAAGCCATCGGCAGCACAGTTAGCACGAACATTTGCGTTTGTACTATTTCCCCAGTCAATACATGGTTCGTTATAGGCTAAATTAGTTTCTTGTTGAGGTTCAAATAATTCTTTGATACTAGGAGCACGGAAGCCTTGAGCTTGTGTTGCTCGAATCAATAAACCATCAACTGGTGTCCACTCAATACCAAATTTAGTGTTAGTAGCAGATTTACTTGAATTTGAAAAGTCAGAATAACGCGCAGCAGCGCTAAAATTCAAAGATTCAACCATTGGTAAATCAGCTAATACAGGAACACTAACTTCTATATACGCTTCTTCAAGGTTATATGCACCAGACGTTGGATCACCAGCTACAGAATAGATTTGACCTAAAGCAGCCGCACCATCTGGAGTTTTGTTATATTCTTCCCAGCGTTTTTCAATACCAAAAGCAAACATAGCAGCACCGGCAGGTAATTCCATAATATCGCCAGAAATATTCGCCATGAACTGTTTAGTTGTACCGTTAAGAACCGGTGAATTATTAACAAAAGCATAGTCGATCATTTCTTGAGAAAGTGTACCCGCATGGAATACATCCCAAACTTCAGGACAACCGCCATCAGCATCACACAAAGCAGGATCAAGCAAAGTTTCAATACGTTTAGGATTTACACGACCAGTGTCTAAACGTGTATCAACATAACGGCTGTAATTATATGACATGTCCCAAGAATATTCATCAAACACCATGCCTTCTAAACCGAAAACCATACGATAGTCAGAAAAATCTTGAGCAAACGCACGACCAGCTGTTTCTCTTAAACGACGCACAACAAACACTTCTTCGCCAACTGGGTTATATGGATTTGCAGCAGGTACTGCTGGCGCCCAGAATGTACCTTCAGGTGCCATTTGCTGATCAGATTTACGATTAGTGAAACCACCTTCAGTAAATAGAGTGATTTCATCAGAAATTTCATATATTGCCGCTGCATTAATTGTGAAGACTTCTTGTGGAGTAACTAAATATGAAGTTGTTGAGAAGTTAAATGCATCTTTTTCAGCTTCAAAAGGACGAACAACACCACTAGTTGGATCAACTACATGACCATCATAGTTATCATTAAAGAATTGACCGTAAGGGATAGTGCCTGAACCACCACAGAATTTACCATCATCATTTTCGCGAATAGGACAATCAGAAAAAGAACGAGCGCCTTGCATAATTTTATTACGCTTAGTGTAGCCTAATGAAAAAACAATATTACCTTTATCACTAGATGCGCCTGTAGTAATTGAAAAATGAGCAGTTTCGCCATCACCTTCAGATGTTTCGTCATATTGAGCGACAATCTCTATACCTTCAAAATCTTTCTTAGTGATAAAGTTAATAACACCCGCAATAGCATCAGAACCATATGAAGTAGACGCACCATCACGTAACACTTCAACACGTTCAATATATGCAACAGGAATTGAATTCAAATCACCTGAAGCGAAACGACGACCGTTAATTAATACTAATGTACGTCCTGCACCTAAGCCACGTAATGATGCAGTTGCATATCCTCGGCTACCGTTGTTTGTGCTTGAACCTTCTGCTGCACCTGTGATTGCTGGTATATTTTGAATAAACTCTTCTAACGTTACAGCTCCTGTACTAGCTAAATCTTCTGAAGTAAAGACTGTAATTGGACTTGCTGATTCTAAATCAGTACGTTTAATACGTGAACCCGTCACTTCAATTCTTTCTACTTCTTCTACTTCATCTGCTGAAAATGCAGAAGTAGATATAGCTGCAGTTGAAGCAGCACCTATCATAAGTGCTAAGCGAATGCTCTTAGCTACTTTACTATTGTTATACATGTTTACTCCCTGGATCACATTTGTGATTGGTTATTATTTATACACTTTCGTTTCAAGACTATCTTGCCTTGTAAACTTTTTTGAACGGGTCATCAGACCTGATCTGTCAACAACAATACTAGACGGGATCAGAGTACATCGTCAACACCATTTGGAAAACTTCTTAACAAATAGAAACATAATGTAACATTTACAAAAAATAATAAGACTTATAACTAATTGATATACATAAAAATTATATGTTTGTATCTCTGCCATTATAATATTGACCTATTTTAATTTAACAACTTAACTTATCTTTATTTACATTGTAATAACATAATAAGTTAAAAATAATCCATAATAAACAATGAGTTAAAATGTCACCGTTGAATTTTTTATTTATTTAACATTAACTTGATACAAAACAATAAAAATAAAAAACCTTAGTTATCATTAAGTTAAAATACACAGGTCTTCTATCGTAAAGATAAGATTACGAATAACTCACTTTAAATATTAACATTCTTGTAACATTTATTCTGTATAGGTAAATTTTTACGTAAAAATAGACAAAGGCTAAGGATATTTACCTATAATAACGTTAAGATAGTAACCCTATTTTCTATTGAATCTTGTAGGATATTAAGTGAATTCAATCGAGCGTTTAACTGAAATATTGATACGTTTAGCGATAGAAGCGAAACAAATTGATACCATAAACAACAAAAACAAATCACATCGATTAATTGAAAATAACAATTTATTTTCCGCCACTTTATTTGTTAGCCAAAGTGATCGTTATCTCCCTTATGTGGAGGAGATTGAACGCAGACTGACTGAATTTACCCGCTTAGTCGCAGCCAATAAAATAGAATTATCAAAAGTATTGTTACAACGCTTAGAACAACAAATATCTGCAATATCAAATGCTTTACAGGCGAATTCAACCATGCATCAAGCAGCAAAGCTAAGCTTTGATGCTAATAAAAAAGTTAGAATTAAAAAAGCCAAAGCTAAACAAATTAATAAATATCAAGATTTGGCCAGAAAATTAGTTTTGAGTAGTCACCAGCTATATCAAAAGCTAACAGAACATCACGTATTTGAAAAACGCCTAATGGATATGCTCATGGAAAAAGAGCGACAAAGACTACAATGTAAAAAACATGAAAATGAAAAGTTATCTGTTGAAGTATTAACGCTACACCAACGCCTTGGCCGTTGCCGTAAAGCTATTTCGACTATTGAACGTGATATTGAGCTAGCTGAAAAACGTTAATATTAAATAAATATTATAATTTCACCTAAACTAGCGTTACTATTTGATCTGTTTAACGATTCTCTTATATCATCCTTGAGGTGTCAAGTTGAGGATCTTTAGCTAAACTACCAATATTCTAGCTTAAAATATCACCTGAATATTGATTTTGATTTTGATTTTGATTTTGAAGGATATATATGAAAATTTCTGATGACATTCATAATTACTATGAAAAATTGGTCATACATTACTTTGCTTTAGGTAAATTTAACGAAAAATATGATGAAGATTATTTAGCTGATTTAACCTGCGTAGTCTTAAATCAACTGCCAACTCGCTATATTCGTCACGAAGTGGATATGGCTTTTTACTTGCCAGCTTCAGAGCGTTTTGAAATGGAAGAAAAAGTCAAAAAAGCAATTGGTAAATCGGTAGCGTTCATGAAAATTCATCGAGCAACGAGTGAATAAGTAAGGCGAGTAAACTAGTCTATCCAGTCAGCATAGTCTTGGTTTTTGAGCTACACTAAGATGGTAGCTCAAAATGGATTATTGACATGTTTCACTGGATATATCGGATAGTTTTATTATTGCCCTTGATGTTCAGCACACAATTAATGACTGCGCAAACATCAGTGCCCAGTGCGGCCAAAATACAAGTGCCTGTTTTATCAATTAAGGGCGCTATAGGACCAGCGGTCAGCGATTATATTAGTCAAGAAATCATCCTCGCTAACAATAAACCACAAGTCATAGCCATTATTTTAACGCTAGATACACCCGGCGGTCTCAGTTCCAGCTTACGGGTGATAAATCAACAAATTCTCAGCTCTAATATCCCAATACTGTGCTTGGTTTATCCACAAGGTGCCCGAGCGGCTAGTGCTGGCACCTATATTCTTTATGCTTGTCATATTGCCGCTATGGCTTCAGCAACCACACTAGGGGCGGCAACCCCGGTGATGATTGGTGGCGGTTTTCCTGGCGGTAAAAAAGCGCCAGAACAACCATCAGAGCCGACGGCAATGGAAAAAAAAGTGTTAAATGATTCGGTCGCTTACATTCGCTCTTTAGCACAATTACGTGGTCGTAATGAAGAGTGGGCCGAGCTAGCAGTAACTGAAGCGGCAACAATGTCGGCGCAAGAAGCTCTGGCAGCTAATGTAATTAATTTAATTGCGCAAAACCCAGAGGAATTATTGCTGGCGCTTGACGGTACTAGCATTACCATAGATGAACACCCGCTTGTCCTTAGGTTAACTGCTGCTGAATTAGAGTATCGAACACCTGACTGGCGTAATCAGTTTATTGCCACTATTACCGACCCCAATATTGCTTATATTTTAATGTTGCTCGGTATTTATGGTTTATTGTTGGAATTTTATAGTCCGGGCATTGGTGTTGCAGGGGTTACTGGGGCAATTTGTTTATTAGTCGCTTTATATGCCTTCCAGTTATTACCGATAAATTATGCGGGCTTGGCATTATTAATTTTTGGGATCAGTTTGTTAGTGCTTGAGTCATTAGTGCCTAGCTTTGGGGTGTTTGGCTTTGGGGGCCTAGTGGCTTTCATCATAGGATCAATCTTTCTCATCGATACACAACAAGAGTACTTTCAAATATCACGTAAGTTGATCTTCTTTATCGCGATAACATCGACTTTATTTACTGTCTTTATTTTAGGTTATTTCTGGCGAGTACGTCAAAATAAAGTGGTAAGTGGCGCAGAAGCTATTATTGGTGCGAATGCAGAGGTAATAGACAGTTTTTCTAAACAAGGTTTTGTGTTATTTAATGGCGAACGCTGGGCCGCGATCAGTCGACAACAGCTGATTCAAGGGCAAATTGTCACTATTAATGCCGTTACCGGCTTAACGCTTTTAGTCTCGGGTGAAAAAGGTAATTACCGTAAATAAAATAATGAGGAGTAGCAGATGGTTGATTTTCTAATTACGAGCAATATGTTAATGCCAAGTGCCGTTGTGATCTTAATACTTGTTGTTGCTATTAGCATGTTTCGAGTGCTGAGAGAGTATGAGCGCGGGGTGATCTTCTTTCTCGGTCGTTTTGAGAGAGTAAAAGGACCAGGTTTGATTATTGTTATTCCTATAATTCAGCAAATGGTGCGGGTAGATTTACGCACCGTGGTAATGGATGTCCCGAGTCAAGATGTCATAAGTCGTGACAATGTTTCAGTTCGGGTTAATGCGGTAATCTATTTTCGTGTTATCGACTCGCAAAAAGCGATAATTAATGTCGAAAATTTTTTGCAGGCAACGTCACAATTAGCGCAAACAACGCTTAGGTCAGTGTTAGGTCAACACGAGTTAGACGAAATGCTTGCCAACCGTGACATGCTCAATTCAGATATTCAAAGTATTCTTGATGCACGCACCGATGGTTGGGGTATTAAAGTTTCTAATGTCGAAATTAAACATGTTGATCTGAATGAAAGTATGATCAGGGCAATTGCCAAGCAAGCTGAAGCCGAGCGAACCCGACGGGCAAAAGTAATTCATGCTGCTGGAGAAAAAGAAGCATCAGATCAACTTGTTGAAGCCGCTAACAAATTAGCAACCGAGCCCAATGCCATTTTATTAAGGTATTTACAAACATTGACCGAAATCGCCGGTGAAAAAAACTCAACTATTTTATTCCCTCTGCCGATGGAGCTGATGAAAGGGCTATTTAAAATGGACAGTGAAAAAAACAAATAGTCGTGATAGCCTGTGTTTTATGGCAATACAGCTCGAAGATGTTCTTTAATAAAACGTTAATGCTACATTCAAGCACAGAGTTGTTCTGTTTTTGCGGCCATAATAAAATCATTGATATGTAAACCGCCAATGGTATGAGTCCACCAGCGTACCGTTACTTTACCCCATTCGGTTAATATGGCTGGGTGATGACCTTGTAGTTCCGCTAATTCAGCTATTTTATTAGTTAGTAATATTGCGCTAGCAAAATTACTAACCTTATATACACGTTGTAAACATTGAATATCATCTGCACTATTTAGTTGCCATTGTGGAATATCGAGTAAATATTTACTTATTAGCGTGTCTTTAATTGGCGTTGAGTCTTTTTTACATACTACACACTGTTGTGATGATAATTGAGTCATAATATTTTCCTTAATACTGCTATTTGACACATAGCCTTTTTTGGGGCAAAGATACTGCCCTGTTATTGTTGGCTGTTATTTTGAGGTTTTAGTTCAATGACATTACCTTCTGGATCTTTAATATATAATGAATCACCAAATCCCTGCGCACCATAACGTTTTTCAAAACTTTCAAGTTTCAAACCAAAACTTGATAAATAGCTGAGTATATCTTCATTTGAAATTGCTTTTAGCTGCAAACAAAAATGATCAAGGTTATTATTATATGGTGATGGTGGGCCGCCGCCTAACTTACCTAGTTGACTATCTACCTCTACTAGGTCAATTAAAGCTGATCCCGCTCGTAATTGCGTTAAACCTAGTTCAGTAGATGTTTTACGCTCAATATTACAACCTAGAATTTGACAATAGAAATATAACATTTCATTGTGTTTGGTTGTTCTTAATACCAGATGATCAATGGCGGTAATTTCTATCATTTGTCGCTGTCTTAGTACGAAATTGAATAGTGTCTATAGGTAAAACACTCAATAGTGAGAGTTACCCTTTACCTTATATCAAAGTTAAAGGTAATATTTTATCATTAAAAATCGATAAGAAGATTAGCTTACTTCTCACGGTCGGTAGCATTGCCCCCTAAGGGTTGCCCGTAGCTAAACTCCACACGATTACCATCAGGATCTAAAACACCACAATAATAACCAACAGGAAAAGGCTCTTGTTTAGGGGGCCATAATAAAATACCTGCTTGTGTTGCTTTTTTTGCAATATCATCCACCCGTTTTTTGTTTGATAACGCAAACCCCAAATGTGAAAAATCATTGTCAGCTTGTTGATGCCCTGGGCCGCCGGGTAAAATAACAAAAATGAAACATGACTCTTTGCCCGGTTCAGCTAACCAAATAATACGTTTTCCATGAACATGACGTTCACGAACCAAAATTAATCCTGCGTATTGTTGGTAAAAGTCTACGCATTTATCAACATCTTCAACATGTAAGGCAATATGAGTAAAGCAAGGCATCGTAGTATTTATCAATTATCCATGGAAATATGCTTCTAACTCAGCCTGACTAGGTTGATGCCTAAACACTAATTTATCATTAACAAAGATATTAGGTGAATGTCGAAGGTGATAAGTTGCCACTAAATCTGGATTATCTTCTATATAAGTTATGCGATAATTTATACCAGCATTTTGTAATTCACATTCAAGATTAGGTAAACAAAAATCAGTATGAGTTACCAACAATTGAACATTCATGATTAGCCATGCACCCGATACTTTGGATCTGTCCAACACTTAGGTAAATCTTCCCCCGAAAGAAAGACAAGTTCAGATTTATTAAACTCTTGCGGATCTTGTAACTCCTCACCGGTTTGATAGCAACCTACTACTTTATCGTGATACAAATTGGTAAGATCTCGAATCCTGCTAACATCAATCATATCGCCGTTGTTTCTACTTTTTAAAAACATCGCCTACTCCTGTAATTTATAATTCAACTACCCTATCAGTATAGTCGAATATAAAAACTATGATTAATTTTCACCAAGCTGTTTATGGCAATATTATTACGCTTAATATCCCCCAAATACTCTACTGAAAACCTATAGAAAATAATGTTAGTGAAATGGATAAATAACAAAACCTTGACTTAGTCTTAGCTGGGTCTACGCTTTACTTACACTTAGTGACTTTGTACCTGCCATGACTAAAATCCCCTTCACCACTAGCGATAATATTGCTAATAACATCACTGAATTGATCGGTAATACCGATTTATTACGCATCAATAGCTTGAGTAACTTAACTGGTTGTGAAATATTATTAAAGTGTGAACAGCAAAACCCCGGAGGCTCTATTAAAGACCGAGCAGCCTTACAGTTAGTAAAAGACGCAGTAGAAAGTGGTCAATTGAAAACCGGTATGACCATAGTCGAGGGCACTGCCGGCAATACTGGCATTGGCTTAGCGCTAGTTGCCAAAGCGTATGGTTTTAATATGCTAGTAGTAATGCCTAAAGGACAAGCTAAAGAGAAAGAGCAAATGATCGCTTTGTATAATGCGCAATTGTTGCTAGTTGATGCCTGCCCCTTTGCTGATCCAAAGCATTTTTATCATACCGCCAAACATCTTGGTGAACAGCATGCTGATTATTGGTGGGCCGATCAATTTGAAAACACCAGTAATTGTAAAGCTCATTACCTCAATACCGGGCCAGAAATTTGGCAACAAACCCAAGGCAATATTGACGCACTGGTTTCTGTCGTCGGTACTGGCGGTACTATAGCAGGTAACTCATGGTATTTATCAGAGCAGAACCCTCAATTACAAACTTGGCTGGTTGATCCCCACGGCTCAGGTATCTACCACTACTTAAAAACGGGCAACTATCAAGCAAGCGGCAGTTCATTTACCGAAGGTATTGGCATTATGCGTAGTGTCGAGAATTTCCGTCAGGCGAGGATAAACAAGGCCATCAGCTTACCGGATCAAGATTTGGTGACTATTTCCCGGGAGATCAGCCAGCTAGATGGAATATTACTAGGCAGTAGTTCAGCCTTAAACGTTGCTGGCGCTTTATATGCTGCTGCAAAAATGGGCCCAGGGAAGACTATCGTCACCTTTTGCTGTGACTTGGCAGAGCGCTCTTATAGCAAACTTTATAATCCAACTTTCTTAAAAGAAAAACAGATTATCATTGATCATGAAAACCTAGCCAGCATGTTAGCCAGATACCAAGCAGAGCCTAATAGTGCGGTGATTGACGTTTAAAATAACAATATAAAACTTTCCCTTAGCTAATCTTTTTAAAGTTACCAATTGACAGCATGATATTCATTAACTATGGCAGTTTTTGAAATTTTGCTATACTTAGCTTTAATAAGTCATCAGTGAATTGACTTGATACAAGGAGCCGTAATATTTCATTTGATAATAAGTAGCTTAAGCGAGGTTTATTATGTTAAGGCATTATTTTGTTTCCAATGATCTTGATGAGTTGGAAAAAGTTGAAAATGAATTAGAGCAGCTAGGGTTCACAGAGCCACAAATTCATGTATTAAGTGAAAATGATACTGATGTAGAAAATCATCATTTACATGAAGTTGCTGCAGTATTAAAACAGGATGTGGTGCACTCTACTGAATTAGGTGCGGCTGTTGGCGTAGTCGGTGCTTGTGCACTGCTCTTGCTTACCTACTTATTAAATTGGCATCTATCCGCAGCTGGTTGGGTACCATTTGTATTTCTAGCGGTTATTATCTTAGGCTTTTGCACATGGGAAGGTGGTTTTATTGGTATTCAGCAACCCAATGTAAACTTTAAACGTTTCCAAGAAATGTTGCATAATGGTAAACATATCTTATTTGTTGATGCTGAGCCTAATCAAGAACTCACGTTAGCCACCATAATGAAAACACATCCAAATGTTAACGCTTCAGGTTTTGGTGAATCTACGCCTAATTGGGTTATTCGAGCGCAAGACAGCTTTAAACGTTTTATGAAAACCATGCCTTAGCGCATTACGGTATCTACAGTAGTTGCAGCATAAAATCTTATACCCGTATTTAAGGTTTTATGCTTGCTTTTATCAAAAACCAAATCAACTTCACTTGTTCACCTTCCTTAATCTACATTTCGCTACTTTATAAAAAGTAGTCTATGTTAATAATGAGAGAGGATGCCTTATGACGATAGCCATTGTTATTATTTTATTAGTTATTGCAACATTAGCTTTTCATTTTATCAGCCCTTGGTGGTTCACCCCATTAGCGTCTAATTGGCAAGCGATTGATGACACTATTAATATTTCTCTTTGGGTTGTCGGTATAGTATTTGTCGCGGTAAGCCTATTTCTTGCCTTCGTTATTTTTAAATTTCGTCATAATAAAAATAGACGCGCTGACTATGAGCCCGAAAATGGCAAACTAGAAGGCTGGCTGACTATAGTTACTACCCTTGGCGTGGCGGCAATGTTAGCTCCTGGTCTTGTTGTTTGGGGGCAGTTTATTTCAGTACCTGAAAATAGTGTAATCGTAGAAGTGGTTGGTCAACAATGGCATTGGAGCTATCGCCTACCCGGTAAGGATGGCAAGTTAGGGAAAACATCAATCAAGCTAGTTACCGAAGATAATCCATTTGGTATTAATGTTAATGACATTAACGGTGCTGATGACTTACTGATAAAAAGCAATGAATTACATCTACTTATTGATCAACCCGTCAAGGTGTTATTACGTTCAAAAGATGTATTGCATAATTTTGCGGTACCTCAATTTCGAGTAAAAATGGATTTAGTGCCCGGAGCCGTTACCTTTGTTTGGTTTACCCCAACTAAATTAGGGCGCTACGAATTACTGTGTGAAGAACTCTGTGGTATTGCTCATTTTACCATGCGTGGCTATGTTAAAGTCGACTCTGCTAAAGACTATCAAACCTGGCTAGCCAATTTACCTACCTTTACCCAGACATTAACTCGTGATCCCGCAAATATAACCCAAGGCAAACAACATTATGCTGGCTGTGCCTCGTGTCATGGCATCGATGGCCAAGGCAATGAGGCGATGAATGCGCCTAAATTAGCCGGTTTAAGTCGTTGGTATCTACATCGACAACTAAGTTATTTCAAACAAAAGATCAGAGGTCAAAATAGTAATGATTTATATGGTCAACAAATGGCCGCCATGTCGGCTTTATTACCTGATGAAAAAGCGATTGAAGACGTTAGCGCCTACATTAATTCTTTAGCTGCTCTAAAAAACACTGCAGCGAGTACAGGAGATGTCATTAAAGGCAAGTCGTTTTATAAAAACTGCTCCTATTGCCACGGTGAACATGCTCAAGGAAATTACGCGATGAACGCGCCAAAATTAGCTGGACAACACCCTTGGTATTTGAAGCGACAAATTAGTTATTTTCAGCAGGGCATTAGGGGCGCACATCCTGCTGATCTCTATGGTAAACAAATGATATTAATGTCAAAAAGTTTACATGACGAGCGAACGGTTAATGATGTAGTAAGTTATATCGACTCACTAACCAACTAATGTCGGGTAAATATATCTCTGAAATATTTTAGGAGTATGTGGTGACAAAAATAAAAAATGTAGCGATTGCGGATCAAGTGGATCATTCAAGCCATCCTAGTACTTTTTTAACCAAGTATATTTGGAGCCAAGATCATAAAATTATCGCTATTCAATATTCAATCACAGCAATAGCGGTAGGCTTAGTTGCCTTGGTATTGTCAGGCATGATGCGCTTACAACTTGGTTTTCCTAATGAATTTTCATTTATTGATCCATCTTCTTATCTACAATTTGTCACTATGCACGGCATGATCATGGTCATTTATTTATTAACCGCTTTATTGTTAGGAGGTTTTGGTAATTATTTGATCCCTCTAATGATTGGCGCCAGAGATATGGTTTTCCCTTATTTGAATATGCTGAGTTATTGGACCTATCTACTAGCCGTTGTGGTATTACTCGCCAGTTTTTTTGTTAGTGGCGGTCCCACAGGCGCTGGTTGGACTTTATATCCACCCCAAGCAATTTTAAGCGGTACTCCCGGTGCTGATGCGGGAATTTTGTTGATGCTTACCTCTTTGGCTATTTTTATTGTCGCTTTTACTATGGGGGGATTAAATTATGTCACCACCATTTTACAAGCCAGAACTAAAGGCATGACCTTAATGCGCATGCCTTTAACTATTTGGGGAATTTTTGTCGCGACAATTTTGGGCCTATTAGCTTTTCCTGCTTTGCTAGTTAGCGCCATTATGATGATTTTTGATAAAGTCATTGGCACCAGCTTTTTTATGCCGGCCATTTTATCATTAGGAGAAACATTAGATCATAGCGGTGGCAGCCCAATATTGTTTCAACACTTGTTTTGGTTTTTTGGCCACCCTGAAGTATACATAGTTGCCTTACCTGCTTTTGGCATGGTTTCTGACGTCATAGCTATACACGCTCGAAAAAATATTTTTGGTTATCGCATGATGGTTTGGGCCATTATCGCCATTGGCGGTTTGAGTTTTGTTGTTTGGGCACACCATATGTATGTCAGTGGTATGAACCCGTATTTTGGCTTCTTCTTTGCCACCACTACCCTCATTATTGCCATTCCAACGGCTTTGAAAGTTTATAACTGGCTGCTAACGTTATGGCGCGGAAATATACACCTGACGGTGCCAATGTTATTTGCTATTGGTTTTATTTTTACCTTCACCCATGGTGGCTTAACTGGGCTGATGTTAGGTAATGTGGTAATAGACTTACCCTTGTCTGACACTTTTTTTGTTGTTGCCCATTTTCATATGGTGATGGGGGTATCACCAATAATGGTGTTATTTGCGGCCATTTATCATTGGTTTCCATTATTAACCGGGCGGTTTTTAAATAATAAGCTCGGACAATTTCATTTTTGGGGCACCTTTTTAGGCACTTATGCTATCTATCTACCCATGCATTATTTAGGCTTTTTAGGAGTACCTCGTCGGTATTATGCCATGGGAGATACCGACTTTATTCCGGCATCCGCCCAAACGCTTAATGCGGGTATTACTGTTGCTGCCATTATCGTTGGTTTAGTGCAATTAGTTTTTATCGTCAATGTCATTTGGAGTACTTTTAAGGGTAAAAAGTCGGGGCGAAATCCATGGCAGGCGACATCACTAGAATGGCAAACAGCAGAGTTTCCTCCTGGACATGGTAATTGGGGCAAGCAGCTACCTCAGGTTTATCGTTGGGCATACGATTATAGTGTACCTAAGGTTAAAGATGATTTTATTCCACAAAATTTATCCGCTGCAGAGGTTGAATATCTTCCCAATGAGTCAGAAAAAAATAAGGGAGATAAGTAATGCAACTTTTCAAATCCTTACAAGAAAAACCTTGGTTGCCAATAACGTTAGCCCAACAAACTAGCCTGGCCTATTATGCTTCAGACAAAGAAAGCGCCGCCAGTACAGCATTACGATTTTTCTTAGCCGTAATCACGGTGATATTTTTATTATTTACCATCACTTTTTTGCAACGCACCCAATCTTTTGATTTCCAAGCATTATCAGGAGAGCCATGGTTACCGTTTACCAATGCCTACATGTTATGGCAAAACAGTGCTTATTTATTATTGGCCAGCATTAGTATTATTTTAGCGAAAAAATTTGCTAAACAGCAGAGCCTATATGCCATTATTATTTCATTAACCGCTACAGCGTCCTTTACTTTGCTGTTTATCAATGGCCAAGTTCAAGTTTGGCAACAGCTGAATCAGTCTGGTTTTTATATTTATACTAACCCCGCTAACAGCTATTATTTTTTACTTACTGGAGTGCATGCCTTACATATTATTGGAGGCGTATTGGTATTTATGCGTTGTATTTGGCTATTCTCTTTTAACCTATCTTATCAACAGCTCGCCTCCCGTCTTAAGTTGTGTGCAATTTATTGGCACTATTTATTTTTCATTTGGCTATTTTTATTTTTTTTGTTAACCAGTGATGCCAATACTTTCAAAAATATTGCTTTAATTTGTGGCTTCTAAGGAGGATTTATGGCAAATAATGAACATCAAAAAAACAATCAAACTAACAAGTCCTCGCCTTGGCAAAGTGTAGTGAACGATTGGAGCGCAGATAAACAGTCTTTTGACATGCCATGGGGCAAGTTAATGATGTGGCTATTTTTATTAAGCGACACCTTTATTTTTAGTGTTTTTCTTACCAGTTATATGAATGTACGTATGTCAGCAACCGCTGCTTGGCCTAATCCCAGTGAAGTTTTTGCCTTAACTATTGCCGGCCATCACATCCCCTTAGTATTAATAGCCATTATGACTTTTATTTTAATCACTAGCAGCGGCACTATGGCAATGGCGGTTAATTATGCCTACCAAGGAAATAAGAAAAACACCGTCTATTTAATGGTGGCTACGGCATTATTAGGTGCTAGCTTTGTTGGTATGCAAGCCTTTGAATGGACCAAATTAATAGTAGAAGAAGGTGTACGGCCTTGGGGAAATCCAATGGGAGCGAATCAATTTGGCGCGGCCTTTTTTATGATCACAGGTTTCCATGGTTTACATGTCAGTGCTGGGGTTATTTATCTTAGCGTAATTGCCAAACGAATTTCTCAAGGAAAGTACGACCATAAGGGGTATCACATCGTTGAAATTACCGGACTATATTGGCACTTTGTTGATTTAGTTTGGGTATTCATTTTTGCATTTTTCTATTTATGGTGAGGCCAATATGATGACACAGCATAGCGAAACACAGAGTGTTACCGCACAGTCTGAGCAGCAACACCCAATTTCAATGTACCTTAAAGTATGGTTATTACTTTTTGTCTTAAGTGCTTGCTCTTACATGGTAGATTATTTTCAATTTCAAGGCTTACTCAGATGGACACTTATATTAACTTTTATGTTTTTAAAAGCCGGCTTAATTATCATGGTATTTATGCACTTAGCTTGGGAGCGTATGGCTGTTAAATTATTATTATTGGTGCCCCCTATTGCTATTTTAATTTTTATCGCATTAATGTCGAAGGAGGCCGATTATGTATTTATTAATCGCATTTTATCGTTTTTTAATCCTTAATATTACAGCCATGCTGTTAAGAATAGCAGATGAAAAATAGTGCCTACACTTCAGTTATTTCAATTAAAATAGCTACCTGTCAAGATTACCTTGCATTATGTAAACCGAAAGTAGTGTTGATGATATTGATCACCGCTATGGTTGGCATGTACCTAGCTAGCGAGCATAGCTTTGATATTCAGTTGATGTTAATAGCCAATGTCGCTATAGGTTTTGCTGCTAGTGCCGCTGCGGTTATTAATCATGTTATAGACGTTAATATTGATGCGAAAATGCAAAGAACACAATGGCGGCCTTTAGTTAAGCAACGTATTAGCAATAAACAGGCGCTGTTTTTTTCCGCTAGTTTAGCAACTAGCTCAATGTTTTTGTTATTAAATTATATTAATACCCTAACCGCGTTACTGACCTTAATTGGCTTTATTGGTTATGCCTTAATTTATACCTGTTTTTTAAAACATAAAACACCACAAAATATTGTTTATGGTGGCTTTGCCGGAGCTATACCACCATTACTTGGCTGGACAAGTATCACCAATAATATTGCCCTAGAGCCATTATTATTGACCTTGATTATTTTTCTGTGGACGCCCGCGCATTTCTGGCCCTTAGCAATAGACAGACTTGAAGATTATCGACAAGCTAACGTACCTATGTTGCCCGTAATTAAAGGGGTTGACTATACCAAGACCTGTATTGTTATTTATACCTTAGCAACAATTATTGCCAGTTTATTACCGTATTTTTTTAACTATTCTGGCGAACTTTATTTATCATTAGTTTTACTATTGGGACTATGGTTTGGCTATTATGCCATGCGATTAAAGATGGCAGTAAATAATCAATTAGCGTTGAAAACATTTCATGTTTCAATTTACTATTTAATTGCGCTGTTTATCGCTTTATTACTTGATCGTATGGTCGTTTACTGGTGGTAAAGCGAAAATGAAAACCTTACCTACTTCACAACAAGTATTAATATTACTGCCTATTTTAGTTGTCATTACCTTGACAGTATTTTTTTACCGTTTTACAGCAAATGCATATCATCGAACCAATCTCGAATTGCCTATAATACAAGGGCTAGTATTGAAGGATGCGCAACAATTAGCAGGCATTCAATTAACTGACCATCAGGGACAGGCTGTTAACCGTGATTATTTCTTGGGGAGCTGGCATTTTATTACTTACGGCTATACTCATTG
Source organism: Colwellia sp. (assembly GCA_013215465.1). Taxonomy (GTDB): domain Bacteria; phylum Pseudomonadota; class Gammaproteobacteria; order Enterobacterales; family Alteromonadaceae; genus Colwellia. The sequence goes on along the minus strand of JABSOW010000002.1, from coordinate 402,507 downwards.
CCCTGACATCTGTCCAACCACTTTATTTACTTTAACTCAGCTTGCCAACTTACTCAGTGCCAATCATGATAGCCTCGATACTCAATTTATTTTTTATACCGTTGACCCAGATAGAGACTCTCAAGCAATCCTTACTCAATATATCCATTATTTTTCAGATAAGTTTGTTGCTATGCGAGCCGACGATTTAATAAATGCAGAAAAATTTCAACAAAGTTTAGGTATAAAAGTTGAGATTATTCGCGGTTATATCAATGATGACGATAAGCATATTAATAATAGAGAAAAGGTGATTTTAGCAAAAAAAAATGCAGGTTTTTATCAGGTTAACCATGGACTAGCCATTTTTTTATTAAACCCAGAGGCTGAACTACAAGCGATTTTTTCACCTGAAATAACTAAACTAGGTATTAAAAACTTTACCAGTGATATGCTTTATCGCGACTATTTGAAAATCGTCAAATATTACCAGCAACGCAGGTTACTCTGAATAAAATTAGTACTTAGCGATAATAAAAAGGCTTAGAGGCAAGACAACAGCTAAATATTCAAGCATCTTCCTCATGCATCTGCCCATCGATCAACATCATTTGCTCAATAGATTTTTCGTCATGTTTTGCCAATCGGTAACTGCCATTAAACATATACTCAAGGAAGATGCATTCTCCCTCTGAGGCTTTCAGATGGCTAAGCACTTCAGGTGGTAATTCCACCCCCAATCCAGAGCCGACAGCTTGTATCTTAAGTTCAACCATAATCACAACTCACTTATGTCAATGGACATTTAACACGATATCCGTTATTTAAAAAACGTAGCTTTCTAGATTATAGTTGAACTATTTCATTGATACAAAGCTATCTATGTAGTGTATATTACCTAGAACACCACCTACTCCTATTTTCTGCGAGATAGGCTTTGATTAGCTCATAGGTACTAGGCTGTATAATTATAAAGTCGTAAGATGATAATTTAGCTTTTGAAGGGGTAACTAAGATGTCATTAGGTGAAATCTTACTATCGTTTGCTGCAGCCGTGGTACTAAACAAAATATGACTGATTTTTCTGAAAGCTTCTTTTTTACAACGAGTTCTTAGTGACTTCCAAACGGAGTTATTTCGATAGTAATAAATACCATTACGGATGTATAAATGGGGGATATTTGCTGACAGCATTGTAGCACCAATTGTAGCAGTTACGCTTTATCTGGTGTAAATCATTGAAAGATAAAGATTGGGTGGCAGCCTAACCAGCCACACCTCGGCACATGAGTCGTCTGCTGCGGTTGCTTCCTTCCGGACCTGGCCGAGTTCACAGAGTATCATTGCGAGGGGACCGAAAAGGCCACCATAATAAGTCTAACCAAAAGAGAAAAAATATTTATATTGGCTAGCGGGCGGATTATCGCTAATCAAACGTTAGGATGCAAGCACTAGTTAGCTATTTTCGAATAACGCCACGCTGCTTGTGGTTTTTTTACACAAAAGAGTAGTATTTCCTTTGTTACTACCTAGATAAAGCGCCATTAATGAACACCATTTTCTTGCTGAGCTAACTTTTCATGAAGCTCTAGCAATACAGATTTCATCACTAACAGGTTACCCTTTCCTAAACGCAGTAATAACTTATCAGTATCTGGTAACGCTTCAAGTTCAGGATCAGCAAATTTATACATCACACTCGGTTGTATTAATGCCATCGATGATTTGGGTAACTCCATATCTAAAACACGGGTTATGGCATCTTGCAAGGTGTTAGTAAAGTCATCTTCATAACCTAGTTCGCTATAAGCCTCATCAATTAAAGGCTTTATTTCACTATACCATTGCACCAAGTTTTCACTGTCCATTGATCTTAATAAATCAACATATAAGCTAAAGCGTCTACTTGAATTTTCATTCCATTGCCAAACATTCTGCTTTACGGGCAAAGAACTTTGTGAAGTATTTTGTTCTGGTTGATAAACGATATTCTGAAAACTAACACTATCAATATCAGGTGTGAATTTAGTATTAGGTAGAATAAAGGGGCTATGCTCATAAGCAATAATTCCTTGCGCAAAATTATCAGTAAAAACGACAAAACGTCTAATCATGTCTTCATCAATAATTAGTTTTAGTAACTCTTTACGCCAGGTAATTTCGGGTAATTTTATCTTTAGCCAATCATCACTGTCATCTAATAAAGGTAACAAATTCTCTATTGGCTCAATGATTTCTTCAACAACAACTTCAGGTATTTCAATAATTAGTTCCGGTAGCTCTACCACTTTTTCAGGTATTTCTTCTACTATGAGTACGGGCTCAACAATAACAACTGGCTCAGACTTATCGCCAGTAAATTGCCATGCAATACCGATAGCAATAATCACTAAAATAATAAAAACTATTAATGGCCACGACGCTTTATTTTGATTCGCCTGAGCTCTTTTCTCTAATGATTGATTTAAGTTATCCATGTTTACCTATACATTATTAATTTTATTACTTCATTCATGCCTATCGTTACTTAGGCATGAGTAAGTGCGTTTTTTGCTGTGTTAATTGTTTCAAGTACTGCCAAACAGTATTCACTTGCGATAAGCGTTTACTTTCAGGGTGAGTAACAAGATAAAAGCTACGTACTAATTTAATATCATTAATGCATAGTTTAACTAAGCTAGCATCTTGCTCTGCTAAAAAGCAAGGCAAAATGCCGATCCCTAAGCCACTTTTTATCGCACTATACTGACTAGTAATACTGGTACTTTGAAAACTAGGTACAATTTCTACACCCAACTTGACACTAAGTTCTTTTAAATAAGACAGTTGTTCGGTAAATAATAAATTGTCGACATAACTAACCCACTGATAATTAGCTAGCTGAGCTAACTCCACTTCATTATTAATGTTTTCAAGGTAACTTGCATGACCATATAATTGCAACTGATAATCACAAAGCTTAGTAATAATAGTAGAAGTACTTTTGGGTTTTTCAACCGCAATAGCGATGTCAGCTTCATTACGACTAATTTTCACATCGCGGGAAAAATGAACCAACTCTATTTGTATATTAGGGAATGCTTGCTTGAGTGGCATTAAATGAGGAGCGATGAAAAAGCTGCCGAAGGCTTCAGTAACCCCTATACGAACTCGACCACTATTCTCATTTTTCTGCTCTTTTATGTCATCAAAAGCTTGCCCAGCATCAAGTTCCATTCGCCTAGCATATTGTAATAGCTTGGTGCCGTCAGGCGTTAACACATGACCATCAACGGTGCGCTCAAACAGTTTAGTCGTTAAACTTTCTTCAAGTTTATGCAAACGGCGCGATAAAGTTGAGGCATCAATGGTTAAGCGCTTAGCAGCAATCGATAGACGCTCACTACGAGCAACTTCTAAAAATAATTTAATATCATTCCAATTCATCTTGGTAGATTAACAATATCACCAGCTAAATGCAAAAATGCAATAGGTGCTGCATTTTTACGTGTTGCTCAAGTATTGATAAAAGACTACTTTATTATTAATTCTATTCTCATCTATTTAAGGCTTGTCATGACAATCAAAGAAATTCCACTGATCATTAATGGTGAAAAAGTTCGTTCAACCACAGATACTTGGTTAGATGTTTTAAACCCTGCTACTCAAGAAGTTGTTGCACGTGTGCCTGTGGCAACCAAAGAAGAAGTTGCCGCAGCAGTGGCAAGCGCAGCAGAAGCATTTAAATCTTGGTCAAAGGTCTCTTTAACCAACCGTATGCGTATTATGTTGAAATTCCAACAATTAGTTAGAGAGAATACCCAAGAGCTTGCTGAGTTAGTTACTTTAGAGCATGGTAAAACACTGCCTGACGCTGAAGGCGAAGTAGGACGCTCATTAGAGGCGATTGAAAATGCTTGTTCAATTACCCGCTTACAGCTGGGTGAAATGGCTAATAACGCCGCAACCGGTATAGACACTTATACATTGAATAAGCCACTCGGTGTAGGTTTAGGTATCACCGCATTCAACTTTCCACTGATGCTACCATCGTTTATGTTCCCACCTGCTATTGCTTGTGGTAATACTTTTGTTTTAAAACCATCAGAGCAAGCTCCCTCTTCAACAATCCTACTGGTTGAATTAGCACTTAAAGCCGGTATTCCTGCCGGTGTGTTAAATGTTGTTCATGGTGGCGCCGATGTAGTGAATCAATTAATTGAAAGCGATGCGATAAAAGCGGTTTCATTTATTGGTTCAACTGGCGTTGGTACCCACGTTTATAATCATGCTACTAAACATGGTAAACGTGCTCAAGCGATGATGGGTGCAAAAAATCATATGGTAATCATGCCTGATGCCAATAAAGATCGTGCTATCAATGATTTACTTGGCTCAGCATTTGGTGCTGCAGGCCAGCGCTGTATGGCTAACCCGGTAACAATTCTAGTAGGTGAAGCACGAAACTGGCTACCTGAAATTGCTGAACGAGCAAAACAAATGAAAATTGGCCCTGGCACACAACGTGATGCAGATTTAGGCCCAGTGGTATCACCACAAGCTAAAGCACGTATTATTAGTTTATTAGATTCTGGTGTTGAACAAGGCGCTACTTTACTTGTTGATGGCCGAAATTGCCAAGTTGAAGGTTATCCAAATGGCAACTTTGTCGGACCAACATTATTTACCGATGTAACAACTGATATGGATATTTACACCCAAGAAATTTTTGGCCCTGCTTTATGCGTATTAGAAGCCGAAACATTAGATGAAGCAATTGAAATAATCAATGCTAATCCCAATGGTAATGGTACTTCTTTGTTTACTTCTTCTGGTTGGGCTGCACGTAAGTTTGAAAATGATATAGATGTTGGTCAGGTAGGTATTAATGTACCAATTCCTGTACCTGTAGCCTACTTCAGCTTTACCGGTTCACGCGGCTCTAAATTAGGTGATTTAGGACCTAACGGCAAGCAAGTGATCAGCTTTTGGACTTATACCAAGTCTGTGACCACTCGTTGGTTCGAACCAGATCATCAAGATGGTACTGAAATTCACTCGACCATTAGTATGAAGTAAAAGTTTCGATTTTCTAGTATGATGTACGTTTCGAGTAACGAAGATAGCAGTATGCTTTTTTCGTTACTCGCAACTAATAGCTCGTTACTATAATTTTATTCTCTTAAAAATTCCTAGTTACGAAGATAACTGTATGGTTTTAGTAACTCGCCACTCAAAATTTATAACTTGTGTTTCTTGCTACAATTCTTTTTTATTTAAAAAATTCTGATAATTTTCAATCGCATTTACATTGCCTTTATTACGCTGACAAACACTTTTCTGGTATTGATAATTAAAAACATCGAACCACAAATCAAGTAACTGTCCGTTAGCTTTTTCACCGAACATATCAAGTACCCTAGCAGCCACTTCCGCAGTTGAAAATTGATGCTCTAATTCGGTTTTTCTTACCGTATAACGAGAGTCAGCGCCTACGGGGGATGATATGTTATCAAGCAACATTTTCGGGTCAAAAGAGACTAAAGGAAATTTGTCTAAATAAGGACTTTTTCGAAACATTTTTTTTGCTTCACGCCAACTACCATCAAGCATAATAAATAATGGTCTTTTACCCTGCTCACATGCCACTGTATTCAAGTGAACTTGACGGTTATCATCAGCATATTCTTGAGGAAATACCACAAAAGGCTGCCATTGAGGATCATCAAGCACCGCCTGTAATTCTTCATTTTTGGTGGTACGAGACCATAAAAAGGCAAAAGTATCAGGAATTAAATCGGCGATTAACTTGCCTGTATTACTTGGTTTTAATACTTCAGTGTCGTACATCAATAATAAAAATCCGGCATTAGTACTCACAGAGCTCTTTTTAGGGGCAATAGCACAAATACAAAATGTTGTTGATAATCGACACAAATCACAGCGTATTACTCGCTGTCCTCGTGCTTTATAAGTGGTGGTACTGAGGCTTTTTCTAAATTGATGTAACCGATGAACTGCGTGCATGGAGTGTTAAATATAAAAATAAGACTTCACAATGATAACACTACAGAGTCCATTGATAAATTTTTTAATTTAATAGTGAGTCATTCCGCTAGTCATTTAATCCGGAACCTTAGTGCTTTAAAGACAAGTTCCTCGATTAAGAAACTACTAGGATGGCGGTAAGTAAATAGTTACTATATTTATAAACTGATAAGTTCAACACTAAATTTAACAACAACGTATATGGTTAAAATCACTAAAAATTAGTGTTCAACATAGATTATTCAAACACGTGACAATAAAGAGATCTTTACCCTCGACTTAGGGTTGTAATAGAAAACCAGCGCTTATTTTTTGTATTTTATCTCTAATCTGTGAAATCTGTGAAATCTGTGGGAAAAATTTTGTTGTTAAAATGATTCAATTCAATATAGGTTTAAATACAAATTAATAGTTTTGCATTTCAAACAAGCGAGACTGACAACGTTGAAACTCAAAGCTAAGTTGCTGTCCTTGATAAAGCTCTGTTATATCAACGTCTGCACTAACAATTAATTGAATGTTTCTATCATAAAACTCATCAACTAAAGCGATAAAGCGTCGAGCTTCATCATCTAATTGTCGTAGGCCCCCCATCAATACACCACTTCGTTGATAACTATCTTCGACACCAGAAAAAACTGCAGGTATAAGCTTTCCGCCAAATTTTGGCACATTACTTATCAATACCGTATCAAAAAGATCGGCTAATTGCATATAATCTCGTTGACTGCGAGGGCCAGAACAAAGGGAAAAAAAATCAAACCAAATATGCTTGCTACTTTTACCTAGATAACTAATTTCACGGTGATTGATTGTGATTTTTTTTGGAGTGTCACTTTCTAAGTTATTACCTTTCAACGTAGTATCGTCAGTATTAATCGCACTGAGTTGTACAAAACGATCAGCTAATAACTGTTCACCATTTAGATGGCTAAAATAATAATTTTTATGACGCTGACTATGATTAGTTAATCTATGATCAATATCGCCATCGATAGACATTACCTGACAAAATTGATTAATAAGATTAATGGTTGGGAGAAATCGCTCTCGCTGTAAACCATTACGGTAAAGTTGCTCTGGTTGACAATTAGAAGTGGTGACTAGCGTTATTCCTGAAGCAAAAAACGCTTCAAATAATCCGGAAAGTAACATCGCATCACCAATATCACTAACAAAAAATTCATCAAAGCAAAGTAAGTTAATTTCACTAGCCCAGCGTTTAGCAATATGCTCAAGCGGATTATCAATTGCTGATTTGGTTAACGATAACTGTTTTAATTCTTGATGGATACTTTCCATAAAACGATGAAAATGAATACGTTTTTTCTTCTTTAGGGAAATGTTTTTATAAAACAAATCCATTAGCATGGTTTTACCACGCCCTACTCGACCATGAAAATAGAGTCCACGAACAATGGGTTTAGTTTTATTGGTGGTAATTTTTGACAAAAAATCAAATGAAGGTTTTTTGCTTTTTGTTTTGTTATGCTCAGCTGAAACAAGCTGCTTAGATAACTTTACTAAAGCCTGAACAGCATTATGTTGTGCTTTGTCTTCACAAAGCACATTTTGTCTGAGTAATTGCTGATATTTTTCGAGCAAAGGATGAATTATTTTATACGGTTAAATGGCGCACTTTAAAACTACGTCCTTTCATTTTACCGTTAGTTAATTTTCGTAATGCTGATTTCAATACTTTTTTATTTACGGCAACATAGGCTTTAATATCAAGTACATTGATTTTACCAATATCTTGACCGCTAATTTCTGCACCGGTATTTTTTTCATTTGAGCTTTTTGCGGTTAGTGCTCCCAAAATATCACCAGGGCGAACTTTTTGCTTTTTACCGCCGTCAATTTGAATGGTTGCCATATTAGCCTGATGCCGAGCATTTTTTAGTACCTCAGTTGATGGCAATAATTCTGGCTTGATCGTTTGCTCAAGTACGTCTTCGATTAAACCAACCTTATAAGTTTCTTTATCACTAAATAAGGATAATGCCATACCTTGAGCACCGGCTCTGCCAGTACGACCAATACGATGAATATGAACTTCGCTGTCATGGGCAATATGATAATTAACTACTAAATCAAGGGCATCGATATCTAAACCACGAGAAGCAACGTCAGTGGCAACTAAAATAGCGACACTTTTATTAGCAAAACGTAATAGCGTTTGATCTCTATCTTTTTGCTCTAAATCACCATGTAAAGCTAACACACTAAAACCATCATCATGTAAAGCATTGCAAACTGCTTGCGTTTCTTTTTTGGTATTACAAAAGATAGCAGTCGATTCAACAGGGTTAGCGAGTAATAATAAACGTAGCGCGGCAAATCGATGAGTATCGTCTTCAACATGAAAAAAGTGCTGATTAATATTAGATTGATCTTCACTGGCACTCACTTTTACCATTACTGGCTCAGTCATAATACTTTCGCTGATCGCTTGAATTTGTTTTGGAAAAGTAGCGCTAAATAACAAGGTTTGACGTTCAAGCGGAGTACGTTCAATGATATTATCAAGTGCAGCCTCAAAGCCCATTTCTAACATACGATCGGCTTCATCAAGTATTAACAAGTTTAAATCATCTAGTTTAAGCGTGCCTTTAATAACATGTTCTTCAATACGACCCGGCGTACCGACAATAATATGAGCACCATGTTCTAACGAGCCTATTTGCGGACCAAACGGTGTTCCGCCACACAAGGTTAATACTTTAATATTATGGACAGCACGGGCAAGCTTTCGTATTTCTTTAGCCACTTGATCAGCAAGTTCACGCGTTGGACATAGAATCATTGACTGAATACGAAAACGCTTAACTTGTAACTTTTCCAGTAAAGCTAAGCCAAAAGCAGCCGTTTTACCCGAGCCAGTTTTACCTTGAGCAATAACATCTTTGCCCGCTAACATTTCGGGTAAACTCATGGCTTGAATAGGCGTCATTTCGAGATAGCCAAGCGTAGATAAATTTTTCAATAAATCTTTATGTAAGTTTAAAGAAGAAAAAGCTAATGTCGCTTTGTCATTATTGATTGATGCGCTCAAGGTCGATACCTCTGTATTTTCAGAATTAGGATATAAAACTTTCAAGGGAAAGTGAATGGGTGAGTATACTATTTTTAAGGGGATACCATTAATAAAAAGATGCGTCTAGATCATGATTTACTCAGACGTCCTGAAACTCGCATCTTGAGATAGTTCGGGTATAATAACAGTAAATACCTTCTACCCCTAGTTTATTAACTGCCAATGACAATAGAATCTAATGCACTTTTAGTAAAAGAATGGCAAGCATTACACAACAGCCATGAGTGTTATGAACAATATGCCTTAATCATTAAATTATTTTCTGTGGCAGTGACTGTATTTTCTTTAGCTTTATACCAAGGAAACATCATTATTATTTTAATATTGGTAGTTTTGTGGTTACAAGAAGGTATTTGGAAAACTTATCAGGCTAGAACCAGCAATAGAATTGAGTTAATTGAACAAGCACTCACAAAAAATAATGTGGTGGCATTTCAATTTTACCGCCAATGGTCAGAGAATCGTCCAAGTTCAGTAGGCTTGATCATGGAATATTTAAAAAACGCGCTAAAGCCAACCGTTATATACCCCTATATTCCACTAATATTCATTACCTTAATTGCTCAGCAATACAGCTGAAAATTAATAATTTAACGATAAGAGAAACTTAACATGAACCGAAAAAAGAAGATGAATGACACGCTAAAAAAGAGGCTAAAAAAAGCGAATGCAAAATTGCATACCAGTAATAAGCCCCGCTATATTTCTAAAGCGGAGCGCGCTAAACTTGAAGAGCAAAAAACAGCAGAAACTAAAGATGCGAGTGAAACTCGTTAACTTGCATCTAACAAAATTACTTAGCTACTTATCAAACATAGCTTGAAACTATTATTTTGCTATTCCTCCTTTTACTTTCTCACGCATACGCTGCACTACCATATAAAAATACGGTACTAATAAGGTGCCAAAGATAGTCGCAGCTAACATACCAGCAAGCACAGTTACCCCCAACGAAACACGGCTGCCAGCACCAGCACCACTGGCAAAAACTAATGGGAGAACGCCAAGTATGAAAGATAATGCTGTCATTAATACCGCTCGAAAACGCATTTTAGCGGCATTAAGTGCCGCATCAAAAATACTCTTACCGGCAGCACGTTCTGCCATTGCAAACTCAACAATAAGTATTGCTGTTTTGGTAGACAAGCCAATAAGTAGCACTAAGCCTACTTGCGCGTAGATATTATTTGCCATACCAAGCGTATATAAAGTCAGCATAGAGCCAAATAAAGCTAAAGGTACGGCTGCAATAACAGAAAAAGGTATGCTCCAACTTTCATACTGAGCAACTAAAAATAAGTAAACAAACAAAATAGCTAAAGCAAACAATACTGGCGCTAAATCTCCTGCTTCAATCTCTTGTTTAGACTGCCCTGACCATTCATAAATATAACCCTGCGGCAGGTTTTTAGCCATTTCTTGCATAACAGCAATAGCTTGACCAGACGAATACCCTGCTGCAGCTTGGCCAGTAATACTAGCACTACGATAAAGATTGAAATGTTTAATTGTGGTCGGCCCTAAAATAGGCGTTAATTTAGCTAAAGTCGTTAATGGCACCATGTCATTGTCTTTGTTACGAACATAGTAATGACGTAAATCTGATGGGTCTTTACGGTATTCAGCTTGCGCTTGAATAGTCACTTTATAAGTACGTCCAAACTGGCTAAAGTCATTAATGTATAATGAGCCAAGTTGTGCTTGTAAGGTCATAAAAATATCAGAAAGTGCCACACCTTGTGCTTTGGCCTTATTACGATCAACTTCTAGAAAGTATTGCGGAACATTAGCGCGATAAGTGCTAAAGACTCTATTTAATTCAGGACGTTGATTAGCCTCATAAATAAAACCATTCATTACTTGGGCAAGTAATGCTGGGTCTCGCCCTTCATTATCTTGTAGTTGAAACTCAAAGCCAGAGCTAGTGCCTAAACCGGGAATAGGTGGTGGATTAAAAACCATTATTTGTGCTTCAGGCATTGACCATAATTGCCCCATCAACCTTGGAATGACTTGTTTCAACCCTAATTCTGGAGTGGTTCTATCATCCCAGTCTTTAAGAAGAATAATCGCTAAACCGTTATTTGAACCTGGGCCACCAAGTAAAGAAAAGCCACCGACGGTGATAATATCATCAACCGCTGGATCGCTAGTGATTATAGGGACTATTTTATCCATAACCGCTTGTGTTCTATTACTTGATGAGGCATCTGGTAATTGAATATCTACAAATAAATAGCCTTGATCTTCAGCAGGTAAAAATGCCGTTGGTACTACGTTAGTTAGCCAACCGGCACTAACAAAAATAATGCCGACAAACAAAGCCACCCGTACTACACGTTTTAATAAAAAGCTTACCGTTTTAGTATAACCAGCGGTCAGCCGCTCAATTAAACGTTCCATTGGTTGTAGCCACTTAATTGGTTTCATGTTTTTTTCTGATAATAAAACCGTACATAAAGCAGGACTCAATGTGAGGGCATTAATAGAAGAAATAATAACGGCGAATGAAATAGTCATCGAAAATTGTTTATAAAGCTCACCGGTAATTCCGGGCATAAAACCAACAGGGACAAATACCGCTAAAAGAACCAATGTAGTGGCAATAATTGGCCCTGAGACTTGCTCCATCGCTTTAGTTACTGCCTCTTTTATCGGTAACTTTTCTTCTTTTAAAATACGCTCAACATTTTCAATGACAATAATGGCATCATCAACAACAATGCCTATCGCTAACACTAAGCCGAATAAGGTAATCGTATTAATGGAATATCCCATCAGTAACATAAAAGCAAAAGTACCTACAAGAGAGACAGGTATCGCTAGTGTAGGAATAATAGTAGCGCGCCAGTTTTGTAAAAAGAGAAATACCACTAAAATAACCAAGCCTACCGCTTGAAATAGGGTAACTTTAACTTCATCCATAGAGCGATTAATAAAATCTGTGGTGTCAAAAGGAATTACATACTTTAAGCCATCTGGGAAGCGTGCTGCCAACGTCAACATTTTAGCTTTCACTAACTCGGCAACTTCAGTGGCGTTAGCATCAGGTAATTGGTATATAACTAAAAATGCGGTGTCATTACCATTTAAACGCGCTTTAGTTGCATAGTTTTCTGCGCCAAGTTCAATACGAGCAATATCAGTAAGGCGAACAAAGTTACCACTTTGATGGGCGCGGATGATAGTTTGGCCAAACTCTTCTGGGCTTTTTAAACGTCCTTGTGCCTGTATAGAATACTCAAATTGCTGATTAGGTAACGATGGACTAGCACCCAGTTTACCTGCGGCAACAATCATATTTTGCTCAGTCAGCGCTTGTTGTATTTCATTAACAGTGACATTAAGAGATGACATACGATCAGGGTTCAACCAGATCCGCATGCTATAAGTCATTTCACCCATTATTTCTGCAGAAGCAACGCCTTTAATTCGCCCTAAAGGCTCAATTAAATAGTTACTTGCATAGTTACTCAAAAATAGCTGATCAATGCCAGCTTGCTCTGAAAACAGGTTAATCCCCATTAACATTGAGCTAGATTTTTTCTTAACATTAACCCCTTGTCGAGTAACCTCTACCGGTAAAGAGCTGGTCGCTAACGCAACACGGTTTTGCACATTCACTTGGGCTATATCGCTATCAGTGCCAACCTTAAAGTAAACAGTAATAACGGCACTACCATTGTTAGAAGCTGATGAATCAATATACATCATATTTTCTACGCCGTTAATTTGCTCTTCAATAGGTCGTATTACCGACTCTTCAACAACTTGAGCACTTGCGCCTGGATATACTGCCGAAATTTGTACTTGCGGAGGGGTGATTTCCGGATACATATTTACCGGTAATACCCCCATGGCAATAAAACCGGCCAAAGCAATAACAATAGAAATAACAAAAGCAAATTTCGGACGATGAATAAAAGTTTTACTGATCATAGCGTGGTTCCTTCACTACTTTTTAATGACTGAAGTTGGGTTTTCATCTGCTTGCTCAGTAATAGTGCCCGTTAAAGCATTCACCATTTTTAATACCGGGTTAACAGTTATACCTACCCTTACCTTTTGCAATCCTTCAATAATAACTTGTTCACCGGCATCGAGCCCTTCTTCTACAACCCACATAGCATTAACACGTCGACCTAAAACAACATGACGCTGCTTTACCGTGAGTGACTTATCAACTACAAGCACAAACTTTCCTTGTTGATTTGCTTGTACAGCTGCCTGTGGCACCATAGACATCGCTTCTTTTTGCTGACTTTCGGTGATTAAGGTGACAAATAAACCGGGTAAAATAATACCATTGGGGTTAGAAAATAATGCTCTTAGCTCAACAGTCCCCATACCTTGTTCAATTTTAGTACCAGCAAACTCTAATTGCCCTCGTTCATTATAAATAGTGTCATTAGGTAAGCGTAAACTCAGATCAATTTTTACATCTTTTGGATCTGTTGAATGCTTATGCTCTTGTAAATAATTTAAATACAATTCTTCTTCTACCTGAAAACTAACATAGATAGGATCAGTAACGGTCAGGGTTGCTAACGCATCACTTGTTGGGCCAACAATGTTGCCAACATTATAATTTACTTTACCAATACGGCCAGTAAATGGCGCGATAATAGTAGTGTAGCCTAAATCTAATTCTGCACGCTTTAAAGCAGCTTTCGCTGCTTTTACTGAAGCTTTTGCTTGTGATTCCTCCGTCATTAATCGGTCAAAGTCTAATTGAGAAATATAACCATCACCAATTAAGTTTTTAGCTCGTTTTAAATTTCGGATAGCATTTTCTTTACCTGAGACTTTACTGGCTAAATCAGCTTTCGCTTGAGTAAGTAAAGCATCATAATTGGCTGGATCAATCTTTAATAATAATTGACCTTTTTCAACCATAGCGCCTTCTCTAAAATGACGTTCTATCAATTCACCCTCAACACGAGCACGTAAATGGGCTTCTTTAAACGCTTGTGTACGAGCAACAAACTCTCGGTGTCTGCCAACTTCGACTACACTAACTTTATAAACAGAAATAGCAGGTGGTGGTGATTTTTTTTGTTGCTCGGGCTCAGAACAAGCAAAAAGGCTTATAGAGAATAAAGTAATTAACGTTATTTTTATTGATTGATGGCGTTGCAGTAACGAGTTAAACATCTAGGGAGTCCTTATAGGTATACTTAGTGAGTTCACATGCCGAATTCAGCTGATGATGAAAGACTTGTTTATTTTTCAATTATTACACAGGATGGCAAAAAAAGAGTAATTATTTGTAATATCGACAGTTTTACTAGGTGTCATATACTCGTTTCACTTGAAGATGCATGATTCAGCTGGAATTCAAGTGCAACGGGTATATAAGGTGAGGGCAAAAAAAAGCTGTGAATAAAATTCACAGCTTTTAGATAGAATGAACAAATATTAGCATTTATGCCAAATTCATTTCTTGTACTTTTTCATGAGCTATTTCTGGCGCTGTACTTATTGGCTTGTCATGCAAGTTTGCTTTTAATTGACCTTTACGATGTTTAAGTGCCGCATCAAGTTTTTTAGCTGCGTTAGCAATAGCAGGAAACATAACACTGTCAGAGCCTTTAGCTGATATTCGACCGCCTTCATAATTTGTCGTCAGTTCAACTTGATGCTTGTTGTGTTCTTTCGAAATAATAACGTCTAAGGCGATTAACGTTGGAAAGTGGTTAGCTATTTTAGAAAATTTTTCCTCGATATGTTCTCGAATTGAGTCGGTAACTTCTACATGGTGACCAGAAAGATTTATTTTCATAGGTATTCCTTTTAACAATTACTTTAAGCGAGTACGATGAGCTAGAAATTAGAATATTTAGGTTAAATACTCACAGCCCTAATAAATAGCTGAGGGTAGAAAAACAAAAAACAAGCTTTTAGGCTGTTTTTTTTACCTCAGACTTTAAAATAGCTTAAAACAAGAGAAAAGACTATTGATTAAAATCAATAAATAGCAAAGAAAGAAAAAAAACTAAAAAATCAGCTGCATGATGACTAGAGCAAAAATTCCGGCAACTACATCATCAAACATAATACCTACCCCCCCGGTCATTTTTTTATCAATAAAAGAGATTGGCCAAGGTTTCAAAATATCAAATAGTCGAAAAAGTAAAAAACCCACGAGGACAGACTGCCAACTTACTGGCACCATAAACATGGTAATAAAAAAGCCGACAAATTCATCCCAAACGATCGCAGGGTGATCGTGTACGCCAGCATCATTTGCTGCTTTACCACAAATATAAATACCAGCCAAGCCCATCACTATTACAGCAATAGCATAAAACAGTGGCGTGGGTAGTAACATTGTTAATAGTAAGAAAACAGGAATAGCAGCTAAAGTACCAAAGGTTCCCGGCGCTTTCGGCGCTAAGCCGCTACCAAACCCTAATGCTAGAAACTGTATAGGTTGCGTTAAATCAAAAGCAGCTTTAGGATCGATATCTTTCATAAATTATTGCGACAATGGCTTAGGTAATTATTTGACAGAAAAATGTTCAAAACCAGTATTCTTAATTGGTACTGGTTTATTATTCAACGTTGTTGAAATCGTTTGTGATGCATTTATTTGACCTATGCAGGTAACAGGTGTGCCCACGTGAGATAAGGCTGTTTCCATACCGACCTTGTTATCTTCAGAGACAGTAAATAATAACTCGTAATCATCACCACCACTAAGGGCAAGACTAATAGCATCATCAAATAATAAACTTTCCTGCATAATATCAGATAATGGAATAGCATTAAGCACAATATTAGCACCAACATTAGAGGCACGGCAGATATGTCCTAAATCTGCAAGTAAACCATCTGAAAGGTCAATCGCAGCAGAAGCATATTCACGTAAAGTTTGGCCCGCTAAAACACGTGGCATGGGATAATCTAACTTAGCTTTTATTTTATCAACAAAGTCATAATTAACACTAACTTGCTTTTTATAATGCTGTAAAGCTAGAGCAGCATCACCCAGTTCACCAGTAACATAAAGCCAATCACCCGCTTTAGCACCTGAGCGAGTTAAATATTTACCTTCAGGCGTTAAGCCTTGCGCTGTGATGGTAATACTTAATGGGCCCTGTGTGGTGTCACCACCAATAAGTTGTACATTATAATATTCGCATAGTTCAAACACACCTAAACTGAACTCAGTAAGCCAATCATTATTTACTTCAGGCAAAGTAATCGCAAGTGACAACCAGCTTGGTTTAGCTCCCATGGCGGCTATATCAGACAAGTTAACAGCCACTGCTTTATGACCGATAGCTCTTGGCGATGTTTCTAAAGGAAAATGAATACCTGCAACTAAGGTGTCGGTAGTAACCACAATATTTTGATTCTCTGGACTAGCGACAACAGCACAGTCATCACCAATACCGAGTAAAACATCTTTTCTTTTGACGGCTTGCTCGGTAAAAAAATGCTTTATCAATTCAAATTCTTTCATATACTACAAATATGCTGTTATTAATTAAAATCAATTATTCTTGAGGACGAATTAATTTGACCGCTTTATCTAACACACCATTAATGAATTTATGGCTATCATCAGCTGCGAATGATTTTGCTAATTCAATGGCCTCATTGATAACTACTCGATAAGGCACATCTTTACAGTCACTCAATTCAAAAACAGCTACGCGCAAAATGGCTTTTTCAACATGGTCAATATCATCAATGGGACGATCAACATGCGGAGAAATAGCAAGATCTAACTCTTTTACATTACTCGTCACACCACGAAGCAACTGTTGAAAGTACTCTATATCAAATCGACGTTTACTGTTATCAGTGATAAAGTTAACTTCAATTTCGTTAACTGAATTTTGACTAATTTGCCATGAGAAAATTGCTTGAAACGCAAGTTCACGTGCTTTTCGTCTAGGTGAAGGTTTCATAATAAATATCCTACAATTGAGCTAAAACGTTGACCATTTCTAAAGCACCAAGAGCCGCTTCAGCGCCTTTGTTACCTGCTTTGGTTCCTGCACGTTCAATAGCTTGTTCTATCGAATCAGTGGTAATAACACCAAATGAAACCGGAATTTCTGATTCCAAACAAACCTGTGCTAAACCTTTATTACATTCACCGGCAACGAAATCGAAATGAGGAGTACCACCTCGAATAACAGCGCCAATAGCAATAATCGCGTCATATTCGCCTTTGGCGGCAACTTTTTTTGCTGCTAATGGCAACTCATAAGCACCAGGAACGCGAACAATAGTAATGTCATCATCAGCAACGTTACCGTGGCGTTTAAGCGCATCAACAGCACCATCTAACAAGCTGTCAACAATAAAGTGATTAAAACGTGACACAACAATAGCAAATTTCTTGCCTTTTGCCTCAAATGAACCTTCAATGATATTCATCTAAATCTTTCCAAAATAGTGATGCCAATAATTAACTTTGACATGAGTAAAAAATTTTCGCAATTCTAGCAAATTGTGCTTAACTTCGGTAGATGTTTATCAACTTTGCTTAAATATATTCAACTGAATTAATCAATATCATCAAATTCTTCTAATAAGGCATCAATTTCAGCTTCTTCGTCTTCGTCAATAACAATCGGTGGGTTACCATCATGTAAACGATAGTTCATATTTTGAAAATAGGCATTTTTGATAAATTCATAAGGATCGGTAGATTCAACTATCAACTGCTCTTGATCTCGTACCGCCGCTCGTTTCTCTAAACCAAGTACTCCTAAACGCACCAAGTTTGGCCAAAAATCAATAACAACTAAAGGCCAATATAAACCATCAATATAGTCCCCTACTTCTTCTCTTACTGAGCTAGGCCCTAGTGCAGGTATAACAAGGTAAGGCCCATCACTAACACCATAACTACCCAAGACTTCGCCAAACTCCTCTTGCTCTCCGGACCAGTCAAAGTCACTGGCAGGATCATAAAACCCTAATAGACCTATTGTTGAATTTAATATAAATCGACCAGTGCTTTTTGCCGCATCAGTAAACTTAAACTGTAAAAGGTTATTAATTGCACTTGACGGTTCATTAAGATTAAGCGCCATATTATATAACCCCGTACGAAAAAATGGGGGGGTATAAGTGGTGTATAATTCAGATGCAGGCTTGCCCACATACTTATCTGCATAATCCCAAGTAAAAGTCCAAAAAGGTCTATTAATTGTTTCTAGCGGATCTCTTGGATCATTAATGTCTTCATTCGCTGGAGTTACAGAGCAAGCAGATATAAAAATAACAGATAATAATACAAGTGTACGGAAACATTGAAATAAAGGTAAATTCACAGCGCCTAATTCCTTGCTATGGCTAAAGTTGAAAAGTAAAATGCAGAAAAGCATGGTAGCTTAACATAAATTTAATTCGATAAGTCGTCAATGGAAAAACTAAGAAGGGCTTTAATTTTGATAAACTGAGATTAGCATTTCAACTTCTGCGTAGGGTAATTCACATTCAGCAACAATTTCCTCAATATCGGCACCTTTTTTTGCCAATTTGATTGCGCGAGTATAAAACTTGTCATCGCCTTGAGCTATTTGTAATTGAGATATAACTTCTTGCTGATTATTAATTTGTGTTTGCAACGCTTTAATACGGTGCTCGAGTTGATTAGAAACTTGCCTATTCTCTATGATTATTTGTTCATCTTGTTTAAGTAACTTATCAACGTCTAAATGTAATTGATCACTTATTCGTTGGATATTATTAAGAATTAATTCCTGCGCTTGATATTGAGATGTAAGTAGAGAAGCTTGAGCTTTACGTCTTGTTGATAAAATAAAAATAACAACAAGACATAAAACACTTACAATAAGTGCCACAATAGCAACAATAGGTATAGCTAACAGATACATAGGCTTGGTAATTCAATAAATCACAGTAAAGTTAAAGCGACATGTCATTGTTCACAAAAAAGACACTTAAGGTGATAATTATTTTAAAATTGTTTTAATTCATCCCACTCATCATCTGAGAGTAATTTGTCTAAATCAACCAAAATAAGTAACTCTCCATCGCGGTTGCAGACACCTTGAATAAATTGCGCGCTTTCTTCATTACCAACGTTAGGTGCGTCATCTATCTCTGATGCTTTTAGATAGACAACCTCTGCAACACTATCAACCAATATGCCAATCACTTGCTTTTCTGATTCGATAACGACCACGCGGGTATTATCAGTGACATCACAAGACTCTAAACCAAAGCGAGAGCGAGTATCTATAACAGTAACAACATTTCCTCGCAAGTTAATAATACCAAGCACGTAAAGAGGTGCTCCTGGTACTGGCGCTATTTCACTATAGCGTAAAACCTCTTGTACTTGCATAACATTGATGCCATAAATTTCATTTTCCAGCTTAAATGTTACCCATTGAAGTACTTCATCATTTTCGCCAACTTTTTCATTAGAACTGCGTCTTATATTAGACATACCGCTTGCCTCTCAAATTATTTATTTTGTATATACTATAACATTATGAATCAACTGTATTAATTCCGCTACCATCATTGAGTAATTGAATTAATGAGTCTACATCAAGTAAGGCACACATTTTATCTTTTACCAAGCCAGCTAGCCAAGGTCTTTTGTTAGGAGAGTCTATCCACTTAACTTCTTCCTGCTTTAGAATGACCGTATCAACTAAATTTTCAGCCAATAAACCCCAATTACTATTACTCAGTAGGATAATATACTGATAGTTTAACGAATTTTTTAACTTTTCATCACATTTTTCTGGCATTACCCATAAAGCAGTGTCAACCACATTAATTTTTTCATCTCTATTCAACATTACGCCTTTAAACCATTCAGGCTTCCCCATTAACGGAGTTGTTTTATTAACTTTATGAATTCCACCTAATTCAATCAAAGGTACAGCTAAAGTTAACCCCCCAACATCAAAGTATAGTGCTTGAAAATCACCTTGGCGATATGATTTTTTAGGTTTAATGCTAAAATTACCAT
This sequence comes from Colwellia sp., assembly GCA_013215465.1. Lineage (GTDB taxonomy): Bacteria > Pseudomonadota > Gammaproteobacteria > Enterobacterales > Alteromonadaceae > Colwellia. The sequence continues at coordinate 382,429 of JABSOW010000002.1, read as the reverse complement.
GACTTTTTTGAGTAACCAAAGCTGTTTCAGCAAGATCTTTATTACCTAATTTTTCGTTAACACTTTTGTGCGTAGTAAACTCAGTTTCTTTAACATCAAGGTTTGCATCAACATTTTTCAATAAAGTTTCTAGACGTTTATTTTCAACACTTGCCTCTGCGACACTAATTTTTGCATTTTTTTGCACGGGAGACTCATCCGTCAACAATTCAGACAGATAATTTTTCATTATTTTTTTACTTGCTGCTAATGGTTTTGCCATTTATTTTTACTTCTTAAGCTGATTTCATTAAATAATCTAATAGACATTGATAAGCAAGAACCCCACGAGAATTAGCAGAAAAATGTGAAGGTACTTTTTGTGCCACACTAGCATTCCTGAAGTTAGTATCAATAGGAATAACCCCAGGCCATACTTTTTCTTTATAGGTTTCTTGCAATTGCTGATAAGCTATAATAGAGGCTTTAGTTCGTTTATCAAACATAGTGGGCACTATAGTGTATTTAAAAGGTTTGTTTTGTTCACCTTGCATTAAATCCATGGTTTTGATCATTCGATCTAAGCCCTTTAATGCTAAGAACTCAGTTTGTACTGGCACCACAATTCTATCTGCTGCGGCTAAGGCATTCACCATAAGCACACCTAATACGGGTGGGCAATCCATCAAAACATAATCGTAATTTTGTGAAATTTTTCCCATGGCTTTTTTTAACACTAAACCCATACCGCCTTTAGCACCTAATGACCGGTCTAAAGTCGCTAACCCCATCGTTGCCGGCAATATATCTATATGACTATATTGTGTCGGACATAAACTTTGCAAAATTTGTTCAGTTGAAGAGACTTGTATAAACAAATCATACACACTTAGCTCTAAATCTTCCGATTCTATACCAAAATAATAACTCAATGATGCATGGGGATCAGTATCAACTAACAACACTCTTTTACCACACTCGGCTAACAACCCAGCTAATGCAATAGTTGTTGTGGTTTTGCCAACACCACCTTTTTGATTTGCTACCGTCCAAACTTCCAACAGTTATTCCTAATAGTTATTTAAGGTGAATTATTATCTTTGTTTTCTTGACTACTGGTAGAACTATCACTTCGTGTTTGTAAAATATTGCTACTTTCGCTTCTCGTCGTGATACGAATACCGCCATTAGCTAAGCGAATTATTTTAATTTCATCACTTTGCTCTCCTGGTTCAATTGCTTTTGTTATTGCTTCAACATCTTTCACACTGATTGTTGGGGTATTTAACAAATTAGACTTTTCTAAACCGTATTTTGAGATTGCTACCACTACTTTTCGATTCTTTGCTCGCCCTTGAGCTGTTGCATTATCAGCACTAGGGTAATATTGTCCATAACCCTCAATAGCCATTCGAGCAGGGTTCATCCCCAAATTTTCTAATACCTGTAAAATAGCAGTAGCTCGGTAAACAGATAACTCCCAATTCGATGAAAAAATTTCAGTATTTATTACTTGGTTATCGGTATAACCTCTAACTCGAACAAAGTTAGATACTTCATCGAGCACATCATAAATAACAGCTAAAATATTAGTTGCTGAATTAGTGGTAGAAGATGAACCGCTTGGAAACAACAAACCACTATTTAATTCTATTTCTAACCAGTCGCCATCAACTTGTAATTGCGCATAACCCGACTCTACTAATTCATATAGTGCTGCATGTAACTCTTCTTCTAATGAGGTTAAGTTAGTACCTACCTGAGAATTAGATATATTTGATAAGCTTTGTTCACCTTCTAACAATTGTGGTCCGGCAACATCAAGTATGCCATTACCATATAATCTTTTATTAGTTTTACTGGTATTTACATTTAAAATATCATCACCATGGCCGCGATTTTTAGGCTGCTCATGATTTGTCTGAAAGACACGGCCTACTGACTCTGTAATAGTTTCAAAAGGCTTTTCATTAACCATAGCCATCGCATAAAGCACAACAAATAAAGCAAAAAGTAAAGTCATATAATCGGCATAAGAAACAAGCCAACGATGAACATTTTCATGTTCTACATTATGTCTTCTTTGGCGTAAACGATTCACTGCTCTAACCTAAATGCTGATAATTTATTGGCGATAGCATGTGGATTTTCGCCATGAGCGATAGAGATTAAACCTTCAGAAATCATTTCACGATACATAGTTTGCTGGTGAATGATGGCTCTTATTTTGTTAGCAATAGGTAAATAAATTAAATTAGCAAAACCAACCCCATAAATTGTCGCAATGAAAGCAGTAGCAATTCCTTGTCCAAGTAAAGAGGGCTCAGTTAAGTTACTCATGGCATGAATAAGCCCTAATACCGCACCTAATATACCGATGGTTGGGCTGTAGCCCCCCATAGATTCAAATATATTAGCCGATCGTAGATTGTGTTCTCGATAAATATCTAAATCTAATTCTAAAGAGGCTCTTAAGTGATCCAGCTCCACACCATCCACCAATAAGTTCAAACCTTTTTGGGTGTAACTATCTTCTTCATCCAGAGCGAGATCTTCTAACGCCAAATAGCCTGATTCTCGTGATTTTTCAGCCCAAAATACAATGTTTTCTATACCTTGCTCAATATCATAGCGAGGAGGTAAAAACACCCACTTTAATAATGAAAAAGCATGAAGAAATTGACTACTTGATGACTGCAACATAACGGCACCTAATGTGCCACCAACCACAATAATAAAGGCTGGCAATTCAAACAGCGTAGAGATAGAACCACCGTCTAAAGTGAACCCTACATATATAGCTAATATTGCCACCACAAGGCCAACAATACTGAGTCTATCCATGTTTTATTTCCTTAAGTATAGCCTTTGATATTGTTTCTAACGGTAAAGATAGTTGCGAAATCCCCGCTACCGCAACGGCTTGTGGCATACCATATACCACACATGTTTGCTCATCTTGCGCCCAAATTGTCGCACCTCTAGCTTTTAACATTCGAGATCCCTCTCGTCCATCAGCGCCCATCCCCGTTAAAATAACGCCTAAGACATTACCGCCAAATATTTTTGCCGCCGAGCCAAAGCTCACATCAACGCTAGGTTTAAAGGTTATTTTTGCTGAATTATCATCAATTATTTTTATTTTAGCAGCATTTTCTGTACCAGTTATGAGCATTTGGCGCCCTCCGGGGGCTAAATAGGCACAACCAGCTTTGAGAACATCACCATCACTGGCTTCTTTAACTTGTATTTTACACAAAGAGTTCAATCGACAAGCAAAAGCATGGGTAAATGTTGCCGGCATATGCTGGATCATAATAATAGGCAATGGAAAATCTTGTGGTAATTGAGTTAGTATTTTTTGTAATGCTACCGGTCCTCCTGTAGAAGTACCTACCGCTAATAATTTATACACTTTGCCTGATGCTTTGTTAAATGCCGACGTGATAGGTTTTACACTATTAGCTTCGGCGATTTTCTGCTCGGTAAAAGCTAATGATTTTCTCGTACTAAAAGGAGCTTGCTTGCTCGGAGTTATATTAACTCTAGAAAGACGGTTTGCTGATAAACTACGCCTAGTTAAACCGCCTTTTTTAGCCAATTGTGCAACTCGCTGTCGCAACAAGCTTCCCGCTTCATCACTGTTTTGAGCAATATCACTGAATTTTTTTGGAAGAAAATCTAAAGCACCAGCCTCTAAAGCTTCTAACGTTGATTTAGCACCTTGATGCGTTAAAGAAGAGAACATTAAAATAGCAGTTGGAGATTGTGCCATTATTTGTTTTACCGCAGCAATACCGTTTAAAACTGGCATTTCAATATCCATGGTTATAACATCGGGTTTAAGCAAGATAGCTTTATCTACCGCTTCTTGACCATTTACGGCAACATCAACAACTTCTAACTGTGGATCTTTATTTAGTATATCTGTGACTCGTCGTCTAAAAAAACTTGAATCATCAACAACGAGTACCTTGTAGGTCATCTACTTCCTCAACTTAAAATAATTATACTCACTCTATTTAAAGATCCAAGTATATATCACCAATAAACTATAAACGTAGTTTGTTATTTAACGGTGATTTTTTAGCATAAAACCTCAACATATTAGGTATATCTATAATTAAAGCAATACCACCATCACTTGTTATAGTAGCCCCCGCCATGCCAGGTGTTCCGTGTAAGAGTCTATCAAGTGGTTTAATAACTACCTCTTCTTGCCCTATTAACCTATCTACAACAAATGCTATTTGCTGATTTCCCACTTGCACAATAACCACATGACCTTTATCACGCGGTTTATCTACATAATTTCTTACTAACCATTGATCTAAATAAAATAAAGGAATGGCTTTTTCACGAACGATAATAGTTAATTGACCATCAACACGATTAGTATTCCTTAAATCTAAATGGAAAATTTCATTCACTGCAGCAAGAGCTAAAGCAAAAGTTTGTTTGCCAACAACAACCATTAAGGTTGGCAGTATAGCTAAGGTTAATGGCACTTTAATTTCTAAAACAGTACCAACGCCCATTTCCGAGTCGATATTAACGGTACCGTTTAGTTGGGTGATTTTAGTTTTCACCACATCCATACCAACACCACGACCTGAAACTTCAGAGATTTCGGTTTTAGTAGAGAAACCTGGAGCAAAAATCAAACTAAAGGCTTCTTTATCTGACATTCTAGCTGCCGCTTCAACATCAAGTACACCACGGTCAACCGCAATACTTTTTAATTTTTCGGCATCCATACCCGCACCATCATCTTTAATGGTTAACAGAATATGATCACCTTCTTGAGAAGCAGATAAAACGATACTACCTTGGCGAGGTTTCCCCAGAGCTTCACGAACATCAGGCTTTTCAATTCCGTGATCGACGGAATTCCGTACTAGATGCACTAAAGGATCTGCTAACGCTTCAACAAGGTTTTTATCTAAATCGGTTTCTTCACCCTCTAAAATAAGCTGAATGTCTTTATCTAAGCTGCGTGCTAAATCTCGCACTACTCGAGGAAAACGACCAAATACTTTTTTGATCGGCTGCATGCGGGTTTTCATTACCGCACCTTGTAAATCAGTGGTCACAGCATCTAAATTAGAGACAGCTTTATTTAAATTTTCATCATCAGAAAGTAGCCCTAAGCTAGTTAAACGATTTCTGACTAGTACTAATTCACCAACCATATTCATGATTATATCAAGTCGTTTAGTATCAACTCGTACCGTTGTTTCACCTTGAGAAACTGGTGATTGAGAAGGCTTTTTGCTCACTGGTGCCACTTTGGATGTTGGCTTAGCTGCCAGTTTCGACACAGCTTTAGAGGCAGGTTTTTCCGCCTCTGTTATTTTTTTGTTCGGTGTTGGTGAAGACGTTTTTTCTACCGGTAGTGAGGCCGTCACTCCTGCTTTAGGCGCATTACCTTTACCATGTAACTCATCAAGTAAGCTTTCAAATTCATCATCGTTAATTTCGTCTGAAGAAGCACTCGAAGCAGTATTTGAATTACTTACTTCTGCCGAAAAAGCACCTTGGCCATGTAGCTCATCTAATAAAGATTCAAATTCATCATCAGAAATATCATCACTATTATGATTTGCGGGACTAACATCACTATTATGATTTGCGGGACTAACATCTGTAACAGGTACCGCGGAAGGTCCACCACCGCCGTGTAATTCATCAAGCAGCCGCTCAAATTCATCTTCACTCATTTCATCAGATGAGCTAAATTCAGCCGGTGCAGAAGCTTCTGCATCAGGAGTTGCGACTTGTACAGGTGCGGCAACTTCTTGCCCTTCAGGGACGCTTAAACGCCGTAGTTCTGCCAATAAATTGGCATCCGCCGTAACTAATGGTTCACCATTTTGCACCAAGGCGAACATATCGTTAACCGTATCAAGCGCTGCGAGGATAGTGTCCATCAGTTCAGAGTTAACAGTGCGCTGACCGTTCCGAAGTAAATCAAATATATTTTCAGCGCCATGGCAAACGTCAACAAGCTCATGTAAAGCAAGAAAACCAGCACCGCCTTTTACTGTGTGAAATCCACGAAATATTGCATTGAGTAAATCAGCATTATCAACATCATTCTCAAGCTCAACTAATTGCTCAGAAAGTAATTCGAGTATTTCACCTGCTTCTACTAAAAAGTCTTGAAGAATTTCTTCATCCGCTTCAAAAGACATTCATTAACTCCCGTTAAAACCCTAAACTTGATAAAAGATCATCAACATCATCTTGATCTTCAACAATATCATCTCTATTTTCTTTGTTAACTATTGGTCCTTCAACCAAGTTATCACCTACTTTAGGTAATGTCCTTTCTTGTGGTTTTTCTGCTGAAATACCAAAGACGGTTAACATATTAATCAAACTTTCTTCAACTTCACGGACTAGATCGATAACTTTACGTATAACTTGGCCGGTTAAATCTTGAAAATCTTGTGCCATTAACACATCCGTCATTAAACTGTGAATATTCTGAGTTTCCTTACCTGTTGATATTAACAAAGCATCAATATCAATACATAACACTTTGAATTCATTTAAATCTATTTCATTATTCATTAATTTGGTCCATGACGGATTTACAGCACGAACTTGTTCAGCAAGATTATCAACTACAGGAAAAACAGACTCGACCACATCCATCGTTTTATTTGCAGCTTCTTCTGTACGAGTAATAACATAATTCAAACGCTCTTTGGCATCAGGAATATCTGAGGTAGCCAAATCATTTAAGCGAGAATCCAGTTGAAAATTAGTCAATGAGTCATGTAATTGACGTGTTAATTTGCCTATTTCAGCAAATAACTCAGAATTTATTGGATTTTGAATCTCCGCAATCAACGCATCTGCTTTATCTTGCTGGTCGGTTTCCAAAAATTCAACTAGGGATTTAGCCTGCTCTAAAGTGATCCGACCTACCATTGCTATATTCATGCAAAGTCCTTAATACGTAAAGCAAAGCATACTAGTTTTATTAAGCATTAAAATAATGCCTTAATGAAATAAAAAATCAACCTAAACGAGCAAAAATTTTATCTAGTTTAGTTTTGAGCGTTCCTGCTGTGAATGGTTTAACAATATAGCCATTCACACCTGCTTGCGCAGCCATAATAATTTGTTCTTTTTTAGCCTCTGCGGTAATCAATAGCACAGGGATATGAGCTAAACTTGAATCCGCACGTATAGCTTTTAACAAATCTATACCTTGCATGCCTGGCATATTCCAATCTGTTACCACGAAATCGAAATCACCATTTTGAAGCATAGGTAAAGCGGTACTACCATCATCTGCTTCTTGAATATTTGTAAATCCCAAATCGCGTAACAAATTTTTCACTATACGTCTCATGGTTGAAAAATCATCAACTACAAGCACTTTCATATTTTTATCCAAGGCACCCTCCGGCGAAACATTCAAATTTTCATTCATTATTAACTTAATTTATCAACAACATTGTTTAAGTTAATTGTTATTTTACTCAATTTTTCCAAGATTGCATACGCGCTTTTAGTCGATGCATGGCTTGGCTGTGTATTTGGCTAACACGCGATTCACTTACATCAAGTACTTGCCCAATTTCACGTAAATTTAACTCTTCATCATAATATAGAGACAGTACTAAAGCTTCTCGCTCGGGTAAAGTGCTAATACACTCAACAAGTCCTTTTTTAAAGGCGCTATGTTCAATGCTTTGATATGGATCATTTCCATGACAACTTTCATCAAATTTAAGCGCATCTTCACTAACACCTAGGTCATCAATACCCAGTATTTTCCCTGTGCTAACTTCACTTAACATATGATGGTACTCATTTAATGAAATATCAAGTTTTTCAGCTACTTCTATATCGATAACATCCCGACCTAATTTAGCTTCTAATTGCTTAATAGTTTCACTGACCATACGGCTATTTTTATGCACTGAGCGAGGAGTCCAGTCACCACGGCGCATTTCATCGAGCATTGCACCACGAATGCGAATACCCGCAAAAGTCTCAAAGCTCGCACCTTTAGTATTGTCAAAATTATTCGCGGCTTCAAATAAACCAATCATGCCTGACTGCACTAAATCATCAACAAGCACACTTGCAGGTAAACGAGCCAGCAAGTGGTAGGCGATTCGTTTGACTAATACGCTATGCTGTTCAAGCAAAGCTGATTTATCAATTTGATTGCTATAGGTACTAACTTTTACCACGGTCTACCATTCTTACTCAGATGAGGTAAATTGACTAATTTTTTTGTCATACTTTTTAGTAAGCAATTAACATTAATAATCTAATAATTTTTCAATAAAAAACTCTAGATGCCCTGAAGCTTGCTGCGGTATTGGCCAAGTTATAATTTTACTCGCTAATCCCTTAAACGCTTTTGCCGCGGGTGATTCAGGAAAAGCCTCTACAATAGCTTGCTGCTTACGTACCGATCTTCGAATATTTTCATCAAAAGGGACTACTGCAACTAACTCAAGTGCTACATCCAAAAATCTATCTGTAACCTTAGTGAGTTTGGTAAATAGTTGCTGCCCTTCTTTAGGACTACGAACCATATTGGCTACTACTTTGAATTTAAATACACCGTGATCACGGTTTAGTAATTTCATTAAAGCATAACAATCTGTAATTGAAGTTGGCTCATCACAAACGACGAGCATCACATCTTGTGCTGCCCGCGTAAAGCTAAGCACCATATCTGAAATACCTGCGGCGGTATCAACAATTAGCACATCAAATTGTGTTTTCATTTCACTAAATGCACGAATTAAACCGGCATGTTCAGTTGGTGTTAAATCAACCATGGATTGAGAGCCGGAAGTAGCGGGAATTATTTTGATATTACTAGGGCCGGTGATAATTATATCATCAAGCCCACATTCACCTGATAATACATGGGAAAGGTTACGTTTAACCCGAAGGCCTAACATCACATCTACATTGGCCAAACCTAAATCGGCATCTAACACTAAAACGCGTTTACCTTGTTGCCCCAATGCAATAGCGGTATTCAACGATACATTGGTTTTACCAACCCCGCCTTTACCACCTGAAACTGCTATTACCTTAACTTTATTTAAGTCCTGCATCTTTCTTAAGCCGCTCGCTTGATCTACCATTTATTACTTCTTATATTACTTCTTTACTTCAATTAAGAAAACTAGGTTGTGATTGCAGCCGGAGCTATTGGCATTGACCGCACTGTTGGCTGCATAAAACTATTATCATTTTTTGCAAACTTCATTGCCATTTTATCTGCAAGCGTAACCAATTTTTCAGCATTTGCAACCTTAATATCTTCTGGAACTCTTTGTCCGTCAGTAAGATAACCTATTGGCAAGCCATTTTGAATTGAAGTTGTAATAATTTCGCCAATACTTACACTTTCATCCAGTTTAGTATAAATACACCCCGATAATGGTACTTTTTTAAAGCGATCTACATTTTCTTGCATTACTTGTTGCTGGCTATTTGCCGCTAACACTAAATAATTACGAATTCTAAAGCGGGGATTGGATACTAAATTAGCAAGGTTTTCAGCTAGACGAATGTCTCGCTGTCCCATACCAGCAGTATCAATTAAAATTAATTTCTTTTTAGCGTACTGCTGTAGTAATGCATCTAATGCTTGGCTATCTTTAGCTAGCTTTACTTGACAGCCAATTATTTTCCCATAAGTAGCTAATTGCTCAAAACCGGCGATTCGATAGGTGTCAGTAGAAATCAACGCGACTTGTTCATGACCATGTATTTGAGCAAAACGAGCCGCAAGTTTTGCGATAGTTGTCGTTTTTCCTACACCTGTTGGCCCAACCAAAGCAATAACACCACCGCGATGAATAATGTCATTTTGAGTAGTATTGATTTGTTCACTAATCAATTTAGTAGCATGTTGCCAAGCTTGTGCTTCAGGTATTTGTGCAGGCACATAACCCGCAATTTGATCTGCTATTTGTTCATTTAAACCTAACGCTAATAAACGTGTTACTAGCACGGCACGCTGTGGATCTTTTTGTGCCATATCTTGCCACATCAAGCCTGATACTTGATGTTCAAGTAATTGTCTAATAGAAGCCATTTCTTGCTGCATTTTTTCAAAATCTTGTTGGCTAACATTAGTATTTGAACTAGCTTGCTGCTCAGATACTTGGCTAGCCAATAATTTTTTTGCCATATGCTCTGCTTCAGATGAGGTATATTCTTCTGACATGTCGGCAGTCACTGTGTTTACTTCTACTGCTGAGTTATGTGGAGCAGGAATAGTACCATCAGGTTTTGAGTGGCGTAATCTTTGGGTAAAGCTACGTAATTGTTCTTCAATGTCATCGTCACGTTTTATTGATTGTTGCGTATTTATTTCAGTGCTTTGCTGTTGTTCTTGTATTACAGAGCTTTGTTGAACTTGACGATTGAGTAATGCTGATAAACTATCTGCTGGTGCATTCACACTTGCAACGGTAAGAGGCTTTTGTAGCTTACTTGTGCTTTCTTCAATATTTACTTCATTTGATTGCGTTTCACCAGAAACACCAATATTAACAACATCATTTGATATTTCACGCCGAGCACTGTTTTCATTCTCGATATCAGATGCTGCTTTAGGTAACGATTGGCTATAATCAATCGCTGCCATTAACTCAACACCTTCAGGAATTTTTTTATTAGACATAATTACTGCATCAGCACCTAATTCGTCTTTAATTTGTGCTAATGCGCTACGCATATCTTTGGCAACAAAACGTCTAATTTTCACAATTAACCTCTCATTTTTCAGTTACGAGTCACTAGTTGTCAGTGGCGAAGTAACTCTTTCGTTACTTTCACCTCACAACTTTATATTTTCCTCACTCGTTACTCAATTATTTGTCTATTCGTTACTCGAATCTTATCTTGCTCGTTACTAACAACTACTGCCCTATGGCACTAACTATCTTAATTTGTTTGTTATCAGGAATTTCTTGGTAAGAAATTACCCGTAAACTCGGTATGGTGTGTTTGACAAATTTAGCCAACACTGTGCGCAAAATCCCTGATGTTAATAATATCGGGGTATCGCCCGACATTTCCTGCTGTTGTGCCCCATCCGTTAAAGACTTCTGTAAGCGTTCAGCTAAACCAGGTTCAATACCTGCACCGTCATCACCAGCCATCTGCATTGACTGGTGCAACATTTGTTCCAACTCAGGCGCCAAGGTTATGACAGGTACTTCCACCGCCGCACCAACTAGATCTTGAATGATAAATTTTCGTAAGCTAATACGCACCGCCGCGGTTAATACTTCAGCATCTTGACTCTTAGGTCCATACTCAACCAGCGTTTGTACAATAGAGCGCATATCTCGAACTGCTACACCTTCATTCATCAAGCTTTGCAGTACTTTAACCACTGTACCTAAAGTTAACGTGTCAGGAATGAAGCCTTCGACAAGTTTAGGGTAAGTTTTAGCAAGCATATCAAGTAGATTCTGTACTTCTTCATGCCCTAATAATTGTGCTGCATTGTTGGTTAGAATTTGACTTAAATGAGTCGCTAAAACCGTCGCTGAATCTACTACCGTATAACCAAGTGTTTGTGCTTGCTCACGTTGATTTTGATTAATCCAAATAGCATCTAGACCAAAAGCAGGATCTTTGGTCGCGACACCATCTAACTTACCAAACACTTGCCCTGGATTAATAGCTAACTCTTGATCGTGACGAATTTCGGCACTACCAATAATAACGCCCATTAATGAGATTTGATAGCTATTAGGATCTAAATCTAAATTATCACGAATATGAACCGCAGGGATTAAAAAACCCAATTCTTGGGATAATTTTTTACGTACGCCTTTAATACGGCTGAGTAATTCCCCTCCTTGTGCTTTATCAACCAAAGGAATTAATCGATAGCCTATCTCCAGACCTATAATATCAACATGATTAACATCATCCCAATCTAGCTCTTTTACTTCTTCTTCTTTTTGCTGAGTCTCTATTTGATTTTCTTGCGATATTTTTTCTAACTCTATCACTTTATTAGCTTTTCTTTGGCTACCTAAGTATGCTGTGCCGGCAATAATGGCTGAAAATAACAAGAAGACAAAATGTGGCATACCCGGGATAACGCCCATAACAAACATGATACCAGCAGTAATATATAATGATTTTTCTTGACCAAGCTGAGAGCTGACTTGCTCCCCCATATCTTGAGCCGTATTTTGACGTGTTACCACAATAGCGGTAGCAACAGATAATAATAAGCCGGGGATCTGCGCGACTAAACCGTCACCTATAGTCAGCAAGGTATAAATTTCAACCGCACTACTAAAGCTTAAATCATGCTGTACCATGCCAATAATTAAGCCACCCACGATATTAATAAATAATATCAATATGCCAGCGATGGCATCACCTTTCACAAACTTACTAGCACCATCCATTGAGCCATAAAAGTCAGCCTCGCTTGTTACTTCAATACGGCGTTCTTTAGCTTCTTCTTGGTTAATAAAACCGGCGTTTAAGTCGGCATCAATGGCCATTTGTTTACCGGGCATGGCATCAAGGGTAAAGCGAGCGGTTACTTCAGCGATCCGCCCTGCACCCTTCGTTACCACGACAAAATTAATGATAATTAAAATCAAAAAGACAACTAAACCAACGGCATAATTACCGCCAATGACCACAGAGCCAAAGGCTTCAATAACCTTTCCTGCGGCGTCAGTCCCTTCATGGCCCTCTAATAACACCACCCGCGTACTAGCAACGTTGAGGGCTAGCCGTAAAATAGTGGCAATAAGGATAACAGACGGAAATGAACCAAATTCAAGAGGCTTTAAGGTATATACAGTAATGAGCAGCACAACTAACGATAAGGCGATATTAAATGAAAACAGTAAATCAAGCAGCCATGCCGGCATAGGTAACATCACCATACCCAAGGCGCCCATAACTAATAAGGGTGTACCTAACCCAGAAAAATGAGTGAGTTTCTTTTTATCGAATTGTTTAAAATAGGCGGTTAATTGCATTAATTACTACTAGCTCTTGATGATGATTTTTTGACGCTAACAATGAAATAGCAAGAGCTATACCAGAAAGAGAAAAAACGATTTATTAGTTACGAGAGTTTAGTTGCGAGTAGCAAAGACACCAGAAAAAAAGTTACACAAAATATGTTACAGGCTCTCTTAACTCGATACTTTTCTTACTCGATACTCTAAATTCGCGACCTTTCTTACTTACAACTTTTATTAGTATTTAAATTCTTCTGGGATAGGTAACTTTTTAGCAATAGGGGTTGGCTTTTTAGCACGACCTTTTTTATGCTCATTAAGTTGAAAAATAAAGGCTAACACTTGTGCTACTGCTGCATATAGCTCTTCGGGAATATCTTGATCTATTTCCGAAGTATAATAAAGTGAACGAGCCAATGCTGCTGACTGAACAATTTCAACACTATTTTCTTTGGCAATGGTGCGAATGTGTATTGCCATTTCATCAATACCTTTGGCAACTAACTTTGGCGCACCACCAACAGCAGCGTCATATTTTAAGGCAATACTATAATGAGTAGGGTTGGTAATAACTACATCTGAATTAGGGACTTCACCCATCATTCTGCGTTGGGACATTTCATACTGTGTTCGTTTAATACGTCCTTTTACCTCAGGGTTGCCTTCAGTATTTTTATGTTCATCTTTAATTTCTTGCTTGGTCATTTTCAGTTGCCGCGTATGATTCCAAACTTGGTACGGAGCATCAATAATCGCAATAATACCAATAGATAATGCCAAGGTTAAAAACATCCACAGCAACATATTAACGGCATGGCTAAAATTAGCCGGTATAGCCTCTAAACTTAACCCTAATATTTGATCAAACAACCCTGTTAGTAATAAATAAGCAACAATAAAAACCACAAAAAACTTTAAAATTGATTTTATTAATTCAACCGCAGCTTGCACGCCAAACATGCGTTTAAAACCAGCAGCAGGAGATAACCGGCTTGCTTTAGGCGCCATAGCTTCCCAAGAAAAGCTCATACCACCAAGTAGAGTATTACCAATAAAAGCAGCAATAATGATAATAAAGAAAATCCACAACATTGGCGTAATAACTAAACTTGCGCCAGTGCCTATGACATTAAAAAGGGCATTAACATCCATCGCTTCACGTCGGCTGATACTAAATAATCGTTTCATCATCAGTGATAATGCTTGCACTAATGAGTTCCCCATCAATAGCATGGCACAAGCACTGCCAACTAACACAAACATAGTGCCTAAATCTTTCGAACGTGCTATTTGACCTTTTTTTCTGGCGTCGGTTAGCTTTTTTGCCGTTGGTTCTTCGGTTTTCTCACCACTATCTGACTCAGCCATAGTACTTTACCTTTATAATCAGATTGCCTTGCAGTTAATCAAATAACAACTAAAATCAAGGGCGCGCTGCCACTGCAATTCAAAATGGGTGAGAAAATTACCAAACGTTAACCACATAATTAACAAGCCAGCCAGCATAGTAATAGGAAAACCAATAGCAAAAATATTAAGCTGAGGAGCAGCACGGGTCATAACCCCAAAAGAAAAATTTATTAATAGCATGGCAGTTAAAGGCGCTAGCGCTAAAGATAATGCCGTCGCAAACATCCAACCGCCCCACAGTACAATTTCTTTATATTTAATACTAAAAAAGAGCTCACTACCTATAGGTAAAGTATCAAAACTAGCGCTAATAAATTGTAAATAAGCTAAATGTCCATCCATCACCCAAAACAGTAAAGTGGATAAGATCAAAAAGAATTGACCTACAGCAGGCACATTCATACCACTGGCGGGATCGACTAATGAAGCAAAACCTAACCCTGATTGCATCGCAATAATTTGCCCAGCTAAAGTAAAGGTATTAACCACCATAATAGTCATAAAACCTAGCATGACCCCAATAATAGTCTGCTGAGCGATTAATATCGCAGTATTAAATGACAATAGGTTTTCAAGGTTGGTCGGCGGTATTGCCGGCATAATAGCGATGGTAACGGTTACGCATAAAAATAATTTAATTCGCGTCGGTATAGTGCGCGCACCAAAACCTATCATGGTCATAATTAAAGCAGAAACACGGGTAAAAGGCAGCATAAAATCTGCCAGATATTGATTAATAACTGACTCAGTAAATTCCACTAACTCACCACACTTGGGATGCTTGCAATTAACCGAAAGGTATAATCCATGAGTTTTTGTATCCCCCAATGGCCACCATAAATAAGAGCCAATAAGGTGACAATTAATCTAGGTAAGAAGCTTAAAGTTTGTTCATTAATTGACGTTGCCGCTTGGAAAATAGCAACCAGTAGGCCGACAAATAAGCTAGGTAAGATCACTGCACTTACTAGGATAATAACGAGTAGTAAAGCATCTCTTAATATGTCAACAAAGACTTCTGGACCCATCTTACTTTCTCTTATTCAGTTAGTTAACATTTAACACTGATAGATTAACCATTTTACCCACCCATGCCATAACTGGTGGCAATAGTACCAATAACCAAATTCCAACCATCGACTAGCACAAATAACATTAACTTAAACGGCAAGGAAACAATCATGGGTGATAACATCATCATACCCATGGCCATTAAAATACTTGCCACGACTAAATCAATAATCAAAAAGGGGATAAATAATATAAAACCTATTTGAAAAGCCGTTTTCAATTCACTAATAATAAAAGCGGGAATAATCACGGTCATAGGTAAATCAGTAGGCTGATCAACGGCTTCAAGTCCTGCCATTGATGCTAATGTATCAAGATCTTTTAGGCGAGTTTGCTCTAACATAAAAGCGCGCAATGGCACTTTACCTATATTTATAGCTTCTACTGATGTTAATTGTTCAGCTAAATAGGGCTGAATCGCGCTCTCATCTATTTGATTATAGACTGGCGTCATAATAAAAAGTGTCATAAACAAGGTTAAGCCGATAATCACCTGGTTTGATGGCGTTTGCTGTAAACCAAAGGCTTGTCGCAATATTGCCATAACGACCACGATACGGGTAAACGAAGTCATCATTATCACAGCAGCGGGTATAAAACTTAATGCTGTCATAAAGATTAAAATTTGCAAGGTAACCGAATACTCTTGCGAGCCGTCGGCATTAGTAGTCAACGTTAATGCCGTCATCGACAGTTCTTCAGCCGAAAAAGCGCCAAAACTAGTGGTAAGTGTTATTAAGGTCAGTAAAACTAACAAAACTATTTTTTTCATAGTAATTTACTATTTATTTTTAGGTTTAAAATTATTTTTCTGTAAAAAAGCCAATACAGTTCCAGTTAACGCTGATGTTTTTTTAGATTGGCTAGAAGCAATAGGCTCTTCAAGGCTTTTAATTAAGGTTATTTGCTGTGGGGTAACCCCCAACAGTAACTGTTGTTCACCAACTTGTGCAACAATAAGTCGCTCTTTTACTCCCAATGATAAACTTGCCACCACTTTTAGTTGACCGCTATTTTGTTGAGTAACATTAAATCGCTTTAATACTAAAGCAGTGATAACAATTACGGCTAACACCATCAATAAGGACAAAATCATGCTACCAGCATCGGTATTTGCCATAACATGCTTCCCTACTTCTGGAGCTTGCTTAACGAGTAGCGGCTCAGCCACTATGGATTCCACGGTCTGTTTAGCGTTTTCACTGGTACCAAGTTCCTGTTGGGCGTACGAAACTGTTGTTATAAAAACTAACAAAAAAACAACTAAGAAGTAAAAAAAATTAGACATTACTTTAATTTTTTAATACGTTCAATTTGGCTAATAACGTCGGTTAAACGGATACCAAATTTATCGTTAACTACCACAACTTCACCATGGGCGATTAAGGTACCATTAACAAGAACATCTAACGCCTCACCGGCGACTCTATCAAGCTCTACTACCGAACCCTGATTAAGTTGCAATAAGTTTCTAATACTAATATTACTACGCCCCACCTCCATAGAAATGGTAACAGGAATATCTAAAATAGTATCAAGTCGGCGTTTTTCTTCACCCGTAATTGTAACCTCATCTTCGGTTAATTCCTCTAACTCAACCTTTTCAACGTCTTTAGCTCCTTTCGTTTTGGCTTCAGCTTGTTCATCCAAAGCTTCATCCCACATACTTAGATCTTCATCATTGTCATTACTCATACCGATTTGCCTCAATTCTCAATTTTTTACTATTAATATGTATTCATTATTAATCGGTTTTATTTAATAAAACCCCGATTCTGCATAGATTTAAAAATCATCTTCTAACAGCTGTAATTCAGCATCACTATCAAGGCGCTTACCCCCTTTAGTCAATACGTTCAACTCAGATTTAACCGATTCTGGACGACTTATTTTTGATTCTATTTTCAGTGCAACATTATCTCGACTACGCCCTAATTTTGCCCTAAAGGTAGGTAAGTCTTCAATTAATACCGTAATATGTTCAGGCATTTCTATCGGGATAATATCACCCGCTTGTAGTTCCATTATTTGGCTTAAAGGTAAAACCACCTCTAAAAATTTGGTATTAATAGCAACTGGCACATCCATAATTTCATCACGAAGTGCTTTGGACCAACGCATGTCCGTATCTTCTTTATCACTTTGTACACCGGCATCAAGTAACTCTCTAATAGGTTCAAGCATTGAATAAGGTAGCGCAACATGAAAATCACCGCCGCCGCCATCAAGTTCAATATGAAAAGAACTTATTACCACGACTTCAGTAGGGCTCACAATATTGGCCATAGAAGGGTTTACTTCTGAATCTAGGTATTCAAAAGAAATATCCATCACCGGTGACCATGCTTCTTTATAATCTTCAAATATTAACTTTAGTAACATTTGAATGATGCGACGTTCTGTTGGGGTAAATTCTCGACCTTCTATTTTAGCGTGATAACGACCATCGCCACCAAAAAAGTTATCCACTAGAATAAAGACCAAACGCGCTTCCATGGTGATAAGCGCTGTGCCTTTTAAGGGCCGAAAACGTACCATATTTAAACTAGTTGGCACAAACAGTGTGTGAATATACTCACCAAACTTGATCATTTGAATGCCGTTAATCGACACTTCAGCCGTACGGCGCATCATATTAAATAAACTAATACGCATGTGACGAGCAAAGCGTTCGTTGACCATCTCCAAGGTTGGCATGCGGCCACGAACGATACGATCTTGTGAAGAAAAATCATAGTCTGAGCTGCCATCTTCTCGTTCAGCATCCTCTTCAATTATGTCTTCTTCATCGACATCATCAACACCATGTAATAGTGCATCAATTTCGTCTTGCGATAGTAAATCACTCACTGGTTATTCTCTTTTTTTGCATCATGTTATTGGTAACTTATCTACTCACTCGGAACTCAAAACTCAAAACTCAAAACTCAAAACTCAAAACTCAAAACTTTGTTATTGCATGACAAAACCGGTAAATAAAACTTTCTCGATAGTTTTATCACCTTCAACATCTTTCATCACTTTTTGAACTGCTGCCAATGATTGTTGCTTTAATAATTCTTTGCCAGCACTAGTAGATAAATCATCAGCATTCGCTTGTGAAAAAATGCCTAACAAAGTACTTTCAATCAAGGGTACATGCATTTTAGCATTTTCTTCATTATCACCACCACGTACTAATAACTGTACGCGAATTTCAACAAAACGATCTCGAGCAGCGCCAGGAATATTAAAGCGGAATGGCCTAGGCATAGGTACATAAAGCGCAGTACCAACTTGGGCACTTTGCTGCGCTTTGCCGCTATCACTATCTGCATCAGCATCAGCAGAATCACTATCTAATGCTGAATCGAGTTGTTCTTGGCTAGCACTATCTCCACCCATAAAAAAGAAATAACCACCACCCGCTGCACCAAGTAAAACAACAATAGCGACAATGATAATAATCATTTTTTTCTTTTTTCCTGCTCCATCTAGCTCTAAGTCAACTTCTTTGTCTTCTGCTTTACCTTTTTCATCAGCCATAAGTAACCCTTTATAATTCGCTTTAGTCTAGATTGCCAAATATTATCGTTAGATAATATCCTTGAATAGCCTTCTAGCCAATGTGTTTCATCAACTTAATAGCATTTAGCTTAATTTCTCTGCTTTAATTACCACTTATGCATAATAATCAACACTAGTTGTTGAAAAATCAATCATCTTTGCTGATAAAGTATGCGCTACAACATCATTCGCCTCAGCCATGCTATCTAATTCAGCGTTCAATTGACTATTTTTTCCAGCTGCTGAATCTTCTTCATTGGCTGATTGCTGTGATTGTTGTTCCACATTCGCATCACCAACATCAACCCCTTGCTCTGCTAACAACTCTTTTAATTTATGCATATTTTGCTCTAATGCATCTTTTGTTTGTTGACTTTGCACCATGAAATTAACCACCGCCTGCTCGCCTTGTAAATTAACTCTAACCTGTATATTCCCTAGCTCAGGTGGGTCAAGGGTAATATCAAATTGTTGCAATTTTTGCGAAATCATTAACATCACTTTATCTTTCACTGCCTCAGCAGAATCTTTACGAAACAATGAAATGGTCTCTTGATGAAATTGTGTGTTAGTTTTTTGACTTTGCGTGACTTCCGTTGCCACACTAGGGTTTAATATTTCAACCGACTGCTGATCTATTATTTGTTGCGGAGTTTGAGTGGTTTTACCGCTAACATCAATAAAATGACTATTAGCAAAGGGCTCTCTTTTAACACTCGCAATAACTTTATCGGCAACAAGTATTTCATCTTCTTTTTGAACGGCTAGTTTTTGTTGGTTTTGCTCTGCAAACGATGCCGCCAATTGTACTTTCTCGTCTTGTTTAGCTTGTGTTTTATTCGCATCATCAGCACTTGTAGCAAGTTGATTGTTAGACGTAACTGTTTTTTTAATGTCAACTGCTGCTTGATTTACTTCTTTATTCTCCTTAATTACGTCACTGCTTTGTACTGTTTCACTGCTTTGCGTTACTTCTCTGTTTTGTATTAACTCACTTTTCGTCAATTGAGGCTCAGCTAAGCTTGATACTTTCTCATGTTGAATTTCTTTTAACGGATTAACTTGTTTTTCTATCGCGTTAACCGTATTTCTAGGTGACTTAACGGAATCTGCTGGCACTAGATTATTGTTAGTAACCTGAGTTATACCACTGGAATTTATAGCTTTATTTTCAGTTGCTTGCCCATCACTTACCCCTTCTGTTTTATCAGCTTTATTTACTTCTTTTGGTAAGGTGTCTTGCGCTATTTTGTTGTTATATTTTTGAGTATGCTCTACCTTTGTTTGCTTCGTTATTGTTTGCTCTGCTGTTAAAGAAGCACTTTCATCATTATCCACTAATGGCTCTGCTGACAAGGGCTGACTATGTTTTTGTGGTTCGGTATTTATTTTATCATTGCTGATATTAGTTTGCTTAACGTCAGTTTTTGACGGTGAAGTTAACCCGGTTTTTGATTCAACATCCGCTTCAGACCATACGGTTTTCTTAACTGATGGTTTTACACCATCTGCTGAGGCTGGTGTCATATCCTTATTTTTACCATCATTCAGTGATCCAACCGCTGATTTAACGACAGTGGTTTCCGCGCTATCTTTATCTGTAGCTTTAGCCACATCACCCAGAACTAGCGTTTCTTTAGATCTTGCTTTTTCAGTCGTTGTTGGTGCTACGGCTACTTCATCATTCACCACCGCTTTTGCAACCATAGATAAATCAGCGACTAAAGCACTAGCCTTTAATAACAGCTTTGTTTCATCATAAGCTTTTTTCTCTACCGATAATTTTTCCGATGAAGGCCTTACAGAGAAAAAGTCAGCTGACTGATTAATTAAGGTATTATCAGCTTTAGTTAAAAATGACATTAACTGCTCTGATTCAATCAACGCCAGTTGATTTTTTGCATTGGATTCTATTTGATCTTTTTTGCCGGAAGCGGCAATATTTTGCACAAACGTTGTATCGTCTGCTTCATCATTTATATTAGTGCTTGTATTAGCATTATCCACCAAATCTTCTGTTTTTTTGGTATCAAGCTTAGTATCTGTTACAGAGCTATTTTTTTTAGCCTCTGAGTTAACACCATCAACGTCATTAATATTCTCAACTTCCTTATTTTTAGTAAGGTGTAGATCAATATATTGTGAAAAATCATCATTGGATTTAATCGAGTTAGCAGATGCCGATTCATTTTTTAACTCGATATTTTGCGAAACATTAATAGGTAATACATTGAGCTGTGGCATAATAATTCCAATCACTATAATCAGTAAAAATCTATACATTCATGAAGCTAGAATGACTTTTTATTCTCTTTTTTTATTAAATAAGCAAGAACCATTCCGCTACAGTTAATAACTCGATTTACGTCGTAAAAATTGTTGTGTGGCTATTTCATCAAACATGGCTTGCTCTTTTTTATTTTCAACCTTAGTTAACGCAATACTACGTTTCTTAGCAAGCATTTCAACGGCTTGTACTTTTTGCCTTTGTTTTAACCATAAGCTTTTACTTTGTTCAACTAGCGCTTTAGCTTGTTGCATGGCAACTTTTACTTGCTCAGCAGCGTAATCAAGCTTATTAATAAACGCATGATAATGATTGTAAGTCGCACTATCTAAACCAACACGTGATCGTTCGCTTAAACGTTTCATATATTCTAGGCGATAATCAGTAACACTTTGCAGTCGAATTAAATTTTGCTGATAATCATTTTCAGCATTACGTAAGGTATTTGCAGCCATTTCTTCTTTTGAATGCTCAAATTTTAATAACGTTTCGAGTTGCTTATTTTTATTCGCAGCCATAACGATGTTTCCTAAATTATTTATTGCTTATTAAGCTGATACATTTTGGTTTACATTTGTTTGACTATTCGCTGTGGCCGCCGCAATAATTTCTTTTAATTGTTGTAAGCTCAATTCATACGGTATAATTTCTTGGATCTGCTGTTGTAAAAAAAAGTTAATTACGGGTAATACATTTATTGCTTGATCAATTCTTGGATCATTACCCTTGGTATAAGCACCAATAGCGATAAGATCTTTATTTTGTTGATAAAGAGAATACATTTGCTTAAGTTGCCGAGCTAAGTCTTGGTGTTCTTTGCTGGTTACCATAGGCATTACCCGAGAGATTGAACCTTCGATATCTACCGCGGGATAATGCCCTGCATCGGCTAATTCTCGCGACAAAACAATATGACCATCTAAAATGGCACGAGCAGCATCGGCAATAGGATCTTGTAGATCATCACCTTCTGTTAACACAGTATAAAACGCAGTAATTGAACCTTGTCCTTCGCCACCATTACCCGCACGTTCAACTAGCTGCGGTAATTTAGAAAATACCGAAGGTGGATAGCCTTTAGTCGCCGGTGGCTCACCAACAGCAAGCGCTATTTCTCGTTGAGCTTGCGCATAACGAGTTAGCGAGTCTAGCAATAACAGAACATTAAGGCCTTTATCGCGAAAGTACTCACTAATTTGCACGGCAGTTTCACAGCCTTTTAAACGCATTAAAGGAGAATTATCTGCCGGGGCAGCAACCACAACTGAGCGAGCCCGCCCTTCCTCGCCTAAAATTTCTTCAATAAATTCTTTTACTTCTCGACCACGTTCGCCCACTAAACCAACCACAATCACATCTGCGGTTGTGCCGCGTGTCATCATGCCCATCA
Source organism: Colwellia sp. (assembly GCA_013215465.1). Lineage (GTDB taxonomy): Bacteria > Pseudomonadota > Gammaproteobacteria > Enterobacterales > Alteromonadaceae > Colwellia. The sequence goes on along the minus strand of JABSOW010000002.1, from coordinate 359,739 downwards.
AGACACTTTTACCAACACCAGAGCCAGCAAACAATCCCATTCGTTGACCTTTGCCAACGGTAATAAAGCTATTAATAGCACGTACACCGACATCAAGTGGTTCAGTAATGGCGCGCCTAGATAAAGGATTGATAGGGCTATGATCGGGGTGATAGTCATCATCAGATTTAATCGGACCTTTACCGTCAATAGGTTTTCCTATGCCATTAACCACTCGTCCCAATAAATTCATCGACAAGGGTAAATGGTGTTTAGTAGACACAGGTAATACGCGAGCGCCAGGTAGTACACCACGTAAACTTTCTTCAGGCATTAAATAAGTTATCTCTTGAGCAAAGCCAACGATTTCTGCCAATAAATCGCCATGAGATGTTTCAACCAAACATTGACTGCCGATAGGTGCTTTTACCCCTACTGCTTCCAATGTTAAGCCAACAACACGCACCAAGCGCCCAGCAACAAGCTCTTTAAAAGGGTGGATAAAGTTTTGACAGTTTTCCAATCGTTCGCTGATGCGTAAGCTATCTACCATGTTGACCTTGTTCCTAAATTCACTCTAATACTTCGACTGTTCGTTCTTCACGCTTCCTTCGACAAGTTCAGGATGAACGGAGATATTCCGTTTGCCCTGAGCTTGTCGAAGGGTTACTGATGTAAGGCATCTTGCAAGAAAGATTCCAATACTTGCTTTAGCCGTGATTTTATCTGTAAATCAATATTTGAAGTACTGTTCTCTATTTGACAGCTACCTGGGGTTAATTGTGGTGCCGGCAAAAGCCGCCAACCACTTTCCCTGATATGTTGTTCACCAAATTGTTGTTCAACGTGTTTAATATCATCAGGGTGCAGATGAATTTGTGTGTTTGTTTCATTACTTGGCAGCGCTTTAATGCCGGTGGCAATGGCTGCTATTAAAATATCAGGGTTGGTTTTTGCTTCTTGTAGAACGACGGCTTCGGTCAGTTGAACGACTAAATTTAACAGCTGTTCTTCAATGTTTTTTTCGACGCTAGCCAGTGGTTTATCAAGCTGTTCTATTAAGTGTTGCCATCTTTCACTTAAGCTATCAATGGCATCTTTTCCTTGTGCTAACCCCTGCGCTTCGCCTTCTTCTAAACCTTGAGCTGTACCTTCAGTTATCCCTTGAGTCTTGCCTTCTTCATAACCTTGAGTAAAACCTTCTTCTTTACCCTGATTGAAACCTTCTTCATGAGCTGCTTGTCTGATCGCTTCAATTTCTTCTGCGGTTAAAGGCTCTGGCGCTATAATTTCCTCTTCTGGCGACTCATACCGCCAGTTTGATTTTTTACCTAAAGCATTGGTATAGCTCATTTGCTCTGTGGTTTCTTTGGCTTGCACATTAGGTAGCGACCAAACATCTAGCTCATCTTGTTGGTCCGCTTTAATAATGCGTACTGGCGTTTTACTCATTTGCTAAAACCTTATTTTGTCAGATTACAATCCGACCTTAAAAAACATTATAAGAACTCATCACCGCCACCGCCGCCGCCAAGCATAATTTCGCCAGCGTCAGATAACCGGCGAGCAACAGAAAGAATTTCTTTTTGTGCTGCTTCAACTTCACTAATTCGTACAGGTCCCATGGCTTCAAGATCATCTGCCAACATTTCGGCGGCACGTTTAGACATATTGCCGAGAATTTTTTCTTTCAGTGCTTCGTCTGTTCCTTTAATCGCTTTCATTAAGGCATCTTGTTGTACTTCTCGCAGTATTGCTTGCATGCCTCTGTCATCAACATCAACTAAGTTTTCAAAGACAAACATTAGGTCTTGAATTTGTTGACTCATTTCTTCATCACTTTCACGGATAGCATCCATTAACATGCCTTCAACGTTAGTGTCTAAGTAGTTCATTATATCGGCTGCAGCTTTCAAGCCACCCATTTTCGCCGCTTGTGCACCTGCTTGTCCGGCAAACTGTTTCTCCATGATCTCATTTAGCTCTTGTAATGCCGCCGGTTGCACTTCTTCTAAGTTAGCAATACGCATCATTAAATCTAAACGTACTTTTTCAGGGAATTGCCCCATAATTTCCGCAGATTGCTCAGCATCTAAATACGATAATACAATGGTTTGAATTTGTGGATGTTCGTTACGAATGATATTTGCTACTTGCTTAGAGTCCATCCATTTCAATGAATCTAAGCCTTTAGCACTACCACCCATAACAATTTGATCAATTAAGTTACCTGCTTTATCTTCACCTAAAGCTGCGGTTAAGGCTTTACGTACAAACTCTTCACTTTGGAAACCAATGGTAGAGAAATTTTGAATGTCATGAATAAATTGCTTGTGCACCGCGGTAATTTTTTCTTGAGTAAAGTCTTCCATTGCCGCCATTACCATACCAACTTGTTGCACTTGCTTTGGCTCAAGGTGTTTTAATATTTGTGCAGCATCTTCTTCTGACAGGCTCAATAATAAAATAGCGGCTTTTTCTGAGCCATCTAATTTTTCAACATCAAAGCCTGCAGGAGCTGCGGCTAATTCACCAACTTCTGTTTCATCACTCATCTTCGTTCAACCAACTTTTCACTACTTGCGACGATAATTCTGGTTCATTAGCCACGAGTGCTCGAACCGCTTTAAGTATATCTTCATCACGATGAAGATCGGGTAATTGTAAACTGCCATCAGGTGCAAAACCAACATTACCAGCATCAAATTCAGAGGTCAGCATATCCATGGTTTCATCACCTAAGTCAATATGGCTATCAAGAGACTTGTCACCATAATCTTCGGGTGTTTTATCTGGGTATATTAAACGTTTCAACATCGGACGAACAACCGCGACAATTAAGACGATAATCACTAACGCTCCCATCACCAACTTAAGTATTTTTATAAACCAAGGTTGCTCCCATATTGGCACTTCTTTTATCGCACCAAAGTCTGAACGAGTAAAAGGAATGGTAACGACTTCTAAAACATCGCCACGTTGTAAATCAAAACCAATACTCCCTTGTAATAATCTGCGTATAGCCGCAATTTCGGCAACACTTCTTGGCTCTTTAGCGACTACCGCAACGGCGTCTTCTGTAACATCACCATCAGTGACCGATGCTGGTGTAGGGCTATTTACGTAGTCAAGCGCGACTGAAACACTGACCCGACGAATAATAGCACTTTGCTGTTTAGTGTGACTAATTGCTTCGTCAAGCTCATAGTTTTTAGTTGATTCGGTATGCTTTCGACTGGGTATAGCCCGTTTTTTCATCGCTGTAGCATCTTCAGGAATACTTGATTCTAGCGGCGGTTGATTAGACAAAGCGCCAGGAATACCACCTAACATACCACCAATAGAATTGTCTTCTACTTTCATTTCACTACGCAACGCTGGCAAGTCTGCATTATAACGACGGGCGGTTTCCTCGGTGTGAGTAAAATCCATGGCGACATCAACTTGTGCGGTGTAATTGCCTAAACCAACCACAGGAATAAGAATAGTATCGATTTTGTTCATATATTCTTGTTCACGCTTTTGCTCAAGGTCAAATTCATTACGTGCGCGTGACGAAATAGAATTTTGACTACCCGAGTTAAGTAGTCGACCATTTTGATCTGTTACTGTTACACGGTTCGGGCTTAATCCCTGCACAGCTGAAGCAATGATATCAACGACGGCATCCACTTCCTCAGCCGATAATAATCGACCACGTTGCATAGTTAAAACCACAGTCGCCGAAGGATTTTTTTCACGACGAGCAAAAATATTTTCTTTAGGGATGGCAAGTAAAACTCTCGCACGGGAAATACTTTGTAATTGTTCTATAGTATTGGCTAGTTGTAATTCTCGACCATATTTTAGTCGCTCTCTTTCCATCCGCTGACTTACACCAAAGCCCATGTCTTTCATAAGAATATCATTGCCTTGGCTAGGCTCGTTCGTTAAACCTTCACGGGCTAGCAGCAATTTAATATTTTGGTAATCACCTGATGGCACTGAAATAGTGTTATTTTCTTGACGATATTCAACTTGGTTAGCATCAAGAAAATCCATCGTTTTAATTAGCTGTTCAGTGGGTAGTTTTGCTATAAAGCGGTAGTCAGGCTCATTCGCTAGTATTATCACAAACACGGCAATGGCTAAACAAATTGATAAAGCAACCACTAAGGTTATTTGACGTAATATATCAACATTACCTAACTTTGCTGAAAAACCTGATTTTTGCTCTTCGATGGGGCTATTATCGCCAGAATCATTGGCAATCATTTCACCGCTATCAGTTGCCACCATTGAATTTGTCTCAGCCACTTAACTTCTCCGCTGTACTTAATTATTTCTGAATTTATTGATTATCGACTAATGTTTAGATAAGAACAAATCATTTATAACAAGGCGCTTGAATAAGGAGTAGCTAGCCTATTACGATTGAAAGCAACGATGTTAGAACTGATTTAATCCGCTTAAATTAGACTGGCATGCTCATTATTTCTTTGTATGCTTCTACAAACTTATTACGAACCTGTATGCTGGCGTCTAAGGCAATACCAGATTTACTTGAAGCAATCATGACTTCTGCCAAAGTAACGCTACGATCACCCATTTCAAAGGCCATTTTTTTAGCGCCGCTATCTTGTGCTAACTCATTAACCGTTTTTAACGCATCCGTCAGTAAATTACCAAAGTCATTACTTGAGTTATTCACTTTTCCTATGGCGTTGGTACCTGACATACCCGGTATATCCCCACCAACAGCCGGCAATTTATTACCCGCAGCTTGCAGTGACATGCTTTGCATTTGTGCAAATAAAGAATTAGTTTTGATATCCATGATAAACTCACTTGTGTCAATTTTTTGCTAACAAAGCAATAATAACTATCTATAACAAGTGATGTTGCAAGCATGGTGCCAACACAAGAGTAAGTGACGAGTAACAAAAGTTTCGAGTGACGAAAAAAACAGTTATGAAGAAGTGATGTTTCAAGTTACAAAGAATCAGTTACAAGGTCGAGTCGCGGAGTTCGCAACTCGAAACTATTAACTGGTAACTTTAGTTTTTAAGCGGGTATTTGAATACCGCAGTCACGCATTCTGGCAATTTTATAGCGCAATGTACGCGGACTAATACCTAAGCGTTCAGCAACCTCTTTTCGGCTGCCGTGACATGCCTGCAAAGTGTCTAATATTATTTGATGCTCTTGTATCTTTAATTCACTACCTAGCTTATCGTCTGTTGCCACTTGTTGTTCAACTTCATTGACACTGGCCGTCTCAAAATTTTCAATCATCAAATCACTGGCATCAATAATTTCATTACTATGTAAAATAAGCGCTCGTTGAATAACATTATCAAGCTCACGCACATTACCAGGCCAACTATAAGCATTCAATTTACTGCGTGCTGCGGGGCTAAATTCAACTATTTTCTCGCCACTTTTTTGACAATAACAGGCAACTAAATGTTTCGCTAACGGTAATATATCATCAACTCTTTCTGCTAAAGGTAACCAAGTCAGTGGGAAAACATTTAAGCGATAATATAAATCTTCTCTGAAGTCACCTTTACTCACCGCTTCTTGAAGATTACGGTTGCTAGTTGCAATAACACGCACATCTAAATGAATTGTTTTCCGACCACCTAAGCGCTCTACTTCTCGCTCTTGTAAAACCCGCAAAATTTTCGCTTGTAGGCTTAAATCCATTTCGGTTATTTCATCAAGTAATATTGTGCCCCCTTGAGCTTGTTCAAATTTCCCAGGACAAGCTTGAATTGCGCCGGTAAATGCACCTTTCTCATAGCCAAATAATGTTGCTTCTAACATGTTTTCTGGAATAGCCGCACAGTTAATGGCAACAAATGGTTGCTTAGCTCGAGGAGAATGATGATGAACATATTGCGCCAATACCTCTTTGCCTGAGCCGCTTGGCCCAAGCACCATCACTGACGCATCTGTGGAGGCAACTTTACGTGCTAAATTAAGTAATTCAATACTGTGCTTATCCGCAACAATTGGCGTGTTTTTATTCACTTGTATGGCTGGAATATATTGACTAATCATATTCAACAACACTTCAGGGGCAAACGGCTTAGTTATATAGTTACAAGCGCCGTCTTTCATCGCCTGAACAGCATCATCAATGGTTCCATAAGCAGTCATTAATAATACCGGTAGAGTTGACTGCTGATTTTTAATGTTTTTTAATAAAGACAAACCTGACATACCGCCCATTTGCACATCACTGACCACCAAATCAACAGCATGGTTTTTTAATAATAACAAAGCTGCCTCTGCTGAGTCGGCTTCAATACATTGATAGTTTGCCAAGGTAATAGTATCAATTAATGCCTCGCGCAAACCCGCATCATCTTCAACAACGAGTATTTTATGAAGCTTCATTATGCTTCTCCTCAATGCTTATTTTATAAATTGGTGAAGTCTCTACTTGCCCTAGCAAAGGTAATTTCATGCAAAAGTGTGCCCCCTCTCCTGTTTGGCTTAAATAATTAACTTCCCCTTGATGTGCTTCAACAACTGACTTTACTACAGCCAAGCCTAACCCTGTACCTTTACTGCTTGCAGTGTAAAAAGGTTCGAATATTTTTTTAATATCAACACTATTGATACCTGGGCCATTATCTTTAACACTGATATAGACTGAATTTTTATTGCTGTACACTTGGATATTAATGACGGCTTGCTCTACATTTGCAGCCGCTGTCGCTTGTAGAGCATTGTGCACTAAATTTTGTATCGCCCCAGTTAACGCATTTTTATTGCCTAAAATGTGATGTTTTGCAGTAGTCAGATGTACGTTTACTTGGGCATTTTCTTTAATTATTAACGCATCCATTGTTTGAATAGCATCATTAATTAACTCATTAACTGGCAATGATGAAACAACTTGTTCATTACCACTTTTAGAAAACAACAGCATATCATTTACTTGTTGCTCTAAATCTCGTAAACGTGAACTCAGCTTTTCTTGAAATGACCCGCGAGCAGACTCTGATAACTTTCGATTCGATAAGTTAGCGCTATATAACATAGCAGCCGAAAGCGGAGTGCGAATTTGATGAGCTAACGTTGAGACCATACGACCTAAAGATGAAAGTCGTTGCATTTGCCCGACTTTATCTTGTAATAACCGTGTTTCAGTTAAATCGGTGATCATAATTAATTGTCCAGGTTGCTCTCCCAAACTGGCAATTTCTAACTTAACCCTACGGCCATCTTTCAATGAAACTTCATGCCAATCATCGGCTCTTGGCTTAAATGAACGGGCAATAACAGTAAACCAAAGCTGACCTAATATTGGCTCTTCAAGTAAACTTCTAGCCACTTTATTAATTTTAATGACAACCCCATTTCCATCAAGCATCACCAAGCCTGTTGGCATCATTTCAATAAGTTTATCGGCCATTTGTATTTGTTTTAAAGTAGTATCGGCTAAATGCTCCGGTGAGGGTTGACTTACTTTTTCTTGCTTTCGCTCTAACTGGGCAGCTTTGTCTTTTGGCGTTTTTATTTGGGATAATTGAGCACGTAAAGAAGCTAACTCACCAGGAAAAGCTTCTGTTTGTAGAAACGCGGCTTCCCCGATTAACGGGCTAGTCTGTAAAGGAATATTAACTGGGTTAAAACCATTATTAGCAATAAAATGCTGTGCTAGTGCCATAAAACCAAAGTCCAAATAAAATGTATCTCACCTTGGTTAAGCATTTTACATGCCATAGTTTTTTTGTTTTATTTTCAATAAGTTAGTTTAATGTAAAGGATAAAAATGTTGTCAAACTATTGGCTGTTCTTATTTTTTATTTACAAAACACACGTCTCTACTGGTTTTTGTAAATGATATTTACGCATTTTTTCAACGAGGGTGGTTCGTCTCATACCCAAGGTTTCAGCCGCTCTAGCGACAACATAATCATGTTTAGCTAACGATTGAGTAATAAGAGATATTTCTAGTTCCGCCAAATGCTCTTTTAAATTTAAGCCGTCACTAGGTAAAATATCAGTCGCAGAGTCCTGTTGAGTTACATCAATAATTTCGTCTGCAACCGTATCATCTTCATCGTCATAATCAAAATCTGAAAATAACGCATTAATAGCATCTTGTTCTTGTAGCTCTTCAGGATATTCCGGCGTATATGCATCCACATCAATATGTTGGTACTTAGGTGGTAGTTCAGCAACATCAACAATTTGATCGCCATACATTATCAGCATGCGCTCAATAAGGTTTGACAATTCACGAACATTCCCTGGCCACAAATGCTCCATTAATGATTCAATTGCTTTTTCAGTAAAACGTATCGTTTTTTCTTGTTCATGCTCAAAACGAGTTAATAACTCTTTTAGTAATAGCGGTATGTCTTCTTTGCGTTCTCGCAAAGCTGGCGTTTCAATAGGAAAGACATTTAAGCGATAATAAAGATCTTCACGAAAGGTGCCCTCTTTAATCATCTCTTCAAGATTTTGGTGCGTAGCGGCAATAATACGTACATCCGCTTTAATACTTTTAGAGCCACCGACACGCTCAAACGTACGCTCTTGCAACACCCGTAATAATTTAACCTGCATCGGCTGTGGCATATCGCCTATTTCATCTAAAAATAAGGTACCACCTTCCGCTAATTCAAAGCGACCTTTACGGGTAGAAATAGCGCCCGTAAAAGCACCTTTTTCATGACCAAATAATTCACTTTCTAATAATTCAGCAGGTATTGCGCCACAGTTAATAGGCACAAATATTCCTTTAGCACGAGATGATAAATTATGAATATTTCGAGCAATTACTTCTTTGCCCGTACCCGATTCACCTAATACTAGGACACTGGCTGGCGTTTTAGCGACTTGCTCTATTAAAAAGCGCACTTCATTCATAAGTTTACTAGTACCTATTAATGAGCGAAATAAAATACTGGAGCTAAAATGAGAGCCGCTTCTAGGTAGTTTATTATGATACTGATGGCAATGATGTATTAGCTCAGTTAACTGTGCGTAGTTAAGCATAGTAGAGATATTGCCAATGACATTGACATGGCTATTAAGTACACTAGCATCGACAACATCATACAATAAAAAAGGAACTTTAGGGTTGTCTTTAACTATCCTTACTGTCGATAAAGAAAGATCTCCAGTAAGTATAACGGTTAGTATATGCTCACTATTATCGAAATATGGCGTTATTTGTTCTTGTGTACATTGTAAAAAATTCTCGCCAACAAAAGATAATACTGTTGCCAGTTGATGTGCTCTAACAGCATCATTATCAACCACAACAATTTTTTTGTGGCCGTGTACGTTAGAATCTTTTGAATTTTGTGGCATAAATGAGTTTTTGATAAATGCTAATATACTGATGATTCTAGCTATTTGTAATAATTTAGCAACAAAAACTTGACGGTTTACAATAGAAAATGACAGTATTTTGACTTATACCAATTAAAGTAATGAATTGTTCATTAAACAGCATTACTGTGTAGCTTGCACAAATAACAATAAAAGTTGGCATATAATTAGCTTAGATAAAAGGTAATTATATAAATAACCATATTTTGACTAATAGTAGGAAATTCAATGTTGATTATTAATGGTACTGCCGAACTAATGCATAATAATAGTGAGTTAGCCAAAGGCACTCGTCACGAATTCAATATGTTTTCAAAAGAAATGCCTTTTGAACAACAACTAACACAAATAGAAGAGTATTTGATGACGCGTGGTTGGGATAATATTGAAATATTAAGTAATGGCATTATTAGCGATGTAAAAAATATAACTCATAGCATTTTACAACAAGCCTATAAAAAAGCACAAAAGGAGGGATTGGCGGTAACCGTAAATAACCAACCTTTAACTTAGTTAATTCCTAAGTTTATTACTTCAATTCTACAAGTTTTCTATACTAATGCTATAGCTAACGAGGAGGTGTCTATGACACATGCATCACTTAAAAAGTATCAACAAACAAATAGGGGCTCTGCTGAACAGGCTTCACCCTATCAATTAGTCGCTCTGTTATTTCAAAAGTTATTAGGAAATATAGCTACTGCTAAAGGCGCTATTTCGCAAAATAATTTTGATAAAAAAGGTACTGAACTATCTAATGCTATTGCTATTATTAGTGTTTTAGAAGGGTCGTTAGATTTTGAAAAGGGGGGGGATATTTCGAATAACTTAGCATCTCTTTATACCTTTTGTTCAGAGCAATTACTAATCGCGAGTACCGATAATAATATTGAAAAGCTAGAAGAAATAATTCAAATACTTCTGCCGATTAAAGCTGGTTGGGACTCTATCCCACTAGAGAATCAAAATCAGGTCAGTTTTTAGTGGCTAATGATCCCAAGCAATCACTTGAGCAAATAAATGAACTATCGCGGCAGTTGCTGTCGCTGATACTAGATGTACAAAATAAAATTCAAGAAAATACAATCATTATTAATGAATCAAATAGCAACCAATCAATAACAGAGGATGCTTTAACTGAGTTAATGTCCAAAAGAGATAAGTTGATTCGTTTTTTATTTAAGCAAAAAACAACTGACGAAATAGAACAAGAACTTACCTTATTAAATGAAATGGTTTTACTTGATAGTAAATTATCAAGTGAACTTCAAGCGTGCAAACAAATATTATCGGATCAAGTTATTAGACTCAAAAAAAGAAAAAAAGTAGCTAAATCTTATCAACAATATTAGCTAGCAGGACTTCAAAATAATCTATATAAAACGGTGTCAAATTTTTTACTTTATTATATTTTGATTAACTATTTCTAAAAATAAATCCAGAACTATGTCCAAAGCTCAAAACGTTTAAATTTCATTCAATTCAAACTATACTTAGCTGACAACTGAAGAAAGTTACAATGGCTAACTTTCGAAAAGTGCTGGAGTATATTATGTTAATTGCAAATCCGTTGACGGCAAGTAATACGATACAGCGTGCTTTCATACCTAGCTCGGAAGAAATAAACAAAGAAAAGCCATTAAAGCCTGATTTAGGTGTGTATGCTAAAGATATTGTAGAAATATCAAATTTCGGTCTTAAAAAGCAGCAAAAAGAAAAACAAATTGAGTCATCTAGAAGCATTGAAAATATTGCTAACGAAGTGATTAGGATTAGCTCAACCATAGGTAAAGCAGAAGCTGTAGGAAACCTAACTCATCATCAAGCGACTAACCTTTATAATAAAATTGCCGCTTTACTTTAAAACAAGTAGCAAACATTTCTAATCAAAAGTAGCATTAATCTTATTCAAAAATAAGACCACCTTTCCGACTCAAAATAAAACAAATATGAGTGTAAAATTAAATATCTTTATTCCATTTATAATCTTGTTATAAAACCCTATATCCAATTAAAAGTTAAATTGGTATATTATGTGCTTAATATAAACATTGATTTAATCAATGTTTAAATAGCCCAAAAGGTATCTAAAGTAATGTTCAACAATAAAAATATTCTCATCACTGGTGGAACAGGTTCTTTTGGAAAAAAGTATGTCAAAACTCTATTAAAAAACTACGCCCCAAATAAGATCATTATCTACTCTAGAGATGAACTAAAGCAATTTGAAATGCAGCAAGACTTTAATCAAACTTGCATGCGATATTTTATTGGCGATGTACGAGATAAAGAACGATTAACTCAAGCAATGAATGGCGTTGATTTTGTTATTCATGCTGCGGCACTTAAACAAGTACCAGCAGCAGAATACAACCCAATGGAGTGTATTAAAACCAATATTAATGGTGCTGAAAACGTAATTTTTGCAGCTCTTGCAAATAACGTAAAAAAAGTCATTGCCCTTTCAACGGATAAAGCAGCCAATCCTATTAATTTATATGGCGCAACAAAACTGGTCTCTGATAAACTTTTTGTTGCTGCTAATAATATTTCAGGTGGTCATAACACCACATTTTCAGTAGTACGTTACGGCAATGTTGTTGGTTCGCGCGGTTCGGTTGTGCCATTGTTTGAAAAATTAATTAATGAAGGCGCAAATGAAATACCTGTTACCCATAATGAAATGACACGATTTTGGATCACTTTGCAAGGCGGTGTTGATTTTGTCTTAAAAAACTTCGAACGTATGTTAGGAGGGGAAATTTTTGTTCCTAAAATCCCTTCAATGAGAATAATGGATTTAGCTAAGGCAATGGCACCTAATTTACCAATAAAGATCATTGGTATTAGGCCAGGTGAGAAGTTACATGAAATAATGTGCCCTGATGACGATTCTTATCATACCTTTGAATATGACGACCATTTTGTGATAGCACCGAGTATTAAGTTTTATAGCCGTAGTAATGATTTTACTTCAAATGCCCTTATGGAAACAGGCCATCCTGTATCACCAGGCTTTGAATATAATTCAAAAGAGAACCCCGATTTTTTAACTAACGAACAGCTGTTAGCCTTTAACCAAGTAGCGGACTAATGATACCCTATGGTAAACAGGCTATTTCACAACAAGATGTTGACTCGGTAATTGATGTTTTAAAATCTGATTTTTTAACTCAAGGTCCGCAAGTTCCGTTATTTGAAAACAAAATAAAAGTAGCTACTCAAGCTGACCATGCCGTTGCAGTAAACTCTGCAACATCAGCATTGCATTTAGCTTGTTTAGCGCTAGGGTTATCAAAAGGCGATCTAGTATGGACAACACCGATTTCATTTGTGGCAACCGCTAACTGCGCTTTATATTGTGGCGCTGAGGTAGACTTTGTTGATATTGACCCCGCTACTTATAATTTGAGCGCAAGTGAGTTAGAAAAAAAGTTAGCTTTTGCTCAGCAGCATGGTTTGCCTTTACCTAAAATAGTTATTCCGGTTCACTTATGTGGTCAAGCTTGCGATATGGATAAAATCCATATGCTAAGTAAAGCATATGGTTTTTCAATTATTGAAGATGCATCACACGCCATTGGTGGTAAATACCGCAGTAAGCCGATAGGTAATTGTGAATTTAGCGATATCACGGTATTTAGCTTTCATCCCGTAAAAATCATTACAACGGCCGAAGGTGGCATTGCTACCACAAACAGTACCAAATTAGCTACAAAAATGGCGTTACTTAGAAGTCACGGCATTACTCGCGATGATAAGTTGATGACAGAGTCAAACCATGGTGCCTGGTACTATCAACAAATAGAGTTGGGCTTTAACTACCGTATGACCGAAATGCAAGCAGCGTTAGGAGTTAGCCAATTAACAAGACTCGCTGAATTTGTTGATGACCGTAACCGACTTGCCCAACGTTATGATAATAAACTGCGTGATTTAGCCGTTATTTTGCCAAAACAAATAAAAGACTGTTATTCCGCACGCCACCTTTATGTCATTAGGCTTAAGTTAGCTGAGATAAAACGTACTCACAAACAAATTTTTGACGCCCTACGCGCTAAAAAAATCGGTGTGAACTTACATTATATACCGATACATCTTCAGCCTTATTATCAAGCCTTAGGGTTTAAAGCGGGACAATTCCCAGTAGCTGAAGAGTACTACAAACAGGCGATTAGTATTCCGCTGTTTCATCAAATGACCAATGAGCAACAAGACACTGTGATTCAAGTGCTTAAGGATGTTTTACTATGAATATCGCCATTATTCCTGCCCGTGGTGGTAGTAAACGCATTCCTCGTAAAAATATAAAAAAATTTTGCGGCAAGCCAATAATCGCCTACTCCATTGAAGCAGCTATAAACGCCGGTTGTTTTGAACGAATTATTGTATCTACCGATGACAGTGAAATAGCCGCTATTGCTAAACAATATGGTGCTGAAGTTCCCTTTACCAGACCCGATAAAATCTCAGACGATTATGCCTCGACGCTTGATGTTATTGCACACGCAATTACCGAACTAAATTTACCTCAAAGCGCAAAAGTGTGCTGCATTTACGCCACCGCACCGTTAATTTCTAGCGCGAAACTGTCAGAGGGTTTAGCACTGTTTAACGCATCAAATGTAGACTACATTTTTAGTGCTACCGAGTTTTCATATCCTATTCAACGAGCATTTAAACTTTCAACTAACGGTCACGTTGAAATGTTTCAGCCTGAGAATTTTAATCGCCGCTCCCAAGATTTAGAGAAGGCTTACCATGATGCTGGGCAATTTTATTGGGGAGAATGTATCGCTTTTTTAAAAGGTATTCCTTTTTTTGGCAAGAATTCAAAACCAATAATCCTATCGAATACCCGAGTCCAAGATATCGATACTCTCGATGATTGGGAAAGAGCTGAACTCATGTATAAACTCTTAGCTGTAGAGTCATAAAATAATGAAACCTTGGTTCGTTATTAGAGCAGACGCCGGCTTAAACATAGGTATTGGTCATATAATGCGTTGCATGGCATTGGCAGAATGGGCGCTTGATTATGATTTAACCGCTGTTTTAATAACAAGGGAGCTACCTAAAGGACTTCAAAAAAACATACGTTTATTAAATACTGAGATTAGGTTGTTACCGAATAATAATGAGTGTAATTCCCTCGGTGATTATACTCACTCATCATGGTTATCCACATCTGAAAGAACAGATGCAGAGCAAACAGCTGACATCATTCTGCGCGAGTTACGAGAAAGACGCTGTTCACCTAGTTTTATAATAGTTGACCACTATGCTTTAGCCGCTCCTTGGGAAATAAAAATTAATAAATTTGCACCTATACTCTGCATTGATGACCTAAATGACCGTCCACATCATTGCAAATGGTTATTAGATCAAACATTTAATAAAAGCAACAAAAGTTACTATGGGCTAATCAATGCAAGCTGTAAACTTTATATCGGGACAGATTATGCCTTGCTACGCAAAGAATTTCAAAGGCACAAACATGCTGATGAGCGAACTTTTCCAAGCCTAGATGCAAATTGGAATGTACTGATAACATTAGGTGGTGTAGATAAGTTTAACGTTACCGCTTTGATGTTAAGTTTATTAAGTCAAACTAAAATGTTTCACCGACTGAATATCACTGCTGTTGTTGGTAGTACTAACCCGAACCTAACAGAGTTAAAACTCATCTGTGAAAAGGCTCCTGAGCGCTTAAGATTATCGGTAGATGCCAATAACATGTCAGAATTAATGGCTAATAGCGATTTATGCATTGGCGCAGCTGGCTCTACATCATGGGAACGATGTGCAATGCACCTTCCGACTTTAATGGTGGTTATTGCCGACAATCAACTATCTATTGCTGAAAATTTAGCCAAAGGCGAATTGTGCTTTAACATGGGTAGAGCGGAAACTTTAAGCCTTCAAGACATAGAAAATAACCTATCAAATATAATGAGCCAACCTGATGTATATAGAACCATGATAAATAATAGCCATAGTGTTTGTGACGGCTTGGGCTGCAGACGAATATTAAATACCTTAATGAGGGAATAGCTTGTTAAAAATATCAATTATTTGTAGTGATCCAGAGCACCCAGTTAATATTGTATTAAATGATTGGATCGAAATAAACCGAACTAACTATGAATTACAACTTGTAGAGTGTGCATCGAACTTAAGAGAGCAAGGTGACTTTCTATTTTTAATATCATGTAGTGAATTTGTCAAAAAAAACATTCGCGATCGCTTTAACCATACTTTAGTCTTACACGCAAGTGACTTACCTCATGGTAGAGGTTGGAGCCCCCATATTTGGGAAATATTGAATGGAGCACAGTATATTACTTTGACCCTACTTGAAGCAGCAGATTCCATAGATAGTGGCAAAATATGGGTAAAAGAGCAGATACCGCTAGCTGGCTCTGAGCTCTTAGAGGAAATTAATACCTTGCTATTTACTGCTGAAATAAAATTAATAGAATTCGCAATAAATCAATATGTCGATATAACCCCAGCAGTACAACCATTAAATATATCGCCAAGCTATTACCCAAAACGCAACCCCAAGGATAGTCGCATAGATATCAACAAGACATTAGATAGTCAGTTTAACTTATTAAGAGTATGTGATAATGAGCGTTTCCCTGCTTTTTTCGAGCGGAATGGATATCATTATGCCGTAAAAATTGAAAACTTAGGTAAAATTGGGAATAGAAAAAATGACTAACTGCATAACTATCGACGGTCGCAAGATTGGTCCAAACTATCCTCCGTATATAATAGCTGAGCTTTCAGCAAACCATAATGGCGATATTAATCGCGCTTTCAAAATTATGGAAGAAGCCAAAAAAGCGGGCGCTGATGCGATAAAATTACAATCTTATACGGCAGATACTCTCACCATTGATTGTGACTCAGAAGACTTTAAAATCCATGGCGGACTGTGGGATGGGCAGACTTTATATCAACTTTATCAAAAGGCTCATCTCCCTTGGGAATGGCATAAACCGCTATTTGATAAAGCTAAAGAATTAGAAATCACAATATTTAGTTCACCTTTTGATAATACTGCAGTAGATATGCTGGAAGAGCTAGGTACACCCGCCTATAAAATCGCCTCATTTGAAGTCGTTGACTTATCACTGATTGAATATGTTGCCAAAACGGGTAAACCAATGATTATCTCAACGGGTATGGCAAATAAACTAGAAATACAAGAAGCTATTGATACTGCCAAAAAAGCAGGCTGCAAGCAGTTAGTGGTTTTACATTGTGTCAGCAGTTATCCTGCACCAGCTGGTGAATACAACCTGGCGACCCTTCCCGACATGGCCAAAAGCTTTGGTGTACTAACAGGTTTGTCCGATCATACCATAGATAACACAACAGCAATTACTGCTGTAGCTTTAGGTGCATGTGTCATTGAGAAACACGTTACCTTAAATAGAGGTGGCGGAGGTCCTGACGATAGTTTTTCATTAGAGCCTGAAGAGTTAACCCAATTATGTCGCGATTCAAAAACCGCATGGTCAGCAAAAGGAAAGGTTAATTATGAGCGAACAGAATCTGAACAAGATAATGTCACTTTTCGTCGTTCTCTTTATTTAGTCAAAGATGTTAAAAAAGGTGAAGTATTAACGCAAGAGAATGTTCGCAGTATTCGCCCTGGCTTTGGTTTAGCTCCCAAGTATTTAAGCCTTATTTTAGGGAAAAAAATTAAATGTGATATGTGTCGTGGTACACCGCTAACACAAAATAAAATTTTAGACTTTATCGAAGTGTAAAATATTGAATAATAACTTAAAATTTAAATTCTTAATAATAGGCAGAGTACAATTATATTTTCACCCGTTAAAGGCGTTTAAAAATATCAGTAGTGTCTATTTTCCCTGTAAAAGCCATAGAAAAACTCTAGAAATACATTAACAAATAGAAGTTACTAAGTTAAAGTATTTGAATTATAAACTAAATAAGTTTAAGGAATGCTTTTGGAATACCCCGATAATATTGGTATAAATATGTATAAATGGGCAAAAGATTTATTTCCTATTTGTCGTAGTTTAACAGGGCAAGGGGTTAGAGACACATTAGCTTATTTGCAAAAATTAATACCTGAATTAACGATTGAATCCATTAACTCAGGAGAACAAGTATTTGATTGGCAAGTACCTGATGAGTGGAATATAAAACAAGCTTATATTGAAAATGAAACGGGGAAACGAGTTGTCGACTTTTCAGATTCTAACCTACATGTAATGGGGTATTCAGCGCCAGTCGATCTTGTTCTACCATTAGAAGAATTGCAACAACACTTATATTCATTACCAAATCAACCTGATGCTATTCCTTATGTCACCTCTTATTACCAGCGCCGTTGGGGATTTTGTTTAACTGAAAAGCAACGAAAATCTTTAAAACCAGGGAATTATACAGTTAAAATTGAAAGTACTTTAACTCAAGGAGTTTTGAATTACGGTGAATTAATTTTGCCCGGTGAAACAGAAAAGGAAATACTACTATCAACGTATATTTGCCACCCTTCCCTCGCAAACAATGAACTGTCAGGGCCGATTGTAACTACAGCACTAGTACAGTGGATTTCATCACTTGTTAATAGAAAGTTTACCTATAGAATAGTTTTTCTTCCTGAAACAATTGGTTCAATATGTTACCTAAGTAGACATATAAAAAAAATGCAAGCAAACATAGTTGCTGGCTTTGTAATCACTTGTATTGGAGATAATAATGACTACTCTTATCTCCCATCACGAGGTGAACATAGTCTTGCCGACAAAGTTGCTCTACATGCGTTAGAAAATTCTGTTGAAAGTTTTACCAAATATAACTTCTTACAAAGAGGCAGTGACGAAAGACAATATTGTGCCCCTGGTGTTGATCTACCCGTATGCTCAGTTATGAGAACAAAGTATGGTGAATATCCTGAATATCACACTTCCCTAGATAATTTAGAGCTTATATCTCCAGCAGGTCTTCAAGGTGGCTTTAATATATTACAACAATGCATTTTACTATTAGAAAACAACCATAAATATGAAGTAACTGTATTATGCGAGCCTCAGCTAGGTAAAAGAGGCTTATACCCAACATTAAGCAGTATGAACGAAGATTATACAGATATTAGAACTATGATGAATTTTATTACCTATTGTGATGGCAATCATGACCTAGTAGATATTGCTAATAAAATTGGCTGCTACGCTATTAATTTAATTCCTTTAGCTGAAAAACTCTACAAAGAAGGCTTACTTAGAAAAACTTAAGATAATATAAATATTGGCTTTATTTATTACTAACACCATCTAGATAACGAACACTTAACGTACCATCTTCATTGATAATAGCTGAATCTGGTAGACTATAATAAGGGTTCCATTTCAACCTATCTTCTAAGTGAAAGGATGTTTTAATTAGCAGATGAGAGCCATCCCTTCCAATAATACTATCCTGATAAAGGGTAACTTTACCTATGTCTGTCATTAGCGCGTATTGTGGCTTTGCTCTGCCGCTAATTTCCCCTTTAGAGGTAAGCTGCTTAATTAATTCTAACCCCTCATACACAGTTGTTCTGAAATTATCTGTCCCTTTCATTGGAACTGCATGAAAAAGGTAATGAGGAGTTACACTTAGATATCTAAGTTCATCATACAATTCAACCAGTGTTTCTATGTTGTCATTGACATCTTTTAACAAGACATTTTGACTGTATATTAAGCAGCCTGATTGTCTTAATCCTGATAAAATATTTCTAGTAATTTCCTGTAGTTCAAAAGGGTGATTTATCTGACATGAAATTTCAAAAGCAAATCGATTTCGCAAGGAATAAAAAAAGTCATTCAATGTTTTATCAAATTTATTAGGAGACTGCACAGGTAAACGAGTGCCAATTCGAACAATTTTTATATTAGGTGCATGATTCGCTAATTCGGTAATCATATACTTTAATTTTCGCGGAGACATAAACGGATCTCCGCCGGTAATAAGTACTTCTCTTAAATAAGGATCATTGCCGCAAAATTTAGCTATCCCTTGCATGTCCTTTTCTGATAGCGCAAATTTTTGATAATAGCCTCGTAGACAATATACACACTCACTTGCGCATGTTGACAACAAATCAATCACAGTTACTCGTTTATATAATCGCTCCAGCCCATTAGGAAGATCATCACCTATCATTTCAGCTTCATAATGGCGCCTATTAACTAAGTTTGACTTTTCTTGATTAGGCATTTTAAAGTACTGATTATATATACCCTTGTATTGAGACGAGCCAAAGCCATGCTTATCAATAGCCAAACTCAAAAGCTCATCAGTATACTTACTGACTTTCGCTTTTTGATCTGTGGTGATCTTAAGTAATAAACCAGCCATGTCTAATTTAACCTCTTAAATAATAAAATTATAAAAAATCATCTGAAACGATATTACTTAATACTTTTATAATACCTTCTTCACTTGTCATCATGGCAACTTCATTATGAGGAATATCACATGAAAAAAAACTTTCTAATTTAATTATGATTTGCATATGTCCCATTGAATCCCATTCAGGAATCGTATCTGAATTTAAGCTCTTATATACTTTATCGGCAGATATTTTCAAAACTTCTACAATTATTTCTTTTACAATATTTTCAAGATTCGACATTATTTTCTCCACTAATTATTTCATGTACTTTCACATGGTCAATTTTGCCATTTTTATTTCTTGGTAGTGGTATTTCTCTACCAATGATTTTAACTGGGCACATATAAGCAGGTAACTTACGCTTTAGCATTGCCATGATTTTCATAGGTAACTGTTTTACTTTAAAAAGGTTATTTGTGGAGATCACGCCAATGATACAGTCCGTTTGAAATTCATTTTTCACAACGACTACGGCAGCTTCTTCAACTTCATCTAAAGATAACAGTACTGTTTCAATTTCTAGTAATTCAATACGGTGTCCACGAACTTTTACTTGCCTATCTTTACGTCCTTGATAATGGAAACAGCCATATTTATCTTTAAGGAGTAAATCTCCAGTAAAGTAGGCTTTGTGCTCAACGTTATTATCCTCTGATATACTCTTAAACCTTACATTATTTTCTAAATCATTGTCCCAATAACCTGGTGATATCTGTGTCCCACATACAACACTTTCACCAACAGTCCCTTGTATAACAGGCATGTTATCTTCCATTAAAATAACGCGAACACCAGGTACTACATAACCTACAGGAACAATACTTCCAGCTTCTAAGTGTGCGTCAACTTTATACCAGTGTGAAATGATTGCAGTCTCGGTTGTACCATAAAAATTATACTGCTGACATTGTGGATAGTGGCTTTTCCATTCATTAGTTAGATCGGTTGGTAATGCTTCCCCCGTATAAATAAGGTGCTGAATTGATGCTAAACTAGAGTGCCCTAATAAATCAGAACGAGATAAAGTTGTAATGACTGACGGTACCGTAAATACAACATTAATAGCTTTAGATTCAAAAAAGGCAAAGGGGTTGATTTTATAGCTTCTTTTATTCATCGGCACAATGACACCACCTGTTGCCCAACAAAAAAAGATATCGAAAATAGATGGATCAAAAGTAAACTCTGAACAATGTGCAAAACGAAGCTGTTCAGAAATATTGAAAAAATTAAAGCAGCTATTTAAGAAGTGGACAATATTTCTATGATAAACAATCACGCCTTTTGGCATACCAGTCGAGCCTGAAGTAAAAATAATATAAGCTAAATCTTCTGGTGTCCTATCCATAACAATAGGCTGAGAATCATCAAAGCTATTTACTTCAGTCCCATCCGCTTCAATAATAAGAATATCTAAATCATTATTCTTACATACTTCATTAACTCTACTAATATAGAGCTTTTCAACAACAAGTACTTTAGGTTTTATACTTTTAAATAAAAACGACATTCGTTCGTCTGGATATTCACCACTTATAGGCACAAAGCAAGCACCACTTTTCAAAATTGCTAATATACTTTTATAACCCGCAACTGTTTTAGAGCTAATAAAACAAATTCGATCATTAGGTTTACAGCCTTTGTCTATAAGGCAGTTTGCCAGGCGATTAGCACTTTTATCTAAAGCAGCGTAAGTAATCTCACTTTCACCATCTTCTACCGCAATGCTGTCTATAAAGGCACTTTTATTCACTTCAAAAAAATCATCCAAATAAATATAATCATTCGGTGTGATTTTATTTTTTATGCAGGTCATACGCTTTATCCACACAGTTCAATCGAAAACCGTTTATTCGTCTTACAAAATTTCTGTGCCGCAATTTTAGCTTTGTCCGTAAGTGGATAAAAAGCATCTAATTTAAGTTTAGATTCAAAAAAATTAAAGAACTCATCTGATGGACACACAAGGGTTGTAGCGAAACCTGTTGTAAATTTTTTCATAATACCTGATTTGAGTAGGTCTATTTCTAAAATATCTGAATATTCAATTACATCTGGATTTAATGGCCTAACCGGCATAGAAAATTCCACATCAGTTTCTTTGTTATTACTTAAGACTTTCCCCGGGAACTGTTTCTCATATCGATAAATGACATCAGATTGGGACTCAACATACATGAGAGGCGTGCACCTTAAAATACCAACGCCTAATAAAATTATATAACCCTTTTGTGCAAAAAATTGCTCATAAATAGAGTTAGAACCAAAAGCTTCTTTTACTGGTTCAAGAGAAAACCCTTGATTATTTAAAATAACAAAATTAAAAACAGGCGTTTTTGAGCGTAATTCAGCATGATGCTTAACCATGTGCCGACTTAAGAAACCCACCTGCCCTAAATCATGGTGAACATCAAATACTCTAGTAGAGCAATAATCGTAACAAAAAGTAGGTATTAATATAGAACGGTTCGCAAAAACCTCTAAAAACAAGGTCTCATAGACTTTTCCCGCGGCATCTGCATCAAACTCTTCACAGGGAAAGCCAACTTTCAAAATATCTGAATGGATCATTACAGGAACGTTGTCAGGTATATTAGCTTCAATTTTTAGCAACTCTACCTTCAATTGCTCAGGATCAATATAGAATTTATGCATTAAACTCCCTTAGATGACGACTCATGACTAATACTTTCAACTTAACAACCACAACTTAAAATGAGGCTCAATAAATTCTGATAGTCGATTAAAATTTTCAATCTTTATTATAACTTTGATTAAGTTAAGTAAACAACTATAGCCTCGTCCAATATTAGATGAGTCAGAACTAAAAATGCTTTTCTACTATAGAATGCGTCTTAAAACTCAACTTTGAAAATGTTCATCGAATGAAAACGACCATCAATATTGAAAAAATCCTGTATCAAGGCTTCTCTCTTAGGTTAAAGTTCAATATGCGAAGAGGGATATATTGACTTATCAAAGGTCAAGACAGGCAAGCGCCAGGGAATTAAAGCCACAGGGATTAAAATTGCTTAACCAGCTCCTGATATAAGAAATCGACATGCTTCCTAAATAATAATAGACTGTGATTCATAAATTCATTCCGCTTTGTCAAATCATCATACATGAAAGAATTATTCATTATATATGTTTGTAAATACTGAAAAGTCCCTTGTATCATCCAGTAATTAAATTTATATTCGCTACGGGTTAAAAGTTGTTTTAATAATTCATGTTGGGCAGAAAATAAATCTGCTAATTCCTCTCTTGAATTAACTTCTTTATTAATAATTAACATTAATTGATCCAAAGTAACCTTTAAAACATAAAGAATTTGTTTTATATTTCTATCCATAGACTCCCGAGTAAACGCCTTATTATCAAAAGAATCCGATAACAACACCTCTAAAAAAACATCTTTACTTTGACTACTTATAGGTAATTTAATTTTATCTATTCGCATCGGCTTAGCATGTCTGATTAAAGCACCATCAGCACAATTATATGCATTAACATCTAAATTTATAGAAAGTAAATATTCTATTTGCTTTCGAGAAGAATCAAAAATTTGATTACTAAATACAAGTTCACGAAAGTTCCCTTGGCGCTGAATACCATGGTTCATACTAGCATCCATTTCTTCTTTTACTTGTGATTTGAAGTTTTCATCATAATATATACTATCTTTTGAATGGTGATAATCATTACTCACATAACCAAAGTCAGTACCAATAAAATATATTTCTTTAAACCCCAAAGATATAATAAGTGCTGCTGCGGTATTAGGGCATGTTGGGTTAGAGTGTGCGGGTCTAGCATAGACATTTAATGCATCTAAGGTTTCAATAAATTCACCACCTGCATCATTAAGCTTATTAAGCAACAAAGGAGTTTTAAACTTCTTTAATATCTCAGGATAAACAGTGTTAAGCGTTACAATTTGAATGTCTTTTAATTTAATATCTGAGTTTTTTTGCTGCTGCTCAATTTCCTCTATAAAAGGTAATATTTCAACAGGGCGTTCCATTTCAATATGAAGATCAGGTTTAATGTTATGCTTTAACAATACTCGCAATGTAGTTCCACAACTAACAATGATAATATCATGTTGGTTTTCTTTTAAAAACGCCAAAGAAAAGTCTAACGAGGGGCCATTGGCTACGATAAATACAGGCCGATTAGGTTCACTGTTCGTAAATTCTGATTGTTTTTTACAAACCTTGTAGCCATGCTTTAAATTTTCTAAAGTATGGCTAAAGCCTATAATTTCATCTTCCATAAACCCCCAACCGAAAGTTAACCTATAACCTATATCTTTGAGTTTACTAATAAAATTATCCGTTGTAACACTATCATAGTGTTTATAAACATAGAATCTAGGTAAATAAAATCTGCCTACCCGTTTCAACACATCATTAATCCCGTTTAACATATCATCATAGTTATTACCCGTATTAATAGTGATCCCACCACCATTAGCAAAGCAATGTTCGAAAATAGGGCGCAACTCGATACAATGGAGCATGGCATAAAAGACATCCTTCGAGGGCTCGCACAAATATAAATGCTGAACTTGCTTTTGAGACAACAATTCTTCTATTTGATAACCAAGCCCTACCCCCATCATACAAATGAAATCAAGTCTTTTTTCATTAAAGATTGGCGAAGAAGTCACTTCCCGCTCGCGCTTAGTATCAATAGCCTTTAACACTCGTTCGTGATCGTAAAGAATCTTACTGTCACAATTTTTTTCTGATTCCAAATTAAAGAAAAGAGGATCTTTTATAAATCTAGCGACTTGCTCTTTTGCAAAACCCTGTGAATTTCCGCTATAAACATACTGCTTGTTGTTATAAAGGTCGATATTCCCTTCATCATCAATCACTACACCAGAACTTAGAGGATTATAATCTTTAAAGATGTCATAGATTTGTGGGATATATAATTTTAATGTATCTAAATTGGCGGTTAACGTAGCGTTTAATAACATTTTTTTTATGGTTATTGTGGTATTGTCCAATGTATTGCTCCAAGCCTATTTTTATATTAAATAATATACTGAAAGGAAAGTAAAAAAAGAGAAAAAAACTACGCTGAAGTGGTAACTATAAGAACAGTAATTCAACTTTATTAATGTGTAGTAAATATAGTCATAAATTTGTGACTAAGAGAAGAAAAAATTAAAAGGTTATTAAGAGTTTCTAACAACGCCAGGCATATTATCTAATTGCTGCATTAAGTAACTACTTGTGGAATTCAAGCCTGCAACCAACAAATCCATAGCATTATATTGAGCGTATAACCGAGCTTCAAGTGAGTCCATTTTTCGGGTAAAGGCTAATCGCTCATCACTTAATTTTTCAAGTTTTAGCTCTTTACTGTCAATTCGTCCTTGAAGTAAACCATCTGACTCAGTATAAAAATCAAGAATCGTGGTCAATGTTGCGGCAAAGCCAGGCTTACTGTCTGTACCCACTAAAAGTTGCTGAACATTATCTACATTATTATCAATGTATTCATTTAAGTCATCACTGTCGATACTCATTTTTCCATACTGGTCAGATCTAATACCGAGTTCGGAAAGTGTCAAAGTTCCATCACCACCAAAGTCAAAGCTTGCTGTAAATTCATTTCTAATTTTTGACATGACCCCTCTTAATAATGAATCTCCTATCATTACACCACTCTTCCCTTTACCAACTTGTCCGAAATTACTATTTAAATCAACAAGTTTATTATAAGCAGAAACAAATTCGGTAAGGCTTTTTTCAATATTACTATTGTCTTCAGTAATGCTTATTTGACTATCACTATCATCAACGCTTTGTACTTTTTTTGCTGTAATATCAATACCATCAATGACATTGACAAATTCATTAGTAGCACTACTAATGGTAATAGTATTATCAATTGTTATTTGGGCATCAATAGCTTTAGTTGCTTCAGTTAAATTTAGTGAGGCTAATCGAGACAAACCGACCGTATCAGTATTATTGGTATCACCAATATCATCTACGGTAACGGTAATAGCATTAGCAACACCCGTTTCTTTACTACTAAAAACTAGCCGTTGACCATTATCATCGGTAATAATCGTGGCATTAACACTATCGTTGTCTGTGCTATCATTTATTTTATCACGAATTTCTGACAGTGTTTCTGTACTAGATACATCAATAGTAAAGGAATTTTCTCCAGAAGAAATAGATAACCGCCCCTCTCCTACCGCTTCTTCACTATCGATCTCCTCGGAGACAAGTTTGTGGGCAGAAGCAAGTACATCGACCTTAATATCATAGGTGCCGATACCGGCGTCACTGCTGGAAGTTATTGAAATATAATCGTCAGCACCAGAAACTGTTCTTTGCTGATATGCTTCAGTATCCGCTATGCCAGCAAGTGCGGTTTGGACTTCTTCTAGCGCAGACTTGAGCGAACCCGCAGCAGAAATATCAGCACTGGTGATAGATTCTTTATAGCTAATACGGGATTCATAGGGTACTTTTTCAGCATTAACAATAGCTTCAACTATTTCACCAACTTGTAGACCAGAACCTAGCCCTTGAAATGTAATAGTAGCCATAACAATATCTCCAATTAAATACTTTAATCAATTACGCCATGTGCCATCATATTTAACGGCTAAACTTTAGAGTCAACAAAATTACCTATTGTTTCAGAAAGCTTAGAAACCAGTGATAAAACCTCTTCGGACGGATACTGCTTAATTACATCCCCTGAATTTTTATCTATCACTTTAATCACATCCCGCCCAGAGTCTTTATCAACAGAAAACTCTAAGCCTCGGTTCATCTTCCCAATAAACTCCTGCAATTGTTTAGCCACATTTTCAAGCTGAGGTGCAGTCATTACCTTTTTTTCTTCTACTGCGTCTTTTTCACTAATATTATGAATGTTTTGAGTTTCTGCGGATTCATTAACTCTAATTAATTTACTTTCGACACTCAATTCTAAATCAGTAAGTTCTTTTATAGATTGTCCGTTGTCTTGAACTTTTTGAGGTTTAACTGGCAAAATATCAATTGCCGTTCCTCTTAATTCTACACTCATTATTGCCCCCTTAATTACTTATTTAACTCAAAAGTAATTAAAAATTTAACACTACGTTAAACGCGAAAAAGAAGGTGTGTAATCACTCCTTCATTTTCTCATACAAATCAATGCAATTACCTAATATCCAACCCTTATTAGATTAAGCTTAATGCCGCTTGTGGTAATTGATTCGCTTGCGCTAAAATTGACGTACCTGCTTGTTGTAAGATTTGATTTTTCGTCATTTGGGCTGTTTCTGACGCAAAATCAGTATCTTGAATTCGACTACGTGACGCCGACACATTCTCTGATATATTAGCCAAATTATTAATAGTATGACCAAAGCGATTTTGCACCGCACCTAGGTTTGCACGACTATCACTAATTTCCTGTAACGCAGCATCAATCACTTTTAACGCATCAGCCGTTCCTGCCACAGTAGATATATCAATACTATCCGCATGAACATCAGTAGTTACGTCAGCCGCAGTTGTCATACCAGTGATAGCAGTAGTACCATCAGCCTGCACTCCTGACACCACCAATACATCTGTAGAGGCCGAGCCTGCAATATTGCCCGTGAAGGTGATAGCACTAGTAGTGGAACTATATGATGCTTCAATGCCTAAACCATTCCCTGCCGCATTAAGTGCACTGGCTAAACTTTTATTATCCGTGACACTCGTCATATCTACAGCGATAGAGGTACCCGACACCGAAATATTTAATGTCGCCTTATCTGTAGAAGCAAGAGTAGCATCAGCTGCGGACAAAACAGTTGCTGTCGATACCGCATTCATACCTACAGTACCAATACTATCCGCACTAATGTCTTTTAGGCCAATAGTAATTGTTTCGCCTGAATTGGTACCTACCTGAAAAGCTTTAGTACCAAAACTACCATCAAGTAAATTAGT
>JABSOW010000002.1:0-331925 GCA_013215465.1 Colwellia sp. | reverse complement strand
TACGTTGTGCGTTTAGTGACGCGGTATTGGTGATTACGGATAAAGCCATGATGAAACTCCTAAATATAAAAACAATGCGTTTTAAATTTTTACTTCGGAGCTTTTTAAACTGATTTAGCCCCTTACTAATTAAGTTAACGGCAGGGTTTAAAATTACTTTAATGTTTTTATATAAAAAGATAAATGATTGGAATTAAGGGCTCTCAATCGTTAGATGAGGGGCTGGCATGACAAGAGCAAATGGGCATTAGTTATATCTATACCCATGTTACCTCAAGATGCAGGATTCAGCTGGAACTCGCATCTTGAAGTATCATGGGTATATAGTATTTTTCTCGAAGGCCTAATCTACGTATAGCGATAAGTGCTTTGCTAAAGAATGGCACTCTACAATGCAAAAACCACCACTAAAAAGTGATGGTTTAAATAAAGAGATGACTATTGTTTTATTAACCAAGTAAACTAAGCGCTGCCTGTGGTATTTGATTCGCTTGCGCTAAAATAGACGTACCTGCTTGTTGTAATATTTGATTTTTCGTCATTATGGCTGTTTCTGTTGCAAAATCAGTATCTTGAATTCGACTACGTGACGCCGATACATTCTCTGATATATTAGCCAGGTTACTAATAGTATGACCAAAGCGATTTTGCACCGCACCTAGGTTTGCACGACTATTACTAATTTCCTGTAATGCGGCATCAATTACTGCCAACGCATCAGCCGTTCCTGCCACAGTAGATATATCAATACTATCCGCATGAATATCAGTAGTAGCACCGATGACACTTGAAACACCTGCAATAGCACCACCCGCAGCATCTTTCCCTGCAACAGTCACTATATCCGTAGCGGCTGAGCCGGCAACATTACCAGAAAAAGAGATAACACTAGTAGTTGTATTAAGGGTCGCTGTAATACCTAAGCCATTGGCAGCCGCATTAAATGCGCTGGTTAAACTTGCATTATCAGTGACACTTGTCATATCAACATCAACACTCTTACCAGACACAGTAATATTTGCTGTACCACCAATAAAAGTAGAGCCTGTAGCCGCAGGCGCCGCCAAGTCAAGAGCTGCAGCAGACAGCGTTTTCATTCCTACAGTTCCAATAGTATCCGCACTAATATCAATTAAACCAATAGTAATTGTTTCTGCTGAATTGGTACCTACTTGGAAAGCTTTAGTGCCAAAGCTACCGTCAAGTAAATTAGTACCACCAAACTGGGTTGTTTCTGCAATACGGGTTAATTCAGTTTTCAAGGCTGTCACCTCTTTTTGCAGTGCGTCTCTGTCACTTGAAGAATTTGAACCGTTAGCCGATTGTAATGATAATTCACGCATACGTTGTAAAATATCAGTTGAAGTTTGCATCGCACCTTCAGCTGTTTGCGCCATTGAAATACCATCATTGGCATTACGTTGAGCCACGCCAAGACCGCTAATTTGTGACGTCATACGAGTGGCGATTTGCATACCTGCGGCATCATCTTTGGCGCTATTAATACGCATGCCTGATGATAATCGTTGCATTGAGGTAGCCAAGCCTTCGCCTGATTTAGATAAATTACGTTGAGCGTTTAATGACGCGGTATTGGTGATTACGGATAAAGCCATAATAAAACTCCTAATGTGTTAACTGGTGTTAACGCCTGTTTATGTGTAGTTGTAGCGTTGTCCATAAACCGGACGATAACGCTTGGTTATTAGAAGCCACTATTAGTTAGTTAATATAACTTTCATTCATGTACATTATATGTAACTAACTGAAGCCTCTTTCATGTTTATAATTTTCTGTTTAACGTTATTCAGTTTTAGCCATCACTCACGAAATTTATAGATTACGTTAGGTGACAATCTTTTTACGTTTTTATAACGTAACTAGATAAAGGCAAAATGTGTGCCAAACATCTAATGCTTTCTTAAAACTAATGAAAAAAGCACTAAATTTAACTAGTCCTAATTAAATATAGTTAAATAGCGTTAAGCCTTGGACTTTGCTAAATGCTTGTTGTGATGCTTGTAGCGCTAATTTTGATTGTTCAAATTCAGAAATCGCTTTGGCAAAATCCAAATCTTCAATATTTGACTTGCCAATAGTAATATTCAACTCTGAATCTAGGTGCCTACTCTTCTGGCTTTCAAGCATTTGCAAGCGAACACCTGAATCTACGCGCCTTGACGTGACATGGGTCATAGCCGAGTTAAGTTGGTTAAGTATGGCGTTGTAATCTACCTGATGTTGCTCTAGATTAGTTGAAACAGAGCCGCTATCTATCCAAGCAATAGCATCATTAATGGTTTCAAAGATGCTAACTTTCTCTTGCTCGCTAATAGTAAAGCTATCACCCGGCAATGGATTGCCGTTTAAGGTAACATCAATGCCGTCAAAGGAAATCGTTTGCCCTGCGACATAGGGCGCAGGCAGTACGGGCAGTACGGGAAAAACAACAGTAGCAGTGTTATCGGTAACCGTTAAATCGTTAGTTATTGGATCGGTAGCAAAGGTATAAGGCCCTGTACTTATGTTGTAGGAATTTCTATCGGTTATATTGGCACTCTCAACGGCAACACTCGAGGTATTGGACGCTGGGGGAGTAGGATAACTAACACTAAAATCACCAATGGCGTTGGCAACTTTCATAAAAGCAGCATCGCCCGTTTGGTTAGTCACAATATTGATGTTTCTTGCAACTTGTAATACGTTAACACCAGTATCGCCACTATAGTTAACAGAGCCGTCAACTTGTTGACTAAATGGTTGCTGCTCAGTTTGATAACCAGAAAAGATGTAATCTCCGTTGGCATTTTGACTATTGGCAATATCAAGTAATTGATCAAAGCTATTTCGAGTCTGTTTAGCTAAGGCTCGTAGGTCTTCATCAGACATAGCACCGTTATTTGCTTGTAACATCAACTCTTTAATCTTATCTAAAATAAGCTCTGCATCAGCAAAAACAATCTCTTGTAAGCTATTATGGCTTTCAGCTTGAGTAATATTACGTTGGTATTTTTCAATATTAGCTAAGCTTTCTTTATAGCCAACTAAAGTGCCATATTGGACTGCATCATCCTTTGCGGTAAGTACTCGCTTACCACTGGTTAGATAGGCCACTTGTTCATTAACATCAGAGGATTTACTACTCATCTGTAATGTACTTTGCTGATAAAATTGAGCTGTTGATACTCTCATTATTTATTCCTTACCTAACGGCTGCCAATATGGTGTCAAAAAGAATATTAGCGGTGGAAATAATTTGTGAGGCCGCTTGATAGGCTTGTTGAAATTTCAATAAATTTGCCGCTTCCTCATCAAGGTTCACTCCTGATGTGGCTTGATTACGATTATATGCTTGGGTGAATAATGCTTGAGCAGTGTCAGCAACTAACTCGGCACTACTCGCTTTTGAACCAGCTTTTGAGGTGGTTATGCCCAAACTTTGGCTAAAGGTTTCTCTTTTACCATTAGTTATGCCTTGTTCTTGGGTTTTAGCCATAACAACAGCATTATTACCATTACCGACACCAAAGGCATCACCAATAGTAAATGTTTCTCTTGCATTAGTGCCTGAGCCAACTAATTCGCCACTAATTTCTATTTGAAAGGCTGGCGAACCTGCAGGAATATCAACCAAAGCGGGCCCTACTGCAGGGGTATATGTTCCTGATGCGATCGGCGCTGCTGGCGGCGGTGTAGTCGTATTATAAACCCGGAACTCAAATATACCGGTAGGTGTTTGAGGTGCTGGCAGTGGTGGAGGTGGAGTTTCATAAACATCAACAGTTAAGTCATAGCTTCTGGCAGCACTAGGGTTACTAACATTTGTAATTTTCACCTGACCATCACTGACATTATGCGTTGATGGTGTAACTTCAACCGCTGAACTGGCAGCAATTGCACTAGCATTAGTTAGCGTAACAGCCATTAAGGCGGCACTATTTTTAGTAGGCTTAATGATAAAAGAGTCATCTGCGTTAGGCGTACCGCTGTTTTCCACAAATGAAAAACCATAGTCGGGATTTGAAGGGGTATAAGTACCTGCGCCAGGTAAGCCTAAAGTCTCTGAACTGCCATTAGTTAAGTTAGTAATAACATAAACGCCACCCGTTAAAGTCACTTCAAACTCATCCGTTGGCACTAGTGATACATCATTGATAAGCACTTGCGCATTAAGGTTACCGCTATTACTTGACGGGGCGGATACTCGCCCTTGTTGTAATGCCGTAGTATTAATATCAGTAAATATATTTGCGCCTTGCAAGCCATTTAAATCTAAGCCTCTTGCTTGACTATCATTTAATGTTGACGATACCACCATCGCTAAACGGTCTATTTCACTACGACTTTGTGATAGATGCTCATTTCTGAACTCGAAACTTGCGGCCAATGAACCACCGAGTTTAGAACCATCAATGGCTACTGAACTATTAGGACCAACTAAGCGTAACTCAGTTTGTAAAGCGTCAGGATCTCCGGCATTTACTGCAATGGTTAATGGCGTAATACCAGCAACTAGTGTTGTGCCCTGGCCTACCATTACCGTCATAACACCATTTTGATCTACTATAGTATTGACTCGAGTATATTTACTTAACTCACTTACTAATTGATCACGCTTATCGAGCAAGTCATTAGGCTGCCCTGTTTGATTTAAGCCTTGAGTATGTAAGATACTGTCATTAATTTTTGCTATCTCTAAAGAAATATTAGAAATTTTACTGGCAACTTGCTCTATCTCACCATTAATGGACTTACCCATTTGATCAAAATTATTAGTTAGTTCGTTAAAATCGTTACTTAAGGTCTCAGCTTGATTTAATACTATGCTACGTAAACCTGAATCATTGGGATTGTCGGCTACACCATTTAAGGCTTGATAAAATTTTTCTATTGAACCTGCCACTGCAGTACCTGAAGTGCTCATGACTTGATCAAGTTGCGTTAAGCGAGCATGTAAAGAGTCAGCACTACCTAAATTACTTTGGTTGATTAACTGCTCTTTATAAGAAAATTTATCATAAATTCGGGTGATGTTTTGAACATAGGTGCCTGAGCCAATGTAGTTTGAACCATTAGTTTGGCCAATAGTAGCGTTTTGCTCTGCGCGCTGACGGGTATAACCTTCAGTATTTACATTGGCAATATTATGACCCGTAGTTGCCAACTGTTGCTGCGCGGCTAATAAGCCACTCACGCCTGTTTGGTATAAACTAACTGTCATAATATTTGCCTCTAGTATTGGTTATTACTAACCTAAAAAGGTTTCGTCATTGCGTTAATTTACTAAGATGAAATCTTAGTGAAAGTTACACAAGCCCTCCATGATTGTTTTCTGTACTAGGTTAAACCTAAGTACTTACTTACGTGTAAGTAGAATGCCATGAGGATGACGGGTGGTAATAACCACATTATTTTATAATTAACTTAGAGACTGTACGCAGAGTTGCCATTATTTTGTTGGCATATTGAGGATCTGTCGCATAGCCTGCTTTCTGTAAACTATGCACAAAGTGTTCCACATCACTTGGGTTTTGTAATGCCTCTTGATATCTGTCATTGTCAGTAAGAAAACTAACATAATCATTTACGCTTTCGGTCAATGATTGATACGCTCTAAAAGGCGAAGATTTTTTCACCATAGCGCCTTGTTCAAATTCTAAAGATTCTTTCTGGATGCTTGCTCCAACCCAACCGTTATCAGCTTTGATATTAAATAAGTTATTAGAGCTACTACCATTTTGATCTTTAATTATTTTTTGTCCCCAACCTGTTTCTAACGCAGCTTGGGCAATAATCACTTGAAATGGCACACCTATTTTTTCTTGTACAGATTTTGCAGGTTCGATAAGCGCACTAACAAAGTCTTTTGGTTCGCTAAAACTTGGTGATGAAAAATTGACGCTTGTTTTTGTTTGATTAACGTCACTGATGGCAAAGGGTATTTTTGTGACGCTTACATTATCAATGCTGTCATTGCTTTGAAATTTTGCCATAGGCGTTGATGCAGATAAAAAGTTAACCGTACTCAAATCACTGTCATTATTGGTTTGTAGTTGTAGTTTCGCTTGTTTAGCCGATTTCCTAATTTGCTCAAGATTACCGTCATTGCGTAATACACTGCTTGGGGTGAAATTATTATCACCACCACCTAATTGCCTAACAATAAGTTCAGATAAGCCTAAGGTACCGTTTGACGATAATTCAACCGCCATTTGTTGATCATGCATATCACGATAGAACTTAGTTGACTCAGAATTGAACGGACTGTCTGACTCTAAAACATCTTGCGCTTTACGCATGCTTTTTAGCAGCATTTTCATAAAAATGGCTTCAAACTGCTGCGCGGCTTCTTGCAAAGCTGCTTTTTTGCTTTCGATATCCGTTGATTTTGATTGCAGACGAATAGCATTCAAGCCATTTAACTCTAAAAAGTTACGTGCTTGGTCAAAATTAGTGGTGTTAATTGAGTTATCAGCCATTATGTCGCTCTACGTAGTTTCTACTTTAATCTACAACCAAAATTATTATTAAACATTAAATAATAATCAGTTCGCCACGAATGGCTCCTGCTTGATCTAACGCTTCTAAAATGGCCATAACATCGCCAGGTCCAGCACCTACCTCATTAATCGCTCTCACTAATGTCTCTAAGGTAACCCCAGGTTGAAATACAAACATACGCGCATCACTTTGGCTAACATTGACCGATGATTGATTGGTAACGACAGTTTTCCCTTCGGCAAAAGCATTTGGCTGTGTCACATCTTGTACTTCATTTATCGTCACTGTAATGCCCCCATGGGTGATAGCTGCAGCTAGCAAGCGTACCTCTGAGCCAATCACTATAGTGCCTGTGCGTGAGTTTACTATTATTTTCGCTGAGCCTGTGGCTGGTTCAAACTCTAAATTTTCTAAAACAGAAAGAAAGCTAACGCGATCATTAATATCACGGGGGGCAGTTACCTGTACTGAAGCCGCATCTATTGCTCTAGCCACTCCGGGGATCAATTCATTAATGGTATCGGCTAAATTTTTTGCTGTGGTAAAATCAATTCTGTGTAAATTAAAGGTGATATAATCACCTAGGCCGAACGGCGACTTAACCTCACGTTCAACCGTGGCGCCATTAGAGATACGACCAACCGTTGGTGTGTTAACAATTACTTTTGAACCGTCAAGTCCCTCGGCACCCAAACCACTAACGACTAAACTCCCCTGAGCCACCGCATAGGTTTTGCCATCAAGGCCAACTAACATGGTTTGCAGTAAGGTACCGCCACGTAAGCTTTGCGCACTCCCCATACTAGAAACGGTAATATCAATTGTTTGTCCTACTTTTCTAAAGGCAACTAGCTCTGCATGAACAGCAACAGCAGCCACATTTTTAATTTTAGGTTTAAGATTTGCAGGCATGGTAATACCAAAATTACTTAACATGGTTTTAAAACTTTGCTCGGTAAATGGGCTTTGCTCTCCCGTGCCAGGCAAACCAACTACCAAGCCATAACCAATTAGTTGGTTAGAACGAACACCAGCAATATCAACAGCATCTTTAATACGTTGTGCATTACTGGTAAAAGCTAAAGCTAAGCCCGTTAGGATAAGTACTATTTTTATTAATGCTTTCATATTATTACCTTTAAAATAGCCCTAAAGAGGCCACCAACTACTGTTGAAAAATTTTGTTAACCAACCTTGCTCATTCATATCGGCAAAACTACCTGTACCTGCATATTGAATACGCGCGTTAGCTATTTTTGTTGATAAAATGGTATTATTTGAATTAATATCTTTAGCGCGAATAACGCCCGTTAAGCGAATATATTCATCACCGTTATTCAACGTTAGCCATTTTTCACCACGGATCATTAAATTACCATTAGGTAAAACCCTCAAGACATGAACCGAAATATCGCCACTTAAGCTGTTGCCCTGATCCACTTTTGAGTCACCTTTGAACTTAGTACTTTGGTTAAAGCCAAATTGAGCCGCTTTACCATTAATAGTCACCGGCGCTCCTCCTAAGCCAATGATAGGGTCAAGCGCCATATTATTTTCTTTCTTCAATTCTGTTTTGGCATTTTTCTTCGCTTGCGTGCTTTCACTTAAAATGACCGAAATAATATCGCCTATACGGTGAGCCTTAGAATCAGAGTAAATATTATTGACATAGTTTTCTTTAAACAGTGAACCAGTTGGAATAAGGGAGTCTTCTTCAACTTCCGGTAAAATTGGCGCGAAATCAGGATCGTTAGGCAAAGCTTTACTTAGCTCTACGGTATTACTACAAGCACTTATTTGGCTAATAAGCACTAGTACCAAAACACAAAATAATTTACTTTTCATCGTTAACTCCTCACTCTACAGCTGCTGGTTGATATAACTAAGCATTTCATCTACTGCAGAAATCACTTTAGAGTTCATTTCATAAACTCGTTGTGATTCAATTAAATTAACTAACTCTTCAGTAGTATTTACATTTGAGGTTTCAAGCGCCCCTTGTACTATCATCCCGTAACCTTCAAGACCAGGTACCCCTTCCTGTGGCGCACCGCTGACAGCGGTTTCAGTGTATAAATTTTGCCCGACAGGTTGAAGCCCTGTTGGGTTAACAAAATTAACCGTGTTGATCTGACCAACAACAGCAGGCTCAGCTTGGCCTTGTAAGGTTACTGATACCTCGCCGTCTTGCGAAATAACAATACTGATAGCATCTTCGGGAATAGTCACTTGCGGCTGTATTAAATAACCCGCTCCGGGGGTAACCATATTGCCTTCGTCGTCCATGGTAAATTGGCCATTACGACTATATGCAGAGGTACCATCTGGCATGAGTACCTCAAAAAAACCTTCACCTTGGATCATCAAATCTAGGGAGTTATCTGTTGTTAACATATCCCCTTGGGTATGAATTTTTTGTGTCGCCACTACTTTAGTACCTGCACCTAACATCAAGCCTGATGGCGCTTCACTATCATCAGCTGTACGTCCACCCGGTTGATTAATATTTTGATAAAGTAGGTCTTCAAAAACAGCACGACTCTTTTTAAAACCAATGGTACTGGCATTGGCTAAGTTATTAGAAATTACCGCAATATCTTTAGTTTGCGCATCTAAACCGGTTTTACTTATCCATAATGCTGCGTTCATGTGGATTACCTCAAATTAAGTTATTGGTTTATGTCTTAGCTTGCGTTAGAAAGCACGTAATAAAGAAGCTGCACTTGAGTCAATTTCTTCTGCTGTTTTCATCATTTTCAATTGCATTTCAAATTGTCTTTGCAGGGCAATCATATCTGTCATATCACTTAATGGGTTGCTGTTACTTGACTCTAATGTGCCGCCTAGTACTTTAACCGTGACATCTACTTGTTCAAGTGCACCATCTTTACGGCGAAATAATCCATCTTGGCCTTTAACTAACAGTCGAACATCAGGGTTAACTAAGGTAAGACGCGCCACTTCTTCTTGCTCGGTAACGGGTGCCCCTGCAGGTTGAACCATGATGATGCCATCACGAGTTACTTGAATATTATTAACTGGCAGGGGTAAATAAATAGGACCATCTTCACCAATAATTAACTTGCCACCGTTAGTTTCTAAGGCACCATCAGCAGTCAAACGTAAGTGGCCATTTCGTGTATAAGCTACCTCTCCTGACTCATCTTGCACGGCAAACCATCCGTCACCTTCAATGGCAAGATCAAGTGAGCGGCCTGTAGTGAGTAATGCCCCGGAGTCAAAATTTTGGCTTGCACGTTCGGTCATGGAAAACACACGGGTGGGTTGCCCTTCACCAAATGCCTGCATACTTCTCGCTTGTGCTAAATCAGCTTTAAAGCCAGTGGTTTTAGCATTTGCTAAATTATTGGCATTAATTGATAGTGCTTGCATGTTCTGTTTGGCACCACTCATGGCGATGTAAAGCAACTTATCCATAATGAATTCCAACATTAATTAATCTATTATGTAGATAAATGCAAAGAGAGTGCCAGAAAGTAAGTTTGCGAGTTTGCGAGTTTGCGATTTTGCGATTTTGCGATTTTGCGATTTTATAGGAAGACAAACATAAAAATGCTGCCCGTCAAGTGATAAACATCACTAGGCAGGCAGCTCAGAAATAATACATATTATATCAACTAATTATTTATCTAATTTGTAAAATAGTCTGATTCAGTTGATTGTCTACTTCTAACGCACGAGAGTTGGCTTGGAAGTTTCGTTGTGCTGCAATTAAGTCAATTAACTCAGTAGTTAAGTTAACGTTTGATTGCTCTAATGCTGATGAGTTAATATTACCAAAAGTACCTGAGCCACCTTCGCCAGCGAGTGGTTCACCAGAGACAATACTTTCTTTCCAACTAGTACCACCCACTTGTGATAACCCTTGCTCATTGGCAAAATTAACTAAAGCTATACGCGCTAAAGGTTGTGAAGTACCATTTGAATAAGTTGCGCGTACTAAACCATCCGCGCCAATATCAATACCAGTTAATCGCCCTACCGCCAAACCGTCTTGATTAAGCGCTGTTACCTCAAAATTAGAGGCAAACTGGGTTGGTTCATTTGGATTTGGCGCAAGAGGGTCTAAATTAAAATCAATTTGTACTATTTGCGTAGCATCGGCGCCATTGGGTAGATGATCAGTAAATGCCACTGTTCTAATACCGCCATTAGCCAATGAAGGCGATTGACTGATAAAGTCACCTGAAGAGTTATAACTTAATCTAGCGCCTTTTACCCCACCTGTTGCAGCTAATGGACCTGAAACTGCACCGCCTTCTGGTGTGGTCGCCGCGATTGCATTTTCAAGTGCAGTTTTTGCCGAATTAAGTGTTACTAAATCGGCGGCTGTCGGCGATGCTAACCCGTTATAAGTAACTTGAGCTGCTGCTGCTGCTGCTGCCTCTGTCACCACTAAAGCATCTGCTGCTGCCTGAACAACAGGATCTTCTGCTAGATCAATTACTTTACCATCAACTGCGGCAAACATCATCCATTGGTTAGGTGCTGTTGCAGGGTTATCTTTGACAAAGTAATAAGTCATAACATGACTATCACCTAGTGAGTCAAAAATAGTTACTGAAGTCGAGTTATTAAAGGTTAATGGATCATCGGGATCAAAATTACCCGGCGCATTAGAAATATAAGAGTCGCCCGCAGGTAAGTTCATACGAACATCAACTACACTGGTTTTAGTAGGCGCACCCGATGAGGTAGGTATACGAATTGGCTCAGCGGTACTTAAACTAACTGATGCCGAAGAGCCGTCAGGGTTTACCGGAAAACCTAATAAGTGGCCGCCTTGTGAATTAACGACAAAATTATCAGAATTTAATTTAAATTGTCCCGCTCGGGTATATGAACGCTCAAGTGAACCAAGTTCAGGCACTGTAGCGAAAAAACCATTACCCGTGATGGCTAAATCAAGGGCATTATTGGTAAATTGAATACTGCCTTGGGAAAACTGTTGGGCAACATCTGCAGTTAACACACCATCACCTACTTTCGTTTTGCCTGAGGAAAGTAGTGACGCAGCATAAACATCAACAAATTCTGCCCGTGATTCTTTAAAACCGACAGTATTAACGTTAGCGATGTTATTTGATGTAACATCAAGGTCTTTTTGTGCGGCGTTTAAGCCACTCAGTGCTATATTAAATGACATAATTTAACCCTCTTAAAAAATTTTTTCAACACCAAAATAGTAAATATGATGTTGTTATTAATTCGGTAAATGCGAAATGCACGGCGATTATAAATAGCTTAATCTGCCGATAACGTTATATGGAATAATTTAACTCTCTTTAAAGTTTTCGACAAAAACAATTATTTCTGTTCTATATGTGGTCTTCTAAATTAATTCGTTAACCTTCTGCAACTTCAACCACATCAGTTAATTTCATGGAGCTACCACCATTAAGATTAAGAACAATATCACCGCCAGCTCCAGCCAACGTGACACTGTCTACTTTACGATAAGTCATAGTTTCAAGCTCTGCCGCTTGACCTTCCACTAATCCGACAATCCTAAAGCGGTAGGCTCCAGCTGGAGCAGCTTCACCTTTCGAGGTTTGGCCATCCCAGGTAAAACCAGCCCCCCCTTTTTTAACGTCACCAACAGGAACAGTTTGAATGACTTCACCAGCAATATTTTCTACATAAATTTTAACGTTGCTTGCTGCTTTATCAGCGATTACTTTTCCTTTAAC
This sequence comes from Colwellia sp., assembly GCA_013215465.1. Taxonomy (GTDB): domain Bacteria; phylum Pseudomonadota; class Gammaproteobacteria; order Enterobacterales; family Alteromonadaceae; genus Colwellia. The sequence continues at coordinate 319,713 of JABSOW010000002.1, read as the reverse complement.
GCTGTCACCTTCACTCATACCAAAAACATTATCTTCAACCAAGACACTACGACCAACCAGCGATGAAGCTTGTAATGCTTGACTAGAGGTCATTGAACTAGCAAATGAATTAAAAGATCTATTAAGGTTAGCTACGCCATCAGTAGTTGAGAAAGCAGTCATTTGCGAGATCATTTCACTATTATCAACTGGTTTTGTTGGATCTTGATTCGCTAACTCCATAGTAAGTAAAGCAAAAAAATCAGTCTGCGTTAGCATGCCCTTATTTTCTTCACCAACTTTATAGTTTGATTTTTCTATACGCTCTTGCGCAGCGGCTCTCATTTCTGGAGTAGTAGTAGTTAGGCGTTTTCTAGCAGCAGCAGCTTCTGCTGCAACTGCTGCTGCCTTAACCTCTGGAGTAGTAGTAGTTTTAGTAGTAGTAATCATTGCGTTTACCTTTGGCCTAAAGTTAAGGTTTTATTCAACATATTCTTAGCCGACTCTGCTAACTGCACATTAGTTTGATATGAACGAGAAGCAGAAATCACTGTTTTAGTGGTATTGTTCATTTCTTCAATTATCCGCAACATTATCTTTGACCCAATGTGAGAGTTTTATTCAACATATTTTTAGCCGACTCGGCTAACTGCACATTAGTTTGATATGAACGAGAAGCAGAAATCATATTAGTCATCTCTTCTATAATGTTGACATTAGGCTTATAAATAAAGCCATCTTTGTCTGCCATTGGGTGATTAGGCGAATATTCCACATTAAGGGGCTTGTTACTTTCAACAATACCGAGTACTTGTACACCGACACTGCTCCCTTGACCTGCGGCAGCTTTTTGCATAGCGGCGGCAAAAACCGGATGACGAGCACGGTAGGTTTCATCAACACTGCTACTGACACTGTCAGCATTAGCAATATTACTCGCCGTAGTGTTCAAACGCATTGATTGGGCGCTCATACCACTGGCTGTTATATTAAATACATTAAATAAACTCATAATTACCTGCCTCCACTAATCACTTTCTGTAGCGCTTTTATCTTACCGTTAAGAAATTGCACACCAGCTTGATACTCTAATGAGTTTGTTAGATACAAGTTTCGTTCCACTTGTACATCAACGGTGTTGCCATCTCCAGTATCTGGTTGATCTGGCATGCGAAAATCAACGTTATTGTTTAATTCAGTGCGAACATCAAAATGTTTTGAATTGGTACGGCTCATACCCATTTGCTGTTGAAGGCTAGCTTGTTGCATGGCTTTATTAAAATCCATACCTTTTGCTTTATAATTAGGGGTATCTGCGTTAGCAATATTACCTGCAATCACTTCCGCTCGCTGGGCACGTAATAGCATGCCCTGTGCGTGAAGTTCAAACCCTTTATCAAATCCGATAGCCATGAATCAGCCCCCATTTATCAACTATTAATGGAGAACATTCAATATGTATGCCAACAAAGTACAGATACGAATAAGAAAAGTTTAAAGTTGAGCAGTATTCAAGTAACTAGTAGGAAAAGTTTCAAGATACGAAGTGATTTAGTGACGGGTAAGAAAAATAGCGAGTTCCGATGTACCTTACTGTTAGTAACTTATCTTCAAAACTAGTTACTCGAAACTCGCAGTTTTCAATGGTAACTATTTTTTCTGATAGACAATACCAGGGTTGCACCTAAGCATATTAAAATTATCATTTAAACCGGAAAGAGACTCTGAGGCGCCTAAAAACAAATAGCCATCATTGTTTAAAGTGCCATGAATTTGACTGATTATTTGTGCTTTAATTTCTACAGAGAAATAAATAAGTACATTACGACAAAAAACAATATCAAAGCGTCCCATTAAGCTATAGCTGCTAAGTAAATTAAGCGGCCTAAAGCTGACCATTTTTTTTACCTCGTCTTTAACTTTCAACATACCATTATCGCCATTTTCGAAAAACTGGCGTTTACGCTCTTCTGATAATCCTCGAGCTAAGGCAAGTGAGTCATAATGGCCATATTTACAATGCTCTAACATAGTGGTTGAAATATCAGTGCCAATAACTTGTACTCCACGCATAAAAGCACCGGGATTACGTTGTTGATATTCTAATACAGACATAGCAATTGAATAAGGCTCTTGTCCTGAAGAGCTTGCCGCTGACCATATTTTTATCGGTGTTTTGCGATTGGCTAAATCAGGCAGTAATTTATTTTGGAGCAATTTAAAAGGATAGTCATCACGAAACCAAAGCGTTTCGTTAGTAGTCATCGCATCAATAACAGCAGCACGTAGTTGCCGTTCAACCGGAGACAAAGTACGAGTAACTAACTCACTAAGGGAGTTTACATCAAATTTACTCATTAACGGGGCTAAGCGACTTTTTACTAAATACTGTTTATTTTCACCTAGCACAATGCCACATTGCTGTTCTAAAAACGTTCTAAATTGATGGTAGCTTCTATCGTCAAGTTGTCTTGCTGACACTATTACTGCTTCCTAATTGGTTATATTAAAATCATTTGTTTTTACTGGGCAAGCCATTTTTTAACTGCTGTGGCTAATTCATCAGGATGAAATTTAGGAATAAAATCATCAGCACCAACTTTTGCCACCATAGCATTATTAAAAACACCACTTAGTGAGGTATGCAAAATAACAGGCATTTTTGCCATACGATCATTACCTTTAATTTCAGCAGTTAAAGTGTAGCCATCCATTTCTGGCATTTCAATATCTGAAACAATTAACGCGACTTTTTCCGTTATACTGTGTTCACACGTTGCTTCAATGGCAAGTAATTGATCTAACGCATCTTGACCATTTTTTGCCAAGACCATTTTGATTCCTAACGGCTCTAATGCACGTCTAACTTGATTTCGTGCAACGGTTGAGTCATCAGCTATCATGACAATTCGCTCACCTAATTTTTCACCAACACTTTCATCTACCACATCATCACTTAACTCAGTAGAAACAGGGTTTATTTCATTTAGTATTTTTTCAACATCTAAAATAGAAACCATACCACCATCAATTTCAGTAACCGCAGTTAGATAACTAGATTTACCAGCACCTTCTGGCGGCGGCATCATATCTTTCCAACTCAGTGTAACAATACGTTCAACACCGGCAACAAGGAACCCTTGCACACTACGATTATATTCGGCAATGATGATAAAAGAATCTTCTGTTTGAGTAATTGCAGGGCCGCCTATCGCTTTACTCATATCAATAACAGAAATAGTTTGTCCACGAATATGAGCTATACCCTTAATATAAGCGTCTTGCTTAGGTAATGATGTTAATCGAGGGCATTGTAATACTTCTCTTACTTTAAAAACATTAATACCAAAGCGTTGTCGACCAACCAACTTAAAAAGTAATAACTCTAGTCTATTTTGACCAACAAGCTGCGTTCGTTGGTCAACTGAATCTAATATACCTGACATAAAAACCTCATTAAAACCTCATTAAAAAGCAACAAGGCACAATTCTTGATTGTATTTATTACAAAGCCGAATTAAGTGACAAAAATAGATAAATAGCCTAGTTACCACTTTAGTAAGTGCTTGACAAAACTAGAAATAAGTATTTAATGTCACAAAATTGACATAGCTACGACTATGCAAACTTAGTTAAGCATAGTCGAGTATTTGAATTTACCTAAAATAATAGATAAAAACTATGCATCTAATCAAACTTTCGTCAATCAGTCTGTACTTAATTTTACTGTTTTCCTCGACAAGCCATGGTACCACTTGGGATAGAGCTTACATTGAGGCTTTTGCTAAAAAACATCTCGAAGAAACATTATTGCCACCAGAGGGAGGGAAAATATCTATTCGTATTGCTAATATCGATCCAAGAATAAAAATAAAGCCTTGTCAACAAAAGCTAACTGCAAATATACCTGAAAATATCATCAGTAGAAACGTAAATGTTAAAATATCTTGTACTGATTCAACTTCATGGCAAATATACTTACCTGCAAGAATTGAAAGAACATTTGCCGTTGTTATTGCAACTACTACTATTGATAAAGGTGCGATACTATCGAAAAACAATATAAGCGTGCAATACCTAGCTAACAATAAAATCAGAGGAAAAAAACTAACAGATATAACAGCTGTACTTGGTAGTAAAGCAGAGAAAAGAATAGGTAAAGGCCGAGCCATTAATACAAAAAACGTTTGTTTAGTCTGTAAAGGAGACACTGTTACCATTACGGCAACATCACCAAATTTCATTATTAAAACTCAAGGTATCGCGTTAAGTTCAGGCAACTTGAATAAACAAATAAAAGTGAAAAATGCTCGTTCTGGCAAGGTAATAAGATCTAAAGTTACTGCTATCAATCAAGTGGCTATTCACTTATAATTTTATTTATACTTTTTACTTCAGTTATTTAGTTATTTGCCGATAAAAAGCTAATAAGTAATTTTAAAAAATGAAATTTTGCCGTAGGGTAATATTATGACTATTAATATCAATAACTTGAATAAACAAGCCCAAGTTCACCAAAATAAGCAGACGCAAGTAAAACAGCAAACAGCTCAATCTGCTAGCACAAACGTGCAAGTAAAACAGGTTAGCCATGATTCTGTTTCACTTACCCCACAAGCGAAGCAATTAAGTGAACTACAAAAAAAAGCAAATGATGCCCCAGTGGTAGATCAGACCAAAATCGCTCAATTGAAAAAGGCAATTGCTGCCGGGGAATATAAAGTCGACCCGCAAAAACTTGCTGTAAGTATCGCTAATTTTGAATTTGATTTAATTTGATATCAGTGAAGTACTAGGTGATAATTATTTCACTTTACAGTAATACCAATACTCGTAAGTTAGTGCTCAAATATCAATGAGGATAAATTTTCAAGAACACAGGTTTTTAGTTCCAAACAAAACCTAAGTACCTACATCCATGTAGGCAAAGCGCTTGATTGAGCAATAGCTGGTGTGTGTGATTGAAAGCAATGTCCTTATTGGAATATTTAGTCCATTTAGAATGATCACATATTTATTTGTCTTGGTATAATACTATTATCACTAAAAGGCGCATCCATGTCGGCTTCAACCCAGTCAAAAGAATTACTTGCTCAACAACTTTCTCAACTTCAAGAGCTTAAGCAAGTAATTACTGACGAAAAACTTATCTTACAGCAGCATCAACCTGACGATTTACTACAAATTAGTGCGAAGAAAAATCAGCTGTTAATGTCTATTCAAAATTTGGATCAACAAATAGGGATTAATCAAGTATTTGCTCAAGATAAAGCAGCTGGCTTTTTAAGTCTGGAATTAACTGAGATTGAAAATTTATTAACACTTTGCCAACAAAAAAATCTAGTCAATGGACAAATTATCGCACAATCACAATTAGCCGTTGAACGTATGAAAACGAGTTTATTAGAAAGCCACAATAGAATATCGGTGACTTATAATAGTAAAGGTAAGAAGAGTGGTGGCTTGAGTAGCATAGGTTTAAAAGCATAATTTAAGTTTCAAAAAAATCAATAAATAAAAAACAGCTTTATTATCTATAACCCATCTTTGAGAGAGCAGCCATTGTTCAAGTATTTAGTACTGTCCATCGATGATAAAATCCTCACCCTAAAAAAGCAGGTTAACAATGACTACATTTAAGCTTAAAAATACACTACTCCTTTAATCTCTTTACGGTTCGAACTAGCCTGATATAGCTCATACATATCTTTAAAATCTAACTGTAATTCTGTGGTATAAGTATCACCTACAGGGTAGCTTTTCACTACTTTAGCACCGCGAATCAAGCCTTGTACTGATGCTGCTAATTGTTGATTGCTAATTAACATATCTGCCATCGTCGTTTTACTACTAACTTGCTGACCATATACTTGTTCAGCTAATTCAACATAGGCGGCAATTTTTGACGCTTTAATGGCCATTAACATCCGCTGAGTTTTATGTTCAGATTTTTGCAAACTTATCGGCGCATAACCTATTCCACGAATAATAGGAAAGGTTTCAGGCTTAACGGCTTGCCACTGAACATGCTTATCATAAATGCTTGAGCAAGAAGAAATAGCCAATAAGGTGACCGTAGCAAACAATATTTTTATTAATGCATTATTCATATTTAGACCTAATATTTATACCAGTTTCATTATGTTTGTGATCTTATTGTACGTAGGAAAAATATTTCAGGGCAAGGCGCTCGATGGAGTAATAGCAGGCTATTAGGATTGAGAGCAACGCCGACATGGACTATTTTAATCCGTACAAGTGAGCAATAATTTAATCAAATTAGTATTTGAGGTTACTGTTGAATTTCAACCGCACGTTGATTTTCAATTAACATGGCATTACTGCGAATAATCATACCATCTTTCATTATAACATTTTCACTATTACTTTTTTCTTCGCCCAATACCCACATAGGAATAAAAGACTGTGCCGTAGCAACCACAATCCGAGACTGAATACCTATCATGCGAGCATTAACTAAAATACCATTTTCTTGCTCCATCATAGTCCCCGCCACAATGTAGTCAATAATCTGACGTTCAGGCAATTCTTTCCAATCACGGCTGAACACATAATCACCTTCTTTAGTAACACGAATATGACCGGTAGTTTTAAAGTCAATAATGACTAAACCATGGCGCTGCAATTCATGTACAAAGCTCTCAGCGATTTGATTCCCCAACCAATTTGTTGATTCAAGATCATTCAAATTAACAAAAGAAGCAACCGCTACTGGCGTTTTAGCATTAACAAAAGCACTACTTTCTAGCATTTGATACGCTAAACCTTTCACCACATCATTAATGGCATGCTTGGGCAGATTAAAGCTATCTATTTCACCTTTTTTAACTTGCATTGACTTATAGAAGTTATCTTCTGGCACTAAATTACTACAAGATAAAAGTGTTGGTATCATTAATGGTATAAGCCACTTTTTCATGGTATTCCCCCGGTAAAATCAGTGAACTTTCTCTAGATGATTTATGTTAATACACTGACAATTTTATTTCTTCGGTTATCTATTGCTAATAAATAATGCACATTTCAAGCCAAGTACATTTAAATAATAGCTAAGTAAATAGGCATAGTTCATGCATATCACTCAACTATGATTTAAATACGCCCAGTCGCTTGTTTGCTTTTATGAGAGAGTTTATGCCCAATATATCCCAAACACTTACCTTAGTTATCGGTCTGATTCTAACTGTCTTTACTTGTAACGCACAGTGGTATGAAACACAAGGCCATGCTCGTATTGATAAAGATTCAGTTGAAATAGCACGTACCAAAGCCATGGAAAACGCATTGAAAAAAGCACTGCTTGTCGCTGGTGCGAGTGTGTCAAGTATTCAACAAGTAGTTAATGGTTTATTAACTCAAGATCAAATAAGTATTCGCGCCAGTGGTAGTGTTAATTCTATTGAGCTTATTGATGAAATACACAGTGGTAATATGATCAGTGTAACGGTACGCGCTGATATTTTTCCACAAGAAAAAAAATGTTTCGCTTTAGACTTAAAAAAATCATTATTAATAACCAAAAGTCACTTAAACCATAGAGAACAAGCAAATATAGGAAAAATTTATCAATTAGACTCCGCGGTTATTAGACAATTAAATCAAAAATTACGTTCACAAGGTAGCTACAGTGCTAGCAAGGCTTTATTAAAAAATACCACTGAATTTTCTCGGTTAAATGCCAGTTTCAATGAAGAAAAAATTAAGCAACTAACAATGTCACTTGCTGACACTACTGATAGCCAATATATACTTTTTAGTGAAATTAACGATATTTCCTTTGAACAGCAAAGAAGCAATAGTTGGAAAATATGGCAACAAGGAACCTACCCTAGAAACTTTAACTTTACCCTCTACTTATATAGCGGCATCGATGGAGAATTAGTCTGGCAAAATAGCTATAAAAACACTGGCATTTGGGAGTTCAACAAACGAGAAAACATTGATGTAAATGGCACGATATTTTGGCAAAGCAATTACGGTAGCATGATAAGTGCACTACTTGATACCATGGTAAATGACATAGATGAAAATATTATGTGCGAACCTAGCGAAGGTAAAATAGTACAAGTAAATGGCAATAAAATAACCATCAATTTAGGCCGATATCATGGTGTAAAAATTGGCGATGAATTTTCATTACTACACAGTAATAACTTTACCAATAATCAAGGTAAAATCTACGCTGGTTATAATGTCAGCCCTTTTAAAGTCAAAGTAACTAAAGTAACAAAACAAAGTTCTACCGCGATTACCTTAGACAATGGTTTATTAGGTAATATCCAAATAAATGATTTAGCAGTACGTTATTAACCTTGAAATAATAAAACTTAACTTTACCGAAGTAAAACAATATAATACTCAAATAATTACCAAGGATTTATAAATACTTGGTAATTATGCCCTTGTAGCTCAGCAGGATAGAGCAAGCGCCTCCTAAGCGCTAGGTCGGAAGTTCGAATCTTCTCAAGGGCGCCATAAAAATCAATAACTTACAACCAATTGACACTCAAACAAAACACCAAAATAATAATTATGTAGCATATGTGTAGCATATTTATTTGTGAGTGGGAAAAATTCATGGAAGGAGTATTTCTAATAAGCTGTCAGTAAGATTATTTCCCCTCAACAGTTTATTAATTTTATTACGCTTATTTATCTCTTTTAATCAGCTGCTTATGCATGTACAGCATAAAAATGTAGACCGTATGTAGTCACGACATCAGTAAAACCACCCTAGAAGTCGTGTTTAATAGTCTCAACTTATAATAAATATTATTTCACTCGTTTATTATTTATGAGATATTTTTATTGATTCTCGAGTGCTAATATTTTTTGTATCTAGTCTTATTTAAAACAGACTAGATACAAGTTAAGTTACGAAAAAGTATAATTATTAATCATCAGAGCTGCAGTCCTCTCCTCCACGAGATTGATAATCATCAGGTGAAACTATAATATCTGACAAACTAGCTAGTCTACTTATTAATTTATATGTATCCTCTCCACAGTTCCACTGGGTTTCGCCTAATTTTTTATATTCTTTAAAAACTGCAACTTGGTAGGTTTCAGAAGCGTTACTCAGGGCTAAATCAATATTGTTGATTATGTCTGAGTAAACAGAGCAAGAACCTAAACTTGAATCAGATTGAACTTTACAGATGATCCCCTCGTGGTTACCATTATCGGCAAAACTTCTAGGCACAAATCGAACATATGCGTCAGTCGGAACGCTTATAATTGAATCTTGTTGATTTTTAAATATAAATTTAGTCTTTAAAATCCAATGATTTGATTCGTAATCCACTTTACCTGCCATTTTAGGTATAACTTCTAAAACAATAGCTTTACCTTTTGTTGCACCTTTATTATCTGTAACCCTGACAAATACTCCAATATTAGTAGGCTCACTTACCTCTGGCGCAGTGAAACTTATTTTAGAACGATTATTATAATAGCTTTTTTCTATTGTCCATTTAGGTATTGACCATTGATAATCATTTATAGAGCCATCGGGGTCAAATGCATCGATAGAAATACTTACATAATCTCCAGAAGCAAAAGTTTTATCACCCGAAATAGTTCTTAGTTCTATAATCTGTGGAGGTAAGTTCTGTACAGGAGGTTGTGTAACAAAGAGTGTGAGCCTATGCCCATCATTCAAATATGTTTTAATTAGCGAGTCATTATATTCAAACTTGAATTCATACTCAAAATTCCCTTCAACATTAGGTGCCGTGAAATTAACTTCTGTAACAATCTCACCAGAGCTGTTTTCATTAATAGTTGAACTATTGTATGTCAAACCTGATAAATCATTTTTATTACAGCTAAAATCAAATGGGTCACACTTTTTGTAAATAGAAAATTTTGGAGAGAAGGATTTTAAATGATTTTCAGAGCCTTCAGCTTTAAGAGTAAACTGTATTTTAGTTCCCTCCCGTTTATTAGTATTAATAGAAATATTTACATAAGAATTTTTTCCTGACAACTTTGTATTTCCACTGTCAATCTTATAGTCTTTTATATAGTGTGTAGGGTTTTCCTCTATATATTTTTTTTCTTCTTGCTTTAATTGCTCCTTATGAACTTTCATTACCAATGAAGAAAAACCAGCTTCTGGTGTTATATAGTATAAATTATCCTCACAATATGGGTCATAAATACTGCCGCATGTATTTATGTAGCTTGAATCTTCATGGATAGTTTTATATCTATTATAGTAAAGATATAAATTATCAACGTTTTTAAAAAAATCAGAAGATTCAACCCCTTTTCCAACACCGCTATAAGAATTACCTAGCCAGCCAGAGCCTTCATTATACTCGTTAACAGTGTTTAAAATAAATTCGTCAAAACTAATTTTACTAGTTGGATCAAAAGTAGAACTATCTCTGGCGAAGAAGTACTTCTTAATTTGAGTATTTAAGGCAATCCTGTTTGCGCTACCAACCAAAATATCCCCTAATTGTACAGGGTTATATATATAGTCACCAAATAATGTACTCATAACTGTTGCAGGATCCAGATCTGTGGGTAACCCGGTCATAGCAAATACTGATATAACAAGACTTTTAGTATTGGCAGCAACGCCAGCTACAGATGAAATCAATTGTATCCTTTCAAGACCTTCTTTAATATCATTCCATTTTTTTTGAGCATTTCTAATTGTTTCATCATCTGGATATAAAAACTCATAAGTAGATAGATACCTAGCATTTTCATCAACAAATTTAGTGTCGCCATCAAATTCATATTTTCCTTCATCTATTACTTGTACTGTTGTCATTATATTATTTAAATTAATAAAATAATCATAAACAGTTGACCCACCAGCAATACCATTGACACTAGTATTTAATATTTCCTCCCATTTTTCATCTGTCCATTTACCCCAGTCTTCCTCTCCTACATAATGAGATTGAAGTAAATCTTTAATCTTACTAAAGCGTGATCTAAAACTTTTACACTCTAGAAACAAGCAGTTATGGTGAACAACAAATGTACTAAAGTGATTGATTTCAAAGTAGACTAAGGAATTTTCCACATCAATTTGTGTAGGTGTTAAATAGTCTAAATTACCATTTTCTGAATAACGAGCAACCATAAAACTTTCAGGATCATATTCACCAAAGTAAGATATGGCTACTGTAATCGGTTTTGAAAATGTAGCCCCTGCTGGGTATAATATAATAGTATCACTTACAGGTGAGCCTTCAACAGGGACAAGACCTGTCGTTAGCTTCTTTACCTCAACTATTATATTTTGTGAAGATGCTCCAGAAGGTATGTAAACACTAGCCCCATCACCAAACTCACTACTAATATCGAGATTAACAGACTCACTTTGACTTGATTCTCCTGATGTTATCGTTTGTACCGTTGCCGCATAAATTGTTTTTTCAATTTCGGATATTTTTTCATTTTTATAATATAGGTTAGCCTTTAAACTGATAGTTCCCCCTTTGGTTACGTTATAATTTTTAGAAAAATCATGTTCGTTACCATTTACCTGCCATTTTACAGTTATATCACTGGGCAATTTTGAAAGGCTCGCTTTAAAATCAAAAGGAGCTATTTGAAACTCATTGACAGAAACATCTATCTGATATTTAGATAAATAAAGGATTCGTTTTAGAAATTCCTTATCATCTAAGTTTTCGTGTATTGCAGGTACATAGAAATTAAGTAACTCATCGTAATTAAAGTTTATTTTGTTAGCATCAACGAGGGGGTCAAAATTTAATACATCTTCATAATTTGTAATACCATCATTGTTAATATCGGCAGCTAGAACTTCTGATAATAAGTTAAGTTCTTTTACATATGTCTCGACTCCGAGAGCTTTAATACTAGTGCCTCTCATATACTGATAAATATAATCTGTTAAAACGTTTATCCTAACTTTATCAGTCTTCAGCTCTTTACCTTGAACAATAGCTTTAAATGAACCTTTGACATTTATCATATCACTATCTAAAACCAGTCCATCATCATTTGGATCCGTATCGACCCCTCCAACAGATTCTAGAAGATATAAATCATCATTATTAACGGACACATCTGAAAAACTAAAAGACCCATAATTATTAGTACTAGTTGAACTATTGCTTTCAGCAAGAAGTGTCATTTCAGGTAATTTAAATAATTTAATTTTCGCCCCTGAAATTAAACCTAATTGAGCAATTCCATTGATTTTTACTGAGCTTGCTGGAAGTTGCGTTCCTGGGGTAGCCGTAATGTGAATAACAGATGGTTGTTCAGCCGTTGTAGTTGTAGTTGTAGTTGTAGTTGCTTTTTCACTTCCTCCACAGCCGACTAAAAGAGTTAACACTAACAATAGTAATGTCCAAATACCCGACATTTTTCATTCCCTATATTTCAATTTTATAATAAATACTAGGGAGTCAGCTACTTACTTTAAATATATTCATTAAAGGCTGAACCCTCACTTTTGAGCGAAGGGACTATATCAGGTTAAATTTTATACATCAATAAGTTAGACTGTTTTTAACTACACTCAAAAAAGCAGTTTGTTTTTAAGATCAAATTGATGATAAGTACAGTTATTTACAGAACTCCAAGTAAAAGCATCTTTGCCATCCCCCCGTGTCAGTCGACTAACTAAAGTCAAAAAAATTACTATTGGAGTGTTTTGATTTGCGCTAAAGCCTAATTGACACTAAAGGCTCTTTTGAGATGTGCTTGAGTTATTCATGCTTGCAGATTTACTATTTAACTGTACTTTAGCCTAATTCTGGGCGTTTTTGGGCTTTAGCCTAACGTAACGTTGACACATGTTGCATTCACTAATTGAACTCACACTCGTCAATATAAACGTTTCGAGCATTATGACATGAAAAGTGTATCGTATATATTACGTTGATTAGCTCATTGTATATATTGAGATTACGTTTTTTACTGTTTTTCATATATAGTTGCCATTCATCTATTCAGGAATGCTTGCTGATGCACATAACCCAAGACTTAAAACTACTCCGATTGATTAAAATCATACCACCGGTCATCGTAGTTGCTTTTGCTGTTTGGGTAAATTTTATTGTGATTAATGACAATAAGATCAAACTTGAGAGTGATATTTCCACATCACATAAAAACTTTGTTGATACAGAAAAAGAAACCATAAAAGCACAGATTAATCAGCTTTATCAAGAGATAAACTACGAAAAAAGCAGTACAGAGGCCATTTTAAAAAAAGATATTAAAGAACGTATCTATCAGGCACATAGTATTGCGACCACGATATATCAACAAAACAAAAAGTCATCTGAAGCGGAGGTCACCAAATTAATCACAGATGCTCTAAGAAGCATTCGCTTTAATCAAGGTCGAGGTTACTATTTCATTTACAAGACAACAGGAACCAATGTTATGCACCCTGTAGTACCCGCAATGGAAGGTACTTCTCAGTGGGATTTTCAAGATACTCGAGGTAACTATATAGTTCGTGATATGGGGCAAATAGCCAAACAAGCCGGAGAAGGATTTTATCGCTGGTGGTTTATAAAACCTCAAAATAAGAGTCAAGAATTTGAAAAAATAGGCTTCGGTAAGTATTTTGCGCCTTATGACTGGTTTATCGGAACAGGTGAGTATGTCATTGATGTAGAAAACGACATTAAGGCACGTTTATTAAAGCGAATTGATAGCATTCGTTATGGAAAAAATGGCTATTTTTTTGTCATTGATTACCAGGGAAATATTCTGTCTCATTACAGTGAAGAATATGTCGGTACCAACAGAATGGAGATTCGTAACCAACACGGTATTTCAACCATCGAAGAAGTTGTCAAAATGGCTAAACATAGTGAAGGTTTTCTTTATTATGAGAGTTCTCTAATGCCGAGTACTGGGCAACCGGCAGAAAAAGTCAGTTTTATAAAAGGGTTACCCGATTGGAAGTGGGCCATTGGAACGGGTACTTATATCAGTGAAATAGAAAGTTATCTCGCTGAAAGAGAAGAATATATTAGTCAACAAAATAAGAGTGAGTTTCTAAAAATATTATGGCTCAGTTTATTTGTTACGCTATTTTTTGTTATGCTCTCTTTTATGTTATCTAACTATTTGGCGCGTCGTTTTTCCTTATATGAAAGTCGAATCAACAAAGATTTCTCAGAATTAAATACGATAAAGGAACAATTACAACATCAAGCGTTGCACGATGTGTTAACTAATCTACCCAATCGCGTATTACTAGCCGATCGTTTAAGGCAATCCATGATGCAAAGCCAACGGCATCATAATTTACTGGCGGTGGTCTTTCTTGATTTAGACGGCTTTAAGCACGTCAATGATACCTATGGGCATGATTTGGGTGATAAATTATTAATTATCGCCTCGCTCCGCATGAAAGAGGCTCTTCGTGAAGGAGATAGCTTAGCTCGTATTGGCGGTGATGAATTTGTTGCGGTATTAGCCGATTTAACCACAGTTGAAGATTGTGAGCCGGTATTAGAGCGGCTCTTATTGGCAGCGTCAGAGCCTGTCAAAATCGGTAATGTGGAATTAAAGGTATCAGCCAGTATTGGCGTCACCCTTTACCCACAAGATAATGTGAGTGCCGATCAGCTCATGCGCCATGCAGACCAAGCCATGTATGTGGCTAAAGAATCAGGTAAGAATCGTTATCATTTATTTGATACGGTTCAAGATGACGCAGTTAAAGTACAAAGGGAAAGCTTAGAGGCTATTCGCACCGCATTAGATAATCAGGAATTTGTGCTTTATTATCAGCCTAAGGTTAATATGCGCACAGGTACAGTTATAGGTGTTGAGGCGCTTATTCGCTGGCAACATCCAGAACGAGGACGATTAAATCCGCTCGAATTTTTACCTGTCATTGAAAATAATCCCATGATGATTGAATTGGGTGAATGGGTGATTGACAGTGCACTGACACAAATTAGTCAATGGCAAGCAATGGGGCTTAATCTCCCTTTAAACATTAGTGTAAATATTGCCGCAGTACAATTACAGCAAACTAATTTCGTGGCTAGATTAACAACACTGCTAGCAGCTCACCCCGACGTTGCCCCCCGTCATTTAGAGCTGGAAGTTCTAGAAACAAGTGCCTTAGAGGATGTACAACATGTTTCAACCATCATGAATGCCTGTATAGCGCTTGGCGTAAACTTTGCCCTAGATGATTTTGGCACAGGCTATTCATCACTTACTCATCTTAGACGATTACCTGCCAACTTAATTAAAATAGACCAAACATTTGTACGAGACATGTTGATTGATACGGATGATTTAACCATTATTGAAGGCGTGATAGCTTTAGCTAAATCATTCAAACGTGATGTGATTGCTGAAGGTGTTGAAACGATTGAACATGGCACTGTACTATTACAACTCGGCTGTGAATTAGCACAAGGTTATGGCATTGCCAGACCGATGCCTGCCAGTGATATTCCAACGTGGATTAGTGGCTGGAAGCCTGATGTGAGTTGGCAGCCATAAATAGTCATTAACTTATAATTATTAAAGATCCGCTTTTGTATCAACGTTACTCCTTTATACCCAAGCCACTTTGAAAAAAATTGTTTGAGTTTACTTTAGGGGATTAAAAAACATAATGAACGTTGAAACTCACTTCTTGTTGCAGCCATAGATCCTTTGAAGCAGATATGGCGCATTGTTGCTGCTGACAAAATAATGAATCATTCGTATTTAAATAAGTACCATACACTCTAGACTCAAAACTAAAACTCAAACGCTCATTTATTTTAAAGTTACGATACAGGCCCAAACTCACTGAAAGTTTTGTTTCATCATCAAACTGGCTATTCTGAGTTGCAAAATAAGTCACGCCAAAACCCGCAGACAACCAAAAACCCTCCGGATTAGATATAGGTACACTGCCACCTAAATGTAGATAGTGAAGTGTAATTTTATTTTCAGCTTGTCGCTCAAATGGGATGAGTTTGAATTGTCTTTGATAATAATTGAATAATAAATCTCCTTGACGATAAGCATCAAAAGACAGATTAGATTGTATGTTTAACTTATTGGTATCATCAAAGGTAATCGTTTGTTTTTTCCCAAATAAATTAGTTCCGTCAGTCGCCCGAGAAGCCCATAGGCCGGAGATTTCGAAAGGTGCGGCGTCATTGGCCAAAGAAAAAAGAGGTATTAAACCGCATATGCAAACAAGAAGACTACGCATAACAATCACTGTTCAAAAATTAAACAGTGATTATCTGGTAATTTGAATAAAAAAGCCAGATAAACGCTCGAAATTTATACATACGATGTTTTTGCTGATTTTTGTTGTACTTACAGTGTCGTTACTTAACTGTAGAGGTGTATTTGTTCACCTGAAAGCTAGATAAACGTTACTTTTATGTATATTAATCGACATTATTATATCACATAAGAAATCAAACTAACGTTGGTTATGCCCTGAAGCGCACTATCTTGAAATTTTAATATTTAGTACCGTTATTTACAGAATTCAAAGAAAAAGCCGAATACTCTTTCTTGAGTATTCGGCTTGAATTTTCAGTCAATAAATCAATTATGAAATTATTATTCTGCTTGTGCTGTTTTTACTTCCATGTCATCAGCTACTGAGGTATTACTCAATATCGCTGAAATGGCCATTATTAATACTGCAAAAATAACCGTCGTCAGCTTTAATCCTCTAGGGGATGACTTACGCATTGTATTTACCTAATTAATATTGGGTTGCATTTCTATTTTTCACTCTAAGGAACAACAAATGACTCTCTTTAGAGTAACGTGCAACCTGATTAAAAAATAAACTATTTACTTAGGTAATTCAAGTGAATTTGTTATTTATCTTGTGTTTCATCAAAGAGATGTGATTGATACGCGTGTTGTTGCTCTGTTGAAGTAATTAAAATTTTGATAGAAGCCGTTAATACTCTTTCACCAGAGTCTGATACTGCCAAGTTAGCATCACCATTCATCAGCTGACAAACCTCTTTAGCCATTGCTATTTGAGTACTAAACAAGGCCATATTAGTATTAATAAAGTGATTAAAAGGGGCTGTATTATCAACAGGCTCATCATCATGGTTAGTAAAAATAAATAGCAAGGTAGCACTATTAAGGTGATGACTATGTACCTTCACTGTTAAGCGCATATTTCTAATACCAAATAATTCATGAACGCCTTCACAAAAAGCGATTAAAAGCTGCTGAATTCTAAGCTCATCACTGTTAATAAAGTGCGGTACATTTGAGTCAATTAAAAAGGTAATACTCTTTTCTTGAGGCTCGGTCATCTTGTTAGATGATTTTTTAGCGGAAAGCATACCGTCAATACGCCCTAAAAAACCATGAAAATCTAATGGTTCACTATTAACGTCAGATTTCCCTAATTCAATTTTAGATATGTCAACCACCATATGAAGCAGCTTTTGCATATTATCTTGTGCTAATTCTATATTTTTAATTATTTTATTCTTATCCTTATTTTCAGCTTTTAGCAACTGCTGACAAAAACCTTTAATGGCATGTAAAGGGGTTTGCAGTTCACTACTTAATGTATATAAAAAATTAGTTTTCGCCGTACTTTTATGTTCCGACTGCTCTTTAGCAATAATCAACTCCCGAGTTTTTCTAATAACCTGAGAGCTTAATTCATTAGAATATACTGCCATCATTAAAATCAACACTTGAAAAAACATGCCGCCAAATGTTGCGCCAAGTAACATTCCCCATACTTGCCAATTTTTTTGTTGCAGTTGCCATGGTTGATGTTCGCCTAAACTAATTCGCCACTGACGTGAATTAACCGGTAATAAAACACTTTCAACATGACGATGGTTTTCATTAAGTTGCCGACCAAATAATATATATGGCACTGCCGAAGTTACATCTTCAATAAACAAATCAATTTTATTAGTTTCCGATGGCGATATATGCTGAAAAAAATTTTTAAATTGCACTACGGCAATAACAAAACCAAGTAACGTATCTGAACTCCCTCGCTCAATATTTGTTAGCAGATCTGTTGAGCCAGAAAATACTGCAGAAACAAAAAGAACACCTAAATTAGCATGGCTATCTTGTATTAAGTTAATGGGGGCACTGGCAATAACATGCTTGCTACTAATGACATTAGCCATAGAAATAACACCATTGGGGTTTGTCAGCACATCTAACCCAAGAATAGATTCATTACCTAGGTAAGGATATATGTAGCGTATAGGTGCATAGCGACTTCTGTTTCCTGCTTTTTGCGTAACCCCCTTCGCACCTTTCTCTATAATAATATTATGTTGTTTTTCAAAAGAAACTCTGTCTTTATGGCGCGTAATAGGCGCCCATTCAAGCACCCTAACACTTGATTTAGTTTTAAATATTTGTTGCGTGAATAAATTAAATCTTGGTAAATCAACATCTTTACTCGCCTTAAAAAATGCTGACAAACTATTTATCTCATCAATAGTAATGTCTATTTCTTTTTGAATTCCTTGAAGTACATTGTTTTTTATTTGATGAAAAGTATCTTGACGTTGATGTTGCTGAACATTTTGAGATATTTTAATTAATAAACCAATTGCCACAAAAGCTAAAGTCGACGCTATTATGATGAAAGTTCGCTTAGGTAAACTTAGCTGCTGCCTACCTTGGGTGAGTAATAACATTGGAGTGAAAAAAACTGAAAATAATACACTTCCCGACCAACCATTAACAAAAGTAAAAAATAAATTATTGCCTAATGTTTTACTTTCTAAGGTGACAACTATCATTACAGTGAACGCTGAAACCAATGATATTAACGGCCCTACCTTAAATAAAAACCATAATAAATATCGCCGTGATTTAAGCCAGTTCTGCTGCTTAATTTCATTAAGAGTCAGCTGTTTTGCCCAAAAACCCTGCAGCACAATAGCCAATAAAGTAATGATGAACATGGATGATTCTATCGGCAAGTTCAGTGCAAAAAATAAATACAAGCAAAACAGTATTGTCGCAACGGCAATAGCCAACAATATTTTCGCGCCAAAAAAAATAACTAATGCGGTTGCTATACCTGCAGCCGGTCCAATAAAACTGGTAAAAGAATAAGGCGTAATAAAAAAAACAGTGCTGGCACAGGCACAAAGATAAATAGCAATGGTTAAAATGAATGGCTGAAGTGTATTTTTCATTATATTTATAATAATTCAAAGAGTTAAAGTTTCACTTACCTAACCAATACTAGCACTATTTCTGACGGTTTCTCAAACTTATCGTCAACAGTTGAGCCGCTTCGATGGCTGATTTTCATAATGCTATTCATCTTATCGCGTTATCCTCAAACCTCTTTTTACGTCTATATAACAAGAAACAGATAAAAATAATGAGATTTAATTTGCGCTCTGCCTTGTGGTAGTGGAAAATACGCGCAATTAAATTGTATATACCCGTGTTACTTCAAAATGCAGGATTCAGCTGGAATTAGAAACGTCTTTAGGCAAGGCATTGATTGAAGATAATAGTTGTTCTATTGTCGAAATCAATAACGCTGCATAAAAGGTTTCTAAACCAGCCCTACGGGGATGTATGAGCAAATCATGCTCTTCGTTGCATCTGTTTTTAAGGGAATAACCCTTAATAAAAAGATGCGTCTTGACCATGAATCGCTCATACATCCTGAAACTCGCATTTTGAGGTATCACGGGTATCAAAACATTATCACTACAAAATAGATCTGGAGCTAATATGTCGTCGCGTCAAGAACTAGCGAATGCAATTCGTGTTTTAAGCATGGATGCAGTACAAAAAGCAAAATCAGGACACCCTGGTGCCCCGATGGGGATGGCGGATATCGCTGAAGTTTTATGGCGTGATTTCTTAAAGCACAACCCAAGTGATCCTAACTGGGCTGATCGTGACCGATTTATACTTTCAAATGGTCATGGTTCAATGCTAATTTATTCTTTATTACATTTAACGGGTTATGACTTATCTATTGATGACTTAAAAAACTTCCGTCAATTACATTCTAAAACGCCAGGTCATCCAGAATATGGTTATACTCCAGGTGTTGAAACCACAACAGGCCCACTTGGCGCAGGTATTTCAAACGCGGTAGGAATGGCAATTGCTGAAAGAACTTTAGCAGCGCAATTCAACCGCGAAGATCATAATGTTGTTGATCACTTCACCTACTGCTTTGTCGGTGATGGTTGTTTAATGGAAGGTCTTTCTCATGAAGTCTGTTCATTAGCAGGCACATTAGGTTTAGGAAAATTAATCACTTTCTGGGATGACAATGGTATTTCTATTGATGGTCATGTTGAAGGCTGGTTTACTGATAATACTCCACAACGCTTTGAAGCGTATGGGTGGCATGTAATTAGTGTTGATGGTCATGACTCTACGGCTATTGCGGCGGCTATTGTTGAAGCAAAATCAGTAACAGATAAGCCAAGTATGATTTGTTGTAAAACGATTATTGGTTTTGGCTCTCCTAATAAGTCTGGCACCCATAACTGTCATGGTGCACCACTAGGTGATGATGAAGTAGCTGCTACACGTGAATTCTTAAACTGGCCTCATGCGCCATTTGAAGTACCTGAAAATGTTTACGCCCAATGGGATCAAAAAGAGAAAGGCACTGCTAGCCAAATAAGCTGGAATGAAAAATTCAGTGCTTATCAAGCCGCTTACCCTGAGCTTTCAGCTGAGTTTGAACGTCGGGTAATTAAAGGTGAATTACCGCAAGATTTTGAAGATAAAGCCAATGCATTTATCCAAGAATGTCATGAAAATAGCGAAAATATCGCTTCGCGTAAAGCCTCACAAAATACCATTGAAGCCTTTGGTAACGTATTACCTGAATTGCTAGGTGGTTCTGCCGATTTAGCCGGTTCAAACTTAACACTTTGGTCGGGCTCAAAAGGTATTGAAACTGATGCTGCTGGTAACTATATTTACTACGGCGTACGTGAGTTTGGCATGAGCGGCATTATGAATGGTATTTCGCTTCATGGTGGTTTCATCAACTACGGCGCTACGTTCATGATGTTTATGGAATATGCTCGCAATGCCGTACGAATGTCAGCATTGATGGGTATTCAAAACATCTTTGTTTATACTCATGACTCTATTGGTCAAGGTGAAGATGGTCCTACTCATCAACCTATTGAGCAATTAACCAACCTAAGAACAACACCAAATTTAACTACATGGCGCCCTTGTGATGCGACAGAATCAGCCGTTGCTTGGAAAGCTGCCGTGCAAAGTCAAAAAGCACCTTCAGCATTGATTTTCTCTCGTCAAGGTCTTCCGGCAATGCAGCGTAACCAAGCACAAGTGAGTGATATTGCTAAAGGTGGTTACATTTTACAAGATTGCGCTGGTACACCAGACATTATTTTAATTGCAACTGGCTCTGAGGTTGGTTTGGCGGTTGATTCAGCCAAAGTATTAACTGAACAAGGTAAAAATGTACGTGTGGTTTCAATGCCATCAACTAATGTCTTTGATGCTCAAAGCAAAGACTACAAAGCATCAGTATTACCGGCAAATGTCACCAAACGTGTCGCTATTGAAGCGGCTCATGTTGATTTTTGGGCTAAGTACGTTGGCTTAAATGGTGCTGTAGTGGGTATGACTACCTTTGGTGAGTCTGCGCCAGGTAATGTATTACTTGAGCACTTTGGTTTTACCGTTGACAATGTCGTTAACACGGTTAACCAGCTGTAAGGTTAAAATGATAATCGGTAAGAAGCCAAGCAACTTGCCGCTTATCGCTTAAGTGAAATAAAACTATGATAAACATTGCCATTAATGGCTTTGGCCGTATTGGTCGCAGCATTGTTAGAGCTATTTATGAAAACGATAAAGCCGACAAATTCAATATTGTTGCTATTAATGATCTAGCACCTGCTAGCGGCATTGCACATTTATTGAAATATGATACCACCCATGGTCGCTTTGCTTTTAAAGTAGAGCAACAAGGTGAACTATTATCTATTTTCACTAATAACGACAGACAAAATGATATTGCTTTATATCATGTCGAACAGTTAGAACAATTACCCTGGCAAAAACATCAGGTTGATATAGTGCTAGATTGTACGGGAAAATTTGGTAGTCAAGCCGATGGTTTAGCGCATATAAAACAGGGTGCTAAAAAAGTATTATTTTCACACCCTTGTACCCACGATATTGATGCCACGATTATTTATGGCATTAACCATCAACAGCTAAACAATGATCATCGTATTGTTTCTAATGGTTCATGTACCACTAACTGTATTGTGCCAGTAATTAAAGTATTAGATGATGCTTTTGACATTGAAAGTGGCACAATAACCACTATTCATTCGTCAATGCATGATCAGCAAGTGATTGATGCTTATCACCCTGATTTACGCCGTGCACGTGCCGCAAGCCATTCCATTATCCCCGTTGATACTAAATTAGCCATAGGGATAGAAAGGATCCTACCTAAATTTAAAGGTCGATTCGAAGCAATAGCCGTTCGTGTACCCACGCTCAATGTTACTGCGATGGATTTAAGTGTTACGGTGAATAATAACGTCACTATTGATGAAATAAACCAAGTAATCAAAAAAGCTCAATCAACCTCTCTACAAAATAATGGTTTACAGGGCATATTAGCTTATACGGAAGAGCCATTAGTTTCTGTTGATTTTAATCATGATCCACATTCTTGTATTGTTGATGGTAACCAAACTCGGGTTAGCCATAAACGGTTGATTAAAATGCTAGTATGGTGTGATAACGAGTGGGGCTTTGCTAACAGAATGTTAGACACAGCTGAACAAATGGCAACTTAAAAAACAGCTTATTAGGCTGCTTTTGTATTGAAGGTTTGAATTCGAACTGTATAAATTCTTAAGTAAACATTGATTTAACGTCCGCACATAAGTCTTTAAAGTCATCAGTATTCATAAAATCAGCATCCGGTAATAACCCTTTTTTGACAAAGCTATTTAATAGCACTTCTTTGGTTGATTCATTCTTAAATATATTGTGGTAAATTGCCCCGGCGCGAATGAAATCTAAATAATGGATTTCTTTTGGCAGAATAGTTAAATCACTCCAGCTTTCAGCGAGTAAAGTTAATTCATCTGAAAAGCCCCAAGCACGAGTAACAGCGCCACCAACTTTTCCTGATAACTTGGCAATAGCTTGCTGTAAAAAGGTAGGATTTGCAAAGATATCAGGATGCTGTTCAGCTTCAGTCAAAATAGGTAATACACCAATATTATGCACTAATGAAGCAAGGGTTATAGTATCTAACGTTAGCGGAGTATGTTTATTATCTTTAAGATACAAACTCATTAAACTAATTGCCACTGATGCTATATCTATTGTTTTATGCCAAGATTTTTTCATCTGCATAGCAACAACTTCATTTTCAGAAACAAAAACTTGCTTAAGCGCCATTGCCGTTGAAATACTCTTGATTTGACGTAAGCCTATACGGGTAACTGCTTGAGATACCGTTTCAACTTTAACACTTCGCCCTAATAAAGCGCTATTGGCTACTTTTATCATACCCAAAGCAAGTGCCGGATCTTGTCCGATAATATCACTCATATGACTTAAGTTAATATCTGGATCATCAGCTGCTTGTCTAACTTTAAGCGCAACTTCTGGTAACGTTGGTAAAACCAAAGCATCTTGTTTTATTTTTTCCATTAAAATCGTATACAAGGCATTTTCGGCCGCCATAGAATTCCCCTTTACTGTTATGGTACAACATTCACTCTATACTATTAAAACTAACACAATTTTAATGAACACCAAGCTTTTTTTAATATTTTTCAATATTGTACAGAAATACAACAATAACTATTTTACCCTTTCGCCTGAATTATAAATAAATAGGCTTACTATCAATAGTTTGATTGGTATCAATAGTTTGATTGTTATAATTACTTTAGATTGCCCAGCGTGTGGTATTTTCTTATAATATGCGCCCATATTTCTTGGTTCTTTAAAATGAGCCCTCGTTAAAGATGTTAAACTTATGCTGAAACCTGAATTACTTTCCCCTGCTGGTAGTCTTAAGAACATGCGTTATGCATTTGCTTATGGCGCAGATGCTGTTTATGCCGGCCAACCTCGCTATTCTCTTCGGGTCAGAAATAACGAATTTTCTCTAGAAAATATCAAAATAGGTATAGCTGAAGCTCACGCTTTAGGGAAAAAATTCTATTTAGTTAATAACATCGCTCCACACAATGGTAAATTAAAAACCTTTTTAAAGGATATTGCCCCCGTTATAGCAATGCAACCTGATGCTTTGATCATGTCAGATCCTGGTTTGATCATGATGATTCGTGAAAACTACCCTGATATTGCTATCCATTTATCTGTACAGGCAAATGCTGTTAACTGGGCTACGGTTAAATTTTGGCAACAACAAGGCGTTGAGCGGGTTATTTTATCTAGAGAATTATCACTTGATGAAATTGAAGATATTCGTTTTCATTGTCCAGAAATGGAACTTGAAGTGTTTGTTCATGGTGCATTGTGTATGGCCTATTCAGGCCGTTGCTTATTATCTGGTTACATTAATAAACGCGATCCAAACCAAGGCACTTGTACTAATTCATGCCGTTGGAAATATGATATCCACGAAGCTAAAGAAACAGAAACCGGTGATATTGTTGCAGTGTCCCCTACCAGTAAAGCACCAGAAATTTATATTCCTGAAGACAAGCCACAACCTATTGATGAGGTGATTTTATTACAAGAACAAGGTCGTCCAGGTGAGTATATGCCAGCATTTGAAGATGAACATGGCACTTATATTATGAATTCAAAAGATTTACGTGCTGTTGAACATGTTGATCGTTTAATTAAAATGGGGGTGCATTCTCTGAAAATTGAAGGTAGAACAAAGTCTTTTTATTATTGCGCCCGAACCGCGCAG
The DNA here is from genome assembly GCA_013215465.1 of Colwellia sp. GTDB lineage: Bacteria > Pseudomonadota > Gammaproteobacteria > Enterobacterales > Alteromonadaceae > Colwellia. The sequence continues at coordinate 294,815 of JABSOW010000002.1, read as the reverse complement.
GTTTATCGACAAGCAATGAATGATGCCATTGCCAACAAAGCATTTAACCCATTATTAAATACGGATTTAGAGCATTTAGCACATCGCGGCTATACCGAAGGTTTTTTGAAACGTCACCGCCCTTCTGACACACAAAATTATGATTATGGTTATTCAAAAAGCGATACACAACAATTTGTTGGTGAAGTACTAGGTCGAAATGAAGAATCAGGTTTAGTTGAAATTGATGTCAAAAATAAATTTCTTGTCGGTGATACCTTAGAATTAATGACGCCAAACGGCAATATTAGCTTTACCCTAACAAACATGATCCACTGTAAAACAGGTGAAACCATCACTGATGCCAAAGGCTCAGGTCATAAGGTTGCCATTGAACTAGATACAGAGCTAGATTTAGCATTTGGAATTATCATGCGTTATTTAACTGAGGGCGGCACCACTCGCCATCCCTTCGCGCAAAACCAAGTAGATAAGTAGGCTTTAGTTCATATGGCTTTGTTTATTGAAGACAGCTGCATTAATTGTGATATGTGCGATCCTGAATGCCCTAATGAAGCGATTACCTTAGGTGAGCACATTTACGAAATAGATGCTGATAAATGCACCGAGTGTATTGGTCATTATGACAAACCCACCTGTGTGAGCGTGTGCCCTATTGATTGTGTAAAACCTGATCCCAACCATGTTGAAGATGAAGATAGCTTACTCGCTAAATTTTTAAAAATGCACAGCTAGCAGTCCACTCTAAAATACTAATATAAACGCTCATCAATAAAGCTCAATTTTTTGTTAGGACTAGCTAATATTTTAGGTATTAGCTAGTCCTAACAGCACAAAGGATACTCTTTAGTTATACCAATACCAGTAAGTTAATGATCAAATATTAATGAGGATAAATTTTCAAGAACAAGGTGCTTGATTGAGCAATAGCTGACGTGTGTGATTGAAAGCAACGATGTTATTGGAGTATTTAGTCCATTTAGAATGATCACATATTTATTTTTATTGGTAGTTTTTGAACGTAATACACTATGTTTAAAAAAGATACTTGTTAAATATGCGCTGGTGAATCAGTCAATAAACATCCAATCATGAAAAATACCCGACATAACAACATGCAGTGTCCAATCACACCAGCGTTATTATTTGTGCCCCTGATGTCTAATAGTTTATACCTCACCTTGCGAAAACAAATTACAATACAAAAACTCGACAAAGTTACAGGAAGTGTTGTTTCTCAGTTTAGGTTGGCTTCCATTGCGATTTTTTTGGCAAGCCATGTTAGCGTTCTTTCTACGATCAAACATACATTTTTATTCACACCAACCAAATCAATATAACCCTAAATGTAATTTTTCACATCGACTTAAACGTTGGTCAAATATAAAACGACGCCGATTTACTCATATATAAAACCGATTTTATCTTAACAACAAAAACAGCTATCTATTAACATCAATCGAGTATTAAAAACAACCAGTTCAAGAGAGTGAATAAAAGTGACCAGCTCAGATGATAAAAATATTAGAGATAGCAATAGTCCCAATGCCTAACAAAGTAATCAAAGCTAAATGTCGCACAAAAAAAAACGGTGGAAGCTGAATTTACCAGAGAAAGAACCACGTTTTTTGGCTTAAGTATTACTGAATCGATTGCGTACTTGCAGCATCAAGCAGCTCAAAGATTAGTTGGTCTAGCAAACTCGAACTCAATGGGGGGGTGAATATATTTGTTAGCTACTCCACGTTGAATCATCATGAACAGATTTCACAACATGGCACATCATCACACCAGGAATTCCTTAACAAATAGGTTTATAACAATGATAAATAATAAGAATAGTGAACAAACGCCATATGACGCCATAGTCATTGGCAGTGGAATTTCAGGCGGTTGGGCCGCAAAAGAATTGTGTGAAAAAGGTCTGCGTACGCTCGTCTTGGAACGAGGCCGCCACGTAGAACACATCAAAGATTACACCACGATGTCTGACGATCCTTGGGATCAAAAATATCGGGGAAAAATCACGCCAGAACAAAATAACCGTCAAATTAAGCAAGCGAGAACTGGCTTTGTCAATTCGCCAAGCACTGCCCACTGGTTTGTTGATGATAACGAACATCCCTATAACGAAATTAAACGTTTTGATTGGATCCGAGGTTATCATTTGGGAGGTCGCTCAATCACTTGGGGTCGTCACAGCTATCGTTTAAGCGACCTTGATTTTGAGGCCAATAAAAAGGATGGTATCGCTGTCGATTGGCCTGTGCGATATAAAGACATATCTCATTGGTATGATCACGTTGAAGAATTTATTGGTGTCACAGGTGACAATATCGGTTTGAGCCAATTACCTGACGGAAAATACTTACCCGCGATGGAGTTAAACTGCGTAGAACAACATTTGCAAAGTGAGATAGCTAAACAAAATCCTGACTTGGTGGTAACGCCGGGGCGCGTCGCCCATCTCACTGGCGACAAAGAGTTTAATAATCGTAGTAAATGCCAATACCGAAATCGTTGTATGCGCGGCTGCCCATTTGGCGGTTATTTTAGTAGCCTGTCATCGACACTACCTGCTGCCCACAGTACCGGCAACTTGGAAATTAGAGTTAATTCCATTGTTCACTCTATTATTTATGACGAAAAAACCGGAAAAGCATCCGGGGTAAAAGTTATTGATACCTTAACTCATAAAGAGCTGTTTATCGAAGCAAAGATCATTTTTTGCTGTGCATCAACAGTCGCCACCACATCAATTTTGCTTAATTCTAAGTCCACACGCTTTCCTAATGGTCTAGGCAATGATTCAGGTGAATTAGGTCATAATATGATGGATCATCATCTTGGCATAGGCGCGGCAGGCATGATCGATGGCTTTGACGATAAATATTATAAAGGAAGGCGTCCAAACGGAGTTTATATCCCTCGCTTCCATAATTTGCATGAAAATTCAGAAGAAGTTGACTTTATCCGCGGTTATGGTTTTCAAGGGTCGGCGGGAAGAGAAAATTGGTCGCGTAGTATCCAGGAGCTCACCATTGGCGAGGAATTAAAAAAAGAACTTACCGCACCGGGTCCATGGCGTATGGGTATCATGGGCTTCGGCGAGTTTTTACCGGCTCATGATAATAAAATGTTCCTTGATTATGAACAGAAAGATCAATGGGGACTGCCGACGGTAACCTTCGACGTTGAAATGAAAGAAAATGAACTTAACATGCGAAAAGATATGAAGAAAAAAGCAAAAAGTATCTTAGAGAATGCAGGGTTTAAAAATGTCCAAACGTTTGAGCAACAAATAGGCCCTGGCCTTGGTATTCATGAAATGGGGACTGCTCGCATGGGCCATGACCCAAAGACCTCGATCCTAAATAAGCACAATCAAGTTCATACCGTGCCAAATGTTTTTGTTACTGACGGCTCCTTTATGACATCATCTGCATGTCAAAATCCGTCGCTGACCTACATGGCATTTACTGCGCGTGCGGCTAATTATGCTGCCGAACAACTCAAGATGAAGAGGTTATAAAAATGAATAGAAGACAAGCCATTAAAAAAATTGCCTTAAGTGCGGGAGTGATAGTATCTTCAGTGACAATCATGAGTGTACTGCAGTCTTGCCAACAACGTTCTAACTTAAGCTGGACACCAAAATTTTTCTCGCCCGAACAAGGTGCGATAATATCGGCGGTAGCGGAATGTATAATTCCTAAAGGCCAGACCCCAGGTTCAGATGATGTTGACGTTCCACAGTTTATTGATTTACTTTACCTTGATATTTTCGACCACAAGCAAGGACAACAGTTCAAAGAAGGCATTGCACAATTTGAGCAGCAATTTAAGGCCAAAAATAACCAGTCCTTTTCCCAAGCATCGCCACAGCAACAACAACGCTTTGTTAAGGCTCTTTATCAGCTCAATGGCACCGATACTGCAAACATCTTTGCCTTGGTGGCTGAGGTAAATCCACCGGCGTCACAACAGGTATTACATCAGTTATATGGTTTTCTTATCTCACTACGAGAGTTAACTATTGAAGCTTACTTCACTTCGGAACTCATTGCCGAACAGTATTTAGCTTACGATCCTATTCCTGGTCACTACATCGGTTCTATGCCGGTACACGAAAACACTAAAGTTTGGTCACTATAAGAGAGGTTGATTTTGTTTAAAATTAAAAATATTCAAGCATGTTCCATTCGTGCTCTCGTTGGGCTCGCTGTGGTAACAACGTTATTGGGTTGTCAAAAATCTAATGTGCAGCTTGAACCTGTTACTCTAGCGCACAACAGTTTAAGTATTTCTGAGCAGCAACAGGGTTGGCAACTGCTTTTTGATGGCCAGAGTTCAGGTCAATGGCGCGGTTTTAAACGCTCGGATTTCCCTTCTAACTGGCAGGTCATTGATGGCACACTGCACATGAAGGGCGATGTAAATATGACCGCAGATGAGAAAGCTGATCGTGGTGATATCGTCTTCCCACAACAATATCAAAATTTTACTTTAAAACTTGAATGGAAAATTTCGAAAAATGGAAATTCTGGAATTTTCTATTTAGGCAGTGAAAATAACAAGCAACATTTCGAAACAGGCGACTATATTTGGCGTAATGCCCCAGAAATGCAAATATTGGATAACCACGGCCATCCCGATGCCAACAGAGGAAAGAACGGTAATCGTCAAGCAGGTTCCCTTTATGATTTAATTGCTGCGCAGCCGCAGAACGCCAAACCCATTGGACAATGGAATAACATTGAAATAACGGTCAACAACCGACACGTTAGTCATAAACAAAATGGCGTTATCGTGGTTGAGTATGTTATGGATACGCCGCAATGGCACGAAATGATATCCCATAGCAAGTTTCCGAGTTTGAACCCGAATTGGCACAATGTCGCGGTGCAAGGATTGATTGGCTTACAAGATCACAATGACCCAGTTTGGTTTCGTAACATCAAAATTAAGGCACTTTAGCGCTTAAAAAACGCTAGGTTAATATTGATAAAATCAGGCTGCTTTAATCATTGTCTGATTTTATCTTTCCTTCATACCGTTTAATTCAACTTCACTGTGGATAAGACACCTGTAACGCGTTGAAATTAAATAAATAGCAACCCAATTAACTTACAGAGACGATATTTTAGTGACTAGCGCCAGTTTATTGCACTAAACTACACTAAATTACCGACGTTATTGGCAATAATGATTATCCACAGCTCAAGTTAAGTATATACCCATGTTACCTCAAGATGCCGGATTCAGCTGGAATTAGAAACATCTTTAGGTCAGGCATTGATTGAAGAGAATGGTTGTTCTCCTTGTCGAAATCAATAACGTAGCATAAAGCGTTTCTAAACCAGCCCGTCGGGGATGACTGAGCAAATCATGCTCTTCATTGCATCTATTTTTAATGGGATAACCCTTAATAAAAAGATGCGCCTTGATCATGAATCGCTCAGTCATCCTGAAACTCGTATCTTGAAGTATCATGGGTATATGAATCAGCGTGCGCACAGCGTGACATCGATGGGCGCTGCCCAAACAGCTGATTAAACTGTTTGCTAAAATAACTGGGATCCGAAAATCCAACATCATTTGCTATTGTTGCTATCGGTAAATTCGTTTCAACGAGTAAGCGTCGGGCATTTTCCAAACGTATTTCATTGATAAACTGTTTCGGAGTTTTATCTAAGTGTTTCTTAAACCGACGTTCCAATGCACTTATTGACAAGCAGCTAACTTCAGCAAGTTCAGCTAGTGGAATTTCGTCCATGTAATGGGTACGAATATATTCAACGGGTACTTTGAGGGCATCCATACCTGCTAATGCCAATGATGTTTTCTCAAGATGTCTCGATATCCCATAAGAACCTATCGTGCGATTTTCATCATCAAATAAAGGGCATTTTGATGTGGTGAACCAACCTGTTTCTCCACTTGGGGTAATATTCAACTCGAGCCTATTATGAACTGATTCACCCTTAAGCACTTTTTGATCATCAACAGTGAATTGTTTAGCAATATGATAAGGTGAAAAATCAAAATCGGTACAACCAATCGCTTTGTTTAAATTTTGCACGCCGATATGTTCGAGAAAAAATTTATTTCCGTACACTATTCCACCATTAACATCTTTTATCCAAAATAGAATATCAGGCATTAAATCAAACATTTTTATGATTTGTTTAACACCAAACAAATCAATCAGGTTTTTAATACATTTATTATTTTCATTGTCTTGCATAAAATAACTTCAAATAATTAGCCAAATCACACGTTATCACAACTAACAACAAAATTAAACATGACGCCGATTTTGTTATAGTTAAAACCGATTTCATCTTAACTACAAATACGGCCAACCATTAAGATAGATTACCATTAAGTTTAATACTTGTAAGAGGAATTAATGCGTAAATTGAGATTAGGTATGATCGGGGGCGGCCCTGGCGCTTTTATCGGCAAAATACACCGTATAGCGGCTCAACTGGACAATCAAATTGAGTTGGTTTGCGGCGCTTTTAGTAGCGACCCACAAAAATCTATTGAGTTTGGCTGCTCACTCTATCTAGATAAATCTCGTTGTTACGGCAGTTATCAAGAGATGTTACATCAGGAAGCTCTGCGCCAAGATGATCGCATAGACATGGTAGCAATAGTGACGCCTAATCATTTGCATTTCCCTATCGCAAAAATGGCTATCGAGTACGGTTTTAATGTCATCAGCGACAAACCTGCTACGCTAAATCTCGGCGAAGCCATCGCGCTAGAAAAATTAATATTAAAGCATAATATTAATTATGCTTTAACCCACACCTACACCGGTTACCCAATGGTTAAGGAAGCTAGGCATAGAGTGATTCAGGGAGATTTAGGAAAAATAGTCAAAATAGTTGTTGAATACCCTCAAGGATGGCTTAGTAGCAAAGATGATGAAAGCACTAAACAAGCATCTTGGCGCCTTAACCCCGCATTATCGGGTATCAGCTGTTGTATGGCCGACATTGGCGTGCACGCATCAAATTTAGCGGAATACATCAGTGGGCAGGAAATCACTGAGATTTGTGCTGACTTAAATACCACGGTAGACGGTAGACTGTTAGACGATGACGGCACTGTATTATTACGCTTTAACCATGGCGCGCGCGGCGTATTAATTGCGAGCCAAATATCCATAGGCGAAGAAAATAATTTAAATATCAAGGTCTACGGTGATAAAGCTAGTTTAACCTGGTCACAGCACAACCCCAATGAACTGCTAATGAAGTATCCCAACCAGTCGAGTCGCATAATTCGCAGTGGTGTTGGCGAATTATGCGAGTACGCTCTTGATAATATCCGCACCCCAGCAGGCCACCCGGAGGGTTACCTTGAAGCGTTTGCCAATATCTATCGTCAATTTAGTAAGCTATTAAAAAATCCAGACGGTAAGCAATATGACGTTCCTGGTATCAAACAGGCTATTCGCGGCATGGCTTTTATTGAAAATACTGTGGCTGCCAGCCAATCATCACAAAAATGGCACACGTTCAATATAGCTTCCCCATCGACTTTAGCAGAGATAGATAATGAAAAAAATTAAAGGACCTGCAATTTTTCTTGCCCAATATGCATCAGACATTGCCCCATTTAATAACTTAGAAAACATTTGTCAATGGGCCTATAATCTTGGTTATCGGGCAGTACAAATTCCAACTAACGATAGTCGTTTTATCGATCTTGAACGCGCGGCAAAGGATCTCACTTATTGCGACAAGATTACTGCTGTTGTTACTAAGGCCGGATTACAAATAAGCGAGTTATCGACTCATATTCAAGGGCAACTCGTTGCGGTACACCCTGCCTATGATCAAATGTTCGATAGTTTTGCCCCCGCACAATATCGCAATAATTCGAAGGCTCGTACTAAGTGGGCCATAGCGCAATTAAAATTCGCCGCAATCGCCAGTAAAAACCTGGGATTAAAAGCCCACGCTACATTTTCTGGTGCATTATTATGGCCAACCCTCTATCCTTGGCCTCAACGTCCACCGGGGTTAATTGAAGCAGGATTTACGGAACTTGCTCAGCGTTGGCTCCCCATTCTTGATGCTTTTGATCAGGCAGGAGTCGACCTTTGTTATGAGTTACATCCCGGTGAAGATTTACATGACGGAGCCTCTTTCGAGTATTTTTTAGCCGCCGTAGATAATCACCCCAGAGCAAACATCTTATATGATCCGAGCCATTTCTTGCTGCAACAGCTAGACTACCTCGCTTTTATTGACCTATACCACCCGCGGATTAAAGCTTTTCACGTCAAAGATGCAGAATTTAACCCGACCGGCAAAGTGGGCGTGTATGGCGGATATTTAGACTGGAAAGATCGAGCAGGTCGATTCCGTTCTTTAGGTGATGGCCAAATTGATTTCAAGAAAATATTTTCCAAACTCACCCAATACGGCTTTGATGGCTGGGCTGTATTAGAGTGGGAATGTTGTATTAAATCCCCTGAGCAAGGAGCATTAGAAGGTGCTCCGTTTATCACGGATCACATTATCGAACCTACCTCAATTGCCTTTGACCATTTTGCTGCTGTTGCGGCAGATCAACAACTTAATCAGCAAATACTCGGATTAGCAATAGGAGAGAAGTGCGATGAATAATTACAATGAAAAAGCAATTTTTAGATTGTGTTGTATAGCATTAACAGTAACCGCCATGACCTTTGCCATTCGAGCCGGTATTTTAAGCCAGCTAGCGAGTGAATATCAATTGACGGACAGTCAACTGGGTTGGGTCAATAGCATGGCTTTTCTCGGATTTCCTGTCGCTACCTTACTTGGTGGAGCTGTCTATAATAGACTAGGAGCTAAGCGTTTGCTCAGCATCGCGTTTGTTTTTCATCTATTAGGATTAGGTTTAACGATTAACGCCACTGGTTTTTGGAGCCTACTAATATCAACATTTTTCATTGGCTTTGCTAACGGCGCGGTAGAAGCGGGTTGTAATCCGCTAATCACAGAGATTTATCGTGATAAAAAAACCATCATGCTTAACCGTTTTCATGTCTGGTTTCCAGCTGGTATCGTGCTTGGCGCCTTGGCATCTAAATTTATGACCGATTTAGATTTAGGCTGGCAATTACAAATCGCATTGATGCTAATACCTACGGTTATTTATGGCGCAATGTTACTCAAGTATACCTTACCGACCTTTAATTCAACGTCTCAGACTGGCTTGAGTAGCCTAAGGGCACTCTCCTCTCCATTATTTTTATTTATGGTTTTTTGCATGACATTAACCGCAACAACCGAGCTTGGCACTCAGCAATGGATAGACAGAATATTAGGAGAATCAGGTGCATCACCCATGTTAATCATGGCCTTGATTACCGGTATTATGGCGGTTGGTCGATATTTCGCAGGCCCTTTAATCAAACGCCTAGACCCAATTGGTGTATTGCTCTTATCCGCCGTTATTGCTTGCATTGGTATCTATTCGATGAGTATAGCAACCGGAAATTTAGTCTACCTTAGTGCGATCATTTTCGCCCTCGGCGTCACTTATTTTTGGCCGACCATGCTAGGTTTTGTCGCAGAAAATCAGCCACAAACAGGCGCCTTAGGTTTATCAATCCTTAGTGGTGCCGGCATGTTTGCCGTGAGTATCTATAACCCGATTATTGGCACTTGGATCGACGAAGCACGCCATCTAGCCATAGATCAACAAGTTAAAAATCCAGAATTAGTGGCCGGACAAACCGTATTGGGTGAGCTGATTGTGTTCCCCATGCTACTTATCGTGAGTTTTACCGCACTGTTTATCTATATGCGTAGGCAGCGACACGCCACAAGTGACACAAACATAAGCCAAACACTCTAGGTATATTTGTGAATATAGCGCAAGCGCTCTTCTCCATCATCGAAAAGAGCGCTTAGATCACAGACCCCTCTTGCCACACAGAATCTAATCGCCAAAGTATGAGATGGCACCTGACCAGAGAACTATAGGCATGATTAGTTCATTTGTCAGCGTCATTTTGTACTAGCACGCTCAATATCTACATTGCATAAGAATTGCGGCACAGAAAAATTAAAGGTTTTAAAAATATGAATTTATCTAGTTTAGACGTTTCGATATTTGTCATCTATGTGATCGGCTTATTATTGATTGCATTATGGATCTCGCGTAGCGAAAAAAATCATGACCGTAGTACCGATGACTACTTTCTTGCCGGCAAGTCGTTGCCCTGGTGGGCTATTGGCGCCTCCTTGATAGCAGCCAATATTTCGGCTGAACAAATTATTGGCATGTCTGGTTCAGGTTACGCCATAGGCCTGGCCATTGCGTCTTATGAATGGATGGCGGCAATCACCTTGTTGATTGTAGGTAAATATTTTTTACCTATCTTTCTAAAAAGCGAAATTTATACCATGCCACAGTTCCTCGAACAGCGTTATGACTCACGGGTAAAAACGCTAATGGCCATCTTCTGGATTGGGGTTTATGTACTCGTTAACCTAACCAGTATTCTGTGGCTAGGCGGCTTAGCAATTAACGCCATTGCCGGGGTTGATATGATGTTTGGCATGATATTTTTATCGTTATTTTCCGTCGCCTACTCTCTCTACGGCGGCCTTAAAGCCGTGGCTTTTACCGATATCATCCAGGTCGTGCTGCTAATTTTCGGAGGCTTGGTACTGTCTTATTTAGCGCTCGATGAAGTGAGCCACGGTCAGGGAATTATCGAAGGTTTTAAGATCTTAACCAATGTCGCTCCAGAAAAATTTGACATGATTTTAAATAGTGATAATCCTCATTATGCGAGTTTGCCAGGTATTTCGGTATTGATTGGTGGCATGTGGATCATGAACCTTTCTTATTGGGGATTTAATCAATATATTATTCAACGAGCGCTGGCTGCTAAGAATATTGATGAAGCGCGTAAGGGCATCGCATTTGCAGCCTACCTAAAACTACTAATGCCTATTATCGTCGTGTTGCCAGGCTTAGCAGCGGTGGTATTACACCCTAATTTACCTTCACCAGATAATGCCTATCCCGCAATGATGCAATTGATGCCAGAAGGGTTGAAAGGACTAATTTTTGCCGCGCTAGTCGCTGCAATTGTTTCTTCGGTGGCTTCGATGACCAACAGCATTGCAACCATCTTTACCATGGATATCTACGAGCGCATAAAGCCTAATCAGAGCCAAGGGCACTATGTAGGAATCGGTCGAATAACCACCTTAATAGCATTATCTGTCGCCTTACTGGTCGCCCAACCATTATTGGGCCAATTTGATCAGGCCTTTCAATATATCCAAGAATTCACCGGCTTCTTTACTCCGGGCATCGTGGTGATTTTCTTACTTGGCTTATTTTGGAATAAATCGACGGCTAATGGTGCGCTTACTGCCGCAATAAGCTCGGCAGTGTTATCGTTTATTCTTAAAATTTGGTGGCCAGAATTACCCTTCATCGACCGGGTTGGTTTAGTCTTTTTATCCTGTTTGGTGCTTGCTGTGCTTGTGTCTTTGGCCCACAGGGGTGAGGTTGAACATCAGGGCGTTGATATTTCATCCATAAACTTCGACACCACCAAATCCTTTAATATTGCGGCAATAGCCTTAATTATTATTATCGGCGCCTTGTATGCGACTTGGTGGTAACAGTGACTTTATTTTAAACTAAATTCAGTCTAGCGCAGGGGGATGATTTCTTAAAATTATCCCCCTGCTAATTACAGATCAAATAACAATCGTTTTCAATATAAGCATCAAACTTTCAACCGTTGATCTTACCAATCCAAACATTTTATCTCACACTTATCAACCAACGATATGGCCTTTAACTGACCACACTATGCTGCTGTCAACAGGAACAAATTTAACACAGCGCCGATTTAATCATAGTTAAAACCGATTTTATCTTAACAATAATAACGACCATCTATTAACATCAATCACGCATAAAAAACCAACAAAAAATAACAATCACACCTAATAGTGCAGCAACTTTACAATAATAGAGGAAGTCGTAATGGGAAACAAATTATATAAAATTGGCATCATCGCAGCAGCCGTTTCATCGGCCTTAAGTACAGGCATAGCCTTTGCAGCAGATGATAACGTTAAAAAATCGGGTGAACAAGAAATAGAAGTTATTTTAGTCTCAGGGATACGTGGTGCTTTAGCTCGCTCACAAGCAATAAAGATGAGCAGTACATCGATGGTTGAATCATTATCAGCTGAAGATATTGGTAAATTACCGGACTCTTCTATTGCTGAATCATTAGCCCGTTTACCCGGCCTTAGTGGTGAACGTAGCGGCGGCCGTATCTCAGGTATTTCCGTACGTGGTTTTAAGGAAGATTTTGTCGGCACCTCTCTAAATGGTCGTGAACTCATTGGTATTGGTGACAATCGAGGCGTGGAATATGATTTATATCCGTCTGAAATAATGACTGGCGCGACCGTTTATAAAACCACCGAAGCGGATTTAATAGTCCAAGGCATTGGTGGCACGGTCGATTTACAAACTGTACGTCCTTTACAAGCAGAAGAGTCCATTACACTTAATACCAGTTATGAACTTGGTGGCCGTAATTCTGATAACCCTGAATTTAATAACAAAGGGCACCGATTCGCATTTTCCTTCGTCGAGAAATTTGCAGACGATACTATCGGTGTCGCCGTATCGTTGGCATCCAGTGAATCGCCAAATAACCAACGTAAATACGGCGTTTGGGGTTATGCAGAAAATGATGCCGGACAAATTTTACCGACAGGGATTGATAGCCATGTGACAAGTACTCGTCTCGAGCGAGAGACTATTTCGGCGGTGATTCAATATCAACCCACCGATAGTTTAAACGTTATTTTTGATGTCCTAGATATTAATTATTCAGATAATGGTATACGACGCGGCATTGTTGAGTCATTTTCCTCCACCAATGTGGTCGGCAGCGGCGTTAATTCAACAGGCACCATGATTGGCTCAAATCCGGTATTACGAACTGATCCAAGACAAAAAGAAGGTGAATTACAGACAATTGGTTTAAATGTTGAATACTTCATTAATGATGACTGGTCCGTTGAAGTTGATATTGCCAACAGTGAGTCAAAAAAACGCGATTTACGCGGTGAGTCTTATGCGGGCCTAGCTCGTTCTGGTGCGTTAAATTCGTCACAATTAGGCTCGCGCGAATTTCAAATGACTGAAGATGGCATTATTTTTTCAAGTTCAACAGGACTTGATGCTTTGTCAGATCCAAATTTATTGCAATTAACCGGCCCTCAGACATGGGGTGGTGGACTGGCAAGTTTAGCGGATCAATTTGAGACCGATGTATTACAAGCTAATGGTACCCCTTTTTCTTATCTAAATGCTCAAGATGGTTTCATGAACTATGCTGATTTCACTGAAGAGTTAACCACAGTAAAACTAGAAATTAAAGGTAACTTGGATGGTGACATTTTTACTACTATCACATTAGGGGTAAATTATTCAGATCGCTATAAAGACAAGTTAAACAAAGGTTATTTTGTCACCACTACCGCCTATCCACATACCACATCGATTCCATCAAAAGATATTTATGGCACCGCAGATTTAACCTGGGCGGGTCTTGGTAATGTTGTCGCTTATGATGGCTTTGCTCCTTACAACGACGGTACATATATTAAAAATGATGCGGGTCTCCTTGAACCTGACCGCGTGGGTGATACCTATGAAGTAGAAGAAAAAGTTATCACTCTATATGTAAAAAGTGATTTTGAAACTGATGTTTATGGTATGTTTTTAAACGGTAATGTTGGTGTTCAATATGTACAAACAGATCAATCATCTGTAGGTACTATCGGAGTTATTGGCGCTAATTTCAAAGTTTGTGACGAAAACAATGATGATGTCATCGATGCTGGCTGTCTTACCTATGTCAGTGAAGATTATAGTCATATTCTGCCTAGTTTTAACCTAAGCTTAGAAATTGCCGACAATCAATTTGTTCGCTTTGCCGCAAACAAAACCATTAGCCGTGCACGCATCGATCAAATGAAAGCCTCTGGCTTTGTAAAGTTTGCACAGAGTGTCGAAAATATCACGGTTCCAAACAGCCAGGCGGCCGTAGAGAAGTATGGCTCACCGTGGTCAAAGTTTAGTGGTAATCCCAAATTACATCCGCTGGAATCAAATAATTTCGATATCTCTTATGAGAACTATTTTGACGAGGAAGGCTATGTCGCTATTGCCTATTTCTACAAAGATTTAGTTAACTGGACCCGTGATGGTAACCAATTAATTAACTTCCGCAATGATGAAACCAATGGCGGTGCCGATTACTTTGTTTCGGGCTTTCATGATGTCGTCATTCCGCAGGATGGAATTTATGGACCCGCTGACGTCTTCTATGCTGCCGGCGACTTAGCAACACCTCCTAACTTCGGAACATACTCTTTCTTTGAAGATGGACTCAAGGGTACCGTGAAAGGCTATGAACTAACCGCCAACATTCCATTTAGCATTTTTTCAGATGCCTTAGACGGCTTAGGTATTGCAGCATCTAAAACTTATGTTGACGCAAAATTAGAAGATGGAACGGCCATTCCTGGTCAATCTGATCACTCATACTCTGTGACGGCTTATTACCAGGTTAACGGTTTTGAATTCCGTATTGCAACAACGAATCGTTCGGCATTTTTGACCTATGAACGTGGTGGTTCGAATAAAATATCTGATGCGACTCGAAATAAGGTTAACTTAGTTGATGCGCAGATAAGCTACGACTTTGATAAATCTGGTATTAATCAACTAAAAGGCTTAACCGTGTCGTTATCTGGTACTAACTTAGCTGATGAAATTGAAGAGACGTTAGACGATGCCAGTGGCATTGTTTCATCTCGTCGTCAATTTGGACCATCGTATATACTCAATGTTAATTATTCATTCTAGATAATCGCTCTCTCGTTAAAAGAACCTCATTAGTCATTTGACTGTGGGGTCTTTTTTTCTAGTGACTGTTATGTTTGATTTAAACATAACAGTCAAAATATGCACCACACAGTTGAATAATATAAATAAAAGGAACGTTTATGCCAACGCCAATAAAGAAAATAGTGATAGCTGGAGGAGGAACAGCAGGATGGATGGCCGCCGCTTTGATAAAAAAAGTGTTGCATCAGACCGTTGACGTTGAATTGGTGGAATCAGAAGAGGTTGGCATTATTGGGGTCGGAGAGGCGACAATCCCACCACTGCAAATATTTAATCAGTTTCTTGGTATCGATGAAAAAGAGTTTCTCAGCGCAACAAAAGCGACCATTAAACTGGCGATAAAATTTGAGAATTGGCGAGTGCCAGGCGAGAGTTATTATCATACCTTTGGCGCACCAGGTGCCAATATGGGATTTTGTGATTTTCAACATCATTGGTTACATGCTAAACAAGTAGGAATGCAGTCATCTCTGTGGGATTTCGATCTTAACTACCTCTGTTGTAATCACAATAAATTCAATAAAATCAAAGCACAAAACCCCATCCATAATCTACCCTACGCGTATCATTTTGATTCGGCACTATACGGTAAGTTATTACGTAAGATAGCTGGAAACTCGGGCGTTATACGCACTGAAGGCTTTATTGACGAGGTTAAAATAGCGCCTAAAACCGGATTTATTCAGGCATTACGCTTAAGAAGTGGCGAAGAAATTAGTGGCGATTTGTTTATTGATTGTACCGGTATCAAAGCTTTGCTAATTCAAAAAGCATTAAAGGTAGGTTATGAACACTGGGATCATTGGTTACCCGCAAATAGTGCCATAGTCGTGCCGACTGAGCGTTTTGAAAATACCTTACCTTATACCCGCAGTATCGCACACCCGGCAGGTTGGCAGTGGCGTATACCACTGGCCCATCGCAACGGCAATGGCTTTGTCTATAGTTCAAAATACATCAATGATGATGATGCACATGATGTCCTAATGAATAATTTAGACTCAAAAGCGTTAGAACAACCTAAAAAAATAAGTTTTAATACCGGCCGAACGATCAAACAATGGCATAAAAATGTAGTGTCGATTGGCTTGTCTAGTGGCTTTCTTGAACCACTAGAATCGACCAGTATTCATTTGATTCAATCGGGCATTATTCGCTTACTCAAAGTATTTCCTAATGATGGAATTTCAGAAGCCGTTGTTGATTTATATAATACCGAATCAAAGGAAGAGTTTGAAACCGTACGCGACTTCATTATTCTTCATTATCATGTCAATCAACGAAACGATTCTGACTTCTGGCGTGACATGCGCAATATGGACATTCCCGCGAGATTACAGCAAAAGATAGATGTTTTTAAGCAATCCGCAAATATCCATAATGATAATAATGATATTTTTCGTGATGCTTCTTGGCTGCAAGTCATGTTAGGGCAAGGTATTATGCCGCAAGACTATCATCCAGCGGCTAAAGTATTTAATAACGAAGAGCTTATTAATACTCTGAACAAAATATCTCAAACTAAACAGCAACTTTTAGAGCCCATGTTAAGTCATGATGATTTTTTAAAGCGCTATACGACATAGTAGGTCAGCGATATAAATAAGCCGTTAATGAGCGGCTTATTCAACACGTATTTATTTTTTGGTCATGGCAATGAAAACTGACCTTGCCATGCAGAGGTAAATCGATAACACAAGTATCATTGACCTACGCGTTGATTAAGTAAATTCAGACTTTGCTGCACGCGGGGTATGAGGGATCTACTTACCTGAGGGGCTATTCTAAACAACCACGGTCTAAAGACGGTGGCTTTAAACCGATTACTGCGGACGAATTAAAAGAGCCAACCACAACACTCTACCAATCAAAAAACAATGGACGTAACCCGGTTTCATTAGATATGCCTATTTCTAGGGAAACGCATCTGTGCCATTAATTAACAAGGGTAAAGCGCTTTGCTCTCAGTTAAAGAATAAAGAAAAACACCCCCATACTCACCAGTGCGGTTAACAAGGTATTACGGGTAAAATAGGCGAGCAGGCAGGCTATAATAGCCCCAATCAAGTAGTTATTATCAAACGTTATCGCTAGCGAATTTTCTCGTACCAAGACAATAGGAGCGAAAATAGCCGTTAGCACAGCGGGGGCAGCATAACTAAGAAACCGCTGGGTGTTATGGCTTAATTTCAAGGGTAATTTAGGCTCAAGAAACGCATAACGACTAATAAATACCAAACTAGCCATTCCTATAATAATTAACCAAATCATGCGCCTTCTCCGGTGATTTTTTCATGTACAGTACCGCAAGTCATACCTAATAGAGCAGAAATCAATAAGCCCGCTTCAATATTTAATACTACACAACTCACCGAGCTAACTAACGAGACCAATACGCTAATTAAAATAGATTTATTTTTAATTAATGGCACTATTAAGGCAATAAAAGTAGCGGCTATAGCAAAATCTAATCCCCATTGCTCTATGTTGGGAATGTTTTTTCCGGCTATCACCCCTAGCAACGTTCCAACTGATGTAAAAACACAACCCTGCCCCTAACGCATACCAGCGATCAAACTTATGCCGCTGCGAGTTATCCGTGGCAACAATGGCAAACAGTTCGTCGGTTAACAAAAAACCGAGTAATAAACGCCACTTTGTTGGTAATGGGCTAATATCCCGCCTCAATGCCATGCTATAAAGAAAATGCCGAGAAGTGATCAGTAGCGTGGTCAATAAAATGCCAACAATTCCGATGCCCGCTTTTACCATACCAAGCGCCACCAATTGTGCTGCGCCGGCAAAGACAATGGCTGACATTGCCTGTGACTCAACGGCTGATAAACCTACTTCAATTGCCAATGAACCTGCCAGTATTCCCCAGGGAATTACGGCTATGGATAAGGGCGAAATTTCCAAGGCTCCTCGCCACATGGCAGTATATTTTGACGAAAACTGTAGCTGTGCGGTATTGGTTGATACGGTCATAGTTCACCCTTGTAATTAACTTTAGTCACAGTTTACTCAACGATTACGCTATTTTATTGTATAGAATTAGCACCCACAGCTTTTGCGTAGGTACCAGGGGTAATTCCCATTGCCCGTTTAAAATGACGATGGAAATGACTTTGGTCATGAAAACCACAATCCAGTGCCACATCAAGAATTTTAAGCCCTTTACGGATTGATTTTTTAGCCAACCTCAATCTAGATTGTATTTGATAAGTATGAGGCGGCAAGCCAAAATAACGCTGAAATTGTCTTAATAGATGACACGCGCTGATCCCTGCCAACTTAGCAAGCTCTGCTAAAGAAATGTCGGCTGCTGGGTGCTCATCTAAAAACTGCTTTACCAACAGCAAGTGCTTCTTATCAATGTTAGCCTGGGTAAAAGCAAGCTTACTTTTTCCGTGGCGAGACATTAATTTAACCATGGCAGAGTAAATAAGCGTTTCTCGCAACAAGCAATGAATGATGCCATTGCCAACAAAGCATTTAACCCATTATTAAATACGGATTTAGAGCATTTAGCACATCGCGGCTATACCGAAGGTTTTTTGAAACGTCACCGCCCTTCTGACACACAAAATTATGATTATGGTTATTCAAAAAGCGATACACAACAATTTGTTGGTGAAGTACTAGGTCGAAATGAAGAATCAGGTTTAGTTGAAATTGATGTCAAAAATAAATTTCTTGTCGGTGATACCTTAGAATTAATGACGCCAAACGGCAATATTAGCTTTACCCTAACAAACATGATCCACTGTAAAACAGGTGAAACCATCACTGATGCCAAAGGCTCAGGTCATAAGGTTGCCATTGAACTAGATACAGAGCTAGATTTAGCATTTGGAATTATCATGCGTTATTTAACTGAGGGCGGCACCACTCGCCATCCCTTCGCGCAAAACCAAGTAGATAAGTAGGCTTTAGTTCATATGGCTTTGTTTATTGAAGACAGCTGCATTAATTGTGATATGTGCGATCCTGAATGCCCTAATGAAGCGATTACCTTAGGTGAGCACATTTACGAAATAGATGCTGATAAATGCACCGAGTGTATTGGTCATTATGACAAACCCACCTGTGTGAGCGTGTGCCCTATTGATTGTGTAAAACCTGATCCCAACCATGTTGAAGATGAAGATAGCTTACTCGCTAAATTTTTAAAAAATGCACGGCTAACAGCACAGATAATACTTTTTTCCTGCTCAATTAGAGCATGCACGGCAAAAAATGTACCCTATAATCATTGTTGAAATAAGCAGTATCCTCGCAACTTGTTTATAGAGCAGTAAGTAGATAACTATATATTGATATTAATAAATAGTAAGAAATTTATATTGGCTTAAAATATTTCTCAATGCCTAATACCTCTCATTAATGAAATAGTTAGTAATTTTACGATTTAACGGCTAAGATATCTTTGACTAAATAAAATGGATTTTTACTTATGACTCACCTATCAAATAATGAAAAAACCTTTTCAGACTCTGAACAATTAGTATCAATCACAGATCTTGAAGGGCGAATAACCTATGCTAATGAAGAGTTTTGTCAGGTAGCTGGCTACTCCTTAGATGAGTTAACCGGACAACATCATAATATTGTTCGCCATCCTAATATGCCTAAAGCCGCATTCAAGGATTTATGGGAGAAATTAAAACGCGGTGACTCATGGCGTGGTATGGTGAAAAACCGATGTAAAAATGGTGACTTTTATTGGGTAGATGCTTATGTAACCCCTTTATATAAAAATGATAAGATCACTGGATACCAGTCGGTAAGAACCAAGCCGCTAGATGAACAAAAGAAAAAAGCACAACTGTTTTATGATAAATTAAATAGCGGTAAATCCACTCGAGATTTTAATGCCAATACCAATTTAAAACGTATTATGGGCTTAATGGTCATCACTTTAGCTTTCATTACAAATTTAACCTATGGTAATGCTGTATTTTCATCGGTAATCCTATTGGTATGTATTGGTTTGCTTTTCATTATTTTCGCTGAAGAACTAATATTTTTCCCCAATGCGGCCGCCAATGCCAAGTTGTCATTTGATAGTCCATCACGAATGGTTTATTCCGGAAAAGGACTAACCAACATAATTACTTACCCTGTAGAGTTATATAAAGCAAAAATTAGCACCATATTAGGACGGAGCCGTGACTCAGGCCGTACCTTAGTAAAACTCTCTGCTGAATTAGAAAGCGTATCAAGTGAAATGCTTGCAGGCATACAAGAAGAAAATTCGCATTTAGCACAATTTGCCACTGCAATTACTCAAATGAGCTCAACTATAGACGAGGTAAGTTCTAATACCACATTTACTCATGACAAAGTGGTCAGTATTCAAAATGAATGCCAGCAAAATATTGAAGTGATTGAAGTTAATCAAAAGAAAATTATCAGCTTGTCTCATAACGTTGAAAATGCGGCGAACAATGCCAATGAATTGGTTGGTGATGTAAATGAAATATCAGTCATTATGTCTGAAATTCAAGGCATTGCTGATCAAACAAACTTATTGGCGCTAAATGCCGCTATAGAAGCAGCTAGAGCAGGTGAACAAGGAAGAGGTTTCGCCGTTGTCGCTGATGAAGTTAGAACACTGGCAAGCAGAACTCAAGATGCTACAGTACAAATACAAACTTCGGTCCTTAAACTACAAACAACGTTAAAGGAATGGAGTCAAGTAATGCTCACAAGTAAAATTAATGCCGAACAATGCTCTGAAGGCACCCTTAAGATACAACAAACAATGAGCAATATTGTCAATAGTATAAACGACGTCAGTGACATGACAGCTCAAGTAGCTACCGCAACAGAAGAGCAAAGTGTCGTTGCTAATCAAATGAATAAAAGCATCTTAATTATTGATGATATATCTAAAAATAATGCCGAATTAGCACAACAAGTAAATAATACCGGCATTGAAGTAAACAAAAATGCCGCGTTAATTGATGGCTTGAGCACAACATTTAAATAATGGTTTGCTCATGGATAGTACTTGGTTAATGAGAAAATAATACTTTATTGTTGACCTCTGTAAATAACTTTTTTGTAAATCCGTTCCTGAGCCTGTTTTAGCTTAAGAGATTAACACCCCCTATAAAAAATTTAGGGGATGCACAATACGTACTACAAATTAAGCAATCTTAAATCTTGATACCAGTGTTTGCATCTGCAGAGACAACTCTGCCAATTCACGGCCAGATTTTGATGATTCTGATACAGCTTCAACATTCTCTTGCGTTTTATCATGAATATTGACCACATTTATATTTATTTCTTCTGCGACAACACCTTGTTGCTCTGATGCTGTTGCTATCTGGCTGCTCATATCATTTATATTGGTAATAACTTCGGAAATAGTAATAAGTACTTCGCTAGATAACTTCGCTTGATTAACAACTTCATCAACTTGTTCTTGGCTTTCAACAATAGAAGTCACTGCCACTTTAGCACTTTGTTGTAATTTATTTATAATGGTACTGATTTCACCCGTTGACGTTTGTGTTCTTGCCGCTAATGCACGTACCTCGTCAGCAACAACAGAAAAACCTCTTCCTTGTTCACCTGCTCTTGCGGCTTCAATGGCTGCGTTTAACGCTAATAGATTGGTCTGATCTGCAATTGAATTAATGACTTCAAGTACACTAGCTATTTCACGACTGTTTTGTTCTAGTTCATTAACTGTTTGACTGGTATCTAATATTTTGTCTGCTAGTTCGTTAATAGTAGCAATCGTTTTTTGCATTATTTCTGTACCGGTACTGACATGTTCATGTGCTTCATCAGAAGCATTAGACGTATTAGATATACTTTGTGCTACTTCTTTTGTTGTCGCGGTCATTTCATTTATAGCCGTGGCAATCAACTCAGTTTGTCCCGCTTGATTTTGGATTGAGTTGGCTATTTGAGTTGAGATAACCGAGGTTTCTTCTGCGGTTACCGATATTTGATTACTAGCATGTGAAACCTCATGTAAAGAGGTTTTAAAGGTAGAAAATACATTATTTAACGCATCAGCCATTGCTGATATTTCATCACTGCCTTGATTATTAAGATTAATGGTTAAGTCGTTATTGTTCTTTATTTGTAATAATTTTTTTGATATCGAGTTTAGAGGTGGGATAATACTTCGAATGATGATGACGGCTAAGCTAATGCCGGCAATAATACCGACAAAGAGCAATAGCCAAGCCATAGAAATGGCAGTATCACTGCTATCAACTAAAATATTAGCATCATTTTTTAATAACGTTTTTTGATTAATGGCCATTTCATTTAAAATAACTTTTATTTTAAATCCTAATGGGGCTGCTTTGGTTGCCAGCCAGTGATTAGCTAAATTCCAGGTATCTAACGCTCGTGAGTCTAACATTTGCTCAGGCAATGGCGTAAAAACATCCATTGCTTCAGAAAATAGTATCAGTGATTGTTTTTGTTCATTATTTAATAAAGCTTGTTGTGCTTTTAAATCTGCAAATCTTCGTTGATTTTTATCCCATAATTGTTCAAAAGAGTGTCGGTAATCTTCTTCTCTTGACAATAAGTAACCACGGATATTAGCAAGCGCTAAACCAAGTGAACCTCGAACATCAGCCATCATACCCAATAAAGCTTTTCTTTCAATACTTGCATTACGAGTAAGTTCAATATCAATCAGTTTTGTAATCTCTTTCGACATAATAGAAGCTTGTGGTACCGCTTGCTGATAAAGCATCTCAATTGACGGTATATTTTGTAACGTTTGCGCTATATCTTCAATATTTTTTTGTTCTTGTTCAAAATCGTTTAGTAAGGCTTTTATTTCTTTTAAACGGGCTATATTTTTAGGGTTTGTCCAATTAACAGACATTTTATCTAATGTTAATATTGCCGGGGTTATTTCGCTATCCCATGCTAACTGTCTTTCTGCTTTAAATTTATCCTCGCCCAATAACATCCAGCCTCTTAACGCGGCAAGCGCATGATTAACTCCATTTAACACACTAGCACTTGCTTGGGCTGTAGGAATTCGTAATTCAACAACTTTGTTAGCATTTTCTGTAATAGATGTAATTTGGAATACTGAACTAATAGATGAAATTGCCAGTATGAGTACTAATATTAAAAAACCTACAGTTAATCTTGAACTTATTTTTATTTTTCTAATCATTATTATTCCTTGCGGTTGGGGGTACTTACTTTTTTATAATTATTTATTTACCACCTAATCAATTTTTCTAAATACTTTGAAATAATTTTTCTCACAAAAACTTTACCAAATAGTGATTATGAAACTTTTTATTAATATAAATAGGACTATCTAGCTAGGACTAGCAAGCCCTTCAAGCATGGCTAAATGAACTATTTCGATTGAGCTGGCAATTTTTAGCTTTTTCTTAATAATAGATATATTATTGGCAACAGTTTTTTCTGATAAAAAAAGTTTTTTTGAAGACTGTTTTGCACTTAAGCCTTTGGCTATACAGCAGAATATATCGAGTTCCCTAGCGGTGAGCT
Organism: Colwellia sp.; assembly: GCA_013215465.1. Taxonomy (GTDB): domain Bacteria; phylum Pseudomonadota; class Gammaproteobacteria; order Enterobacterales; family Alteromonadaceae; genus Colwellia. The sequence goes on along the minus strand of JABSOW010000002.1, from coordinate 271,319 downwards.
TTGACAGGGGTTTTTCTTCTTCCATATGCAAACATATATCAGGGCTAATATAAGTTTTTCCCTGAGTAATCGCGGTAATGCCAGCTAAAATAATATCAGTATCACTATTTTTGCTGATATAGCCTTTTATGCCCATATCAATCAGACGCTTGGCCAAATAAGGATTCTGATAAATGCTGAACACCATAATATTAATATTTGGCCATTTAAGTAGTAAACGACGTATTAATTCAACGCCACCAATCCCAGGCATGGATAAATCAGTGATAATAAGATCGGGTAGATTTTGCTGACATTCTGAGAGTAACAGTTCACCATTGCTAACACTTGCTAAAACCTGATAGTTAGGCTGAGAGTTTACTAACAGTGTCAAGCCGCTACGTACTATGGCATGATCATCAGCAATGAGTATTTTTAATGGCATAGCTCTTCCTGCAATATGGGCTCAAGTGGGATGGTAATAAAAATTTCTACCCCTTTGTTTGCTTTGTTTATCAAACAAAAAACACCATTAAGTGCTTCAGTTCGCTCTCGCATGTTAATGATCCCCATGCCGTTAGAATATTCACTATGTTGCGCAAAGCCTTTTCCGTCATCTTGAATTTTTAATTGCAACAAAAACCGCTTATGGTCGTGAGATAAGGGTAGAAATTTTAGTATTATTTCAATGTGATGGGCATCGGCATGTTTACATGCATTAGTGATCCCTTCTTGCACAATTCGGTAAACACTTATTTGGAGTTCGTCGCTTAACTGATAAGGTAAACTCTCAGTGTTAAGCTCAAATTGAATGTTTTTATTTAGATTACGCCAGTTTTGTACTAACTCTTTTATCGCGTCAATTATGCCTAATTGATCAAGAATAATTGGTCGCAAATTATTAGTAATATCTCGGGTGGATTTAATTAACTCACTGGTCGCCTGAACAATGCTTTGAGCTGAACTTTGTAAAGCTTCATGCTCTTTACCTGTTTGGCGAGCAATAAAATCTGCCTGAAGTTTTATGCCAGTTAATAGTTGACCTAATTCATCATGCAGCTCTTTAGCTATATGTTTACGTTCTTGTTCTATTAACCGGTAGTTTCTACACAACAATTGACGGTTTTCAGTGAGTAAATTTTTATTTCGACGCTCTGCTTCATAACTTTCGGTAATGTCTTTGAGCATTTTTAAGCAGACAGTTCGACCATCACTCCAATCAATAATATTACTGCTAATTTGGTACCAACGTTGTTTTAATTTATTGAAGTATTGTTTTTTAATGATTGAATTATTTACAAAGTCATCGTTTAAATTAGAGAAAAAACCTTGTTCGAGTAACGACCAAACCGATTCATCTTCCTCTCTATTTTGATATATTTCAATCGCTTTTTTATTCATATAGACAGGTTGCTGATTTTTCACTTCAACTACTACAACTGCTGAATTGATACTATCTAATATCATTTGTAAGGTTAATTCTGATTGTTCGATGTACTGTTTAGCTTGTAGTTTACTGGTTATATCTACTACGTGGGCGGCAAGATATTCTTGCTTATCTATAATGATTGGAAATACGAATATATCGGCAAAAAACACTTTGTCGTCATTACGGATAAATAACACCTTTTCAGCTACCGATATTTCTCCGGATACCATACCTTCAAAAAGTTTTAAAATGTGAGCGATATCTTTTTTACGATGAAAATCAGTGACATTAAGTTTAGAGAGTTGCTGTTGGCTATAACCTAACAGTTTAGAAAAACTCTGATTTGCGTAGAGAATATTTTGTGATTTTGCATGTATTACCACCATGGCCGCTGAATTATTAGAAAACAAGCTCTGATATTCTTTAATTCTATTGATTGCTGTACGGTTAATGTGGGTAATTAACCAAATACCGGCAACAGTGGTAATAATGTAAAGGTGTATTAATGATGTCAGCCAATAAAGCATCTCCTGTTTACTACTTTGCTTTAAGCGGATAGCATTGGAAATAAGTTCCTCTGATATTTTATCTGCGAACAAATCTAGTTTATCTATTTTATTAGTGATGATATTAAACCAGTCGGTAACAGTGATGTTAACCTTGTTGTTAACCAAGGCATTAGTTTTTATTTGCTGGACAGAGGTAAATACTTGATCATTAAAAAGTTCGCCAAATGACTTATATAATCCGGCACTTGTTAGTTCCTCAAATTCATGAAAAAAAAGCGTTTGTTCTATTTCCAACTTAACCAATTCTTTATATTCATTGGCTAAAAAATATCCCCTAGCAAAAATAATACTAAATCTTGCCCTTTCAATACCAACTCTTTCTTTACCTTTAAGAAACAATGTATAAGCAGAAAATGCCTGAGTCAGCTCACTATCAACGGTTAGTTGAACAATAGTAGCAACAACATCAAGTAGCTTATTATTTAATTGGCTATAGAGCTGAATTGCCTTAGCTTCATCGATGGTTAAATGGTCAACTTGAAGACGAACTTGCTTAAATTCAGCTAAATATTGATTAAAGTTATGTAATCTCTGTTCAAACTTTCGGTTAACAGTAATGCTTTTTGATCTAAGTAAATTATAAATATGTCTATTACTTATTATTGCTAACTCTCGTTGTTCAAGTAACTCTGCTTTAAATTTAGTGCCATTAGTAGCGATATAAATGCCAGCATAACCTCGTTCTTTTTGTAGTATATGCAGTAAATGACTGACTTTAATAGTTAAGCTTGTTAGTCGTTCTAAGTTAGCCAGTTGCGATGCACGAGTTGTTAGCTTATCTATTTGAAATAAACCGCCACTGATTGAAATTAATAACGGAAATATAAAAAGTAACGACAGTTTAAATTTATGATGCCATTGGTGCGAGGAAAGACCGTTGTCAATTTTTATAAAAGGTAAATAATATGACAACTTTTTTATCTTCATAATGCCCACTCCCTAGTCACTACTCACAGCGTACAAGTAAAATATAGATACAAATATTTATACTTATACATACTTGTCTTTAAACGACTTTAATCTGGATCAACACTAACATAGATAAAAGAACTATTTGTCGGGAGCATCTCCCGATTTATCCCCTTGACCTGTTTTTTTAGCGCATTATCTCTATAGTAAAGCCAAGGAAAAGGTGTCTATTTATTATTGGTCTATTTGATTTCCTGAGTAGCATTACCGTTCGATAATAATAATAATCTATACTAAAAATGGAGCAGAGATAATGCAAGTACTACAATGTAACCCCAAGCAATTAGATAAAATTGGCAGCAGAGACAATTTATTTAAAGATCTAGATATTCAGTTAAATATTGACCAGCAAATTGATTTAGGATTTTCACTTTCCTTTGCTATCTTAAAAATTAATAAATATAGCAAAATTTTCAATGATTTTGGCCGCAAAGCAGCTGACTATGTGTTATCTATACTGATTGAGCGGTTAACTGAGGTGTTGAAAGAAGATGCTACCCTCTATCATTTAAAACAGGTAGAGTTTGGGATTATTTTTAAACATCAAAGTATGGGCGAAATAAACCAGTTTATGAAGCTCCTTGCACAACCTATCCCTTATGGCCATGACTTTATCGATATTCAATTATCTCTTGGGTTGGTCGATCTTACTACACAGATAAAAAAACATTCTGAAGTGTTAAGACGGGCGGATATTGCACTTAAATTAGCAAAGTCAGAAGCACTAAATTGGCAATATTTTAATCATCACTTGGACTATTATAGTCATACCGACAGAGATATGTTTATTGAGCTAGAAAAGGCGATGAACAATAAAATATTGCATTTAGCTGCTCAACCAATATTTAATATCAATACCGGAGAAGTGATCATGGTTGAAATATTATTACGCTGGCAACATGACGAATATGGCGCGGTTAATCCAATGACGATAATTGAATTGGCCAGTAAAAATGGTTACTTGTCTAAAGTAGCGCTTTATGTAGCAAAACAACTGGTTATTTTTTTACATGAGCATGGTGACTTATATCAAAATATCAGTTTTGCCTTAAATTTCAACATGCCACAAATTATTAATATCACACTGATTGAAGCGTTACTTAAGAGTTTTGATGAATTTGGTATAGACAAATCTCGATTGATTTTTGAAGCAACTGAAATTGACTCATCTCCAGTTTCTCTTGATCACGTGGTTAATCACTTTCAGTGGATAAAACAACAGGGCATAAAAATTGCTATAGACGATTTTGGTTCGGGATACTCAACGCTTAATTATATCAATAATTTAGATGTCGATATTATTAAAATTGACCGTAGTTTAGTTTGTGATATTGAAACAAGCACACGAAAGCTAGAAACCTTGATAGCTTTACTGCAACTATGCGATAAATTAGGGGTGATCATCGTAATTGAGGGTGTTGAAAATATCTCTCAACATAATTTGATAAAGGATATTGGTATTGCCGATGTTTTAGTACAAGGATATTTTTACGCCAAACCATCATCATTAAAAGAACAGACCTTCTGCAACAGCACCTACTTTAAGAAATCAGACAGCTATCATTTAAACTAGTATCAAAGGAGTTAACGTCATAACTATGACTACTAGAATAACAAATGTTGAAACAGTTATTACCTACTTTTAGTATAGAGTAAGCCATTAAACATGAAGCGAATTAAAAATTTTTCACTTAGAGTAAAATTAACCATTTCACTCCTTTTGGTTGCCATTTTTCCTTTATTACTGCTAAGTAAGTTATTTTTTATCGGCAGTGAAGACGCCTTAAGGAAAATCACACTAGCACAATTAAGCATGAGCGCAGAGTATAAAGTTGGAGAAATTCACCTGTTTTTAGAAACATTAAAAACCAATACTACTGACTTTTCTTCAGACGGTTTTATTAAGAATGAATTAATTAAAATAACGAATAAACTTAGCTCAGCACAACATTTAAACGACCATTTAAGACAAAATAAATTACCAACTAAAAGTAACTTAATGTTTATTGATGTTGTTAATACTCAAGGCTTGATCATCGCTTCCACTTTAGCCAGTCGGATTGGAAAAGATCTATCGGAAAAACTTTACTATCAAAAAGGCCTTTCCCAAAGTTATGTTGCTAAATTTATTCACTACCCTAATTTACAGCTGTTAGGGGCTGTAGCTTCCCCTATTATTAGTAATGACAAAACACAATTAACGCTTGGCGTTTTGGTTAATCATTACCGTATGAATAAAATACAAGATTTATTTTCTGGTGAGCTACTTCACAGTTTAGGAGCTAAATCAGAACACCGCATACTCTCCGCCGGTGAATCAATATATATGCTTACTATTGAAGGTAGGGGGATCACCACATCAGAAAAATCATTAATAGACAATCAGCACTCTTTTAACTTTGACACACATCCTATTAAACAGGCACGTCAGTTCAATAAAGAAAGCCAAGGCATCTGGAAAAATCATCTAAGCAAATCTGTTTTAGGTGTCTCTATTATTGCTGAAATAGATGGTCTAAAATTTATTTTATTAGCTGAACAAGAAATTGAACAAGCGTTTCAGTTGATAAATACTTTAAAACAGCAATTTTACCTGCTGCTCATCTTCACTGTGATGGTAATAATAATATTATCCTCGTTACTATCCTATTTTATTGTTAAACCTTTGAAAAAAGTCATCGACAGTTTAGATATCATTGCTTCTGGTGAGTTTGATATTGATATTAAACAAATAAGTCAACATGATGAACTTGAAAATTTAGTAAATAAATTCAATAACATGGCCAAAAACCTTAAAGAAATGAAAAATGTCTCAGATCATAAAAACAAACAGCTACTGGAGTTATCTATTCGTGATCATTTGACCGGTCTATTTAATCACCGACATCTGATAGAGCATGGTGATATTAGGGTATTAGAAGCAAACAGAAACGGGATGATGTTGGGTTTATTGATGATTGATATTGATCATTTTAAACGAGTAAATGATCGCTACGGTCACCCTTGCGGTGATTATGTTATCACTGAAATTGCGCTATTATTGAAAGGGAATCTTCGCTCCATCGATATTTTAGCAAGATATGGCGGTGAGGAATTCGCCGTTATTATGCCAAATACAACAATAGTTAAAGCCAAAATTGTTGCAGATAAAATTTGTAAAAAGATACAGGAACATAAATTTAATTATGAGCAGGAACAATTTGAAATTACCGTCAGTATTGGCATAGCAATACAACAGAAATCGGAAAATAAAATTATGGAAATAATTAAAAGAGCCGATCAAGCTCTCTACCAATCAAAAAATAATGGACGTAATCAGGTTTCAGTAGATCTTCCTATTTCTAGGGAAACGCATCTGTGCCATTAATTAACAAGGGTAAAGGGCTTTGCTCTCGGTTAAAGAATAAAGAAAAACACCCCCATACTCACCAGTGCGGTTAACAAGGTATTACGGGTAAAATAGGCGAGCAGGCAGGCTATAATAGCCCCAATCAAGTAGTTATTATCAAACGTTATCGCTAGCGAATTTTCTCGTACCAAGACAATAGGAGCGAAAATAGCCGTTAGCACAGCGGGGGCAGCATAACTAAGAAACCGCTGGGTGTTATGGCTTAATTTCAAGGGTAATTTAGGCTCAAGAAAGGCATAGCGACTAACGAATACCAAGCTAGCCATACCAACAATAATTAACCAAATCATGCGCGTTCCCCTTTGAGTTTTTCATGTAGGGTACCGCAAGTCATGCCTAATAGGGCAGAAATCAATAATCCCGCTTCAATATTTAACAATACACAACTCACCGAGCTAACCAATGAAACTAGTACGCTAATTAAAATAGATTTATTTTTAATTAGTGGCACTATTAAGGCAATAAACGTCGCCGCAATAGCAAAGTCTAATCCCCATTGCTCTATGTTAGGTATATTTTTTCCGGCAAGCACCCCTAGCAGCGTGGCAAGGTTCCAGCTTAGGTAAAAAGATAATCCGGCTCCTAGGGCATACCAACGATCAAATTTATGCCGCTGCGAGTTATCCGTGGCAACAATGGCAAACAGTTCGTCGGTTAACAAAAAACCAAGTAATAAACGCCACCTTGTTGGTAGCGGACTAATATCCCGTCTCAATGCCATGCTATAAAGAAAATGCCGTGATGTGATCAGTAGCGTGGTCAATAAAATGCCAACAATTCCAATGCCCGTTTTTATCATGCCAAGTGCCACCAATTGTGCTGCACCGGCAAAGACAATGGCTGACATTGCCTGTGACTCAAGGGGTGATAAGCCCACTTCAATAGCAAAAGAACCTGCCAGTATTCCCCAAGGAATTACAGCGATAGACAAAGGCGATATTGCCAGAGCACCCCGCCACATAGCAGTATATTTTGACGAAAACTGTAGCGGTGCGGTATTGGTTGATACGGTCATAGTTCACTCTTGTAATTAACTTTAGTCACAGTTTACTCAACGATTACGTTATTTTATTGTATAGAATTAGCAGCCACAGCTTTTGCGTAGGTACCAGGGGTAATTCCCATTGCCCGTTTAAAATGACGATGGAAATGACTTTGATCATGAAAACCACAATCCAGTGCCACATCAAGAATTTTAAGCCCTTTACGGATTAATTTTTTAGCCAACCTCAATCTAGATTGTATTTGATAAGTATGAGGCGGCAAGCCAAAATAACGCTGAAATTGTCTTAATAGATGACACGCGCTGATCCCTGCCAACTTAGCAAGCTCTGCTAAAGAAATGTCAGCTGCTGGGTGCTCATCTAAAAACTGCTTTACCAACAGTAAGTGCTTCTTATCAATGTTAGCCTGGGTAAAAGCAAGCTTACTTTTTCCGTGACGAGACATTAATTTAACCATGGCAGAGTAAATAAGCGTTTCTCGTAATAAACGGTTATCTGAGCCATTTAGTGTCGTAAAGGTTAAGCGCAACATTTGCGCTAATTGCTGGTCGTGAACAACGGCCTGAGGAAAATAAGGCGCCCCTTGATTTAACCCCAACTCCTCACTAATGTTTTCAAATAACGCAGGTAAGGGGTACATAGCGCGGTACGCCCAACCATCTTCTGTCGCTGAACAACCATTGTGCACTTCATCCGCATTAACCAAAATAATACTATGCACAGGCGCGACATGATCACTGCCGGTGCGAAAAAAACGTTGTGCACCTGACTCAATTACCCCTATGGTATAACCTTCATGACTATGGCGAGAAAAATTTTGCTTGTGGAAATTAGCATCAAGCAGCTCTATACCACCTAATTCACTGGCATAATGATAGTCTGCTCTTTCTTTCTTTATAACCATGCTACTCACCGACAAAAAAACACGGATTATTATAACAAATAAAAAAGAACTTATTTTGTACAAAATGCGCGTTGATGTTGAAAGTCATTTCTGGAGCGTTATTGTGCATTGATCAGCAAAGCCATTTACGTAAGTAGCTAGACTTTAATTATTGCCACTAATTTCAATAATGTAATAAATATAGTTGCCTGCCTGTTAAAAGTGAATATAGAACTTTTAAAAACTAAAACATTTCATCTTAATATATACTTAGAGGTGAGCTAAGTATAAAATCACTGAAACTTTACGGTAAACAGCCGTTATAGTATGGTCAAAGCAAGTAGTATTACTCATTAATTTAAGTAGTACGACTTATCAATATGAATAGCCAGAATTACATTTAACCCGTATTTTTAAATTTTATTATATGTAGAAATTATCTAATTGGTTAAATGATTGGTAGGGAAATAATGGATAAAATTAATAAAGTTTTTTCAAGTGTTCTTATATTACTTTTTGTTGAATCAATTGCTTTAGCATTTGTATACGGTACCTATATGGAGGCATTTTTTATCGGATTGCCAGCCATGTTTGTACCATTATGGATGATGAAAACAGCGCCCAATGCAACATTAACTAAGCACACATCAGCACTGGCGGCAATGATATTTGCTTGCCTACATATCCATCAAATGAACGGCCTGATAGAAGTTCATTTTGAAATTTTCATTTTAATGGCTAGTTTAATCGTTTTTAGTGATTGGAAAGTATTTATTACTGCTGTCGGCTTAATTGCAGTACATCATATCTCTTTTTATTTTATGCAAGTAAATGGAATGGCTGTCTATGTGTTTGATCAAGATCGACTATTATTTTCAACCATTATCATTCATGCCGCATATGCCATTGTAGAGGCGGCAATAGCAGGGTTTATCGCAAAAACATTATATGACGACAGTCTAGTAGGCAAAGAATTAGCACAAGTAATTTATAAATTAACCGCTAATGAAAATTCACTCGACTTAAAGATAAGAACCGATACAAACGGCAATGCAATACTAGAAGGATTTAATCAACTGTTATCTGTGCTTGATAACGTAGTTACTGGTGTAAAAAATCAAACTGATGACTTTATAGTAAATTCAAATAACTTGATATCAGCAAAAACTGAACTTGAAACATCAGCGAGTAATAGGCAACAAGAGACTGAAATAATTGCCTCTTCTGTTGAAGAAATGGCAGTAACGGTCGCCTCAATAGCGCAAGATACTGCTAACTTAAATGACAAAATGCAAGAAGCAAGTACTTCAACGCAGGCAACAAATCAATACATTGAAGAAATAAATAGTAAACACAGTGAACTCAGCAATACTTTAAATAGAACAAATGATGAAATAGCGGCTTTAGCTAGTTCAAGTGATGTTATCACTACTGTTTTATCAGAAATAACAAGTATTGCCGATCAAACCAATTTATTAGCGTTAAATGCGGCAATTGAAGCGGCCAGAGCAGGAGAGCAAGGTCGCGGTTTTGCTGTAGTTGCCGATGAAGTAAGAGCATTAGCAAATAGAACAAAGGAAAGTACAGATAAAATTGGTGACACATTAACGAAACTGGTTAGTTACTCAAAATCTTCCACGCAATCAATGGAAAGCTGTATTAAAGCGGTTGATACTGTTATTGGTGTGACCGAGAAAGCAAATGAGGAAGTTACCCATGCTGCAGAATTAGTAGCACTATCAAGTGATATAGCAAATTCTGTCGCCGCTGCTGTAGAAGAGCAAGCAATAACAACCAATGAGATTTCTCAAAGCACTGAAAATATGAGTTTATTAGGGAAAGATGATGCGATAAAAGTTGATATGCTAGCTCAAGAAGCAGAGCAAATATCTAAAGCTGTCGCTTCATTAGAGACTAGCATTGCCTGCTTTAAATAAAAACATAACACGATATCATTATATCGTGTTTTTTCTTTGGCTTTTGTTAACGCTTATTGCTGCCATATATTTTATTAGCAATCGTTTAACTTCATTCGATCCTAATATGAAATTAGCTGGGCGAGAAAGTAGCTCGCTGATTGAAAAAATAAGAGAAATTGAAGCACTAAAAAATGTCGATTTAAGTAATACTATTATCCATTTTACTAGTAATGACTGTTCGTGTACAAAATATAGCGAAGATCACAAAGCCTCTATCAATAAAAAAGCACAGTTAGATGACTTTAATGTACTAAACATTCGTTTACCTGCCGACTTGTTAACTATTATCCCCTCAACGCCATCAATATTAATTGTCAGTGCCATAGAAAATTTATTGTATTTTGGCCCTTATTCGGTAGGGCTATCTTGTTCGCAATCAAATGGCTACGTTGAAACTGTACTACAAAATTATGCCCAAGGTTTTAATTCAGATTTAATCATCGGCGACGTAAAAGGTTGCTATTGTAATGTTTAAATTCAGTAAGAATTTATCTGGGAAAGCTATCGAAGAACACGACATCCTGACTGTTTTTTTGCTCCGCCCAGCCTTTTTGTTTTAGTTCTGGCTCGTCTAAAAATTCTTTAACATAGCCGATACACAAATAGCCAATTAGTTCAGCATCTTCGTCGGCATTAACCGCTTGTTTCACTTGCTGCGCATCAACAATACTAACCCAACCGACACCAATGTTTAATGCCCGCGCCATTAACCACAGGTTTTGAATAGCGCAAACGACACTGAAACGTCCCATATCTTTCATGCTAGTTTGCCCTAATACTGGTGTTTTACTGGGTTTATAAAAGATCGCTATATTGACTGGCGCTTCTAAAATCCCTTCGAGTTTTAACGCCTTATAGTCGCGTTTTTTATCGCCTAAAAACAAACTACTGCCAACAGCATTTGCTTGTTTAAATGACTGATAAACCTGTTGTTTAACACTTTCATTACGAATAACCACAAACTGCCAAGGTTGAGAATAGCCCACTGACGGCGCATACAAAGCGGCCTTGATTAAGTGGCTGATCAGCGCTTTAGATACAGGCTCATCGGTAAAGTAATTACCTCTAACATCACGACGTAGCCTTAGAATTTCTTCCAAGATTTGACAATCGGTTTCATTGAACGATTTACTCAAAATATATTTCCATCATTACTTGTTTATCACTTCTTCCATCATTAGACTTATTTTTACAGACTACCAATCGACACTTGTCGGGCTTTAATACCCGCTCTAAAGGCATGTTTGGTATATTGAATACACTTACCGTATCTGCCATAGCAATTAACTTCTTCAATCGCTCGTCGTCCGGTAATCACCACAGATTGCTCTTGGGGCGGTTTGTTAAAGCCGACAATACTTCATCTTTTGGTAAGTATTCATAGCTAAGCATATAAGTTAATTCGTCAAGCAATACCAAATGAATATCTGGATCGGCTAAAAAATTTTTGGCTTCTTGCCAGACTTTGTTGGCAGCAATTTTATCCGCCTCGGGGTTTTGTGTTTCCCAGGTAAACCCCGCCCCCATAATGGCAAAAGGTACGCCGTTTTTTCTAATAAGGCGCGCTCACCGCTAGCCCATTTACCTTTGATAAATTGTACCACAGCCGCTTTATAACCATGACCAACACAACGGGCAACATTACCAAAGCCGCCCGTAGATTTTCCTTTATCATTGCCAGTAATCACTAACATAATGCCTTTTTCAAAAAAAGGCTTTGGCGACGCCTTTATCAACGTTAATTTTTTTGTTTTGCGCTCTTTTTAAATGTCTTTCTACTTCATTCATAAATGATTCTCTATTCGTTTTTTTAACTATCCATTAGACTGCGCGATAATTTCTTCTATTGCCTCGATATCTAAATGTTGCTCTAAACAGTCGGCAAATCGGTCGAGTTCTTGCTCTCTAATTTGCGACCAATCTTGCGCGACAATTTGTTTACCTGATACCCAAGTTAATAACGCTTGTAATGAGTGTTGATGTTCAAACAAGCCATGGATATAACTACCAATAATTTGTCCATCTGCTGACACTACCCCTTCACTATAGCGATGATTATTTTGATCGGTAATGGTAGAAAAAGCATTGCTTAATGCGGGACCCGTGGATATGCCGCAATGAATTTCATAGCCTTGAATGTCACCATGAAAGCCGTCAAAGCTAAACTGACCGCTAACTTGTTTTAATTGTTTTTCTGGGTAAAGTTCGGTTTCAAAGTCTAGTAGCCCCAAACCCGGCATAGTATCGTTATTGCTTTCGATGTGCTGTGGATCGTTTAGTTTCATACCCAACATTTGAAAACCACCACAAATACCGACTAACTTGCCGCCATAGCGTAAATGTTTTTTAATATCTTGCTGCCAGTTTGAATCTTGCAATAATTGACAGTCTTGTAATACATTTTTAGTGCCTGGAAGGATGATCAAGTCTGCACCCACTAACGATTGCCCTGGGGCAACAAATTCTAAATCTACATCGGGATGCCATTTCAACGGATCAAAATCGGTATGATTACTAATACGCGATAAAATCGGCACTTTGATTTTAATTAAACCACTGCTAGCACTGGGCGTAAGGTTGATGGCATCTTCGGCATCCAATTTCAGCTCTTTAACATAAGGTAATACCCCTAATACCGGCTTATCACTATAACTTTCTAGCCAATCAACGCCCGATTGCAATAAACCAATGTGACCACGAAACTTGTTGATCACCGTACCTTTGATCCTAGCTTGTTCAGACTCAGATAATAAATTGATGGTGCCGGTTAAATGGGCAAAAACGCCACCACGGTCAATGTCTGCCACCAAAATAACCGGACAATCAACGGCTTCAGCGAAGCCCATATTGGCAATATCATTTTTACGTAAATTAACTTCTGCAGGACTACCAGCACCTTCAATTAAAATCAGCTGATAGTTTTCACGCAAATGTTGATAAGAAGCCAAAACCGCCTCAAATGCCATCGGTTTAATCGAAGAAAAATTCTTCGCATCTAAGATATTGGCAACCTTGCCATTAATGATCACTTGCGATTTTTGATCGCTACTCGGCTTTAATAATACCGGATTAAAATGTGTTGATGCGGGAATACCACAAGCAACCGCTTGCAAAGCTTGCGCTCGCCCTATTTCGCCACCCTCACTACTCACCGCACTATTGAGTGCCATGTTTTGTGGTTTAAACGGTGCCACAGCAATACCCTTGCGTTTAAAGATCCGACATAAACCGGCCACCAACATACTTTTACCCGCGTCAGAAGTACACCCTTGGATCATTAAACATTTAGCTAGTTTACTCATTCAGCTACTCGACTCTTATTTATGCTATTTTCACTTAAATTGGCGCATATCATACACATGAAGATTAACAAAAGAATAGTTAAATTCACAAAGAAACGACGATGAGAACTTTAACTGCTGATACAAATAATTATCTCGCTCAAACAGATTAACCACAAAGTAAAAACCTTAATATTTCCTTTACTTATGATTACTACATGTTAATTTAGCGCACTTAATTGAGGTGCCTTTTTTCAGTAAAAATCGGATAATCGGGAAGTGGGTTAAAATCCTACGCTGCCCCTGCAACGGTAATTGTCGTCATAACAGCGACATAAGCCCGGAGACCGGCCTGAATTAATTATTACTACCGACAAGCAGGGTGACTTGTCTGCAATATACTCTTCTAAATCGATTCAATTTCGCATTGCTCCCTCGATATGATTTTCTGTTGTATAAATCCCCTTAACGCTGTTTATATTTTTATAAAATAGAGGATTGTTCTGTGAACAAAAAATTAATAAAGCGCTATTTAACTGTCTGTATTGGCCTAGGTTTACTCACTACACCTGAGCTTTATGCACAACAAGCTGCGCTAGCAACTGATACTGCTAATGATATAACCAATAACACTGCCAATGACAACAAAAGCATGGCTGAAGTTACGCAAGTGCTTGGCCATAAAACCAATTTAGTAGGCCAAGCCATTTCGGCGTCACAAGGCCTGATTGGTCAAGCAGAGATTGAAATTCGTCCATTATTACGTACCGGAGAAATTTTAGAGTCTATTCCTGGCATAGTGGTAACGCAACACAGTGGCACAGGTAAAGCGAATCAATACTTCTTACGTGGTTTCAATTTAGATCACGGTACTGATTTTGCCACTTTTGTTGATGGCATGCCGGTTAATATGCGTACCCATGGTCATGGCCAAGGTTATAGTGATTTGAACTTTGTTATTCCTGAACTCATTGGCAGTATCGAATATAAAAAAGGGCCTTATTACGCCGAAGTAGGTGATTTTAGTGGTGCTGGTAGCGCGCAACTGCGTCATAGTGATGTGCTTAACAAAGGCACCGCAAGCATCACTTTCGGTGAAGATAATTACCAACGTTATTTAGTGATGGACAGTGTTATATCAACCGACAGTAGCTGGACTTATGCCGTTGAATACAACAGTGCTGCTGACCCGTGGACAGATATCAAAGAAGATTTAGATAAAACCAATGCGGTAAGTAAACACCACAACTATAACAACAACAAAAGCACCTGATTAAGGTGCTTTTTTATGTGCGACACAAGGCATTAAAAATAAAAACATTGTTAATCAATGGTTTGGTATCAGCTATCGGAACCGACACGTCTTGCGATAGGTGGTCAATATAGAAATATAGAAGACACCCACTGAAAATTATCAATAGTTAAGATCATAAAAATCAGCGGCAGCAATTAATACTTAACAAATACCACACTGGATAATGCCGGTACAGTAAAGCCTTTTTCGTCCGCTCTACTGTGCTTTATCATATCATCTACGCTATTTTGTTGAATTTGATGAAGTTGATAGTCGTTAGCTTGAGGGTAAGCGAAGGTTTGCGCTTTAGTGCTAGTATTAAAAATCACCATCAAACTTGCCACGTTATCATCAACTTTTTCACCCATAGTGTCATCTAATTTCATCACCAATAACCCCAATTGGTGACTCGTCAATGATTTATTACCTGTGTTAAGAAAGCTCACTTTGTCAATAATGTCATTAGCCGTTGTTAATCTAAATAGTGGTGAACTCATTCGTAGTGCTATCATTTCTTCAAACACTTTAGCGCTAAATTCAATGTCTTTTGCCGTAACATGATCTCTACCTTGATGCCCCTTAAGTACTTCTTTAATCAACGGCCAGTTTTCTTGATCTTTATCACTAGGCGGCAAACCAACATTGTAGTTATTATTGCTCTTAGAAAAATCAATACGATTAAACCAATCGCCATAATCGTAACTATCTCTAAGAAAAGATTTTGAGCGCATAAATTCACTGCCCATATGCAAGAATGGAATGCCTTGGGCATAAATTACGAACGATAAACTCTGTGAATGCATTCTAATGCGGTCTTGCGTGGAAACATCGAAGGGTAAACGGTACTGGCTGTTATCCCACAAGGTTTGGTTATCATGTTTGGATACATAATTAATGGTATCCGCAGGGTCTAAGGCATAACCTGTTGGTTGCTCTCCGTAAGGAATATCTTTGCCTAATACCTGTGCACCATTTTTTTGATAAAGCGGAAAAGCGGATAAATTACCGGCTAAACCAACACGTAATTGATCCATGCTCAGCTCATATTCTTGTTGGTTATTACCTTTTAGATAAGCGCCTTGTGGCTGACGTTCGTTTGGCTGCATCAGTAAACCATTACCTAGCCCTTGTGAATCACGGGTATTATTGCCTCCGCCACGCACTGCATCACGTAATCTGTCGCTATAAGTACCTATTTCAGTACCACCTAACTCTAACTGACTAGCTTGAACAAAGCGGCTATTATTAGCGACTTCTCCAAAATTCCAGCCTTCACCATAAAAGTAGGTATCGGCATCTACTACACGTACCGCTGCTCGCGCTACAAGCATGGCATTTTTTTCTTGATGACCCATTAAGTCAAAGCGAAAGCCATCTATTTTATAATCACGCGCCCAAGTAACCAATGAATCTGACATTAGTTTTGCCATCATCACCCGCTCTGTCGCTGTATTTCCACAGGTGTAGCACGTTGACTGTTCTACTTCACCGGTGGTGATATTAAGGCGATGATAATAATTGGGGACAATTTTATCGAGTACAGACTTTTCTTTCAAACCAAATTGATAAGTATGGTTATAAACAACATCCATGATCACGCGAAAGCCTAAACTATGAATACTCTGTACCATTTCTCTAAACTCAACCAAACGGCTTTTACCCTGTGGTTTTAACGCATAACTACCTTCTGGTACTGTGTAATGAAAAGGATCATAACCCCAGTTGAAATTATCAAATTGACGCAGCTCACTCACTACTTTTTGCGCTTGTGCACTGCTAACATCAAAACTCTTTAATAAAGACTTTAGACTTTGCTCATTATTAAAATCTGCTGTACAAATGGTAATCGTTGGTGCGGTATCACACACTTGCTTTTTAACTCGGGCAACAGTGTCATTAAGATCTATCGACTGTGATGTGTCCTCATTAATAGTGGCAAGATCATAAGTGGGCAGTAAATGAATATTGTTTAGCCCTGCTTTTTTCAATACTTTTAAATGTGTTACCCCGCTCGAATTTTGCTCACTAAACGCTTTATATTTCCCTCGAAATTCATTATTAGAAAGTGCGTTATCATTAGCGCTAAAGTCGCGAATATGCACTTCATAAAAAATATTATCTTCAACATTTTTAACCGTCGGCACTGGGTGAGTATTCCAGTTTACCGGTTGGGTAGTAGCATCATTTAAATCAACAAGCTGTGAAAATTTACTATTAGTAGATAAGCTCAATGAATAAGGATCAGTGGTGATAAGGGTTTCAATTTTTTTTGATTGCGGATGATAAACAGTGACTTGATACTGATAGTAAGTGCCATTAAGTGAGCTATCACCAGTAGCAGACCAAATACCGGTATTAGTGTCTTCAACCATAGTAATGCTAGCTGTTTGTGCCGGAGATAAATCATCATTAAAAAGCAATAACTTCACTTGCTGCGCTGTCGGCGCCCAGAGTTTAAAGCTTACCCCCTGCTCTGTAATTGTCGCCCCTAAATCAGTCACTTCGTTGGCATCATTTTCGCCCTCGGTATAAAGCGCATCTAACACCGCACCTATTTGTACAAAGGACACTTTTTGTGTTCTATTATTGCTATCAAGCACAATTACCATTAAAGGTTGTTTTAGCCACCCTTTAACTTGCGAAGGCGACAAATCAACTTTATAAGCTTGAAAGTCAGCAAGGTGTGGAAATTTTTTCGCTAAATAATTTGGTAAATCTACTTCGAATAGACCAAGGCCATCTGAATCTGTTGTTGAGGTATTGAGTAGCTGATAAAGCACTTCCTCATCAGATTTAGGCATGACTAATAAGGAAGGTGTTAACCAATGGACTGCGCTATCACTCGCTAGACTAACGAGCTCGGTGGTAATAATCGAATTATTCTCAACGACTACAGAGGGCGAATTTTGCTTTTCAGCATTATCACCGCAAGCAGTTAACAGCATTGAAGCAAAGAATGCTGCATAAATAAAAAGTAAGCTATTATGTTTTTTCATTGTGACAAATCTAGTAAATTTTTATTGCTGTTAACTTACCTGTTAAGGCGATATAAAAAAACAGTTTTACGGCGTTGCATACGTATTCAACGCCCCGTAGAGCCAATCCACCTTATGAATACGTATGCAGCTACTATTCATCGGTAAATCTCCCCTTTATATTAAAGTTGTTCACAAATTCACTGCTACATTTAAAAGGTATGCAGCTAAGGTGACAAAAAAACATATAATTATTAAGCCAACGGGAAGCCGGCTGATAAAAAATTAATCAAGGATAGCTAGGGGAGAACATTCAATGCTAAATTTTAAACCAAGCAAAATGACATTAGCGCTACTTTCAAGTGGTTTAATGGCACTCAGTACACCAGCTTTTGCCGCTGAAGAAGCTAAAGCAGCGGAACAAGAAGTTGAAGTGATTCAAGTAACAGGTATTCGTGGCAGCTTAATAAAATCACAAGCAATTAAAATGAGTAGTGCATCTATTGTTGAATCAATCTCTGCTGAAGATATTGGTAAATTACCGGACTCTTCGATTGCTGAGTCATTAGCTCGCTTACCAGGGCTTACGGGTGAACGTAGTAATGGTCGTACTTCTGGTATTTCAATACGTGGTTTTAAAGAAGATTTTATTGGTACCTCTTTAAATGGTCGTGAAGTCATTGGCATCGGTGACAACCGTGGCGTGGAATTTGACTTGTATCCGTCTGAAATTATGACGGGTGCGACAGTTTATAAATCTACAGAAGCTGACTTAATGGTTCAGGGTATTGGTGGTACGGTAGATTTACAAACGGTTCGTCCTTTACAAGCTAAAGCCTCAATTACCCTTACGGGTAGTTATGAACTTGGTGCTCAAGAGTCAGATAACCCTGACTTTGATAATAAAGGACATCGTGTTGCGTTGACTTTTGTTGATAAATTTGCAGATGATACGATTGGATTAGCATTATCACTGGCAACTACGGAGTCACCAAATAATCAACGTAAATATGGTGTGTGGGGATATGCAGCTAATGACGCAGGTCAAATTTTACCAACAGGTCTTGATTCGCATTCGATAAGCACTAAACTTGAACGTGATACTATTTCTGCGGTAATTCAATACCAGCCAAACGATGACTTAAACCTTGTTCTTGATGTGTTAGATATTGATTATTCAGATTCAGGTGTCTCACGAGGAATTATTCAACCTTTCTCTTCTGCTAATGTAATAGGAAATGGTATTAACACTACTGGTACTGAAGTTGGCGCTAATCCTGTCTTTCGTACTGATCCAAGAGAAAAAGAAGGTCAATTACAAGCAATAGGTTTAAATGTTGAGTACTTTCTTACGGATGACTGGTCTGTTGAAATTGACATTGCTAACAGTGAGTCAAAAAAACGTGATTTACGTGGTGAGTCTTATTCAGGTTTAGGTCGCTCTGGTACGTTAACAGACGCTCAATTAGGTTCTCGTGAATTTGTGATGAGTGACAGTGGAATCTTTTTTACTGGCTCAACCGGACTTGATTCTTTATCAGATCCTAGTTTATTACAATTGGCTGGTCCTCAAGCATGGGGAGGCGGTCTTGCCAGTTTAGCCGATCAATTTGAAACCGATGAATTACGCGCTAATGGAACACCAATCAATTACTTAAACGCACAAGATGGTTTTTTAAATTTTGCTGATTTTAGTGAAGAACTCACCACGGTTAAATTTGAAGTAAAGGGTAATGTAGATGGCAGTTTTATTACTAGCGTGACTTTAGGGCTTAATTACTCTGATCGCACTAAAGAGAAAATCAATAAAGGATTCTTTGCAACTGCCGCCGCATATCCTTTATCTACTGGTATTCCATCTGAATATGTTAGCGGCTCTGCTGATTTAACTTGGGCAGGTCTTGGTAATGTGGTCGCTTATGATGGTCTTGCTCCTTTCAATGATGGTACATATATCTTAAACGATGCAGGTTTACTCGAACCGGATCGTATTGGTGATACCTATGAAGTTAAGGAAGAAGTTATCACCTTATATGCAAAAGCCGATTTTGAAACTGAGTTCGGTGATATGCTATTAACGGGTAATATTGGTTTACAGTATATAAAAACAGATCAATCATCTACCGGAACTGTTGGTGTTGTTGGCGCTAACTTTAAAGTGTGTGATACCAATGATGATGACATAGTTGATGACGCTTGTTTTGTTGATGGTGGCGCTGAATACAGCCATACATTACCTAGCTTAAATTTAAGTTTAGAAATTGCCGAAAATCAATTCATTCGTATTGCCGCCAATAAAACGATTAGCCGTGCACGAATTGATCAAATGAAAGCTGCCGGTTTTGTTAAGTTTGCGCAAAACATTGATGAAATTGCAGTGCCAAATACTTTAGAGGCGATCGAGATCTATGGCTCACCATGGTCAAAATCTTCAGGTAATCCTGAATTACATCCACTAGAAGCCAATAATTTTGATATTGCTTATGAAAACTACTTTAGTGACGAAGGGTATTTTTCACTTACCTATTTCTATAAAGATATAACTAACTGGACACGTGATAGTGAGCAAATTATTAATTTTCGTAATGATAAAACTAATGGTGGGGTAGATTACTTTATTGCAGGTTATCATGATCGTATTGCAGATGAAGATGGTCTTTATGGACCAACAGATCTTCCCTTCTCTGCTGGTGACACAATTACACCACCAGATTATGGCACATATAGCTTCTTTGAAGATGGGCTTAAAGGTACGGTAAAAGGATATGAATTAACCGCTAACATCCCCTTTAATATTTTATCTGACACATTAGACGGTTTAGGTATTGCCGCATCTAAAACGTATGTCGATGCTAAATTAGAAGATGGAAGCGCTATCCCTGGGCAGTCAGATCATTCGTATTCAATTACCGCTTATTATCAAGTAAATGGTTTTGAGTTCCGTGTTGCGACCACGAAACGTTCGGCATATCTTACGTATGAACGTGGTGGTTCGAACAAAATAAATAATGCTACTCGCGATGAGATTCAACTGGTTGATGCACAAATTAGCTATAACTTTGATAAATCAGGTATCAAAGCACTTGAAGGTTTAACGATATCGCTATCAGGTACTAACTTAACCGATGAAGATGAAGAAACAATTGATGATGATACGGGTATTGTTTCATCTCGTCGTCAGTTTGGTCCTACTTACTTAATGAACTTAAATTATACTTTTTAAATAAGTAGTGATGAGTAAAAGGCCTCATAGTTGCATAACTGGAGGCCTTTTTTTATATGTGTAGATTAGATATAAAAAATTTATTTACTTTAAAAGTATTTAACTATCTTTTTGGATAACGATCAATCGCTAATATTTTATCTGTTAATATCAAAATAACGAACAAATCTTGTTGGGTAATAAATGATGAAAAAAAATATGAATAACATTATTAAAAAAGTTGTCATTTTAGGGGGTGGTACGGCGGGATGGATGTCGGCGGCTATGATTAAAAAACTGATTGGTTCAGCGATTGAAATTGAATTAGTTGAATCAGACGCTATTGGTACGGTCGGCGTTGGCGAAGCAACTATACCCCCCATTAAGTTATTTAACCATGTTTTAGGCATTGATGATGCTGAGTTTTTACGAGAGACCAAAGCGACCATAAAACTTGCGATTAAGTTTGAAAATTGGAAAGTTCAAGGTGAGAGTTATTACCATACTTTTGGTGCTGCCGGTCGAAGTTTAGCTTTTTGTCAGTTTCATCACTTATTAAAACGAGCCAATCAACTTGAAGATGACAAACAACTTTGGCAATACGATTTAAATTACTTATGTGCTGAAGCAGGTAAATTTGCCAATATTAACAGTAAAAATCCACTTTATGAAATTCCGCATGCTTATCATTTTGATGCAGGCTTATACGCCAATTTTTTAAGAAAATTTAGTGAGAAAATAGGAGTCAAACGCACTGAGGGCATGGTTGAACATGTTCAGCAATGTAATGAAACTGGTTATATCCAAGCATTACAATTAAAAGACGGTAGCCAAATAAATGGTGATTTATTTATAGATTGCTCTGGCTTTAAAGGTTTACTGATTCAAGAAAAACTATCAACTGGCTACGAAGATTGGAGTCATTGGTTACAATGTGACCGTGCTATTGCGGTGCCGTCTGAACGTTTAGAAAAAACGTTACCTTATACTCGTTCAATTGCGCATTCTGCTGGCTGGCAATGGCGCATTCCATTGCAGCACCGCAACGGTAATGGCCTAGTTTATAGCAGTCGTTATTATAGTGATGAACAAGCTAAAGAATTATTATTAAGTAATTTAGACTCTAAAGTTTTGAGTGAGCCTAAATTATTTCGTTTCACTACTGGACGTCGACGTAAACAATGGCACAAAAATGTAATCGCTATTGGTTTATCAAGTGGTTTTCTTGAGCCATTAGAGTCAACCAGCATTCATTTAATTCAATCAGCTATCACTCGGTTAGTGAATTTATTTCCACACCAAGGTGTTAATAGTGCGCTTGTCTCTGCATATAATGATCAATCTAAAATTGAGTTTGAACAAATTCGGGATTTTCTTATTTTGCATTACCATGCAAATCAGCGCACCGATAGTCGCTTTTGGCATGACATGCGTACAATGGATATTCCGGATACTTTAGCCCATAAAATAGAAATTTTTTCTGAAAGCGGACGATTATTTAGAAAACAAAATGACCTTTTTCTTGATAGCTCTTGGCTACAAGTTATGGTTGGGCAAGGTATAATACCTAAAGATTATCATCCCATTGCTAACAGTGTTTCTTCTGATGCTCTACTAGATATGTTGAAAAAAATTAAAGCCGCAAAAAACGAACCTATTGCTTCTTTGCCAAGTCATGATGAGTTTTTACAAACGATATTAAAAGGTTCTGTCTCATGAGAGATTTCAATAAACCGTTGAAACTTGTTATTTTAGGTGGTGGTACTGCGGGCTGGATGGCAGCTAATTTATTTGTTAAAAAATGGGCCGATAAAAAGGTACAAATAACCTTAGTTGAATCACTTGATGTTGGCATCATTGGTGTGGGTGAAGGGTCTACACCGACCTTAAAACGCTTTTTTGAAATACTTGAGATACCAGAGTCGAAGTGGATGTTGCGTTGTAATGCCACCTATAAAGTTAGTATTCGCTTTGATGGCTGGAGCCCTAAATCAGGCATTAATAGTTATGGCCATCCTTTTCCTTCACAAGTCGATACGTTTACGTCAAGATCTTTTGCCGTTAATTGCCGTACTCGGCGCTTAGGGTTAGCTACCCATACCCAGCCAGAAGACTTTTTACTTAATGGCTTGTTAGCAAAACAAGGAAAAAGCCCCGTTGCACCAAATAACTTTCCGTTTAAAATGGAATATGGTTATCATTTTGATTCTCATTTATTAGGTAAATTTCTTGCTGAACTTGCCATTAGTCGTGGCGTAGAACATCGTACCGCGCATATTGTTGAAATAGAGCAACATAACAATGGTGATATAGCAGCACTTAAAACTAAAACTGGTGATGTTATCACAGGTGACTTTTTTATTGACTGTTCTGGTTTTGCCGCAGTATTAATGCAAAAAACTTTAGGCGTTAAATTTCAGAGCTACAAAGAAAACTTATTTAATGATGCCGCTGTAGTTATGCCAACACCAATGAACGATATTATACCTGTAGAAACGGTATCTACAGCATTGTCCGCGGGTTGGTGTTGGAAAATACCGCTCAATAACAGATTTGGCAATGGCTATGTTTATAGTAGTGATTTTATTTCAGCTGATGATGCCGAAACAGAATTACGCAGCAAACTTAATTGCCTTGATGGTGATCAACAAGCGCAGCACTTAAAAATGAAGGTTGGGCGTTTAGCGTCTCAATGGTCACATAATTGTATTGGTTTAGGCTTATCACAAGGATTTATTGAACCTCTTGAAGCCACTGCGTTACATTTAGTACAAATATGCATTGAAATGTTCATTGACCAATTTGAAGAAGCTAACTTCACCAATAAGAATAGGAATGACTATAATAGTCAGGTTGCACTACGATTTGATCGCGTAAGAGATTATATTGTGGCGCATTACAAACTTAATACCAAAGACGATAGTGAGTATTGGCGTGCGAATAGAGAAAACCCACACTTGTCAGATTCACTGATTCAGTTACTGGATGTTTGGTATAAAAGAGAAGATTTAGCTACGGAAATAGAACGTCAGCAATTAAGCGATCATTTTGACAGTGTTTCTTGGCATTGCTTGCTTGCGGGGTATGGCGCTTTCCCCCCTTTAGCTGCGAATCAACCAGGCACAGGCGATTTATATAAAGATAAAAATATAAACGATTTTCTCAACGGCTGTAGTCTTAATTTCAACAAGCATAGCAAACCATTTGATTAATTGGAAAAAAATGCAAAACATTCATTATAAGAACACCACTTTATTTTCATCCCGGCTAATTTATGGCTGCATGCGTATTGCCGGAGATAACTCTGCTCAAGACAAAGCCAAAGGAAAATTGGCAATAAGAGCCGCACTAGATGCGGGTTATACACATTTTGACCATGCTGATATTTATGGCGATAGTCACTGTGAAAGTTTGTTTGGGGAGTTGCTTACTGAACTTAAAAAAGAAACTCCAGCAATACGTGAACAACTGATTATCACCTCTAAAGCGGGCATACGTCGCGATCCTCAGCGTTATGATTTCGCAAAAAACTATATTATTAATAGTGTTGAAAGTTCATTACAACGCTTAAATACCGATTACTTAGATATGTTTCTACTACATAGACCTGACTATTTATTCAATGCAGAAGACGTTGCCGAAACCTTCATGCAATTACAATCTAGTGGTAAAGTAAAACACTTTGGTGTCAGCAATTTTAGTCCTTCACAAGTTAGCTTATTACAATCAGCGTTAGATGAGCCATTACTGGTTAATCAAATAGAAGTGAATATCCATAATATTACTAGCTTAACCGATGGCACGTTAGATCAATGCCAACAGCTTGGCATTACACCTATTGCATGGTGTCCGCTTGGTGGTGTTGCTTATCCCGCATGGGGAAATACTTTTTCTACTGCCGATGAACAACGTATTGAAATAGAGTTAGCGCAGCAAGCCAAAAAATATAACTGTCTGCCTTGGCAACTTATTTTAGCTTGGTTACTTAAGCACCCTGCTAACATTAGCCCTATTATTGGCTCAACTACACCAGAGCGTATTATTGCGGCTAAACAAGCCTTAACAATTGCCTACAGCCATGCTGATTGGTATCGTTTGCTTGAAGCCAGAAATGGTTATGCGCAGCCTTAACTCGCTATATTATTTTAATACATGCCAATGTAGTTTACTCAGGATTTAATTATAGCCGTCATCTTAGAGATGTTTTAACCAAAGAACTCGTCACTTTAGACTAAGATTCCCGCTTAAATAACCGCGGGAATGACGGGCATGTGCGCCAATATTACTTTATGGTGAGGTATGTTTTTAAAGTTTAAAAGCCAATAATTAACGTAAAGATATCTTTTACATGAATCTAACTATAAAAAACAAATTATTCCTTATTGTGGGGTTGGTATTATTTGGTTACTTGGCGTTGTTTATTCAAAACACGACTAACCAAAACGCTCTGTCTCACTTGGTTGGCATCAATAATGATCTAAAAAGCATTGAGACTTATATGCTGCAATTAAGAAGGTCGGAAAAAGACTTTTTACTCCGTAAGGACGTTAAGTATCAGGCTACTTTTGAGCAAACGGAGTGGGTTCATATATGCAGCTTATTAGACAATGCAGGAGGTTATTGTCCTGAACAACTAGTTATTAAAATAAATGCCTTGTATTTGGCAGTTTTTCCTACGGATAAAATAGATAAGCTAATTAATGAAACTGGTATAACTTATTTAAACCCACTCTTATTAAAGAAAGTGGGGTTTATTTATTTAAGGTATAAGTGACTATTAGCAATTAAAAACTATAAGTTAAACCTAAGTTCATTGTGCGTCCTTTACCTTTTATGTTCCAACCGGTAAAGGCATGAGATTGAGCAACATGTGGGTAATAATCTCGGTTAAATAAGTTCTCGATACCAGCAGATAGCTTTAATGCACTGTTGACGTTGTAACTGGCAGATGCATTAACCACGCTATAGCTTGAAACAGGTGCTTTTTTACCGCTGTATTTACCATCTACTGCAGTAAAGCGATCACGACTAAGCACGGCAAGTAGGTTTGCAGCTAAGTGTAAGTTTTCCGTTGCTTGATAGTTCACATAAGCTGTAAATTTAGGTGGGTTAATTGAGTTACCATCTAGGTAAGTATCACTTTTGGTATTTTTACCTTCAACCCAGCTGTAGCTGATACCACCATCTAGTTCATCGGTAAAGGTTACATCAACGGCGGCTTCATAACCCCAAACCTTTTGTGGCTCACGTTCTAAGCGATACACTAGACTCTCGTCAGCGATCATATTGCCACCAAAGTTATTGGTTGAATAAAAGGCCGCCATTTCAAAACGCACATTTTGATAAATACTACTAAAGCCAATTTCTGAGTTTTTAACTATTGAGGCCTCAGTATCTAAGTTACTTATTTTAGAGGTTTTAGCACTGCGCAATATACTGCCGATATTAGCAATATCAAAGCCTTCAGAATAACTGATAAAAGGACTAAAGCGCTCGTTATTACTATAACGCAGACCAATATTATAAGTGGTGGCATCATAATCTAAATTACCGCCGATAACATCCTTGGTATCAGAGCATGGTTTACCGTCATAACAAAGCATTAAGGTTGTGTAGTCATCCACGCCAATTTTGATGGCTTCTTGACGAACCCCTGCTTTAACAACCCAGTTATTAGCAAATACTAGTTTGACCTGTAAATAGCCAGCAACATTATCCATATCCATTTCAGGTGTCCACATTCTGCCATCTACTAATGGTTGCGCGGTAACATCATTTAATACATCAACACCGTAAATTAGGGTGGTTTCTAGGTTTTCAAAGTCAAAAGTACTGTTAAAATTTAACCGTAAGCCAGTTTTTTCAGAAGTGATCATTGACTGACCACCCACAACATTGTCTAAGTTAGGATCTTTAAATTTTGTATGATAGAAAAAAACATTCTCTATTTTTTGCCAATAGGCATCAGCGGTAAAGTCAGTATTAGCAAACAGCTCCATATCACGATATTGTAATTTTACATTGTGATTGCCGCGAGGACCTTGTGGGTCACCAGCAATAGCTAAATTTTCAGTGTTCTTAATAGCATGGCTTTTTATGCCACTATTAACATTGCCCTCTACTGCAATATAATCTGAATTTTGTTGTCCTTCAAAATAGTTATAGCTAAACTGTAGTGAATGAGTATCATCAAAATAATAGTTAAATTTGGTAAATAAATTGTCTGACTTGAAATTTGATAAACCATAAGTTAAGCCCAGCGCATCACCGTCAGCATCTCGTATTACGCCATTTTCATCACTAACAATACTAAATACATAATCTAATTTATCAATAGTGCCATCTATAGCAAGGTCAAGGCGTCGACCAATACTGTCTTCTAATTTAACAGTAGAAAAGTTACTACTAATGGCAACGCGACCAGAGAAGGCTTTATCGCCATTGGCCTTTTTAGTGATGTAGTTAATGATACCCCCAGCGGCACCATTACCGTAAATTGACGTAGCCCCTTTAATTACCTCTATGCGTTCAATAACACTAGGATCTAATGAACGAATACCTAATTTACCATTACGTAACGGTGTCGATTGCGGTACGCCATCTATCATTATTAAAGCGCTACGGCCACGTAGTGTTTGTCCAGAGTTGCTATTAGTTCCTCTAGGTGCGCCCATACCTGGTACATGCAGCGCTAGCATAGTTTGTAATTCTGCTGAGGTGAGTAAATCTTGGCTAATAGTTTGCCTATCGATAATAGAAACAGAAGCAGGTACTTCATCAATACTTTCTTGAATTCGGCTGCCAGTAACAATAATTCGCTCATAAGCATCAGCTTTATTTTTGTTATTAGTGGTAACTTCAGTGGCATTTGCACTAAAAACGGTACTTACAGCTAGCGCAACAAGGGAGTAACATCCAAATTTCATTTAAAAAAATCCTTCACAAGTGATCTAATAAAACACGATAATAAAACACGATAATAAAATAATTAATGCGAATGATAATGATTTTCATTAAATAATTCAATGTATTTTTTTATTTTTTGTTAAATATTTGTTTAAGAGCATAAATTCAGTTAATGAGTGTTCATCAGTGAGTTTACCTAACGTAGATAAACTATTGTCTGCGATAACAGAATTAGACGGAAAATTTAAGGAAAACCTGTCGTCACTGCCTAGGGAATTATTGTCGTTTTTTAACAGAGCGTAGCGGCTATATTCGCTCTTACTGGGTTTAAGTCAACAAAAGCCATACAGGAAATTACCGCGGCTTCATCAAGTAAGGCTTGTGATTTAAAGCGCCCCTCCCAAAAACAGCCAGTACAATTATCTTATTCATTGGCTTTTCGGGCGATATCTTCATTTAATCATTGTTTTGTAAGGGGCACACGCGACAGTCTTTTAAATACCCCGTTAATCGATTGTACTTTTTACCATCAAGGTCAGTACTTTTACTTTGCTAGGCATGAAATTTTAAGGTGGGTGAAAAATTTTTCTCTTGAGAACCCTGGCATAATGTATCTTCTTAGCTATTCAATCCCGCTCGCGTCAACATTATAACGACCCAGTCCATTGACAGCATCGGAGTACCTTCGATACTCGCCCTCATTTCGAAACCCAGATACCCGCGATCATGACGGTTTGATGATAGTCGTTTACTGACTAGAGTGACTTTCGCTTCAATTTTTTCATCTGGATACCAAGGCCTGAGCCACTTAAGACTATCAATGCCCGGTGCGCCAACTGCCTGGGTATTTTGCAAAACCTCTTCACAAAAAGGCCTAAAGCACAGCAACTGAGTTTGAAAGCCTGATGCGACTATGCCGCCAAAGTGAGTTTTGGCCGCTTCGTTCTCGTCCAAATGAAATCGCTGTGGATCATACAATGCGGCGAAATTGGTAATTTCATCGACCGTCAACCCTGGGACTGAAAAATCAAATCTAAATCCTTCTAAAAAATCCTCGAAATACATTTTTGAATTCATAGGAGTACTTTCCTTTGGTTTAATTTACTGATTCATTTAAAACAGCTTATTATGGAGACTTCTCAGTAATGTCCATCCCATAAATTTTATTTAATTGATAATAATATCCCATAATTTCATACATTAAGAAATACAAATTTTGAACTTTTGGTAGTACTTGGATATTACTGAAAAGCCTCTAATATTCAACATAATATTTGGCTTTATTACACATAATTCATCCGTTAGAGTCAAGATAGAGTGTTTTATTTGTTCCTAAGACTACTCAGAAATATGACTCGAATAATTCATTAGAAAATAGGCTCTTCTCCGGTTTGCGCACAGAAAAGTGGTTTAAAAATATTTAGCTCAAGAACTATGACTTCTAAAACAGTTGGTTTCACTTGGCTTTCTTGTTTAAATAATCCACTACTAGCGTCTATTCACATTGGTTGCTAGGTTATTTCAACTGATAAATAGCAAAGCTTAACGGGGCTATTTTATCATCGTCTTGACTATCGTTGGATAAATAAAGCAGCTTCGCATTCTTATCGCGATGAATATGGCTATCAAGCACATTGAGTGATTCAACATGGTTTGCCGTATTAAAAACAACAAGTAATTCTTGCTCTTTATCTTGTCCATTTTCCGACAACTTATGAGTACGCGAAATAGCAAAAACACCCGGTTTATCTTGAGCATATAACGTACTTTGTTTACCAAAACGTAACGCGGGGTACTGCTGGTATAACTCAGCGTACTGCGTAAAGCTTTGGTAAAACAAATGACTACTGTCAAAATTATCGGCAGCTGTAGTTTTATCCGTTGCTAACAAGTCGTCGTCATTATAACTCGCAACTTTTGAGGGCATCATATCTTGACGTGACGCTTGATCACCACCATCACCAACAAAGCCTTGTTCATCACCGTAATAAATAACGGGCACACCACGGCTAAAATATAACATTGCGTGCGCTAACAAATTACGTTGAATTTGCTCTAACTCGCTATAGTTATGCTTGCTTTGCTTTAATGAATAAGCAAAACGTCCCATGTCATGATTACCAGTAAAGTTAACCAGTTGGTTGGCATTAGTATTTTCAATGTCATCATGGGTAGTTTGGTAGAAATGATCTTGAGCAAATAGCGTCGCTAGTACATCAGTACCTTGTTGCTCAACCAAGGTTTTTTGCAACGCACCCTGTAGGGCAAAATCTAGCACTGATGGCAATTTTCCTTCGACGGTAAAACGGCTTAAAAGTTCAGGTTCAAAGCTATAAACCTCGCCATACATAAAGAAGTTATCAATCCCTTGCGTTTTAGCATGTGCCATTAACGCAGGGGAAAAATCTTGCCAAAACTCCATATTCACGTGCTTTACCGTATCAATACGAAAACCGTCTGGTTTGAACTCATCAATAATGGCTTTATAAATATCAACCATACCCGCAACCACTTTATCACTATTAGTATCAATATCATCAAGACCGGCAAAGTCACCACGAATTGAACTTTCGCCAGCCCAATGAGAGTCACCTTGATTATGGTAAACGTCAATATTATTTAACCAACTTGGTGTCTTTAAATTCTCGCTACCCACGGGAATAAGTGGCGTATAAACATCACCCTCAACAAGTTGCGCTAATGATTTATATGGACAATCATCACCCTTAACAAGCCAACCTAAACCATCTTTACCGTGGCATTCTTCATATTTAATAACATCCGCCGTGTGGTTGGTTATAATATCGAAGAATACTTTGATATTACGCTTATGCGCTTGTTCGATAAGATGCTTTAGATCTGCATTGCTACCTAAATGAGGATCAATTTCAGTAAAATCTAAAATCCAATAACCATGGTAACCTGATGTTCCGGCTTGCATGGCTTGGTTTCTTAAAACCGGCGTTAACCAAATAGCCGTTATGCCCATATTATCAAGATAAGGCAGTTTTTTTGTCAGCCCGGCTAAATCACCACCGTGATACATACCTTTATGGGTTTTATCTAAACCACCACGTGATAAAGCACGCTTTTTATCGCCTGCTGCCGCGCCTAAATCGTTGCTTTTATCACCATTGTAAAATCTGTCAGGTAAGACAAAATAGAAAACTTCATCTTGAAAATCTCGTTGTTGATACGGCGCGAGTTTAATCGCTTTTGCCGTCTCATCTTGACTTAAACCGGCAGATAACGCGGTGGCATTAGCACTTATGTTTAGCGCAAGTAAACTACAAATAGTTAACAATATTTTCATCATTTATATTCTCTAAATCAGCTTACAACGAAGCATAAAAACAACCAAACGCTGGCAAGGTGATTTTTCCGTCAATAACACTAGCTGTGGTTAAGTTATGATCAGTCAGTACTAACAGCTCGTCAGTAAATAGATCCAGTGATAATTCCTGCGCCTGATTACTGAAATTAAAACAAACTAACAGCTTTTCAACGCCGTCTTCTCGGATAAAAGAAAGTATCGGCTCTGGGGTATCGACAAAAGCAATATCACCATAAAGCAAAGCACTATGCTGTTTACGCCATTTGGTAAAATGACGGTAACTATTTAGTACCGAGTCAGCTGAATTCTCTTGTAGATCAACTGATCTCTCTTGATGTTCTGCCGCTACCGGCAACCAAGGTTTAGCCTGAGTGAAGCCGGCATTGATTTCATCATGTTGCCAAGGATGAGGAGTACGACAACCATCACGACCTTTAAATTGTGGCCAGAAAGTAATACCGTAAGGATCCTGAATATCTTCAAAAGCGATCTCTGCTTCCGTTAAGCCAAGCTCTTCCCCTTGATAACTACAAATGCTGCCACGTAAAGAAGAAATCATGGCAAATAGCATCTTAGCTAAATCAGTATTTTGCTCGGCATTTTGGCTCTTACCCCAACGACTGACTACACGCTGTACATCGTGATTTGAAATTGCCCAACATGGCCAGCCATCTGATACACGTTCTTCAAGTGTTTGTACTACTTGCTTAATATAAGCAGCGGAGAATTCATCAGTGAGCAAATCAAAGCTATAACCCATATGTAATCGCTGATCACCTTGAGTATATTCTGCCATCGTTTTTAGTGAGTCTTCTGAAGATATTTCACCTAAAGCCACGGTACCCGGATATTGATTTAATAACGTTCGAATAGATTCAATAAAGGCTAAGTTTTCATGTTGAGTGTTATTAAAGTAATGATACTGATAGGCATAAGGGTTCTTCTCATCAAAGCCGATACTTTGCCTTAGCTCTTTTGGTTTAGCGGGGTTATCACGTAGCTGAGCATCATGAAAACAGAAGTTTATCGCATCAAGCCTAAAACCATCAACACCGCGCTTTAACCAAAACTCAATATTATCAAGTACTGCGTTGCACACTTGTGGATTATGAAAATTAAGATCTGGTTGGCTAGATAAAAAATTATGTAAGTAATATTGTTGACGGCGAGGCTCCCATGTCCAACCTGTGCCACCAAAAATAGATAACCAATTATTTGGCGCGGTACCATCTTCTTTCGCATCAGCCCAAACATACCAGTCAGACTTATCATTAACTTGATCTTCTCGACTATCAATAAACCATTGATGCTGATCTGAAGTATGACTTAACACTTGATCTATCATTATCTTAATGTTGCGCTCATGCGCTTTAACAATTAACTCATCAAAATCAGCTAAACTACCAAAAATGGGATCAACATTACGATAATCACTAATATCATAACCAAAGTCTTTCATCGGAGATTTAAAAAATGGCGAAATCCAAATAGCATCGACACCTAAGCTAGCAATATAATCTAGCTTACTGATTATACCGGGTAAATCACCGATACCATCTTGATTAGCATCATAAAAGCTTCGCGGATAAATTTGATAAATTACCGCACCACGCCACCACAGTTGTTCACTCATTCTAAAACTCCACACTGTATTTTGCATTCATTGAAGTAGATACCACTACTTTTGACTGAATTATTTTTTATAATTACAACTTAGAATACGCAATTCATTTAGTGGGGAATAGCCCTTGCATACGTATGCATTCATTTTCCTTAATTCTGCATACGTATGTAATAACAAGAGCGGAAAAATACAACGCTTTACCAAAAGCTTTCTCTTACTCATAACAAACCACATACCGTCTTATGCTAAGGTTTATATGTAAGCACAAATAATGCCGCTGACTGTGGCTTAGTACTATTAATATTGTCATTAAATTAATCGTGTATTACATACGTATTCAAGATGCTACGTTAGCTTGACTAGGGTTATTATTCTGGTAATAAAATAAAGAATTCAATTAAGGATTTTATCTTGCGTTCACTTCTACTGATAAAAAGTACTTTGCTGTTGGTACTATTATTTGCTATCCAAACCATAGCAAGCGAAAAGAATAGCTACTTAAGCCATCATCTAAAAGAGCAAAGCTTAGTCATTCATACAACACTAGGACAATTAACCTTAAGTGCCTATAGCGATAATGCTATTGAAACAACTTATCAATATGAGAATAAACTTAATAATGCCGCATTCTTACCTTCATTTGCGATTAAAGAGCGTGCCCAAAAGCAAGGTTTTTCTGTCAGAGAAACCTCTTTGCAACTACTACTCTCTGCAGGAAAACTTAACGCGGTTATTAATAAGTCCCCTTTTAATATTAGCTACTATTATGGCGAAAAGTTGCTAGTTTCAGAAGAAGCTGGTTTTTTTACTGGCACTACCTTAGAAGATAAAACACAGCATCAGATACAAGGCTTTCGTTTTAAGTTAAGTGATAATGAAAAATTACTCGGTGGTGGTGAACGCGTATTAGGCATGGATAGACGTGGCCATCGTCTGCCGCTTTATAACCGTGCTCATTACGGTTATGAAACACAATCAAATCAAATGAATTTCAGTTTACCCGCAGTATTCTCAAGTAATAAATATATTTTATTATTTGATAATTCGGCTAAAGGTTGGATGGATTTAGGAAAGTCAGAAGCAAACATTATGCAATTTTCAGCGGTATCAGGCCGGATGTCTTATCTGGTTTTTGCTGGTAATACTTACCCTGAACTCATCAATAATTATGTTGATATTACTGGCAAGCAGCCGATGCCACCGCGTTGGGCGCTGGGTAACTACGCCTCTCGGTTCGGTTATCGCTCTGAGCAAGAAGTGCGAGCTACGGTTAATAAGTTTATCGATTTAGACTTTCCGCTTGATGCCATAATTTTAGATCTTTACTGGTTTGGCAAAGATATCAAAGGTCATATGGGCAATTTAGCTTGGGATAAAGCAGCATTCCCCACTCCGACAAAAATGATCAGTGACCTTAAAGCGCAAGGAGTGAACACGATATTAATCACCGAGCCTTTTGTATTAACCACTTCAAAAAAATGGGCTGATGCCGAGCAAAGCCAAGCTTTAGCAAAAAATGCTGATGGCAACCCCAAGCGCTTTGACTTTTATTTTGGCAATACTGGCTTAATTGATATATTTAGTGATAAAGGAAAAAATTGGTTCAATAACATCTATAAAACCTTATACCAACAAGGTGTAACTGGCTGGTGGGGTGATTTAGGCGAACCAGAAGTACACCCTAGTGACACCCTGCATACTTTAAGCGACGGCAGCGTGGTAAATGGCGATGCGATACATAATGTTTATGGCCATCAGTGGGCTAAAATGGTTTTTGAAAACCAGCTAAGTTTAGCGCCAAACAAACGTCCATTTATTTTAATGCGCTCAGGCTTTGCTGGTTCACAACGCTATGGCATGATCCCATGGACGGGCGATGTAAGTCGCTCTTGGGGTGGCTTAAAGCCACAAGTAGAACTTAGCCTGCAAATGGGGCTGTTAGGCATGGGGTATACTCATTCAGATCTAGGTGGCTTTGCCGGTGGCGAAGTGTTTAATAAAGAGCTATATATCCGTTGGTTACAATACGGTGTATTCCAACCTATCTACCGTCCTCACGCACAAGATAACATAGCCCCTGAAGTCGTTTTTCATGATAAAGACACCCAAGATATTTTACGAAAATTTATCAAACTCAGATATAACTTACTCCCATACAATTACACTTTAGCCTATCAAAATAGTACTACGGGCATGCCTTTGATGCGCCCGCTTTTCTTTGCATATGCGCTTGAAGATGAGTTTAATCTCAACGTAATGGATAATGCTAGCAGTTATTTATGGGGCGATGCCTTTTTAGTAACACCCGTTGTTGATGCAGGGGTAACATCAGTGTCGATCCCTTTACCTCAAGGCGTTTGGTTTGATTTCTTTACTGAGAAAAAGTATCAAGGTGGGCAAATAATTTCTTTAGCAACTAACCTAGAAACGCTACCCGTATTAGTTCGCGCCGGTTCATTTATCCCGATGGTTAACGATATGCAATCAACTAAAGATTACGACAGTAGTAAGCTTACTTTACACTATTATGCTGACGAGTCAGTTAATAGCAGTACCGGCAAAATGTATGAAGATGACGGTCAAAGCTTTCAATCACTATCACAAAATCAATATGAAATATTACACTTTACTGCCAAACAAAATAAACAAAATAAACAAAATTCAGGCGCAGACAATATAATATTTACCTTTAATCGAACGGGTAATGGTTACCCCGAAATGCCGGTAAAAAGACAAATTTCATTAGTCATTCATCATTGGCTTAATCCGCCAAAAAACATCTCTCTTGCCGGTAAAATAATGCAAGTGGGCTCAAATACCACAGCATCTGATGTTTATTGGGATAAGACCAAAAACACCCTAACGGTGAGGTTCACTTGGCAACACCAACCGTTAACGTTAAGCATAGAGAATTAAAGAAAAAAATAGTCAATTAAATTGCCGACATTGACGGTACTAACTATCCTTTGAGCTTAAGTGAGCTTATCGCTTTGTATATTGAAAGCAAAAATAGCTTTATTACACTACTGAATACGTATGTAAGAGATAGCTGTTCTTAGCGATAGTTAGTATATTGAGATTATTGAAATGATTCGACTTAGCTAATGCCTATTCATTTTGATCCCCTTGTTGTTTGATATTTGCCTTGTTTTGTTAGGCCATAAGCACTCTTAACGGGTGCTTTTTTTATTAAACTAGCTGAAATAATTTATATAAGAGTCCGCTACATGACCACGACTGATGCCGATACCAATAAAAGAACAAACACAATACATCAAAAACCACGCCTTAGTTTTTGGCAAATATGGAATGTCAGTTTCGGCTTTTTAGGCGTTCAATTTGGCTTTGCTTTACAAAATGCCAATGCCAGCCGCATACTTTCAGATTTAGGTGCTGATTTACATTCATTATCGTTATTTTGGTTAGTCGCTCCCATCATGGGTTTACTAATCCAGCCAATCGTCGGCTCTGCGTCAGACCGAACCTGGAATCGTTTAGGAAGACGTAATCCTTACATTTTAGCAGGCGGGTTTACTGCCGCTATTGGCATGTTATTAATGCCAAATTCAGCAACCTTAGCCGGCTTTATTACCCCCTTATTTTTTGGCGCTATGATGCTAGCATTAATGGACGCCTCTTTTAATTTGGCTTTTCAACCATTTCGCGCTTTAGTGTCAGATATGGTACCAAGCGAGCAACGTAATGTAGGTTATTCAATTCAATCCTTCTTAATTAATATTGGTGGTGTTTGTGGCTCTATCATGCCATTTATATTAACTAATGTTATTGGTTTAGATAATACCGCTAGTGCAGGCAGTGTGGCACCATCGGTCATTTGGGCCTTTTATATTGGCGCTTCAGTAATGCTAGGCTCAGTATTGTGGACAGTATTTAGAACCAAAGAATATGCACCTGGCACCCACGGGTTAGCGCCATTAGAAAAAAGTGATATAGAGCGCTCACTTGGTGAAAAATTAACTGAGTTTTTTGGCTTAATGAAAACTATGCCAACCACCATGAAACAACTGGCTTTAGTGCAATTTTTCTCTTGGTTTGCATTATTTATTATGTGGGTTTATACCACGCCGGCGATCACTCAGCATATTTGGGGGATAGAGGCGAAATGGTTTGATCCCCATTACTTAGAGTCCATTGGTACCATTCCTGAGCATATCGCTCAAGCGAAAGGCACCGCTGGCGATTGGGTGGGTATCATCTTCGCAGCTTATATGTTTTTTGCTGCTATTGCTTCATTGTTTATGGCAAAAATTGCCAACAAAGTTGGTCGCAAGCTGACTTATTCACTATCACTACTGGCTGGCGGTATTGGCTTCTTAAGTATTATGCTGATACAAAATCCAGAACTAACCATAGTCAACTTGGGTATTACTCAAATTGAAGTGCCACAAGGTGCTGTTACGTTATTTTTACCTATGGTGGGTATTGGTATGGCTTGGGCAGCTATTTTGGCGATGCCTTACGCGATTTTGGCGGGTTCATTACCAGTGAAACAAACGGGTGTTTATATGGGAATATTTAACTTCACTATTGCTGCCCCTCAAATTGTTTCAGGTATTTTTGCTGGTTGGATATTAACAAGCATTTTTGATAACCAAGCGGTTTACATTATTATGATGGCTGGTATCTCAATGGTATTAGCGGCTCTGTCAGTGTATTTTGTCAAAGATGGTGTAGAAGAGAAATCCGTTACAGATAAAGAGGAAGTAACCGCGCAATAGGAACGTCAATCATATTATACTCAAGCCACCTCAAGATGCACGATTCAGCGAGAAGCTGAATCGTTAACATCCACAAGATTTCCTGATCACTAATTCTGGCGATATTAAGGTGGTTGAAGTCTCTTTACCATTAATCGATTCAAGTAAGGTGTTCACTAATAGCTCACCGGCTAATTGAGTATCTTGCTTAACGGTTGTTAAAGGAGGGAAAGTAAAACTAGCAATAGCAATATCATCAAAGCCCACGACCACGACTTGCTCTGGGATTGAAAGCTGACACTCATGTAAGGCTCGCATAGCACCTACCGCGATTAAATCACAGGCGGCACAAATTGCATCAAATTTTTCACCACTTGCTATCAATTCACAAGCAGCCTTATAACCGGCTTCTTCAGTATACAGAGCATTAAACTGCATATTGCTATTCACAACTAAGTTATTATCTTTAAGTGCTTGGCAGTGACCTTTATAACGATCAAAAAATTCGGGTGCATGGCTAGAGGCGCTACCTAAAAAAGCAAAGTGTTTTCGACCTTGCTTAATCACGTGCTCAGTAATTTCTTTGCCACCAAGATAATTATCACAGCCTATAGAAACAATGGGTAAATTTTTGACTTCTGCCCCCCAGCGCACAAAATGTGTTCCTTGTTCACTCAATTTAATTAGTTTTTCTTCAAAATCAACATAATCACCATAACCGAGTAAAATTAACCCATCAGCTTTATTACTGTCTTCAAAATCAGCATGCCAATCATTACTTGCTTGTTGGAAAGAAACTAATAGATCATAACCTTTATCCGCGCAAGCTCGAGTTATGCTACCTAACATAGAAAGAAAAAAAGGATTGATGGCTGAGTCATCATTAGTAGGGTCTTCAAAGAGTAACAAGGCAATGGTGTCACAATGCTGTGAGCGTAAGTTACTCGCGTTTTTGTCTACTTTGTAATTTAATTCTTTGGCAATAGCCTGAATTTTTTGTCGCGTTGCTTCATTAACTAAAGGACTATTTCGTAGTGCTCTAGATACTGTTGACTGAGAAACACCCGCCTGATAGGCGATATCAAAAGAGGTAGCTTTTTCTTTCACTTGGATAACCTCTAAACAATGTGTTTAAAACGAAGATAACAAGAATATACCTGAGCAAACAAGAGAAGTATATAGTATCGGCTCAAGGATCCATAGCAAGATCATTATAAATTAAAGCGGTATCAAGAGCCTTTTTCAAGAGAACCTACTCTTAAATTGAGTAGGTTTATTTTTACCAATTTCCTGATGAAATTTTCTCTATCACTGTCACTTAATGCTGATAATTCATAATATTTAAATCGGTGGAAGATCAATTAACTAAAGTGGTTGTGTTATACGGTAATCTCCTCGAAAACCACTTAAATAAATAATTTATTTTCTTATGATCATTTGAACTAACTTCAAACTAGAGTGTTATCCCTTTAAAGAAGGTAAGAAGGAAATAAAACATAACTTAATTTAAAATGGTACTGAGATTTTCACTTCTCCACTTTCTGCACGATAATGTTCGCTCGTTAATAAATTATAAGTAGCAAGTAGATGCCAGTGTCTCTTAGTTAATAAGCTAAGTGATATTTGACCAACTCGTGAGTACTTTCCTAAATCAATACCCACTTTCATGGGATCAGCATCAATAGGGGCTCCTTCAAGTCCTGAGAATACATAAGTATTGCTTTCACCTAAATAACGTTGGCTTGCTAAATTAAAGAATATGCCAAAACGGTTCTTTGATTCAAACTCATATTCAAAACCTACTTCAATTCCAGGTTGAATCCAAACAAACGTTTCCGAATTACTGTCTACATTAAGATTTAGAAATTCAGCACCTGTTTCATTTGCCGCTGAAGTTTGTAAATGGTTATAGCCAAATTCAAATTTAGGGCGGAGTTGAATCACGCCGAAGCTAAAGTCGTGCGATATTCCTAAAAGGCCACTTAATACTGTCATATTTCTGTTCGAATGCGTTTGAAATGATTCTAATAAAAAACCTTTCCGCTGCGATTTGGAATCATTTTTTCCATAAGATAAACTAGAAGAAAATTTAATATCTTCGTCTCGATAGTTAGCTGATAATCCATATTGAGTGGTTTCACTGACACTACTCCAAATATCACCACTATTAATGTCAGCGGTAATTTGCGAGCCAGCAAAACCAAAAGACCAAAAATTGTTATAAGGCTTTTCAACGCCTATTGACCAACCACTAAGTTCTTGATTAAAGGTTTTATAGTCTCCATGAGCATCATGTTTTCTACTTTCTTTCCCATAAGAACTCCAAAAACAAGTATCACCATTTAGCTTATGATATTGCCCAGAGGCACTACAACTCATCATTTGTGAAGAAAATTTTTGTGCGCTATGTATAAGTCCAGATTGCTCTATACCATAAAGTTCTGGGGATATTTGAGATAATGAATTACGATAAATTTCCTCATTAGCGTCATAGATGAGCTTAATAATAACATTTGAAAGCTCTGGCGAACTACCTGCCCTTTGTATTTCATTAAAATGTTCGCCAACACCGATAAGATTTTTACTTAACCATTGAGGAGCAAAGTCAACATTATAATTCAACTTTGCCGTCGTACCGGATGAATAATCAAGATCATAATTAATCACTACCGAAGGTGCGGTAAATAACACTAGTCCATTATCGACCACGCCCATTTCACCACCAAATAATACCTTACTAAAAGTACCAACAGGTATTAACTGCGGGTTAAGAAGCGACATATAAACTTCACCATCAAGATCAGCTGTACCACTAGCCAGAAATTGATCCATCAGATCCGTAGAAAAGTCTAATTCAGCGAAGGTTTTCCCTGTTGATTTTTGGATAAAACTTCCTGTTAAGGTAGTCGACTGAGCAAGATCAATATCACTTAATACCAAGTCTCCAGAATTTTCCATTACGCTAATACTCGTAGCAGAGTCTAATTCTGCAAAGGTTTCCTCTGTTAATTTTCTAATAATACGTGCTGATAAAGTAGCTGGCTTAGCTAGACTAACATCACTTAATAATAATTCCTCTGAGTCTTCTGTTACGCTAACAGACTCTTCAAGTATTAACTCTGCCCCAGTGATAAACACTGCATTTTCACTGTTAATAAAACTATTTACACCAGCACCTAAATCAAACTGACCATAAAAATAATTATTATTAATTACATTATCATTGCCTGAAGAGCCAAGAATTGCCATACCACCCAATTTATCTGATGTATGAATTATACCGTTTATCGTAATATTATTTTGATCGCCGCCAATGATAGAAATCCCTACTCCACCATCACCCGCATATATACGGTTATTTTCAGCGTTAATAAAAGTAATATTACCCGCAACATCATCACTTATACTTTCCAGAATAATAGCATTTATTGAGTCTCCTACTGCCATAACATCACCGGTAACAGTTAATGTGACGCTTCCCGACTGAGTGCCCCCCGTTGATGACAATAAAATAGCAGCCCGACCATTGCTACGCATGTCAATATTACCGTTTACGGTAAGGGAAATATCACCAGAAATATCCGCACTTATACTTTGCAGATCAATGCCTGCTGAATATTTTTCTATTGAATTTAATGAACTAGCACTTTCTAATGCATCATCAATATTAAGAATAAATACATCTCCAGATATATTAACTACAACATCACCAGATAGTACATCACTTTGACTATGGGCTTGAATTGCCACAACATTTTTACCTATTGCAATAGTATTACCATCAAGTGATGCTACAATCTCACCACTTTGCATAGCACCATTACTCATTAAATTAATACCCGTTGCATTATCACCATTAACTTTCAATGAGCCCGCCATATTGAAACTAACAGCATCCGCAATATTATTACTTATACTAGCAGCAAGTACCCCTTTGCTATTATTCCCATTTACCACTAAATTATCAGCAAGAGACATTGTCACTGCGCCTGATTCTATACCACCGTTTGATATTAACTCT
The DNA here is from genome assembly GCA_013215465.1 of Colwellia sp. Lineage (GTDB taxonomy): Bacteria > Pseudomonadota > Gammaproteobacteria > Enterobacterales > Alteromonadaceae > Colwellia. Next base: position 229,743 of record JABSOW010000002.1, on the reverse strand, counting down.
ATTGCTGTAGCGCCTTCACCAGCCGCCAAGGCAATCCCCTTAAGATCAAAAGTAATATCCCCTGCACTTCCAGCACTAACACTTGAAGCCAAAAGCCCATGACTACCTGCTCCTGAAACCAGTAAATTGCCATCAAGCTTTGAAAAAACATCACCCGCGTCACTATTACTTAAGCTTTGTGCATCAATACCTATCGCATTATTACCAAAAGCTTCTACTGCACCATCAACATGGAGTGATACAAGGCCGGAAGATGAGTCACCTTGACTCAACAAAGTAACGGCGGTACTACTGTCATTGGTAGCAAGTACATTACCGATCAGCTCAAAAATAACCTTTTCAGAACTACCTGATAAACTAATACTTTTTGCTATAATACCGGCACTATTAACACCACTGGCTTCGATATCACCTATTAAGTTTATTTGTACTACCGAAGATGCATCATTCCCTTGACTTAACATATTAACAGCCGTGCTTCCTTCTCCAGCAGCAACCACTGCGCCAGAAGAGTTTAGCGCTATATCACCTGATATAGTGTCGCTAATACTACGAAAGAAAATACCCTGACTATTATCGCCCAATGCGCCAATATCAGCATCTAACACCACCGAAATATCACTTGATTTTAAGGCTGACATTGTCAATAGGTCGATACCAATACTGCTAGTACCTCCGGCAATTGCACTCCCCGTTAATTGAAATAAAATATCCCCAGCAGCTTTTTTACTACTACTTGAACGAGCGTATACACCTCTGCCATCAAGACCATAAGTTGCAATATTACCATTAAGATCTAATGTGACATTACCTGAACCATCGGTGCCATCTGATTGTGCAAATATAGCCTTACCATAATCTCCCATTGAGGTAATATCACCCGTTGACTTAATATTAATATTACCTGAGGTACCTTCACCACCAGCAGAACTGGCAAAATAGTCATCAACTATGCCACCACCGCCGCCAAGGGATTGGGCAACAATTCCCATTGAACCAGCACCTTCTACATAAATATTTCCAGTTTGGGTTAAATTAATATCACCACCATTACCTTCATTGTCATCTTGCAAAACGATAGACATATCATTTTCATCAATATCTGTTAGCACAAAACCGCCGCCTCCTCCTACGGATTGCAAGATAATGCCATGTGATAAATAACCTGCTGTACTAATATTCCCACTATTGGTAAAACCAATCGCGCCACCATTACCGCTGGCTCCTTTAGTTCCGCCAATATTTAAGGCAAGTTGATCAAGGCCAGATAAGCGGAGATCACCACCACCAGCACCAATACTTTGAATCATAATTGCCGGAGCTCTATTACCAGTGGTAATAACATCATCAACAAAATTGACCTTCATCGTGCCACCATTATTTGCTAAACCACCTGTAGCACCTAATGAAATGTTCGCTGTATGTGCTGTTATTAATCCTACGGATTCCGCGGAGGCTGCGGCACTAGAACGCAATGCGACTGAGCTTTCTGAACTTTCTGAGTTTACAGCAACAGGCATGCCTAATTCATTGATATCCATGGTCAAACTACCACCACCGCCACCAATTGATTGAATATTAGCGCCGCCACTGCCATCACCTTGAATGACAACATTGCCACTGCGTTCATAAGCAACATCACCACCTGAGCTATTTGTTGAGTCGGTTGAACCAATATTTACCTCAATTGAGGCCTCTTGTTGTTCATATACCGTTAAATCTATATAATTAGAACCACCACCACCACCTACGGTTTGAACACTTATTCCGCTAGAGTCTTCGCCAAGAAGCCACACTTCACCTTCTTGGATTAAGTTAACAACGGCACCGTTTGCTTCATCAACCAAATTTGAACCAAAATCTAAAGCGATACCAACAAAAGAGTTGTCTATTGCCGCCATAATTTCCTCTACGGTAGATAAATTATCTTCAATATCAACGGTTCCTTCACCTGCTGATTGCGCTTCTAAGCTAAGATCCATAAAGATATCAACATCGCCACCGCCGCCGTTAACTGACTGTATAAATACAGCGTGGCTATTGTTACCGTTGACATTAATATCACCATCAAGGTTAACTGTTATTGTGCCTGCTTCGCCATCAGAGCCATCACCACCATTTGTTAATTTCAATATGTGAGTTAAAACCGATGTTACTGGTGCACTTAAAGAGTAGCCCATAGAACCACCGCCACCACTAACTGACTGCGCATAAATACCATATGAATGGTCGCCATTAACAGTAATAACACCCGTATGATCAACCAACACATCACCACTATCACCACCTGCACCGCCAAAGCCTCCAATGGCAAAGTTCTTAATGCTGCCAGAGGCGCTATTGTATGTTCCTGAAGCCGCAGCGATTGACAATGAGCCATTACCACCACCGCCACCAATACTTTGTGCTAAAATACCGTAAGATTTAGTACCATTAGTTGTGATTGTACCTGAATTAAACACAGTGACATTTTCAGAAGTGTTGCCACTACCACCTTGGCCACCAATAGAATAAGCCGCATTAGAATTTTCATTCGCCCGAAGAGATGTCGCATAAGTAGAAGCAGCATTACCGCCACCGCCACCAATACTTTGGGCAAGAATGCCGTGAGCTACATCACCATAAGTAATAATAGTGCCGTCATTAGAGACATTAACAGTCCCTGATGTGCCACCATCACCGCCACTACCACCAATTGATACCGCAAGGGCGTTGCCATTTGTTCCATCGCGCATATTACCCGCAATATTGCTGGCCGATTCACCACCACCACCACCAATACTCATCGCCGCGATGCCATGAGAGCCATGACCATGAGTGACAATAACACCGCTAAATATAGAGCTATCATCATGATTAGTAACGACAACATTACCAGACATTGCTCCTGTACCACCCGATCCACCTAGTGCTATGTTAGCACTAGTACCTTCACCGCTAGATATAATACTTGAGTAGATTTTATTGGCATTACCGCCACCGCCACCAATACTTTGCGCAAAAATACCAATAGATTTTTCTAAAAATGTTTCAATACCACCAGAATTATTAACGATCACATTGCCACTAATAGCGCCTGTTCCGCCAGTGCCGCCAACAGCGATAGAAACCACGTTAGAAGAAGTATTTGTTACATTTTGATTGTAAATGAAGCTTCTTATATAATCAGCGTTACCGCCACCCCCGCCAATACTCTGCGCCAAAATACCATGAGCGTTACTGCCCTTAGTGACCACAATACCATCATGGTCAACCGAAACTACATCACTTGTGGCTCCTACACCACCATTGCCGCCAATAGCTAACACCAAACTATTACCACCACTTACTTTACCTGCAGTTTTAACTGAGCCGCCCGTACCACCGCCACCGCCAATACTTTGGGCAAATATGCCCGTTGCGTTATCTCCCTCGGTAGTAACGACTGCATCACTGATAACAGATACCGCATTACCATAACCACCTTCACCACCAACACCACCAAGCACCAATGACACATTAGATGAACTAGCCTTTACTGAGGCGGTACCGCCATTACCGCCACCGCCACCAATAGACTGAGCGAGAATACCAAAGGCCTTGTAACCTGTTGTCGCGATTACTCCTGCAGCATCAACATCAACGGTGCCTGCAAAGCCGCCAACACCACCTTCAATACCAACAGAAATCTTCAATGATTGCCCCGACTCACCATTACTATCAGGTAAAGCACCTGATACTGAATAAGCGCTACTATTACCGCCACCATTACCAACACTCTGTGCTTGAATACCGTAAGCATTATCCCCTGATGTTGAAATATTTCCCGCTGAGATAATGCCTACATTACCACCCTCTCCACCTGTGCCGCCTTGCCTACCTAGGGTGAAAGATAACTTACCTTCACTGGTGTTAGTGTAAGCAAAATCCATTCCTGCATTACCACCGCCGCCGCCTAAAGATTGCGCTAATATACCGACAGAATCTTTACCAAAGGTGGTAATATTACCATCCTGAACAACGGTAACATTCTTGCCTATACCACCATCACCAACAGCGCCACCAATGGCAACATTCAACGATCGCGTATTCGGCGCGTATCCAACGGCAATATTAAAGGTAGCATTACCACCACCACCGCCAATACTTTGCGCTAAAATACCATAGCTACTATTATTATGGGTTTCAATATTGCCATAATTTTCAACACTTACCACACCACCATCACCCGCTTCGCCACCAGCACCGCCAATCATCAAATTAGCCGAATATGCATCTTTTGTTGGTTGGGTATCAGTCGCACTGTTACTAGACTGACGACCTTCTAACTCCGCAAGCACCGCGTTATATTGAGGGATAACAGAGTCATCAACACCCGTGCTACTTGGCACTGAACGGTCAGTGCTTGAGGTACTGCCAGAGCCTGAACCCTGCCCTGAGCCATCGTTTGATGTCGAACCAGCTGATGAATAAGTTAGGTTAAAATTCATCCCCGCATCACCACCACCACCGCCAATACTGGATGCTTCTATACCGTGTGAGGCGCTACCTAGCAGGTCAATTATCTCTGTTGAATCATCATCATTTTTTAACTCAAGTGTTCCTGTCACTGTTGCTTGCGTTAAAATCAAACCTGCGAAATTTAGTGAATTGCCTCGAGTTACCGTAACGTTACCGGCATGTCCACCGCCACCACCAAAGCCACCAATGCCTAATGTTAGAGGGTTAGCTTCTTTACTGATATTGGTGGTAATGTTCATACCACCGGTACCGCCGCCGCCGCCAATACTTTGGGCAAAAATACCACGGGCGCCATCACCATTGGTGATAATAACGCCAGAAGACTCTACTACAACATTGCCAGCATCGGCACCAGAGCCAGCAAAACCGCCAATACCACCAACAACTGAAAAGTTTTGTGCACTACTTGCTGTATCGCTAGTCCAGTTAGCACTACCTGAAACGTTCAGGCCACCATTACCGCCACCACCCGATATACTTTGCGCAAGAATACCGTGTCCATATTGACCTTGTACATTAATACTACCTGTATGATTGACGTTAACATCACCCGCAATATTACCGGCACCGCCAAAGCCGCCGACACCAAATACCACTGAAGAGTTAGAGCCAGCGCTATTATAACTTCCCCCGCCGGTAATGTTCAGGGCTCCATTACCGCCACCACCACCAAGTGATTGTGCGGTTAATCCTGTAGCATTTTTGCCATCGGCGTAGAGATCAGTAACAGCATTGACGATAACACTTCCGGCAGTACCGCCATCGCCGCCAAAGCCGCCAACACCAAAAATCAGCGGGGTATCAGAGGTAATTCCAGCGCTAACATTGATAGCACCCGCACCGCCACCACCACCCACTGATTGGGCAAAAATAGCCGAGCCATCATCACCATGAGCAGTAATACTATTACCTCCCGTAACCACTACACTGGCACTGCCGGCGTTGCCACCGCCACCACCAAAACCACCAATGCCTAATACCAAGCTATTACCACTGCCATTAGATGTACCGGCATTACTTCCTGAGTAAGAAATACCACCACTGATATTAACGCCGCCCATACCACCGCTACCACCGATGCTTTGCGACACCAGCCCATGACTACCGGTAATACTCTTATGCTTTGATGGCGCTAAATAATCATCCTTAACGAAACTCCAAGGAGCATTTACCGTTCCTTCATACACTAAACTTGCATTACCTGCGTCACCACCACTACCACCAAAACCACCTAAACCAATGGCAACAGAGGTGGTATTAGCATCATTTTTACTGAAACTCACGGCACCTGAAACATTTAGCCCGCCAACGCCACCACCGCCACCAACCGACTGAGACACAATAGCATGAGCTTCATCACCAGATGTTTTAACGTCTCCTATAACGGTTAAATCAGTGTTACCCGCATTACCGCCGCCGCCACCAAAACCACCAACACCTAGACCAATTGCCGCACCAGTAGAATCATCGGTAAAATTTAAAGCACCAGCAATATTTATGCCGCCAGTACCCCCACCACCACCAGTTGACTGAGCTATTACTCCTATCGCGTTCGCTCCTATCGTTTGAATTAATTTAGTTGCAACAATACTTGTTACATTGCCTGCGTCTCCGCCATCGCCACCGAAACCGCCAACACCAACACCAATGGCTGCACTACTACCATCCATTGAAAATGATGCAGAGCCAGAAATATTTGTTCCACCCGCGCCACCGCCGCCGCCAACACTTTGTGCCATAACAGCTGATGCACCTACCCCATAGGTTAATGCAATGCCGGTAAAGTTATTGGAAACATAGCCAGCATCGCCGCCGCCGCCGCCAAAACCACCAAGCCCTATTGCGGCAGCAATACTTTCTTCACTGGAAGCTGATACCGAAGCAGATACTGCACCAGAAATATTTATTCCGCCTGCACCACCACCGCCACCAACCGATTGAGCAAGTATACCAATGGCTTGGTCACCTGAGGTTATGATATTAGCAACAACAGTATTTAGGACAGTAGATGCCTGGCCACCATCACCACCAAAGCCACCAATGCCCACCGCTAATGCGCCACTATTCTTTTTAGTAACAGATAATGAGCCTGCAATACTAATACCGCCAGTACCACCACCACCACCGATAGATTGGGCAACGATGCCTGAGGCCGACAACCCTTTTGTTCTAACATTACCACTGACATTATTTATTACTACTGCCGAATTACCACCTGAGCCACCTGTACCACCAATACCAATACCTAGTGCTGCAGCACTGTCGGCAGCTAATGACACGGCCCCAGTAATTGACAAGCCGCCATTTCCGCCACCGCCACCAACTGATTGAGCAAGAATACCCATAGAATTTTCACCCACGGTATTAACATTACCGACAACAGTGTTATTAACCATTGAAGAGACACCGCCATCACCACCTGAGCCACCGATACCAACACCCAAAGCCCCGCCATTGTTTTTTGTCACCACAATACCAGCAGTAATGGTCAAGCCGCCGTTACCACCACCGCCACCAATGCTTTGCGCAATAATTGCTGAGGCGTTATCGCCACTAGTATTAACGTTACCGGCAACACTATTCGTTACCGCACCCGATGCACCGCCTGTTCCGCCAGTGCCGCCAACACCAATACCAATAGCACCTGACGTACCAGAATCACCGAGAGAGAAGGATAATGCCCCCGCAATTGACAGCCCACCATTACCGCCACCGCCACCTATTGACTGCACCAGTACTCCCATGCTTTCATCACCAAGTGTTGCTATATCGCCAATAACAATATTATCTACTGCTGATGATGTGCCACCGTCTCCCCCTGAGCCACCGACGCCAACCGCAACAGAGCCACTATTATTTTTTGAAATAGCCAAGGTACCAGTGATAGACATACCACCATTACCACCACCACCACCGATACTCTGAGCAACTATAGCGCTAGCTTTAATTCCTGTGGTTGAGACATCACCTGTAACATTATTTATTACCGCATCTGACGCGGTACCGCTTCCGCCTGAGCCACCAACACCAACACCAATAGCGCCCGAGGTTCCTGAGCTATCAATAATTAAAGAGACTCCTGCAGTAACTGACATGCCGCCATTACCACCACCACCACCAATTGATTGAGCAACCACGCCCATGCTTTCATCACCAGCAGTAATTACATTACCGGTAATGGTATTATTAACTGTCGAAGACGTGCCGCCATCACCAGCTGAACCACCGACACCAACAGAAACAGAGCCGCTAAATTTCTTAGTTGCCGTAAGAGCTCCAGCGATGGTTAAACCGCCATTGCCGCCACCGCCACCCAATGATTGTGCTATCACAGCAGATGACTGACTTCCTGACGTTGTGATATCACCAGTAATATTGTTAGTTACTGCTGCTGATGCACTACCGGTGCCACCAGAGCCACCAATACCAACCGAAATTGCTCCAGCACCATCACTGGCAAGTGCAACAGCACCGGCAATAGCAATACCACCGTTGCCGCCACCGCCACCAATACTTTGCGCTAGCACGCCATTAGACTCGTTTCCTACGGTTATTACATTTCCATCAATAGTATTATCAACGGTTGACGACTGCCCGCCTGTTCCACCAGAGCCACCAATACCAACCGCTACGCCACCAGCACCTTTACCGCTAGCAGCTAACGTGCCCGCAATAGAAATACCACCATTACCGCCACCACCACCGAGTGATTGAGCGATAACCCCCGAAGACTCATTTCCTAGCGTTATAACGTCGCCCGTAACACTGTTGGTAACGGCATCTGAATTACCCCCATCACCACCAGTACCACCAAGACCAACCGCAACCGCACCAGCGCCTGTACCAGAAAGAGAAACTGCTGCCGTGATCGAGATGCTGCCATTTCCGCCGCCGCCAGCAACACTTTGTGCTAATACACCACTCGAGGTATCACCTTCAGTTCTAACATTACCAACAACCGTATTAGCAACCGTAGAAGACTGACCACCCTCGCCACCTGAACCGCCAATGCCAACAGCAACCCCCCCGGCCCCTTTACCACTGGCAGTCAGTGTTCCAGTAATGGTAATGCCGCCATTACCACCACCGCCGCCAATAGACTGGGCAACAATAGCCGATGAATCTGCCGCTAGCGTGGTCACATTGCCCATGACATTATTAGTAACCGCATCAGAAACTCCACCTGAACCACCAGAGCCGCCAATACCAACAGCCACAGCACCTGCGCCAGTACCCACTAAACTAACGGTCCCAACAATGGATATGCCGCCATTACCGCCTCCGCCGCCGATAGATTGGGCAAGCACACCATCGGAGCCAATACCCTGTGTCCACACATCACCAGTAACGGTATTATTTACAGTAGAAGACATACCTCCGCTACCGCCTGAGCCACCAATACCAACGGCTACACCGGCCGCTCCCGTTCCCGCAGCGGTTAAAGAACCCGTAATTGCAATACCACCAATACCGCCACCTCCGCCCAATGATTGGGCAACAATACCAGTTGCATCATTGCCTAATGTGGTGACATCGCCAGTAACATCATTTATTACCACGCTAGCGTTACCGCCACCGCCGCCCGAGCCACCAAGCCCCACGCCAACCGAACCAGCCCCTGTTCCTGAAAGTGCAACAACGCCTGTTACGGTAAGACTACCTGTGCCCCCACCACCGCCTAATGATTGCGCTATAACACCATTTGAACCATTACCACTGGTGTTAACATTGGCAACCACTGTACTGGTAACATTGTTGCTGTCTCCGCCACCACCACCACTGCCACCAAGACCAACGGCTACACCAGCCGATCCTGTTCCCGCAGCGGTTAAAGAACCTGCAATAACAATACCACCGTTACCACCACCGCCACCTATTGACTGAGTAACGATACCATTAGCATTATTTCCTTGTGTTTCAATATAACCAACGACATCACTGACAACCGAATCTGAATCACCACCGTCACCCCCAGAGCCACCAATACCAACAGCTGCACCCGCTGCACCAGTTCCCGCAGCAGTAACACTTGCAGTTACATTCAAACCACTATTACCACCGCCGCCGCCAACACTTTGCGCTAAAACTCCTGCTGAATTGTCACCTAGGGTCAAAATATTTGAAGTAACAGCAGAGTCAATTTTACCTGCATTACCTCCGCCACCGCCACTACCACCGATGCCAACACTAGCGCTTGCACTACCCGTTCCTGCAGCAGCCATAGTTGCAGAAACCAGGATGCCGCCATTACCACCGCCGCCACCGATAGACTGAACAATCACCGCACTGGAATTATCTCCTTGAGTTTGAATATCTGAGTCAATAGTTGCCTCAACGTCTTTTCCTGCTCCACCATCACCACCACTCCCGCCAATACCAACAGCAACAGCGGCTGCTCCTACACCAGCACCGGCGCCACCAGCCACAATAATAAAGCCACCATTACCGCCACCACCCCCTACAGATTGAGCGACAATAGCAGCGGAGTTATTGCCTAACGTTTGCACCTGACCAGCAGTTATTAATGACACCGCAACATCAATACCTGATACGCCACCAATACCACCACCACCTGCACTGCCACCTAGCCCAACATTAATATTACCGGCACCTGTTCCGGCGCCAGTTAATGTAGCAGTAACCGTACCACCACCATTACCACCACCGCCACCTACTGCTTGTGCCAGTATGCCGGTAGAGTTATCACCTTGGGTAAGTAAAATACCATCATAATTTGCAGTAACAACATTGGCTTCACCGCCTTCATCACCACTACCTCCGAGTCCGACTGCAACCGAAGCGGCACCGACACCAGCACCAGCTACTCCGGCAGTAATTGACATGCCGCCGTTACCTCCACCACCACCAATCGCTTGAATAACAAGGCCATCTGAGCCATCGCCATCGGTGCTAATATCGGCGGTTATATCCGCATCAACCGTACCAGCGTTGCCACCTTTAGCGCCAGTACCGCCAAGACCAACAGAAATAGTTCCTGAGCCAACGCCAGCACCTGCAGCACTCGCCCCAACGGTCACCCCGCCGTTACCGCCACCGCCACCAACACTTTGAATCAATACTGCGTCAGATTGATCACCCGTGGTTGTGACTAAACCACCAAATTCGACATTTACCGTACCACCCTCACCGCCTTCACCTGCATTACCACCTAGGCCAACTGAAATACTTCCGCTTGCTACCGCTCCAGCACTTGCGGTTGCCGCGACACTTAATCCGCCATTACCACCGCCACCACCGACTGATTGGGCAATATAGCCTGATGATTGATCACCACTGGTTGTGATATTCATATCAGCGTTTGATGTGGTAACTGTGCCGCCAATACCGCCATCGCCACCTTCACCACCTAATGAAACAGAAACCGCTCCACCAGCAGGACCTGCAGCTGCAGAGCCAGCAATACTCATGCCGCCATTACCTCCGCCGCCACCAACACTCTGTAAAACAACACCTGCGGCTAAATCACCTTCGGTTGCTATTGAACCAGCACCAGACATTGAAACAATACCGCCTTCACCACCACTACCAGCATTGCCGCCAATAGCCACCGATACACTACCAAATGCGCCAAGGCTTCCCGTAATTGAATCACCGCCATTACCACCACCGCCACCAACTGACTGTGCTAAAACACCTGTCGCTCGGTCTCCTAAAGTATAAATGCTTGAACTGGTGTCACTATAACTGCTTTGATTTTTATCTAGATTGATTGTTACTTTGTCACCGTCACCGCCGTTTCCACCTTCTCCACCCAGTGAAAAGCCAACAAATAACGAGCCCGATGTGCCACCACCACCATTACCGCCACCGCCACCTACACTTTGCGCAAAAATTCCACGAGAATCTTCGCCATTGGTTGTGATTTGACCTTCATTGATAGCGATTACCTCGCCAGACAAGCCACCTGAGCTTGCGCTACCACCAATAGAAACAACACCTATTGCACTACCGCCGTTACCGCCGCCGCCACCAATAGATTGAGCGAAAACACCGTCAGCTCTGTTGCCGTTAGTTTGAATACTGCCATTATTAGTTACATCAACATCGGCAGCGTCGCCAGCGGCATCACCCGTACCACCAATATTAATTACACCAAAAGCATCACCGCCAGTGCCGCCGCCGCCACCAATACTTTGCGCAAAAATGCCACGTGAATTATCACCACTAGTAATTAATGTGCCGCTGTTAATCACAGTAACTGTTTGCGCAGTACCACCACTACTACCACTGCCACCTAAATTAACCACACCACCAGCATCACCGGCTGAACCACCACCGCCACCAATTGATTGAGCAAAAATGGCATCGGAGAAAATACTTTTTGTACTAATATATCCGCTATTGCCAATATCAACCGAGCCAGCGTCTCCCCCTGAAGCACCATCACCACCAAGGTTTACAATGCCAGCGGCAATACCACCGGCACCACCACCGCCGCCAATTGATTGCGCAAATATTCCTCGAGAATATTCGCCATCAGTTAGTAGGTTTGCATGATTATTAACGATAACATCGCCAGCTACACCACCAACGCCTGAGCCGCCACCCAGTGTAACCACTCCACCTGAAGCGCCAGCAGATCCACCGCCACCACCAATACTTTGCGCAAAAATAGCGTCAGAAAAAACACCTATTGTTGATATATTACCCGTGGTTATAACGGCACCCGTTGTATTGTTAGTGACTGTTACCACACCTGACGTACCACCACTGCCACTATCGCCGCCAAACGTCACCGCCCCACCAGAGCTACCAGCGGCACCACCACTGCCACCAATAGATTGAGCAAAAATACCTCTTGAAAAATCATCATTAGTACTAATATTAGCGGCATTAGTGACTGTTACAGCTTTTGCGTTACCTGCACTTGCGCCACTACCACCAAAGGTAACGGCGCCACCGGCAGTACCACTTGCGCCGCCGCCGCCGCCAACACTTTGCGCAAAAATACCATCGGCAAATTGACCTTGGGTAGTAATCACACCGGTACTAGTACTATTAACACTAACCGTACCTGAATTACCGCCAGATCCTGCAGAGCCACCAAAGGTTACAATGCCGCCAGCAGCAGCTCCAGCGCCACCACCGCCGCCAACACTTTGAGCGAATATTCCGCGTGAATAATCGCCATTGGTGTTTAGGTTTCCATCGTTAGTAACAAAGACATTGCTTGCATTACCGCCACTACTAGATGAACCCCCAAATGCAACTGCGCCTCCAGTAGCTCCAGCAGTACCACCACCACCACCAATACTCTGGGCAAAAATAGCATCGGAGCTAACGCCAGTGGTGGTAATTGCACTGCTAGAGCCATCATTATTAACAATAACTTGGCCACCATTACCACCAGATCCACCACTGCTACCAAAGGTTACTAAACCACCAGCACCACCACCGTTACCGCCACCACCACCGATACTTTGCGCAAGAATACCGCGTGAATAAGTGCCTTCGGTGGTAATTGCTCCTGCATTAGTAACCGATGCTGTATTACCATTACCGCCACCAGTTCCTGTGCCACCAAAAGTAACTAAGCCTCCAGTAGCGCCAGCAGAGCCACCACCGCCACCAATACTTTGTGCTGAAATACCATTGGCATAGTTTCCTTTGGTAGATATTTGACTTCCAACATGAGTATTAACGGTAACGGTGCCAGCATTGTTACCACTACCGCCAGAGGCGCCAAAACTAACAATACCGCCACTACTGCCACTATTTCCGCCCCCGCCACCAATAGATTGTGCAGAAACACCAGATGAACCATTACCCTCAGTTCTAATATTAGAATCACTTTCAAGGGTTACATTGACACTACCACCTACGCCACCTGAAGAGGCGCTACCGCCAAAACTAACAATGCCACCAGCGCTACCGCCATCACCACCGGTACCACCGATACTTTGTGCTAAAACACCATGAGAATCATTACCTTTGGTGTAAATATCGCCATCATTTGTTACTGATGTTGTACCGCCATTACCTGCATTGGCACCACTGCCACCTGAGCCAACAATGCCCCAACTAGCACCACCACTACCGGCTGAGCCACCACTGGTTAAGACATGAACACCATGAGAATTACTACCATTGGTAGATAAACTACCGTCGTTATCGACACTAACATTGCCACCATCTTTTGAGGCACCACCTTCCCCACCGGAGCCAAAAATATAACCGGTACCACCGGAGCCACCTTTACCACTTTGGCTATAGACAAGAATCGCTGCCGATTTACTATTTGAAGTGCTAACATCAGTATGATTGATAAGGACTACATTACCCCCTTCACCACCTTCACCACCAGATTTAGCCTTAAAGTTTCCATAAGCATCACCACCATTACCACCTTTTCCACCAACACTGGCTACTTTAATACCCTTGGTATTAGACGCTGTAGAAGAAATGTCGCCATGGCCTGTTAGAACGGTTCTATTAACATTACTCCCGTCATCGCCATCACCGCCTTTGGTTCCGGAATAACCGAATAAAGTACAAGAACTGATCGGCCAGGGCCAACATATTTGAAGACCATAGCCGTCTTTGCCACCACTACCTCCTGATCCCGTATGTACTTCGTTAATAATGCCTGATGTAGTTGTTGCTGGATTAAAAGCGGGATCACCCGCACCGCCACCTCCTCCACCTTCAGGGGTTGCAGCAGGTGCAGAGCTGATAAGGTTAGTAAATACAGTACCACTATCGGCCGGATCAGCTCCGTTAGGCATTAACTCTACCGATTCAGGATAGCCATTGGTATCTACATCAGTAACGGCATTAATTTCGTATTCAACAATGGGATCATCACCAATAATGAAAACCTTGTCACCAATATCATTTTGAACAAGAATGGCATCGCCTGATTCGGTAACCAAATAAACTACGTCAGATGCAGTAACCCCTTCACTTGCTCCCCAATTAACATCTTCATATTTGATAATGCCCATGACGGTGACACAGGTGTCTGATACGGGGTCTAATACAATGTCACCAGCCACACTCGTTTCTGTGGGATTAGCATTCACACAAACGGGAGACGCAAGTGCAGTAGATAAAATAAAGAAATCACAAAAAAACAGAATAGTTAACAAACAAAAAGCGATGAGTTTTTTATAAAAACCAAAAGAGAGATACTGCTGAATATGAGGGTTCATTAACTGAGATCTATAGTGATTCACTGAAATATAATCCATTTATTATTACTGACTAATGTTAGGTACAGAGCCTGATTCACTATTTTGCCATCGCCTAATTGCTGCCTAAAGTAACAAATAAATCAGGAAGGCTAGGTGTGGTAAAAATAGATAATGAAAAATAACAAGCAATGCTATTTTTCAAAAAAAAATTTTAATCATGCTTACGTAATGATCTATCATATTTTAAATTGTTGATTTGCCTATTGTATTTTTCAGTCAAAGGTTTGTCTTTTTAATAGTGATTTGTTTTTAAGTGTGCTTAAATAGCGAACAAGACTTAACAAGCTAAATTTTATTTTAGTGCTATTTACCGTAATGGTAATTTCAGGTAAGTATGATTTTAAAGGGCTTCATTACATTTTGTTGGCTGATTCTTCTGAGCGCACAGGTTTGCGTTGCCAGTGAGTTAGTAGATAAATATAAATTTGTTGGTATTCCGATAACCACTGTTTATGAGTCAATGCATCATCAAAACGGTAGTCAGGTGTGGTGGATAGATCAAGCTGACGATGGCTCTATGATTTTTGCTGGTGCTAATGGTTTATCAACCTTTGATGGTGAACATTGGCAGCATGCTAATTTACCAAATAACACCCGAGTAAGAAGTATTTCTCAATGGCATGATGGCAATATTTATGCCGGTGGCTTTAATACCCTAGGTTTTTTTAAACAGAATAAAAATGGCCAAAAACAATATCAGGCTATCGACTTATCTCACCTAAATCATGAAACCAATGAAACATGGTCAGTTTCAAGCAATACCAGTCAAGTTGCTTTTAGCACTGATACGGGTTTATATCAGTGGGATGGTAAATTAATTAAACAAATTAAAGGGATTAATAGCTTTAGATTTCGTTTATTTAATTTAGAGGGTGAGATCCTGTTTAAGCCAAATAATAAAAGCTCAATCTACCAACTCACCAATACCGGCCAACTAGTTAAAAAACCCTGGCAAGTTCCTGCAAAATTAAACATAAAAAGTTTAATGAAAAATAAAAAAAATGAAATTATCGCCGTATCAATGTATAGCGGTATATATAAACTTTTTAAAAATAAATTTGTCAAAATTAACACTTCCAAGCTAATAGACAATGCCGGCTTATATAGCGCAACTCAAGCTAAAGATGGTTATTACTATATTAACTCCGTTAATTTTGGTTTATATATTCTTGATGAAAGCTTTGCATTAGTTAGGCATTACAACAAACGTAGTTCAATTGGTTTAACAACCATTTATCATACTTTTATAGATAAACAAGATAACATTTGGTTGGCTGGAAGCCCAAGTATAAGTGTGTTTCAGCCACCACACTTACGCAGTGAATTTTTAAACTCAGAAGACAGTAATGATTTTGAAAACTTATTTAAAATTGAAGATCAAATGTTCTTTTCTGGTACCGGCTTATATCACTTATCAACAAAAGATGAGCAAGTTGTCACTCCAGAGTTTAAACGGGTGGCCAACTTTAATCATTTTATTTGGGATATAGTTAAGGTCGATAACCATTTACTGGTAGGTACAGAAAATGGCGTTTACCGCTTTTTAATAGATAACCAATTTAATTTATCAACCCCTGAAAAAATACTTGCTGGCAGGTTTTTTGTTGACTTAGCAAAGCACCCTCATAAAAACATTGTTTATGCTGGTGAAGATGAGCAAATTTTTCGCTTAGAAAAAAAAGGTCAACATTGGGAAAAAACACCGTTAGTCAATTTTAACGGACAAGCGGATTATGTGGTTATCGATAAGCAGTATCCGAATGTACTGTGGGTCTCTACAACAGAACAAAAATTATATAAAATTTCTGACATTGATAATCAGGGGATTGCCCAAGAAATTATTCAATTTTCCTCAGAAGACTATCCCCTAGGAAAAGATCATGTGGTTCCCATTAATACAGCAAAAGGTATCCGCATAGGCACTCAAAATGGCATGTTAAAATACCAGCCTCAACAAGAAGTGAAATTTACGTTAGATAATCAATACCCTGAGCCGTTAAGAACTAACAATAAAAATATATTTATCGGACACGAAGATAAAAAACAAAGACTTTGGTATCAAGCCGGCTTTGATGCGGGGATCGCTTATCAAGATAAACAAGGCGTTTGGCAAGCAGACGAGACACTATTAAACCCTTATGGCGTTAATGGCGTTAGAGGGCTTAGCTACTTTAATGATGCGATATGGATAGGAGTAACCGGAGCAAAAATATATAGATTTGATGAGCAAGTTATTGGCAACAACCCTAAAGGTGCAACATTAAAAATAAGCTTTGTTAAGCCTATTAATACTAACCAGTTACTTGAATTTTCATCAACAAACAGTTTGCTCACTGCAATAGAAAATGAACATAACTCTATCCGTATCGGCTTTTCTTTAACTGATTACTCTTCTTTGGACTCGGTAAAGTATCGTAGCCGTTTATTAGGCCAAGGACATGATTTTTGGACACCATGGTCAAGTGAAAACATTAAAGATTTCACCCTCCTATCCGGAGGGAATTATACTTTTGAAATAGAAGCAATTGATGGCTGGCAACGAAAACATACTGAAAAACTAACTTTTACTGTTTTGCCTTCTTGGTATTTATCAACCACTGCAAAATTCGTTTATTTACTATTGGCTTTGCTCATTATTTTATTGAGTATATATATCGGCCAAAAATGGCGCAGTAAGCAACTGCTCAAACATAATAAAGAATTACAACAAAAAGTGGCGCAAAGAACACGACAAGTTGAAGAGAAAGTTGAGCAATTGCGTGAGCAACAACAATTAAAAGATAGATTTTTTGCCAATATATCGCATGAATTTAGAACGCCACTAACCCTCACCATAGGCCCTCTACGGGCATTACTCGATGACTATAGTAGCGAGCTAAAGTCTACAGGAAAAAAGCTTGCCGAAACGGCCCTGTCAAATGCCAATAAAATGTTAGCCCTTATTGGTCAGGTGCTTGATTTGAACCGTTTAGAAGCAGGTAAGCTACAACTAAGAGTGAGTGAATACAAAATACTCCCTCTATTAGAAGAGTTAAAAATAAGGTTTGAGCCTTGGAGTAAACAGTTTAATCAACAAATATCAATTGAGGTGAGCAATAACAAAATAACAGCGTTTGTTGATATTGAGCAGCTGGAAAAGTGCCTTAGTAACTTACTCTCTAATGCCATTAAATATAGTGGTAACAACACCCATATTAAATTATCGCTGCGACTAGAAGAGCATCATATTGTGCTCAAAGTAAGTGATAATGGTCAAGGACTATCAAAAGAAAATCTAAGGTTGATTTTTGACCGCTTTTACCAAGGAAAAAACTCAGAAAAATCAACAATACCGGGCACTGGTATTGGCTTAGCTTTAGTCAAAGAAGTGGTAGAGCTTCACCATGGCCAGGTTTCTGCTGAAAGTAAGCTAGGTAGCGGTTGCTGTTTTAGCCTTATATTTAAACAAGGTTCAAATCACTTTGACTCTGCAGAGCTTATTGAGCCAATTATTCTCAGCCATGATGAAGTGAATATAGATAATACCGTAGCAATTGAAGAACAACATACTAACCATGACCTTGAAGATATTACGACAATATTAGTGGTCGACGATAATAGTGAACTGCGTGATTTTATCAGCCTGAGACTAAGTAGAAACTTCCAAATAATTCAAGCAGAAAATGGTATAAAGGGTTATGAATTAGCTTGTTCTGCGCTACCCGACTTAATCATTAGCGATGTATCTATGCCTGAAATGGATGGTTTAGAGTTGACAAAAAAAATCAAACACAATACTGAAATACAATGTATTCCCGTTTTATTACTCACCGCCAAAACAACAAAACGAGAAATAGTTGAAGGATTCTCTTCAGGGGCAGATGATTATTTAACTAAACCCTTTGATACTTCAGAGTTAATTATGAGGGTAAATGCACTTTTAAATACACAAAAAATGATCAGGCAAAGCATTGAATTTACCCAAGCAGCGAAAGAAAGTGGTTTAGGGGAATATAACTCTTTTTTAAATCAGTTCAATCAACTTATTACCCTACATATTAGCGATCCGAAAGTAAAAGTAGAGCAATTAGCCAGTGAAATGAAATTATCTAAAGAAACTTTAACCAGAAGGTGCAGAGATGAAATAGGTATTTCACCTAAAGCATATATACAAAAAACTCGGCTGCAACATTCAACAAAACTTTTAAAAGAAAAGCGTTTAACAATAAGCGAAATTGCCTATGCCGTTGGTTTTGAAAGTTTAGCATATTTTTCTAGGCGATTTAAACTCGAATATAACAAAACACCTTCCGAGTATATACAATCAAAATAGCCTTAACAGTGGTCATCAATATTGCAATAACGGCGGAAGACTGAAGTTGTATGCTACCGCCAGCAAGATATTGATGATGTTATTTAAGAAAATAACACCTTAGGTTTACTAGGATGGCTAGGGGACTCATATATGCTTATCTTTACCATAAAAGGGCATTAACGCATCAGCAATCATAGGACGAGAATAATAAAAACCCTGAAAATATTCACTACCACAGTTACTGGCAATATTTATCTGTTGCTCTGTTTCTACTCCTTCACAAATAACCAGAAGTTTAAGTACTTTCGCCATGGCAATAATCGCTTCAACAATTGATTTATCGTTATTTTCATCACTTAACTCCTTGATAAAATATCGATCAATCTTAAGTATATCTATCGGCAAATCCTTAAGGTAACTTAGCGATGAGTAACCAGTACCAAAATCATCCAGTGCCACCGACATCCCTAATGTTTTGATCTCCTCTATCCTAGCAGACGCAAACTCAATATTTTTAATGGCGACAGTTTCTGTAATTTCGATGCAAAAGCAGCTCCCTTTTAGCCCGGTATTTTTAAGATTTTCAGCCAATTTCTGCACAAATCGTTCTTGATAAAACTGTATCGGGCTGACATTTATAGCAATATGCCAGGCCTCTTGCCAAAAGCCGGACTGTTGCCAATCCAGAATTTGCTGGAAACAATGATCAATCAACCAATCACTGACTGGCATTATCAAACCGCTTGACTCAAGAATAGAAATAAACTCATTGGGATACACTAAACCTCGTTGTGGGTGTTGCCAACGAATAAGTGCTTCAAAGCCATAAACGGTGCCCGATTTAGTAACCTGTGGCTGAAAGTGCACTTCGAATTGCTGCTCTTTCAATGCTTGATGCAACTGGTTCTCCATACTTTGTTGATTTTCAATCAAGGCACTCATACCCGTTTCATAAAGCACCGCTTGTTTTCGTCCGTTATCTTTAGCCTGATACATTGCCATATCAGCATAACGCATTAAGTCGGTGATACTTTCCTCAGCGGTAGGAAATAGTACTATGCCGATACTGACACCTATATGATGAAGGTATTCATCGACATTCATTGGTTCAATAAATCTATTTATTATTTTATCAACAATTTCTTTGGTCGCTCGCTCGGCCTGTTGTAGATCTTTTGGCAGGTTTTCTAGCAAGATCACAAACTCATCGCCGCCCAATCTAGCGACGGTATCATTAGTTCTGACCATAGATAGTAAAAGCTTTGCCACATACACTAGCAACTTGTCCCCTTCTGAATGTCCCAAAGAATCATTGATATTTTTAAAATGGTCTAAATCTAGAAACAAGATAGCATTCAACTTGCCGTCACGTTTTCTGCTAGCCATTGCATGTTCCAGTCGATCATTGAATAACAACCGGTTAGGCAGTCCTGTTAAGGTATCGTGACTTGCCAGTTGTTCAATATGCTTTTGAATTTTCTTTTGTTCATCGATATTACTGGCAACCAATAAGGTGGCATGCAGATTATTATCCTCAAGCATTGCTATCTGTATGGCAAAGGTAGTCTTTTTACCGCTTAATGATGTGAGTGTTATTTCTTGTTGCTGAACAGTTTGGTGTTGATGTAATACCGACAGACGCAACATTTCCAGCTCATTGATGTCTTCCTGACAATGGGCATGTATGTCAGCAAACGTTTTCCCCTGAAGATATTCAGTAGAAGTATTATAGAATGTTGCCAAGGCATTATTAGTAAAGAGAATTTTTCCCTTAGCATCTTGTGCTAGGATCAATTGCGGCACTTGATCGATAAGGCTTAGTAAGCGTTGTTCACTTTGCAACAAAGCCGCTTCGACTTCAGTTTGATCAAACACTAACTGCTCTACCTTAGTGATAAAACCATTCGCAGCATCGGCCAGCAAACCCAATTCACTATTTTTGTGGGTTTGAGGCACTGATAACTTTGTTTTGCCTCCAATTTCAACCGCACTGAATTGCATTGCTAACTTTTTAAGTGGCTTGGCCAGAACATAATAGAACAAGATAAACAGCAAAAATGAGAGGAAAAAATTCCGAGCAAGTCCGGATAGAAATATCATCAACGACCGATCATAAAAAGGCGCTAATGCTCTATCCATATTAACCTTGAGCACCATAACTCCAGGCTTAAAACTAAAATAACCCTGAGGTTCCAATAAGGTTTGGTAAGTCTTGGTGGTCGAGGTAAAAGCGCTAGTTAACCACTGAGTGTTACTAGAGCCAAATGATTTTATTGCTACGGCTAATTCCTCAGATAATTCATCCCGTATAGTGGCTTGTGCGATAAAGTTATATTTCAACAAGCCATCAACCACTTCACTCGCTAATTTTTTATCTAAGGTACTTACCGCTCTAATGGCAGGAGGTCGACCTGCCACCATGATTTGTTCAATAGTTTGATCAATCAGAATTTCCTGATCACGATAATCAAATAGCATCTGCAGTGAACTTAACAACAAGCCAATTAAAAATGCCAGATAGACACTGGAACGGGCTAATTTTATTGAAAGTTGGTTACTTAGAGCGATCATTCTAGCCATTTATGTAACTTTAGCTCCTCATTAGTAAAGCAGTATCCACCTAATTTCGAACCGTATTTTTGGAATATCTCTTTAAATCGGCCCTGTTGCTTAGCATTTAAAATTGCCTGCTTAAATTCCGGTATCAACGCTTGAAACTCTGAATCCTTGGACATAGAGATATGGGTTTCATAAGTTTCCAACGCTAATGGCGGCGCCAACTGCTTTGGCCAGAATTCGGGGAGCTCTGCCAAAATGCTCTGATTGGCTAAATACGCATTGAGCACACCATCATTAAGAATAATGGCATCTAACCTCCCCCTAAGTAACATCTTCAACATAATAAAGTTGTCATTGAGTAAAACAGGTTTTATCGGCCATCTTGATTTCATCTTTACATCAAAATACCCTAAACTAACAAAGCCAACGCGTTTACCCGCTAAATCATCCAGCGTTTTAATGCCACTTCTTTTGTGAGACACAACCAGTGGCGTTAAGCAACCGACATTACCCAACCAGATAACATTAGGCACCATTTGCTCGTCTCGATAAGAAAACAACAGATCATTTTGACCAAGAGAAGCACTTCGAAGCGCTCTGGCTACTGACATTAACCTAGCATCAATCTTCAAAGAAGAAACTTCTTCCAACACAGCTTCTATATCGAAGACCATCCCACGAGGAATGTTATCTTCAAGCGAATACCCAAACGGAAAAAAATCGATCACCCCAAGAATAGGCTCCTCTCGCTCAGCTGCAGCTGATTTTAGTGAAAATAAAATAAGCAAAATTAACATGATATATCGAATCATAAAGGCCAAATCTGTTAAATATTTTTTAAAAACATCATTGGATTATAGCACTATTTACGTGGCTACCTAGGCACATAACAAAATATGTTTAATCGCTTAATCAGTGTGTTACCACAATATTTCAGGGTAGTCAGTGATACCCTCAACGTGTAGAAGGCACCTTAAAGTGTCAGATAATCCGAGTATGGGCTGACTTTGTTTCGATAATGCCCACTTAAATGGTCGAGTAATAGCAGTTAAGTTACTAATCTCGCGTGGCTAAATTTATCAGCTATTTGTTTAACTGATCTCCCTATATTTAGTTAAGCAAATACCAACTTACAAAACCAATCCAACTCACCACCAATAATAGCCACGGTAATCGATTGACCTTAGGTTTAGCAACCTCAACAATTTCAGGTTTATCTACCCTTGATTTCAAATTTACTTTACGTATTTTATCTCGTTCTCGAGATTTCTTATTTTGTTGTTTTTTGTACTCAGCTATACCTTTCTCAATTCCTTGAGATATCAGTTTAGTCTGTTCTTTGGTTTGATTAGGTCGCTGTATTCCCTTCGCTATTTTCACCGCTTGTTCTTGAGTTTCTTTAGATATTTTATTCATAATATTTACAATTTCATCTCTATCGATATAGGACAATGGTTACTGTACTTAACTTAATTACCAGCAGAAACCAAATCGTTACTTGAGCCTTGTGCTTTATGTCGCATTACCAACAATAGTTATAAACGATATAAGTCATAACATAATTTTCATAACGTTATTGGCTTGTTCTTTGATAATCGCCTAATGTTATACCCATGTTACCTCAAGATGCCGGATTTAGCTGGAATTAGAAACGTCTTTAGGTAAGGCATTGATTAAAGAGAAGGGTTGTTCTCCTTGCCGAAATCAAGAACTTCCGCCGTGGGCACTCGTCAAAGCATGGCTAGATATTATTCAGCGAGAAAAAATCCCGCTCCCTGTTAAACAAAAACGTATTAATATACTACTTTATTACTTCAACTCGATTGAACTTGCTGAGATGTATGTTGAACAAAATCAGCATAATTACCTGTATTTAGCTAAAAAATCATTCACATTAGATTTCGATGTTTTAGCTAGTTTTTGAACTAAAGAAAATGATACCTCATCAACATCGGTTTGTTGTTGAATGTCATCAAGCATAGCTAGCCACAGTTTTGCAGTCATTTCAGAATCGTATAATGCTCTGTGAAAGCTACCGTTTGAGGCAATACCTTTGTAGTTAATTAACGTACCTAACTTATGGTTAGGTGCTGTTTGGTATAGCCGACGAGAAACTAATAACGAACAAGCAAATTGCCCATCATAGCCGCTTGATATTCGCTTTAGCTCACTATCTAAGAAACGCTTATCAAACGATGCATTGTGGGCAACAAGATTCTGTCCTTGAATAAAGTCAGCAAAACGACCCATCACCTCACCGCATGGCGCAGCTTTACTGAGCATTTTGTTAGTGATGCCCGTATAGTCTTCAATGAAATAACTCACCGGTCGTCCGGGATTCATCAGCTCTTGAAACCGCTCAGTTACCTCACCATTTTCAAGTTTAACCGCACCTATCTCAATAGCTCTATCTCCGTTATTAGGTGATAAACCTGTTGTTTCAAAATCCAAAATGATTAATGAGTTAGCATTCATATAAATTTGTTACAACGTTAGTAGAGTAAATAAGACACGGAGTCTTATACTGATAGTTATTTCTTTTATTCATGCTTTATTTTCCTTTATTCCGACATTCCTTAGCGGCAATTTAATTATCCACTACCTATTGAAGTATGTCTGTAAGTTGAGGATCAAATCTATGCTTTTCTCTGCTTCTGCCCGCAATATAATCTGGAAAGGTTTATAAATAGGAAAAGAGAGATGATTAAATCATCCTAAAACATTGCCTTGGATAGGTTCAACTCAATGGAACTTAACACAAACAAGCCAGCTAAAATTCTGAAGGAACATGAAAAGTACAATCAAAGGTGAGCTTACGGCAGCATAGCGTGATTTTGTGAATTTATTGTTTTAATGGCATAGGCACCACTAGATCGTGTAACCCTATTTCTCCCACTTGATTTACCAAGGTATAATGCTTTATCTGCACTCAACACAATGGCATCAATGGATGTTTTTTGCCCAGGTAGAATAGTGACAACCCCTAAAGTTAAGGTTACAAAGGCGCTCGTCTCAGATTTTTCATGAGGGATTTTCATATTTTCTATTGCCAAACATAAACGCTCAGCAACAAGAGTCGATTGTGCTATTGATGTATCTGGTAGGATAATAGCGAACTCCTCGCCGCCATAACGACAGTTTGCATCGGTAATTCTGCCTACGCTGGTACAAATACATTGGGCGACTTGCTTAAGACAATTATCACCTTGCACATGACCATAATAATCGTTAAATAATTTGAAGTGGTCAATATCACTGAGAATGAGGGACAAGGATTGCTTTTGACGATAGTGTCGGTTGATCTCCATGGTCAAGTTTTTATCAAAATAACGGCGATTATATAACCCAGTTAAGCCATCTTGATAGGTAAGCACTTGCAATTGCTTATTTGCTGTAAGTAAGTCACTAGCTTGGGTATTTAATGAAGCTGTTTTTTCAGCGACTTGTTCTTCAAGTGCTAAAACAAATTGCTTCTGCCTCGCTATTTCTCTCTGTTGTAAGCGTGTTCTAAAATGAATAAAGGCTAAGATGATAACTACTGTTGCTAACACATATAGGCTATATGCCCACCATGTTTTCCACGGAGGAAGAGATATATGCAAGTTAATTGACAGTAATTGTTTTCCCCACTTACCATTGCTGTTAGTCGCTTTCACTAAAAATTTATATGAGCCACCATCTAGATTAGTAAAAGAAACGACATTTCGATTACCGATATCAATCCAATTATCATCATAGCCTGCTAGCTTATAAGCATATTGGTTTTTATGAGGGGAACTAAAATCTAAAACAGAGAATTCAAAAGAAAAAAAGTAGTCGAGATAAGATAACTGAATATCTGTTACATAAGCATAAGGCTTTTCAAGCTTTACTGGCTGGCCCATCTTATTAAATCCCGTTAAAATAACATTGAACTCGCTGTTATTGGTTTCTATCTTTGAAGTATTAAAGAATTCAATACCTCTTTGACTACTAGTAAAGATAGTGTCATCTCCACCTCTTACCAGACTATTGGTATAGTAGTTTGACCCTAATAAGCCATCATAAATATCAAAATTAGTCACTTCTCCCGATAATGGATTTAACTTTGAAATCCCCTTATTAGTCGTCAGCCATAAATTACCCTGCTTATCGTCTGCAATCGCACGTATCGAAGAAGTAGGTAAGCCATTTTTCTTGCTAAAATGTTTAAAACTTTTTGTTTCTGGGAGATATAAATTGAGTCCTTTTTGCGTGGCAATCCAAATTTTTCCGTCTCTAGCTTGATGCACATCCTGAACAGTGTTGCCTAATAAACTATCCGCTTTATTATTATCATTCTTAAATGAAATAAATCGTTGCTTGATATCATGCCAAAGATTCAAACCATCTCCGGTGCCAACCCAGATATTTTGCTCACTATCTTTAAATATTTGTAATACTTCGGGGTGAGATAATCCCAGAGAAGCCTCTAAATGAGAAAAAAATTTAGTCAAAGGATCATAGCGATATATGCCATTCTTATAAGTACCAATCCAAAGGTTGCCATGCTGATCAATATTAAGCGCTCGTAATTCTCTAAATTCATCATAATTTGGATCTGATTTAGGATATTTTAAAAAATTAATCTGCTTAGTTTTCAGGTTGAATTGGGCTAGTCTATCGTCCTGTGCCACCCATAAACCATCATTATCATCAAGAAATATAATTGGCCTTTCTATAAAATGATTACCCAGATAACCATTTTCTTCACTAAAAATGGCGTTAGATAATATTTCTAATTTTTGTGATGATACATGCCACTTAGACAATTGAGACGATGCAGAGACAATGAGTAAATCACCATTAGTATCAACGGTTATAGCATTGGGAGCTGTTAGTGCCGAACTATTAATAGCCTTAAATTTACGGTGCGGCACTATCTTATATATACCGTGAGTTTCGCTAGTAACCCATATTGTTCTCGAGCTATCTTCAAAAATTATTCTCAAGCCATTGTTATGCTCAAGGACAAGTTTTTCAATTTCAGCACCTGAGTTTGATTGTCTAAACAAACCTTTGCTGGTGACAAACCAAACGTAACCGGCCTGATCCTCAATCATAGAGTTCACTTGTCCTAAATATTCACCATTAAGGGTTTTCAATGCGGTAAAAAGGCCCTTTTGTTTATCAAAGCTAAATGGACCTATTTGCGTACCGACATAAAATTTATCTTTTGAAGTTATTAAAATACTTCTGATTTCGTTTGCGCCCGTAGGCGTGGGATTATTTGGAGCAGGAAAAAAGTGAGCAAAAGTTTGCTTATGCTTATCATATAAATTTAAACCAAAGCTAGTTGCAAGCCAAAGGCTATCACTATCGTTGTCTTCAATAGCCCATATTCTATTATGAGATAAACTAGATTCACCCTCAGCAGTTTTCTCAATGCGCTCAAAGCTATTATTACCAAGATAGCGACTTAAACCTTTATCATACGAACCTAACCAAATAGAGCCTTCTTGGTCATGAAATAAAGATTGTATTCGGTTAGACCCGAGAGAATCACTGCGCAGCGGCTCATTAATGAAGTGCTGAAAGTTGCCGGTTTTTGGTTCATATAGGTTAGCTCCGCCTCCCCAAGTGCCAATCCAAATTTTTCCGTTATGGTCTAACATGAGATTTCCGGCATCATTATGCGATAAACCGTTTGAGTTTAGACTATCAAATTCAAAGAGGCTTACTTTTCGGCCATCATAACGCATAATGCCGTTTTCGGCAGTGCCAAACCAAAGTAACCCTTGATTATCCTGAATAATAGAATATATCTCAGAAGAAACAAAGCCATCTTCCTCGGTTAGAATCTCTACGGAGTATTCATTAATAAGCTCTAAAGAGCTTTCATTACTATAAACTGGACTAATTATTCCAACGAACAAAATAACAAAACAGGTAAAACGATTGAAAAACAATAAACTATATCTCATAAACTCTAAAGCTGTTACAACTAAGGGAAGGCGACAATAAAGTGAAACAGTCCTCATAGTAGTTTATTTAACAGGCAATATCTATGTAAAGTAACCTCAACTCGAGATAAAAATTGGGATAACCATCTTTCATATCCCTTGTAACAATAGAGTCACTGGTCAATCCTATTTGAGTGGCGAAAGTAGAATTACAACTCAACTTGAAATTCATTGTAATAGCTTTGTGTAGCTGCGTATTTTAAAATAAATCGAACTAAGAGTGTTTCGTTACAATACCCAGGGCGGGATTATGCTAGGCAATACACCAAACATAAATTAAAGTAAGAAATAAATTCATATCAAAATTCAAGAATTTAAAAACAAAAAAGCCCAATTCAATTAAGAACTGGGCTTTCATATAATGGTACCGCAAGACGGACTTGAACCGTCACTTCTTTCGAAACCGGATTTTGAATCCGGCGTGTCTACCAATTCCACCACTGCGGCAAAGGAATTCAAGCTATTTAAGCTTTGCAAAGTTTTCTGAATCGTTCCAAATAACTTTGCAAAACATTGCAAGTAAATCGCGGTAATTATCATACCAAGATAACATTGCTTTTCATGGACTTATCAAAACTCACAGCGAATACGCTTTGTTTTTTGAATCCCCATCTATACCAATTTCATCACGCTGGCATTTCTTTCTATCACTTCATGCAAAACTTACAGTAATTGTCATGCTCATTTTCTTTTGATATGAGTGCTAGCGAAAAAGAAGTGGGGGCATTATACGAGAAATCCCTTAGTTGACAAGTGTTTTTATCGTCTGCTTGATTAGATGTTGCTTATTTAGACAAAGTGATTGTCTTAACCATTTCAACTCCCTTAATCGCTAGTTTAGTTTTTTTGCTTTAACAATGAGGTAAAATAATAGCTTTCACTTAAAACCATTAGTCAAAACAAAGTAACAACCTCCGCACATACTTTCAGTTATCTGTGATTTAATAAAATTATTTACTTTGTTATATACTTACTTTTGTTAGACTAGCGAAAATTTTTCACTGTGTTTTTACTTTATTAAGAGAACTTTATGAACGATAGCCAACTAGAATATTTTCCCCGCGCTGGCTTTCGCCGCCGATTTGGCTCATGGGTATATGATGTTCTCATTGCTTTTGCTGTTTATATGGTGGCTGGAGCTGTATCATTTTTATTAATATACCTGGGTTATTATATTGGTTTGTATAACATGCAAGGCTATGAACATTTTTCAGATACTATCTCACATACCTATTGGTTAAAGTGGCCAAATGAATTTTGGAAGCTTGCATGGGTGAGTTTTTTCTTTGTCTTCTTTTGGGCTAAAAGTGGCCAAACTTTAGGGATGAAAGCATGGCGGTTACGTTTACAAAATCAAGATGGTACACGCATCAGTAAAGTAACAGGTTTAAAACGTTTAATACCTACCCTACTTGGCTTAGGTAATTTAACCGTTATTTTTGATCGAAAAAACAAACTCAGCTTACAAGACAGATTAACCAATACCGAAGTAGTGGTGTTATCTTTGGAAGCAAATAAAGGTAGGCTATAGACGTTTCGAGTTAATAGTTTCGAGTTAATAGTTTCGAGTAACGAATAAACAACAAATGAGCACTCATAGTTGCAAACTAATAACTACTTTTATGTTGTCTTCGTAACTATTAACTCGATACTCGTCACTTTGGCTAAGTCGCTTTCTTACTGATAAAATACCAGGCGACACTAATGAACAATATGCTAGGTGAAATGGCTCCGATAAATGGCGGAAATTGATACACTAAACTTAAAGAGCCAAGCACTTCGTTACAAACAAAAAATAAGATTCCGGTGACCACACCCATCATAATTCTCGCGCCCATTGACACTGAACGTAATGGGCCAAAAATAAAAGACAGCGCTACTAACAACATCACGGCAACAGTAATAGGTTGCATTAGTTTACGCCAAAAAGCGAGCTGATAGCGGCTAGGATCTTGCTCGTTAGCTTTAAGATAGTCTAAATAGTCAATTAATCCCGTCACCGACAGTGATTCAGGCGTAACCGTGACCACGCCTAGTTTCTTTGGTGTTAATGACGACTGCCATATTTGTTGCTCTACCTTGGTGGTGGTGATTTTTTGTTCGCTCAATTGAGTATTAACCACGGTAGACAATAACCAAGCATTATCTTGATAGATTGCACTATCAGCACTCAGCCAACTTTCTAATTTTAACTGTTCATTAAAACGATAAATTTGAATTTTTTTCAGCTGACCTTGCTCTAATACTTCGCCAATATTAACAAAATAATCACCGTCTTTTGCCCAAACGCCATTTTTAGACGAGATTAAACTACCGCCTGAGATAGCTTGAGCTCTAATTTCTCTTGCGGTGGCTTCACCTCGGGGTGCAAGCCACTCCCCTACTGCCATACTGACAAAAATCAATAAAGTAGCGGTTTTCATCACTGACTTAATAATATCTAACCGCGACAAACCCGCCGCTTGCATCACCACTAGCTCACTATTACTGGCGAGCATACCAATACCAATGAGTCCGCCAATAAGCGCCGACATAGGAAAAAATACTTCAACATCTCTTGGCACAGAATAAAGCACATAAAGTGCGGCATGAGCTAAATCATAATTGCCTCGCCCAACGGCGCGCATTTGCTCAACAAATTTAATAATGCCACTAACACTGACAAAAACTGCTAGTGTTAAAAAAGTAGTTGAAGCGATAATACGACCAATATATGCATCTAAAATTCGCACTATGCTTGCCCTCTACTTTGGTTTTTCTTACTCGGTTTATCGGCATTGCTTCGTTTAAAACGGGGTAATTTCGCTTTGAATTTTTTACCGCTACGTCGTTCTTTCATCAGTAAAATTATACCTAAAAATAAAGCACTGATATGTACGGGCCAAAGCCCAACGCTTACAGGTAACGCTTGTCGCTCTATACCTGAACGCATTGCCGTTAATAATAAAAAGTAACCTAAAAATAACATTAGTGCGGGTAGCATTTTAGCAAATTTACCTTGCCTAGGATTAACGACACTTAACGGCACCGCAATAAAAATTAAAATAATACAAGCCAAAGGAAAAGCAATGCGCCACTGAATAGTAGCGCCATATTCGGCTTCTAATTTACCTTCAGTGGGTGAAAATAAAGTTTGGGTCGGTAACGCGCTTAGTTTTCTGTGCTTTTGTTCTACTTCATGATCTTGAATTTGAATATAATATTTATCAAAAGCAACCGATTGAAATTCACCATTAATGGCATCACTGTGATAACGAGTACCATCAGATAATACTAAACGTTGTAAGCCTGACTCTTCTTCAATCACTTGGCCTTGCTTCGCGTAAACTAAACTAGCATTAATAATACTTTCTTCGCTGTGATTGTCATCAGGCAATTGCGCAACAAACACCTTATTAAAGCTATTATCTTCACGGTTTTTATCATGAATAAAAATAACGGCTTTTTTATTACCCGTTTTTTGAAAACGCCCAGCAACTAACGAACTTAGTCCTGAATCAGCGGCTAATTGATCTTTGACCTGATATTGATATTCCGACGCCATCGGCGCTAAATACAAAGTAAAAATACCGGTAAAAATAGCGGTAATAAATGCTAGCACTAAAGTCACTCGCACTACATACCATTCACTAACACCACAGGCGTGTAATACCGTCATTTCATTGTCAGCGTATATTCGCCCGTAAGCTAACAGCACCCCTAAAAACAAGCTTAATGGCAACATCATACCCGCTAAATCTGGAATTTTAAGGGCAATAAATGTCATTATCATCTGTCCTGGAATACTTCCTTCAGAAGCATCGCCTAGTACACGAACAAATTTTTGACTGATAAAAATAGTCATTAACACAAAAAATACTGCAAGCTGTGTTTTAGCTACTTCTTTTAATAAATAACGAAAGATGATCACAAAAAGATCCTATAAAAACTTTCCATAAAACATGGTTTTTTCTGACATTACAGCAAATATTCAGTAAACTTGCCGTTTTAGTAAGTAAACTATATAGTCAGTAAATCAGCTATATTGAGTAAAGCAGCTATAATTATAGCCCTTAGCGATATCAATTGAAT
The DNA here is from genome assembly GCA_013215465.1 of Colwellia sp. Taxonomy (GTDB): domain Bacteria; phylum Pseudomonadota; class Gammaproteobacteria; order Enterobacterales; family Alteromonadaceae; genus Colwellia. Next base: position 198,124 of record JABSOW010000002.1, on the reverse strand, counting down.
AGACAAGAGTGCTATTTTTTACTTATTTTAGCAAGTTTTAGTAAATAAATGGCCAAGAATAAACTAAATTATTATGCAAAAGGAGAGCTCATGGAGTTCAGTATAAAAAGCGGTAGCCCAGAAAAGCAACGCAGTGCCTGTATCGTTGTGGGTGTGTTTGAACCACGTCGCCTTAGTGCAACAGCAGAACAGCTCGATGAAATTAGTGAAGGCTATATCAGTAATCTTTTGCGTAAAGGTGATTTAGAAGGTAAATCAGGACAGATGTTATTATTGCATCATGTACCTAACATTCTTAGTGAACGTGTTTTATTAGTGGGTTGTGGCAAAGAGCGTGAATTAGATGAGCGCCAATACCGTCAAATAATCAATAAAACCATTAATACCCTCAATGAAACTGGCTCAATGGAAGCAGTATGCTTTTTATCTGAATTGCATGTTAAAGGCCGTGATACTTATTGGAAAGTTCGCCAAGCAGTAGAAGCAACTCAAGATGGTTTGTATAGTTTTAATAGTTTAAAAACTCACAAAGAAGAACCTCGTAGACCGTTGCGTAAAATTGTCTTCAATGTACCAACGCGACGTGAACTTCCCATTGGTGAACGGGCAATTAATCATGCCTTAGCCATTTCAGAAGGTATTACTACCTGTAAAAATGTCGCTAACATGCCACCAAACATTTGTAATCCAGCTTATCTAGCTGAACAAGCAAAAATTCTTGCTAATGACTATGAAAATGTCACAACCACCATAGTGGATGAGCAAGAAATGGAAGCGTTAGGTATGGGCGCTTATTTAGCCGTTGGTCGTGGCTCGGTTAACGAATCATTGATGAGTATCATCACTTACAATGGCATTGACGATGACTCTAAACCACTGGTATTAGTCGGTAAAGGCCTGACTTTTGACAGTGGTGGTATTTCATTAAAACCCGGTGCTGGCATGGATGAAATGAAATACGACATGGGCGGAGCCGCTGGCGTTTTAGGTGCTATGCATGCTTTGGCTGAATTAAATTTACCCCTTAAAGTTATTGGCATTTTAGCCGGCTGTGAAAATATGCCAGGTGGTAATGCTTATCGCCCCGGTGACATTTTAACAACGATGTCAGGACAAACAGTAGAAGTGTTAAACACTGATGCCGAAGGTCGTTTAGTACTTTGTGACGCGTTAACCTACGTTGAACGTTTCGATCCTGAAGCCGTTATTGACGTTGCGACATTAACTGGCGCTTGTGTTGTTGCTTTGGGCAAACATGCTACCGGTTTATTAAGCTCACATAATCCCCTTGCTCATGAGTTACTTAATGCTTCAGAGCAAAGTGGTGACAGGGCATGGCGTTTACCTTTATGGGATGATTATCAAGAACAAATTGAAAGCCCATTTGCTGATATGGCCAATATAGGCGGCAAAGGTGCAGGCACTATTACTGCCGCTTGTTTCTTAGCTCGTTTTACCAAAAAATATAATTGGGCACATTTAGATATTGCTGGTACTGCATGGCGCAGTGGTGGTAAAGATAAAGGCTCAACAGGTCGTCCTGTTAGTATGTTAACGCAATTTTTGCTTAACAAAGCAGGACAAGAGCAAGGCGAATAGTTCGAGCTTCGAAAAATGAAAAGAGATAAGTAGCAATGCAAACACAGGTTATGTTTTATATACTCCCTGATGAAGATAAAACCGATGCTAGCAATATTCATGCTAACACCGCGCTTTATCAGGCCTGTTTGCAAGCTAGCTACTTTTATCGGCAAAATCAACGGGTATTTATTTATACCCAAGATCAAAAAAGTGCCGAACAAATAGATGAAATGTTATGGGCATTTGACAGCGATAGTTTTGTGCCTCACAACTTGTCTGGCGAAGGCCCTAAACAAGGAGCGGCGGTAGAAATTAGCCATCAAGCCCCCCGTGGTCGTCGCCCAGTTTTGATCAATTTATCTAACACAGTGCCCGATTTTGCCAGTCAGTTTCAATTGATTGTTGATTTTGTCCCCTGTGACGAAGCATTGAAACAACTTGCTCGCGAACGATTTAAAACTTGTCGCCAATGGGGCTTTCAAGTTGATAACCAAGCAGTATCTACCACACCATAAAGTTGGTCGTACTTTGAACGTAACCCTAAGTTGTTACCAGAATATTTTTATTCGAAAAGCCGACCGACAATTTACCACTTTTATTTTGAGAACATGATGGAAAAAACATTCAACCCCACCGACATTGAACAATCTTTATATACAAGCTGGGAAGAGCAAGGTTACTTTAGCCCTACAGGTGAGGGCGACAGTTACAGCATTGCTATTCCACCGCCAAATGTCACTGGCTCTTTGCACATGGGACATGCTTTTCAACAAACCATCATGGATACCTTGATCCGTTATCAACGCATGCAGGGTAAAAACACCTTATGGCAAACAGGTTGCGATCATGCAGGTATTGCCACCCAAATGGTAGTTGAGCGAAAAATTGCTGCGGAAGAAGGTAAAACTCGCCATGATTATGGCCGTGAAGGTTTTATCGATAAAGTCTGGCAGTGGAAAGAAGAGTCTGGCGGCACTATCAGTAAACAAATGCGTCGTTTAGGTAACTCCATTGACTGGAGTCGTGAACGTTTTACTATGGACGAAGGCATGTCGACAGCCGTGCAAGAAGTGTTTGTACGTTTATTTGAAGATGACTTAATTTATCGTGGTAAACGCTTAGTTAACTGGGATCCAAAATTCCATACCGCTATTTCAGATTTAGAAGTAGAAAATAAAGATAAAAAAGGCCATATGTGGGAACTACGTTACCCGCTTGCTCATGGTGCAAAAACGGCCGAAGGCCTTGATTATTTAGTGGTAGCCACCACTAGACCTGAAACCATGCTAGGTGATACCGGTGTTGCTGTTAACCCTAATGATCCACGTTATAAAGATTTAATTGGTAAAGAAATATTGTTGCCATTAGTCAACCGCTTAATTCCTATCGTTGGTGATGATCATGCCGACATGGATAAAGGCACCGGTTGTGTAAAAATCACCCCTGCCCATGACTTTAACGATAATGAAGTAGGTAAACGTCATGCGCTACCACAAATCAATATTCTAGATAAAGATGCTGCTATTTTAGCAACTGCCGAAGTTTATGATACTAAAGGTGAAGTTTGTGACGTATACGATGCCGAACTCCCTGCAGAGTTTGCTGGCATGGACCGATTTGTAGCCCGTAAAGCAATTGTCGCTAAATTTGATGAACTGGGGCTATTAGTTTCAGTCAAAGATCATGATTTAGTGGCACCATATGGCGATAGATCAGGGGTGATCATTGAACCTTTATTGACGGATCAATGGTATGTGCGTGTTGAAAAGCTTGCCGGCCCTGCCGTTGACGCAGTAAAAGATGGTCAAATTGAATTTGTACCTAAGCAATATGAAAACATGTACTTTGCTTGGATGAACAACATTCAAGATTGGTGTATTTCACGTCAACTCTGGTGGGGACATCGTATTCCAGCTTGGTATGACGAAAGTGGTAAAGTATACGTTGGTCGCACCGAAGCAGAAGTACGTGCTAACAATGATATCGCCGCCGATAGTAAACTTAGACAAGATGAAGATGTATTAGATACTTGGTTCTCTTCAGCTCTTTGGACTTTCTCAACTTTAGGTTGGCCAAAAGAAACAGAAGACTTAAAAACCTTTCACCCTACTGATGTTTTAGTCACTGGCTTTGATATTATTTTCTTCTGGGTTGCGCGTATGATCATGATGACTATGCACTTTAACAAAGACGAGAATGGTAAAGCGCAAATACCATTTAAAAAAATCTACATGACCGGCCTTATTCGTGATGAAAATGGCGATAAAATGAGTAAATCTAAAGGTAATGTTATTGATCCTTTAGACATGATTGATGGTATTTCTTTAGAAAATTTATTAGCAAAGCGTACTGGCAACATGATGCAGCCTAAACTTGCTAAGAAAATAGACAAGCTAACCAAAAAAGAATTTCCAAATGGCATTGAAGCTCACGGTACTGACGCGCTGCGCTTTACCTTAACTTCCGTTGCCACCACAGGTCGTGATATTAGCTGGGACATGAAACGCCTTGAAGGCTACCGTAACTTTACCAATAAATTATGGAATGCGAGTCGTTATGTATTAATGAATACCGAGGAGTTTGATTGCGGCCAAGCAGGTGATAGTGAAATGGAATTATCACTGGCTGATCGTTGGATCATCGGCCAATTTGAACAAACCGTAAAAACAGTGCATGAAGCTTTTGACACCTTCCGCTTTGATCTTGCTTCACAAGCTTTGTATGAATTCACTTGGAACCAATTCTGTGATTGGTACTTAGAGCTGACCAAACCGGTATTATTTCCTAGAGATCAAGAGCAGGGAAATGAAGCCCAGCAACGTGGCACACGTCATACCTTGGTGAATGTTTTAGAAGGTTTATTACGCTTAATGCATCCTATTATGCCTTTTATCACCGAAACTATTTGGCAACGTGTGCAACCATTAAGTGATTTTAGCAAAATTGGTGATTCAATTATGGTGCAAGCATTCCCGCAGTTTGACGCCAATAAATGTGATCAACAAGCAATTGATGATTTAGAGTGGGTTAAACAGTTTATTATTGCCATTCGTAATATTCGTGGTGAAATGGACATATCGCCAAGTAAACTATTGCCGGTATTACTTAAAAACGTTAATGCACTTGATCAACGTCGTTTAGCTGAAAATGAGCAGTTCTTAAGCTCTTTAGCTAAATTAGAGAGCATTGCTGTACTAAGTGACGATGAGCAAGGGCCTGCTTGTGCTTCCGCTGTTGTTGGTGACTTATCGGTATTAATTCCTATGGCAGGACTTATTGATAAAGACGCAGAGTTAGCTCGCTTAGATAAAGCCATTGATAAAATTGAAAAAGATGCTGCAAGAACACGTGGAAAATTAAGTAATGAAAACTTTGTTAGTAAAGCGCCAGCGGCGGTTATAGACAAAGAAAAAGCCAAACTAAACGAAGCTGAATCAGCCCTAACGAAAATGTTAGCGCAAAAACAGCAAATAGCCGCGCTATAGGAAGATAAGTTACGAGTTTTTAGTTACCAAGAGCTCATACTATGGGTATGAGCTCTTCGTGACTCGCAACTTTCTTTGCCCGTAACTTTTATTTATTTGAATAAATATTGAACTTTTTCAGCTTTTTCTAAAGCATATTAAAAAATTCTGTGTTATGCTGCTTCCGCGTTGAGTTTTTGTGTTGCAGATGAAGGTTGATACTAACTTTTGTTTTAGAATTATCAGATAGCTATGTATTTGAGTATTCTTAACAAACGGATTTAGGCAATGCAAACTAAATGTTTGTTCCAATTACGCTTTGTTACGAATATGGTTTGTTTCCTTCCTCTTCCTGTACTACTTATGGTAGAGGGCATTTACTCGGGTAAAAACGGTGTTACCTCTTATGGATTAATCCATTTAAGGGACCACTACATTAATATTATATTTAAGAATACGGGAAAATGTTAGTATGTCTGATGCAGTTACTGGTAAAGTTAAATTTTTCAACGAAACTAAAGGTTTCGGTTTTATAGAGCAAGAAAATGGTCCTGACGTGTTTGTTCACTTCAGCGCTATCACAGGAGACGGTTTCCGTACTCTTACTGACGGTCAAGCAGTATCGTTCAGTGTTAAACAAGGTCAAAAAGGCCCTGAAGCTGAGAACGTTGTAGCTCTTTAATTAGACCTTAACTTTCTACTTTATTACTTTCTTATCTTCTTTTAAGAAAATAAAAAATAATAAAGATAGCAAAATAAAGCGAAGTATTAACATCTGTTAATCTTCGCTTTTTTATTGCTTGTTTTTTATTACTTATAATACATACCTGTTATACCATTCCACCTTAAGTTTTTCCCACCTCAATCCAGTCTCTACTGCACATTATCATTACTCGCTTCGCATCACTAACGAATGAGCTCCATGCATCTGAACAAGCATCGAGGATGTCATCATATCCCTAAAACAACTATTCGCTAAATGATGTTGGCGTAACCAACCCCACACTGCGCCATCTACAATAATCACTGTATGTCGTCGGTCTTTAGTTTTTTGTGAGATTAAAGCCAAATATTGTTCCATTACTTCCATGTTCATGAAAGGAGAAATCAGCGCTTCGGTTGCTCCTGTTGATGGACAAACAGCACCAAAAAGATAAAGCATATATCAAATTGCTGTTGTTTAACCGCTCGCGGCCTTGTCCCTTTCTCTGCCTAGAGCCGTGTCGTCGTATTCTGCTGCCAAAACGATCTGAAGAGTCTATATTAGGGCAAGGTTTGGCTGTAGATATTGACATTTTTTGGCAATTAACAAACAAAGTGTCTTTATATGTTCAAGGACGTGATGTATTTAGTTATATTAGATGGCGTGAGGTAACGTACACTAAAGCAACAGCACTTACTGATCGCGTGAGTTACGATGCAATTGGCTAAACCCATGTTATCCCTAAAATTTCTGGCGTTAATGGTTACCGTAAGAAAATTAAAAGACGACCAAATCGTTATTTATTTGAGCTAAACTATCATCTAGAAAGCTGGTAATTAGCACAGCAATGGTATCGTTACAACAATTTTAACTTTCTTCGTATTAAGTTCGGTAGTAGAGAAAAAGTTATCAACTGGCATGTAAGGGTATGACTTAAAAACTAGTGTCGTAGAATTTGGATTGGAGCATAGCAATATTAGCTTTAAAGTAAAGTCTGATGACTTGAACTTGAGCAAAGTACATGATTTTTCATTAAACTTGAGCGTTAACTATTTAATAGAATAGTTAACGCTCACTAATTTCATTTAACAGAAGTATCCATATTAAAAAACGGCTTAAATCGCGATTTTTCTGCGTGACTAAGCTCCGCTCCTACAAATAATAAAATTTACTCCGCGATATACTCAACTACTTCTAAACCAAAACCAGACAGTGAATGGTATTTAGTTTGCGAGCTTAACAGTCTCATTTTACTAACACCTAAATTAGACAAAATTTGTGAACCTACACCAACATTACGTGAGCCAACATGACGGCTTACTTCTTTTACAGTTTCACCGGCATCAATTTTAGCGTATTTTTCAACAAGGTTAATTAATTCCATTGGTGATTCATGTTTGCCTAATAGCACTAACACACCACCTTCTTTGGCTATTTTTTCTAGTGCATTGGCCATTGGCCATTTAGCAACGCTTTCACGTTGGCTAAACAATAAGTCTCTAAAGGTGTTTTCTAAATGTACGCGCACTAGCGTGGGTTCATCTGCTTTAATTTCACCTTTAGTTAAGGCGAAGTGCGCTTGACCATCAATGGTATCTTTAAACACAGTTAAATCAAACTCACCAAACGTTGTTGGTAATTTACATTGTGAAACACGTTCAATGGTGGTTTCGGTGGCATTTCTAAACTCAATTAAGTCAGCAATGGTGCCCATTTTAATATCATGTTTTTTAGCGATAATTTCTAAATCTGGACGACGTGCCATGGTGCCATCTTCATTTAAAATTTCAACAATCACTGCCGCCGGCTCAAGACCCGCCATGCGTGCTAAATCAACACCAGCTTCAGTATGACCGGCACGATTAAGTACACCACCATCTTTAGCAATTAATGGGAAAATATGTCCAGGTTGCACAATATTTAAATGCGTCGCATCTTTAGCAACAGCGGCAAGCACAGTTTTAGCTCTATCGCCTGCGGAAATCCCCGTAGTTACACCCGTTGCCGCTTCAATAGACACAGTAAAATTAGTGCTAAATTGCGCATCATTTTTATCAACCATTAAAGGTAACTTTAACGTTTGACAACGCTCTTGAGTCATTGGCATACAAATCAAACCACGGCCATGCGTGGCCATGAAGTTAATCGCTTCAGGCGTTACCATTTCAGCCGCCATGATGAAATCACCTTCATTTTCTCGGTCTTCATCATCCATTAAAATAACCATTTTACCTAAAGCAATATCGTCAATTATTTCTTGTGGGGTATGTAAATTCATTAGCTTCTCTTTGGATATTTGTTTGTATTTTATTCACTTAACGTACCCTGATGGTATTTTCCCTACACGAATGTAAGTAATAATTAACCGACGGAATAGTGCACTTTATAGAGTGAGTGAATAGTTAAATTTATTTAATAAAACCTGCTTTTTGCAATAAAGATTCGGTCACATTTGACTTGGGCTCAGCTACTGTATTTTCTTTCGTTAGTAAACGCTCTAAATAACGAGCGATTAAGTCAACTTCCAAGTTCACTTTAGTCCCTACTTGGTAGTGGGCAAAAATAGTTTCTTTTACTGTATGTGGCACAATAGTTAACCGGAACTTACCGTTACCCGAATTATCACTTAGCGCATTAACAGTTAGGCTTGTACCATCAATGGTAACAGAGCCTTTTTCAGCAATGTAATGAGCAATATCAGCAGGCATTGATAGCCAATACTCTATGCTATTACCATTGTTAGTAATAGATAGAATTTCAGCTACTCCATCAACATGGCCAGAAACCATGTGACCACCAAAACGGGTACTAGCTAACATCGCTTTTTCTAAATTAACCGCCATGCCAACACCGTAATTAACAAAGCCAGTTCGCTGTAAAGTTTCATTAGAAACATCGGCACTGTAACTGTGCTGATCGTAAGCCACTACCGTTAAACAAATACCATTAGTAGCAATTGAGTCGCCAAGTTTGACATCACTCATATCAAGATTGTTAGTAGCAATCACTAAACGTGCTCCTTGCGCATTTATATTGATTGCCTTAATTTTACCAACTGCTTCAATTATTCCGGTAAACATATTACTTCTCTATTAGGTATTATCTATTTAGGTGCTGTCTATTTAGCTGCTTTTTTTAATGCCGCCGTAATACGAATATCACTACCGACTAACCGAACATCAGTAATGGCTAGCGATTTAGCTTGCGATAAGGCAGTGATGTTAGGCATCTCAACCAAGTTCTTACCATCGCCACCCATCAATTTTGGTGCTTGATACAGTATCAGTTCATCAGCTAAATCTTGCTCAATAAAGGCGCCAGCTAAATTGGCACCTGACTCAACCAAGACATCGTTTAAACCACGCTGGGCTAACGTCATCAATAGCTTGGTTAAATCAACTTTATCCTCACCAACATTATTTTTAATAGTCGGTAATGGTACTTGTTCTACAAAATGAGGCCAAACAGTTAAGTTTTCAAGGGCTTGATCTTTTAAAGTGCTGATAATTATTATTGGCGAGTTAATTTTAAAAAAAGCTAACTCCGGTGTTAAGCGGTTTTGGCTATCAATAACTACTCGCACAGGTTGGCGAATATCGTCTTTTTTATAGCTTTGCTGTAGCTCACCTAATTCAGACCAACGTACGGTCATTTTGGCATTGTCTGTTAGGATAGAGTCTGCGCCAGAAATTATGGCACAACTTCTCGCTCTTAATCTTTGTACGTCTTGTCTCGCTGCTGCTGAGGTGATCCATTTACTTTCACCGTTTTTCATTGCCGTTTTACCGTCAAGGCTTGCCGCCAATTTTAGTCGAACATAAGGCAAAGCTTGCGTCATCAATTTAATGAAACCAAGATTCAGTGCTTTGGCTTCATTTTCAAGTAAACCAAATTCAGCTTTAATACCCGCTTGTTCTAGCATTGCTAAACCACGGCCAGAGACTTCTGGATTGGGATCAACCATGGCTGCCACCACACGTTTTACGCCAGCATTTATCAATGCTTGGGCACAAGGTGGTGTTCGACCAAAATGACTGCAAGGCTCTAACGTAACATACGCTGTTGCCCCCTTAATTAACTTGGGGTAATTAAGCGTCGCATCCGCTAGTGCATTAACCTCTGCATGCCCTTGCCCGGCTTTTTTATGAAAGCCTGTGCCAATAATTTGAGTTCTCTCTGCGGTATTAGCAACTAAGACACAGCCTACCCTTGGATTGGGTGAAGTAGTGTATTGGCCTTTTTTTGCTAATTTAATCGCTAATGCCATATATTGATGATCTTGTTGGCTAAACACTTTGCTTCCTTTGCCTTGAGATTTTTATCGTTTGGTTATCGCTGTTTTTTCTTTGGCTAAGGCTGCCTCGGCTAAGACTTTCTTTACCTAAGCGCGCTATTTCATCGGCAAACTCACTGATATCTTCAAACGATAAATACACCGAAGCGAAACGTAAATAAGCAACTTTATCTAATTCTTTCAGTTGTGCCATGATCAAATTACCTAACATTTCACTGGCAATTTCTCGCTCACCGGTAGCACGTAATTGTGATTTCAATTTATTGATCGATAATTCAACTTGCTCAGTACTCACCGGACGCTTCTCTAATGCGCGGCTGAAGCCACTACGCATCTTATCCTCATTAAATGGCTCACGAGTACCATCACGCTTGATAATACGTGGCATTACCAATTCAGCGCTTTCAAAAGTGGTATAACGTTCATGACAAGCAAGGCATTCACGACGACGGCGAACTTGATGACCATCAGAAACCAAACGAGAATCAATAACTTTGGTCTCTGTTGCACGACAAAAAGGACAATACATTATTTACCTATGGAAGTTATAGCCCTTCGACAAGCTCAGGACGAACGGATTAATGGTCTAAATATAGATCAAAAATGGCCGCTAATTGCGGCCATTTTAATATAAATCCACTTACTTTAGTGAATTAGTTTGTTAATAACGTAACTATTTTTGATAAACAGGGAAGCGGCCACAAAGCTCAGAAACTTGGCCCTGTACACGTGTAATTACCTCTTCATTAGTGATGTCATCAATAATGTCACAAATCCAGCCAGTTAACGCTTTAGTTTCTTCAACACCAAAACCACGACGGGTTATCGCTGGTGTACCAAGACGTAAGCCTGAAGTTACAAACGGAGAACGTGGATCGTTAGGAACTGCATTTTTGTTAACCGTGATATGCGCTTTACCTAATGCCGCATCAGCGTCTTTACCAGTGATGTTTTTATCGATCAAGTCAAGTAATAATAAGTGATTATCAGTACCGTTAGAAACAACTTTATAACCACGATCTTGTAATACTGCCACCATAGCTTTGGCATTGTCTAATACAGCTTGCTGATAAACTTTAAACTCTGGCGCTAACGCTTCTTTAAATGCTACTGCTTTAGCGGCAATAACATGCATTAATGGGCCACCTTGGCCACCAGGAAATACTGCACTGTTTAGTTTTTTATAAATTGCTTCATCATCACAAGCAGAAACAATTAAACCACCACGAGGGCCAGCTAGTGTTTTATGAGTTGTTGTAGTTACAACATGAGCATGTGGCACTGGGTTTGGATAAAGACCCGCAGCAACAAGACCGGCAACATGAGCCATATCAACGAAGAAGTATGCACCAACGCTATCAGCAATTTTACGCATACGCGCCCAATCAACAATACCAGAAAAGGCAGAAAAACCACCGATGATCATTTCTGGTTTATGTTCGTGTGCAAGACGCTCTAACTCTTCGTAGTCAATATCGCCAGTTTCAGGGTGAAGGCCATATTGAAAAGCTTCATATGACTTACCTGAGAAGTTTACGTGCGAGCCGTGAGTTAAGTGACCACCGTGAGCTAAACTCATACCTAACACTTTTCCACCAGGGGTAACTAACGCTTGGAAAACAGCTGCGTTTGCTTGTGAACCAGCGTGTGGCTGTACGTTAGCGTATGTTGCGCCAAATAATTCTTTCGCGCGGTCAATAGCTAGTTGCTCGGCAATATCAACATATTCACAACCACCGTAATAACGTTTGCCGGGGTAACCTTCAGCATATTTGTTTGTTAATTGTGAACCTTGTGCTTCAAGTACACGTGGGCTACAGTAGTTTTCAGAAGCAATAAGCTCAATGTGTTCTTCTTGGCGTACCACTTCTTTGCACATTGCTTGATAAAGCTCAGGATCAAAATCGGCAATATTCATATCACGAGTAAACATGTTTTTTCCTCAAATAAACAACCATGAAGGCTGTAAGTTCTGACTATACTTACCCTTAACTATACAATTAAGAGTACCGTACAATAACGGGCTAAATTAATGCCGCGTATTTTGCCTGAATTAGCGTAAAATGTATATGAAAAAACAGCTAGGTTTTAGTCTGTTTTGTCTTATCTTATGTTCTCTTTATCGGTTGAGAGAAATAAAATACCAACACAGATAAACTAACTTAACGCTAACACTACTGTTTCAGAGCGTAACTTCTTAGCCATCAACAGCACTAACAAAACAGTCATGCTAATAGTAACTAAGCCGGTGAAGGCCATTAATGACCACGATACTGGCAATCCTTTAAATAAATCTTCCATAATAAGTGATTGCCCTGAAATGGGTAACCAGTCTAACCATTTAGGTTTATCATCAACAAACATCATAACCACTGGCACCATAGCCGGCAGCATAATAATCATAGAAACCATTGATTGCGCTTCTTTAAAGTTTTTTGATTGAAAAGCGACAAATAACTGTAATGCAGATGCAAAAAAACAAATGGGCAATAGTAATAATATCAACGCTAAAATAGTAAAAGCATCGAGGCTAAAACTAGCACCAATTTTCGTTAAATCAATAAAGCTCACTGAAAATGTCGTTAAACTTAACGTTAATAATACGCCGATAGAGGCAATTAAGCTGGCACAGCAAAGCTTAGCCGAAACAATTTTAACGGTACTAACCGGCTGGCATAATAGCATTTCTAGCACATTACGCTCACGCTCGCCGGCACTAGCATCGATAGCTACTGGTAAACCTGACATAAAGGCCGCCATTAATAAATATAAACCCAGCATCATTGAAATAATCATCGCGTTGGAATTTGGCAATGAAGTATCTTGCTCAATAACCTTAATTACTTGTAACAATCGCACATCAATACCTCGCACTAACAAGCGCTTATAACCAATAGCACGAGCATAATTGGTAATGGTATGCCTTATACGCCGAACAGGCGATAAATTGGCCTTTTCGCTATAATCAGCACTAAAGTAAAGATCAATCGTTTTTCCGTCTAACATCTGTTGATTAAAGCTTGGTGGAATGGTCAGCGTTAGGTTACGTTCATCCCAAATAGTTTTTTTATCTGTGGGCACATCAGTAAATAATAAGATATTTTCATCGTTCAATGCCTTAATCAATTTTGGGGCATATACTGCTCCTGATATTTTAAGGTAGATAGCAGGAGTTTCTACCGCTTCTTTGATCATCACTTTAGACATCGCAAAAATCATTACTGGCGCCATAACAGCCATCATCATCGCCATCATCATAGCGCGTTTATCTCGAAAAGCTTCCTTAAGCTCTTTGGTTAGCAGTGCTTTAAATTGGCTCATGCGGCAACTCCTGTCACTGAACTAAAGACTAAGCAGGTAACTGAGCGAATCATCATCGCGCTAACATCAGTTAACATCGCGCGTTTATCTCGAAAAGCTTCCTTAAGCTCTTTGGTTAGCAGTGCTTTAAATTGGCTCATGCGGCAACTCCTTCATCTGAGCCAATAATTTTAACAAAGGCTTCCTCTAGATTGGTTTCGCCCGCCAGCTCACATAATTCTTGTGGCGTACCTTGTGCGGCTAATTTTCCATTTGAAATGATAATAACCCGATCGCAAAGGGCGGCTACCTCTTGCATAACGTGTGATGAAAACAAAATACAATGGCCTTTCTCTTTAAAGCGTGCCAGATAATTACGCAGTACCCGCGTACTCATTACATCAAGACCGCGAGTTGGCTCATCAAGTACAAAGTTTTTTGGCTGGTGAACGAGTGCTTGCGCTAAGGTGACTTTCATTCGTTGACCTTGTGAAAAACCTAAGGTTTTTCGATGTGCTAATTCAGTCATTTCTAAATCATTAATCACTGCCTCTATCGCTTGGTGTTTAGCATGACCTTGTAAACCATGAATACTGGCAAAATAATCAATTTGTTCATAAGCCGTTAAACGCTCATATAAACCAAATTTATCCGGAAATATGCCTAAACGGGCTCTTGCTTGCAAGGGGTGTTTCACGGCATCAATGCCATCAATAGTGGCGCTGCCTTCATCAGCTTTAAGCAAGCCATAAAGGGTGCGTAAACATGTAGTTTTTCCTGCACCATTAGGGCCTAAAATACCGGTTATTTCACCATCGTTAGCGGTAAAAGATAAACCATCAAGGGCTATTACCGGGTTTGCTTTTTTTCCAAAAAAGCCTTTTTTTGCACCACCAAACGATTTATGTAAATTATTCACTTCAATCATTAGTGAGTACCTCCTTTAGCTTTGGTCAAGGTATTAGAACGCATGCTTTCTAAACTAGTACCGCCATTTATATTAGTCATAAAAGATTCATTAGGCACATCGTCTAAACAAGACTCATCTAACGATTTTGGTTTTAACGAAGTTAAAAACTCATTAATAAGGTCGCTAGCACATGTACTCAGCGCCACAGTATGCGCTGCATTTTTCACGATAATATGATGATTATTTGGCAAAGACCTCGCACTATATTCGCCATTACTTGGCGGGGTAACGGGATCTAGCTCACCTGACAGAATGAGTGTGGGAATATCCGCAGTGACTGGCTGATAAAACGCTTCACTAGGGCGATATTGTGGCCACAAAGGGCAAGCAGTTTTGAAAGCAAAATGGCTATCATCACCGCCAAAATTATTATTTGCATCACGGGCAAAGTCGGCGGTAGATATTTTGGGGTAATCTTCATTACAAATAATGTTAAATAACAAACCAATATAAATGCCTTGTCCGCCTTCTGTTTGTGCGACTAAACCAGCTAAGGGCATATAGTTGCCTAAATACGCTTGATGGATCATCAATGGCACCAATGAACGTGTTGCCGCCGAGTATAATTGGCTACGAATTGTCCCCAGTAATTTTGCCTTGCTTATTACAAACTTGGTCTGTGTTCCTAAACGAGGGTGAGCAATATTTACTTGGGCTGGTGCTTGCGCTAAACGAGTAAGTAACGCTTGAAATTCTTGCTCAAGTTGAGGGAATGCTTGCCGGCAACTTGGCTCTTTTTGACAGTTTGATAATAATAAATTAAATGAGCGTGCCGAACTTTGACCAAATAAACCGATTGGTACTTCTATTGGTCCGACACTGTCTAACACTACGCTACGTAAAGATTCAGGAAACATGCGCATATAAACAAGCCCTGCCCTTGTACCGTATGAACCACCATAAATATTTATTTGCTGATGACCTAATGCTAGCCGCACCGCCTCAAAGTCTCTAATGGCATTTTCTGAATTATATTGGCTAAGATCCCCGGTCAAACTTTTTAAACAATCTTTAATGTCTTGAGCAGAAAAGTCTTCCGGTGTTAACGCGTAAACATTTTGCTCTGCTGCATCTTCGCATTGTAAAGGATGAGATGCTCCGGTACCTCGTTGATCTACTAAAATCAAATCACGGGTTTTACGTACTTCATAAAACACCTTCGTTAAACCTGATGCTAATTCTGCCGCTGCTTGCCCGGGACCACCAGCAAGAAACATTAATGGCGTTTTATCGTCACTATTATCTATTGCCGGTAATACCACAAAATTTATGGTGATATGAGCGCCATCTGCTTTACTATAATCTTCGAGTACTGGCAATTTGCCACACTTAACTTGTGCCTTAATACCGTCTACATGGCAATTTTCTAGTGTAAACTGCTGATTTTGACCATAAGCATTAATGCTTAACAGTAAAATAAACAATGTAATTATCACCCTGCTTTTTATCATTTTTCCCATCCGTTTTTTCAATAAGTTTACAAAATCAGTTGTTTAGCCATAGCACTTCAAGATACAAATTTAGAAATAACGAAGCGAATCATGCTTAAAGCGCATTTTTTCTTAATGCTCACTCCCTTAAAAACAAATGTAACAACGAGTATAAGGGGTTTAGTATCAGATTTAGCCGCGCGCAATAAAATAAATTTATTCAAGCCTAAATTCAAGTAAACGATAAAAATGATGAAAGTAATAGCGCTCACTCAGCATAGTAATTGTTCTCCCGTGGCGCTTTGCTTGCGCTGATAATTCAGCAACTAAATCACAACGCCAAAAATCACCTAAAAAAGGCTCTAATTTTTCAAATACTGAATTAAATACTTTAACGCGATTAAAAAAGTGTTTATCTTTATTTTCAGCATAATCGGCGATAATAATTCGACCACCTGCTTTAGTAATTCGTATTGTTTCTGATAGCACATTGGCACGGGAAAACTCCGGCAGCTCATGCAGAAGAAAAAATAAAATGGCACTATCGACACACCGATCAGCCATAGATATTTGCTCAGCATTAGACAAAAACAGCTGACATTTTTTATCCAGTAGCGGTGCAGGAATTTTCTTTTGTATTTGTGTTAATTGAATCGGGGCAATATCAAATAAATATAACTGACTGACATTATTATGTGCGGCTAGTTTTGGGAAAAACTCACCATAGGCGCATGAAATTCCCGCTACCTTCTGCTGAGTAATAACTAACTCATTTTCAGACGAAAATAAATTTACCGCATCTTGCGCTATTTTATGATATTGCCCCCATAAGATACGATTAACAATATAAGGACGATCAAAAAACTTAACCCCCTTTGGCGACAAGTAAGCCCACCAATAATGCTCAGCTAAATATTCAGGTAACGCATATTGACTGTATTGTTTTTTACTAATACTTGTTGATACGCTATAGGGAAGATTATTTGTAATCATGATGTTATGAGAAAAAAGTGAAAAATTGGATGGATTTTAATATAACGTCTTATTAATGAAAGCGAAACATTTTTTGAGTCAAGGAATATAATTAGTTACACTGCCCCACGTTCTTAAAAATGAAGTTTACAATCATTAACACACCAATTCTGGCTAGCTCATTACAAAAAATAGAAATATCACCTGAGTCAGCTCAACAATTTTCGACTCAAGTGGTTACTTGGTATCACCATCAAGGCAGAAAGCACTTACCTTGGCAGCAAAATAAAACCCCTTATAGTGTTTGGGTTTCTGAAATTATGTTGCAACAAACGCAAGTGAAAACAGTGATCCCATATTATCAACGTTTTATGGCAAGTTTTCCCACCATATCAAGTTTAGCCAATGCCGATGAAGATAATGTATTGCACCACTGGACAGGTTTAGGTTATTACGCCAGAGCGCGTAATTTACATAAGGCGGCACAGTTAATAGACAGTGAACATAATGGGCTTTTTCCTGAAGATATAGCACAAGTGATCGCTTTGCCTGGTATCGGCCGTTCAACGGCAGGCGCCATTCTAAGTTTATCGTTAAATCAGCATCACCCCATTTTAGACGGTAACGTAAAACGGGTATTAGCACGGAATTACTTAGTTGAAGGCTATACCGGCCTAGCCAAATTTGACAAAACACTATGGCCGTTAAGTGAAACATTGACTCCCGCTACTGATACTGGCTTTTATACTCAGGCGATGATGGATCTAGGTGCCACTGTGTGCACACGCAGTAAGCCTACTTGTGAAATATGCCCGGTAAAAACAAGTTGTTTAGCTATGGCTAGTTCTCAGCAAGCTGATTTTCCTCAAAAAAAGCCAAAGAAAAAGATTCCTGAAAGAAATACTATTATGGTGATCCCTAGAATCACCACGACAACGAGTGACAGCGTGCTAATGGAAAAGCGCCCTCCTACCGGTATTTGGGGAGGTTTATGGTGCTTTTATGAAGTCAGTGATAAAAGTGAAATTGCCCACTTATTAGCATCGCTAGATTTACAAGCCTGTACAGAGTATGGCTCACAACAAGAGTTAACGAAATTTAGGCATACCTTTAGCCATTTTCATCTTGATATTTCCCCTATTATCATTGATTGCACCCAAGTAAAGGCTACGGCATTATCACAAATTAATAATCAAGAAATTAGCGAACCAAGAAAACAAAAATGGTATGATTTACGCAGTGAAGCTAACGTAGGTCTAGCAGCATCAACCAAAAAACTGATTGGCTTATTACAAAATAATTAACGCCAATAATGAATCACAGCAACAATTACTTAACATTAATAAGAGAAAATTATGAGCCGCACAGTATTTTGCCAAAATCTTAAAAAAGAAGGTGAAGGTTTAGCTTTTCAACTATACCCCGGTGAAGTTGGTAAACGCATCTTTGACAACATTTGCCAAGAAGCTTGGGGGCATTGGCAAAAAAAGCAAACCATGTTGATCAATGAAAAGAAAATGAACATGATGAATGTTGACGATCGTACTTTTTTAGAAAAAGCCATGGTTGCCTATTTATTTGACGGCATTGAACCAGACATCGAAGGTTACGTGCCACCAAGTAAATAACCGAGATAAAGGCTTGATGAGTATAAAAATGTACTCAAATGCATTTAAAATAGACAAGGCGCAGAAAAAAACGCCAAACAGAAATTAAATTAAAAAAAAGGGTTGACGGAGTTAAAGAAAAACAGTCTAATACGCCCATCTTAACGAGGCAGCGAAAGCCGCTAAGTATAGACGCCCCGATAGCTCAGTTGGTAGAGCAGAGGATTGAAAATCCTCGTGTCCCTGGTTCAATTCCGGGTCGGGGCACCATCTTATAAGTGTTAATAATTAACTACGTAAGTAAGCGATTATTAATACGGTGCCAAGATAATAAGTTCATAAAGAATAGATTTATCGCACACAGCTTTGTGTGCCGACTTAGCTCAGTTGGTAGAGCAACTGACTTGTAATCAGTAGGTCGCCAGTTCGACTCCGGCAGTCGGCACCATTCATTCCGTAAGGAAGAAACGAAACCTTAACAGCAATGTTAAGGTTTTTTTTCGTCTTTAATTTATGTGGGAACTGCGAGTTACTGATTGAATCAGTAGTTCATATAAGCCCAGTAATTCGACTCCGGCAGTCGGCACCATTCCTTCGTAGGAAGCAAGCAGCCCTAACTTCGGTTAGGGCTTTTTTGTGTTTATCGATTGGTCGAATTCTATAGGTGTTTCACTAGCACCAATAAACGTCCCTACCCCAGCTATTCTGCACCCTGTACGTGATTGAATCCTTTACTACCTATACAGAAGCACCAAGAAAATTAATTATAAGAGCTAGATACGAAATACACACCATTTTAAATACCCCTAACTAGGGTGCTGAGTTACCTAGGGTAAGTGAGTTTTATTTGAAATATATTTACTAAATTGCGTCAGTAAAAAAGGATTTTATCTGTTGTGATGACATTACTATCCATCGTTTGCTCCGCTACTGACAACTGACATGAAGGTTTAGCTAAGAAGCAATTTGTTTGAAGAACTAACCACTCATACTAAAGTATTAAATTTTAACTGTTTTTGACTTTAGTTCTATATAGTTCCCCTAAAATAATTATCAGTATTAAAGGAATAAAATAATGACGTTAACTAAAATATCCATATTAATAGGATTGGCATTATCAGTCGGTGTAACTAATGCTAATGCCGGTTTTTTTGATGATGTAAAAAATAAACTAAAAAGTGAATCTAAAAAAGAAGTAAAAAAGAAGCCAGCTAGCGTTAGTAATGTAGCAACTCCAAGCCTAGCAGGCGGACCAGATAAGAGTCTGACTTCCATGACAAGTTGTACCAGTTTTAAGCCTGAGAATATCACCATAGGAAAAAGTGGCACTTACACATTTCAAAAAGGTTTTTCTAAAGAAAAACGTACTGGGCTTATAAATAGAAAATCAGGCACATTAACTAATAGCTGTATTTTACCTTCACTTCAATCTCGTGAAATAGCTTATATGGAAGTTGATACAAAGAAATATAAAGCGCTAGGTAATTCAAATGATTGGTCTATGCAATGTGTAAAATCAGCTAACCCCGGAGCAGGCGCAGTGGGTGATACTGAGCCAAAAAGTGAATATCCATACACTGTAAATTATTTAAGCGGTAAAGCTATGCTACTTCATTGCGGAAATTCTGAAGGTATTGAGGAATGTGCTGAAGGAAGTAATAGCAACCGTAGTGGTAAGTGGAAGAAAAAACTTCAATCGAAAGGGAAAACCATGCTAAGTGTTTTAGCTAACACCAGTACGTTAGCGCCTCAGCAGGGTGAAAAGCTTTATTGCCAATATTATAATCAAACGTCGGGTAAAAGCTTATTTGCCTTCGAATATTTAAGATTACAAAAATAAAATTCAATATGCTTATATGCCCCAACAACTTCATCGATCGTTGTAGGGCGTATATAAATATTTTCAAAATTTATTCACTTAGCGATATTTACAGAGTATGAGATAAAACATGACCAAAATATTAAAATGTAAACTGCCAGCACTTATATTAGCGGTAGTAACATTATTAAGTTTTCAAACTTCAGCAGCACAACCTTCTATAAATGATATGCAAACCTGCCAAGGTTTAATTGACTTTATTACTTTGAAGCTTGAAAACCTACCTTCAAAATACGATGAAAGTGATGTTGAAATAGTACAAAAAGGACTTAGTATTTATAATCAGTATATTCAAAATACATTTGTAAGCCCTGGCTTGTTAAAGTTTAGCAAGGGAAATCAAAATCAAGCAAATGCTCTACAAAAACAAGTGGATATATATAAAGAAAAAGTTGTAAATAATTATCAGAACCAATATCCCTATAATAAATTAAGTAAAGGCTTTGTTAAATCATTAAATGAATGTACTCAAAAAGCCGTACCCGCTGGTAATGATTTAGAAATTCTTAAAACTTCATTTGTTAAAATGATTGAATTAATCAAAAACCGATAAATCCAACCTAAATATATTTTTATGCATTTTATAGAACGTTTTCTGTGTTGGATTCAATAATAGACATCATTTTTCGGGATATGACCACCCTAAGCTTTGCTGGTTTGATTGGTTTATGCAAGACTATCAAACCACTTTTTTCAATTTTTATTATTTCCTCTGGGGCAGTATCACCACTAATGACTATTGCTTCAATAGCGTAATTCAATGTTAATTTGACCTTATCAATAGCCTCAATTCCCGTTACATTATTACGTAAACGATAATCTGATATTATTAAATTAGGTTTCCAAGTCGGTAATTGCTTAAGCGCTTCACAAGCATTGTCAGCCGACTCAAATGAACGAACTTTACATCCCCACTTACTCAAGATATTGGATAAGCTAAAACGAATGCCTTCATGGTCGTCTATAACTATTATATCAATAGATCCTAAGTTCTTATTCATATCAACTTTGTCGACTACCTGGATTAGTTGCCTATCTCCTTTTGGTACCTTAAAGCTAAAGCAACTACCAACACCCAGTTCTGAATTAAGCGATAATGGCCAGTTTTGTAATGTACACAGTCGCTTAACAATAGACAAACCTAAACCCAACCCTTTATTTTGATCTCGCTCAGGATTATGTAGCTGATGAAACTCAAGAAATATCGCGTCTTGATCAGCGCTGGCTATACCAACGCCAGTGTCTTTTACGCCTATGTTTATTTGTCCTGAGTAACTCTGCGCTGATAGTGTAATATTGCCAAAATGCGTATAACGAATAGCATTTGACAATAAGTTATTTAACACCTGTTCAAGTAAAATAACATCAGAAAATACAATGCTATTGTCAGATTTTATCACTAAATTAATATTTTTAGCTTTCGCAAATGGCTCTAATTCACCCTGTAATTTTTCTAATAATGTCGTTAAGCAAATATGTTGAGGTTTGGGCACAACGACATGCGCATCTAACTTAGAAACATCAAGCATACTATTAAGTAATTCAGACATACTATCAACGCTATTTTCTAAGCGCTCAAAGAGTACATCATCGTGAGGGTTTTTGTTGCCTGATTTTAGAGTGCTCACTAAAAGATTTATTGCTTGAAGCGGTTGACGAATATCATGACTTGCCGCCGCCATAAACTGGGACTTTTCGGCATTAATACGTTCCGCGTTAGCACGTGCCTGAATATGTTCAAATTTGAGAATTATCGAATTAATTAGTGATTTGTTAACGCGATGTGCAAATGTTATTAATCCAGTCCATACTAAAATCAAAACGATATAAACCTCAAAGAGATTGTCACTTTCCATCGTATTAAATTTAACAGCTAAGGATAATAACGGCAGTGTTGAAAATACAACCAGCTTCTCGAAGTAATAAGCGATGGCATGTGTAACAGTACCCGTTAACGAGATGATCATAATAAACAGGGTAAAAAGATAAATATCAGCTTCCGACTGTAAAAATAACCAAGGAGCCAATGCGATATGTAAACTAAAAACGATAAGCGGAATATCGCTGACTTTTATCCAAATAGAAAAATGAAATGTATCGTAATGTTGATAAAAAGCATAATAAGTAAGGAGAGCGGTTATCATTAATATTGCATCAAAAGTAAACCAGATATTTACGGCATATAAGGATGATTGAGATTGAAAAATAAAATAAAAAAGTGGCAAGCCCACCAATATTGAGCCAATATAATTCCTCAGCATTTCGTTCATATATAAGACGAAACGCTCTTTTTCAATAAGTTCTTTATTTATTTTCTGAGCAAGTACTGTATTAAACAACGTGAAGAGCCTTTAATGATATAAGTGTATTAGTTAAGGAAAGTGACTTTTCAGAGCGACTTTTAGAATCACCTAAGTACAGGTACTATTTTTAAATATTCAGCTTTTCGTACACAATCCATTCTATTTTTGGCGCCTAATATTTTAAACACCCTTTGCAAGTGTGATTTAACGGTAGCTTCACTAATATACAAAACAGCGGCAATACCCGCGTTGGTTAACCCAGCTTGTACCATTTTTAGTATTTCTAACTGTCGCTCGCTTAACGATGATTGAGTATTCTCCAAGGAGTTTTTTGACATTATAGCCAAAGAATTTGCAATGTTTTCGGGAATAATGATTTCGCCATTACCTATTTTAGTTAATGCCTTACTAAGTTGGCTTACCGTCCATGTTTTAGGTAAAAAGCCTAACGCCCCTAACTTAAAACATTCTGATAACGAAACTAAATCTTCTTTTGCAGACATAATAACGATAGGTATATGAATATTTCTGGAGATAAGTGATTTCATAAATGATATTCCATCCATGTCGGGCATAGATAAATCTAATATCAACAAATCAAAGTCAATGTTTGTTTGTAAGTAGTCTAACGCCTGTTTGATGTTTAAAGCGGAGGTTACCTCAAACCCTATAGAATTAGCTGACAACGACTCTTTTAAACCTTGGCTAAATATAGGATGATCATCCAGACTCAGTATTTTCATTAACAATCCTTATTATAATTACTTTAAAATACAAAAAGCTAGACTACATGTTTAATATCGACTTATAAACAAAATCCTCAATGAAATTGTGACTAATTAAGTATGCGCATCTCAATTTTTTAGATGACAGAAAATCACTATTAGTATTGTTCATCAGGATTATTATTTTCAGGTAAGTTAAAGTTGAATAAAGTAGCCTTTATATTTTTTTCTTCAACTTTTCTAGTTTTATGGCGTTCACTTGACCTATTAAATCAAGAAGACTGAAACTGCTTAAAAGCATATCTATACCCATGTTACCTCAAGATGCAGGATTCAGCTGGAATTAGAAACGTTTTTAGGCAAGGCATTGATTGAAGAGAATAGTCGTTCTATTGTCGAAATCAATAACGCGGCATAAAGCGTTTCTAAACCAGCCCTGCGGGGATGTCTGAGCAAATCATGCTCTTCGTTACATCTCTTTTTAAGGGAACTACCCTTAATAAAAAGATGCGCCTTGATCATGAATCGCTCAGACATCCTGAAACTCGCATCTTGAAGTATCATGGGTATAACGCCTCATACAAACCAGTCGAATCATTAGAACAGCCGAGTTAATACATAGCCCATTTTAAAATTTAGATAATTTTTAATAGTCAACACGCTCTACAATCGCAACCCCTTGTCGATAACCTAAGCCACCATTGCCATGTATTAAACCGAGCTTTTCAGGGCCATCACATAAGCGATGATGCATTAGCACAAGCGCATTAAGCGCTGGATTATTCCATGCGGCTTTGGCTAAGTTCATGCCACCCGTAATGGTAATACTATGTTCAGCAAGAAAGTCTGGAATATCTTCTAACACCTCAACCAAACCACTTACTAATAAAAAGGCCATTGGCACAACAGGATAGCAAGTATAAGTTTCTAATAAAGCATCTCCACCTTTGAACAGTTGCACAAAGTCAATATTCGCTTCAGCGCAAGCTTGTTGATAAGCGTGTTGTAAATGTTCATAGCGAGAAATGTCCGTTATAAAATCTCGGCCATCACCATCAAGGCAACTTAGCCCCACGGCCTTCACCTTTAACCATTGGCTTTTATCAACACCCAGCTGCTCGGCGATATCTGCACGCGTTAATAATAGCCTACCTGAAAAATCGACCATAGGGTTGGCGCAATCAATCCCTCTAAACAGGTCTGTTATCGGTTTATGCCAACGCAAGTCGGGTAATAATTCTGGAGTAAAGCTATCTGACAAAGCGTTACGGAAACTAATTAGGTAATTTTCAAACAGTGCACTGGAAAATTCTTTAAATTGTTGTTCTGTAATGGTGTGCTGTTCACTAAAGGCACGCGCTAAATCGGTATAAGCTTGCGTTAGTGGATAACTTTGACCATAAACGGCCATTTTGCTTAACCGATTTTCTCGGCTATAACCCGTTTTTATATGATCTTCACCACTAATTACCACCGCAGCTTCACCATTTTCTATTAATTTTTTTGCTGCAGCCAACGCTTCAATCGGCGCGCAACCACTTCTAAAGTGATGCTCTTTCTCAGGGCTATACCAATCAGTCTGTAAAGGCTCTATCACTAAGTTTTTAGGGGTAATGCCATATTGAAGTAATTGTGACTCGAGCAGTAAAACCTGCTCAAGACTACCTACCTGATCTTGTTGTTTAGCTGCGCCAATAATAAATGCCGATGGAGTTTTCACAAATTATTTAACCCAATAAAAATTGATAGTCACCAACTTTATGCTATTTAAACAAAATTAAAAACCTAAAAGTAGTAAAGTCAATTGATAACACTACAAAACTTCTATACCTAAGCGAATAATAATTCCTCTAACGGTCACTTTAGAAAAATTTTGGACAGTTTAGCCATATTTACAACCTCGTAACCTCATTATACTAGCTCAATAACTAGCGCATTATTACTCACTAATAATAGCTTCGAATAATTAAAATTATTTTTTGAATTACCTCCACGCTTGTTGGAAAGGGATTAAATAGGAATATAAAATGAAATTTTTAAATGCTGCTTTTATAAGCTTACTGTTATCAACCAGTTTTTTGGTTAATATTGCCAATGCAGGATTGATTTTAGAGGAAGACTTCGACCCCATTACGTCAGCAAACTGGACATTGTCAAACGGTACCGTTTTAGGCAACCCAGTGTCAGAGTTTTTCGAGCTAAATGCTTTACATTTCGATGGTAATGGAGCTCGATCGGCAACGACGAATGCATTCGATATGAGCACAGGTGGCTTACTTTCCTTTATGCTTAAAATAGGTGGCGCTAACGATACCGCAACATTCGAAGATGCAGATTCTGGTGAAGACGTACTAATACAATACGCTGCCAACGACGGAGCCTGGGAAAACTTACTCGTTATTGATACAGAAGAACTACTTTATAAGGACGCCTGGGGTATGGTAAATATATCTATTACAGGGTTAGCAATGAGTAGTAACACCAAGTTCCAGTGGATTCAGGCAAAACACAGCGGAAATAATTGGGATAATTGGGCGATTGATAATGTGAAGCTGAGCAACAATGTAGATGTTCCAGAGCCGTCAACACTTGCTATTTTTGCATTAGGAATGATGGGGTTAGCATCACGTCGATTTAAGAAAAAAGCTTAATTTAGTTTATTAATATTTGAAGACAATAAAACATCAATTGTAATGATTGATGTTTTTCTGTAAATTCGTAAATCATTGCTGCCTAGTTTTAACATCATACGGAAGGAAAAATGCAACAAAACATATTACGAACTTTATGGAAACAGCTCTTAGGCTTAGCAATTATTGGCGTCATCATCATTATCAGTGTTGTGCCATATATATTCAATGATATTACCATAAAAGAAGCCGCCTTAGAGGCGAAAAATATTGCTCAACAATATTCGTTATTAAGACGTTATTACACCAAAAACATTGTTAGTAAACTCAAAGCTAATGGTCACATCTCTGCTTCAAGCGATTATAAAAATAAAGAAAATAGCATCCCTTTACCGGCAACCATGATACATGAGCTTAGTGAGTTATCGAAATCAACTGGCTTGCAAATTAAACTCTACTCAGCTTTTCCATTCCCTGAACGAGCAAAGAGAGAACTAGATACTTTTCAACAGCAAGCATGGCAACAACTTAACCTTAAGCCCAATGAACCCTATGTTGCAACACAAACCATAGGTGATTTACATGTGGTTCGCGTTGCCATTGCCGATACCTTAACTGAACAGGCTTGTGTTGATTGTCATAATAGCCATCCACTCACGCCAAAGGTAGGTTGGAAATTAGGCGATGTCCGTGGCGTATTGGAAGTTGTTGTTCCAATTGACCAACAGCTGATATGGCTAAAAAGTGGTAGCTATCAATTATCTTTAATTTTTATCTGTCTTTTTCTTATTATCTTTTATTCCCTACTAAACATACTTAGCAAAGAGTCAAAACGTAAAATAGACAGTATACTAACACCATTAAATAATCAAAAATTTGCCATGAATGCCCACTCTTTAGTGTCGATGACCGACAAACAAGGCAATATTACCTATATTAACGACAAGTTTTCAAAAATAAGTGGCTATAGTGAGGCTGAGCTGCTCGGTAAAAAACATAGTTTGCTTAATTCTAATAACCAATCTAAATCCTACTGGCATAACATGCATCAAACCATATTAGCGGGTAAGGTTTGGCATGACGAAGTACGAAATAGAGCCAAAGACGGACACTATTACTGGGTTGATACCACCATAGTGCCTAATTACGATGACAATAAACAAGTCAATGGTTTTACTTCAATTCGCACTGACATTACTCAAAAAAGATTGGATGCAAAGTTACTCATTTCAGCGAAAGAACAAGTAGAAAAAGATGCTGCTGACCTGTTAATCGCCAAAGAGCTAGCTGAGGTTGCCAGTGTCTCTAAAGCCGATTTTCTTGCTAATATGAGTCATGAAATACGTACACCAATGAATGGCGTGATTGGCATGACCAACTTATTACTTAACGGTGAGCTAAATCAAGAGCAACACAAGTTAGCCAAGACAGTAAAATCATCCGCGGCTAGCCTATTAAGTATCATCAATGACATTTTAGATTTTTCAAAAATAGGGGCTAATAAGTTAGATCTTGAGTTAATCCCCTTCAACTTAGGGAGAATGGTAGAAGATATCGGTACCACCATGAGCTTTCAATCACAACAAAAAGGCTTACAGCTTATTTGTCCAGCCAACCCTATAATTCAACAGTGGGTTAAAGCCGATCCTGGTCGTATTAGGCAAATACTAACGAATTTAATTGGCAATGCAATTAAGTTTACCGAACACGGTGAAGTTGCTGTTTATGTTCAGCTAGTAGAGCAAACAGCAGAGCAAAAATTATTCCGTTTTGAAATTAAAGATACCGGCATTGGCATTAATAAATTACAGCAGCAACAATTATTTGATAAATTTTCACAAGCTGACAACTCCACTACCAGAAAATATGGTGGCACGGGATTAGGCTTATCTATTTGTAAAAGCTTGGTCGAATTAATGGAAGGTGAAATAGGTATCGATAGTGACATTGGCCAAGGGGCGACTTTTTGGTTCACCCTTCCCCTACTCAAGACTGAAGAAACCAGTGAGGTCGCCATTTACCATACTGACATTAACAATGAAAAAGTGTTAATTGTTGACGATAATGAAACTAATTTAGAATTAATGCACCAACTGCACAAAATATGGAACATCCCACATACCTTAGTCAATAGTGCCACAGCAGCGTTGGCAGAGCTAACGCTTGCATCACAGGAAAATACTCCCTATAGCATCGCTATTTTAGACATGCATATGCCCGAAATAGATGGCCTACAATTATGCCAACAAATACAAAAAGATCCGCAATTAGCACAAACTAAATTAATTATGGCATCATCACAAGCCCAACGTGGTGATGCACTTAAAATGAAAGCTGCCGGATTTCAAGGCTATATTACTAAGCCAATCCAGCAGTCTGAATTATTTGATGTTTTATTAATGACTTCGGGTCTTAAAGACTCAACACCTGGCTTGATAACACGCCACACCACTAAAAAACAGGTGCAGTTTAAAGCGAATATTTTAGTGGTTGAAGACAATACCACCAATCAATTAGTCATAGCAGGATTACTAAATACTTTAGGGATAACCGTTGATTTTGCCAGTAATGGCCAAGAAGCTATCACAGCATTACAAAGTGTTAGCAATCATGATTTGGTCTTTATGGACTGTCAAATGCCTGTCTTAGATGGCTACCAAGCCACCGCCACAATAAGGGCTAAACAGACAGGAATAACAAACAACGCTATTCCTATCATTGCGATGACGGCTAATGCCATGGCTGGCGACGAACAAAGATGTCTAGATTCAGGCATGGATGATTATTTATCAAAACCTATAGAGCCAGAAAAAGTGATAGCTATGCTAAAAAAATGGCTGCCTAATAAAGTTAAAGCTAAAAACGGTAACGCTGAAAATAAACTCGCTAATATAAAGAGTAAAACAGTAACAACTCAAAACAACAATAGTAATGAGCTTGCCATTTTTGATTATGACGATATGGCCAAAAGGTTGATGAACGACCCAGAGCTGATAAAATCTGTTGCTGAAATTTTTTGCCTAGATATCGTTGAACAAATAGGTAAACTTAAAGTCAGCATTAACAATAATGACGTCGTCCAAGCCGCGGCTATTATACATCAAATAAAAGGTGCTTCCGCTAATGTCGGCGGTAAAGCATTAAGTGCTTTAGCCCTTGAAATGGAGCTAGCGGGCAAAGCTGGTAATATTGATGATATAAGGAATAGCATTGAGCAACTTGAAGAAAATTTTAACGCCCTTAACCTTGCTATGAAAGAAGAAATTTAATGAAGTTACTCATTGCTGAAGATGACAAAACCTCACGGATAATTTTACAGAGCGTATGTGCCAAGTGGGGTTACGAGGTAATCACCGTAGAGGATGGTCAAGCGGCATGGCAATTAATGCAGGACAATGATGCACCACAATTAATGTTAATAGACTGGGAAATGCCGCGCATGAGCGGTATTGAATTTTGTCAGCGTGTTCGCGAAAAATTTCAGAATAATCCACCTTATATCATCTTGTTAACCTCGCGTACTGCAACACAAGATATAGTAGCAGGATTAAAAAATGGTGCTAATGATTACATTGCCAAGCCCTTTGATAATGACGAACTGCAAGTACGACTTTCGGTAGGAAAACGTGTTTTGCAGTTACAAAACGAATTACATAAAACCAATAATGCCTTAAATATTGAGCGAGGCATTATGGAAAACATTCTTCTTGCTATGAAAGCTGGAGCACCATTTGATAGTGCTTTTATTCGTTATATACAAGCGCCGGTAGAAAAAACCTCTGGTGATCTTTTATTAGCCGCAAGTTGCCCTGACGGCAGGCAACATGTGTTATTAGGCGATTTTACTGGCCATGGAATTACTGCCGCATTAGGTGGGCCAATTGCTTCAGATACTTTTTATAAAATGACTGCCAAGGGTTTTACTATGGCTGATATTGGTAATGAAATTAATCAACATATGTGTAACAAAATGCCTACCGGATTATTTCTTGCCGCAATATTACTTGAAGTAAACCCTCAACGAAACTCAATACAGATATGGAATTGCGGCATGGAAGATATTTTATTTTTTAGAAATGGTCATTTTAGCGAAAGTATCAAGTCTTCACGACCTGCCCTAGGGATTATCAAAGACCAATTAGATAATATGGTAGTTATTAGCTTTCAAGCGAATGATAAATTATACGCCTACTCGGATGGTATTATAGAAACCACAAATTCAAACAATAAAATGTTTGGTCAAACACGCTTAATCACTAGTATTAGTGAAATGTTAAGCAATAATAAAAATATACAAGCACTTCAAGACTATACTGATACATTTAGAGGGGGAACAAGCATGGCAAATAATGCAGCAAGATGATGCGCCACAATTGTTATTACTTGATTGGGAAATGCCCAAAATGAATGGCATTGAAGTTTGCGAGCGTGTTATTGCTAAAGATCCTGAAAATCCTGCCTATATAGTGTTGCTAACGTCAAGAACCAGCTCTGATGATATTGTTGAAGGCCTGAGCAAAGGCGCCAGCGATTACTTATCTAAGCCTTTTGATAGCGCTGAATTAAAAGTACGTTTGCAAGTAGGTAAGCGTATGATTGAAATGCAGAAAAAATTAAATACCACCTTACAAAATCTAACAGAGTTAGCCAGCCATGATGCACTAACAGGCATACTTAATCGCCGTGCGATTATGGCAGCCTTACCGAAAGAATTTAAACGTATTGAACGCCAAGAGCAAGTTTTGTGTATTGGTATGTGCGATATTGATCACTTTAAACAGGTTAATGACAGCTACGGACATTTAATTGGCGATGAGGTCTTAAAAGAAGTCACTCAACGTATGAAAGACGCCCTGCGAGACCACGATTTACTAGGTCGTTACGGTGGTGAAGAATTCTTGGTTATCACGCCTGTCGACAACACTAAAAGTGCTATCATCGCGTATCAGCGTATCTGCCAGGCAGTTTCGGCGCAGCCAATTGAGATTGACGAATTATCAATTTCAATTACCGTAAGTTGCGGTGTTACTAGCTATTCTCCCAAAAATGACCAGCAAGATATAACTAAACTTATCGCTAGAGCTGATGACGCTCTCTATCAAGCAAAGGACGCTGGCCGCAATCGAGTTGTGTTTAAATAACTTGATAGATAACCAGACTTATAATCCTAGCTTCACCTACACCAAGTCGTCACCTTTTGAACAGTAATTCCCATGTTCGACTTCGCAGTAGGTAGCTTTTATTCCCAAAGGAATAAACTAAGCCTTAACTGCAAAGTTAAATTTTTCTATTGGATTTCAGTAAAGCATCGAATACGAATCCATCCCTCTTTCCTTGTGGCTGATAAACGAAAAAAACTATACAGCATTTTCTAGTCGCAACATCCTACATCCCCCCTAAAAAATGACATCTTTGGTAGAGTAATGAAGGAAAACATGATCTCGCTCAATGCTAAAAAGCTCAACTATGTAACATAATTACTATGACTGCAATCCACGAGTAAAACTTAAGTGACAAAAGTAGTATTTGTCACTGGCGCGAGTTCAGGTATTGGTAGGGTTCCCCCATTTTTCTCGCACAACAGGAGTATATTGTTTACGCGGGTACTAGAGTTCCAGCTAAATTTGCCATCAGACTTAATGTGATGGCTCTTGATTAAACCGGTAGTCAAAGTATCAAAGTTGCAATAAATACGATTAATAACTAACAAGGTAAAATAGATGTACTCGTAAATAATGCGGGTTACGCCTTAATTAATTGAATAACATATGAAAAGTAACCATATAAATAATTCACTTGGTATTTTCCCTAAATCATGGAGTGAAAAACACGCAGGAAGAATTCCCGGAAACATTCCTATTTGGGTGGGCATATTGTCTGAACTGACTGAGTTCGGTATTTTTTTTGCTGCTTACTTTATTGCTAAGTTCTATTACCCTGACGTTTTTGCACAAGGACCACAAAGTTTACATACCTCGTTAGGTGTAACCAATACCATCGTTTTATTGTCTAGTAGCTATTTTATGGCTAAAGCAATGAGTTTTATTCGATTGGATAACTTGATCAAATGTGAACGTTATTTATGGCTTGCCTTTGCCTGTGGCTGTTTATATTTAATGATAAAAACATGGGAATTTCATTGGAATGACTTACAGGGATTTGGCCCCACTACCAGTGAATTTTTTACCGTCTATTACTATATGACTTTCAATCATTTCCTCCATGTCGGTTGGGCTTCGTGTGCTATTTTATGGGTAATATTTAGATTAAGAAGTGGCGCTTACTCAGCGAAAGAGAACTCTGGTTTAGAAGCATTGGCCGTGTATTGGCATATGATAGATTTAATGTGGATCCTTATTTTTCCATTATTATATGTACTTAGGTAGGTGATTATAATGAAATACCTAGGAAAATTAGAATATTACTTATTAGCGCTGATTGCGATCACGCTGTTTAATACTTTTTTAGGTGAGCAGTTTGCCTCAACAGCATTGGTAAATGTATTAATAGCCTTTACTGTTATTTACAAAGGCTTTGTGGTGATTGATAATTTTATGGAATTAAAAGCTGCCAACAAGAATTTACGCTTCTTAATGCGACTCTATTTTATAATATTCCCGTTAATGATCATCATTAGTGCTTTTTACTAAACTTTAAACTGAACTATTCAACATTAATTATTTCATTCAAACCCCATAAAGAAAAAGCACCAAACATAATGAGTGGTGCTTTTTACTAACAAAATCTAACTGAAAGGTTTTATTATGATTTGATCATTAAAACTAAGCGCTATTCTGTCTATATAACAAGTATATTTATTAGAATTTGTATTGAATGCCTGCCGCTAAGTAATCTTCGTCTCTGTTATCTGTTTTGATATCAAAGGTAGTATAGAAAGCATAAAGCTTGGTGTTTTTTGCTAATTTGTAATCTATGCCTGCGGTGATACCGGTGTTTTTCTCAGCATCTTTATGGTCAGCAACTTGATACTGACCTTTTAGCGTAGCTGCACCCAATGAGTATTTTGCTGAGATCATAAAACCGTCCATTTCAGCACCCGTATCAATATTCTCTTGATTTTGTAACATTAGACCTAAAGTAACACCAGAAATTTTACCTTGTACCGTTGCTCTTACCGTATCAAAGTAACCACTTGCGGCACCATCCTTTGACTTACCTTTGACTTCTGAGTCCATCGCTATTGAGGCATATATCTTAGATTTTTTTAACTTTTTGTCACCATATAAAGCAGCGATAGAAAAAGCGTCTTCACCATCAACTTCATCTTCCGCCATATAAGTAACGCCTAATTGAAAACCATTAAACTTTGGTGACTTATAGGTAAGGGTATCACTTAAACGGTTTTCACCAACCCATAGACGTTTAATATCGCCATTAAGGTCACTAAATAAATCTGTTTTACCTTGAGACTGTTTTAACATAGAGTCATTTTTACCAAGTAAAACTTCACCAAATGCACCTCTCAAACCAATATATTGGTTACGTGCTTTAAATACATCGCCATCACCATCAATATCTACTTCAAACTCAGCTTTATAAATAACGGTTAAGTCATCATTTAGCTTGTGATTACCTTTAAAACCAATACGTGAAGCGTTACTGTTAACTTCACTAAAGCTACCGTCGCCTTTATCCGATGATTGCAAAGAGACATCTGCACGACCATATATATCAACATTGGCTGCTAATGTTGGTAACGCTATAATTGAGCATATTGTTAATGCAAGAGTATTTTTAACTAGTTTCATGTGGTAAACCTTTTTTATAAATAATTTTTATTGCTATTTTCAATTAATAACAAGTTCTAAACTGACTGATTGCTATGCTATTATTATTTTATTACATTAATATGACAAAGCGGCATATTTCCAATAATGTTTATTTTATTAAAAAACGGTTTAGACCATGAATGTTAATTTTTTATTAATTTTTCTAGAAAAAGTTGGTTCTAGCGTAGAACTAACTAAAATAAAAAAACTAACAATTCAACCTTGCATGAGTTTAAGTTAAACCACATGAAAATAACGAGTATTTCACGCAAGCTCCTTACCAGAGTACTTTCTTTTTATTTTATATTAACGGTGAGCGTCACTGGCATTCAAATAATTGTGGAGTATTGGAATACTAAAAACCATATCAATAGCGAACTTCTTACCTTAGAAAAAACAATAAGTGGTAGTTTAACCCGTGCTGTATGGGAGTTAAACACACAACAAGCCATTGATATTTCAGAGGGTTTAATTGCAATTCCAATGATAAAAGGCATAACTATTACTGATGAAGCTAATAATATCATTACGCAATTAGGTGAGATAATTTCACCTGATAAATTAAAATTAGATAGTGATAACATCTTAAATGGTGAAGCCAAAGGAATTAGCTCACTTACTGAAGGTTTGTTTGGTCATTCTTTCCCATTAATTTTTGAATTTTCAGGTCGTACTACTTCGGTAGGTCGAGTGACCTTATTATCGAGCAATGCTGTTATTTTTAGCCGAATAGAAGTAGGTATTTATTTTCTAATTGGTAATGCCATCGTTAAAACCGCTTTTTTAGTTTTTCTATTTACCTTAGCATTTAATAAATTATTAACGACCCCTTTACAAGAGTTAACCGACCAAATTAGTCAAGTGGATTTAGATGATCCTGAAGCATCTAAACTTCACTCAATGAATTATAAAAAAAATGAATTAAATGTTCTTGAAGATGCTTATAATAATTTGATCGATGAATTAATTGACTTTAAAGACAAATTAGCCAGCTCGCAGTTAGAAACAAACGCAGCAAAAGAGCAATTAGACGAGCAAAATATTCAGCTTGAACAAGAGGTCGCCCGCAAAACCTCATCATTAAGTAGTACCATGCTTAAAATGGAGGTTCAACAAAAAGAGTTACGGCAACAAAAACAAACATTGCAGGATGAAAATATTCGTCGAAGTAGAACCGAAAAAAACCTAACAGCAACAAACAAAGATTTAAAAAGCTCTATTTTAGCATTAAATAAAGCCAAAGAGCGTCTATTAGAATCCGAGAAAATGGCATCTTTAGGTATGTTGGGGGCTGAAATATCTCATGAAATTAATACGCCTATCGGTATAAGCATCACCTCAACCAGTTATTTGTTAGATTTACTAGTTCGGCTAAAACAAGATTTTAACCAACATAAGTTATCGAAAAAAGGTATAGCAAGTTTCATCGAAAATGCACACCAAAGTACTGAATTACTTATCAGTAATTTAAATAGAGCTTCTGATCTAATTACTAGTTTTAAACAT
Source organism: Colwellia sp. (assembly GCA_013215465.1). Lineage (GTDB taxonomy): Bacteria > Pseudomonadota > Gammaproteobacteria > Enterobacterales > Alteromonadaceae > Colwellia. Next base: position 162,970 of record JABSOW010000002.1, on the reverse strand, counting down.
GTAGCTGTTGATCAAACCAGTAATAAAACTCGGTTAATTATTGTGTCAAAATACCTTAATGAAATAATTCAATCATTACACCCTAAATTAAAGAAAACCAACCACTGCATCAAAATCAATTGTGACGAAAGCATTGAAATATCGAGTCACCCTGGCGCTATAGCGCAAATAATTATTAACTTAATAATTAATTCAATCATTCATGGCTTTGAAAATATAGACCAGGGTGAAATAACAATTGATATTCGCTTACATCAGCAAACCTTACATTTAGATTATAAAGATAATGGCCGTGGCCTAACGAAAGAAGGATTAGAGAGATTATTTGAACAATTCTACACAACTAAAAGCGATCAAGGTGGTACCGGGTTGGGTACACACATTATTCAACAGCTTGTTATCGATTCACTCAATGGTAGTATTGCCGTGAAAAATGAAGATGATGGTGGCTTAAGCTATCATATTGAATTTCCAGATATGCGCTACCAATAAACAGGTGAATGACATGTCATAAGTGTCTCTTTCTCCGCTAATTGAAGTTGTTTGAGCATACACTTTTCAGGTATCATAGTTTTTTTAAAAACAGCTTACAAAAGCTATCAATGCCTAGGATGTAATTTATGTGGTTTAAGAACCTATACTTTTTCGCTTTCACTCGACCTTTTAAATGGTCAGAAGAAACGTTAGAAAAACACCTCTGCGAACACCTTTTTACTCCCTGTGGCTCTACTGAATTAGCGCATTTTGGTTGGGTAAATGCCCTAGGAAAACACGGTGATTCAAGTGTTCATTGTGCCAACGACAATTTCTTAATTTGTGCTCGTAAAGAAGAGAAAATATTACCCGCCTCTGTGATCAAAGATATGGTTGAAGAAAAAATCAATTTACTTGAACAAGAACAAGGTCGCGGCGCAACTAAAAAAGAAAGAGAACAATTTAAAGAAGATATTACTTTCGAATTATTACCGCGCGCTTTCTCACGTATTTCAGACACTCATGCTTATATTAGCCCTAAAGACAATATTATTGTTATTAATTCAAGCTCTCGTGGTAAAGCAGAAGATTTACTAGCGCTACTAAGAAAAGTACTAGGAACATTACCCGTAACTAGCTTAGAGCCTGACGTTGCCGCAGATGAAACCATGACCGACTGGTTGATTAAGAAAAATTTAGGACCAAAATTCACTTTAGGAATGGAAGCTGAATTTAACGCGATGGGCGATGACGGCGCTGTAATTCGAGTAAAAAACCAAGACCTTGATAGCGATGAAATTAAATCCCATTTAGATGCCGACAAATTTATGGTGAAAGTCGCCATGGAATGGGATGAATCACTGTCTTTTATTCTTTGTGATGATTTAGCCATAAAACGCATTAAGTTTTTTGATGTTATTCAAGAGCAAAATGATGACATTGACAGTGACGATATTATTGCTAAATTAGATGCCGACTTTGCCTTAATGGCAGGTGAATTAAACCGCTTTATTCACGATTTATTAGCTGAATTTTCATTGAAAACTACTGATTTATTAGAAAAAGATTAACTTTTTTGGAGCCTTAAAAAATGTCTATTATTAACATGGCTGAGCTAAGCTTAGCCGGAAAACGTGTTCTTATACGTGAAGATTTAAACGTACCTATACAAGAAGGTAAAATCACCTCTGATGCACGCTTACAAGCAGCCTTACCGACGATAAAGCTAGCATTAGAAGCCGGTGCAAAGGTGATGGTAATGTCACACCTTGGTCGTCCAACCGAAGGTGAATATAATGCAGAATATTCTCTTAAGCCTGTTGCAGATTACCTAGCCGCAGCTCTTAACTACCCAGTACGTCTAGTAACAGATTATTTATCTGGCGTTGAAGTTGCCACTGGTGAATTAGTTATTTTTGAAAATGTTCGCTTCAATCAAGGCGAAAAGAAAAATGATGATGCTTTAGCCCAACAACTAGCCGCCCTTTGCGATATTTTTGTAATGGACGCTTTTGGTACAGCACATCGCGCCCAAGCCAGTACCCATGGCGTAGCTAAATTTGCTCCCATAGCTTGTGCAGGCCCATTATTAACTGGTGAATTAAATGCCTTAGGTAAAGCGTTAGACAACCCAGCTCGTCCCCTTGTCGCTATTGTGGGTGGTTCAAAGGTATCCACTAAACTGACCGTATTAGATTCACTATCAAAGATTGCTGACACTATTATTGTTGGTGGTGGCATTTCAAATACTTTTGTTGCTGCTGCGGGGCATGAAGTAGGAAAATCATTATACGAAGCTGATTTAATCCCAGAAGCACAACGTTTATGCGCAGAGACTCAAGTTATTTTTGCTGACGACGTTACCGTTACCCGCGATGGGTTTAACGACTGGAAACATGATTCTGCTACGGTAATAAAATTAGCGTCGGAGGTTGATGCACTTGATAACATTATTGACTATGGTCCAGAAACTGCAAAAAAAGTGGCTGAAATTATTAAGTCAGCCGGCACTATTTTATGGAATGGTCCGGTAGGTGTATTTGAAATGGACGCCTTTGCAAAAGGTACTGAAGTTATTTCTCATGCTATTGCTGACAGTGCTGCTTTTTCAATTGCAGGTGGCGGTGATACTTTAGCCGCGGTTGATAAATATGGCATTAAAGATAAAATATCTTATATTTCCACTGGTGGCGGTGCTTTTTTAGAGTTCTTAGAAGGGAAGAAGCTACCTGCTGTAGAGATTTTAGAACAAAGAGCTGAGAATAAGTAACGAGTAACGAAAACACCATACTAATACGTGTGATGGCTTAGCTACTCATCACACTTATTACTCGTAACCTACTTTGAATATTGAAGGTCGAATTTATAAAAACCTAATAAGAAAAATAAAAATAAAAATAAAAGAGTACAAACAACACTATACTCAAAAACATGAGTAGTTCACGCACCCAAACTAACTGAGCGCTAAGTTATTTAGCCGCTTTACTCAAGGAGAACTTCATGCCTGTATCACCTGATACGTTAGCAACAATGCTAGAAAAAGTTACCAATCAAGATGGTTTCATTGCCGCTTTAGATCAAAGTGGTGGTAGTACACCAAAAGCACTTTCACTTTACGGTATTGAGAGCACGAGCTTTAGCAATGATGAACAAATGTATGATTTAGTACATCAAATGCGCACGCGTATAGTCACTAACTCTGCTTTCGATGGCTCACGTATTCTGGGCGCTATTTTATTTGAAAATACCTTAGACCGGGAATTTGAAGGTAAACATGCTGCTCAATATTTATGGCAAGAAAAGCAAGTAGTACCCTTTTTAAAAATTGATAAAGGTCTTTGCGAAGAAACTAATGATGTACAATTAATGAAAGCAATGCCTGAACTTAATGTATTACTCAACAAAGCAGTTTCTCAAGGTGTATTTGGTACTAAAATGCGCTCTGTTATCAAATTAGCCAATCAACAGGGTATTAATGATATTGTTGCACAACAATTCACCATTGCAAAACAAATATTAGCAAAAGGACTAACACCAATAATTGAACCTGAGATAGATATCAATAGTTCTGAAAAACCTGCCGCCGAAGCATTACTTAAATCGGCATTACTTAGCGAGTTAGATGCATTGTCTAGTGAACAGAAAGTCATGTTAAAACTCACTTTGCCTGATGCAGATAATTTTTATACTGACTGTATCAATCATAAAAATGTTATAAAAGTAGTCGCTTTATCAGGCGGTTACAAAAGAACACAGGCAAATGAGAAAGTCAATTTAAACCATGGCATGATAGCAAGTTTTTCTCGCGCTTTAACTGAAGGCTTATCTGCAAAACAATCAAATGATGAGTTTACTCTGGCATTAGATGGTGCCATTGCGAGTATATTTTGTGCATCAAAATCTTAGAGTAAGACAATAACCTCACCGCTGAATGAACCATGCTAAAAATGTGGTTGTATTTCACACATAAAACAAAAAACCTTATGGAAACAAGGCTTTTTCATAAGGTTTTTTTATAAATTTCCCATACAATACTACCATTCTCGCTCAAACCGTCAAAAACACAATTTTCTGCGTAAGAAGCAAGAATAGCGATTCAATTAAGTTTGTTCTGAGTTAGGAAGAAACTTATTTGATTTGGTATAAACTCTGATATAATTTAGTCACAAACATAGAAAGCTTTCACCCTAATAAACAAAACGTTTAATTGACCAACCTAGGAGTAACCAATGGCTTTAATTTCAATGCGTCAAATGCTTGATCATGCTGCAGAGTTTGAATATGGAATCCCTGCATTTAATGTAAATAATTTAGAGCAAGTACGTGCAATTATGATTGCAGCGGATAAAACAGACAGCCCGGTAATTTTACAAGGCTCCGCAGGTGCTCGTAAATATGCTGGAGCATCATTTTTACGCCATTTAATTTTGGCGGCAATTGAAGAGTTTCCTCATATTCCTGTTGTTATGCATCAAGATCATGGTACTTCACCAAGCGTATGTCAGCGTTCAATTCAATCAGGTTTTTCATCAGTAATGATGGACGGGTCATTAATGAGTGATGGTAAAACGCCAAGTAGCTATGAATACAATGTTGATGTAACTCGTAGAACGGTTGAAATGGCGCATGCTTGTGGCGTGTCTGTTGAAGGCGAATTAGGCTGTTTAGGCTCATTAGAAACCGGTGAAGCGGGTGAAGAAGATGGTATTGGTGCTGTAGGTAAGTTAACTATGGAACAAATGCTAACAAACCCAGAAGAAGCGGCTGACTTTGTACAAAAAACTCAAGTAGATGCTTTAGCTATTGCTTGCGGCACTTCACACGGTGCCTATAAATTTACTCGCCCACCTACTAATGATATTTTAGCAATTGATCGCATTAAAGCAATACATCAACGTATTCCTAATACGCATTTAGTTATGCATGGTTCATCATCAGTTCCACAAGAGTGGTTAGCCATTATTAATGAATATGGCGGTAACATACCTGAAACTTATGGTGTACCTGTTGAACAAATTCAAGAAGGCATCAAAAATGGTGTTCGTAAAATAAATATTGATACTGATTTACGATTAGTATCAACTGGTGCAACTAGACGCTTTCTAGCTCATAATCCAAGTGAGTTTGATCCCCGTAAATTTTTAGCTGAAACAACTAAAGCGATGTCTGAAATTTGTATTGCTCGTTATGAAGCGTTTAACACTGCAGGTCATGCCAGTAAAATAAAGCCGATCAGCCTTGATAATATGTTTGAACTTTATCAAGCGGGTAAACTTAATGCGCTGATCAACTAACCAATACCCAAACCACCTAACTTTTACTTATTGATAGGTGGTTCTTTCCTTTTTCATTACCCCCTAAAATTTATACCTCTCTCCCCCTTTAAAATAAATATAATTTATTTATAATAGCTTTGTGTAAAACTGTGATTTCCCTATAGCTGTTATTTCATTTGGTATAACACCTAGCTTGAATATTCGCTTATAAATCCATTACTTTTTCTGAACTACGACTGTTTAGCCGTCTTAGTTAAATTATTTCGTGTAAAAATTGAGAACAAAATGTTTCGTTATTTGCTACTTACATCATTTTTTCTTTTATCTGCTACTGCTTATGCACAAGGAAGTCACTCTCAAAATGAGAATAATCAAGTTTCAATAAGTGAAAAAAATTCCCACTCAAAGGCAACTGCTGCTGATATTTTATCTAGCCTTAAAACAGCAGTACAAATAAAAGCAGTTAATATTGAGCCAATACTGGCGGGCTCAGCTGAACTAGGTTTTTTATACAAAACCGGTAACACAAATAGTGCCGATATGAAAACGGGTATTGATTTACGGTTCGAGAAAGATCGTTGGTTAAGTTTGTTAAACATAGATTTACTGATAAAAAAAGCAGATATAGCCGATGCGGATACCGGAGAGTTAAATTTTGAAACTACCGATAAAAAATGGTCTATCGCTTCACAAACTAACTACAGCTTGGACATTCGCGAAAAACATTACATCTACGGTAATGTTTGGTATGAAGAAAGCGAATTTAGTAGCTTTATTACCCAAAGCTCAGTTTCTACTGGTTGGGGGAGGCATTGGTATAAAACTAACAATGCCTCGCTCTGGGGAGATATCGGCCCTGGTTTTAAGCGCGATCAATTTAGAGCCACAGGTAAGGAACCCACAAAAACAATAACGTCATGGATTATACAGGCCCAAGCTCTGTATATAAGAAAACTAAGTGAGCATGTTGAATTTAAGCAATCTTTCAGTGCTAAGCAAGCAATAAAAACAGGAGAGAATAGTATTTATAAAGCAAAAACCTCCATAACAACTAAGTTGATTTCAACATTACAGCTAAAGTTTACTTTTACGGTTAACTACAATACTGATATCGAAGATAAAAAGAAAAAATTAGATACTCAAACCGCCGTCACATTTGTTTATAGTTTTTAACCAACCTGATATTTAACATTAAAATAACAGCTGTTATAATCCCCTTGAATTAACACATTAAACGCACTAAAAATAACAAGGGAACATTATGGTTCGTAATTATACACTAACGGCTTTATGCTTATTGCCACTAGTGTCATACACAGTATCAGCGGAAGGAACAGACAAAGAATCAGCATTTACTGCATCAGCTGAGTTAGGCTTTTTATATAAAACAGGTAACACAAAAAGTGCCGACGTAAAAGCCGGTTTTAATGTTAAGCATGAAAAGGACAAATGGCGTACATCGGTTGCTTTTAATGTTCTTGCTAAAAAAACAGAAACAAAAGACGAAGCTGGTAATAAGTCATATGAAAGTACTGACAACAAGTGGGATATTTTAACACAAACCAATTACACTGTTGGTGCATCAGATAAAAATTATCTCTACGGTAACCTTGCTTTCGAACAAGACAAGTTCAGTGGCTTTGAATCTCAAAGCTCACTTTCTGCAGGTTGGGGGCGTCAATGGTACAAAACTAAAAGCTCTTCCTTATTTGCTGACATTGGCCCTGGTGTAAAATATGATGTTACCCGTGCAACTGATACTACGCCTTCAACAAGTAGCAGTAGCTTGATCATACAAGCACAGGCTACTTATACGCACAAATTCAATGAGTTTGTTGAATTTAAGCAATACCTAGTTGCTAAGCAAGCAACTAAATCTGGTGAAAATAGCGTTTATAAGTCTGAAACTTCAATTACGGCAAAATTGATCGATGCTTTACAATTAAAGTTTGCTATTCGTCTCGATTACGACACAGAAGTAGAAGATAATTTTGAAAACACCAACTCTGAAACATCAATGACCTTGATTTATAGTTTCTAATAGCGCTGTGATGACGTTAGGATAACTATTTAATACCCAAGCAACTTCAAGGTGCTTGGGTATATAGAAATGATTACTTCTTATCAAGCTAAACAATAATCACTACATTAAAAATAACATTAATACCCCGACAAACTCTCGTATTTAAAAAAAATAAATGTATACTTAACATTCAGTTAGTATTATACCAATTGAAATAGCGAATTAGCCAATTCACTTGGCATTACAACATTTACTGCTTATTGAGTGATTTTTGATCAATAAATTTTTTCTATTAATTTATATATTAACTAGCCTTTTATTGGGAGGCTTTACTTATGCTGAAAATATTGATCAAATTAATAATAATATCGCCATTTTTTATCCTGAAGCTAAAGAGCCATATCACTCCATTTACCAAGAAATTATTGCCGGTAGTATTAAAGCTGCCAGCCATTATAACCAAGTAATACGTTACGAAAAATTTATCATCACTAAACAATTCAATAGTGATAAAATTGCTCACATCCTTATACAGAAAAAAATTTATAAAATTATTGTTTTAGGGCGTTCTGGCTGGAGATTAGCAAAAGCATTAGCAAAGTTTACTCATGAAGACTCTACCAAAAAATTTCAAATCGTTTCTGGCGCACTACCTATAAGCCCTAACGGTGTTTCTGGCGTTAGTTTAATAACAGATCCAGCTTACCTATTTGGTTATCTCAACTTAGTTGCTCCCAAGGTAAAACAAGTTCATATTGCTTACAGTAAAAAAAGTGCTTGGCTAATAGATTTAGCAAAAAATGCTGCCTTAGAAAAAGGGCTGATGCTAAACCTTAAATATGTCACCAGTACTGCTGAAGCAATAGCTTTTTATCAAAATATTTTTGCTTCCAGAATTTCAAGTAAAGATGCTATATGGCTACCGTTAGATCATATATCGTCACATGACAAAATTACTTTACCACTTATTTTAGAAAAAGCTTGGGCAAAAGGAGTTGTGGTATTTTCAAGTAAACCTTCTCATGCAAAGCGCGGTGCCTTATTTTCTACTTACCCTGATAACTTTGCCTTAGGCAAACATTTATTTACCATGGTGCAAGAGCTTGAAAAACAACCAGAGCAAAAGAACTTTGCCGCACTAAAGTCAACACTTTTAGCGGTAAATTTACGTACCGCAGCACACTTAGGGCTAAAATATAGCTATGAGCAGCAGCAGCAATTTAAATTAACTTTTCCACAATAATATTAATGAACAGTACTCAATCAAAGAAAATTACCCACGCCAGTTTTAAACGACAACTTTTAAGCATACTTGTGGTGAGCGTCATATTATTAAGCATTATTACTTCAACACTTACGGCATGGAAAACGAGTCAAACCTTAAGAGAAACTACCATTAACAATAGCTTGCAAATCACCAGTAACTTTGCCGAACAAACCGTATTAGCATTACTCACTGGTAGCAAAGAAAATGGTCAAGAAGCAATAGATAGAGCATTAGGATTTACTTCTGTAGTAGGGATCGCCGTATATAAACCTAACGGTGAGGTATTAATCAAATCAACGAAAATGACAAGGCAAAAGCCATCTTTCAAAGCTGAACTGTTACCCAACAAAACGCAATTACTTTTTGAAACAAATAAAATTTGGACTTATAGCGCGGCAGTTACTTATATTGAAGACAGCTATGACGAAGATATGATTAACCTTGATGATGAAGTGATCCAACAGCAAATATTAGGCTATGTATTAGTCGAATATAATAAAGAAGCGCTACGTCAAATACAGCGAAATATGTTTATAAACAACATTAGCATAGGCGTATTAGTGGCTTTTATTTTAGCCTTACTCATTCGTCTTGCTATTATCCATCTGACCAAACCATTATTGGCACTATCGCAAACAATGGCAACCGCAAGAGACTCGGGTCGTTATCCTAAAGCAGTAGTTGATGGCGCTTTAGAAATAAGGCAAATGGCAGAAATATATAATCAAATGATGACAACCCTTCAGCAGCAAAACACCGCTTTAGAAAAAAGCCGCAATACCTTAGAGTCCGAAGTTGAAATAAGAACCCAAGAACTGGTTGTTGCCCGAGATAGTGCCCTCACAGCCAGTCGTCATAAGTCTGAATTTTTGGCCAATATCAGCCATGAATTACGCACCCCTTTACAAGCAATTATTGGTTATAACGATTTAGTACGTGAAGATTTAGAGCTGGAATGCATGGATGCTCAAGTTGAAGATTTAAACAAAAGTATTCGCAGCGCAAATAACTTACTCGCACTGATTAACAATATTTTAGATTTATCTAAAATTGAAGCCGGACGAATGGACTTATACGTAAAAGCAGTCAACATTAAAAACCTTGTTAACGAAGCCATAGACACTGTATTACCCATGGCTAAAGCAAACAACAACGAGCTCAAAGTAAACATAGGTTCATTATCTGCAATTATATATGTGGATAGACAAAAGCTAGTGCAAATATTTTTAAACTTACTCAGTAATGCCTGTAAATTTACCAAAAATGGTGTCATAACTTTCAATATTTATAATGATAAAAACTTTCTCTATTATTCGGTAACAGATACCGGTGTAGGTATAAAGCAGGACAACATCGACTATATTTTTGAACAATTTACTCAAGTTGACGGCAGTCAAACAAGAAAGTTTGAAGGCACAGGTTTAGGCATGGCAATCACACAGAATTTTTGCCAGTTGATGGGCGGAACGATCAGTGTTGAAAGTAGACTCGGCATAGGCTCAGTGTTTACCGTAAAACAACCGTTAACCGCTAAAACTTGATTGTTGTAGAATTGATAAACATAAAGAAACACGCTAACAATAAAAATAAATAACAATGTATTACTAAGGAACTCCTTATGTCATTTACTCGAAACACTTTCACCTTGTCTATGATGGCAGCGGCTGCACTGAACGCACCATTATTACTTGCAAATGAAGTAAAACCTAATATAGATTTGGCAAGTTATGATGAAAAATTTGATGACTCCTTAGAGGCTTTTTATGGCGATGAAGACTTTGTCAGTATTGCTACCGGAACTAAAAAGGCTATCCATAAAGCACCTTCCGTAGCGATAGTAATCACTAGCGATGATATCCAAGCAATGGGCGCAAATACCATTCATCAAGTCATTGAAACCGTCACTGGCATTCATATCTACCCCTCTAATTTTAATCGAATGAACCCCTCTTATTCTATCCGAGGTATTCACACTGCTCAAAACTCTCAAGTATTATTTTTAGTTAATGGGGTGCGTACTACTTTTGCTTTTAACGGCGCAAAGTGGAATATCCTTGACTTAGGGGTTAATTTAATTGATCGCGTTGAAGTTATACGCGGCCCTGGCTCTGCCGTTTATGGGGCAGATGCTTATTCAGGTGTCATCAATGTTATTACCAAAGGCACCGAAAATATTTTCAAGAATGATACCGGGGTAAAAGCAGGATCTTTTGATACTAAAAGTGCTTGGTTTAATTATGGTTATCAACAAAATGATCTTAAACTTAGCTTTAATGGTCAATGGCAAGAAAGCAGCGGAGACTCTAGTCGGATAGTACAAACTGATTTACTGCACCTTTTGGGATTGTCAGCCCTTTCAAACGCGCCAGGGGCATTAGATACTCGCCATCGTTATGTAGATTTACATGCTCAATTAAATTTTAAGGGGGCTTATGCCAATTTATGGCACCTTGATATAGAAGGGGGTGCTGGAGCAGGAGCGGCACAGGCATTATCAAATAGCGATAAAGTAACGGGGAAACAAACTAATATAGAATTAGGTTATAAAGCAACTATTATTGATAACCTGAATATTGACATTAATTTATTTCATCAAAAATATGAAGATTACACTTATTTTAAAATTTTTCCTGACGGGTATATGGATACGGATGGTGTTGAATATACCCAAGGCTATATTGGCGCACCTGAAGGTGAAGATACCAATTACGGCTTTAAATTCATTTCAACTTATTCAGCTATAAGTCAACATAACGTTCGAATCGAAATTGGTTATAAAGATACCAAAGAAATAACGGATGAAGCAAAAAATTTCGGCCCAGGAATTATTAAAGTAGGTCAAACAACTCAGGATGACACTTTAACAAGTGTAAAGGGCACCCCTTATATTTTTATTGGCGACAATAAGCGTCGTCTTGCCTATCTGTCCTTACAAGATGAATGGGCTTTTGCTAGTGATTGGGAGCTTACCACCGGTATTCGTTACGATGATTATTCTGATTTTGGCTCAACCGTTAATCCTCGTTTAGCACTAGTCTGGCAAACTCAGCATAACTTAACCACTAAATTACTGTATGGTAGTGCCTTTCGGGCACCATCCTTTGGTGAGTTGTTCTCTAGCAATAATCCTATATTACTTGGTAATCCTGAGTTAAAAGCAGAAAAAATAGACACCTGGGAACTTGCTTTTGATTACCGACCTAATTTTGATTGGAAGATACTTTTTAACATTTATAAATACCAAGCATCAGATTTAATTAGTTCTGTTGCTGGTAAAATGCAAAACACTCTTAAACAAGACGGCATAGGTAGCGAATTTGAAGCACATTGGCAATTAAATGAGCAGCTAAAAATTAAACTTGGTTACGCTTGGCAAAATGCTGAAAGTAGCGATAATGATGCTATCGCAGATGCGCCACAAGATACTTTTGATATTAATATTCATTGGAAAATCTCATCTGACTTAAGTTTATATGCCAATAGTATTTGGATAACAAATAGAGATAGAGCCCCCACGGATTTAAGGTCTGAAATTGAAGATTACAATTTAACTAACCTAACACTTAATTACACTGGTTTCGATAATATAACCCTGACTTTAGCGGCTAAAAATGTGTTTGATAATAATATTAGAGAAGCCTCTAATGGTGTTATTGCTGAAGATTATCTATTAGAAAAGCGTGGCTACTGGTTAACCGCAAAGGTAAATTATTAATGAACTCTTCAACTAAAGCGTCAGCGTCAAGTTCAGTAAAGTCTCGTGGCGACGTATTTGCAAGTAAAATAGAAACTAAAATCACTTGTGAACAATCACCTGAGCATAATCCGTATCATGTTAATAAACAGCTTATTCATGGTTATGATCATTTGGATTTACTCGACAATTGTAACTTTGCCGACGTTATTTATTTGTTACTAAGAGGTAATTTACCATCAGAAAAAGATAGCATACTTTTTAATAAATTAGCCTTAGCGTTAATAAACCCTGGCCCTAGACATCCGGCAGCACAAGCGAGTATTACCGCAGGTGTGGGTAATACGGATATCGTCAATATATTACCTATTGCCTTAGGTGTTTACGGCGGTACTTTTGATGGTGCTGGTAATATGGAAAATACTATACGCTTTTTTCGAAAAGCGGCTAAGAAACCTGTTATTGAATTTGAAGAAGAGGCGTTAAATAAAAAAATACCTTCTATTACGCAACATTATGGTGATGCTAATACCTATGCAAATATATTACTTGATAAATTAAAGCCTTATGCCAACGAAGGGAAAGTTTTTTCTTGGTTAACGCAATTACAAGCACTTATCTACCCTAAAAATATTGGTGCGACCAAAACAAGCATTGCAGCAGCCGTAATGGCAGATTTAGGTTTTCAACCACGTCAAGGCGCGGCCTTAATGCAATTACTTGCCGCTCCTGGGTTATTAGCTCACGGCTTAGAGTTTACTAATAAACCAGTAACCGCAATGTTATTTGAACCTGACGAAACTTACCATATCGAGCCAAAAAACAATGAATAATTATCAAGCTTGGGACAAATATCATGGCCGCATTGTCAGTAGTCGTGGCGGATGGAAAATTGGTAGTGGTGTGCAAAATTGTGGTTATGATATGATGAACGATCTCGTCGGTAAGACCAGTTATATGCAAGTGGTGGTATTAAATGCCACCGGCCGTTTACCAAGCAAGGCAATCGCAGATTGGATTGAAGCAATACACATATGTTTAAGTTGGCCAGATCCACGTATATGGTGTAATCGTATTGGTGCATTAGCAGGTAGTAGTAGAGCATCAGGTGTGGCGGCAAGTTGTTTGGGCGTATTAGCGGCGGAATCTACTTCTTATGGTATAAAGCCGTTAATAAGCGGTGTTGAGTTTATTGAACATGCTTTAACTCAAGTAACTAAAGGCACTTCCGTTAAAGACTTTATCACCGCAGAAATAAAAAAACATGGTGGAAAACCTCATCTAATGGGATATGCAAGACCGATAGCAAAAGGTGATGAGCGTATTCCAGCGATGGAAAAAGTAACTAAAAAGCTAGGTTTTCCTATCGGTGAACATTTATCCTTGGCTTATAAAATAGAAGCAATATTAAATACTGAATTTGATGAAAGTATGAATATTAATGGTTATGTATCAGCCTTTCTTGCCGATCAAGGGTTTAGTTCGATAGAAGTATATAGAATTTTCTCTGCTGTTGTTCTCAGTGGTGTCACTGCTTGTTATACGGATACCGCAGATAGACTCGAAGGAAGTTTTGCCCCTTTAAAGACCAGCGATGTCATTTATAAAGGCGTCACGTTAAGGAAGGTATAAATTTTATATCCCATTAACACCTTTATCTACGAGAAAATAGCGCCAGCAATATAACTCGCTTCAATTTTCTAAATAGCTATTCTCTGAAATTACAAATTTAGGGATGATTAGGATATCAAATAGTGACTCTAGCGCGCTTTTAAAAACTACGTATACGCACGCATTAGCTAAGCCATGATTTATCCGCCCGGCGTCGCTGATTCATTTTTGTCAGCTAACCCTTTAACTCTTTGTCCCATGGGAGGCACTTCATTGGCATCAATAATTAAATTGATTAAAGTTGGCGCTTGCTTTGTTCCTAAACGTTGCCAATCAATTTCCACTAGCTCTTGTGGCGTTCTAATCGTTATCCCTTCTATACCCATTGCTTGTGCCATCATGGCATAATCTATTTCAGGTAATTCAAAGCCAATTTCTTCTGCCCCGCCTAATTTTTGCCCATGTTTAACCATGCCTAATTCACTATCATTTAAAATAACAAAAATGACGGGTATTTGGTGTTGCAATGCGACCGTTATTTCTTGTCCTGACATTAAATAACTGCCGTCGCCAGTAATACACACGGAAGGCTCTTTACTACCAAAACAGGTACCTATTGAAGCGCCAATAGCCCAGCCCATAGAGCCAAAACCCATAGCGATGTGGTAATAGCCTTGTGAACTTTTTCGGTGGCAATAATGAGTAAACCATGCCCAAGCATTACCCGCATCCAAATGTAAGCGAAAATTAAGTGGTATATTACGAGATAATTCAGTAACCACTCTTTGTGGTTTTAAGGGTATAGCATCAGAATAACAAGCGTCAGGGTCGTTTAAGGTGATTTGATAACCATGCTCTTTTGTTGATAATTTATTCTTTAGAAAATTTATTTGAATAGGATCAACTGCCTTCCATGAACGTCCCCACTTTAATCCTTGGCGAATATTAGCATTAAGTTGTTTAAAAATTATTTTAAGATCGCCACAAATATGGTGTTGCGCCATCGGTGTTCGAGAAAAGTGCTCTACTGTGGAGTCAATATGCACTAACCGATTACTCAATAAATTAGAATGCCAACCACTAGTGCCCAACTCGGTTATCGGGGTTCCCACGGCAATCAATAAATCAATGGTATCGTCTTCCATGGTTTGTTGTGCACTTTGATGTCCGGCAAAACCGTAAACACCACGATAACGCCTATGAAAACCATCCACCCAACGCTTACCCGCTGGCCCAGTGACGATTGGCGCATGGGTGAGATCAGAGAATGTCATTATTTCATCAATAGCAGCGCCACAGCCTTTACCTAAAAATAAGGCTACTCGCCAAGTGTTAGATAACATGTCAGTAAGTTTTTCTACTGCATTATTGTCTGTTAACGTAAACTCTTGCACTAAACGACCCACTTTTATTTTCGAGCTACGGATTGCCGGTTGCCTTAAAATATCTGAGGGTATGCTGATATGTACTGGACCATTCGGTGTACGATTTGCCGTCATAATGGCAGCAATTAATTTGGTATGTATTTGTTCGGTATGTGAAATTAACGTACTGTAACGTGTACAATGATTAAATATTGCCACTGTATCTATTGCGGTACATGACGATTCTTGTAATGCATTTCGGCCAAACTTAGGTAAAGGTGTTTGCGCCGTTATCACTAGCATAGGAACGTTTTCAGTATAAGCTGAAGCGACCCCGGTTAATAAATTAGTTGAACCTGGACCGGTCGTGGCGCAACAAACGCCTAACTTGCCGGTTTCTCTAGCATAACCTTCCGCCATAAAAGCGGCGCCTGTTTCATGACGGGCAACAATAACTTTTGGGTAGCCCTGCCCTGTTCTTCGCGCTAAGGCATTAAATAGCGGCTCTATTGCCCCTCCGGGCACACCAAAAACATAGTCTACCTCAAGGTTTTTTAAATATTCAACAATTAAATCAGCGTTATCCCATCCCTCACCTAGTTCTATCTCCTTTTCAAAGTTTTCTCTAGCTTGCAAAGACAAGTTCATTAAAGACCTCTTGTTATTATTATCAATATAATTATTACTTTTTTTAGTAATTTCGTCCTAATTGAATATGTCATCCACGGGTTGGGGTTTACCTAAATGAAAACCTTGCGCATAAGTCACGCCTATGTCAGCTAGAATTTGCAAGGTTTCTTCATTTTCGACAAACTCTGCCACAGTTTTCTTCCCTAAAGCGGTAGCCACCTCATAAATAGCTTTAACTAAGGCCAAATCAACGGGGTTAGTCGCTAAGTCAACCACAAATGAACCATCAATTTTCACCGATTGTGCCGGCAGCTGTTTAAGATAGTTAAAGGTACTAAAACCAGTACCAAAATCATCAATCGAAAAAGCACAGCCCAAAACACTGAGTTTTTCAACCATAATTTGCGTTGCGGTAATATTACTTAAACTGGCACTTTCGGTTAATTCAAAAATAATACGGCTGGGATCTACATCATACTGCTGGATTTTATCTTTAATAAGCGGTAATAAACGTTCATCACTAAAGCCTTGTGCTGAAAGGTTAATGGCTATTTTATTTAGCTGTGGATGCCGAGCCAAATAATAAATAGCTTTACTAATAACTTGCCTATCAAGCAGGCTCATATCGCCTTCGCGTTCTAAAGCGGGAATAAATTCACCTGGTAATACTATTTTACCATCTAGCTCTAACCTTACTAAGGCTTCATAATAAGCAACTTTTTTGCTAGCAATTTCTATAATCGGCTGAAAGTACAATACTAAATTATCTTCTGCTACGGCTTGATGCAATGTCCGAGTCCATTCAAGACTGGTTTGTAGTTCTTTGCTTAAAGAATCATTTTCACTGTATATATGGGCTAAATTTCGTCCTTGTTTTTTCGCTGCATAAAGCGCAATATCGGCTTGCTTCATATACTCATTAGCAGGAGTTTGATCTCCTTTTATTTCTGTAATGCCTATCGAACAATTCACTTTGAAAATTTTATCTTCAATTTCACATTGATAGTCATCGAGTAATTTACAAATATTACGAGCAAGAGTTAACGCTGTATCTTGCTTAGTGTTGGGTAATAATAAAGCAAACTCATCACCACCTATACGGGCAAGAAAATCACTTTTTCTCAGCCTTGTCATTATTAACGAAGAAATGTTTCTTAACACCATATCACCATGATGATGACCTAGGGTATCGTTGATCACTTTAAAGCGATCTAAGTCTAAATAAAGTAAAGCATGAGGGCCATTACCACGAGAAGCTGTTGCCGAGAATTGCTTTAACTCTGCTTCAAAATAAAACCTATTATACAAACCGGTTAAACCGTCATGCCTGGCTAAATACTCAAGATCATTCTGGGCTTTCTTTCTTGAGGTTACATCATCGATAGTTCCTGAAATACAACGACTTTTATCAGCTGTTGCTGGTGTTATTTTAAAGCGAGCCTCTACCCATAATTCGTCATTGAACTTGTTTTTTAATCGAAATTCAAAATGATGAGAGTTAACATCGCCAGACAGTAGGGCTTGTAGCTCATTAGAAATATCAACACCTGTAGGCTCAGCGCTTTCCATAAAGTCGAATAATGGCCGCTGATGAGATTCACCAATACTATAACCGGTTAACTTTTCCCATGCCTTATTTAAAAAGCTAATAGCGCCATGTTCATCAAGTTCAATGATAATAGAGCCAAGTTGATCTAATAATTGCTGATGTTGCTCTGATATTTGCTTATACTCAGCACGGCTTTGGTTAAGCGACTTAACTTTATTGGCAAACTGTAAGTTACTGATAATAAAATCTTCACGCCTAGTGGCGGTTTCACAAACACGGCGTAACTGTTCAGTCCTAAAAGGCTTAGTAACAAAGTCTGCCGCACCTTTTAGCATAACTTCTTCTGCTAACTCCATGGTATGATTAGCAGTCATAATAACCACTGACTGAGAAGGTTTCTCTTTAATGATAGAGTCTAGCACTTCATTACCAGACATGCCTGGTAACATGACATCAAGCAGCACCAGGGCATAATCTTTTTTACGCCATAATGCTAAACCAGCTTCACCATCTTCAGCACTGTCAATAGTAAAACGTGAATTTAATATCCGACTAACAAGGTGGCGAGTATCAGCGTTATCTTCTATCACTAATAATGAAGACTTTTCCATATTTTCAAGCGGGGTAAATTGCAGATTATTAATAATATCTAACAGTTTTTTGCATTCAGAAAAAGCAATCAGGCTATTTATCCCAAACTCACGTGCAGTGGCACTAGCGAGATGCTCACACCAAGTATTTGCAACTACAACAAAAGGTGTATCTGCCGGACATTTTAATACCCCTGAACGCACCATACGCGCTAAGCGCCAGCCATCAAAATTATCAAGGTTTATATTACTGACGATAAAATCAATATTTTCTGTTTTTAATATCCCTATAGCGCTGCGAGTGTTTGCAGCAGATAAAATAGTATAGTTGGTTCCTGCAACTAATAAGTGTTCGAGTTTGGCAAGCCTTTCGGCATTGCTATTAAGTAACAACAATTGTTTAGATGAAGGTGACAGCAACATATTCCCTTAGCACAAAAAGGTATTTAAAATAGGCATTTATTTATCAACTGGGACAATATAACAATATTTGTTCAAAAGTGTAAATGGTTTAGTTTATTCTCTTGATTTTACTGCTTTATTTACATTTAAAACACTACTTTTTAACAAAAAAATCAGATTGCACGTTAATAACAATCTGATTGGTATTTATATGATAACCCTAAGTAACACTTAACGATTACCGGTTTAGTGATTAACTAAACCGGTAGAAGTGTTATTCTCGCCGCCTGCTTTAAGAGCATTTTCACCAGCAAAGTATTCTTTGTAGTCATCACATATATAAATATTAAATTTTTAACAAAAAAATCAGATTGCTACGTTGGTAACAATCTGATTGGTATTTATATTTTAACCCTAAGCAATGCTAGCAGATTAAATACTTGCGCTTAGCTGAATTGGTTAGAAGTGTTATTTGCGCCGCCTGCTTTAAGTGCATTCTCACCAGCAAAGTATTCTTTGTGATCATCACCCATGTCAGAGCCTGACATGTTTTGATGTTTAACACAGGCAATACCTTGACGGATTTCTTTACGTTGTACGCCTTTAACATAACCAAGCATAGCCGCATCGCCAAAGTACTCTTTCGCTAAGTTATCAACAGACAATGCAGTGGTGTGATAAGTAGGAAGAGTGATCAAGTGATGGAAGATACCGGCTTCACGTGAAGTATCAGCTTGGAAAGAACGAATCTTATCATCAGCTTTTACTGACAATTCAGTTTCGTCATATTCAACTTTCATTAAGTCCGCACGAACATAGCTAGATACATCTTCACCAGCTGCTTCCATCGCATCAAACTGCTGCTGACGGAAGTTTAGTGTCCAGTTGAATGATGGGCTGTTGTTGTAAACAAGCTTAGCATTCGGGATTTCTTTACGAACTTCGTTCATCATTGCTGTGATATCAGCAACGTTTGGTGTGGCAGTTTCAATCCAAAGAAGATCAGCGCCGGCTTTAATTGCTTCGATGCTGTCAAATACACAACGCTCTTCACCAGTACCTTGACGGAATTGGTATAAACCAGAAGGTAAACGCTTAGGACGAACTAACTTACCGTCACGGTTAAAGCATACATCGCCTTCAGCCATGTCAGCTACGTCAATCTCTTCAACGTCTAAGAAAGAATTATAGATGTCACCTTGATCGCCAGGCTCTTTAACAACCGCGATTTCTTTAGTAAGGCCTGCACCTTCAGAATCAGTACGTGAAACGATAATACCATTATCGATACCTAGCTCTAAGAAAGCATGACGTAATGCACGGATCTTAGAATGAAAATCAGCGTGAGGAACAGTTACTTTGCCATCTTGGTGTCCACATTGCTTTTCGTCAGCAACTTGGTTTTCGATTTGAAGAGCACAAGCACCAGCTTCAATCATTTGCTTAGCCATGATGTAGGTCGCTTCAGCGTTACCAAAACCGGCATCGATATCAGCAATAATAGGCACAACGTGAGTCACATGGTTATCAATTTTGTCTTGGATAGCAGCTTTGTCGCCATCGCTTGCCGCGTCTAGCTCGCGAAAAAGACCGCCTAATTCACGTGCATCAGCTTGACGTAGGAAAGTGTAAAGCTCTGCAACCAAAGAAGCGACAGACGTTTTCTCGTGCATAGATTGATCAGGAAGAGGACCAAATTCACTGCGAAGTGCAGCAACCATCCAACCTGAAAGGTATAAGTAACGACGATCAGTTTTACCATCAAAATGCTTCTTAATAGATATCATTTTTTGTTGGCCAACAAAACCATGCCAGCAACCTAGAGATTGGGTGTACTTTGAGCTATCAGCATCATAAGCGTCCATATCTGCACGCATAATATCTGCAGTATACTGAGCAATCTCTAAACCAGTTTTGAATTTGTTCTGGGCACGCATACGAGCGACAGATTCTGGATTAATAGCATCCCAAGAGCTACCTGCTTGTTCTTTAATTGCTTTAACCGCTTCAATTGCACTTTGATAATTAGACATATCAATCTCCGTTCACTTTATTTAGTAGTATATAAAAAGCTTTATTAGCTTGGTTGGTGTAACAAACTTGGTAAGCCGTCACACTAGACAACAAAAATAGTAATCTACTCTCGGTACATTTAGGAAATATATAATTATTATTACCATCATTCACACAGAAAATACCAAGACTACAATTTAAACACAATGGTGTTTTAAACGATTAAAAACAATTGGTTATAAATTGCAGTCACTTTTATTTAATCCAAACACCATTAAATAGCAAATAATAAATATTGAATAATATGAAAAATTCGCTTATATCTATTTCAATTATGTTTTTAATGAGAGCCATTAAACTGATGAATATTTCAAAAATTGATTTAAACCTACTTATTTATCTAGATGTTTTACTTAGAGAGAAAAATGTTACCCGTGCCGCTAACCAACTTAATATTACCCAACCAGCGATGAGTAATGGCTTAAAGCGCTTACGTACATTATTTAATGATCCTATTTTAGTACGCACTTCTGACGGTATGGTACCAACGGAAAGAGCAAGAACGCTAGCACCAGTCATCAGAAAAATATTGCTTGAATTAGAAGAGGCACTACAAGGCGAAGAAGAGTTTAATGAGCAGGATAGTACCCGTGTTTTTCGCATTATGGCCAGTGACTACGCAGCGTCAACCTTATTACCTAAATTATTAAAGTTACTTAACAAAACTGCCCCTAATATTACCATTGATATTATGACACCCAGCGATGTTACTTTTCATGATGTTGAAGCAGGTAAAATAGATATGGCTATCAACCGATTTGACGAATTACCACAATCGTTTCATCAAAAGTCTATTTGGCATGATTCATTTTCATGCTTGCTCAGTGCTGATAACCCTGTAATGGCTAAGTTTAATCTAAACTCTTACTTAGCAGCTAAACATGTATGGGTATCAAAAACAGGCTTTGGTGTTGGGGTTGGCATGAACCCGAATGATGTGCAAAAACTTGGCTGGGTGGATGAATCGCTAGCAAAATTAGGTAAACAACGCGATATTAAAGTTTTCACTCGAAATTACCATGTTGCCATGCAATTGGCTTATGAAGATAATTTAATCGCTACCTTACCAACCAAAGCAGCTATGCTTCATAAACATGATAATAGCTACATCATCATCAAACCACCATTTGAAATCCCTGACATGGAATTGAAAATGATCTGGAGTCCATTACTACATCATGACGCTAGTCATATATGGTTTAGACAATTAGTGATTGAAGCTGCTAAACAAGTGCAACTGGCTGAATAAATCTAGGGTCTGTTGAACTTTCGAGATTGAATTTTGTTCGATATAAAAGCGTTTTAATCGCGACGGGTAGTGTGTAGCTTAGTCACTCTAAGCAAATACTACTCAACAAAGAGTAAAATGCTTTTTCATTAACCAATGCATTAGTCTTAACACTACTCACTGAAGTGGTCAATCAATGCCTTACCTAAAAGCGTTTCTAATTCCAGCTGAATCATGCATTTTCAAGTTAAACGGGTATATAGGCGCAGCCAACCATGTGATTGGCAGTATTGTGCTATCAAGAAATAATTCTCACCAAGGTGCATATAGCTCTGTGGCATTAATTTTATCAGCGGTATTAACTGTATTTATGATCCCACTGTAAGTTACTGCTTTACTGGTGTTTTTCAATTAAATACCAATTTGATTAAATTATTGCTCACTTGTACGGGTTAAAATAGTCCATGTCGGCGTTGCCCTCAATCCTAATAGCCAGCTATTACTCAATTGAGCGCCTTGCCCTGAAATATTTTTCCTACGTACAACAAGACCACAAACTTAATGAAACTAGTATAACAATCAATTTTGTTATAAAAGAAACGACAGAATCTCAATTATAACATTCATAAGATTAATAGTAGGTATTAATCGGCTACTATTGCTAGTTATACCTATTCTGAATAGGATGACAATTATGTATACCTAAGCTACTTGGGTATAATTATTTCATGCTAGCAATGAAAACTTTCATAGCGCTTTTATCAAGCTATATTATCAAAGTACGCTGCATCCAAACAAGCAAGTGAGTGAGGAATATATGACCCAGACAATTCAATTAGCAGGTTTAACCATAAATCAAAATCTATATGATTTTATTGAACGTGAAGCGTTACCAAATACCGGCATAGCATCAGCACATTTTTGGCAAAGTTTTGCCAAAATCATTAACGATTTATCAGGTAAAAATGCGCAGCTACTTGCTAAACGAGATGACTTACAAGCACAAATAGATACTTGGCACAAAAATAATTTTGGCGATAAATTTAACTTTGACAGCTATAAACAGTTTTTGACTGATATAGGTTACCTTGCACCTGTTGTCGATGATTTCTCTATTAGCACAGAAAATGTAGATGAAGAGCTAGCGACCATTGCAGGCCCTCAGCTTGTTGTGCCTATAATGAATGCTCGTTTTGCTTTAAATGCTGTAAATGCACGTTGGGGTAGCTTGTATGATGCTCTTTACGGCACTGACGTTATTAGCAGCGAAGATGGTGCAGAAAAAGGTGGTAGTTATAACCCGGTTCGCGGCGCAAAAGTGATCAGTTACGCTAAAGAGTTTTTAGATCAAGCGATTCCATTAGTTAATGGTAGCCATCAAGACGCGGTTGCCTATCACTTAAATGAACAGCAATTAATGGTGAGTTTAGCCAACGGTAAACAAAGCCCATTAAAAGAAAGCAGTGCTTTTATTGGTTTTACTGGCAGTATCAATAAGCCAAACACTTTAGCTTTTAAACATAATGGCTTACACCTAGAGCTAGTATTTGACGAAAACAGTGTGATCGGAAAGTCAGAGCCATCGACTTTAAGTGATATTCTGCTTGAATCAGCATTAACCACTATAATGGATTGTGAAGATTCTGTCGCTGCCGTAGATGGTGACGATAAAGTAGTAGCCTACCGTAATTGGCTCGGATTGATGCAAGGTACCTTGACCGAAGAAATACAGAAAAATGGTGAAGTATTCACCCGTAAAATGAATGACGATCGCAGTTATCAATCACTATCAGGTGATTCGGTACAGCTTAAAGGTCGCAGTTTGATGTTCGTACGAAATGTTGGTCACCTTATGACCAACAATGCCATCGTTGATGAACAACAGCGCGAAGTACCTGAAGGTATTATGGATGCAGTAATTACTTCTTTACTGGCGCTACATGATTTAAAAGGTAATGGTAAACTAAGTAATAGTAACGAAGCCTCTATTTATATTGTGAAACCCAAAATGCACGGCCCAGAAGAAGTACAGTTTGCTGATACCTTATTTGCCCGCGTAGAAGATGTATTATCACTGCCACGTAATACCATTAAAATGGGTATTATGGATGAAGAACGACGCACCAGTGTAAACTTAAAGAATTGTATTCATGCAGCAAAAGAACGAGTGGTATTCATTAATACCGGCTTTTTAGACCGAACTGGTGATGAAATTCATACCTCTATGGCTGCAGGCCCAATGGCACGTAAAGCGGATATTAAGCTAACACCTTGGATTGTCGCCTATGAGAATAATAATGTCGATGTTGGCCTAGCTTGTGGCTTTAGTGAAAAAGCGCAAATAGGTAAAGGCATGTGGCCTATTCCAGATCAAATGGCTAACATGATCGCCACTAAAATTAATCATGTAGAAGCGGGCGCCAATACCGCTTGGGTTCCTTCTCCAACTGCGGCAACATTACACGCATTACATTATCATCGCATTGATGTATTCGCACTGCAAAAAGACCTTATGCAACGAGAAAGCGCTAATTTAGATGACATTTTAACCATCCCATTAGCAACAGATACCAACTGGAGCAATGCAGAAATAACAGCAGAACTCGATAATAACGCCCAAGGAATTCTAGGTTATGTGGTCCGTTGGATAGATCAAGGTATTGGCTGTTCCAAAGTACCCGACATTAATGATGTAGGTTTAATGGAAGATAGAGCAACTTTACGTATTTCTAGTCAACATATTGCTAACTGGCTACAGCACGGAATTTGCACTCAAGAACAAGTACAAGCAAGCTTAGAAAAAATGGCTAAAATTGTTGATGGTCAAAATGCCAGTGACCCAAGCTATCAAGCAATGAGTGATGATTTTTCTAATAGTATTGCCTTTAAAGCGGCATCGGCTTTAGTCTTTTGTGGTGCAGAGCAGCCAAGTGGTTACACTGAACCATTATTGCATAAATGCAGATTAGATAAAAAACAAGAACTTGCTAACAACAAATAGTATTTTAGTATTACTTATCTAGGTAAGTAACTATTGATGTAAAAACCATAAAAGCAAATGATAAATAACCTTGTTATTGTCATTTGCTTTTCTATTTTTATTTTTATTTCTAACGCATATAAGCAACAGTTCATCTCAATATGTTAGTATTTGCATTGGTAACGCTTTATAGTCAAAATGTAAGTATAATGGCAAGTCTATTAAGCTAGTTCTCACTCAGAAAAAACTTAATAGACTTGGTATAATTATCACGGAGATGAAATTTTAACGAGTAACAGCCGTTCTACTTGAGACTAATACCAAACCCAATAAATGCAAAACATCTAAAGGCACAAAATAGGAGCTCTAATGAAACAACTAATATCACTATTATTAATTATTTTGGTTACAGCCATATCTTGGTCTAGCTGTGCCAAAAGCAAAGCGATCAAAGTGACAGCTATTTATACCTTACATTACTCTGTACTAGCTGCACCATTATTAACACCAACATTGTCAAAAATATCAACAAACGACAGTTTAAATTTTTCTCAAGTTACAGTAGTTAGTGCACACAATCGTTTTTTTGAGCTATCTATTATATTTAATGAAAAGTTACAGCAGATAATTTCTTTTTTTACCCGCTCAGCTGATAAAAAAAGCAATGTGATGGCAAATAGTTTTCCTTCATACACTAGCAACCAATCAACAGGAAAAACCTGTCAACATAATAGTTAACACGCGGCTTTATCTATTGGCTCTGTAAAACTTTACTAACAACCTCAGCTAATGACATAAACGTTGCTTCACGCATACTCGTTTTGCGCCATACAATACCTATTTCTCGATAGACCTGCCCTTGCATAGGCTTAATTAGCAACCCTTCTAATTTGCCAACCCCTTTATCAACCGCCATTTTAGGTAAAAAAGTAACACCGTGATGAAAGGCTGTCATCTGAACTAACGTCGCTAAACTTGAAGCTGAAAAACTATTAATAAGGCTCGCGTCCGCTAGTTTACATGCCGATACTGCATGCTCAGTTAAGCAATGTTCTTTATTGAGTAAAAAAACACTTTTTTCTGGTAGGCTATGATAATCGAAAGATTCTTGTAAACCATTCACTAATGTTTCATCACCAGCAATGTAGAACTCGTCTTGCCCTAATACTTTAGCAAAAAAGTTATTTTTTGGAATGGGGAAAGCAAGGATTGCACAATCAATTTCGCCTTGCTCTAACTGCAAGAGTAAATTTTCAGTAGTATCTTCTCGTAAGTATAACTCAATGTTTGGTAGGTTCTTTTGGCAAGCCTGTACTAAATCAGTGAGTAAAAATGGTGCTATCGTTGGAATACAGCCAAGATTGACACTGCCACTATTATAACAGCCTTGTTGTTGGGCAAATGTGGTAAACTCATTGGCATTAAGCAAAAGTTTTCTTGCAAGTTCAACGACTTGCTTTCCATGACTAGTAAAAATAAAGCGCTTATGCTGTCGCTCCAGCAACTGGCAAGATAACTGTTGTTCTAATTTTAAAATTGCGCTACTTAATGTTGATTGACTAACAAAACATGCCTCTGCAGCTTTGTTAAAGTGCTGATATTTATCAAGTGCCAACAAGTAGTTTAAGTGCTTTAAGTTAGGCAGTTTATTATTGAATGTGCTGTTACTCATAGAATGCCAACTTTTTAGATTAAGAGCCTAGTAATTTAAATCAACACCTCTTTAAAATCAAAGAAAAATACGATAAAGTTAAGTAGAGTAGAAGTAGAGTAGACATTATAACAATTAACGGGGATAACTATGACACAAGCTGCAGCACGCCATTTATTGGTTGACACTGAAGAACAGTGCTTAGCATTAAAAGTCGAAATAGAAGACGGGAAAGATTTTGCCGAAGTAGCTAAAGAACATTCAAATTGCCCTTCAAAAGCGCAAGGTGGTGATTTAGGCTCTTTTGGTCCGGGTCAAATGGTCCCAGAATTTGATAAAGTGGTGTTTTCTGCGCCACTTAATGAAGTACAAGGTCCAGTAAAAACTCAATTTGGTTATCATTTATTGGAAGTAACAGCGCGTGATTAAAGGCTAATAAAGCTTGCTGTAAATGATAGACTTTGAGCCATTAGCAATAAAGTAAAAAGCCGCAACAAACGTTGCGGCTTTTTACTTTTATTGTACTGCTAGAAATAATACCAATGGTATTAAATTTATTTAGGTAAAGATCGCTTGCATCATCCAGAAGAACAATATCGACAACCCTGCACCAATTGGCAAAGTAATCACCCAAGAAACTACGATATTACGTACTACGCCTAAGTTAATAGCGGCAATACCACGAGCCATACCCACACCCAACACAGCACCAACTAACGTTTGTGTGGTTGAAATAGGTAAACCTGCACCTGAGGCAATAACGACAGTAGAAGCAGCCGCTAATTCTGCAGCAAAACCACGGCTTGGGGTTAAATGGGTAATACCTTGACCAATAGTGGCCATAACTTTATGACCAAAAATAGCCAGACCGGCAACAATACCAAAGCCACCTAGTGGTAATATCCACCAAGCAATCGCTGATTTCGCCTGAATTTGACCACCATTATCAACGATACTAACAACCGCAGCTAGTGGACCAATAGCATTAGCAACATCATTTGAACCATGAGCAAAAGCCATACAACAAGCCGTTACTATCATTAACACAGCAAATACTTTTTCTACGTTGGCATAATGGGTTTTAAGTGCTGCTGATTCATCAAACTTAAGACGATCAATAAACACTTTACCGATAATAGCAACAATAACGGCAGTGATAACAGCATAAATAAAGCCATCAACAGTACCAATATGTAAATCTATATGCTTAAGACCTTTTTTAATAGTGACTAGCGCCAAGACAAAACCGGCTAAAAACATGTATAGCGGTACCCAACGTTTCGCTTGTTTCAGTGGGTTATCAGTATCAAAAATAAGCTTTTGCGCACTATTAAAGATAATAAAAGCAATAACACCTGAAATCAGCGGTGTAATAACCCAACTACCAACAATACCACCAACTTTACCCCATTCCACAGCATCAGGACTTACGCCAACCGCAGCAAAACCAACGATGGCACCGACAATAGAATGGGTAGTAGATACCGGCCAACCTAATGCAGAAGCAATAAGTAACCAAGTAGCAGCAGCAAATAGCGCTGAGATCATGCCAAAAACAAGTAATTCAGGTGAATCAACAAAGAAGCTGGCATCAATAATGCCTTTACGAATTGTTGATGTCACCTCACCACCGGCTAAATAAGCACCAGCAAACTCAAATATCATGGCAATAATAATAGCTTGCTTGATAGTCAGTGCTTTTGAACCTACAGAGGTACCCATAGCATTGGCAACATCATTGGCACCAATGCCCCACGCCATAAATAAGCCAACAACCGCAGCAATAATAACTAATGTATATCCTGAGTTAAGTATAATTTCCATCAGTTAAACCCTATTTTCTAGCAAGAAGTATTTCTAAACGTGCACCAACACGTTCAGCTAGATCGGCTAAATCACCAACCCAATCAATAATTTGATATAAAAACATTACATCAACCGGATTTAAGTCACGCTCTAAAGCGAGTAAATCTTTGCGCAAAATAATTTGCATAGAATCGGTATCATCTTCTATTGCATCTAATTGGTTGATCATTTTTTCAACCAATACAACTTCCCGACCACGAAACCCTGTTTCTAACAGATCATCTAATTCGTTAATCGCTTCGGCTGCTTTTTCTGTCGCTTCAATACAACGCGCTAAATACGCGGAAAATTGTTCTTGTAAACTAGCCGGTATTTCTAATTTACGACCTAAGATACGCCCAGCAATATCTTTTGCACGATTCGCTATTTTATCTTGTTGAGTAAGTAGCTCAAGTAAATCAGCTCGGTCTACAGGCATAAACAAACCGCCTGGTAGCTCTAAACGCAGTTGACGTTTTAACGTATCTGCATCTTGCTCTAATTTAGATAACTTACGACGAACTTTAGCCGCTTCACTCCAGTTTTGTTGGTAACAGGCTGTAAAAAAAGGAATAAGTTGATTGCTACATTTAACAACCAATTTAATATGTTTTTCTAATGGTTTAATAGGTGACTTTGCAAATACACCTAATATTGAATTTCTGGCCATAATGGTTTCCAGTTTATTATTTTTCGGGGCGGATAATAACGTATTTATCGAGCAATGTTAACTTTACTAGATAAGATTTACCTATGATGTAAAATTTATCGACAGAATTATATGACAGTTATATGACAGTTTTATTACAAAATAAAGACACTCATAAAAATGAATGGCGAAAAGTAGTGTTGTTATACCCGCTCCACTTAGTAATAATTAAAAGGCTTAGAAGTAACGCATTGATTAACAAGAATGATTGTTCCGCAAAAGTTATTTCAACTAACCACTGATATTAAAGGTTTCTGATTATTAATTACTCAGATTGCCTGAACGATTAATATCAAATGAAATGGGCGGTTAATTTTCTTTAGGTTCAAAGCCTTCAATTGTTACCCCGGACAACCCGCCAGTACCACTTTGATCATTATTTCTCAGTTTAATCATCAAGCGTAAATCATTCGGTGAATCGGCATGATGAATAGCATCCGCATAAGTAATTAAACTTTGTTGATATAAATTAAAAAGTGCTTGGTCAAAGGTTTGCATACCTAATTCATTGGATTTTTGCATTACTTCTTTAATGCTACCTATATCACCTTTTTTAATCAGTTCAGCAATATAAGGTGTATTTAATAACACTTCTATAACCGCCACACGACCATTGCCATCTCTGGTTGGCACTAATTGTTGAGCAATAATACCACGTAGGTTCAGCGCTAAATCAAACAATAGCTTGCCATGTTGCTCAGCCGGAACTAAATGCATAATACGATCAATCGCTTGATTGGCATTATTAGCATGTAAAGTAGCAATACATAAATGTCCGGTTTCGGCAAAACTTAACGCATGCTCCATAGTTTCTTGATTACGAATTTCACCAATTAAAATAACATCGGGTGCTTGGCGCAATGAGCTTTTAAGTGCCGCATCAAATGATACAGTGTCTATACCTACTTCCCGCTGAGTGATCATACATTTTCCATGCTCATGAACAAACTCCACCGGATCTTCAATGGTAAGAATGTGGCCGCGAGAATTACGATTACGATAGCCTATCAAAGACGCCATCGAGGTTGATTTACCCGTACCCGTGCCACCAACAAAAAGCACTAAGCCCCGTTTTGACATCACCACATCTTTAAGTATCGGAGGTAAGCCTAAATCATCTACATCAGGAATGTCAGTAACAATACGACGGATAACCATACCGGCCATATCACGTTGCCAAAAAGCAGAAACCCGAAAACGGCCAATATTGTCAATAGAAATAGCAAAGTTACACTCTTTTTCTTCATCAAATTGACGAACCTGTTTTTCGTTCATGGCATTATGAACCAAGCCTAACGACTCTTCAGCTGACAAGATATGCTCAGTAATAGGCTGTAATTCACCATTAATTTTTGCACTAACGGCTAACTTCGCCGTTACAAACATATCAGATGCGTCGAGACTTGCCATTTTTTCTAATAGCTGATGAAAATTCATTTAGTATTCCTGTTTCTATTGCTGTACTTAAAAAGTGTTATACCAAATGAAGTAATGAATGAGTCAATTCATTACTTTATTTGGTATTAAAAGCCTTTAAATTGGTTTTTATCGACTGCTTTTTCCATCGCCGCACCTTTAGTGATAATGCCGCGATTAACTAAATTTTGTAAGCATTGATCCATTGTTTGCATACCATGAGACATGCCGGTTTGAATTGATGAATACATTTGCGCAATTTTATCTTCACGAATTAGATTACGAATGGCTGGTGTACCAATCATAATTTCATGAGAAGCAACTCGACCACCACCCACTTTCTTAATCAAGGTTTGAGAAATAACCGCGCGCAGCGATTCTGATAACATAGAACGTACCATAGATTTTTCTGCGGCTGGAAATACATCAATAATCCGGTCAATGGTTTTAGGAGCGGAAGTGGTATGTAGTGTACCGAACACTAGATGACCGGTTTCTGCCGCAGTCATCGCCAGACGAATAGTTTCTAAATCGCGCATCTCACCCACTAGAATAACATCGGGATCTTCGCGCAACGCTGAGCGTAATGCTGCTTCAAAACTTAAGGTATCGCGATGTACTTCTCGCTGATTAATTAAGCATTGCTTATTTTCATGGACAAATTCAATTGGATCTTCAATGGTTAAAATGTGATAATTCTTAGTACTGTTAATATAATCAACCATTGCCGCTAAGGTGGTTGATTTACCAGAGCCCGTTGGCCCTGTTATCAAAACTAAGCCACGCGGCGTGTCAGAAATATCACGAAAAATATCTGGGCAGCCTAAATCATCAAGCGATAAAATTTTACTTGGGATGGTACGAAATACGGCGGCTGGCCCTCGGTTTTGATTAAAGGCATTGACCCTAAAACGTGCTAAGTTTGGCACTTCAAAAGAGAAATCCACCTCTAACTTTTCTTCATATTCTTTACGTTGGCGATCATTCATAATATCGTAAACTAGGGCATTGACATCTTTAGCATCAAAAGCAGGGATATTTAATTTACGCACATCACCATCAACTCGGATCAATGGTGGTGAACCCGTTGATAAATGTAAATCTGACGCTTCATGCTGTACACTAAATGCGAGTAGTTCGGTAATATCCATAAATAATCCTCGGTTTATCTGTTAAAAATAGTATCTGTTAAAGGTATACAGTACTATTTGTTAAAATATATCTCTGTCAAAGTCTTAGACCCAACGTTATTTAGCTAAAAAACATGAACAAAATAAAAGAAAACATAGAAAAAATTAAACAACAAATTGATCAAGCTAGCCATGCTACTTATCATGCTAATAATCAACAAGGTGAATTTCTCTCAAGTAATAGACAAAATTCTGTCACTTTACTCGCCGTTAGTAAAACCAAACCCGCGTCGGCAGTAGTACAAGCTTATCTCGCTGGACAACGTGATTTTGGTGAAAACTATTTACAAGAAGCTGTTGAAAAAATAACTCAACTATCTCATTTACCAGAGCTTTGCTGGCACTTTATCGGTCCAATTCAATCGAATAAAACTAAGCAAATAGCCAAAAATTTCACTTGGGTTCACAGTGTTGATAGAGCTAAAGTTGCCATACGCTTAAATTCACACCGTAATGAGTACTTAAGTGAGACAAGTGATGAAAATTATGGTCAAGATAGCGCGCTAAACATTTGTTTACAAGTCAATATTAGTGAAGAGTCATCAAAATCAGGTATCTTGGCTAGTGAACTATTTTCTTTAGCTGAAGTCGTTAATAACTGTGATAAACTTAACCTAAGAGGCTTAATGGCTATTCCTGAAAAAAATGCCTGTGTGGCAAGTTATGCACAAATGCAGTACTTGTTTAAAAAATTGCAAACCCAATATCCAACAGTAGATACACTTTCAATGGGTATGTCGAATGATTTACATCTAGCGATAACCCATGGTTCAACTATGGTAAGAATCGGTACAGCCATATTCGGAAAAAGAGATTGAAACTGTAAATGATCACCATCCAGCCAAGCAAAAGTAAAATTTAGGACAACAGTATATGAAAAAAATAGCGTTCATCGGTGCCGGTAATATGGCACGCGCGATAATTATTGGCCTAGTAAACTCAGGTGTAGCAGCAAAAAATATTATCGTTGCTAACCCTTCAGCAGAAAAAAGAGTCATGCTGGCAAATGAATTTGGCGTACAACAAACCAATGACAATATTGAAGCGGCAACCTTTGCTGATATTATCGTGCTTAGTGTTAAGCCACATTTTATTTGTGATGTTTGCCAACAGCTAAGCAAGGCACTCGATATTTCTAATAAATTATTCGTTTCTGTTGCCGCTGGCACCACAATTGCTCAAATTCAACAAGCATTAAACAAACAAGTAGCGCTAGTACGGGTTATGCCCAATACACCGGCGCAACTGGGCTTGGGAATGAGTGGCTTGTTTGCATCAAAAGAAGTAAATAGTGAACAAAAAGCGGCAACTGATAAGTTAATGTCTGCTGTTGGTAAAGTTATTTGGTTAAAAACTGAAGATAAAATAAACGATATTATCGCCATTGCTGGCTCCGCGCCCGCTTATTTCTTTCTCTTTATGGAAGCCATGGAAAAACAAGCACAAACATTAGGTTTTAGCGCCCAAGAAAGTAGAATGCTAGTACAGCAAACGGCGCTTGGCGCAGCCCAAATGGTTGAACATAATAGCGCCGCAATTAGCACATTAAGAGAAAATGTCACCTCAAAAGGGGGAACCACCTTTGCAGCCCTTGAACAGTTTAGAAAAGATGACTTAGATAAGATAGTGAGTAATGCCATGAATGCCGCGATTGCTAGAGCCGAAGAAATGGCAAAGGGAAGTTAAAGTTAAAGTTAAAGTTAAAGTTAAAGTTTCGAGTAAACAATAAAAATTTTGGAGATACAATGGAAGCAGTAATGTACTTACTTCGATTCGCATTTGATGCGTTTTTAATGATTTTGATCATGCGTTTTTGGCTACAATGGGTTAAAGCTGATTTTTATAATCCACTCAGTCAATTTATCGTTAAAGTGAGTAACCCTTTGGTAGTACCTTTACGTAGAATTATTCCCGGTTTAGGTGGTTTAGATTTAGCAACTTTGGTTATAGCTTATATAATCGCCACCCTAAAATTTTTTACTTTGGCGGCATTAGCAGGTGAAAGCTTAGGCCCTTTGGCCTTTTACATTGGTCTCTTAGTATTATTAAAACAAGCAGGTTTTTTACTCTTCGTTATTATGATCATTATGGCTATTATGAGTTGGGTAGTACAAGGCTACAACGCAACCTTAATGATCTTCCATCAGTTAACAGAGCCATTTTTAAACCCGATTAGACGTATTATTCCTAATTTAGGCGGCTTAGACTTATCCATGATAGTGGCTTTTTTAGCAATGAATGTAATTAACATTTTGCTTGCTAACTCTTTACCTTATTGGAACGCATTGTAATAAGCAGCAGTACCGTTTGTATATTGAACTACAAACGCCTTTTTTCAGGTCTGTTCTATAATAAAGCCACAGACCTTATTAAAATCAACTAATCGGAGAGCCACATGAAGAACTCAATAATGAAACTCTTGCTAGCGATCACTATCAGCTTCTTTGCTACCACATACGCTAGCGCTGAAAACATGAAAAAACTTGGCTCAATGAATGTGCATTATATCGCCATTGGCTCAACTTTTTTTACCCCTGAAATAGCCAAGGTTTATGGGATAACCCGTAGCCGATATAATGGTCTTATTAATATTTCTGTACTGGATAATACCAAAGCGGGGAACCCCGCTAAAACAGCCAGTATTAGTGGCCAAGCAAAAAATAATTTAGGACAATTTAAAACCTTAGAATTTACCGAAGTAAAAGAAGGTGATGCTATTTATTATTTAGCACAAATTAAATATAGCAACGAAGAAACACTGCATTTCACCTTGACCATCAATGATGGCACAGAGCAACAAATATTGAAGTTTTCGCAAAAATTTTATGTGGATTAACGAATAGTTTCGAGCAGCATAGTGGCCGATGATATTCTCTGCCACTATTAATAAATAATTTTTACCATCGCTAAGGTATATACGTTATTATTGCCATCATTATCTCTACAGAAAAAGTATCAATCTTTCATGTCAAAAATAGTTTTAGCCACGGGTAATCAAGGCAAAGTTAAAGAATTAGCCAGTTTACTCGCTGCACATCAACTAGAAGTGGTTCCTCAAAGTGATTTTAATGTCCCTGAGGTAGCTGAAACAGGCACCACTTTTGTTGAAAATGCCATTATCAAAGCGCGCCATGCCGCTAAAATTACTGGCCTACCTGCCATCGCTGATGATTCTGGCTTAGAGGTTGATGCCTTAAATGGTGCGCCCGGTGTTTATTCTGCTCGTTATGCTAGTGATATTACCGAAAATCCCAGTGATGATGACAACACCAATAAATTACTAAACGCCCTAAAAGATACCCCAGATGAGCAGCGCAGTGCCCGCTTTCATTGTGTATTGGTTTATATGCAGCATGAAAATGATCCGACCCCCATTATTTGTCATGGAGTCTGGCAAGGAAGTATTAGCCGGACAAAACAAGGTGAACAGGGCTTTGGGTATGATCCTATTTTTTGGCAGAATGACTTACAACTGTCTTCAGCACAATTACCACGTGATCTTAAAAACAACTTAAGCCATCGTGGCCAAGCCCTAGCAAAATTAGTTAAAAAATTAACAAATATATAGTTATAAAAGCATTATCATGAATACTACATTACTGACGACACCACCCTTATCACTCTACATTCATATACCTTGGTGTGTAGAAAAGTGCCCATACTGTGACTTTAATTCTCATGCATTAAAGTCGCAAGTACCAGAGCAAGATTATGTAAAGGCCTTAATCGCTGATTTAGATGCTGATATCGCTCGCTTTGATTTATCAGAGCGGCCCTTACATTCAGTTTTTATTGGTGGGGGCACGCCAAGCTTATTTTCCGCCGAGGCGATTGAAAGCTTACTAAGTCAAGTATTGTCTCGCTTTAAGCATAACGCTTCATCTATCGAAATCACTTTAGAAGCAAACCCAGGCACAGTAGAAGCCGATAAGTTTATCGGTTTTGCCAAAGCGGGAGTAACCCGTTTATCTATTGGCGTGCAAAGTTTTGAGTCTGATAAGTTAGTTAAATTAGGCCGGATTCATAATGTTAGTCAGGCAAAACTCGCTGCAAAGCTTGCCCATGAATGTGGGGTAAAAAGTTTTAACTTGGATCTAATGCATGGTTTGCCCAATCAAAGCTTAGACAATGCCTTAGAGGATTTAAAAACTGCCATTAATTTACAGCCCGACCATCTCTCTTGGTATCAACTTACCATTGAGCCAAACACTGCTTTTCATTCTAGGCCGCCTAAATTGCCGCAAGATGAAGTGTTATGGGACATTCAAGATCAAGGCTTTAAGTTACTGAGTGATGCCGGCTATCAGCAATATGAAATTTCAGCATTTCGCCTAGTTAAAAACAATGAAGCAGACGATAAACAATGCCAACATAACCTAAATTACTGGCGCTTTGGCGACTACCTTGGCATAGGTTGTGGCGCACATGGCAAGATTACTGACATCAAAAAAGGCATTATTCAGCGCACGGTAAAAGTTAAACACCCTAAGGGCTATTTAGAGCCAAGTCGAGCGCCGTTAGATCAGCTAAATACAGTCGCTAGTGATGAATTACCATTTGAATATATGATGAATCAACTACGCTTGTTTTCAAACTTTACTTTAGCCCATTATCAACAGCGTACAGGGTTAGCCGCCAGCACAGTACTACCCACGTTACTACAAGCACAGCATAAAAAGTTGATGACTTGTAGCGATAGCCGATCTAACGAAGGCGAGTGGCAAGTAACCCAGCTGGGTCATAGGTATTTGAATGATTTATTAGAGATTTTTCTCTAATGGCCTTAGCCAATACCGAGAATGACGGCACTGAAAATTCTGACCAATACTTTATGCAACAAGCATTTAAACTAGCACAACAGGCTGAACAATATAATGAGATCCCTGTTGGCGCAGTCGTTGTTTATCAAGGGAAAATTATTGGTGAAGGTTTTAATCAATCCATTATGCTTAACGATCCTTCAGCCCATGCTGAAATGCTCGCTATTCGCCAAGCGGGAGAATACCTTAATAACTATCGCCTGCTCGATTGTACCTTATATGTGACGTTAGAGCCTTGCCCCATGTGTGCAGGCTTGTTGGTACATAGCCGCATAAAACAACTTGTTTATGCAAGTCCAGATCTGAAAACTGGCGCCGCGGGTAGCACTTTCAATCTAGTGTCAAATGAGCAGCTAAACCATCAAGTAGTCGTTACTGCTGGTGTATTGCAAGCGCAATGTAGCCAGCTATTATCTAGTTTTTTTAAGCGTCGCCGAGCGGAAAAAAAACAACAAAGAAAATCAATAAAGACGCTTAACAGCACTAATAAAAACTAAAAACATTTATAAAACCATTACAAGATTAATGACAGTATTTATCATGTAGATGACAAGCTATATATTTAAATTACTTCTCTTACTTGTTTTGTTTTTAATGTTTATTCGGCTCATTAAGCTCAGTAACGATTTGATTAAAATAAAACTGTCGACGAGTATTCATTTTATGATGTTGTACTTTTAAGTGTTTTCTACGGGCACTGGCTGATATTTGTCTTCTTATTTTCATTTGATTCTCTATTTTTTATCTTGAATAATTTCAATCTCATTATTATCTTTGAATGTGACATTCATGTGACAAGATAAAAAATAGCCCACGTTATACTACAACTTACTATTCCTCAACTTACTCTGTTGCCTCGATTATTTTGGCTGCAACAACGTCCTCAGCAGCTTCTGTTGCCTTAGCATCTAACCAAGTTAGCGTGTCGTAATAGCGACGAATATTTTCCACATAATGCACCGGCTCTTTGCCGCGCGCATAACCATACTTGGTTTTTTTATAATATTTTTTTTGTTGTAATAATGGTAAACGTGTTTTTACTTCAACCCAACGATCGGGATCTCCACCTTGCTGCTGTGTAATAATTCTTGCATCATTTAAGTGGCCAAAACCAACATTATAAGAAGCAAGTGCAAACCACATTCTATCTGGGC
The DNA here is from genome assembly GCA_013215465.1 of Colwellia sp. Lineage (GTDB taxonomy): Bacteria > Pseudomonadota > Gammaproteobacteria > Enterobacterales > Alteromonadaceae > Colwellia. The sequence goes on along the minus strand of JABSOW010000002.1, from coordinate 125,525 downwards.
TAGGAATTCTATCGGGCATTTTATTAATCATACGCTTAAAGTATTTAGCGCCACCTCTAATGCTTTGCTCGGCATCTAATCGACTTTTAATACCCATTTGTTTAGCCGTGGTAAGGGTCAACATCATCATGCCACGCACACCAGTATGAGAGCGAGCATGTGGTCGCCAATGAGACTCTTGATAACTAATTGCCGCTAGTAAACGCCAATCAATTTCTTGCGCATATTTTTCAAATAAGGCTTGGTATTTAGGCAGTTTTGTCGACACCGCCTTGATAAAAGTACGTGTTTCAACATAATTAAACTGCTCTACATGACCATAATATTTGTCATCAAGCGCTAATAGTGTACCGTTATGATGTACTTGGCCAAAAAACTCGATCAAACTAGCAAAAATAGCATCATCGCCATTTTTATCCAGCATCCAAGCCAATGGCTCAGCTTTTTTAATGGTAAATCCGACACTAATTTCTGGATAATAACGGCGATTAACCGCTAAAGCATTACTATCAATAATGGTGTAATCAATTTCGTCATTCAATATTTTTAATAGTAATTCTTCACCATCAAATTCCGATGTTTCTAACCAATTAAGGGTATTATTTTCTTGCTTTAGTACTTCTAAATTTTCAACATGGCTTGAGCTCGCTGTGATCATTAGTTTACCGGTAAGATCGCTAAGTGTTCTTGGTCGCACTTTTCCTTGTTTAAACACCACTTTTTGACTGACTTGTTCATAACTTGGTGCAAAACGAAAACGAGATAAACGTTTGTCTGTTACCGACAATCCCGCAGCAAGTAGATCTACCTCACCAGTATTAAGTTTTATAAATAGTTCATCAAGGGAGTAACTAGCAACTATTTTTAAATCAACATTGAGGTACTCTGCGTATTTTTTTGCTAAATCATATTCAAAACCAGCAAAACCATCCGCTTGAATGTAATAGCTATTCGGCCCAAACAAAGTGCCGACACTAACATAGCCTCGCTCAATAATACGGGCAAAGCTTGCTGATTGTTGCTGCTCATTACACGAAAAAAGCAAGGAAATTAATAAAAACATAAATAACAGTTTATTATTAATGTTTTGAGACCAGTTTTTAAAAGACGAATATTTCATAAGCTTAATTGTGGCGCGTATTGCCTTGTTAGCCAAGTACTTTTTTGTAGACTGAATTTTAATAGTTTCTTGAACTTTTAACGCTTACTAAAAGGCAAAAATTAAACTATAATACGCGCGAAATTTTAAGCTCTGTTATCGAATACAGAGCTGAATAACAACCTTACCTAAAACTTGGTGATTAATCCTATGACGATGTTGATAAAAAACCTTCGTGGCGCTCCAGCACTTTCTGACTTTAGAGTACAAAAATTATTAACTCAGTGTACACAATTACAACTACCTGTAACTGAAATTTATGCTGAATATGCTCACTTTGCTCAACTTAACGACGAGCTAGCCACTGACGAAGCAAAGGTTTTACAACAGCTACTAACCTATGGTCCGACTATTGAAGAGCATAAGCCTCAAGGAGAGTTTTATTTAGTAACGCCACGTCCAGGGACAATTTCGCCATGGTCATCTAAAGCAACTGACATTGCCCATAACTGTGGTTTAGCGAAAGTAGCACGTTTAGAGCGCGGCATGGCTTACTATGTCAGTATTAAAGATGGCGTAACATTAAGCGCCGAACAACAACAGCTTCTTGTTAACTTATTACATGATCGCATGATGGAAAGCGTATTTGCTAACTTCAGCGATGCCGACAAATTATTTGTTAGCGCTGAGCCGGGTGAATTAACCGCGATTGATATTGAACACGGCGGCAAAAATGCCCTAGTAAAAGCCAACATTGAACTAGGTTTAGCGCTTGCCGACGATGAAGTAAATTATTTATTTGAAAACTTTACCAAGTTAGGTCGTAATCCACACGACATTGAGCTTTACATGTTCGCCCAAGCTAACTCAGAGCATTGTCGTCATAAAATATTCAATGCCGACTGGACTATTGATGGCGAAAAGCAACCTAAATCATTATTTAAAATGATCCGTAATACCCATGAAGTTAACCCAGATTTTGTCCTAAGCGCCTATAAAGATAACGCCGCAGTTATGGTTGGTAATAAGGGTGGTCGTTTCTTCCCAAATCCACAAACCAATGTCTATGGTTACCACCATGAAGACATTCAAATATTAATGAAAGTTGAAACCCACAATCACCCTACTGCTATTTCACCTTACCCAGGCGCTGCAACAGGCAGTGGTGGAGAAATTCGTGATGAAGGTGCTACCGGTATTGGCTCAAAACCTAAAGCGGGTTTAGTTGGTTTTTCAGTATCTAACTTGCGTATTCCTAATTTTGAACAACCATGGGAAACTGATTTTGGTAAACCAAGTCGTATCGTTTCAGCCTTAGATATTATGATGGAAGGCCCTTTAGGCGGTGCCGCGTTTAATAACGAGTTTGGTCGCCCTGCTATTTTAGGCTATTTCCGTACTTATGAAGAGCAAGTTAACTCTTTCAACGGCACTGAGGTACGTGGTTATCACAAACCTATTATGCTTGCTGGTGGTTTAGGTAATATTCGTGATGAACACGTACAAAAACGCGAAATTATTGTTGGTGCTAACTTAATAGCCCTTGGTGGTCCGGCGATGAATATCGGTTTAGGCGGCGGCGCAGCATCATCTATGGCCTCTGGTCAATCAGCAGAAAGTTTAGATTTTGCTTCTGTGCAACGTGAAAATCCTGAGATGGAACGTCGTTGCCAAGAAGTAATCGATAAGTGTTGGCAATTAGGGGAAGAAAACCCCATTGCCTTTATTCATGATGTTGGTGCTGGTGGTTTATCTAATGCTTTCCCTGAATTAGTTGCTGATGGTGGCCGTGGTGGCATTTTTGAACTTCGTAATGTCCCTAATGATGAACGCAGTATGGCGCCTCATGAAATCTGGTGTAATGAATCGCAAGAGCGTTATGTTATTGCCGTATCAGACAAAAATTTAGCGATTTTTGAACAAATATGTCAGCGTGAACGTGCGCCATTTGCCGTTGTAGGTAGAGCAACCGAAGAAGCACAATTAACCGTTACTGATGCACACTTTGCCGGCAACGACAAATTAGATACACCGATTAATTTACCCCTTGATGTATTGCTAGGTAAAACCCCTAAAATATTCAAAGACGTACAAAGTGCTACCGCCACTGGTGATCAATTAAACGTTAGCGAAATTAATATTGAAGATGCTGCAAATCGCATTTTAAGTTTGCCAACGGTTGCTGAGAAAACTTTCCTGATCACCATTGGCGATCGAAGCGTAACCGGTATGGTAAATCGCGACCAAATGGTTGGCCCTTGGCAAGTACCTGTAGCAGATTGTGGGGTTACCGCTTCAGCGCTTGACTCTTATCATGGTGAAGCAATGTCATTAGGTGAACGTACCCCGGTGGCTTTATTAAACTTTGGCGCTTCGGCTCGTTTAGCGGTAGGTGAATCATTAACGAATATTGCCGGTACTGATATTGGCGATTTAAACCGTATTAAGCTTTCAGCTAACTGGATGTCTCCGGCCGGTCACCCTGGTGAAGATGCCGGTCTTTATGAAGCGGTTAAAGCCATTGGCGAAGAGTTATGTCCAGCGCTTGGTTTAACCATTCCTGTTGGTAAAGACTCTATGTCGATGAAGACTAAATGGCAAGACAACGGGGAAGAGAAAAGTGTTACTTCGCCGATGTCATTAATCATCACCGCTTTTGGCGTGGTCGAAGATATTCGCAAAACGGTTACCCCTGAATTAAGAACAGATCAAGGCGAGACGCGTCTAGTTGCCATTGATTTATCAAAAGGTAAAAACCGTTTAGGTGGCTCATGTTTAGCCCAAGTTTATAAACAACTTGGCAATGAAACTCCAGATGTTGATAGCCCTGAAACATTAAAAGGCTTCTTTAATGCCATGCAAACTTTAGTTCGTGATGAAAAGCTTATCGCTTATCATGATATTTCAGATGGTGGTTTATTTACTACCGTTTGTGAAATGGCATTTGCTGGCCATACCGGTGTTGATATTGACTTAACTAAATTAACGTCAGCTTCAGGCAATGATGTGGATGTCTTATTTAGTGAAGAGCTTGGCGCAGTAATACAAATTCGCGAAAGCGATGTCGATGCTATTGACGCTATTTTAGCTAAACATGGCATATTAGATTGTTGCACTGACATTGGTCGACTTAATAACGAAGACACTATTCGCTTTACTCGTGACAACGAGGTAGTGTTAGAAAATTCTCGTACTTATTACCGTACTACTTGGGCACAAACTACTTATAAAATGCAATCAATGCGTGATAACCCAGAATGTGCACAAGAAGAACATGATGTGAAATTTGACACTGAAGATCCCGGTTTACAGACCGATTTAAGCTTTGATCTTAACGAAGATATTGTCGCCGACCTTATTGCAAGAGATGCTGCTAAAGATGCACAACAAGGGTCTAACCCACGCATTGCTATTTTACGTGAGCAAGGTGTTAACTCTCATGTTGAAATGGCAGCGGCGTTTGATCGCGCAGGTTTTGTTGCCATTGATGTCCATATGTCAGATATACTAGCGGGTCGTACTGATTTAGCTGATTTTAACGGTTTAGTGGCTTGTGGTGGTTTCTCCTACGGTGATGTTTTAGGTGCTGGTGAAGGTTGGGCGAAGTCAATTTTATTCAACCCAAATGCGAAAGCGATGTTTAAAACCTTCTTCGAACGTGAAGATACCTTCTCATTAGGCGTGTGTAATGGCTGTCAAATGATGTCTAACCTAAAAGAAATTATTCCAGGTAGTGATGCATGGCCTCGATTTGTACAAAATAAATCAGAGCGCTTTGAAGCCCGTTTCTCCTTAGTAGAAATTCAACCAAGCCCTTCAGTATTATTTGCAGGTATGGCTGGCTCCATGATGCCAATTGCGGTTTCACATGGTGAAGGTCGTACTGAGTTTAGCGGTGATGAAGCAATTGATACGGCTAACAACTCAGGAACAGTAGCAATGCGTTATGTTAATAACTATGGTGATGTTACCGAAACCTACCCGGCTAATCCAAATGGCTCAGTAGATGGTATTACTGCATTAACCACGGTTGATGGCCGTGTAACCATTATGATGCCACATCCTGAACGGGTATTTCGCACAGTCGCTAACTCATGGCACCCAGATAGCTGGGGTGAAGATTCACCTTGGGTGCGCATGTTCCGTAACGCGCGTAAGTTCATCGGTTAATCTCTTTGCTAGTAAGCTAGCTTCAAGATAGCAATAAATTAAAACCGACAGCTTTCTATTTAGAAATTGTCGGTTTTTTATTGCTACTGTGCCTGCCTTACTAATACCAATCAGACTAACTAAGTGATCTTTTTAAATGGTCTAAATATCCAATAACATCGTTGCTTTCAATCCCAATAGCCAGCTATTGCTCAATCAAGCGTCTTGTTCTCGAAAATTTATCCTCATTAAAATTTGAACCATTAATTAATCGGATTGTATAACATAAAAAAGCCGCTAGGTGAGCTAGCGGCTTTTTTATCAACTGAGAATTTATAGTTAGCCAAATAGCTTCCCTAAACCATCAGTTAGCATTTTTTTTGCTTGTTGCCCTTGTTCAGTGTCTAAATAGCTTTGGGCACTAGAAATAAAATCACTGATCATTTCAGGCTTTAAACCTAAGGCTTCAAATTGCTTTTTTACATCATTAATAGATTTTAATGAATCACTATATTCTGCTGCTTTATCAAGTAAGCCACTTAAGCTGTCACTTGAGCCTGAACTCAGTTTACTAATATCAGGCATTTTACTAACTAAACCATCAACCCCTGGTAATGATTTGGCAAGTTGACTAAACTGCTCTGTTGAAACGTTATTTTTAACATAATTTAAAATAGCGCCCATACCACCAGATGCTTGGTCAGTATTAACATTTAAAGCACTAGTTAACATATCAACTAAACCAGTTGTACTAGGCATCCTTGAAACATCTGCGTCAACGTTTTGTACTTTAACTGCAACGCTTTGTTCTTTTATTTCACCTAGGCCAACTAAATTTTTAAGGCGGTCAAGCCAGCTTATTTCTTGTGCCAATACAGAAGTGCTTAATGTTGAAATAGTTAATAACACCATCAGTTTTTTCATAAGGATCCGTTATATTTATCAGTAATTATTTAGTGAATACAAGTGTACAACATTTACTATAATGGTATAGCCCTTTATTTCTCTTACAACTTTATCGACAGTGAATCAGTAGCATCAGCGCAATAAAAAATAAAGTTTACAAACCAACATCAATCCACCATTAGCCGACATTAACTAATCACACAAAATCTAGCTGAATATCTGTACAGCTTTTTTACAACGAATACCTGAGTTTTCACAGTTTACCGTGACACTGTGCTTAGCTGTTATTAAAAAAGTTGCTACTTAAAGCCATTTCATTACTTCATTTGGTATTAGTCGCATTCCGTCCTTTGCTTATCTCAGAAAGGGCCGCAAACTAATGCACGTTGAACACTGGGTTTTAAGTGTTGAAGTCCATCGATCAGTTTTTCATCGCCAATTAATACATCTACAATTTGTCCTGAATAACGGATAGCCGTTTCACGCATCATACCCATCATGGGCCAACCCCATAGAGATGAAACTAATACTCCATCTTGAACGAAATAAGGGTCGGTTAAGAAACTACAACTTATCACGGCTTCAACAGGACTTCTGTTCGTTGGGCTACCGCCTACTAAATCGATAACCACTGAATGCTCAGGTATTAAATCTTTGATATGTTGATTACTGATCAAAAAGTTTTTTCCTCTTAACTCTACCGATTGCTCAGCGCCATTAATGACAATATCTGCATTTCTAAGCCAATAATCAATGCGGCTTTTGGCTGTATGAACACGGCCTAATACATGAATATTTTTGATACCCTGTTGATGTAACTCATCTAATGCACCTTGAGCGACATTACCATACCCTAGAATAACCGCTTTAATATTTGCTTTATCGATAGACGGCTTGTGCTCAGTTAATAAACCCATACCATATCTAGCGCCTGCTTGCCCTGTTTCATGTAAGCATTGAATACGACGTAAGCCAAATGGTATTGGTGGATGACTTTCTTTATATTTAGCGATTGCTTGTTGACCCTGCTTAGATTCAAAGTCGTTAATATCAAAAATGTGTGTTCTAAGTGCACGTAGTTTGTTTAGCACTCCTTGGGGATCTTTAAAACTATTACTATCGTAAAAATATAGCGCATTATCACCAGAAACATCGAGCTCTTCAAATGAAAGAGGCGATTGAATAATTTGTAAAGAGCGGGTACTACGATTGCCGCAACGATTGATCGCACCACGTAAGCGTTCACTCCAGCCAATAACCCTTACGCGTAAGCCACCAATACTATTGTCTTGAAAAAAAGGCGTCAACGCTTCATTCATTGCTACACGCCCAAGAATACGCTCATCAGAATCACGTTTGGGTGATTCACATATTTCTTCCATGGCGATCACATTGATACGTTTATCTTGCAGCATTGTTGCTCGGTCTGGATAAGAGTTAAAATGCGCCATACATAACAGTGTGCAACCTTCTCTCATTTGCTCTATGGAAGCAAGTGCCGGCCCTTTAAACTTAATAATAAGTGCTTTATCTTGATATATTTGCTCTGCCGTTTGCATAATGGCATTATTTTTTAAGTATTCTGCATCACTAAAGCCAACGCCTTCACCAGCGCCAATTTCAACATAAACCTTAATGCCGGCTTCCACTAGTTGACCAACGTCACTAGGCACCAACGCAACACGCTTTTCGAGTCCTCCAGGGTTTTCAGGAGACTCTATTTCTTTAACAAGGGCAATAGTGGAATAACGGGAAAAATCTGCTGACATAAATGTATTCTCAAGAAAAAGTGAAAAATATGCTGGCAGCATAGCACGAAAAACTCGTTAATATTTTTATCTTTATGTCAGCTATAAAAGTCAGCTTGATGATCATAAAGTACTTTTTCGTCACCAATTTTTGAGCTCACTTTTATGCTCTATTAACAAGTCAAACAAAATCTAACTGAATATCGGTACAGCCTTTTTTGCAACCAATACCTGAGTTTTCACTGTTTACCCTAGCACTGTGCTCAGGTGTTATTAAAAAAAGTGGCAGCTGGCAAGTAGCACAAAGCACAGTTTGCCCTGCCATTACTTTTTTTATTAGCTTTCTTTGATTAGCAAAGGAGTTTTTGCTTTTGTTTTGCAATTGGGCAAACAGCTTAATATCAATCATGTAGTTTTATACCTTCACTTTTTATCGAGATAAGATCATCTCCAGTTTGATGCATTTTCCACAAGGCAGCACCAGTATTATCGTTTGGGGAAAAGGTTAGATCACCATGATTGCTAACGCTTCATTATTTACATTTAAAAAAGCAAATTATTAAAATCCATTTTACCTGATAACGGTTAATGGGTAAAAGTGTTAAACTTATGAATATTGATTTTATTTCTTTTTATGCCGTTTATGCCCCTTATTTTTGAGCATCATCTACAGTTTGATACCGTTACTAATAATAATGTTGATAACATTACTAATATTAGTGTTGATGGTGCTACTAGTACCGCTTTAACCGCACTTTTCAATAGCCTGGCCAAGACAGACCATGCCTTAAGTAAAGCGCAACTTAAACAAGCGATCAGTAAGGGTGCATTATGGCTAACCCGGGGTAAACATACGCAAAGACTGCGCCGGGTTAAAAAGGTCTTACAACAGAGTGATGAATTACATTTTTATTATAATAAAGCGGTACTTGCTAGTGAAGTTCCACAGGCTATTTTAATCAGTGACGAAGTCAATTATAGCGTTTGGTATAAACCCTTCGGTATGCTTGCTCAAGGCTCGAAATGGAGTGACCATTGCACTATTGCCCGCTTTGCGCAGCAGTACTTCCCCGCTGAGCGTGCTGTTTTTATCGTTCATCGTTTAGACAGAGCGGCCACCGGGTTAATACTGATTGCCCACAGTAAAAAAGCAGCACGCGCTTTGTCTTTAATGTTTGAAAACCGCACTACTAACAACAATTCGCTGGCAAAGCATTACCAAATAATTGTCCATGGCAATCATAGTCTAAATGAGCAGCCGCAAGTGCTCACCACTGATGTTGATGGTAAAAGCGCCCGTAGCACTTTTCGCTGTTTAACTTATGATGAAACTAAAGAACAGTCACTGATCGAGGTGAAAATTGATAGTGGCAGAAAACACCAAATTCGGGTTCACGCTGCCAGTATTGGCTTGCCAGTAGTAGGTGATAGGCTGCACGGCATTGCCGATAGCAATGAACTAGTTAATTTACAGTTGTGTGCGGTTAGTTTACGTTTTATTTGCCCTGTCACACTAAAAAAACAATATTTTCAATTATCTGAAAAATTACGGCCTAAACTATAATACGGCTGGAAGTTGAGCAGAGACTGTAATACCAATAAACATGTGATCATTCTAAATGGACTAAATATCCCAATAACATCGTTGCTTTCAATCCCAATAGCCAGCTATTGCACAATCAAGCGCCTTGTTCTTGAAAATTTATCCTCATTGATATTTGATCACTAATTTACTACCATTGGTATAACTATTTACCTAGCCTAATTTCGTCATCCTCGAGGTGTCTTGTCGAGGATCCATTTACATAAATATGGATTCTCGACAAAAACTTCGGGAATGACAAATTATTTTATTTTGGATAAACTGATAACATAAAAAACCGAGACAAACTCGGTTTCAATAAAAATTTGATTCTTACTGACTCAATTAACAATCAGTAACATCAGCAGAAATACTAGGTCTAGTTTCTGCGTCGGTTACAGAAGTACTATTATACAAAGCTTGGCAGTTAGCGTCCACTACAGCATCAGCATGAGTAAACGTGGCAATTTTATCACCCGTAGTTCCAACTGCTTTAGTTATCTCATTATCCAACTCTAATAATTTTACCATATCAGCATTTACTGGCCAACCGTAATTTAAAAGTATTGCTGTGCCGGCAATAGTAACCGTTTGGGTTGTCCCCGCTACTTTAACTTTTCCTGCAACTAAAGCTTTAGCATGTGCCATATCAGCCGCTGAATTAATTGACGCTTTAACTGCTTGAACAACAGAACCCTTCGCATCAGAGGTTAAATCAATAAACTTAGGTGCAGCCGTAACTGCTAAAATACCTAAAATGACAATAACTACTACTAACTCGATTAAGGTAAAACCTTGTTGCTTGTTTACTGACTGAGTGTTTACTTGCTGAGTGTTTCCAAATGTACTTAAGCGCATTGTTGTTTTCCTTGTTGATTCAATTTAAATTTTGATTTTTCTATAACCCAATGATTTATTAACAATTGTTCTCTATTATTGCAATATTAATTATTATTAATAGTTACCACTACCGAGCTATCTGAGTTGTCGTAGAAAAAGTTTTTACCTACGCTATCATCTGCCGGCGCGGTGAAATTACCATTACCATCTTGTGCTAATGTTTCTCTTAAAAAGTAACCACACAGGTTATTATTAACAATAACAAAGTAATTAATATTTAGATCATTATCATTTAAGTCGGCAATGGTGGCACTAATGGTTGGCGGTTGAGCGAATATACCTTGCCAAACTTCGATACAAGCAGTGGTATCCATAGCAGCACCAGTAGCATTATCACCGTCAAAGCCGGTGGGATAGCCAGGTCTAATCGTGTCATTATCACCCGGGGTTGTTAAGAATAGTTCGGTACCATCATAGTTAACACGATTTACGCTATTTGCCGTTGGCCGAGCTTCAGCTTCCCATTGTGCTCTAGCTAATGAAACCCCAGTTGCAAAACCACCCGCCAGACCTTCAATATTAGCTTGCTTAGCTTGTTCGGTTAGATCTAAAAACTTAGGAATAGCGGTAACTGCTAAAAAGCCTAATATAACCACGACAATAACCAACTCAATTAAAGTAAAACCTGCTGTTTGCTTTATAGTTGAGCGATTCATTTGGGTTCGATTAATCATATCAGCCTCATATTTACTTTACTTTACTTAATTTGATTGTAACAGTGATTTATTTACTAAGTCACTTATTTAACGACATTAATTACATTTTTTGGTAAAACTTTTAATTTGATTTGATTACTTTACTGACTTTGCCGTTAACACGATTATAATGAAAATAACTACCATCTAGCAGAGTATAGCGACACTGTCCTTTTGTCTGAATATTTTGTTCATTCGTATTATCATGAACTTCAATTGCACTAATAGAAAATTTCATTAAACTCATTGGCGTTTCCATTACTAGCTGCCAAATAGCTTGGCATGCTAAGTTTTTTTGTTGTACATCTATCCAACCAACACTATTTACCGGTATAGCTTGCTTTACTTTTTTATTGAAAGAAGCAAGTAGCACAATATTTGGCTGTTTATCCATTAGCCATTGCGCATGCACGGTACTCACTTTAGTGTTAAAACCTTGCGCTAACGTGGTAAAACCAGCATGACTAAATTGCCCTTCACTTTTAACAAAATAGTTAATAAAAACCGCCATCATCACGCCAACTAGCGCAATAATAACCACAAACTCGGCCAGTGACTTCTCCCTTTTCTCACTATTTGTTGTCATTATATACACCTTTGTCGGAATAAATTCCGACCCACTCAAAACTTCTTTTAGTCGTCACTCTAATTATTTACCCTGCATTGCTGACGCCATATCCCACAACATTGACGTGAATATACTCGCCACTCGAAACGTTTCTTACTCTCAAACTTTTATTTTCCCTGCATCGCTGATGCCATATCCCACATTGGTGTAAAAATACCTAACGCCAGTACTAACACCATCCCTGCAACACCAACCAAAAGTAGTGGCTCTATTCGAGCGGTTAGTGTACTTAAATCGTAATCAACTTCACGTTCATAGTAATCACCTACTTCTTTGAGTAACTCATCAACTCGGCCGGTTTCTTCACCTACTGCAATCATTTGCAGTACCAAAGGTGTAAATAAAGTACTGGCAACCGCTGCACGTAGCAAACTTTCGCCACTCTCAATCGCTTGACGCATAGCGACAATTTTTTCTTGCATAAAACTATTATCAACCGCATCTGCCACCAGGCTTAAGCCTGTCGTCATTGGTATACCTGATTTTAATATAATGCCAAAACTATGAGAGAACCTAGCTAAAATAGAGCGTTCAATGATACTACCAATAATGGGTAACTTTATTTTTCGCTTATCCCATTGGTAACGGCCTTGCTTTGTTTTTAGTGAGCGGCGAAGAGCAAAATAAGCGAATACAGCAGCCAATAACATATAAGGCCAATAATTTAAAAATAAATTAGAGCTAGTGATTAAAAATTTAGTCGCTAAGGGTAAATCGGCGCCCAGTTTGGCAAACATATTGGCAAAGGTAGGAATAACAAATATATTCAAAATAACCACGGCGGCACCAAGAGCAATTAACACCATGCTTGGGTAACGTAATGCAGTTTTAATACGCTTCCTTGTTGCTTGCTCTCGTTCTAAATACGTGGTTAGTTTTAAAAATGACTCTTCAAGTTGGCCGGTATTTTCACCCACATGAATTAATGAGACAAATAAAGAACCAAAAATATCGGGATGCTGATTTAATGCCGACGACAGGGTATAGCCGCCTTCTAATTGGCTAGTAATATCAAGTAATGCTTTTTTTAGCGCGACTGAATTACTTGCTTCGGCCATGCCATTTATTGCCCGTAAAATAGGCACACCTGAACGCATTAGGGCGTACATTTGCCGAGAAAAAATAATCAGCTCATCTAACGATACTCGATTAAAACCAAATATTTCACTAACATCTTTACTGGCAAGACTGCCACTTTTCTTGTTAGTCACCGCAGAAATAGCAATTGGAGTGATACTTTTACGTAGTAGCTGCTCAGCCACCGCGGAGCTATTGCCAGCTTCCATCGTACCTTTGACTTGGCTGCCGCTAATATTACGACCAGTATATTTAAATGATGCCATAAGTTACTCTTTATTGTACCTAGCTCACGTCTACTGTTTCAACTAAGCGTAGCACTTCTTCTACGGTTGTTACGCCTTGGGCTGCATAGTCAAAAGCAGCCAATGCCAGCGGAACAAAAGTTGGATTAGCTTTTGATAACTCAGTAAATGCTTGGGTATCATCTCGCTTAAGTGCCGCCATCATCGGCTCGTTCATTTCTAATAATTCAAAGACACCTACTCGACCTTTATAGCCGGTATATTGGCAACTTTGGCAGCCTTTACCCTGAACAAATTTTACCGTTTTAGCTTGCTCTCCCGCTAAATTTGTTAACCACATTAACTCTTGAGCATCGGTTTCATGCTCTTCTACACAATGTTCACAAACACGACGCACCAAACGCTGAGCAATAATTGCCCGTAATGAGCTACCCACCAAGAAACCCGCCGCACCCATATCAAGTAAACGTAGTGCACTGGTAATGGCATCATTGGTATGTAATGTTGATAACACTAAATGCCCGGTTAATGCACCTCGTAAACCAATTTCAACGGTTTCTTGATCGCGCATTTCACCTACCATCATAATATCGGGATCTTGACGTAGTGCGGTACGTAATACCGTCGAAAAGGTTAAACCTATTTTAGGGTTTACTTGCACCTGGTTGATACGCGGTAAGCGATATTCTACTGGGTCTTCAACGGTAATGATTTTTTTACTGGCGTCATTCAACTCACTTAAAGCAGCATATAAGGTAGTGGTTTTACCGCTACCGGTAGGGCCAGTAACTAGCACCATACCATGCGGGCGAGTAATTTGATGACGAACACGCTTAACTAAATCATCAGGCATACCGGTTTGATCCAATGATAACAAACCCGCTGATTGATCAAGTAAGCGCATAACAACTGACTCACCATGTTGTATCGGCATAGTCGACATACGCACATCAATATCATGCCCGGCAATTTTTAAGTTAAAGCGACCATCTTGTGGAATACGTTTTTCAGAAATATCTAAGCCTGCCATCAGCTTTAAACGCAGCACCATAGCAGAAGCAATTTTATTTTCTTTAAGAATGTTTTCCTGCAAAACGCCATCAATACGTTGACGAATGCGTAACTGGTTTTCATCTGGCTCAATATGAATATCAGAAGCACGCATTTGCACCGCGTCTTCAAATACCGATTGCAATAATTTACCTACGGTGGCATCACCCGTTTCGTCAATAAATGATGTTGATAATTCAAAGTTAGATGACTGCTCATGCTCTTCTTCTAGCTGACTAGCAAAAGACTCAATATCGGCGGTACGACGGTAAAGACCATCAAAAGCATCAAACATCTGCGAGTCCATCACCACGGCTAGTGCTAAACATTTTGGTGCGAGCATTTGCTCTAACTGATCAATGGCATTTAAATCGGCGGGATCACTCATCCCTATTAAGACAGAATCACCTCGGTCTTCTATTACCAGCGCTCTTAGGCGCCTCGCATGTACTTCAGGTAACAAACTGGCGATTTCAGCAGGAATACGCCGTTGACTAATATCTAGAAAGGGTAGGTCTAATTGCTGTGCTAAAAACTCTAACAATTGTCGCTCAGATAAATAGCTTAACTCGATAAGGGTATCACCCAGTTTTCGACCAGTCGCTTTTTGGCTATTTAACGCCTGCATTAATTGTTCATTGGTAATTATGTGCTCGTGAACCAAAAGGTCACCCAAGCGCATTTTTAATTTGGGAGCTGCCATGTTCGTTATTCTCCAGCTAATCTAAATAAATCAGGCAAGCCTAATCGAGCAAGTAAGTCAGTCATTGTAACTGAGTACATTTTTAATTTGGGAGCTGCCATCATATATAGTTATTCTCCTAGAGCTTGCATGCGTTGCTCAGCAAATTCTGCTGTAGCAATCGATAGATCAGACTTTGTTAAGGCAAGCGCATATTCAGTTCTCGCCAAAGAAAACTGACTGTTTTTGTCATAAACAATCGCTAAACCTAAGTGCCAACGGCCACTATAGCTTTGCATGTCGATTAAAATTTTATACGCTTGAATAGCACTTTTATATTGCTTAATTTGTTGAGCAACGTTAGCCAACATAAGCTGATATTCTTGCTGTTTGAGCACAGCTAATGGCTTCAATGTGTTATACGCAGCTTGATGTTGCCCTTGTTGCAGGTGAATTTTCGCCTTTAATAGTCGTAATTGTGCGTCGCTTCGGTCTAACGAAATACCTTGAGACAGTAAATTGGTCGCTTGTGGGTACGATCTTCGACCAAACCATAACGCGGCAAGTTTTTTACGTGCTTGTTTATGGTTAGGTTCAATAATCAACACTTCTTCAAATAACTGCTCTGCTTTGGTTATTTCATTAATTTTTATCGATTTCTCGGCTCTAACTAATTTTTGTGCTACTAATTCTGCTGATGTCAATTGACGACGAGACACTGACATTTTACTCGCCGTTACTTTTGCTATTTTCACGTCTTCTTTAACTGGTGCTTTTGCCTCGTTACTCAACTCTTGTTGCTGTATTTGTGCTTGTTTTTGCTCTTGTTTTTTTACTATTAACTCACTAGCCAACACTTCTGGTTGAACCTGTGCTTGTTTCTGCTCTTGTTTTTTTACTGTTAACTCACTAGTCGACACTTCTGGTTGAACCTGTGCTTGTTTCTGCTCTTGTTTTTTTACTGTTAACTCACTAGTCGACACTTCTGATTGAACCTGTGCTTGTTTCTGCTCTTGTTTTTTTACTGTTAACTCGCTACTCGACACTCGTTGCTTTACTTGCTGTGTTTGTTGCTGAATTTGTTCCTGTAAATTCCAGATATAAAAGCCAAGTAAATTTAAACTAACTAATACCGCTAAGCTAATTAACACAATTTTGATCGTTGATGGTTTATTACTGATAGCGACAGGGATAGCAACCTGTCCTTGTGCAGGTGTACGCTGCTCTAGATCTTTAAGCATCTGATTAATAACACTCACTATGATACTCCTGATAAATATTGAGAATAAACAAAATATCCCAGTAGTAATAACAAGGTGCTGAAAGCGCCAAATAAATAGATATTCCCCCTATTAAAGCGGCCAAGGTTATGGGTACTTTGATTAATACTTTCGGTGTCTTTTATTGCGGCTGTTAACTGTTTTTTAGTCATTTGATAGTTACCTTGGCCATAGCTTAACATCAACATTTTATGACATAAGATGTTGACCAAACGCGGTATGCCTTGGCTTGCCTTGGTGATTTTTTTACATAAACTAGCTGAAAATAATGCGGCACCTTTATAACCAGCAACTTGCAGCCTATGCTGTATATATTGCTGAACTTCTTCTGCTTTCATTGCCCGTAATTGATAAGAAAAAGTGATCCGTTGGCGAAGTTGCCTAAACTCAGTTTGTGCTAAGCGTTGATCTAATTCTGGTTGAGCAAACAATACCACTTGCAGTAACTTACGTGTTTCCGTTTCTAAATTGGTAAATAAGCGTAATGCTTCTAAACTTTGTGCCGGCAAGGCCTGCGCTTCATCAAGTATTAAAACCACCGAATGACCTTTAGTATGTAATTCTAATAATCTATTTTGTATACGTTGGGTTAACAACTGTGCTGACATACGTTGGGCGTGTTTTACGCCTAATTCAATGGCGACTGCGCGTCGTAATTCATCTGGATTTAAATAAGGGTTGGGAATATAGGCGGTAACAAAGTGTTCAGGTATTTCATTCAGTAGTTTACGGCATAATAGTGTTTTACCTGTACCTACTTCACCAATAACCTTGATGAAGCCTTCCCCTGTTTTTAACGCCGTCATTAACACCGCAAGTGCCTCATGGTGAGGCTCAAGCGCTAAAAAAAAGCTGGTGTTTGGCGTTAGGGTAAAAGGTAGCTCGGTTAAGCCAAAGTGATACAAGTACATAAATTACCAACTAGGTTATTGAGCATTTACCGGTTCATCTTCTTCTGGGAACCATTTTTGCAATAAAGCACGGGCATCTTGTAGCTGTGTTTTCCACGTATCTTGGCCAATAACAACAGGCTTAAGTAAAATAACTAATTCACGTTTTTGCGTAACCTTACTCACACTTTTAAATAAACCGCCAAGTAAAGGAATATCACCTAGTAATGGTGTTTTAGATTCTTGATCTACTTGATACGTTTCTATTAACCCTCCAATAACAACTATTTCACCTGATTTAGCACGAATAATAGTATCAGACTCACGCACTCGACTTCGTGCAAGTGGTAAAATCAACTCCTGATCACCAATTTTAATAACTTTATTTTGCTCCGCTGTGAGTGTTACAGAAGGGTGTACGTGTAAAATAACACTGCCATCTTTGTCTATTTGCGGCGTTACATCTAAAGCAATACCAGAGAAGAAAGGCGTTAGTTCAACTTCTGGTGTAGTAGTCGTTGAAGTGCCCGTAGTAGTAGTAGTAGAAACATCGGTAACAAAGTACTCATCTTCACCTACTTTAATGACTGCTTTTTGGTTATTAGTGACGGTAATTCTTGGGCTTGATAATACTTGTACATTACCTTGGGTTTGCAGTAAATCAATCACGCCACTAAAATCAGGACCAGAAAAGCTTATTGATGTAGCGCCACCAATATTGGCCGATAGCGTATTACCCGCAATATTGCCATTAGTACTAAAAGTAAAATCCGTACTACCTAAACTGCCCAATACTTCATTCCAATGAATACCTTGTTGATATTCATCATTTAAGGTTACTTCCATTATTTTAGCTTCAATAATAACTTGGCGGTGCAAATGCGTTTCGGTAGCACTAATAAACTTTTTAACTGCTGAAAGTTCTGCTGGTAAACCACGTACCGTTACTAAACCTGCGTGCGGTGAAATAATCACTGAACGTCCATCTTCAGTGCCCACAAAGGCGGTTAGTGTTTCTTTTAGTTCAGTCCAAAAATCAGATTCACTTTCGGTATAAATATTAATACCGCTGTTACTGTTTTGGCCACCTTGATTATTTTGACTACTTTGGCTGCTTTGGCTGCTTTGGCTATTACTACGACCATTATTACTACCACTGTTGCTATTATTATTTTGATCGTTTTCTGACACGCCACCTGAGTTAATGCGAGTGCTAGAGGTGCCAAATCTTTTTAAAAACAAATAATTTAGTGCAATAGTTTCAGTGCGAATACCGGCTGGATAAACTTGGATAATATTACCACTACGACGGATATCAAAACCATAAATATCTTCGACCACAGCTAACACTTCGGTGAGGGTTACATCAGTTAAACTCAAGGAAATACTGCCACTAACCTCTGGGTGAAGAGCAACACTATAAGATGAGCCTTCTACTATGGCGGTGAAAAAATCTTTCGCGGCTACTGAGGTGGCTGAAACTTCCAGCCTTTTTTCTGCCAACAAGCCTAGTTTCGCTTGCATCATACTTTGTTGCATTAGCTCTTGTTGTACTGAATTTGGTACCTGTGTTAAAGGTTTCGGGCTATTTAACAGCTTAGTTTCGCTAATAGCTTGCGCTAAACCTGCTTTCATATCTACAGGCTGATCCGGGGTGGTTTGGCAACCACTAAGAGTTAACAACAAAGTAGATAGCGCTATTTTAAATTTTGACTGTTTCATAATTCAACTTTTTTATTATGCTTGAATTTAAGGATTTTTTGCGAGTACTTTCTCGCTAGTAAACTTAATTTTCACCACATTACTCTTAAATATAGTTAATTTAAGGCGCTCTGTTTTGTTACGTAAGATCACACTTTGCTCATTAACCGCGGTTAATTGATATTCACCTATATGATCAAAGGTTTTTAATACTTTGCCACTAATCACCACAGTATGAATACCGTCACCATAAATAATTGACTCTAAAACCAATTTTTTACCCTTGGGAGTCACTGACGATGCGGCACTATAACCAAAAGGACGGGTTGGATCTGTGTCTGCGACCACTTGAGTTATCGAACAAGCAAAGCCACAAACCAATATTACAAGAGTAATAATTTTAAACACCGACAAACTCCTTCTTAGTACCTAAGCTATACATTTCAATTTCTAGCTCGCTGTTAGGATATTCAGTTAATTTAAAATTAAAATCTTGCCAGAAAAATTTCCAGGGCAATTTTTCAAGCTGTGTTAAATAATCACGCAAATCAAAGTAACGACCAGAGAGCTTAATTTTAATGCCATGACGATATAAGTTAAGTGTCGAGTTATTAGTTTCGAGTAACGAATTAGCGTTACCATCGACTGGTACATTATTTGTTATGTCTAACAATGGCTGCGCCCCGAGTAATTCAAAAGACAATAATGACAGCCCTTTTTCAAGCTTCAATAAATCTAATAAGGCATAACGCATTTGTACCGGGCTCATTAATTCACTAGTCAAGGTTAATAATTTAGTATCAACTTTAGCTAGCTTGGCTTCATATTGAATGATTTTTTTTCTGGTATCTTCGTTTGGATCTCGCTGTAAAGCGGCTTGTAATTCAAGCACTGATATTTGCAATAACTGGTTACTTGAACCAAGCTGTACTATTTTTTTACTGGCACTATTATTGCTTGCCATTTTATCATCAATAAACAAGTAAAATATGATAAAGAATACTGCGACTAAACCGGTAAGTAATATTAAATACTGCTCTCGAATAGTCAGCGCTAAGAAGTTTTCACTGCTTTCTTGCCATTGTTTACTCATGGTAATGACACCTCTTTTACTTTAGAGCTAACCATAAACGCGGTAATATGCTGTTCGTTTTCTGACAATTTAAATTGAGAAAATGACTTACCCGATAACAACAAAGAATTTTCAAACCCTGCCAACCATGCGGGCACTGCTTCTGGCGATAATGCTAAACCAGTAAATGTCATATCATCATTATTGATATTAATAGTTTGTAAACGAATATCTTGATGGTGCATTTGCGCTAACTCATTCATCGCGGTCGCAAACCCTGCCACATAAGTTTTATTTGGATTGGTTAACTTTTTATGTAGCGCTTGTTTATTGCTCATTAATAATTTAATGGTGGTCAATTTATCGGCTAATTGACTATCAACTTTGCGTGAAGTTAATTGTGTAGTTAAATTTGTGAATGACTTATCTTGTTTTACTTTTTCTTTTTGTAAAACATTGAGTTTTTGTTGTAGTGATTGATGCTGAAAATTAGTGACTATGCCCCAGCCCAACATTAACGTAAAAGCGGCAAACCACAGTAAAACAACTCTTGGTAATGTCAATAATACTTGTTCAGGTAAAAGCTCAGGCTGGAGTAAATTTATGCGGTATTTATGAGCACTATCTACATTAAGGTTAGCTGACATCCATTGTCTCCTGAGCTTGCTCGGCAATTTTAGCCTCATACATAGTTGCACCGATAGCCGCAGCATAACTTCTATATTGTTGATAAGCTTCAGGTAAGGCCAACAAAGTAACAGGGATATGAGAGTTTTCAGCTAATTTTCGTGCAAAGAAGCTCTCGTTGTCCATAGGTAATAGTACTTTAATCTCTTTAATTGGCGCTTGTTTTAATTGTCGTTCAAAATAGTCAGATGAACGTTGTACTTCTAGCGCTAAATTATCAATAACGGTCATGGCTAATTCATCTTCAGATTTATCCGCTATTTGCCTAAAACCACGTAAGCGACGATGAAAATATAATTTACCTTGCTTAACAATTAACAAAACAATTTCTTCATTAGGTTGCTGACAAACTAATAAACAGGCATCACTTTGGGTCGCTAACAGATTAGTAAAAGCAAACTCTACCGTGGTAATACTAACCACTTCAGCACTATCTTTATTTGTCGCTGCGACAATTTGTTTAAGCTCATTAATAGGTGCGCAAACCACATGAATTTTTTCTTTACCGCCAGCCAATATTGGGCCATCAAAATAATCTAATACCATATTATCAGGCGAAATACTCACTAAATCTTTCACTTGCCATTTTAATGCGGCATTAATTTCAGCTGCGGGAACA
Organism: Colwellia sp.; assembly: GCA_013215465.1. Classification (GTDB taxonomy): domain Bacteria; phylum Pseudomonadota; class Gammaproteobacteria; order Enterobacterales; family Alteromonadaceae; genus Colwellia. The sequence continues at coordinate 104,515 of JABSOW010000002.1, read as the reverse complement.
GTAGGTTTATCAATTTGCACAATTTGCGACTGTTGGGCGCTAAGCACTAGATGACACTTACCGGTGAAATCAAGCTCAGTAATTGCATGAGAAAAATCTAACTGATTCAAGTTTTTATGTTCAAAGATAGCGTCTGAAACAGAGCTACCCTCTTCAGATGTTGTGGCCACCAAAGCAGGCAACGAACATAAAGCAATAGACTCTTGTTGTAGAGAAATACCAACCAATTGATCTGATTGGCCTTTTGAAAAAAAATTATTTATTCGTGTTAATAAAGACATGTATTTATATGTTATATTATTATTAAAATGAAAGACTTAAAAAGCACAGCTAACATTATCCTGTATTGGAGTACCGCTGCAAGTATTATTGTTAATTTTTAGCTTTAATTCACACTTTCTCTTTACTATATAATTGATCAAGATGGCTATTTTATCTAAGTTACAACCACTACATCATCCCTTATTTAAGAAGCACAACGTGCATGTTGAAATAAAACGTGACGACATTATTCACCCGATAATCTCAGGCAATAAATGGCGCAAACTTAAATACAACTTGCAACATGTAAAGAAAACACAAAATATCAATGGCGTACTTAGTTTTGGTGGCTGCTATTCAAATCATATCCATGCGTTAGCATTTGCTTGTTTTGAACAAAATATTCCTTGCGTAGGTATCATTCGTGGCGAAGTAGCGCACGTTAATAATTTCACCTTGTCTTGGGCAAAACATTGGGGCATGAAATTACACTTTGTTGATCGAAAAACTTATCGTCGTCGCCATGACAATAATTACCTAGCAGAATTACAGCAACAATTCCCTCATTATTTTATTGTGCCTGAAGGCGGCAGTAATGAACTTGCTATTGCAGGCGTAGCAGAGATTATGAGCGAGTTAAAACAACAAACCAAATTTGACACTTTAATAACCCCCGTAGGCAGTGGCGGTACTTTAGCAGGGCTAATTAGTGGCGATAAAGAAAACTACGATGTTGAACACAAGCTGTTAGGTATTGCGGTGCTAAAAGGTGCTGACTACCTAATTAACGAAGTTAACGCTTTATTACCGGCAACAGTAAAAAAACACCGTAATTGGCAAGTGTGCACTAACTTTCATCGTGGCGGTTATGCTAGGTTTTCCTCTGATGATGCTCAGCGCATACTTGAGTTCAACCAGACAACAGCTGTGGACTTCGAACCTGTTTATTCAGGTAAAATGATCTTGGCTTTTCTTGATTTACTCGCACAAGGTTATTTTAAAGCAGGTGAGCGAATCGTATTATTACACACTGGTGGTATGCAGGGGCTTGGTGGCATGATTGAACGAGGAATACTTAACACAGCAGATTGGCCGACGCCAAAGCGAGTAGCGAGTAGCGAGTAGCGAGTAGCGAGTAGCGAGTAGCGAAAATGATGAGACTCATTGTTGTTCATGCAATAAAAAACACCGTATTTCTTACAATTAAATAAGAAAAAACGGTGTTTTTATTTAAGCTTTATTACTACTTGTTGCGCTTACATCGAGTAAGTCGAAACCTGTAGTTTAAAACTTACGCTTCAGCGATAACGATCACTTTAACGCTAGTATCAACATCGTGATGCAAGTGAATAGCGATTTCAAATTCGCCTGTTTCACGGATCGCACCTAATGGTAAACGTACTTCAGCTTTAACAACTTCAACGCCAGCAGCGGTGATTGCATCAGCAATGTCACGAGTACCAATAGAACCGAATAATTTACCTTCATCACCAGATTTTGATGCGATAGTAACTTCAGCTAATTCAACAATTTTTGCTGCACGAGCTGTCGCGGTTGCTAAAACTTCAGCTAGTTTAGCTTCTAATTCAGCACGACGTGCTTCAAAGTGCTCAACGTTAGCTGCTGATGCGAAAACTGCTTTACCTTGCGGTAATAAGTAGTTACGTGCATAACCTGATTTAACAGATACCTTGTCACCAAGGCCGCCTAATTTGGCGATTTTGTCTAGAAGAATTACTTCCATAATAAACCCCTTTTAAGCTTACTTGTGTAAGTCTGTGTATGGTAACAATGACAAGTAACGAGCGCGTTTGATCGCACGAGTTAATTGACGTTGATATTTAGCAGCAGTACCAGTGATACGGCTAGGAACAATTTTACCACTTTCAGTGACATAATTTTTTAACGTAGCAACATCTTTATAATCGATAGAAGTTGTGCCTTCCGCTGTGAAGCGACAAAACTTACGACGTCTAAAAAAACGAGACATAATATTCTCCTGACTTAATTCTTATAATCAACTCTTTAAAAAGAATGAAAAAAACTAGTCTTAATTAATCATTTGTATTTGCTGGGCATGTAACACTAAAAGCGGATTTCCGTTTCTAGATTCGTGACGATTAATAAAACCACTCACTTTTACATTTTGTCCAGCAACTAATTCACGCGTTAAGTGTGATAGCTCACCTGTAGCAACAACTTGTATTCTGACAAAAGCTTGTCGGTTCAAACCCGCTTCATTTTGTATAGACTTATGGTCTATAGAAAACTGGCTATGAACAATACCTGCTGGGCTAGTTGACTGTTTCGGGGTTTTCACCACTGAGCCGGTCAACACCAGGCAATTCTCTGGTAAAGAGCCTTGCGAGAGCATCACAGATTACTTATTCGCTAGCAGCTTCTTCAGATTTCTCTGGTGCAGAAGTCTCTGCAGTTTTAGCAGCAACTGGCGCAGCAACATCTTTCTTAACTTCACGACGATCGTCACGACGGTCATCTTTAGCAGCAGCCATTGGCGATGCTACAGTTACCGCGTCTTTAGTACGCATGATCATGTTACGAATAACAACATCGTTATAACGGAAAGCTGTTTCTAATTCATCAATAACTGACTGTGGCGCTTCAATGTTCATCAGAACATAGTGGGCTTTGTGTAGTTTATTGATTGGGTATGCTAATTGACGACGACCCCAGTCTTCAAGACGGTGGATTTTGCCTTCAGCAGCATTGATCAAGTCTGTGTAGCGCTGGATCATACCAGACACTTGTTCACTCTGATCAGGGTGAACCATAAATACGATTTCGTAATGACGCATTACGAGCTCCTTACGGTTGTAGCCTCATAATCTGGCTCAGCCAACACCAGTTGAGGCAAGGAACAAAAAGTTCAGGCTGAATTAAGGACGCGTATTATAGAAAAAATAAGGAATTAATGCAAGGCGATTTATTGGCTATATGTTAAAGATTCTCCGTAGCGATAAAACATACAAAAAATAAAAAGGCTTGTGATGGACATAAGCCTTTATCTCAATCTAGCAATCATACCGGTTTGTCTAATTTAAGAGCTAACTTAATTTAAGTCACGAATATTAGACGCTTCTGACATGAAAAACATGTTCAACCGTTGAAATTTTTGCCAACAAGTTCACTGTCGGCTCTTGCTCAATATCTAAAATTGTATAGGCAATCTCATCTCGGCTCTTATTAACCATATCAAGCACGTTAATGTTTAAGTCGGCAAGTAAATTTAATACCGTACCTAACACTTTAGGTACGTTGTCGTTAGCAAAAGTAACCCGGTGACCTGTCGTTCTTTCCATTGATACCGCAGGAAAATTAACGGAATTAATAATATTACCATTATCAAGAAAATCAATAAGTTGGTCAGCGCCCATTACGGCACAATTTTCTTCCGCCTCAACAGTACTTGCCCCTAAATGGGGAAACAGTATCACGTTCTCATGTTTAATCAGTTTTTCACTGGGAAAATCAGCAATATAACGGGTTAATTTACCAGAATCTAACGCAGAGATAACCGCATTCTCATCCACTAATTCACCACGAGCTAAGTTAATGAGTTGTGCTCCCTCTTTAATGGCAGCAAAAGCTTCTTCATTGATAAAACCTAACGTGGCTGGCACCATAGGAACATGTAAAGTAATAAAATCAGCACGTGCTAATAAAGAATTTAAATTAGCGGCGCGAGTCACCTTTGATGATAACTGCCATGCAGCTTCAACACTTAATTTTGGGTCATAGCCAATAACGTTCATCCCTAGATTTAATGCCAAATTAGCAATTTTAGCCCCTATGGCACCTAAACCCACTACTCCTAGCGTTTTTCCTTCAAGTTCACTACCGCCATATTGTTTTTTACCTGCTTCAACTTTTTTATGCAGCTCGATCGGGTCAGTTTCTGCAGCTAACGAGTCTACGTAGTTCATGCTCTGGGTAATACCACGAGATCCTAACAATAAACTGGCTAACACTAACTCTTTTACCGCATTGGCATTTGCGCCCGGCGTATTGAAAACAACAATACCTTGAGGTGTGTAATCACTAACAGGAATATTATTCACCCCCGCACCCGCACGAGCTATTGCTAATACAGAGCTTGGCAGTACTTCGTTATCTAATTTATGACTACGTAATAAAATAGCATCAGGGTTTTCAGCAGTAGCTGACACTTCATAGCTATTTTGTGAGAATTTACTCAAGCCTTTTACGGCAATATTATTATATGTTCTAATTTTTTTCATGAGTCCTCGCCACTAGTATTATTATTCACTACGGTATTAGTTTTATACTCATTAAATAGCTCACAGTTAACTGAATTAACTGTGAGTTAAACTAATTATGCTGTCGCTTGTTGATAGGCCCAAGTTAACCAAGGTAATAACGCCACCACATCAGCCGATTCGACTGTTGCACCACACCAAATGCGTAAACCAGATGGCGCATCTTTATAGGCACCAATATCAAAAGCGACCCGCTCATCTGCTAATAATTTAATCATGGTTTTGATTTGCTCATCACTAGCATCAAGCTGAAAACAAACACTGGTGTTTGAACAAATGTCAGGGCTTTGTGCTAAAAAGTTAATCCAATCATTTTGGGCGACATAGTCAGCTAAAATCTGTAAGTTTCCCTGGCTTTTTTCAATAGCACCCGATAATCCACCAATACTCTCAACCCAAGTTAAGGCGTCAAGATAGTCTTCAACACATAAAAGAGATGGGGTATTAATAGTGGCACCTTTGAAAATACCATCAATTAACGTACCTTTATTGGTTAACCGAAATACCTTAGGCAGTGGCCAAGCTGGCGTGTATGATTCAAGACGTTCAACCGCCCTAGGACTTAAAATTAACATGCCATGAGCGCCTTCTCCGCCAAGCACTTTTTGCCAACTGAAAGTTGCTACATCAATTTTATGCCAATCAATGTTCATGGCAAAAACGGCACTGGTAGCATCACAAATAGTTAGCCCGGTACGTTCATCACTGATCCAATCGGCATTAGCCACTTTTACCCCTGAGGTAGTGCCATTCCAAGTAAAAATAACATCATGCTCTGGGTTAGCTTGTGAGAAATCAGGTAGTTGCCCATACTCAGCGACAAAGCTGCGAGCATCCTTTAGTTTTAATTGTTTAGTGACATCCGTTACCCAGCCAGCGCCAAAAGATTCCCAGGCAAATACATCCACTGGTCGTTGCCCTAACATTGACCACATCGCCATTTCCATCGCGCCAGTATCTGAGCCGGGTACAATGCCTACTTTATACCCTTCGGGTAAGTCTAATAAGCGCACGGTCTCATCAATCGCTTTTTTAAGGCGCTCTTTGCCAATGCTACTACGATGAGATCGACCTAAACTGTCGGTGTTTAAAGCGCTGAGTACGTAGCCTGGACGTTTAGTACAAGGGCCTGAAGAAAAGTTAGGGTTTGACGGTTTAACGTTGGGTTTCATTAATATTCCTTGGTAGCTCTGCTATACCCGCTTCACTTGAAGATGCATGATTCAGCGGGTATATACTGATGAGCTTTTAATTACTTCTTAAATTACTGTCTAAATAGTGCCTTAAATTTATACAACCCTCAATAGGTTTTGTTCAAAAAACCATCCTGTTGATAAATAGTTATATTCTAAAAAAGCTCAATATTGCATAAAAAGCTAAAGCGCACTCATCGCCAATAGAGAAACAAAGAATAAAACATTGATTATTTAGACGTTTAAAAACATTTGACTAATACCAATCAGATTAATTAATGGTTCAAATTTTAATGAGGATAAATTTTCAAGAACAAGGCGCTTGATTGAGCAATAGCTGGCTATTGGGATTGAAAGCAACGATGTTATTGGATATTTAGACCATTTAAAAAGATCACTTAGTTAGTCTGATTGGTATAATATAGCCATTCATCGAACATCTCAAAATTAATAAGAATAAGGCTAGGGCCTGTTGATCTTTCGCGGTTGAATTTCGTTCGAGATAGAAGTATTTTAATTGCAGAGAGTAGTAAGGGAGGTGGTAGATACACGTATAAGTATTTGAAACATCAATTGGTATGACCTACAAAGGAATAACATTGCCATTAATATTTAGTTGCCCTTGTGCAAAGTTAACGGTAAAGCTTAAATTATTTTCATTTTGTATAATTAAGCCTTGTTTAACATATTGTTCAACCATAAGTGACAACCCCAAATTAGCAAAGAATATCGTAGGCGCATTACCGCTAGCAGTTGCGTTAATTGCCGCCATAATTGACATGAAATTTGCCGCATCAAACAGCTTTTTATCGATACTAACTTGCATTGCCGATTCAATTTTTCCTTCGGGTGTTTCTACGCTAAAATCTTCGATTTCAATTACCGGATCATACGCTAATAATTTAGCCGTAATTGCCGACAATCTATTCATATTCTTGGCACTAAATACTTCTTCGTCAGCAGTTGATAACTCAGTCAGTAAAGTGTTTATTTCCTGCAGCACGGTAATATTAAAGCCTTTAAGAACAACATCTAAATTAGCATTTTGCAACTGCTGCCCTGCAGATGCTAACTTATCAACGCGATAATTCATCTTAATTTCCAACAAATTATTATTCACCGATGACATGGCACTAACAACTAAGTTACTCAATAAAAGTGCCTGATTACCGCTAGCATCTTTGGCATTTAAAGCTGATATTGAAAAATCGACATCTCCCGTTGTAATCGCATTTCCCTGATAATAACTGCCAGTAATAAGAGTTTGATCAAATGAAAATTTAATCTCTTCAATGGTAAAGCTTTCATCAGCAGTTGTCGCTGATAAACCAGCCCAATTAAAATCGCCATAAAGCCTACTATCATTTTCTAAGACAAATTTGCCAACTGCTTTTGCTGACACAATTTGGTTGCCATCAACCTCTTTACTAACCTCATCAATAGTAATGTGAGCAATAATATTTTTAGAGAAAGTTAACAGTGCCGAAAGATGAATTTTATTTTTAATAAAACGCTCTACTTCTGCGTCAATGAACAGATCGGTAAAACTGATATTTGATTTCGAGTAACTTAACGCAAACTTTACTCCCTCATCAGTAAATATTACTGGCCCAAAAGATAAGTCATCTTCAATGACAATATTAAGATCATCAATTTCTTCATGATGAAGTAACACCGTCATTTCAGTCACTACTTTGCCACTATACCAATTTCGGTTAAAGGTGGTTGAATTGATAGTAATAGCGGGATTAGCATTTAACTTGTTTAATGCTAATTGATATTCTGTTTCAACAATAGCGCCGATAAATTTAGGTGATACCAAAACAATAGCGCTAAACAAAGCAATTATAATAAAGAGTTTTTTCATTTTGGTTCATCCTTGGATAAAGTTCATTAACTTAACTAGTTAACCTACGATATTTTTTTACTTTAAGCAGCTGTTATACAGTAAATTCATTTGTCAGGCTATTTAACTCTTGTGCTAATTCACTTAAACTTTCACTTGCTTGATTTATATGCTCTGTGCCCTGCTGCGTTTGCTCAGCAACTGCTGATATGGAATAAATTTTATTTTCAACATTTTTAACCTCTTTATTTTGCTGTTCACAAGCGATCACAATAGTGCGACTTAATGATGACAACAGGTCAATAGCATTATTAATTTCACCAAAAGCATTACCACATAAATTAGCTTTTTCTCGACCTTCAGCGGTTTTATCTTGACAAGACTCCATTACAGATACAATTTTTGTGACTCCGGTTTGTAATTCATTGATTATTTTTTGAATGCTCTCGGTAGACTCTTGCGTTCGCTGCGCTAATGTACGAACCTCATCAGCAACAACGGCAAATCCCCGCCCCTGCTCTCCTGCGCGTGCCGCTTCTATCGCCGCATTTAACGCTAATAAATTTGTTTGATCGGCAATTTTCGTAATTACGTTAATAATATCACCAATTTGTTCACTTGAGTTTTGTAACTCACTCACCACGTTAACTGCCTGATTAACCTTATCGCTAACTTCGCTGATGGCCTTTATATTTTCTGTAACATTACCCTGGCCTTTTTGTGCTGCACTTTTAACACCTTCACTCAAGGTGAGCGCTTCAGCCACATGCTGATTAATATCTAGCGATAACTCGGTCAAATGAACAATAGCTTGTGTTGCCCCTTGCGTTTCTTGTTTTTGCTGCTTTACGCCAATAGTAATCTGATAAGTAACGGCAGAGGTTTCTTCTGCTTGTGCGGCCAAGGTATCACTACTTTGTAATATACGCTGAATAACCGTGCGCAAACTTGCCGTCATTTCGTTAAACCCACGACCTAAGATAGCCAGTTCATCTTTACCTTCTGCTGCGATATTGATAGTTAGATCTTTTTCTGTAGACACTTTAACCATGGTATTGGATAAAGTGTTTAATGGCCGTAATATATTACGAGAAATAATATAAGAAACTAACACTATAACTAAAATGCTAAGCAAGGTAGTGAATAAAACCCGTATCAGCTTATTGATAAAATCTTCTTCGATATCTTGTAAGTACAACCCTGTTCCTAACACCCATTGCCATGGTTCAAACGATGCAACAAAAGAGGATTTTTGTTGTAATTCTGTCGAGCCAGGTTTAGACCACTGGTAATAAACAAAACCTTGTTTTTGACTATTAACCTTATCGACAAACGATTTGAATGCTGTACGTACATACTCCTTAGAATGAATGAGCATATTTTCACCATTTAAATTTGCTTTAATTGGATGCATAAGCATTTTACCATCAATATCATTTAACCAGAAATAACCACTGTCACCAAAGCGTAAAAGACTAATTCGGTATTTTGCCTGTTCTTGCGCCTGTACTAGCGTTAATGTTTTATCTACATATTGTTGATAACTATCATTAATTAAATTCTTGGCAGCTTCAACCATTTGTATCGCAGTACTTTTCCGTTCAACTATTATGTTTTCTTTAAACTCAAAGGCAAGGAAAGTCTGTGATACTAAAAGAATGGTACTGGCTAGATAAATAATCAGCCAAATTTTTGTTTTTATTTTTAAGGTGTTAAGGAAGCTAGATATTATTTTCATGATCAGAAACTCATTGTTACTATTTATAAAAAAATTTTGCACAACTCCTTGTGTCGTAGTGAAATTTATTAGTTTATAACAGTAACATGATTTCAGTCTTATATTCATCACGTTAGTGTATAAACTAAGCAGAAGATTTTTTCACAGCTAAGCGAAAAACTCAAGACAAATAAGAATTATTATTATTTGTCTTGATTTAGATTAGGTTCAGCCATGCTAATTAATAGCATGCCTGATAAAGGGGAGGTGCGAAAAAATTATTGAGAGAAACGCTTCGCACAGATTTGTAGGAAATATTAACTCAAACGTTGTCTAACGATCTCAAATAAGCAAATACCCGTTGCTACTGAAACATTCAAGCTTGAAACACTACCCGCCATAGGCAGTTTTATCAATTGATCACAGTTTTCACGCGTTAATCGACGCATGCCCTTGCCTTCAGCGCCCATCACCAAGGCCATAGGCCCAGATAACTTTACATCATAAAGACAGGTATCCGTTTCACCCGCGGTCCCAATAATCCATACCCCCATTTGCTGTATATGTTTCATAGTACGCGCTAAATTAGTTACTTGTACTAAAGGCACAAATTCTGCTGCCCCAACGGCAACTTTACGTACCGTTGCCGTTAAACGAGCAGCATTATCTTTAGGCACAATAATCGCTTGTACTCCTGCTGCGTCGGCATTTCGTAAACAAGCACCTAAGTTATGTGGATCAGTAACACCATCTAAAATAAGTAAAAATGGCGGCGTACCATTTTTTTCAGCTTTGCTAATAATGTCATCTAGATCATTTTCATTGTACACTTTACCCGGCTTTACCCGCGCAACCACGCCTTGATGTTGCTCACCAAGACTTTTATCATCAAGTACACGCCTTTGCACCATTTGCGCGGCAATACCATATTTACGCGCTAAATTAATGATTGGCATTAACCGTTCATCGTCACGCCCTTTTAATAACCATATTTCAATAAAACGCTCAGGAGAATTTTTTAATAAAGCATTAACTGCATGAATACCAAAAACTAACTCTTCATTTTTTGCCATGTTTAATTTACCTTTGTTGTACTAACGTACGATCTACCTATTGATAACTTGTTGTGAACTTACGATTGATTTTCTTTTTTACGGGCGTTTTTACCTGGGCGTTTTTTTCGTTCACTACGCTTTTTAACTTTGCTCTTTTCTTTTTTAGCTGCAGCAACGTTACTCTTTGATGACTTCTTCGGCTTATTTTTTGCCTTTGGTGATTTTTCATCACCAACCGATTGCATGGTAAGATCTATTTTCTTTTCATCTAAGTTTACCGCCGCAACTTGTACGGTAACCACATCGCCAACGCTATATTTAACACCACTATTTTCGCCTGTTAAGCACATGCGTACATCATCATAATGATAATAATCACGGCCAAGCGCAGTGATATGTACCAAGCCTTCAATATGTAAATCTTGCAAACGCACAAAAAGACCAAAATTAGTCACGGTACTGATAACACCGGTAAAATTATCACCGACATGATCTTGCATAAATTCACACTTTAGCCAGTCACTCACATCACGAGTCGCTTCATCAGCCCGGCGCTCGGTCATGGAACAATGCTCACCTAGCTCAATAACTTCTTCCAGTTTATAATCATACAAACCTGCATTCGCGGCCACGTCTTCAGTTGAGCTAAGCTGCTGCGCAAGAATACTCTTAATCACTCGGTGCACTACCAAATCAGGGTAGCGACGAATAGGTGAAGTAAAATGACTATATGATTGCAGCGCTAAACCAAAGTGCCCAAGGCTATCACTTTGATAAACCGCTTGGCGCATTGAACGCAACAACATAGTTTGAATCAGCTCTCGGTCAGGGCGATTCGCCACTTTGGCTAAAATATCGCAATAATCTTTCGGCTCAGGCTCTTCCCTGTTAGGCAGCGTAATACCTAATTCAGCTAAATAACTGACAAAATTATTATACTTATCTTCGCTGGGTTTTTCGTGTACGCGAAATAGTCCCGGCTTTTTATGTTTTTCAATAAACTTAGCGGTGGCAACATTTGCTAAAATCATACATTCTTCAATGATTTTATGGGCGTCGTTACGGATAAGTGGCACAATGCTTTCTATTTTTTTATCATCATTAAAAATAAATAATGATTCTTCAGTTTCAAAAGCGATAGCACCACGCTTATTACGTGCGTCACTTAACGCTAAATACATATCCTTAAGGTGCTCTAAATCAGGTACTAATGCTTGATATTGTGTTTTTAATACCTCATTACCATCAAGTATGGCAGCGACTTTACTGTAGGTGAAACGTGCATGTGAACGCATAACGGCCGGATAAAACTTACTTCCTGAAAGTTTACCGGCAGCACTCACCGTCATTTCACACACCATACATAGGCGGTCAACATCCGGTTTTAATGAGCATAAACCATTAGAAAGTTTTTCTGGCAACATTGGGATAACTTGGCTAGGAAAATAAACAGAATTACCACGAGAAATAGCTTCATTATCTAGTGCTGTGTCATGACGAACATAATAGCTAACATCTGCTATAGCAACCCATAGGCGCCAACCACCTGATTTTTTTGGTTCGCAGTATACCGCATCATCAAAATCACGTGCATCTTCGCCATCAATCGTTATCAGCGGTAGCGCTCTCAGATCAGTGCGTGGTAATTTTGCCGACTCCTCTACTTCATCACTAATGCAAGCTGCTTCTGCTTGAACTTCATGAGAAAATTGATGAGGTAAATCATGCGCCCGTAGGGCTATTTCAATTTCCATGCCCGGCGCCATATGGTCGCCTAACACTTCAACTACATTACCAATGGCATGCGAACGTCTTGTTGGTCTTTGTACTAAATCAACTACCACCATTTGACCATGGCGTGCCCCTAATTTAGCTTTAGGATCAATTAGAATTTCTTGTTTTATTTTAGTATCTTCTGGTACTACTGAACAAACATGATGATCAACATAAAAACGTCCTACAATAGGGGCTTCTCTTGGCTCTATCACTTCTAAAATTCTAACTTCTTTACGGCCTTTTCGATCGGTACGGTCAACCAAAATAGCTTGAACAATATCACCATGAAAGACTCGTTGCATTTCATGAGAAGAAATATAAAAATCTTTACCTCGTTTGTCTTTTTTCGCAGGATCGTTAGGCGAAAAAAAACCAAAACCATCTCTATGACCGATAACTTTTCCTGTTAATAAGCTATCTTTTTCTGGTATTGCATATTGTTTGAATTTATTAAAAACCAACTGACCACTATTTTCCATCGCACGTAAACGGCGCTTCAAACCGACAAGCAAATGATCTTCTTGATATTTTAATGTTTTAGCTAGGGTATTAAATGTTGGCGGAGGCGAACTCTGTTCAATAATAGACAGCAAGAGTTCACGAGAAGCTACTGGTTTTTCATATTTTTTTGCTTCACGTTTAGCATGGGGATCTTTAAAAGTCACAATAATTAGATTTTTTATAGTTTAATTACTCAGCAGTATACCACAAACTCTTATTTCATGGCTGTTAACTCAGCCCTAAAATATCGCCAGACTAATTGGTATAACTAGTCTTTTTCGCCGCATTAACCACTTTAGCAGGCATTTTTTCTGCCAGCTGTGACAATAAATAAGTAATTTTTTTATGGGTAGACTTATCGTCCGTTATAGCATGATGTAATTGAGAATAAAGTGCAGGATAATCTAAAGGGCTGCCATAGCCTTGTTGATAAATTGATGCTAAACGCATTTGGGCGGCAAGATTATTCATAGCTGCGGCAGCTTTAAGGAAAAGAATCGCCTGTTTTATGTCTACTTGCATGAATTTACCAATATGGTAATAACGCCCTATTTGCTCTACGCCTTCAACCAAGCCTTGATCAGCAGCCAAACGCATGTAATGCAAACCTAAAGCAATATCTTTTTTTATACAAACGCCATAAGCGAGCATATCACCCCATAAAAACTGATAAGAGGGCATTTTAGCTTTGACAGCACGTGCTTCAATGTCTTGCACCAATTGACATTCATCGATGACAACTTGACTTAAATGCTTATTTTCTTTAATTAAATTTAACAACTGATCATCCGTATATATTTGCACAGCAATTAAGTTTTGCGCTTTAACTACAGGTAAAAAAAACATAAAGATAATGAAAAATAAAATACGCATAGTAATCCCAAAGTTCAGATAATAAAAAGCATAAACTACATCATTATATACTTATGGTAGTTTTATACCGAAAATAATGCTTCACTGAGATGTTTAAGCAATTTAAAGGCCAAAACAAAGGCGGCTAATGGTATTAAATTATACCAGACCGAACAACATTAAATTGTTTAATCGTGAAAAAATAGCTAAAATGAAATTAGGAATAACAGTTTCATTACATTGAAGTTAATTGGTCATAAATCAGATGATTGTAGAAAAGCAACTTACCGAGTTAAATGTTGGTCATTACGTTACCAAGATTGCTAAACAAGATGGCAATTTTTCATTAAATGCACCGGCACACATTAAAAGTAATAAAGTCATTAATGATCTAAAAAATAAAAAGGTTATTTCTGTATTCATTGATGAAAGCAAAACCATTACTAATCCAACTCCAACAAAAAACACCAATAAAAAAACAAAAAAAAGAGCAGCAATAAAAGCCGAAATTAAAGAAGCCAAGGCCATATTTAAAGAATCAAAGAAAATTCAAAAAGAACTTTTCGCGCAAGCATTAAGTGGTATGACGGTTGATTTAACACCAGTTATTGCTGTAACTAACAAATCTGTTGATGCAATTTTTAATAACCCAGATTCCTTAGCTTGTATGGTAAACATTCGAGAAAAAGATGAATATTTATTAGAGCATTCTGTAGCCGTTGCAGTTTATATTACCATTTTTGCTCATCACTTAAAAATGGATAAAGAGGTTGTGCAACATCTTAGTGTTGGCGCTTTTTTACATGATATTGGCAAAATTAGAATACCTGACGAGGTGTTAAATAAACCCGGTAAGCTGACTGATGAAGAGTTTAGTATTATGAAAACTCATGCTAACCATTCTATTGAAATTATTAAAAAAACCCCAGGAATTAATAAAATAAGCTTAGAGGTTGCCGCCTTACATCATGAAAAACTTAATGGGGAAGGCTACCCTTTTCAACTTAAAGAGAAAGATATTAGTAAATACGGACGTATGATAGCCATTTGCGATATATTTGATGCCTTAACAGCAAACCGCGTTTATAAAGATGGCTTTCCGCACAATAAAGCCTTTTCAATTTTACGAAAATTAGCCAAGAGTAATCACTTAGATAGCACTTTAGTAGATAAATTTATTCAATGTATTGGGGTTTTCCCTATTGGCTCATTAGTACAGTTAGAATCAAACAAATTAGCGATTGTTGAGCGACGAAATAACAATCAACCGATTAAACCTAATGTACGCTCTTTTTATAACGTTAAAATGGCCCAATACCTAGAGACCCAAGACATCGACTTAACAGACACTGATGACTTCATAGTCAAAAGTGTTAGAGCTGAGGAATTTGACCTTGATATGAATACCATTATTGAAATGTTATTAATGGATGGCTAATAACAACGCTAGCTTGATTATCTTCGTATCCCAAAGCCCCTAATTCCATAAACTGTTAAAGCAGCTAGCTATTATATGTCTGAATCCATCATTGAATTAGAGAAAAAATTAGCAAGTGTCGTTGAAAATTCACGTGCTAATGAGGCTATTGCGCAAAAACTTTTTGACATAGAAACCCAAATTCTCAGTTGTAAATCAAGTCAAGAGTTATTAAAACAATTACTTGTTTCGATTAAAGATAAATTTAATTTAACTGGTATTTGTTTATTGTTAGCAGAGCCGACACCCCTGAGTTATTTGCTCAGTGGTAATATGCAAAGTAATTGGCATCAAAAAAACTGCCGTAATATTGCCGTTAAGCTACTGCAAGGTTTTCATCCACAGAGAAAGCCCTTTTTAACGAATAACATTGATGACATAAAAGCAATACTCCCTAAAAAATTGGCAAGTAAAACCAATTCTGCTGCCTTAACGCCATTAATTTTAGAAGGAAAGTTATTTGGCAGTTTATTATTTACTGACAGTGATGCAAGTCGATTTACCCCTAATTTAGGCACCTTACATTTAGAGCAACTTGCGGTCAAAGTTAGTCTTTGTTTATCAAATGCAATGATCAGAGAACAATTAGAATATATGGCCCATCATGATCGCTTAACAGGTGTGGCTAACCGACGACTTATGGAAGTATCGATCAATGAAGAGTTAATTCGACAACGTCGCTATAACGTACCTTTTTCAGTACTATTTATTGACTGTAATAAATTCAAGCAAATTAATGATACCTACGGGCATGACTGCGGTGATAAAGTGTTGACCTATGTTGCTAGGCAACTACAAAAATTAATCCGTGAGAACGACAAGTGTTTTCGTTATGCCGGTGATGAATTTGTGATTACCTTGGCTAGTCAGACCTACCAAGAAGCACTCTTGGCTTGTAAACGCCTAACTGACTTTTTTCAAAATAATCCAATGCCTTATCAAGGCTCTTTTCTTGCCATTACCATTAGCTGTGGCGCTGCGGCGAGCGATGGTAAAAAAACCATGGATGAGCTATTAAAACAAGCCGATGAGCAACTTTATTTACATAAAAAAGCAATACGGCTTAAGAGAAGTTAGAAGTAATAGTAATTACAAAAGACACTAGATAGAAAAAGAAGAGCCACAGCCACAAGTTGTTGTGGCGTTAGGATTATTAACGACAAAGCGGCTACCTTCTAAACTTTCCAGATAATCAACTTCACCGTCAACTAAATACTGTAAGCTCATCGGGTCGATAACCATTGTTACTCCCTGTTTTTCAATGGTCATATCACCATCATTCACTTTTTCATCAAAAGTAAAACCATACTGAAAACCAGAACAACCGCCACCAGTAACATAAACCCTAAGCTTTAATGCTGGATTTTCTTCTTCGGTGATCAAAGACAACACTTTAGTCGCCGCTGCATCAGTGAACTTAATTGGTAATTCTGGATTTGAGATAGGATCAGGCATGGAATTCAACTTTCTACTTAAAAAAAAAGGGCAAACAAAGGAGGTAAACAATATCAATTACGGTAATTATCTTAAACCTGACTAATTTAATCAAGTATTATTCAGCTATTACTCTAAAATCCAAGGTAGCGTTTCATTAAGCTTTTGATATTTCTGCCATTTACTTTTCGTTAATATCGCTGACACCTGTACCTTTTCAGCAATAAAATCATTAGGCAAAGTAAAAGAGCCTGAAATAACTTGAAAATATTTAAAGCTAAACGACAAACTTTTTTTAGTCTCCGTGGAAATGTCAGACAATGCTAATTGGCTAGGTTTATTATCAAAACTGCCTATTATCATAATATCGACATAACCTTTAGCATAGCGTTTTTTTAGTTGTTGCTGCACTAAAACAATTTGAAAGTTATAATGATTAGGGCTTCGACTGGCTGTTATTTTTACATTATCAATCACCAAGCCATTAGCTCCTTTCTCAGGTGCCATCACTTTTTCATAAAAGCCTAACTGCTTCTTAACCTGATAATGTTCATCAGCCATTTGCTGTAAGATAACTTGTGCGTTTTGATTGGCCAATTGCTCTACCGCCAATTCTACTTCCAAGATGTGAATTCGCTCAACTTGCAGTGCTTGTTGTTGATATAAGTGTTCAAGTCGGTTTTTCTGTTGTGCTAATGTGGTAGTTTGAAAGTGATGATAGAAATTACCTAACCGATAACCGGTAAATAAGCAAAGTACTATCAGAATGACTAAAAACAATGCCGATTTAAATGGTCCCAAACGCTTGATAACCACAGTAAGATTTATTTTTGCTAACCAATTCATGTGTAACGTATAATAACCCAATAAAAATGATGTGAACTGACACTAGTTACCAATAATAATGACACCTCTTAACGCGATAAGAAAACATTTATCATTACCTAAAACCTCATGGCAAATATGTTTTCTTGCCATTATCGGTGGGTTTGCATCAGCATTATTAGTCGTTTTGTTTACCTTAACCATTGAAGAAATCCAACAACTCTACCTAGTTAAGCGCGACAACTATAACACCTTGGATAAAATAAGTCGTTTTGATTTACCTATCATTGGCTCTTTAGTTATTTTGTTATTTGCTTGGCTAACTGGCTATAAATACTTAAGAACAGGTATTCCTTTTGTATTACATCGATTAAAAGTAGCTCATGGCGTGATGCCGCTCAAAAACACCTTAAACCAATTTTTTGGTAGTGCGGTAGCGCTTGCTTCCGGATTTTCAGTGGGCAGAGAAGGACCTGCCGTGCATTTAGGCGCAGCTTGTAGTAGTTACTTAGGCAGCCTATTAAAACTTCCTCATAATAGTATTCGTACTTTATGCGCTTGTGGTATCGCCGCAGGCATCGCCGCTACCTTTAACACCCCTATTGCCGCAGTGCTTTTTGTTATGGAAGTTATTATGCGTGAATATAAAGTGCATATTTTTATTCCCATCATGTTGGCTTCATTGGTTGGCTCTTTAGTGACAAGCTCTGTTTTTGATACATCACACAACTTTGACTATTTTCATAAAATAGAATTAATTCCCCAACATTATATCCCTTTAGTGATTCTGGCTATTTTTTTAGGTGTACTTGCCGCCGCTTTCAATAAAAGCTTAGTTGGCATTATTAAACACAGTACAAAATTCCACATAATACCAAGGCTGATGTTAGCCGCCCTGATAACTGGTAGTTTAGGTTACTTAATTCCCGAGGCAATGGGCACAGGCACAAGTGCTATTGATATATCTTTAGCCAACAACTGGCAGGTAGGACTATTATTTAGTTTATTGTTAGCAAAGTTTTTAATGACTACATTTGCCCTAGGCTTAGGTATTCCTGGCGGTATTATTGGCCCCATCATTGGTATTGGGGCTATTGCTGGCGCATTAAGTGGCGCATTAACGATGCAATTCTATCCGGGTGAGCATATAGGCAGTGATTTCATTTTAATGGGCATGGCTGGTTTTATGGCTGCTAGCTTAAATGCCCCGCTAGCAGCATTATTAGCGGTGGTTGAATTGTCTGGACAGCTAGAAATAATCGTACCCGCGATGATCGTAATCACCATTTCAAGTATAATCTCTGGTCAATTATTTAAAAATCGCTCTATATTTACCATGCAGCTTGATGTGCAAAATCTTATTTATCGAACTCCTCCCATCGAAAAAACCTTGCAAAAAATTGGCGTGTTAGCATTAATGATAGAAAAATTTGAACTGGTAGAAAATGCATCACAACGCTCCCTTGCCGGTATGGTTGTGAGTAGTGATATAAACATGCCCGTGATCAATAAAATCATTGAAAAGAGCACTAAGCAGAGTAATGTTATAAAACAGATTGATTATTATTGGGCTGAATTTAGTGAGCAGCTCCCCTTAGCGAGCAAAGCATTAAATAATATCGATAACACCCCCATATTTAGCGAAACAGTTACTTACCAAATTTCAGATAAAATGCGTTTACATAAACTCATTCCAATATCTCATCAAGCTACCTTAGCGGAGGCATACCAACTATTAATTACCGAGCGTTGTGGAGCAGTATACATTTATCAAAATGATGTTAATGATATAATGGGCATAGTCACCTTTGAACAAATTAGACAATACCTTGTTACTGGTAAACTAGTGATCGGGAAACTCTACCCAGTTAAGCAATAAATTAGCCCCGTTGGTATTTCTCTAGATAAATAAATTAAAGGAAAAATAAAGTAATGAACGAGTTTATAATAAATTACCTTTTATGGTTTAAAGCTTTCCATGTTATTTTTATGGTTGCTTGGTTTGCCGGTATTTTTTATTTACCCCGCTTATTTGTCAATCATGCCGAAACTACTTCTAAAGAAGTAGCCGAGCACTTAAAAGGCATGGAAAAACGCCTGCTTTATTTTATTACTCCCTTTGCCATATTCACTGTATTGTTAGGTTTACTGCTGATCTATGCTTATGGCTATACTTGGTTTGTTGCCGCAAAATGGTTACACATAAAGTTAACCTTAGTTATCTTATTACTTAGTTATCATGGTTATTGTTTTAAACTAGTAAAAAGATTTCAGCAAAATAACAACACACGTTCAGGAAAGTTCTATCGTATTTTCAATGAAATTCCGGTGTTAGCCCTTGTCGCAGTCATTATTTTGGCTTACGTGAAACCAAGCTAGTCCGTTATTCTTTACATAATGATCCATTTGTCAGGATAAAAATACAACGTTTATCCTGACAAGATTTTATATCCATTTTGCTTGAATATTTTCCACATAAATAATTATTGCACTAGTTTTAAAAGTAAAGTACTTTACTTTTGTAATGGATAACATTTATACCCGTTACCAATCAAAGTGCAGGATATCAGTGGGAATTAAAATGGCTTTAGGCAAGGAAAATAATTAAAGCATAGTCACTCTATGGTTTAATTATTTAACGCGGTATAAAGTCATTTTAAACCCATCGAAGAAGCGTTTGAGTAACATCACTTCATCGTTGCTGTAATTTATAATGGAACAACCATTATTTCATCACAGCGCCTTGAATGGTAACGGGTATAGTTAACGATTTTGAGTTTATTGGTTATTTTATTAATAACTAATAAATTTCAGTTAAGGGTTCAAAAAATGCAACACTACTTAAAAATAGCCGCGCTCACGGTTTTATGCTGCGCAACTTTTATTAGCGACAGCAGCTCAGCAAAAAGCAGCGAATTAATACCAATAAAACCTAAAATTGTCGGTGGGGAAGTTGCCTCAGAGGGTGACTGGCCATGGATGTCAGTTTTGGTTGATACCTCTCATGAAATATCAACCTCACTAACTGTTGATAATACTATTTATGAAAGCCAAGCCTTTACTGGTGGTTTTGTCGGTAGCGCCACCGGTAATACCGTTGACTGTGGCATTGGCGATACGCAATGCGCCGATGCTACTGACAAAATTTGTTTAATTGAACGTGGTGATATCGATTTTACGGTGAAAGTAGCAAACTGCCAAGCAGGCGGCGGTATAGGCGCTATTATCTACAATCATCAAGAAGGTGTTATTCGTGGTACGTTAGGTGAAAACTTCACCGGAACAATACCTGCAGTTGCGATCACGCAAGCTGACGGAGCTAGTTTACAAGCGAATATTGGCGTAAGTGCAAGCTTAACCGTTACCGAAGAAGTTGCGGTAGCACAATCATCAATCTGTGGTGCATCCTTCCTTGGCGGCAAATGGCTATTAACGGCATCTCATTGTGTTGAAGGTGTCTCACCACAGCAATTAAAAATTAATGTCGGCGAATACGATTTAAGTAATGGCGCTAAAAGTGTAAAAGCAGTTAAACGCATTTATATGCACGCTGATTATCAACTAGATGTTGAATTGAATAATGACATAGCCTTAATTGAACTAGTTGAAAGTGTAAACAATCCAGCAATAACATTAATTGATTTAGCAGCAACAGAGCAGTTTGTTATCGAGAATAGTTCCGTAACTGTTGTCGGTTGGGGAGGAAGAGAAGGTTACGAAGCTAACGGTGGTCCTACATCAGACTTCCCCGATAAATTACATCAAGTTGATCTACAGCTGCATACTAATGATGAATGCAAAAGTATCCTAGCGCAATCCTACACCAATGGATTTGAAGGAACATTTACCGTAAATGATATAGACATTACTGACGCGATGATTTGTGCATCTATTCCCGGTGGTGGCAAAGGCTCATGCCAAGGCGACAGTGGTGGCCCATTAATGATCAATACTAATGAAGGCTGGCAACAAGTCGGCATTGTGAGTTGGGGCATAGGTTGTGCTGCTGATGGTTTTCCCGGTGTTTATACCCGTACTGCATTTTTTAGCGATTGGATTAATGAAATCACCCAAGGTATCGCTATTGAGCAAGTTTTTGACTTTACGGTGCAAGCACAAAACACAGCAACAGCTACAGAACTAGAGGTGATTAATAATAGTGAACTAACTGCCAACTTAACTTTCCAAATTGATGGTGATGCTAATTTTACGGTAGCAAACGATAATTGTAATACTATCGCCGCTGGAGCGACTTGTCTGTTGCAGGTTAACTATGACGCTACCACAGTTGGCAATCATAGTGCTAATATTATTATCAATTCAGACAATAGTAATATTGCTACAAGTAGTGCTAAGGTTTCAGCACAAACTATCGCATTAGCCAGTAACATACAAACACAACTCTCTAGCGCTAACAATGCCTTAACTTGGTATAGTGGTGGTAGTGATGAGAGCTCAGCTTGGCAGCTTGATAACACCGAAGCCGCCATTGTTAGCGGTAGCATTGCAGATAATCAAGCAAGTATCGTCTTGGTTACTGTATCTGGAGCAGGTGAATTATCCTTTGAATGGTCGGTATCCTCAGAAGAAAATACTGACGAGCCAGAAACCCCTTTTGATGCCCTATATTTATATATTGATGGGAAGTTAATTCAATTTATTTCTGGTGAGCTTGCTTACCAAAGTAAATCTATTGAACTTACTGCTGGGGAGCATAATATTACCTGGGTATATCAAAAAGACCAGTTTGGCTTAGCAGGTGATGATAATGCTCATCTGCGTAATGTTGTTTTTACGCCGGTAGAAGTTGTTACGCCGGTAGAAGTTGTTACGCCAACACCGACAAATCCCACCGAAAATTCTAGTCGCGGTGGCGGCAGCATAGCCTGGTTGTCACTCCTATTTATGGTTGTTATCAGTCTTCGCAGAAATAAATAATAACGTTATCGCCTATATTTAAAAGGTCGTTTACGGCCTTTTTTTATGCCCATATTTATACCCAAGCTTGAAGGTCTTTTCCGGTAAACAATTTTTAATGTTTATTTTTGTGGGCATTCATATATACCCATGATACTTCAAGATGCGAGTTTCAGGATGCTTGAGCGATTCATGATCAAGACACATCTTTTTATTAATGGCGTTCCCTTAAGAAAAGATGTAACGAAGAACATGGTTTGCTCAAACATCCCCGTGGGCTGGTTTAGAAACGCTTTATGCTACGTTATTGATTTCGACAAGGGAACAACCATTCTCTTCAATCAATACCTTGTCTAAAGACGTTTCTAATTCCAGCTGAATCCTGCATCTTGAGGTAACATGGGTATATACATTAGTTTACTCAACCGTTATTTTAATAAGCACGTATTTGTGCTATATTTCTGCAAATTTTTTCTCGAATACTTTTCAATATGATGAATTTTCAAGGTAGCCATATTTTGTCAGTTTCGCAATTTGATCGTGAAGCAATAGTCAGAATATTAGATATTTCCGCACAAATGGCGCCCTATGCTGCTCGCCAGAAACGATGCACCGTACTTGAGGGTGCAATTTTAAGTAATTTATTTTTCGAACCTAGTACCCGTACTCGCGTGAGTTTTGGTACCGCTTTTAATCTACTAGGTGGCTATGTACGCGAAACCGTCGGACAAGAAAACACTTCACTGAGCAAAGGTGAATCTTTATTTGATACTGCGCAAGTGATCAGTGGTTACTCTGATGTTATCACCATGCGTCATCCGCAAATGCACTCAGTTGAACAATTTTCCCAAGGCAGTACGGTACCGGTAATTAATGGTGGCGATGGTGCGAATGAACATCCTACACAAGCGCTATTAGATTTATTTACCATACAATCAGAAATGATGCACTTTCATAAAGGCTTAGATAACCTTGACATTGTCTTGATGGGTGATTTAAAACACGGCCGCACGGTACATTCATTATCGAAACTGCTTAGTTTGTATAACAATGTAAAAATAACTATGGTCTCGCCAACTGCGTTGCAAATGCCTGACAGTGTAATTTCAACCCTTGAAAATGCCGGTCATCAAGTCATTATTACCGACACCATGGCAGGAAATTTATCTTGCGATGTGATTTATCAAACCCGTATTCAACAAGAACGTTTTGCCAGTAAAGATGAGGCTGATTTATACCGCGGACATTTCAGTTTAAACAAAAGTGTATATCAGCAATATTGTCGTGAAAATACCGTTATTATGCACCCACTGCCACGAGACTCTCGCCCTGAAGCAAATGAATTAGATATAGATTTAAATGATTTAGACAGCTTAGCCATTTTCAGGCAAGCACAAAATGGTGTTTTAGTCAGAATGGCATTATTTGCCTTAACATTAGGTGTTGAAGATCAATTAAGCCAATATGAAAAAGAGGTAAACTGGTACACAAATAAACGTTAATTACTTATTTACACCGTTAACTAATATTAATTTGTATCTATTCAGCAGGCTATTTAATACCTTGGTGCTGAGCAGGTGAAGAACGAACCGTCTGTCGAAGTATGAACGGTTTTTCCCTTCAACTGCTGCACGCTCAGGGCGAACCGAATCAGGCTAGATGAATAATTACATTAATTTTTCCTTATTTACTGGTTAAAACTGACCTTTTTCAAGTCAAATAAATAATCAGTGAAAAATAAAGAGTGAACTTATGAAGCAAACTGCAAATTTAGTGACAAATAAGTCTGAAGAGCTATTTAATCAAGCAAAAAAAGTGATCCCTGGTGGCGTTAACTCTCCTGTACGTGCCTTTAATAGTGTTGGTGGTACACCATCGTTTATTAAACGTGCTCAAGGCGCTTATATTTATGATGTAGATGATAATGCTTATATTGATTATGTCGGCTCATGGGGACCAATGATTTTAGGTCATAACCACCCGGCGATTTTAGATGCGGTGATTAACACTGCCCAAAATGGTTTAAGCTTCGGCGCACCCACAGAGCTAGAAGTAACCATGGCAGAAAAAGTACGTGAATTAGTACCGTCAATGGAATCACTGCGCATGGTTAGCTCTGGCACAGAAGCGACCATGAGTGCTATTCGCTTAGCCCGGGGCTATACTAATCGCGATAAAATTTTAAAATTTGAAGGGTGTTATCATGGTCATGCCGACTCATTACTCGTTAAAGCAGGCTCTGGTGCATTAACTTTAGGCGTACCAAATTCTCCGGGTATCCCTGCTGATTTTGCCAAGCACACGTTAACCGTTAGCTATAATAATATTGAACAAGTAAAAGAGATTTTTGCTCAATATCCCGATCAAATCGCTTGTATTATCGTTGAGCCAGTAGCAGGCAATATGAATTGTATTCCTCCGGTTGAAGGTTTCCTTGAAGGCTTGCGTGAAGTGTGTGATCAATATAACTCAGTATTGATTCTTGATGAAGTAATGACAGGTTTTCGCGTTGCATTAGGTGGCGCGCAAGCACATTACAATATCAAACCAGATTTAACTACTTTAGGTAAAGTCATTGGTGGTGGTATGCCAGTAGGTGCTTTCGGTGGTAAACAAGAGATTATGGATTACATTGCACCAGTAGGTCCAGTATATCAAGCTGGCACGCTTTCAGGTAACCCAATAGCCATGGCTGCAGGTCTTGCCGCGTTAACAGAGTTAGCGAAAGGTGATAAGCATCAACAACTAACAGCTGCTACTGAAAAATTAGCCATGGGTTTAAAAGCGGCGGCAGAACGACATGGTGTTAATTTAAGTATTAACTATGTTGGTGCTATGTTTGGCTTTTTCTTTACTGATGATGACCAACCCATCACTACTTTTGAACAAGTGATGGCTTGTGATAGTGATAAATTTAATCGTTTCTTTCATTTAATGTTAGAGCACGGTGTTTACCTTGCACCATCAGCGTTTGAAACAGGATTTTTATCTACCGCACATACTGATGATGTTATCGAAAAAACCCTTGAAATAGCAGCTAAGTGTTTCGCACAATTGTAATAAAAATTTCATCCGCTATTTAGCTTTAAGCGGTATGGTTTAAACCATACCGCAGTTATACCAAGAGCATTAAGTCATAAACTGATCAAACAACTGCACCGTCACCATTTCGCCAGCAGCCACCCTACCTTGCTCTGCGGCTAAAACAATATAACAATTTGCTTGCGCTAAGCTTGATAAAATCCCAGATCCTTGCGAGCCCGTTGATAAAACAACATTTTCACCCTGCTCGTTTATACTCAGCACGCCCCGTTGAAAATCCATACGCCCGGGGGACTTTCTTAAATCACTAATACATTTTACTTGCAATATTGTCCGCGATAACGGTTGTGCATTTTGCATTTTAGTTAAAGCAACTAAAGCCAATTGATGAAATGTTACTAATGCTGAAACTGGATTACCCGGTAAACCAAAAAACACACTGTTAGCTAGCTTGCCAAAAGCAAAGGGCTTGCCCGGTTTCATCGCTATTTTCCAAAAACCTATTTCACCTAAATCATCTAATACTGTTTTAGTGTAATCCGCGTCACCAACAGAAACACCACCTGATGAAATAACCGCATCGGCTTGCTGATCAGCACTGACAAAAGCCGCTTTTATCGCCTTAAAGTCATCTGCAATAATACCAAAATCAATGATCTCAACATGCAATTTTTCTAACATAGCACGTAAGACAAAACTGTTACTTTCGTATATATCACCAGAGCTTAACGCTTGTCCCGGTAATTTCAGCTCATCACCGGTAGCAATTAACGCTACCGTTAATTTGCGATAAACATGCACTTCGCCAATACCTAATGAGGCTAAGATACCAATATCTACTGCGGTTAATTTATGACCTTTAGCCAGTACTTTGTGTCCTAGTAGAATATCTTCACCCGCTTTACGGACATGGGAACCAAGCAGCTTTTCCTGTAAAAAAGTAATATCATCATTGTCTGCTTGCACATTTTCTTGCATTTCAACACTATCACAAGATAAAGGCATTTTAGCGCCAGTCATAATACGTATACACTCGCCTAATTTACATGTCCCTTGATAAGGCGCACCTGCCATAGAACGACCAACTAAGGTTAAGGTTTTACTTTTGTTCAAACTTTCCAGGGCAAAAGCATAACCATCCATCGCTGAATTATCATGATTTGGTACATTAAGGGGACTAGAAATATCTTGTGCCAATACCGAGTTCAGCGCTTGTGTTATGGGTAAATCAACGGTTTCAGTAACAGGGGTTATTTGTGACAACATATTTTGCAGCGCCTGGTCAAAAGGCAATAAACCAGGGGCAGAACAACAATCAGACATAAGTACTCACTTAGCTTTAACATAATAACTATTTTCAATAGCGCTAGTATCGCTCACTTTTATCACAAAGTAATAGCGATTTAATTTTCCATATTGGTTAAGTTAGCTATTCATTGATGCTAATCAAAAACAATTACTATAGTTGCGATATAATGATATATACTAAATTTTAGTCATATGACTAAAATTAAATAATTTACACCGAGCTGTAATCACTAACCCCTATATTTTTAACAAATAAGGTCAGGTAATTATAAGCCGTAGCCGCTATTTTTTTTAAAATAGCTTGCTGCCAGGGTTAACAAGGAAACGCGTTAGCCTCCCTACATTTGGAAAGGTGAAATGTTAACAGACAACTTCGGTCGCAGGTTTTATTACCTGCGCCTATCAATAACTGACGTTTGTAACTTTAGTTGCAATTACTGCCTACCTGACGGTTATCAATGTGATCAACCGCGTGACTTTATGTCGCTAACTGAAATAAAACGCTTAACGGCTGCTTTTGCTGGTTTGGGTACGGAAAAAATTCGTATTACTGGTGGTGAACCGGCACTTCGTAAAGATTTACCCGATATTATTGCTAGTTGTAAGCAAACCCAAGGAATTAAAAAAGTTGCTATAACGAGTAACGGTTTTAAATTACCTGAACATTTACCTCAGTGGTTAGACGCTGGTATAGATGCCATTAATATTAGTATTGATAGTCTAGATCCTCGTCAGTTTCTTGCCATTACCGGCCATAATAAACTTGATACCATTTTAAAAGGTATTGATATGGCATTAGCCGATGGCCGACCAAGTATTAAAGTAAACACGGTATTAATGCGTGAATACAGTGGCCGAGATATTCAAAGCTATTTAGATTGGTTAAAAGACACCCCGATCACTTTACGTTTTATTGAATTAATGCAAACCGGTGATAATCAGAAGTTTTTTGATGCTCAGCATGTACAAGGTTCGCGTATCAAGCAAAACTTAATTCTTGATGGTTGGTTACCGGTCATTCAAGATAAAGCAGCAGGCCCCGCGCAAGAATTTTATCATCCTGACTATCAAGGCCGCATTGGCTTGATCATGCCCTATTCCAAAGATTTTTGTGATAGTTGTAACCGCTTACGGGTAAGTTCATCAGGCAAGCTACATTTATGCTTATTTGGTGAAAGTGGTTTGTCTTTACGTGAACAAATGCAATCGGACAATATTGAGCCCTTACAAGCGCAAATTTTATCATTATTAGGTGATAAGAAAGCCACGCATTTCTTACATGAAAAGCTAACCGGCGCTACTAAGCACTTTGCTATGTTAGGCGGTTAGTATGAGCGTTTTTAACAATGCTGTGGCAACTAATGACTGTTTAGGGGTAGTGCTAGCGGGCGGACTATCTTCTCGCATGGGTCAAGATAAAGCTAAATTATTGCGTAATAGCACAGATATGCTTAATTTTACTAAGCAACTACTGATTGGTTCGGGTATTAATAATATTGTGGTAAGTGGTGATCAATATGAGATCCCAGACAAGGTCAAAAAAAGTGGCCCTGTTGGCGGAATTTATAGTGTCCTCTCACGTTTCCCACAGGTTAAATCATTATTGATACTGCCGGTTGATTTACCCTTTATGACGACAAAAACATTAGCTGAGTTGCGCCTTAAAGGTGAATTGAGCCAAAAGGCCACCTACTTTGAAGGTCATAATATTCCCTTATATTTACCTAACAATGCCTATATAGAAATGTTTTTAGCAAAGGTTTTTACTAATAATATCCCTGTAAATAGCGGTCAACTTTCAGAAAAAACCACGAAAAAAAATGGTCCCTCAATAAAAGCTTTATTACAACAGATACCACATCAAGCGATTGTGTGTGGTGATAGCAAGGCTTTATTTAATACCAATACGCCTGAGCAATGGCAACAGGCAGTGAAACAGTTTAACTTTTAACACTTACTTTATTTATTAGTAAAAGGAACCATTATGTCAGCACACGGCGGCAAAACGTTTATCCCTTTAAATATTGCGGTATTAACCGTATCAGATACCCGTAACGAGTCAAATGACACCTCTGGACAAGCGTTAGTTGAGCGCTTAACTAACGCCGGTCATAATTTGGCTGATAAAGCCATTGTTATCGATGATATATATCAACTGCGCGCACAAGTGTCTAAGTGGATAGCAGATGAAGCGATAAATGCTATTATTTCCACTGGTGGCACTGGCTTTACCGAACGCGATAATACCCCAGAAGCCCTGATGCCATTATTCGATAAAAATGTTGAAGGCTTTGGTGAAGTGTTTCGCCACGTGTCATTAGCAGAAATTGGCACATCAACCATTCAATCACGTGCTTTTGGCGGTATCGCTAACAAAACAGTAGTGCTTTGTGTTCCGGGATCAACCAATGCCTGTAAAACAGCTTGGGATAAAGTGATTAAAGAGCAGCTTGATGCCAGTCACCGCCCCTGTAATTTTGTGCCACATTTGAATCTTTCCGCTAAGCAATGTGAGACGCGCGACTAATGAGTAATTCAACAACCTCCTCGCCAGCATTAAGCCACCTGAATCAGCAAGGTGAAGCCAATATGGTTGATGTCACCGAAAAAGCGATGACGTCACGCACCGCAACTGCGCAAGGTTATATTAAAATGAACCGTGCTACCTTTGAACTGATCACCACAGGTAAGCACAAAAAAGGCGATGTTTTTGCTGTGGCACGCATTGCTGGTATTCAAGCGGCAAAAAAATGCAGTGATTTAATTCCCTTATGCCATCCGTTAATGCTGAGCAAGGTACAAGTAGACTTCACCCTAGATACCGACAATTCATCGGTAAAAGTAACAAGCTTGTGCCGATTAACTGGCCAAACAGGGGTAGAAATGGAAGCGTTAACGGCGGTTTCTGTCGCCTGTTTAACCTTGTTTGATATGTGTAAAGCGGCGGATCCAGCCATGGAAATTTCTGGCATAAAAGTGCTAACGAAAGAAGGTGGCAAGTCAGGTCATTGGCAAGCAAACTAGTTTCGATTTGTTCGGTAACAATTGAGTTATAGTCATATAGTAAGAGAATAAAACCATGATCAAAGTTGTTTTTTTTGCCGCGTTGCGCGAGCAATTAGAGTGTAGTGAACTAACGTTAAGTAGTGAAAATATAGCTACGGTGGCTGATTTAAAACAGCAATTAGCCAGTAAAAATGAACAATGGCAAGCCCTCTTTGATAATAGCTCGTTATTGAGTGCTATAAACCACGATATGGTTGATAGTGAGCAACCAATTAAACCCGGTGATGAAGTGGCTTTTTTTCCTCCTGTTACCGGCGGTTAACCCTTCGGCAAACTTAGGATCAACGGCAAGTAAAAAAGGTAAAAGGGCAACAAGATGAACCAAGAAATATCCATACAAACAGCCGACTTTAGTTTGGCTGATGAAGTTGCTTTACTTGAGCAAGATAATGCCATCGATGGCGCTATAGTGACTTTTACCGGGCGGGTCAGAAATCATAACAATGGCATGGATGTCAGTGGTTTAACATTAGAGCATTACCCCGGCATGACCGAAAGGTCCTTAGCGAAAATCATTAATGAAGCTAAAACACGTTGGCATATTGGCCGGGTAAAAGTGATCCATCGTATTGGCGAGCTTAACATTGGCGAGCAAATTGTTTTTGTTGGCGTAACCAGTAAACATCGACACGATGCTTTTGCCGCTAACGAATTTATTATGGACTTTTTAAAAGTACAAGCACCCTTTTGGAAAAAAGAACGCACAACACAAGGCGAAGCCTGGCTTGAGGCAAAAGCCACTGACGATAGTAAAGCGCAAAAGTGGTAAGTTAACTAATGACGTTATCAAGGCTATACTCACTACTATTTATTAGCTCACTAATACTTATAAGCTATCTACTGTGTATGAGCATTAGCTTTGCCTCAAATAATCATATTAACAAGCCCTTACGCATTGCCGTTGCGTCAAACTTCACTCCCGTATTAAAAGAGTTACTAGTTAAGTTTCACCAACAAACTAATATTAATACGCAAATCATTAGTGGCGCTAGCGGGGCGTTATTTTTACAAATAAAACATGGTGCTCCTTTCGATATCTTTATCTCGGCCGACAGCGTTAGGCCTAAACGGCTCGAGCAGCAAAATTTAATCGTAAAAAATAGTCGAGAAACTTATGCTATTGGTCAATTAGCACTGTTATCAATGAATAACAAAGCACAATTGAGTGACTTAGCAAAGCCGCCAAAATACTTTGCTATTGCCAACCCTGACATAGCGCCTTACGGGAAAGCTGCCAAACAAACATTGCAACACTTAGGTTTATGGCAACAATATCAAAACAGCTTAATTAAAGGCATTAATATTAATCAAACCTTTGCTCAAGTGCGCAGCCAAGCCGTACAAAGTGGTTTAATAGCCAACAGCCAACTGGTATTGAACAAATTGGCTGGTGTCGTTATTCCCAGCAGTTACCATCAACCGATACAACAACAATTAGTTATTATTAAAAACAGGGATAATATTGCCCAGGCCAAACGGTTAAGTCAGTTTTTATTATCAGCAAAAATTCAGCAAACAATAGTCAATTTTGGCTACGCTAAAAATGCCTTCACTCAACCGTTAGATCAACAAGAGAACAGTAATGCCAAGCCCTGATCTGCTAGCCCTCGCAGTTACGTTGAAAATGGCGGCACTCACTACTTTGATCTTGTTATTGATTGGTACGCCACTGGCTTGGTTTCTCGCTAAAATGACCAACCGTTTTAAAGTGATTATTGAAGCCATTGTTGCCCTGCCCTTAGTTTTACCACCAACGGTATTAGGCTTTTATTTATTAATTGCCTTTTCACCGCAGCATTTGCCAGGGAAAATTTGGCAGCAAGCTACCGGACAACAACTTGCTTTTAGTTTTTCGGCTATTGTTATTGGCTCGGTATTATATTCACTACCTTTTGTAGTACAGCCATTACAAAAAGCCTTTGAGCAATTGGGTGACTCATTATTGGAAGCCGGAGCCATGCTAGGTGCAGGACCTATCGATAGGTTTTTCACCATAGTGTTACCCTTAACGAAAACCAGTTTTATTACCGCAGCTAGCTTAGGTTTTGCTCATACCGTTGGCGAGTTTGGCGTGATATTAATGATAGGGGGTAATATTCCCGGTGAAACACGGGTATTATCAATCGCCTTATTTGATCACGTCGAAGCCTTTGATTATGCCAAAGCCCATGTCCTTGCCATTAGTTTATTGATTGGTTCAATGATTTTATTAGCGTCAGTTTATTTATTAAACCTACCGCGCCGTATTACCAAAAAAATGAGTTAAGCTAGTGACAAAACTTAATCTAGATTTCAGCCTACATTATAAAGCGTTTAATTTCACCATTAAGAAAGCGCTTGACTTAACCGGCATCACTGGGGTTTTTGGCCATTCAGGCTCAGGTAAGTCTACCCTTTTAAGGGCTATTGCAGGTTTAGAGAAAAATATTAGCGGCTCAATAATTTTTAATAAAAAAACCTTAATTGATACTGCACAAAATTTTAGTGTAAAGCCCGAGCAGCGCAATATCAGTTTAGTGTTTCAAGACAGCCGTTTATTTCCTCATTTAACCGTACGCGATAATTTAACCTACGCCGCAAAGCGCTGTGTTAATGGTCAGTTAAAGCTTACTGATATATTAAAGTTAACCGAGCTAGAAGCGTTAGCTGATGCCAATGTGCTGGAAATTTCTAGTGGTCAAAGACAACGTGTTGCCTTAGCACGAGCCTTATTAACTGAGCCAAAATTATTACTACTTGATGAGCCATTAAGTGCCCTTGATCAGCTAAGTAAAACTAAGCTGCTACGCTTAATTGTCAAAATACAGCAGCAACTAAATATCCCTATTTTATATGTCAGTCATTCTGTAGATGAGCTACAACAAGTATGTGATAACATCTTGGTATTATCACAAGGAAAAGTAGTCAGTTATGGTAATATTCACCAAACAATTCATCAACTGAACTTTCTTTGCACTCGCTTACCAAGTGAACAATTAATTCATCAACAAACCAGTTTGTCTTTACCAATAGCAAGTACAGACAATGGCCAAGGATTAATGGTGCTAACACTAGCTGAGCAGGAAATTTTACTACCTCGTTTACCTGATATGTTTATCAAGAACCAACAGCTACGTTGTTTTATTCTTGCTAGCGATATCAGTATTTGCCTAAATGAGCCGCAAAATAGCACTATTGTTAATCAGCTATCCGGCCAAATTAAAGCAATAGAGTCGAGTGCTTTAGATGAGTCGACACATTCAGTTTTAATTACCGTGATTTGCTCAGCACAAGAATTTTTTGTTCATATCAGCAGCTATTCACAACAAAAGTTAGCGCTAGCTATCAATCAACAAGTGTACTTACAGTTTAAGGCCGGCGCCGTGCGAACTTATCTGTACTAAATTTCGCTTTCGAAGAAAAAAATAAAGGAAAAAACGTGTTAACAACGCAAGAACAACTAAAATATTCCAGACAAATTATGCTCAATAAAATTGGTCAGCAAGGGCAAATGGCCCTGCGTAACGCCAAAGTGCTTATTGTTGGTGTTGGCGGGTTAGGTAATCCAGCTAGCTTATACTTAGCTGCCGCAGGCGTTGGCACTTTATATTTAGCTGATGGTGATACCATAGAGTTAAGTAACTTACCTAGACAAATACAGTTTAGCGAACAAGATCTTAATAAAAACAAAGCTGATACTGCTGCAGAGAAGCTCAATCAACAATTCCCTGATTGTCATATTGAAGCCATTGATGAGATGTTAGATCAAGAGCTATGTGATTATTATTTACCACAGGTAGATTTGGTATTAGATTGTTCAGATAACATTGCCACCCGTTATTTAATCAACCAAGCGTGCGTTACTCATAAAGTACCTTTAGTGGTCGGTGCAGCAACGGGTTTTGATGGTCAACAAATGGTGATAGACCCAAGAGATGACAGCAGTGCCTGTTATCATTGTTTATTTCCAAGTTCAGAAAAAGCACCGGCCAACAATTGCCAAACAATTGGTATTTTAGGTCCGGTACTGGCTATCGTTGCAGGCATGCAAACATTACAAGCAATAAAATTACTGACAGGTAATAAAGCTCAAATTAATAAATTGAATTTGTTTGATGGTTTATCAAACCAATGGCAGCATTTTACCATGAAGAAACAAAAAACATGCACGGTTTGTGGTGAGAAGAAGTGACTCTCTCGTAAAGGTGAATAACTCGAGACTAAAAGTTAAGGAGTTTTGCCATCCTGAAAATATAAAACGCTAATTTACTATACTATAGCAGTAACTTTTTATGGTCTTAGAGCTTTAATAATAATTTCAGAGTAAATTACTTAAGCTGAGGTAACGGTTACTTATACAGCCCCATATTCCGATCGGTTACCGCCTCACGCCAGCCTCCGAGCCATTGTGATTTTGTATCAATGCCCTGATAAGGGCAGTGCTCTTTTGACTTGCCGCCTAAACCTACTTGATAATCATTGGAATGCGCTCTTCCTAATTTATCTCTTTTTTGCCTTCTCATTATTAAATACCTCGTAATCCAATTGAAATAATGAATCGACCAACTTAGCGTTACGTAGCGAGCCAAACATAAAATATTTTTTATTTGAGCGAAATATTTCTATTATAGAAAACATTCCTTTATAAACATGCAGCACTTTTTTATAGAATAAAGTGCTATAAAAATGTAACTTTATAGGTAAATTTAATTTAATAAAAAAGCAGCTATACTGATCTTAATAAGGGCTTTAGCATGCTTTCTAAACCATTCAATTTAACTTCATACATTAGGGCTAGCTGTTGTCCTAATTTACCTTCGGGAAACCCCTTACGATGAAACCACACCAAGTAAGGCTCAGGTAATTGTAATAACTTTCGCCCGGCATATTTGCCAAAAGGCATGCTTTGATTAACGGCTTCAATTAACGCTTGTTGATTTTCTAACACAAAACTCTCTCTATTTTCTCATGATGATACAAAAGGTTGTCGTCAGTCAGATAGCTAGCTACACCTGACATAAAAATGTCACCTAGCGCAGTTATAATGGTCAAATCTATGAAATTATTACTTTCAAACTCAAGGAAAGACTATGTCAATTATCAGAAAGCGTAGTGCCGATCATAAAAGCTATCTGCCACACAACGCTCGTGACAATCAATATATTTTGGCTGAATTTACAATAACTGATGAATTAATCCAACGATTCTCAGTACAAACTAGCCCCGCAAAAATAACCTCTGCTGTCACAAATAATTCATCAGAAAACTATTATCAGTTTTATCAAGTATTAGCGAAAGAGTTATTTGATTTATCGGAACTATTTGAAGTAAAAAATTGCCTTTTTATCGCCAATGATAAACTAACTAGGGTACGTTTTAGTCACGAAATGCACCAATGGCAAACCAATCAACAGATTTTATTTTATTATAACCCTGAAAGTCATCAATTAAAAAAGTCTTTTTTTGATGCTAATAAACGCGCAAAAAAAATATCCTTATTATTTATGTCTACAGGAACTGACATCAGAGAGAATGCCGCTAGATTTCATGCAAAAATATCACAATTGGTCACCGCTTTTGCTAAAAAAGCAGCAATTAATGTCAGTGATATTCGCCTACGCGATCACCAACATATTACTTATGATTTATTTTCAAAAAATAAACTCACTAAAAACAAGCTAGCTAAGGATGATGATAACTTAACAACACAAAGCCATAAGTTACGTCCTATCAGCCAACGCTATGCTGACCAAGAGGTAACATTACCTGAGTTTCATAGTGCAATGACCTACGCGATAGTTAATTTACCTATATCAAATAGATTACTCAATATGGTTGACATAGATCCAAACTCAGCGGATCCCTACAACCCACTTTATACCTATTTAACCGATACTTTTACCCAATCAGCAAAACGCTATAATTTAAATAATGGCGCTTTGATCGCCAATGGTTTAGTGCCCATTGTTCGTTATAGTATCCACGAAATCGTTTCTCGCATCGGCGAATTACAAATACTTGGCTATAATCCAGAACAAAACCCTTGTGGTATTATTAGTAAATGGGATGCCAGTGAATTAGTTGATAATGTGCAGCTAGTATTTGTTGCTACTGATAAGAATCAAACCGAGCATGGCTTTGGTCGTTTTTTAAATCAAATAGAACAAGCTTTACGGTTAATGACAACTGAATTAGAAATGGAGCCTAGCAAAGAAGAAGTAATTGTTAGGTTTCATCAACATGTCGCTTATAATTTCTAAAGAGCCTTAGCGTAGTTTAATGCATATATTTAGCTGTAATACTCTTAACATGTATTAGCTCAAACTAAGAAGGCGGTTCGATTCACTAAATCTGACAGGCAGCTAGATCATTGTTGCCTGTCAGAGTCCATCTCAGAACGCTAACTTATTCCACGAAGCCGACCTAATTTAGACGTGAATTGATCTTAATAAATAGTCCGCTCCGCCACCAAAGCGGTCATAGATACTCACAATTCAAATATGAGCGTACAATTAGCCTTACTTGTAATTACGGCAAAGAAACTTCCTTATGCCACGTTAAATACTCATTCATAGGCATTGGTTTCGCGAAAAAATATCCTTGAATGGAATCTATATTGCAATGCTTTAATATTTCAAACTGCTCTTTGGTTTCTACGCCTTCAGCAATCGCTTTTATTTTTAAGTTACGTGCTAAATTAATAATAGTTTTAACAATATTAAGACCTGACTCTTCATCAATTCTATCAATAAAACTTTTATCAATTTTTAATTCCTTTACGGGGTACGCATGTAAATATGTTAAACATGAATACCCTGTTCCAAAATCATCAATAGAAAAGGTAAAACCTTCAGATTTTAACTCTTTCATTTGTTGTACTGCATGCTCAACATCATGAGCTAACATACTTTCTGTTATCTCTAGTGTAATTCGTGAAGAGTTAATTTTAAAATGATGAAGAATATTAAGTAACTCAGTCTTTAATGATGACGATTTAAACTGTGATGGACTGATATTAATTGATACTTTGAAATCTTCACAAAGAAGGTCAGAACTTATATTGTTGAGTAATTTACATATGTCTTTCAATACTATATTTTGAAGGCGTTGTATTAAGCCAAACTGCTCTGCAATCGGAATGAATTCACAGGGAGGAATAATACCTTTAACAGGATGAGTCCAGCGTATAAGTGCCTCTGCTCCGATAACCTTTCCCTCAATATTAACTTGAGGTTGGAAATAAGCACAAAACTCTTCATCTTTTATTGATTTGAGAATTTCTGTCTCAAGCTCTATTTTCTTATCCAGCAATGTTTGTAATTCAGGATCATAAAAACTATAATTATTGCCCCCTTTAGCTTTTGAACGATACATTGCCGTATCAGCAAACTGCATTATATTATCTGAGCTAATATCACGTCCTTCTATTAGACAAATGCCAATACTACAACTCATTTGAAAGTTTAATGAGTCAATTTTAAACTCTTCATCGAATATTTCATGAATCTTTTGAGCAACAGTTGCTGACTCAATATTTGCTTGTTCATTATCATGCCCAATATACTCCAATAAAACAACAAACTCATCTCCACCCAATCGAGCCAAAGTATCAGACTTTCTTATTATAGCCTCCAACCTTTTTGCTACTTCAACAAGTAATTTATCACCTGATGTATGCCCAAGAGAGTCATTAAGGCGTTTAAAGTTATCAATATCTAAAAATAATAAAGCCCCTGTTTCACCAGAGCGTTTTATTTTTTCAACTACAATAGCAAGACGTTCGTTAAGCATCCTCCTATTAGGTAATTTAGTTAATGGGTCATAGTAGGCTAGTTTTTCAATTTCTTTTTCGGCCAATTTTCTTTGAGTAATATCCCTCGCTACCCATAATACATGTCTTGAAGAGCTATTTTCAGACTGGTAGTGCTCCACTGATGCTGTGCGACCTTCGAATATAACATGGCCTTTTTGAACATCAAGTTCATATTCAAATATCTGAATTTCATTGGTTGCTAATGTTTTTTCAATCACCGTCATTATGGGCTGAGCATCTATAGAGGGTAAAACATCATTTAGATTACAACCCTTCATTTCTTTCATTGAATAGTAGAGTAAGTCTTCAGAAGAGCCATATACATCAACATACTCTCCTTGCTCGCTTATAATAAGTGCTAAGTCAGGCATAACTTGAGTAAATGCTTTAAACTTATTATTACTGTTCTTTAGTTCGTTTATAGCTTGCTTTAATTGATAAGCATTAGAATTTTTTTCTAACGCTATGCTAGAAAAATGTACAAAGTAATCAATTAACTCTAAATCTTGTTTGGAAGGTTTTTTCGGAGTTGAATGATATACAGCAAACGTGCCCAAAACCTGAGATTTTGTTGAGACAATAGGTGTTGACCAACATGATTCTAACCCGAATGTAAGAGCTACTTCTTTAAAATCAGCCCAAAGAGGGGATGAGCTGATATTGTCTACAATCACTCTAGAATTTCTATATGCAGCAGTACCACATGATCCAACACTAGGACCTATTTCAACCCCATTGATTATTTCACAATATTTTTGATCCAGACTAGGAGCAGCACAGTGAAAAAGTTGCTTATCAGTAAGAGATAAAATAGAACATTTTGCTGACTTATCCTCTAAAATATCTTCGATTGCTAAACAAATTTCCTCGCCAATTTCACTTAAAGACTGACCTAATGCTATTTTAGACAGTATTTTTTGCTGCTGTGTAAGCAGCTTTGATAGTTGTTTATTATCCATTATTAAAATACTCTGATTTAATATCTATTTTTCCGTATAACATGAAAATTTTTATTAATACTATCTGTATTAAACATACAGAAAGCTAAAGGGTTAAGTCGCTTTCAAAGCAATCATGTTGTACCAAACCCTTTTGAGAAATCGCCATTTGATAATCAACAGCCTCCATTAACTTAGTTAACTGGCAAAGACTAAACTCAGGTTTAAGATTTTGTTTCCGCCAAAAATTAAGCTTTCTATCAGCATTTCGGCCTAGTTTTTTAAAGGATTCAGATTTAACCTCTATTGTTAGAATTAAATTATCCAAACTTACAGGCATTTTTGTGTTTTTTAATGAAAAACGTTTTTTCTTACTATGAAGATTGTTTCTAATCAGTTTGTAAATGTCGCTAACAGTCACTAATACAGGCTGATTAAATCTGTTTAATGATAAATGGTGTCCTTTTGCCTGAGAAAATGCCTTTGTGTTTAATTTATGCGTTGTGTACTCAGCATGAGTAAAGCTTTTAAGGTTGTCGATGGTAATAGGGTTAGACTTATTAAGAATGATTACATTACCCTTAGGTATTTGACCATAAACAGAGAACAAAGGCTCTAGCTCAGCCAATGACAATTGATATGTAAGCCCTGTTCGCAACCATCTTGAACTGATTTGTGCCGCTCTGATCCTTATCTTATTCATGATTATCCTTATCAGTGAAGTAAAGCTTATTTAGTTTACTCTAATCCCATTATTATTCATTTACAAAATTATCAACCAAATAATCGTCACTATTGCCACATTAGAGACATAAGCCATTCTGGCTAAACTGTGCGTTCGGATTAGATTTTGTATCGAAAGTTGGACTAGATAACATACACTATTGCAAATAATTCACTTTTAATATTAATCATTTTTCCGTACATTTTTCATTAAAATTTGATATGTTACAGACCAATAGTTTACATAAGGATTTGTGTTTTTATGGCCTTCAATATCCCTTTTACACCTACAGAAATAACAGCATTCAAAGATATTGCATTAGGTATTTCTGCCATAGCTACAGGTTGTGCAGCAGTAGCTACTGCAACATTTGCATATAGAGGTTTAAACAAGTGGCAAGCTGAAACTTCATTTAAGGCTAAATTTGAATTAGCCAAAGAGGTTGTAGAGGTTACTTATAAAATAAGTAACACAATAAATAGACTAAGAAATACGCTATATGGTCTTGGCGGTAAAACTGGTATTGACTCTATAAGGAAGACCAAACTTTCCGACTTAATAAATTTACATGACCACTTTCAAACATTATCGGTACAAGTTAAAGCTTTGTTTAATGATCAGCAGTTTAAGCTTTCAAATGCAGTATTAATGACTTCAGGTTCAATAATCTCTCAAGTTGATGACATGCTTTGCTACCTTGAAGAGTCATATGATTTAAGAAAGGAACTCTGTGCAAGGGAAGAAGATGTAGCTAATGGTCATGAAGTAAGCAAAGACTTGTTAGACACATTAAAAGCAGATAGTAACTTATG
This sequence comes from Colwellia sp., assembly GCA_013215465.1. GTDB lineage: Bacteria > Pseudomonadota > Gammaproteobacteria > Enterobacterales > Alteromonadaceae > Colwellia. Next base: position 64,681 of record JABSOW010000002.1, on the reverse strand, counting down.
TGATGAGGCCTTTAGTGATATCTTCGATAAAATAAATATTACTAACCATAAAATAAAATTTAGAGGAGAAGAAGAACTTACTACATTAATAGAAACTAGTATCAAAGAAATGGTAGACAGCATGGATACCTACCTTAAAGCCAAATAGATTTTATGTGCCTTACATCTTACAAGCTTCCTTGTAAATAATTGTATGATGAGACCTAATGAATTCGTTGACATCATTGCTTTAATCATTAGAAAAAGTATCACACCTTACTTAGGCGTAAACTTCCGCTTAGCGCACCAAGGGAACATTAGCACCTATAAATATTAGTGCCAAAAACCATACCTATTGTGGGAAGTGGTTTAATCGTTACTTATGCCATATTATAGTCTTTAAACCCTGAATATAGTCATACTTAGACTGTTCAGGGTATGTGCCTTCAGCATACGAATATCTGCCACAAAACAGTTCGATGTTTACCGCATTGCTTTCGATGCTGACGGTACGCCTTAGTTCAAGCAAATAATCACCCACAATCCTAGTCAGGCTGGTGTCGAACAAAGCTCCATTGTGGAAACCGCGAGAACTAGATGCTTACTATGGGAATTGTTACATTATGGTTGGTTGTTAAGCTAGAAAAGAGCACCATTACCGCGAGAGCGGTTTAGTTCAATGGTGGCTATTACGCCTATCGGCGTTTAATTACAACCTATACTAAGCGATAACCCGCTTATCTAATTTGATCTTATATAGCTCATTAGTACTGGATAACTTTGCAAATAAACTTAACCGAAAAAGATCAACAGACTCTAATTTCACATAAAAAAATCACGTTATATATTGCGGCCTTTTTTGCAGTTTTCTTTGTAAGGTTCTGCGGTGCATAGACAGCTGCCTAGCGGTGGCTGATATATTGCCGTCATTGGCTTTTAATACTTGTTGAATATGTTGCCACTGTACTTGCTCTGCCGATAGCGTTGCTCCATCAAGTTCAGTAGTAGTGGAAATTAAAGAAGCTTTGCTTTCATTAAGCGCTGCTAATAGTGTTTGCGTGTCCAGCGGCTTCGTTAAGTAATCATCGGCGCCTAATTTAATCGCCTCTACGGCAGTAGCAATGCTAGCAAAACCCGTCAGGAGAATAATACGACTTTTAGGCCGTAATTGACGGATAGGGGTAATGATATTCAACGTGGTTTCTTGCGATAGTTTCATATCCAATAATACGTAGTCAGGTTTATGTCGATGACAAGCTAACAATGCTGCTGAGTTTGTTTCAACGTGAACACAGTCAAAGCCATGTTTGGTTACGCGCCGCTTTAAGGTATTAGCAAAAATAACATCATCTTCAACGATTAATAATTTTTTCATTTTTTTATTTGCTCACCGGTAAACTTAAAGTGACTAAAGCGCCGCCTTGATGATGATTAGTTAAGGCTAATTTGCCACCTAAACGCTCTAAACTCGCATGACTTAAAAATACTGCCATACCTAAACCATGCTCACTATTTACCGGTTTTACCCCAAGCTTTTTTAACTTTTCTAGGGTAAAACCCACACCATAATCTCGAATAATAAATTGCCAATTTTCTGTATCAATTTGGCTAATTAAGGTGATTTTATTACTGTTATTTACTTTAGTTGCCCGTATAGCGTTATTAATTAAATTCAAAATAGCAGGCAATAAAGCCGCATCTGCCATTACTTCGGTATTCGTTGGTTGTTGCGCGATTAATTTAACATTTATTTCTGGGTAGTTAATCCGTAAATTATCTAATAAATCATCAAGTAAATCACCGACATTAGTCGCAACAATGGTTTGTTCTTTAATATCAAATACCATGGCACGAAAAGCATCGAGACTATCACGACAACGTGTTAACTGGCTTTGAATATCTTTGATAATATCATTATCAGGAAAATCTTCCTGAAGTTCATCAGCAAGTAATTGTACGGTGCCAATAGGCGTGGCAAGTTGGTGAGTTACTTGTGCAGAAGCGACCCCTAGGGAAGTAACCTGTTCTTGTTTTAATAGATTTTCTCGGTAAGCAGCAATGGCTAATTCTCTTTGATTGATGCTACGGGCCATTTTTCCTACCACGAGAGCCACTACAAGAGCAGAGAATAAAAAGTTAATGCCCATGCCGATAAAGTGCCCTTGCATATTACCGTGCATCACACTCATCGGTAAATACCATAATAAAACGCTATAAGAAAGTATCGCTAAAAATGCCACTAGCGCTAACAAAGTAGAGGTTAAGGTAACCGCAGCGATAGCAATAGGAATTAATAACAAAGAGACGAAGGCATTAGTTGCCCCACCACTAAAAAACAGTAAAAAAGTTAAAAACAAAATGTCAGCACAAATTTGCATCAACAAAGCCGGCTGGCTTATTGGCGATTTATTACGGTAAAAAATAAAACTGCCAAAAGTGAAGGCTAACTCTAAGACAATCACACTAAATAATGGCATCCAAGGCAATTCATATGCTAACGCTAAATTAACAAAAAAGATCAACAGTAATTGAATAACAATAGCGGCACTACGCAAGGCAAGTACCAGTTCAATTTGATTATTCGCTTTAGGGTTTGTCAGATTTTTTTTATTTTTGAAAAAAGGTGACATAAATTGTTTATTCGATGGCTCTATGTTGTTTCAACCTATTATACTATCTTTAATGTTAACTAATGTAATGAGCAAAATCATAAAAATGACAAATATTACTGACAATAATGAACTAAAACATGCCACTTTGGCAGGCGGTTGCTTTTGGTGTATAGAAGGGGCCTTCTCCCAAGTTAAAGGGGTACAGTCAGCAATTTCTGGCTATATGGGAGGTCACGTTGAAAACCCCAGTTATGAAGATATTTGCACTGGCAATAGTGGTCATGCAGAAGTAGTACAGTTAAGTTTTGATGCCAAAGAAATATCTTACCAAGATATTATTGAAATATTCTTCACCTTGCACAATCCAACCCAATTAAATAGACAAGGCAACGATATTGGCAGTCAATATCGTTCTGCTATTTTTTATCATGATGAAGCTCAACAGTCTATCGCTAAAAAAAATATAAACGAAATGACGGCAGCAAAAATGTTTGAGCAAGATATCGTCACTCAACTATGCCCTGTTGAACATTTTTATTCTGGTGAAGCGTATCATCAAGGTTATGCTAACAATAATCCACAAAATCAATACTGTCAGGCAATTGTTTCCCCTAAGCTCGCTAAGTTTAGACAAACCTTCGTTGATAAATTGAAGTAATACGGTTGCAATGATTTATCATTATTTCATCAAGGGAATTGAACATAGCTCTGTTCCCTTGATGGAGCTAGCATGCCAAAAAATTCTAGCGCTATAAAGACACAAAACACTTGCTGAAATAACATGATATTGTGTTATTTACTGATCAACAGTTGACAATTCAGTCTATTTCCAAGATCATATAGACATCTAAACGTCTATAACCTTAATTTAACAAGAAGAACTATTTTGAATCAGCAATCAGAGCTTCGAGCTAGATATAACGATATTAATCGCGGTGTCTACTTTATAGGTACAACACCACCAAAAAAAGACACACCATTAGAGGCGATTGAAGCGATTGCTGAAAAATTATTGGAGCGCGTTAGCGATATCGATTATGACGGGCTTATCGTTTATGATATTCAAGATGAAAATTCTCGTACCAGTAAACCAAGACCATTCCCCTTTAAATTAACTCACGACACCCGATTATATTCATCATTGCTTAATAAAAAATCAAATCGTCCGGTGATTACTTATAAAAGCGTTGTTCAATCTAACGGTGACGATTTTAATAAGTGGGCTAATGAAGCTTGGCAAGAATATGGTATTAGAGATATTGTACTGGTGGGTAGCCCTTCAACAAAAAATAATATTTCACTACCGTTAGCCGATGCTTATAAAACCCTAGTAGATAATGAGCATGATTTTTTTATTGGTGGTATCACTATTGCCGAGCGTCACGCAAGTAAAAAAAATGAGCATGATCGTTTAATAGAAAAAAATAAACAAGGGTGTAATTTCTTTATTTCTCAGGCGATATACAATCCACAAGCAACAATAGATATGTTGACTCGCTATGCTATTGAATGCAAAAAGCAAGGTTTGAAACCACAAAGATTAATCCTAACTTTTTCGCCTTGTGGCAGTAAGAAAACTTTAGAATTTATTGAGTGGTTAGGGGTAAATGTCCCCGAAGCGACCAGTTTACGTATTCTCCATGCAGAAAGCCCACTCTATGAGTCAATTCGTATTTGTACCAACAGCTTAAAGCAAATTTTAGATGCGGTAATTCCTTACGATTTACCGTTAGGTTTGAATATTGAAAGCTTAACTAATCGTAAAGAAGAAATTGACGGTTCTATTTTGCTTTATAAACTATTACGTTCAACCATGGATAATTATTTAGCAAAGAAAGAGCTGAATCAGTTAAATAAACAATAAACTGATTCAGTATTTATAAAGTCTATTGATTTATTTAAATCGCATTGATAAATCAATCGCTTGCAGATGTTTAGTTAATGCACCTGAAGAAATAAAGTCGACCCCAGCTTTGGAGTATTCACGCAATGTTTCGATAGTCATATTTCCTGACACTTCTAATTTTGCTTTATTACGCGTTGCTATCACTGCCTGTTCAATCATCGTTGGGGTGAAATTATCTAACATAATAATATCTGCCCCGGCATCAAGTGCTTGCTGCAACTCATCCATTGACTCCACTTCAACTTCAACCGTTTTATCACTATGGTTTTTCTTTGCTGTCGCAACCGCTTGGGCTATGCCGCCACAGGCTGCAATATGGTTTTCTTTAATTAAAAAAGCATCAAATAAGCCAATTCTATGATTAACACCACCACCACAAAGCACCGAATACTTCTGTGCACTACGCAAGCCCGGTAATGTTTTACGGGTATCTAATAACTTAGTATTACTACCTGCTAACTCTTGCACATACTTACTGGTTAAGGTTGCGGTACCTGACAGTGTTTGTAAAAAGTTAAGCGCTACCCGTTCACCTGTTAGTAAGGTTCTCGCATTGCCTTCTAATTCAAACAAGGTGGTATTCGCTTTCACCATTTGACCATCGTTGACGAACCAGGTTATTTTGGTAGATGATATTTTGGTTGCTTGTTCATCAGTACAACTTAGTGAGGCATCTAATTGCTTAAAGACTTCATTTACCCAAGCAACACCGCAAATAATACAATCTTCACGGGTGATAACGGTAGCAACTGCTTGTTCATTTTCAGGAATTAACATCGCTGTAATATCTTGTTGTGCGCAGGCTTCTTCACTATCAAACGCACCCAAGTCTTCCTTTAGTGCCCATGTTGTTGTGGCTGTTATATCTTGTTGTAGCTTTGCTAGTTGAGAAGTGAGCATTTACTTTTATTCCTGTTAAAGAGGTTCTCGCAAAATTAATTGTTTGCCTGTTTGTTGAAAATCTAACTGCTTTAAAGCACTCATGCCTAGCAATATTTCATTACTTTTCATCGCTGGGTTGATATGTGCGGCAACATTATATAGGAAAATATTGCCAATGCTAAGCTGATCTATTTTAGTTTTATAAACCGTTACTCTACCATTTGCTGTTTGCACTGGATAACTACCATAACTTTCAAGCTGTAATTTATCGGCAATATGTGCAGGAATAGAAACTTGAGTAGCACCAGTATCGAGCAAAAAGGTTACTGACACCTCGTTAATTGTCCCTTGAGTGACATAATGTCCTTGCCTATTTTGCTTTAACATCACTTCCGCTTGACCTGAACTATTCAAGCTAACTTGTGGTTGGCTATTTGGGTTATATTGCTTATCAAGTTCATCTTCAAAGAAGAACATTAATAAAATAATCGCCATAATCCATGCAAGCCAAACAAAAATTTTACCAATTTTGTTTGTCGGGTCATCTTCAGTCATAATAGGATACGATTTTATTAAAAAAGTTATTGTATGTCGTTAACCGACAAGAACAAAGCCTCAAATAGTAATAATTTGCGAGCAAGTTCTCAGCCAGAAACAGACAAAAGTTTAATCATTAAAAATGGTTGGCTGCAAAAAATTGAACAGCAATTATCTACTTTTTTTAGCCCGAGGCAGCCACAAGATAATATTAGCTTACTTGTTATTCATAATATATCTTTACCTGCGGGCAGCTTTGGCGGTAATTATATAACTGATTTGTTTTTAGGTCAGCTAACGGCTGATGCGCATCCTACCTTTAGCGATATTGCCCAGTTGCAAGTTTCTGCTCATTGTTTAATCAGACGTGATGGCAGTATCATTCAATATGTCTCTTTTAATAATAAAGCTTGGCATGCTGGTGTTTCTTGTTTTAATAACAGAGAGAAATGCAATGACTTTTCTATCGGCATAGAACTTGAAGGTAGTGATGATATCCCTTATGAAGAGGCGCAATATCAACAATTATCAAGGTTAACGGTAAGTTTACAACAACATTATCCGCTGATCACAAATGAGCATATTGTTGGTCATTGTGATATTGCACCAAGCAGAAAAACAGATCCTGGGCACATCTTTAACTGGCCTTATTATCGTCGAATATTACAACAACGAAAAGTGAATTAGTAACAGTTCTGGTTTTAGAAAATAATTGCTATAGATATCTAGCTTAACCTTGTATGGTGCTAGTAGAAGTAAAATGCACGAAGTTGACTTTAGTCAATGAATACAATTAATGCATCAATTGAACCTTACAGCAAAAAGATGCAACTCTATTAACAAATAAGGTTTTACATGAGTTTATTAAGTTTACTAATTGCCCTAGCCGCAGAAAAATCTCTCTCTTCTTCCTTTTGGCGTTTTGATTATTACTATCAAAAATATGCCAGCTTTTTTCAGCGTAAAAAAACTGTCTCTAAATTCAAAGGTAGCACGCTTAGTTATACCATTTTTTTATTATTACCCGTTGCGGTAATTTATGGCATCTTATTATTCGTTGGTGATGGCTTATTGCACTTAATAATATCTACTTTAGTGCTAATTGTGTGTTTTGGCTGCGTCACGACAAGAAACAGCTACAAGCAGTATTTGCATGCTGCCTTTCGTGGTGAACAAACCACGTCAGAGCTATTTCATCAGCAACTTTTACAAGATAAAAACTTACCCGCTATGGGGTTTGGGCAGACACTCATCTGGCTAAATTATCGTTATTACATCGCCATTATGATATTTTTCACTCTGTTTGGTGCGGTAGGTGTAGTATTTTACCGTTTACTCACTACCGTCATAGAACAGCAAAATAGCGACTCATTAGCTCAAAGTAAAAATACTTCATGCGATGATAATTCAGCTGATGACAATTCAATTGAAATTGAGCAACTAAGCAAAGACGAAGAAAGTAGCTCTGATGAAGACAACAGATATAGCACCCCTTACGTTTCATCTGGCTGCAAAAACTATCACGATATTTTATTCTATTTAGATTGGCTGCCAGTACGTATTACTTCATTTGGTTACATGTTTGTTGGCCACTTTTCTAAAGCGGTACCTATGTGGCTAGAAAGTTTTTTTGATGGTAAAAAGCCAACTCACAAAATCTTAATCGATGTCGCGCAACAATCAGAAGACACTATAGTAGACAAAAATGACTGCACGGCAGAGCCTTGCTTATTGGTACGTTTATCTAAACGTACCGTCTTATTACTGCTTGCCTCAATTGCTACTTTAACTTTGTTTGGTGTTATTCATTAACGTATATACCCGTTCCACTTCAAGATGCAAAATTAAGCTAACACTTGCATCTTGAAGCGGTATAGGTATAACTCCATCCATCAAAAATTAAAATTCATCACCCTCAATAATAATTCGTTTTTTAGCAAGTGTAATGTTTTCATTACTCCTAGATAAAGACAACCTCCACCAGATTGTTGCAGATACAACAATCTACTTGTAATCTTATCTTTAATAACGGTTCTTGTTTGTAACAAATACATCAACAATAAAATTAGCAAGAACTTACAACAAGTAATTAAGAAGGTAGCATTGTGAGTATAGTTTCGAGTCAAACACACCCAGAAGAAAAAACAGCCAAACAAGATAGTGCTTCATCAATAGATTGGCAAAAAATTAGTTATTTATTATTGCTTTCAAGAGCAATGGATGACGTAGAAGAGCAAGAGCTAGTACCGGCAAAATTAGTGTTCAATCAATTTTCAGCCCGTGGCCATGATTTTGCTCAAATTCTATTAGGCGTTCAATTAACACATCCACATGATGGTGCTACGGGTTACTATCGCTCTCGCCCTTTTGTTTTATCGCTCGGTTTAGATATTGATGAAGCCGTTGCTTCACCGATGGCAAAATCAGGTGGCTATAGTGATGGTCGTGACATTGGTGTGGTATGTAACTACCCTAACGTTGAGCGTAAAGGGGCAATGTTATTTCCTATGTGTGGTGGCGTTGGCGCGCAATATTCTCCTATTGCCGGCTGGGCACAATCAATTGTTTATCATCGAGATGAATTAAAAGATGAATCATACCGAGGCGCGTTAGGCTTATCCATGGGTGGCGATTCATCTATGTCTACTAGTGGTTTTTGGGCGTCATTAAATATATCAACGACTAATAATTTACCCCATTTATTTTATATAGAAGACAATGGCTACGGTATTTCAGTACCACAAACAGTGCAAACGCCAGGGGGCGATCAAGTAGCTAACCTTAGTGCCTATAAAAATTTAAAAATTATTGATGGTGATGGCACCGACCCTGTCCTAACACCACAACTAGTGCAAGAAGCGGTTGATTATGTACGTGCCGGTAAAGGTACTTGTTTATTACGCTTAAAAGTACCCCGTTTGTGTGGTCATACTTTTCAAGATACGCAAACCTACAAACCTGAAGCTATGATAGCAGAAGAACAAAAAAATGATCCTTTGCCAAAACTTAAACACTATTTAGCACAAGAAAAAATCATCAGTGATAGCGAGTGGCAAGCTTTAGAAGAAAAAGCCTATAAGGAAATTCGTGCCAGTGTTGAACGCGCTAAACAACGCCCAGAGCCAGATACTAAGAAGTTAACCCGTTATGTTTATGCAGAAAAACATGACGATGGCCAAGCTGATGTGCAACTTCGTGGTGGCTTACATGGCGATCATTATCAATTTCCTGAGGTTAGCGAAATAGCTAAACCTGAAGGTCAACGATTAAATATGCAAACCGCTATTCGCAAAGTATTAGATTATGAGCTAGCCACTAATCCTAAAGTGCTAGTTTTTGGTGAAGATGTCGGTCCTAAAGGCGGCGTTCATGGCGCCACTTTAGGTCTTAATGAAAAATATGGCGATCATCGTGTCTTTGATACCTCTCTTTCAGAAGAAGGCATTATTGGTCGTGCGGTAGGCATGGCTTTGTCTGGTTTGATGCCAGTGCCCGAAATTCAATTTAGAAAATACGCTGAGCCTGCAGCTGAACAAATTTCTGATACCGGTATTATGCGCTGGCGCACCAATAATCAATTTGCCGCTCCAATGGTTATTCGTATTCCCGGCGGTTTTGCTGGAAGAGGCGATCCCTGGCATTCAATGAGTGATGAAGTTGAATGGGCCCATAAAATCGGTTGGCAAGTGGTTATGCCTTCAAATGCAGAGGATGCCGCCGGTTTATTACGTTATGCTTTACGTGATAATAATCCAACAATTTTCTTTGAGCACAGATCATTACTTGATAACCGCTGGGCTCGTCGACTATATCCAGGTGACGACTTCGTCATTCCTTTTGGTAAAGCGAATGTATTAACAAAAGGCGACAAATTAACATTAGTTACTTGGGGAGCTATGGTAGAGCGTTGCGATGCTGCTATTGAAGAGCTTAAAAAAGAACATACTCCTGACAGTATTGAATTAATTGACTTACGTACTATTCAACCGTGGGATAAAGCCGCTGTACTGGCATCAGTGAAGAAAACAGGCCGTTGTTTAATTGTTCATGAAGATAATATGACTGCTGGCTTTGGTGCTGAAATTGCGGCGGTACTCGCCAAAGAAGCTTTCTTTGACTTAGATGCCCCCATTGAGCGCTTAACCATGCCAGATACGCCAAATCCACACAATATTCATTTGTTAAATGCTGCGGTTCCGACCGTTGAACGCATAGTACAAACAATTATCGATATTGTAGAATTTTAACTAAATAGTGAGTAAAAACATGAGTACAATTGATATTATCTTACCTGCTGCCCAGTTAGAAGGTACTTCGGCTACGCTATCAAAGTGGTTAGTTGCTATTGGTGAAGAAGTTAAAGAGGGTGACCCGCTAATAGAATTAGAAACCGATAAGGTTTCAATGGAAATTTGTGCGCCTAACACCGGTATTTTATCTACTATTATCTTTGCTGAAGGCGAAGAAATTGCAGTTGATACGGTATTAGGGCAATTAGATACCGAGTTTACAAAAGTTATAGCCTCAACTGTTACTGTTGATACCAAAGAAGCTAATCAAACTGAAAATAACGAACCAGTGAAGCTTGAGGCAAACAGCGATGAGCATAGCAGTAAAGTAACCTCGGATACCCTTTCAAGCGAACAATTGAATATTAAAGCCGACTTTACTATAGATGATAGCGCACAATATTTGCTTGGTCCTGCCGCACGTCGTTTATTAAAAAGTAATCAAATAAACCCAAACCTTATTACTGGCACAGGTCACCAAGGTAGGATCACTCGAAATGACGTTCGTTCTTACATCCAAAATACGCCAAAATCTAATGCCGCTTTAGCTACAAATACACCAAACTCTATTCATGCTCCCGTCGCTAGACCACTCAAAGGTACTATGGTTAAGCATACCAATATGCGTAAAGCAATTGCCAATCATATGGTTAAAAGTTTGTTAGAAACCTCACCTCATGTCACTAGTGTTTTTGAAATGGACATGAGTAATATTATTGAGCATAGAAAATGGCATAAAACTGAATATGCTGAGTTAGGTGTTAAATTAACCTTTACCGCTTATTTTTTAGCGGCAATTGTTAAAGCGGTAAAAGAAGTTCCACAAGTGAACGCTCGCTTTCATCAAGATGCATTAGAGCTATTTAGTGATATTAATATAGGTGTTGGTACGGCTTTAGGTGATAAAGGTTTAGTGGTCCCTGTTGTTCAACAAGTTCAATCGATGAACTTATTTTCTATTGCTCAAGCACTCAATAGTCAAACTGAAAAAGCGCGCAGTGGCAACATAGTCCCAAGTGATATGAAAAATGGCACCTTTACTATTTCTAATCATGGCGTTAGTGGTAGTTTATTTGCTACCCCGATTATTATTAATCAACCTGAAGTGGCAATACTGGGAATAGGGAAGTTAGAAAAGCGAGTGTCAGTAGAAGAAATTTCAGGTGTAGATACTATGGTGATTAAACCGAAATGTTATGTCTCATTAAGTATTGACCATCGTGCACTTGATGCACATCAAACCAATCTCTTTTTAAGTCACTTTGTTGACGTGATTGAAAACTGGGGGCAGTAGTAATTTAAATGGGGTCAGAGTAGAATCAGGTTTATTAAACCAAAATACTTTGGCTCCCTACCCCATCGGATCATTTATCATGACCTTGCCTGAGAACTTATCAAGTGTAGTTAAAAAAGAAAAATCCCCGCAAGGGAAAGTAAATTGTACGCTTGACTTGCAAACATTCCTTCCTTATCGAATGTACTATTTAGCCGCACAAATGTCGCAAGCGGGTAATGATTTACCCGAATTACTCAATGAAATAGGCATAATGATTGGCGAGCGAGAATGGCGCGTTATTTCTATTTTAGGTGCTTATGGTGGTTTAACTAACGGTAATGTTGCTAATGCTTTAAAAACTGATGCCGCGACTATTTCTAGAGCGGTGAAAGTATTAAAAAAACAACAACTCATTGATACCCTTAGCTCTAAAAAAGATCGCCGCAAGGTATTGATTTACCTAACACAAGCCGGTGCCGATCTTTATGACAAAATTACGCCTAAGCGCATTGAAACTGGAGATATGATTGATAGCTGCTTTACCCATGATGAGCTATCAACCTTGCATCATTTATTAAACAAACTAGATAGACATTTACAGCACATGGAAAATGAGCGGGAAGACGAATGGGAGTAATATTTTAGCTAAAATCTTAAGGAAACCCCCTTTACAACATTGGTAAGACCAATCTGAATTCAAACGTTCGTTTCAAGTATTAGCTCTACTTTGTCTATAAAATAACCTTGCGTTAATGCCGTTCTTCAACTATATTGCATTGCAAATATAGTTATTTTTGATTTTTTATTGCCCTAAAAATTATTGGTAATACCAATTTACCAATTACTGCAAGTGTTATTGATTACTATAAAAGTAGTCAATATAGAGAAGTAAAATAAAATTATTAAAGGTTAAGCCGTTAATGACACAGTTATTAAAAAAAAAATTAAGCCCACAAAAACTGTCAGACATTATTTTAGCTCAACTAGAAGAGTTAATTCTTGAAGGTAGTTTACAACCAGGCGAAAAACTATTACCTGAACGTGAACTGGCAAAACAGTTTGAAGTTTCAAGGCCATCTTTACGTGAAGCCATTCAAAAGCTAGAAGTTAAAGGGCTGGTCACACGTATACAAGGTGGTGGTACTTTTGTTAGTAAAAAAATAATGAAATCTTTTGCCGAACCTATGTTTGATTTGATGGCAAATAGTCATGAGTCACAATTTGATTTATTAGAATTTCGCCATGGTATTGAAGGTATGGCCTCCTATTACGCAGCCATGCGAGGCACCGATACTGATTTTGAACAAATACAGACCAAGCATAACGAAATTGGTAATTGCCAATTAGAAGATAATTTTCATCTAGAAGCACAAGCAGTATATGAGTTTTATATAGCGATATGTGCCGCTTCCCATAATGTGGTGATATTACAAACAGCACGAAGTATGGGTGAATTGATAGTAGACAATATAGAGAAAAATTTGACTATTTTAGCTAAACGCCCGGAGATATTTAGCAAAATAACTGATTATAGAACAAACTTGCTTGACGCTATCATTAGCGGACAGCCAAAGAAAGCCTGGGGTGCTAGCCACCGTCATTTAGCTTTTATTGAAGAAGTACTGTTAAAACTAACACAAGAAAATAGTCGCATAGAAAGATCCATGCGCAGAATGTAATAACTTACACAAGAAAGCTAATACAGGCAAACGCATAAAAAGATCCATGCGCAGAATGTAAAACTAATTAAATGGTTACCAACAAAAATATGGAGACAAAAACAGATGTCAGATCTATCAAACATTGATATTGATTCATTAGAAACCCAAGAGTGGTTAGAGTCAATGGAATCAGTATTAGAAAATGAAGGCCCTGAGCGCGCACATTTTTTATTAGAAAAATTGATCGACCGAGCTCGTCGTGGTGGTACTCATTTACCTTTTGAAGCAACCACAGCTTATGTAAATACTATTCCTCCTGGACAAGAGCCACATATGCCTGGTGATTTGACGCTTGAAGCGCGCATTCGTTCAGCTATTCGTTGGAATGCTTTAGTATTGGTATTACGTGCCTCTAAAAAAGATTTAGAGCTTGGTGGTCATATTGGTAGTTTTGCGTCTTCAGCAATGCTTTATGATGTGGGTTTTAATCACTTCTTTAAAGCGGCTTCAGAAAAAGATGGTGGCGATTTCATTTTTGCTCAAGGCCATATTTCACCCGGAATTTATGCTCGTGCTTTTATGGAAGGCCGCTTAACTGAAGAGCAGATGAATAATTTCCGTCAAGAATGTGATGGCAAAGGTTTATCCTCTTACCCTCATCCTCATTTAATGGGCGATTTCTGGCAATTCCCTACCGTATCTATGGGCTTAGGTCCACTACAAGCTATTTACACTGCTCGTTTCTTAAAGTACCTCACAGATCGTGGTATTAAAGACTGTTCAGGACAACGTGTTTATTGTTTCTTAGGCGATGGTGAAACTGATGAGCCAGAATCACTAGGTGCGATTGGTTTAGCTTCACGTGAAGGTTTAGATAACTTAACCTTTATTATTAACTGTAATTTACAACGTTTAGATGGTCCTGTTCGTGGTAACGGTAAAATTATTCAAGAACTTGAAGGTACTTTCCGTGGCGCAGGCTGGGAAGTGGTTAAAGTTATCTGGGGATCATACTGGGACGCGCTTATTGCCCGTGATACCTCAGGAAAATTATTACAATTAATGGAAGAAACCGTCGATGGCGAATACCAAAATTGTAAAGCCAAAGGTGGCAAATATACCCGTGAAAACTTCTTCAATAAATACCCTGAAACCGCAGCACTTGTTGCAAATATGTCAGATGAAGATATTTACCGCTTAAACCGTGGTGGCCATGATCCGGTTAAAGTTTATGCCGCTTATAAAAAAGCCATGGAAACTAAAGGTCGTCCAACGGTTATTTTGGCTAAAACCGTTAAAGGTTTTGGTTTAGGCGCTGCTGGTGAAGGTTTAAATATTGCCCATAACGTGAAAAAACTTGATGTTACTTCACTAAAATATTTCCGTGACCGTTTTAATATTCCTGTGGCTGATGCGGACATTGAAGACTTGCCGTATTATCAATTCCCAGAAGATAGTGAAGAATATAAGTACATGAAAGCGCGTCGTGATGCTTTAGGTGGTTCAATGCCAGCACGTCGTGAACAAGCTGATGAGTCATTAGAAATTCCATCATTGAAAATATTTGATGCTATCACTAAAGGCTCAGGTGAACGTGAAGTTTCTTCAACTATGACTTTTGTGCGTGTGTTAAATGCTTTACTTAAAGATAAGAAAATTGGTAAGCGTATTGTGCCAATTATTCCTGATGAAGCACGTACTTTTGGTATGGAAGGTTTATTTCGCCAAGTAGGTATTTATGCTAATGAAGGGCAAAAATACATTCCTCAAGATGCTGACCAAGTAGCTTATTACCGTGAAGATAAAAAAGGCCAAGTTCTACAAGAAGGTATTAATGAGCTTGGTGCAATGGCCTCTTGGATTGCTGCTGGGACTTCATATTCAACCTGTAATGCAACTATGATTCCGTTTTATGTTTATTATTCTATGTTTGGTTTCCAACGTGTAGGTGATTTAGCTTGGGCGGCAGGTGATAGCCAAGCAAAAGGTTTCTTACTAGGCGCCACTGCTGGTAGAACCACGCTTAATGGTGAGGGTTTACAACATCAAGATGGTCATTCTCATGTACAAGCGGGTTTAATTCCTAACTGTGTAACTTATGATCCCACTTATGGTTATGAAATAGCTGTTATTGTGCATGAAGGTTTACGCCGTATGTACGAAGAAAATGAAAACATTTTCTTTTACTTAACGTTAATGAATGAAAACTACCGACAACCCGCAATACCTGAGAAAAAGGGTATTGCTGATGAAATCATCAAAGGTATTTATCAACTTGAACAAGTAGCGTCGAAAAAAGCGATCGCTAATGTACAGCTACTAGGCTCAGGTACTATTTTAGAAAAAGTACGTCAAGCCGCACAAATACTAGCAAACGATTACAACATCTCTAGTGATGTTTACTCAGTAACTTCATTTAACGAATTGGCTCGTGATGGCCAAGCAGTTACTCGTTGGAATATGCTACACCCAGAAAGCAAACAAAAAACAGCTTACATTACTAAGGTAATAACTAAAGAAGCAGGCCCAGCAATTGCTGCTACTGATTACATTAAAAATTACTCAGACCAAGTACGCGCTTATATCGACACTGAATACCGCGTATTAGGTACCGATGGCTTTGGTCGTAGTGATAGTCGCGATAATTTACGTCGACATTTTGAAGTGGATCAAAACTACATTGTTATTGCGGCTTTATTTGAGCTAGCTAACCGTGGTGATGTTAAGCGCAGTGTTGTTAGTGAAGCCATTAAGCGCTTTAACATCGATAGCGATAAACTTAACCCACTTTACGCATAAACCTAACTAGAATAAGGAAAATAAAATGTCTATTGAAAAAATTCTAGTCCCTGATGTGGGCGGCGAAGAAGTTGAAATTATCGAAATATGTGTGGCTGTTGGTGACACACTAGAATCAGATGAAGGGATTGTAACCGTTGAAACGGATAAAGCATCGATGGATATCCCGGCACCATTGGCTGGTAAGCTATTAAGCTTATCGGTAAGTGTTGGCGATAAAATCAAAGAAGGCGATATCATTGGAGAAATTCAAGCTCAAGCCTCTGGTGAAGAAGTAACAAGCCAAGCAGAGCCTGCTACTGAAGTTATTCAGTCAGCCCCTGCAGAGCCTAAAGCAGTTTCAGCGCCGGTCGCTGAAACTGCTAGCACTTCAGCAATTATCGAAATTTCCGTACCTGATATTGGTGAAGACGGTGAAGTTGAGGTTATTGAAGTACTGGTCAACGTTGGTGATGTTATTGAAGAAGAAGATGGTTTAATAACCTTAGAGACTGATAAAGCTACCATGGACGTACCTTCAACTCATGCAGGTACCGTAAAAGAAGTCTTTATTAGCCTAGGTGACAAAGTTAAAGAAGGTAGCCTTGTTATTAAGCTAGAAACATCTGGCGGTGTTGCTGTTGCTACTGAAGCGCCAAAAGCTGTCGCTGCTGTTGCACCAGCAAAAGTAATACCAACAACAGCGCGCGTTAGTTCACCTGTGCCACATCATCCGCAAGCGGGTAAAGTTAGTAAAGGTGCTATTTACACCTCACCAACAATTCGTCGTATTGCGCGTGAATTTGGTGTTGATTTAACCCTTGTTAAAGGCACAGGTAATAAAAATCGTATTTTAAAAGAAGATGTGCAATCTTACGTTAAATATGAACTTTCTCGCCCGAAAGCCAACGCAGGTAGTTCAGTTGCCACTGGTGAAGGTGGTTTACAAGTAGTTAGCACTAAAGCGATAGATTTCTCTAAATTTGGCGACATTGAAACCAAGGCACTAACGCGAATTCAAAAAATATCGGGACCATTTTTACACCGTAACTGGGTAACTATTCCCCATGTTACCCAGTTTGATGAAGCCGATATAACTAACGTGGAAGCATTTCGTAAAGAACAAAACGTTATTTGCGAAAAACAAAAACTTGGTTTTAAAATTACACCGCTGGTCTTTATTTTAAAAGCCGCAGCTGATGCATTACGTACCTTCCCTACGTTTAACTCAAGTTTGAGTGAAGACGGCGAAAATTTAATTCTTAAAAAATACATTCACATTGGTGTCGCAGTTGATACCCCAAATGGTTTAGTCGTACCAGTAGTACGTAATGTTGATCAAAAAGGTATTCATCAATTATCACGTGAATTACTAGAAATTAGCATTAAAGCACGTGATGGCAAGTTAAAAGCCGCCGACATGCAAGGTGGCTGTTTTACTATTTCTAGTCTTGGTGGTATTGGTGGCACAGCATTTACACCTATTGTAAATGCACCTGAAGTGGCCATTTTAGGTGTATCAAAATCTGAAATGAAACCAAAATGGAATGGCAGCGAGTTTATTCCTAAACTAATGCTACCATTATCAATGTCTTACGATCATCGCGTCATTGATGGTGCACTTGCTGCGCGCTTTACCGTACATTTAGCTAGTGTAATGTCTGACATTAGAAAATTAATACTTTAGTCAGAAATTAACAATTAATATTGGCGAAATTCTATAGATAAGCGTAGAATTTCGCCCATTAAATAATTATACCAAATTGGACTTATTTATTGATCAACTTGGTATTACACAAAAAAATAAAACTTTAACCAGTTATATTGAGGACAGTATGAGTAACGAAATCAAAACTCAAGTAGTAATATTGGGTGCAGGCCCTGGTGGCTATTCTGCAGCATTTCGCGCGGCAGATTTAGGTTTAGATGTAGTATTAGTTGAAAGCCGTGAAACATTAGGTGGCGTTTGTTTAAACGTTGGTTGTATTCCATCAAAAGCATTATTACATGTAGCTAAAGTTATTGATGATGCAGCTGCTATGGCATCTCACGGTGTTACTTTTGGTAAGCCAGAAATCGACTTAGATAAAATTCGTGGTTGGAAAGACAGCGTTATTGGTCAATTAACGGGTGGTTTAGGCGGCATGTCTAAAGCACGTAAAGTTAAAACAGTTTTCGGTTTTGGTAAATTCACTTCTGACAAAACTATTGCGGTAGAAGGTAACGACGGTAAAACTACCACCATTACTTTTGATAATGCCATTATTGCTGCAGGTTCATCAGTTGTTGATTTACCGTTTATTCCAAAAGATGATCCACGTGTAATTGACTCAACTGGCGCACTAGAGCTTAAAGATGTACCAGAAGAAATGTTAGTACTTGGTGGTGGTATCATTGGTTTAGAAATGGGTACTGTGTATTCGGCACTTGGTTCAAAGATATCGGTTGTTGAGTTTGCTGATCAATTAGTACCCGCAGCGGATAAAGATATCGTTAAAATTTACAGTGCTTACAACAAAAAGAAATTCAACATAATGTTGTCTACTAAAGTTGTTGCGGTTGAAGCAAAAGATGACGGTTTATACGTTACTTTTGAAGGTAAAAAAGCGCCTGCAGAGCCAGTACGTTATGATAAAATTTTAGTTGCTGTTGGTCGTAAACCTAACGGTCACTTAGTTGCTGCTGATAAAGCTGGTGTCAATGTTGATGAACGTGGTTTCATTAACGTTTCTAAAGAATTACGTACTAATGTTCCTCACATCTTTGCGATTGGTGATGTGGTTGGTCAGCCTATGCTGGCACATAAAGCTGTACATGAAGCACATTGTGCTGCTGAAGTTATTTCTGGTAAGAAACATGAGTTTGACCCACGCTGTATCCCTTCAATTGCTTATACCGATCCAGAAATGGCTTGGGTTGGTGTTACTGAAGCAGAAGCTAAAGAGCAAGGTTTAAACATCGAAGTTGCTAACTTCCCATGGGCTGCTTCTGGTCGTGCTATCGCTTCAGCGCGTACTGAAGGTAAAACGAAGATGATCTTCGAAAAAGAAACAGGTCGTGTTCTTGGTGGTGCTATTGTTGGTATTAATGCCGGTGAAATGCTTGGTGAAATTTGTCTAGCGGTTGAAATGGGCGCAGATGCTGAAGATCTTGCTTTAACCATTCATGCTCACCCAACATTAAACGAATCAATCGGCTTAGCCGCTGAAATATTTGAAGGTTCAATCACTGATTTACCGAATGCTAAAGCAGTAAAAAAGAAAAAATAGCATAACTATAATTTCATAGTTAACAAACATTTAAGCTACTATCTTACTTTTAGATAGTGGCTTTTTTATATCCTACCTTAATAAAGCCTGTTATTACTTCTTTACAAATTTGTTCTTCTTTATCGCCATCTAATCAAAATACTCTCTTTTTACTGTCGTTATTCTGTCTTATACTTTGACAAATTTCTAAAACAATAATGAGAGCTCAGTTGAAATTTAGACCTTCAAATAAAACGTTCCTTGCGACAACAACACTGATAGCTGCGCTATTGCTTAATGCTTGTGTGACCACAACAAATGATAAAAATGCACCAGATGATTCAAAAAAAGTTACCGATAAAAACACAACCTTTTTCCCTCGCGCTGAAAATCAATACTTGAGTCAAGAGCAAGCATTTAAACGCTCGGCTCGGGTATCTAATGTTCGCTATCAATTACATTATAATTTAACTGGTGAAGAACACTTTTCAGCTAGCTCAACCATTAATTTTGCACTAAGCGATAATGCTTCCCCTTTAACAGTAGATCTCAACAAAGCACAAATAACAAGTATAGACATTAATGGCTTTTCAATGTCCGTTGAGCAACTAGAAAAAAGTTATAACCAGTGGTTTATTACCTTACCCGCAGAGCAACTTATTAAAGGTAACAACGCAGTTACTGTTAATTTTACCCGCAAACACAGCACTAATGGTGAGGGTCTACACCGCTTTAAAGATCCTGTAGATGATAAAGTTTACCTTTACTCGCATTTTGAGCCGGCCGCAGCTCAACAAATGTTTGCGCTGTTCGATCAGCCAGATCTAAAGGCAACCTTTGAAATGGTCGTATCAGCACCACCAGAATGGACGGTATTTTCAGCAATGAGAGAAGATAAAATTACCAAACAAGGTGATTTTAACATTTGGCATTTTCCTAAAAGTAAAACCTTAAGCCCTTACAATTTTTCATTGCATGCTGGCCCGTATAAAATGTGGCAGGACAATAGCGGCAAATACCCATTACGTTTATTCACTCGACAATCCGTTGCCAATCAAATAACCCCTAAACATTGGTTCACTTACACTCAACAAGGTTTTGAATTTTTTGATGATTACTTTGGTATTGACTACCCATTTAAAAAGTACGATCAAGTATTAGTGCCTGATTTTTTATATGGCGCCATGGAAAACTCTGCGGCAGTTACCTTTGCCGAAACAAGCTTTTTAACCAATGGAGAAATGAGCCAAAGCCGTCGACAACGTCTAGCTAGCGTAATTATGCATGAAATGGCACACCAATGGTTTGGTAATTTAGCCACCATGAAATGGTGGAATGGTTTATGGCTCAATGAAAGTTTTGCCGCTTTTATGGCAACCTTAGCAACAAGCGAGGCGACCGAATTCACCAATGCATGGCGTAGTTTTTATGCCAGTGGCAAGCAAAGCGCTTATCGTGCAGATCAACGAGTGACCACTCACCCAATAGAAGTGCCCGTGCCGTCAACCGCCAATGCCTTTGATAATATTGATGCTATTACTTATTCCAAAGGGGCTTCAGTACTTAACCAACTTCGCCATCTTCTTGGAGAGAAAACCTTTCAGCAAGGTATTCATAATTACCTTAGTGATAATGCCTATAAAAATGCGCTGTTAGATGATTTTATTAATAGTTTAGCCAAAGCAAGTGGTAAAGATTTAGCACAGTGGCAACAGAAATGGCTTTACCAAGCCGGTGTTAATACTATTGAAGCCAGTTATCAATGTAATGCAGGTAAGATCAGCTCCTTCAAGCTACTGCAAACGGCTAATGCCAGCCAGCCGACATTACGAGAACAAAAAGTTCAAATAGCACTCCTAAAAGCCAGAAAACCGGGCTTTGCTTTAACCAAAAAAATAAGTGTTATTTATCATGGAAAAAGTACTCAAGTAGACGAATTAATTGGTGTTGCCTGTCCCGATTTAGTTTATCCAAATTATCAAGACTGGGCCTTTGTAAAAGTAAACCTAGATACGCGATCTTTTAAAACTACACAAAAATATTTAGCGCAAATTCAAGACCCTCTGCTGCGCTCCATGTTATGGCAAAGCTTATGGGATAGTGTTCGTGATGGTAAATTATCCTTAAATGAATATTTACAAGTTGCCTTAGCAAATGCGCCACTTGAACAAGATTACACCACCTTAGGGCAAATTCTAAGGCAAATATCCTCCGCTAAAGTTTACCTAAATAAAGGCTTAGGTAGCCAACATGCATACGTCAAAGAGATTAGCCAACAACTAGAAGAAATAACCTGGCAAAGTACACTAACCCATAGCGATAATAAAAATATGCAACGTCGCTGGTTTAGCAGTTACTTGAATTTTTCCTATACCGACAGCGCCCTTGATAATTTATATAAACTGCTTAATGGTCAGCATTCTTTAGAAGGCCTAACCATAAGCCAAGATATCCGTTGGGATATAATCGCGCAACTTAGCCGTTTCCAGCACACTAAAGCAGCTGAATTAATCGTTCAAGAATTAGCACTAGATAACTCTGACACGGGTGAAAAATCAGCAATTTACGCACAAGTTATCGCACCTAATGCGAAGATAAAAAATGATTGGTTAGCAAAAATTCAACAAAAAAATAGCGACATTGCCTTTTCTAAATTACGTACCGCCATGTCTGCACTTTTTCCAAGTGAACAAAATAGCTTTAGTGAGCAAAGTGCTACACAATTTATGTTGAGCTTAACGGACATAGATAAAGCCAATGGGCCTGTTTTTATGCGCAGTTATAACCACTTAATTCCGGCTACTTGTAGTGAGAGCAGTGTCGCTAGGTTAGCAACCGCGGTAAATGAATTAACTGAATTGTCTGTAGGAACTAAGCGTAGTTTGCTAGTAAAGCAGCAAGAAGACCAGCGTTGTTTAATGATTAAAAATAACATTATATGGTCAAAATAAGCATTAACACTGAGTAATACCAATACCAGTAAGTTAGTTAGTTAGTTAGTGAGCAAATATTAATTCGCCCTCGCTAAATTTATTGTAAAAAGAGCCAGCCAAGTTAATTGGTCAGCTCTTTTACATAAAGATATTCGTATTAAGCACTTTTATGCACGTGCACATCCATCTGTGGATAAGGAATATTTAATCCTTCGCTGGCAAATGTTTTATATACCTTTTCATTCAATTCAAAGTATACGCCCCAATAGTCTGCCGCATTCACCCATGCTCTGACGACAAAATTAACTGAGCTGTCAGCTAATTCTGCAACGGCAATAAATACCTCAGGATCTTTTAAAATACGTGAATCTTCGTCACATAGTCGCTTGATAACTGCTCTGGCTTTGTCCACATCATCTCCGTAACCAACACCAATTGTCCAATCAACACGTCTTGTCGCCTCAGTTGAATAATTAATCATCGATGATGTTGATAATCCACCATTAGGAATAATGATAGTTTTATTGTCAGGGGTCTTCATAATGGTATTGAAAATCTGTATCTGAGATACCGAACCAATATAACCCTGCGCTTCTATCACATCACCAATTTTGAACGGTTTAAAGGTGAGGATCATCACACCACCAGCAAAATTCTGTAATGTACCCGACAATGCCATACCCACAGCTAAACCAGCCGCACCGAGAATAGCGATAAACGAGGTCATTTCGATGCCTAACATGCCAAGTACCGTGATAATTAACATTACTTTTAACAGGCTGTTAACAATACCCGTTAGGAAAGGCATTAACGATGGATCCGTTTTACTTTTGTTTAAAGTAATTTCTACACCGCGACCGATGGCTTTTATTACCCATCCACCAAGGATCCATACAGCGATCGCACCAAGCAATTTCGGACCGTAGAGTACTGTCATTTGCATGATTTGATTAATAGTTTCTTCTGTATTCATAATGTTTCTCTGATTTTTAAAATGTGGCTAAAGGCTCGTTTATTTCGCTCTATTTGAACTTTTCTTAATCATTATTGCGCAAACTTTACTTAAGCAGTGGCTACAAGTTGAAAGTTACAATATGATAATATACGTTAAATATCATGATTATGCTTAAAAACATTGTCTGGTTTATTGGTATGGATGTATTTCAATAAATTATTATTGGATTGACCGTGAGGTACGGTTACTTATACCAATTGAAGTTATGAATTGATCATTCATTATTTCAATTGGTATGCGCTATCCCCTGTGGCAGGATTATATTATTTTGAATAATATAAATATGGTATTTATTGTGGCTATAAATCACTTGGGCGTCCTTGATCAATTTGGTTGTAGTCACATACGCCATCTGGAAAAATTTGTTCAAGTTGCTCTTGATAAGAGAGCATATCTACTGCGCCATATAAACCTTGTTTCATTGCTTGATTTACCGACATTAACTGACACTTAAACATGTCGCCTGACCAAGTACTACCCGCCTGAATACGGCTAGTACTATACATTGGGTATACTTTTTGACACTCCCCTTTACTTTTATTATTCCATTGACCATCCCAAATACCTTCCCCTTGAAAAAGCACTTCACCTTTGGCTGAAAAGCATTGATCAACCAAACTCTTTGGTTTAGCTGCTACCGTTGAAATTTGGGGGTTATTCATTAAGGTTAATAACCATTCATCCATCATCTTAAAAGCTAAAACAGCCGGATTATAATTTTTATTCGAAATCCAAATAACATGATTATCGCTGTGTCCGTGTTGCTCTATTATCCTTAACCGAGAAAAAAATGAAGCACTGACATGATGCATATCTAAATCATCTTCTAAATAATGGCGTACATCAATAACAGGTAAAGTTATTTTGCCAATAAAAACCTGCCCGGCTCTATATGCAGCTTGCATGGCATTAATGGATCCTTTATGCCGAACGGCAATTCCTTCAATAATTGGCGTGATATTTTGACTACCCCATAATGATAACCATAGGGGTATTTCCCTCCCTAAAGGTAACCAAATATTCTCTGCTTCCATTTCAATTTGTGGCTTCCAACTGCCAATTTTACTATTTAGATCAACAAATTCGTCAACTGTTATCGTATTATCCCGTAGAGCCAATAACCCGTACTGAACACCTACATTGTCCCAAGTTGATAAGCCAAAACCTTGTTTATCCTGCCCTAATACGCTCACTAAATCTTGCCAAAAACTCCATTTCACTTGTTCAACCACATCTGGATGAAAAAAATCTCTTAAAAAGCCTTGTCTAGGATTATTAATAAAGCTTGATAAACCAAAGTAGCCATTAATACATTCACTATTACCACGGGGTAATGAGGGCACAAATCCAGACATAATTTGATTAACTGGCTGTAAATAACCCGCCCGTTGAGGGAAATTATTGAGGGCGTTCATGCCTTCCACTGTTTGTCTTTTATGCCAATCAAGCCATTGAGTTTTATTCTCTGTTCGAAAAATAAAATAGTTATTGAGCAAATCACAATCTAGCGCATAAGTAGTTTGGGTAATCATATCGGGATAAGAATAAAGTGGGATCAAACCATCGAGTATACCGGTACTGTTTTGCGCAATTAAATACTGTGCTAAACCACCCCCTGAGCCACCTATACCAACAGTATATAAGGGCTCACCATACAAACTAACAAAGTGTTTTTTTACTCGCCGTGCGGTATCTTCCGCTAGCAACATATTGTAGGTATAACTGGTTTTATTACCACTAGAGCTAATAACTGCGTAACCATCAAGTAGTTGTTGTCTTTGCCTGGTAATTACCCGCTTAGCTTTTTGCTTTCCTTGGCGGTAACCAATACCTGAGCCACCATTAAATTGAAAGATTAAACGATTATTCCATTTTGATTTAGCTAAGCGTTGGCCAATTTCATCCATACTAATTGGCATAACGACAGTATAAATAAAGCGGTTAATTGTTCCTTGTTCTACTCTTAGTAATATCTTTTCGCTATTGTTATGAATATAGGTATCGAGATCTGACGGGGTTAATTTGATTACTTCGCCACTGTGATATAAAGAATAATATTGAACATTACTGGCTAAGCTGCAATCTTTAGAATAACCAATAATTTTTTCCGGCTGTAAAATATCTGCATAAACAGGAACACCATAAGCAGATTGATTATCGACTAAAGGTTGCCCTAAACCTGAATCAACCGTCATGCAATAAAATGGATATTGGGTGTCCCCGGAGTATAGGCTTTTAATCGGGCCGTGTTGACCAATGTTGATGGGAAAATTAAAAGACTCTGCTGGCCGAGCGCTCAGGCTAATATGTTTATTGATAACCAATAACGGATTATCAACTTTTGGCGCGATATTTTTTACTTGTCGAAACGCGTAAGACTCTGCAGGCATGAAAAAATGTAACATGAATTTGGCTACGATCATGGCAAATATGACCAAAAGCGAATAAAGAAGTAGTTTCTTCAACATCATTTTCTCCTATTATCTACTTCAGGATTAAATTGAAACCGAAAATAACTTGCGCACCTTTAAGCCTAGTGCAAAAAAGTACTTTTCTCATAATAGGAAAACAAAGTTTTATTTCTCTTTAACTGAAATATTCATATTTTATCTATAGGTAACAATTAGTTAATTTATATTATATTTAATCAAACTAAATAACGGTATTAAGTAGTCTTTTTGCTATATACCCAAGTAATAAAGAGTTTGGTAGAATAGAAGAAAATTTAAGGAGAGTACTACTATGCCAAATTATGTTGTTGGTCACAAAATTCCAGATTCAGATTCTATCTGTTCAGCGATTGCATTATCATATCTAAAAACTACTTTAGGCGAAGAAACCATTCCGGCTCGTTTAGGTGAGTTGACCCCTGAAACTTTATTCATTTTAGAGAAGTTTGGATTTGAACAACCAGAACTAAAAACTAGCTACGCTGGTGAAAGTCTTTATATTGTAGATCACTCTGAACGTACTCAAGCTCCAGATGATATTGACGACGCAACTATTTTAGGCATTATAGATCATCATAAATTAGGCGATATCACTACCTCAACACCACTAGAAATATGGGTGCGCCCGGTAGGCTGTACTAATACTATTATTAAAATGATGTATGACTTTCATAACGTTGAAATTCCTAAAGATATCGCAGGTGCCATGATGTGCGCTATTTTAAGCGATACCGTTATTTTTAAATCTCCAACTTGTACCACTGCCGATATTAAATGTGTTGAAGCATTAGCGGAAATTGCTGGCATTGAAAACCCTGCTGAGCTAGGCATGGATATGTTCAAAGTTAAATCTGCGGTTGAAGGCACACCAGTGCGTGATTTAGTATTGCGTGACTTTAAAGATTTTAATATGAACGGCAACCTTGTCGGTATAGGTCAATTAGAAGTCATTGATTTAGCTATTTTTGATGAAATGAAGGCTGATTTAGCAGCCGATATCGCTAAGTTAAAAACTGAAGGTGATCGCCACACTGTCTTATTATTACTAACCGATATCATGAAAGAAGGCTCTGAACTTCTAGTGGTAAGTGACAATGACAATTTATCACTAGACGCTTTTGGTAAAGCAACTACAGACGGTAAAGTATGGCTTGACGGTGTACTTAGTCGTAAGAAGCAAGTTGTACCACCTTTACAAGACGTATTCGCTTAATCACTCACTGTGTTTATTGCAGTTAAAAAAAACCAGCAATTGCTGGTTTTTTATTATCTATTCTTTGAAAGTATTCATCGTTATTATCGAAGGTAATAGGTGTTTAGATAAGGCGAAAGCACGGAGTTGACGTTAGTCATTACTCCGTACATCCTGTACTTCACCTTTCAGGCTACCCTTCGGGTGTTCAAATTATTTCCCGAAGAATTTGTGAGTACTTTCAACGATGTTAATAAAGAATTTCAGCAAAAAGATTAAACTCTTTCGAAGACAGTTGCGATACCTTGGCCTAAACCAATACACATAGTCGCTAGACCTAGGCTCACATCTTTCCCTTCCATTAAGTTAATTAAGGTACCTGAAATTCGTGTACCTGAACAACCAAGTGGATGACCTAATGCAATAGCACCACCGTTTAAGTTAATGGCATCATCTAGTTTATCTTCAACTTTTAATGCTCTAACACATGATAGTGCTTGTGCGCCAAAAGCTTCGTTAAATTCAAATAATTCAATATCTTCAATAGACAAACCTGCGCGCTTTAATGCTTTGTTCGTCGCCGGAACAGGACCATAACCCATAGTTGCCGGATCGCAACCGGCAATAGCCATGCCGCGAATTTTAACGCGTGGTGTTAAACCTAACTCTTTGGCTTTATCTGCTGACATAATTAGCATTGCTGAGGCACCATCAGACAATGCTGATGAAGTACCCGCAGTAACCGTACCGTTCACAGGGTCAAACACAGGTCGTAGCGTTGATAAACTTTCTGCGGTGGTATCAGGACGAATTACTTCATCGTGCTCTACTAACGTTAAAGCGCCGTCAGCATCATGACCTAAGGTTGGTACAATTTCGTTATCCCAACGGCCATCAAGCATCGCTTGATGAGCACGTTGATGTGAGCGAGCACCAAAAGCATCTTGCATTTCGCGAGTAATGCCATACTGTTTACCCAATAGCTCTGCGGTTAAGCCCATATTGCCCGAAGCACGCGCCATGTGTTTACTTAGTGCTGGATCAAAGTCAATATCGTACATCATAGGTACGTGACCCATATGCTCAACACCACCGACGAGGAAAACATCCCCTTGACCAGCAATAATACTGGTAGTTGCATCATGCATTGCTTGCATAGATGAGCCACATAAACGGTTTACCGTTAAGCCACCAATAGATTTTGGTAAACCAGCCAGTAATGAGGCATTACGAGCAATGTTAAAACCTTGCTCTTTAGTTTGCTTAACACAACCCCAAATAACATCTTCAATGTCATTTGGATCTAATGCTGGATTACGTTTTAGAATTTGCTCCATTAAATGGGCAGACAAAGTTTCAGCACGAACGTTTCTAAAAACACCCGCTTTTGAACGTCCCATAGGAGTTCGAATACAATCAATAATAACAACTTCTTTCATAATAATTCTCCTTAGGCTTGTGAAACATTGGTAGTGAAATAGGATTTACCTGATTTAGCCATTTCTCGTAGGCCATCAGTAACTTGATAAATTTCGCCTAAATGCGCATATTTATCTGCCATGGTGATAAAGTTATCTAAACCAAGGGTTTCTAAATAACGAATTGCGCCACCTCTAAAGGGAGGAAAACCAAGGCCGTAAATTAAACCCATATCAGCTTCAGCGGCACTAGCAATAACGCCTTCTTCTAAACAACGTACTACTTCATTTACCATAGGGACCATTAGACGAGCGATAATTTCTTCACTGGCAAAATCTTTTTTGTCGCTACAGTTAGCAGCAAATAAATCATAAGCCGTTTGCGCTGCAACTTTCATTGGACGACCACGTTTGTCTTTCATGTGATCATAAAAACCTTTACCGTTTTTCTGACCAAAACGTTTTTCAGCGTATAAGGTACTTACTGGATCATTTTCTAATTTCTTCATGCGAGTTGGGAAGCCAGCTGACATAACACCAGTACAGTGATCAGCAGTATCAACACCAACAACGTCAAGTAAGAAAGCAGGACCCATAGGCCAACCGAATTGTCTTTCCATTACTTTATCAATAGCAACAAAATCAGCACCTTCAAGTACTAATTGGCTAAAGCCAGCAAAGTATGGGAATAAAACACGGTTAACATAAAAGCCTGGACAATCATTAACAACAATTGGTGATTTACCCATTTTAGCGGCATAAGCAACAACAGCAGCAACGGTTTCATCCGAAGTATCTTTACCACGAATAACTTCAACTAATGGCATTTTGTTAACGGGGTTAAAGAAATGCATACCACAGAAGTTTTCCGGGCGTTTAATGCTTTTCGCTAATAAATCAATTGAGATAGTTGAAGTATTAGAGGTTAAGATCGCATCTTCACTTATAACACCTTCAACTTCAGCTAATACCATGCCTTTAACTTTAGGGTTTTCAACAACAGCTTCAACAACAATATCAACATCTTTTACGCTGTCATAACTAAGTGATGGTGTGATATTATTTAACACATCAGCCATTTTCTTAGCATTCATACGACCGCGACTAACTTGTTTAGTTAAAATACCTGCGGCGGTAGTTAATCCTAAATCAAGGGCTTGATCATTAATATCTTTCATAATGATCGGCGTGCCTTTATAAGCAGATTGGTAAGCAATACCACCGCCCATAATACCAGCACCTAATACCGCGGCTTTATTCACCACTTTAGTTGCTTGCTTAGCCGCTTTTTTCGCTTTACCTTTAATGACTTGATCAGCCATAAATAAACCGATTTGCGCTGTAGCTGCATCAGTTTTAGCAAGTTTTGCAAAACCAGCATTTTCTAATGCCATTGCGCCGGCTCTATCAAGAGTAGCAGCGGCTTCAATAGTATTAACCATCACCATAGGTGCTGGATAATGTTTACCTGCTTTCGCGGCAATCATGCCCTTACAAGTATTAAAAGTCATCACACTTTCAATCTTACTTAACGTTAATCGCACTAATTTTTCTTGACGTTTTTCACGCCAATCAAGTTTGCCTGCAATGGCTAACTTAAGCATGCTAATAGCGGCTTGTTGTAGTTTTTCAGGTGCAACGACTGCATCTAATAAACCTACTGCTAAAGCAGCGTCAGCGCGGTAAGCTTTACCTGTGCTCATCCACTCAATGGCATTATCTGCACCAATTATACGTGGTAAACGTACTGTGCCACCAAAACCCGGCATTAAACCCAATTTTGTTTCAGGTAAACCAATGCTAACGCTAGTATCAGCAACACGATAATCACATACTAAAGTCATTTCACAACCGCCACCTAACGCGACACCGTTGATCGCTGCAATGGTTGGTAGTTGAA
Source organism: Colwellia sp. (assembly GCA_013215465.1). Taxonomy (GTDB): domain Bacteria; phylum Pseudomonadota; class Gammaproteobacteria; order Enterobacterales; family Alteromonadaceae; genus Colwellia. The sequence continues at coordinate 34,605 of JABSOW010000002.1, read as the reverse complement.
TATCTTCGAATGAATCAAATACATCAGACGATTTTTTAACCCAAGGAATTAATACTTCTTCAGGCTCCTTGAAAGTATCTAAAAATTCAGTGATATCAGCACCAACAATAAAAGTTGATTTACCAGAGGTAACCATCACCCCTTTCGCTTCACTACAATTATTAATAGCAGCGACAACTGCTCTGTATTCTTCAAAAGTTGCTTGATCGAATTTATTTACTGATCCTTGGGCATCGAACTTAAGTTCAACAATCCCGTCGTCAAGTAGTTGCGCGCTAAGGCTTTTGCCTTGAAATATCATACTTTGTCTCCTTCACCTAAAGTGTGGTGTTGATGTATTGATGATTTGATTTTTATATAGCCAAATAGATAAAATGCTATCTAAACAATGCGGTATTCTCATAATATACCCATTTGATTAAATTATTACTCACTTGTACTGGTTAAAATAGTCCATGTCGGCGTTGCTCTCAATCCTAATAGCCCGCTATTACTTAATTGAGCGCCTTGCCCTGAAATATTTTCCCTACGTACAACAAGATCACAAACTTAATGAAACTGGTATTACTTATCTAATACTATTAAGCAATAGACGACTGAGTGTGCCTTGAAAAAAAAGCAATTGCAATACATTTTAAAACACCCGTTTAAATTGAGTGTATCAATCTGGAATTAGCAGCTTTAAATTGGCTTAAAATTAATTTTTATTCTGAAAGTGCATAATGAAAGTGTATAATGAAAATAAGTAATAATCTCTACGTAAGCCAAGACAGTCAGCTTACTTGCGCTTATAATAATCTTGATTATTGTTTAGCGATTAAGAGTAAAAAAAACTATAAAAATTTATTTTACCTACAAAATAGTACTTTAATTATATGAGCTTAACCAGATTGCAAAAAGAACAAAAATTAGCCCAGAATATATTTTATTTTTTGCTATTATTTTTTTGCATCTATAGCGCTTCAACTACTATAGCTGACACGCATAATAACTCTTTAATTAATGACTATAGCTGCGAACTAAATTTAACTGATGACTCTCACACCCCCGCTACTATAGAAAATACCCCACCATTTTTAGCTAGTATTCAAGTTTATAACATCATAGAAAATAGCGAAAATTTTCAACATAAAATTACCCGTAGTTCGTTATCCAATAGAGATCCCCCCTTATTTTCCACTTGTTAATTTCTGTCTAATTATTTTAGCTATTCTTCACTAGGCTCAATCTAAATGTGTCAACATTGGGTTTTGTTGTGCGCATTTTTTGCAGCTGATTTTATTAATTATTGTACAGAAAAACTCTCCATCTCCTTTTCCCCCCTTAACGATACAACTTAATTAGACAGCATTTATTATGATCAATAACATTATTTTACTATTGGTGGTTATCAGTTTTATTATGATAATCACTGAAGATTTAATTCATATCAACAAAGCAAAAACCACCTTATTTTTTGGAACGCTTTGCTGGATATTAGCTTTTATTTTCCCCATTAATCACAACAGTGCGATAGAAACTAATCATCAATTAAACGAAAACTTACTGGAAATTGCTACACTGTGGCTATTTTTAATGTCAGCAATGACCTTTGTCGCCTATTTAAATAGCAAAGGTTTTATCTCGGCCTTAGTGCAACGGATATTGCCTGAAAAAATATCTGAACGCGGTTTAATGTTTGTTATTGCCATTTTTGCCTTTGTTTTTTCTTCTTTTGCCGACAATGTCACCGCAACATTAGTATCGATAACTGTGGTAATGAATCTGCAGCTTGAAATAAAAAAACGACTCAAATATGCAACACTTATTATTTTTGCGGTAAACAGTGGTGGCGTGTCATTAATTACTGGTGATGTCACCACCTTAATGATTTTTCTCGAGGGTAAAGTCACTATAAGCAACTTGCTAATTCTAGTAGTGCCGTCATTTTTAGGGGTATTAACCCTAGCAACTTTATTATCTTTTAAGCTTTCAGGAACAGTACAACTAACGCAAACTCGCTTTAAAATTGAGACCGCTGACATTATCATTGCTCTAATTTTTGTGATGACAATATCAGGGACTTTATTAGCCAATGTAATGTTTCAAATCCCCCCGGTATTAAGTTTCTTATTCGGCCTATCAGTAATGTTTTTAGTCGCCAATGTATTGCCAAATAAAAACAATAAAGACGTTTTAAATTATGTCAGAGAAGTAGAATATGATGCTTTATTATTCTTTTTAGGTGTGTTGTTACTAGTCGGTATTTTAAAAGAAATTGGCGTATTAAGTGGTTTTACTGAGCTTTACCAGTATTTACCACCAATGCAAGTCAACTATATCGTTGGTTTTATGTCTTCGATTATTGATAATGTGCCATTAACGGCGGCCTTATTAAAAGCTGATGTAGAAATGAAAGTTACTGAATGGCTAATGCTCACTTATGCCACCGGCGTTGGCGGCTCTATTTTAGTTATTGGCTCAGCTGCGGGTATCATCGCCATGAGTAAAATTAATGAATTAAATTTTATCAGTTATTTACGCAATATAGGTTATTTAACCATCGCATACACTGTCGGTTACCTTGGTGTATATTTCTCAGCTAACTGGTGCCTTGGCTAAAAAGGTAGACGACTAAAATTAGTATAAATGACTTCCCCACGATAAAAAGTGGGGAAGTTTTACGGTAATTAATACTAAAATATATAAAAAACTTTCACTACTTACATCCACGTAAACTACTTTAAATGAGTTCTTTTTATGTTCATTAAGCAATTTTTAAAACGCTACAACCAACCCGAACATTTGTTATTGGCGATGGCTTTCACTATGCCATTAGTTTTCTCAGTGTGGATGGTATTACTCAATAATTTTGTCATTGAAAAAGCTAGTTTTACGGGTGTAGAAATTGGCATGCTACAAAGCTTACGAGAAATCCCCGGTTTTTTAGCTTTTACCGTTATCTATGCTTTGTTATTTATAAAAGAGCAGCGCCTTGCCTTAATTTCTCTCGTTATTACTAGTGTAGGGGTATTACTCACCGGGTTTTTCCCTAGCATAGCCGGTTTATACCTAACGACAATGTTGATGTCAGTTGGTTTTCATTATTTTGAAACCTTAAGCCAGTCATTAACGCTACAGTGGCTTGATAAAGACAAAACGGCACATTTTCTGGGACGAATGTTATCCGTAAAAGCGATAGCTTCTTTGTTAGCTTTTTCGAGTATATGGCTGTTGATGACACAGTTTTCATGGGGTTATCAAGCCACTTATGCCCTATTTGGCGTTATCGGCTTATTGTTTACCTTAGTGTTGGCACTGTCATTTAAACATTTCCCCGAAAAAACACCCCAAACCAAAAAATTAATTTTAAGAAAACAATATTGGTTATTTTATGCCCTAACCTTTTTTAGTGGCGCGCGCCGACAAATATTTGTCGTCTTTGCCGGTTTTTTAATGGTGGAAAAATTTCACTACAGCGTCGCTGATATCAGTGCCTTATTTTTGATTAACTATCTATTTAACTGGCTATTTGCGGCAAAAATTGGCCAATTAATAGGAAGAGTAGGTGAACGAGTAGTATTACGATTTGAGTATATTGGCTTAGTGATCATTTTTATCAGCTATGGTTTAGTGGAAAATTCTACCCTAGCGGCAGCATTATATGTGGTTGATCATTTATTTTTCGCCTTGGCTATCGCCATTAAGACCTATTTTCAAAAAATAGCACAACCTCAAGATATTGCCGCCAGTGCCGGAATAAGTTTTTCTATTAATCATATTGCCGCCGTGTTTATCCCCGTGTTATTAGGCATGTTATGGATTATTAAGCCTGCATGGGTATTCTATATTGGCGCTGGGTTTGCATTGTGCTCTTTATCTCTGGCGATGCTTATCCCGGACAAACCTAGCATTGGAATGGAAACACGATTAGTCAGTAGTTAAGTAAAAGAACAATTAATTAGTTTTATTGCTATTAAAGAATATTATGTACCATGGCAATATGTGCTAGATCTGCTGAGGTATTGGCATTTAATTTATTTTTAATTTGAGTATTATAATTACAAATTGTTTTATAACTAAGGCTGAGTTCATTCGCAACGTTATGTGCATTTAGTCCCTTTGATAATAAGCGAAATACATCAAACTCCCGTGGCGATAGTACATTGAGTGTATGGCTCGGGTTGTTAGCTTCAGTAAAACGCACATCATTTAACTCAGGTAATAAACCTTGTTCTATATAGCGCTTACCGCTAGCGATCACCGCAACGGCGGTCGCTAATACTTCTGCAGCGCTATTTTTACTGACATAGCCTTTTGCACCCGCGTCTAAAGCACGTTCAACGTAAATTGTTTCATCATGAATGCTATAAACTAAAATAAGTACCTTGGCATCATGTTTATAAAGGCGACGAATCGTTTCTAAGCCACCAATGCCGGGCATAGATAAATCCATCACTACCACATCAGGCTGAAAGCGTTGATATTCTTTAGTGGCAAGTTCTCCTCGCTCAATATCAACAATATCACCAATAAAATTTTGAGAAGCTAATAACATTCTAAAGCCGGCTCTAACAACTGTGTGATCATCAACTAATAAGACTTTTATTTTTCTTGTTTCCATTAGTTATCTTCCCAATAAGGTAATTGTACAACAACGTTAACACCGCCATTTAGGGCAGACTCGAGTTTAAATTTCCCCCCTAAATTTTCCGCTCTTTCGCGCATGCCTAATAAACCAAAACCGGGAGAATTTAATTGCTTGCCTTGGCCATTGTCCGAGACGGTAATCCATACTTTATCGCCACGTTTAGCCACCAAAATAGCCACTTCAGAAGCGTTGGCATGTCGAACAACATTGGTTAAACACTCCTGAACAATTCGATAGACATGAATGGTAATATCATGACTCAGTTTTTCTAACTCGGCATCGTAATTTAAGTCGAACTGGAGAGCTGCGCTACGTCGCTGCCATTCTCTCACTAGCTCTGACAGTGTTGCCCCTAAACCAAGCTCAGTTAAACTAAGTGGGTGCAATGTTTTCATCATTGAACGGACCACCACTGATAAATGATCACAAATATCAACAATAGAGCTAGTGACGGCTTTAACATCGGTATCTGCTTGCTGACATGTTACCGCCATCGCCTTAATTGCGGTTAACGACTGGCCCATTTCATCATGCAATTCACGAGACATGTTTTGCCTCTCTGTTTCTTGAATTTGCATGGTATGGCGAGCTAAGGCTTGGTTATTTTGTTGCGCTGTTTTTAAGGCCAGTGACATATCATTAATTTCTCTGGCAATGGCATCAAACTCACTGATTTTAAAGTGAGGCAAGACATGATCAAAATGACCCGTTTCAACTTGACGAAGACCAGACAAAATAGCTTTCACTGCCTGCAACATAGAGTTGAAAACAAGGTTAACGGTAAAAAACATAATTAACAGCATTAACACTATGGACCAAAAATAGGCTTTAGTTTCTCCCCATGCTTCACTAATTTCATCCATGGGGTTGGCAGTAATAAAAATGGTTTGTATTGAACCATCCACACTTTTAATGTCGTAATTATGGGTGAAAAAATCCACCGTAACAGCCTTAATAAACCAGTAGGGTGCGGTGTTTTTCTGATCATCGATATCAAGATCCTGGGGATTGTTTTGCCGCTCACTGTTATTATCTGCAATTGAAATATGTAAATGCCTTACTGGCTGCATAGTGGCTATTTTTTGCAACCAGGCATCATTTTCTGCTCTTGAAGAAGGCAGTTGATTAAAGCCAAACTCAATCATTTGCACGGCTAAATTAATTGAGGAATGTACCTCTTTTTCTACTGAGTTTCTCGCCTGCCAAATAGCAATAATGGCACTGAAGATTAAAATTAATATAACCGAAGCAATAATTCTAAGATTGATAAGTGCACGTATACTCATTTACAAAATTCCAATAAAAACGTGAGCGAGATAAAACAAAGGCAACAAGCAAGCATTACAACTATTTTTACTAATAGAACGACTAAGCAACATTCAGACCAAACAATAATAACCAAAAATAACAAAGGCTTGCTAAAAACAGATAAACGCAAGTAAGTAAAGTGCAACACTTGTCGCAAATTTCGTCAGCAAACTTATTTTGATGAAATTAATCATACGCATCATATTTTTCATATGCATTGTACCTTTGAGTAATATTCCTCATACTTTTGAATGACAAGAAAAATTAAACAAGTTTTTTGTCATAAAAACAACTAACTAAATCAGCGAATAGCTAAGCTAATTAACTAGGTAATAGTATAGGCAAACACATATCTCAACATATTGTTATATAAGTATTTCTTCTAACTTTAAACCTTGTTATTTATTGACTATCACCCTAAAACCTCTGCCCTCTCATCACAAAAAGGAATTTTTCCTATAGCGTCATAATCGACAGTGCCGCTACTATTTCACCCCAAGGAAGCACAGTGATTTGAAGAGAGTTGGATGACTACAGCGATAAAAAACAGCAACGATTTAGCAAAAAACAAACTATTAACGTTACTAGATGAAATTATAGCGCACGATGGTTTTGGCGAAATTCGAGTTGAAGTCAATATCCTAAAACGGAAACAAAAAGAAGTCATCATTCACTGTGGCAAACAATACCGATATGTGGTGGACACACCATAAAGTCACAAACAAGAAACAGAGTGTGAAGTGGGTTTACATCTGACAAAAACAACAAAAATTGATGACCAACAGTCTGTACGAGACAGATGAGGCACGCCCCCAACAAAGAGATAATAAGATGAATATAGGTCAAATAAAAACAGCTATTACCAAATTCAAAAATGCCAATGTATCAATGATTAAAGATGATGCCATGCGCGCTAAAGCACAAAAATTACAAGCGAAACAAAAAGGGTTTACCTTACTTGAGCTATTAGTGGTAATCACCTTATTAGCCACCTTATCAACCGCAGCATTAGTTGCTTATGATGGTGCTGGTGAAAATGCTCGTGATGCCTCAGCAGCAACGGCAGTAAACACCTTAGAAGGCTCATTACGTAACTATCGTTCTATTGTTGGTGAGTACCCAGAGCAATTTGATAACTTAGCGAATGTTGATGCTTTATTAACTGGCGGTGCAATGGAGCTGATGTCTGATGAAACTAAAAAGTTCTTTGGCCAATTAATCATTGCAAAGGCTGATGCTAATGGCACAACTGGTCCATCGAAAGCTATCTTTGACTCTTTAAGAAAAGCAGGTCTTGAAGAGCTACAATCAGTACAAAATGGCACCACTTGGAGTGACGGTTTTGTTCCTAACTTGGCCATGAATGAAAGTTATCCTAAAGTTACTGCTCTTGCAGGTTCTGAGATTGAATTTACTGAGACTGGCTCTATGAAATTTGCAGAGGCGGTTATAGCTTCCGACAACGTCGCATTATCAATCGTGCCATCTGGTGCTGCTACTGGTGATAGTTGCGGTGTTTTTACTGCAGGTGATCTACAAACTAATTTTGATACAACTACAGTGGCTACTAATGCTCGTTTAAACCTGATCAGTGATGGCCTTGACTCAGATGGCTGTGACTTAGTCATAGCTTTAGGTATAGGTAAAGAAGTCCCTGGCGCCACCTTAGGTAAAGCGGTTGAAATTGCACAAGTACCTACCGTGGGCACCAATAATATTAACCCGAGAGATAACTACGCACGTGCCATTGCCTTATTTCATGTAGGCCAGGATGGTAGTGATGGAAGTACAGCAGATGGCATTATTTCGGCAGAAGAAATTTTTAACAAAGCGCGCTTAATTGCCGTGGTCGGCCCTGAAGGTCGTACTATTGACCAACTTGCTGCTGATGCCACGGCTTCAACAGCAGACGATAGCTAATAGTTTTTCATACTATTAATCAAATCGCTACTGATGCTTCTACTGCAACGGATAATCATTAATAGTTACTAGTCGGACTATTAATCAAACTGTTGTGCATGCTTCTGCTGCGATGAATGATAGTTAATCGGTTCTATCATTCGATACGGCGGGATAAGTTTCATTGTCTTATCCCACTTTATCTTTTAATCAGCGCTATCTAGAAACAAAGAAACATATTAACAAAACAGAATATTATAAAAATCATTGCGCAAAAAGAATAAATTTAACTTTAATATAAAAACAAGTAAATGGGGTGTTTATTGTTTTTTCTTTCACAAAATTTCAAACAGCATAGTAGCCAAAATGGCTTTACCTTAATGGAATTATTAACGGTAATCACCTTAATGGCCATTACCGCAACCGTAGCCATAACAAGCTATGACGGAGTGCAAGACCAAAGCCGTTATGATGTCGCTAAGTTTGAAATGACTCAAATACGTAAAGCCTTGATCCAGTTTCGTCAAGACAGTGGCACCAATAGCTTTCCGGCACAAGGTAGCTACGATTGCACTGATGACGTAAATGGTGGCTCTATCACCCAACCTAATAGTGAGTTTAATTTTCCTGCTGAAGCAGGCATAACCCATACACAAAAAATAGCGTGGTGTGAGCACCAAGCTAATCTTTGGATGTTATTCACTAACCCTTTCGATACCACTGCTAATCCTCAAAAGCAATGGAACCCTGATACCAAACGAGGCTGGAATGGCCCTTACCTACAGCGTAAAGATGGATATTTAACATTAAGCGACAACACCATAAATTTAGTCGATATACCTGATGCTATCTGGGCAATTGCCGATCCCTATGTAGTTAATCAACAAAACACTGGTGTACAGTGGTCAATTCAAACGACTAGTGACGTACTTAACAAAGCCGGAACGCCTTATGTGCTATTAGTTGATATCACCAATACGCCTTCCCTATATCAACCGCGCCTTATAAGTGCAGGTGAAGATGGCAAGTTTGAACTCAACAATAATGATGTCTGCATCACGCCAGTAGATACAAATGGCCAAGCCTTGGATCAGGTGTTATGTCTATTAAATTAAGCTTATCTCACCAGCAAGGCTTCACCTTATTAGAAATAGTGCTAGTTCTTTTTCTACTGGGCTTAATGGCTTCATCAACACTATTTTTAACTCAAGGCGTTGAAGATCAAACCAAATATGATGAAACCAAACATCGCCTTAAAATGATCCGCACAGCCATTATTGGAGACAGTAGCAGAACCATTAATGGTCATCCTGAAGTCAGTGGTTTTGCCGCAGATATGGGGCGCTTACCTGAGTGTTTACGTGAATTACTCAGCCAACGTTACTGTGATAATAGAGAGATTCCTCTTCCCACATGGCAGCAAGATCTTGACTCTCAGGTGTGGGCTGGTTGGCGTGGCCCCTATTTAACCGGCGATACCGAGCTAAGCGGCGAAGTACATTTTCGTGATGGTTATGGTAACTCTGGCGAAGGATCAGGTGAAGGCAGTGATGACTGGCAAAATTCTGGTTGGGTTTTCCCAAATATTCTAAATGATTTTATCGTTGTAAGTCATGGGTTTGATCGCCTTGATGACAGTGACGATGTTCCTAGACCCTTTGCTGTACAAGCATTAATAACACCTGCAGATTACCAAGTAACACTTGGGGCAGATTGGCAAGATATTGATGTTACCTTTACCAATGAACAAACTAATCATATTGTTATTGCGCAAGATGAATTACGACTTCGACTAAGCTCACCGTCAGAAGGAATTATTTTAAGTTATACAAACAGTAAACTAGATACTACTGCAGAACGCGATAGCTCCGCTCAACTTAGCAATAGCTTCCCCAGTGAAGACACCTTGCTACTCTCCAAGTTTGGCACCATGGAAGTTGAGAATGCAGAAACATTGACCTTTGTGTCCGGTGCGACATTAACAACTGGCTCCCCTAACGATAGCGTAACACTAACCTCTGGCACAGTTATTACCTATACCGACAGTGCAGGTGTATCGAGTAAGTTTGTTATTGGTAGTAACTGTGCCCCAAACTGCAAGTTAACATTTCCTACTGGAAAAGTTAGCCCTTTAACAACGTCTGTAACTACACTCACTTTCAGCGGCACAACAACTTTAATCATTAACAACCATTACATTGCGCCAGCAATACTCTCAGCCAAAAACCTTACCAAGCCTGCCATCATTCTCCCTGCTGGCAGTACTTTGTTAAGTAATACCGTCAGCTTACCCAATGGCGCTAATATCACTTTTACTGGCACCGCTCCGCAGCTTGTTGACAGAACAGTTTTCTTTCAAGAGCCATTAATCATCGTATCACAAGCCTTCACCCGAACTGATAACACGATAATCATAGCTTCTGGTGATACTTTTACCATTCCAAGCAATACCCCAGCAGCTGTCGGCAATACCTTAACCATCCCGGCCTCATCCACTTTTAGTGGCGGTGAAAAGTCTTTCACTATTGTGTGTGAAGTAGGCGCTGAACAAGGGCTATTATTTGATGGTAATTGTGATGACGGCACGGTCAATAATACCGACAACCCCAAGAGTATAAGTTTGATCCCACGAAACACCTCACCAGTGAATAACTCAGTACTAACATGGGCGGTGCAATAATGCGTAAATTATCATTGAAATTGGGTAAAGCTAAATCAATTTTAGTTTGCGAAACCGATGGTTTTTTACTGCGTGCTGCCGTATTCACCCGTGCAGGTAATGAATTAGCCGTACTGCAAACCGCGACATCACAGCAAGCTGATATGGCTGATGCGGTGGCAGAAGTGATCGTTAGCCTTAAAAATGATGGTTGGGAAGGCGGCGATGCAATTTTATTATCGCCAACTGTGCTATCAACCCTATTGGAGTTGCCAATAGATCCGAAAAAACCGCGTCCGTTAGCACAAATGAATGAGTTGATCCGTTGGGAAGCTGAGCCTTTATTAGCTCAGCACACGACTCAATGTTCTGTTGGTAATTTACTGATTGCTCGGGGTTATATGACCAAAGAACAGGCCGATGCGGTAATGGATTTACAACAAGGAAGAGCCAACCCTGCCGGTGGACTAGAACTGATGGAAAAGTTTTCGTTACGCCGTTTTGGTGATTTAGCTGAAGAATTAGGTTATATAAAACGCAGTCAACTGAATGCCTGTTTAGCTGGCCAAGAGTGGTTAAAATCAGATGATGATTTAATTGACTGTGGCTGGTCTGCTCAAGGTGAAGTCAGTGATATTCCTGGGACGTATTTCTGGCAAGTGAGTGCTGTAACTAAATCACTACTGCAACGTTGGACCACGGTGTTTCAGATGCAAGGGGTTAAATTACAAGCGATGTACCCCCTTGCTGGTTCAAGTGCAAGTTTATTAACGGATACCACTGAAGAACAAATACTAATTGAATCACATGGTGGCATGTCATTTACCATGCGTACCAAAGATAATCATATTGCTGAGCAACATTTATATTTAGACGCATCAAAAAAACCGTTTGAGCGCTGTTTAGAAGGCTTTCATACCTTGAATGTGGCTAATGACGCCAAGGTCTACCTAGCCAACTGGTCTGCCAACGATCACACTACCGCTCACGATTTAGCCAACGCCTTAGATCGTGAAGTGATTGCCATTGAAAGTAACGCTATTACTGAAAAATCTAGCCCTGGCATGGTGGGGGCTGGCTTTCATTACTTGGCTATGGGGAAAAGTAATTGGCTTAGTCATGTCCGTTTAGGCGGACCCTTACCTGCTTTATTACAGCGACCTAATATAAGGGGCGGCATACTATTTAGTGTGATTTTACTCTTGATACTGTTTGCTGAAGCGTTCTTATTAGTGCGGGGCAGTATGGTTGAATATCATAAGAATGAAATAGATGCCAGATGGCAAATTATTGATACCGCAATGAAACGAATTAACGGGGATATTAAGCAAGTTAAACAGCGCAAGAAAGAGTTAAAAGATCGAAAATCAGATAAACAACGAGAACAACAGCGCTTTACTTTTTTTGGTGAAGAGCTACCAGAGCGTACATCTTTAGTGCAGGTGATTCTTGGTATTTTACAAGGCTCTGTCAGTGAACACATTATCGTTAATTCAATAGATGAATATGGTAAACGAGCTAATTTTATGCCGCGTAGCCTAAGCCGAAAAAAAGATAAGCGGGTAGAAATTGAAAGTTTTAATCTGCAAGCGTGGGCATTATCAGAAACGGCTGGCCAGCAATTTATCCAAACCTTAAAGAAGGCGGCAGAGTCTTGGGGTCTTGAAGTTTTAGATAGTAATGTTGCCGCACGAACTGGGCCGTTAAATTTAGAGGGTTTTACGGTGACATTGCGCATTGTAAAGTTAGTGAGTGCTGAGTCTTTATCAAATAGGACACTGCTATTATGAACAAGTTGGCAAAGTTAACCACAAGTGAACAGATCTTAATTGCGATCACTGTACTTGTTATTATTTTTGGTGCTTATAGCCTATTGCGATTTATTCCAAAATATCAAGATATTACTTCACTAGAGCGCAGCGCTGAAAAAACAGCACGCAAGCTTTTAAAGGCCAGAATTCCTAATGAACCTGATCAAGATGTTCAACAACTTATTTCACAGTTAGATGATCAAGAACAAGCCATGACACTCATTAGTAATATGGCGACTAGTGTGCAACAACGTCTGGCGCCGATAGACTCCCAAGAACTGAGAGTATTGGTTTCTCAACTAGCACGTGATCTTAAAGTGCGCATTACCGCCAACGAGCGCATTGAAGGTAAGGCACCTGCGGTAAAGGTTATTGCTCAGAAAAAGAGAAAGAAAAAATCAACCACAAAAATTGAAAGCACTAAAGATATCGCATTACCGGCCTCTTATAATTGGCTCGATAGAATGGCGCCTAACACACTCTATTACCGGCCGTTGCAGCGTATTGAACTCGTTGGACAATATCGAAGTATACGTGCATTTATTCAAGAATTAGACAACTTACCTTGGCAAGTTACTGTGGTCAGATTAAAAATAGAGCAACAAGCCATCACCCCATTACGTGGTTATGCTCAAGCCTTAAAAGCTGAACTAGTGTTGGCATTATAGGATGATGATATGCCGTTAACTGACGAAAATTTACTTGAGGCCGGTCTTCATTCAGGGCTTCTTGACACAACAACAATAGATAAACTTAAGGCTGAAGCACGCCGTAAACGTTGTTCTGTTATTGAACTGACACTTGCACATTATCGATTGCCAATCAGTAGCTTACACCGCGCAGTGGCGGAAAAAAACAGCTTGTCTTATTTAGAACCAGCGGCACTCTCTATTGATAACAGCTTAATTAAGAAGTTACCAGCCAGCTTGATTAAGCGTAAGTTAATCCTACCGGTCAAGCAAAACGACAAGGCATTTTTGGTGGTTGCAGATCCCACCGATCGCGCCGCTATAGACACTATTCAACGCTTATTAGGTCAGCTACTGCCACTGGCAATGACCGATATTAACTATCTGAGTTTGCTGATTAAACGACAGTTAAACCGCAATACCAACCAAGCAGCAGATGCTAGTGCAACCGATGAAATTGATCTGGTTAATTTACTCGATGAAATCATCAAAGAAGCCTTTTTAAACAAGGCATCAGATATACATTTTGTTACTGAAGAAGAAGGCCTAAGAGTCAGGTTACGCATTGATGGTAAGTTACGTGATTACCCAATAGAAGCCGATGCAAGCATAGCGGCCGGCTTAGTGTCTCGTATAAAAGTGCTAGCCAACTTAGATATTGCCGAGCAACGTCAGCCACAAGATGGTGGCTGCAGTTATAAATTGGCGGCGCCCATCAATAGCGAATTTAATATCCGTGTTGCTACGGCACCAACGCGATTAGGTGAACGAGTTACCTTACGTTTATTGGGCCAACAATCGGGCGGTATTACCTTAGCAGCTTTAGGCATGTTAGCCGCTGATCTTAAGCAGTTCAGACAAGCCATTAAAAAACCTTATGGCATGATTTTACTGACCGGCCCCACAGGCAGTGGTAAGTCGACCACCTTGTGCGCTGCCTTACAAGAAATCAATAAACCTGATATTAATATTATGACCGTTGAAAACCCAATTGAATATGTTATGCCTGGGATATCACAAATACAAACCGGTTTAAAAATCAGCTTTGCCGAGGCATTACGATCATTACTTAGACATGATCCTGATGTGTTAATGGTAGGAGAAATTCGCGATTATGAAACCGCTGACGTCTCAGTAAAAGCGGCAATGACCGGGCACTTAGTGTTTTCAACCTTACATACCAATAATGCTGTGAGCGCAGTCACACGATTGATTGATATTGGCTGTGAAGCTTTTTTGATTGGCTCAACCATGACCGCGGTAATTGCGCAACGACTGGTAAGACGCTTATGTGACAACTGCAAACAAGCAAGACCAGCAACGGATGACGAATTAAGCGAGTTTGATTGTAATGATAAAACCCTGACGTTATTCGACTCAATTGGCTGTGCAAATTGCCAAGGCACTGGCTTTAAAGGTCGCTTAGCTTTATTCGAAACATTGTGGTTTGACGAAAGTTTAGCGCGATTAGTTTCCCAAGGTTGTAGCGAAGAAGCACTAGAGCAAGCAGCAGGACATAACTTAACCTTTATGTGGCAAGATGGCTGTCAGAAAGTACTAAAAGGCATGACCACGCTTGCTGAAGTGCGCGATGTTACCATTGTTAAAACGCATCAGGCGCTAGGAGAGTAACCATGGCATTATTTTCTTATACGGCATTAACTGCCGCTGGTAATGAGTTATCAGGCAAGCAACAAGCCGCTGATATCAATGCTGCGACGCAAGCACTACGAGAGCGCAATTTACGTGTCTTAGCAATAAAACCGGCCCTAGGCCAAGGCGGCTTTGGCGGCCAAGAGAATTTTTCTGACTGGCTCGCTTCACAACGTTCGGTATCACCGTCTGCGCTCATTTTCTTTTTTAGACAAATGGCCTTTATGTTACGAGCAGGTTTAGCCGTAACCGAATCTTTAACATTAACCAACACCCAATTATCGAGTGCACGCTTAAGGTTAACCTCAAAGCTAATGTTAAAAGATATCGAATCAGGCCAAACATTGTCTGCGGCCATGAAAAAACACCCTAGTGTCTTTCCTGAAATGGCAGTTAACCTAATGGTCGCCGGTGAAAATACCGGAGATTTAGACGCGATTATGGAACGGTTAGCGACGCATTTAGAAAAAAAGGCGGCACTGCGTGCGCAAATGATTAATGCCATGATTTACCCCGTTATTGTGGTTATTGCCGCCATTGGTGTCGCGGCTTTTATGATGCTAAAAATTATTCCTAAATTTGCTGATTTTCTGCTGGGGCAGGGAAAAACATTGCCAGCATCAACTCAGGCATTAATTGATACTTCTGATTATATTCAACAAAATGGCATTTGGATTATTGCAGTAGCAATAGTATTCATTGTACTGCTACTACTGTCTTATCAAACCAAACGTGGCCGGTTAAGCATTGATTACCTTTCACTGCGCATTCCGGTGATTGGCCCCATGCTAACCACCGCTTCTATGGGACAAGTCACCTGGGCTTTATCAACCTTGTTAGCCAGTGGTGTCACTGTATATCAGTCATTAAAAGTAACCGGGGAATTATTAACTAACCGCGTATTTTCAGACAAAATGCATCATGCAGCGAAGAAAGTGTTAACGGGTAAAGATATGGCAAGTAGCCTTCAGCATCCTAGAATTCCTGTGCTGGTGACACAAATGATTGCCGTTGGTGAACGCACCGGTAGCCTAGATCAAATTTTACAAGAAATGGGCGTTTATTATGAGCAACGTCTTGATACGGCGGTTAAACGTATGACTGCGCTAATCGAGCCAGTGATGATTTTAGTTATTGGCGCGATGGTGGGCTTTGTTTACTACGCTTTTTTTCAAGCTTTATTTTCATTGGTAGGCGGATAGTAATGCACTTTAAATTAGATAAAAAATCACTTTGTAGACTGTTCATTATTATCAGCACGAGCTTAGTGCCATTAAAAATAAATGCGCTGCAAATACACTCCTTACAAACACACTCATTACCAACAAATAAGGCGATGAATGCTCAACAACAATATGAAGCCATTCGAGCGATACGGGATCCATTCACGCCCAGCTCATTAATGTTTGATACGATTTTAATCAAAGGTAGTGCATCAGGTGCTGCTGGCTATGGGTTTATGCGTTCACCTTCGAAGGCTAACTTACCCACAATGCGCCTGCGTGGTTATACAAATAAAGATGATACGCCTGTTGCCTTATTAGAGGTCGATGATGATCGCACCTATTTAATTCACGAAGGTGATGAAATAAATATTGACCCTGCTACCCCTAATAGTGCCATTCGCATTACTAAGATCACACGTTTTAGTGTCACTGTAGAAGCCGGCATGCTCGGTTCAATTAGAGTTCAAAGGTAATTACGTCAGATGAAACAGCTTATTTTTATCGTTAAAATTATATGTTTATTACTGCATTCTCAGTCAGTTATAGCCTCGGATAAAGTAAAGGAGATAGAGTTTAATGATACCAACTTGATTGATGTGGTGCGAATACTGTCTGAATTATCAAGCAGTAATATTATTGCCACGCCAGCAGCGACGAAGAAAAAAGTAACTATTCATTTGAAAAACATCACGGTTGAAAATGCCTTAAAGTCGATAAGCCGCATTACTGATTTATGGTTTCGTTTTGATGATGACACCAATACCTATCGTTTAATGACGCGCGAAGAATATGCGAAAGATTTGGTGGTACGTGAAAGCGAACATATTGAAATATTTAAGGTAAGAAATGCCAATGTCAGAATTATTGCGCAATCCATTGAAGACTTATACGGCAGTCGCGTTATTTTATCGCTAGGTGAGCCGGTAGAAGGCGGCTCAAGTAGCTCATCGCGTAGTAACACTAATAGTAATTCGACCCGTTCATCCAGCAACGTTAGAAACTCTCGCTCAACCAATAAAAATAATAGTTCATCTCGCGCTAGTCGCGGCTCAAAAAATAAATTGTTTGATACCAGTCAATTAACCATTGATCAATTTGAACTGCTTTCGCAGAAAATAACCGGCTCGACAACACTAAATGCTCAGGTATTAGCACAAGTTAGTGCGCAGGTTCAGCCCATCTATATTACCGTTAATAACGAGCACAGTATGATTATCGTCCGCACCGATGATAAGACTGTACTCAAGTCAATCGATTATTTAGTCAAGAAAATGGATATTGCCGTACCGCAAGTGATGTTGGAGATGAAAATAATCAGTATTGCACTGGGTGATGACTTTACCTCTATATTTAATTTTGAATTACAGCCTAGCGGTAATAATCAGTCCATTCGCCCAATCAAACTTGGCAATAATGCCTTACCTAATTCAGGATCTTTTGTTTATGAGTTTTTAAATAGCCGTTTACGGGCCAATATTGAATTTTTAGAAAAAAACAAACGGATCAAGGTATTATCAAACCCGATGGTGTTAGCGTCTAACCATCGCCAAGCAGAGCTGTTCATTGGTGAAGAGAGTTTACTTGTTCGTGGCTTTACCTTTAACCCTGCCACTATAGATAATGGTCTAGTTATTTCACCTGCCTATATCGAAACCGAAACAGAATTACAAGAAATAGGCATTACCTTACGTATTGTGCCAAGGATCAATGCCGATAATACGGTGACCTTAGCAATTGAACAAGAAAGCTCAGAAATTAACCCTGGCGGTGCTAGCCTGCCTATTAGTGATGGTATCGGTGGTATTTTAAATTTACCAGTCGACACTGTTATTTCCTCACGACTAACCGGCACCGTAGTGGCAAGAAATAATTTAACCGTGGCTGTGGGCGGTTTAATTAGACATAAAAAAACCAGTCATATTCAGAAAGTGCCGATTTTATCTGAGATCCCTATTTTAGGTAATCTCTTTAAAAGCACCGTTGAAAGTGAACAAGAAACAGAAATGGTATTATTAATAACACCCAGAATCCTTATACGTGCGGATGAAAGTGAACGAATAAGAAAAACTGATAATCGTTTTTATCAAGATCTCAATCGTGGTCATCCTGATGTGGTCCCATTTGAAAATAAGTTTATTGGTAAAAAAAAGCCGGTAACAAAATTGCCCGCTGAAATAGATAAACAACAGCTGTATATGAGTATGAATCAATATGCAGCGAAAACAGTACGCATAGCGGCTATTGATCGCATAAGAAGTGGAGACTATCAATCGGTTAGATTTAGCAATGAGAATATAGATGATTTATTTAATGACACAAAATCCAACTTTAACAGCAATTCTAGCCCCAACGCTAAACTCAGTGTAAAAGCCGTTGCTAGTTGGCAGCGTGACAACCTATTTATTACCGTAATTGAGGTTATTAATAGCTCGACACAAGCTGTAACGGTAGATTATCAACATATCACGGGGCGCTGGCTGGCATCTTCTATAGAAAATAGCGCCCTAGGAGCGAAAAACAGTGCAAATGATAGAACCTATTTATATTTAATCTCGCCGTTATCATTTGATGAGTCACTTGCTAATGGCCAATAAAAATAATTATCGGCTTATCGGCCTTTCATTGCTTTTATCAAGCCCAATGGTTTGGTCTGCAGCGCCCTTAACTATGCATATTTTTGAGGATAAAAAAAAAACAACACCATCAGCCCAGTGACTCAAGTCCCTCCCTTGAAAATGCATATTTTTACCCAGCAAAAGTCAAAAGCAATGACTGAACAAGTGACTAAAAAAACTATTCCAACGTCCTTACTTAAAATGCACGTCTTTGATAACTCACCAACAATAAAAACAATGCAGTTGTCGCTGAACGTTATACAAGAGCCGCCCCTGAAGAACGAGAAAAAGTTGCTTTATCCTATGTGAACTTGGCAAGTTATATCAAAACAGGTTATCGACGAGACGATCTTAATTGGTCTATTGCCGGGCCAGATGATTCACCTAATATATTGTCAGAGCTAACGTGGACAGATATTGAAATGGCCACAATAAGTGCTGGTACTACTTTAATTTTTGAATCGAATTGGTTGCTCAATTTAGAGCTTTTATTTGGCCGTATTTATCACGGCGATAATCAAGACTCGGACTATTTAGGCGATAATAGAACGCTGGAATTTTCTCGTTCCAATAATAGTGGCGATAAAGGTTCAGTATTAGACATATCAGTTGCTACTGGATATAACTGGACAGTACCTTTTAAAAAATACTCAACTTACCCTAATATTGAGTTTAGACCTCAAATTGGCTTAAGTTATTATTCGCAAAACTTAACCATCACAGATGGTAATAAGACAGTTTCTGAATATATTAATAAGGTTCCTTTGGGGCCGTTCCCTGGAGCAAAAACTACTTATGATGCAACCTGGTTTGGTCCTTGGCTAGGTTTAAAAAGTAAGTTTAACTTAACAGAGTCATTTTCACTGAGCTTAAACCTTGAATACCATTATGCAAAGTATGACTCAACGGCAAACTGGAATTTACGTGCAAATTTTGCCCACCCTGAAAGTTTTACTCAACAAGCTGATGGCTATGGCTTAATTGGTGATGTTGCGGGGGAATATAAATTGAATACACAACTATCTTTAAATTTGTTATTAAGATATCAAGATTGGCAAGCCCATGATAATGGTATTGATAAAGTATTTTTCTCTGATGGCGAGACCTTCAGCACAAAATTTAACGGCGTTAATTGGCAGTCGTTTGCTGCTAATATTGGTGTTGTATTTAGTTTTTGAGCTTGAATTTTTGAATTTAAGCTCACTATAGATGGTTAGCCTACATATAAAAATACTCGCTACTCGCTACTCGGGTATTGCGTCAACTAACACTTTGAACTGTTTTTTTCTAAAAAAAGTAAAAATTCATCTTTAGGCATTGGTTTAGCATAGTAAAAGCCTTGAACTTCATCACAACCGAGTGCTATTAAGCGCTCTTGCTGTTCAATCTCTTCAATACCTTCAGCAATAACTTTAAGATTCATTTTTTTACCTAAATCAATAATCGTTTCAGCAATAACTGACTGGCCGTCTTTAGCTATATTGGTAACAAAAGTCCGATCTACTTTAAGGCGATCTAAAGGTAATTTTTGCAAGTAACTTAATGAAGAAAAACCCGTGCCAAAGTCATCAAGCGCAATACTAATACCATAGGATTTTAACTGTTCTAATGAATCAATAATCACCTGAGGATCATCCATCAAAATATTTTCAGTGATTTCTAATTCTAATCGGCTCGGTTTTATTTGATGTCTTTCAATGGCATTCAGTACTGTATCAACAAAATTACCCCGCCTAAATTGTGGAATGGATACATTCACTGAAATAGTTATATCGTAGAAGTTTTTCTCTTTTAATAACTTTATCTGGGCGCAAGCTTGATTAACAACCCAATCACCAATTTCAACGATTAATCCTGAGTATTCCGCTAATGGGATAAATACTGCGGGAGAAATAAAATTACCATCCGCCGTACGCCAACGAAGTAACGCTTCTGCACCAATAACTTTTCCAGAGCTTAACGATAACTGGGGTTGGTACCATAACTCAAGTCGTTTTTCAGCAAAATCAGTACGTAATTGCCTGATCATATTCAAGCGCCATTGCGTTTCATCTTCCAAGTCAGGATTATAATAAGCAAAATGCTCTAAGCGCTTTTTCTTAGCTAGATTTAAAGCAATATTAATTTGATTTAACACTTTAACACCGCTGCTATTGGCATGCTCTTTAGTGCAAAAGCCAAAACAAGCATTAATAGGAAGCTTTTGTTCGCCAGCAGTAAAAGGCTCTTCAAATAAGTTAATCAAGGTTTCAGGTGATAAATAGTCAGAGGAGCCAATAATGCCAAAAACATCTGCACCAACACGAGCCACCTTACAGCTACCATTCAAACCTTGTATACGTTGTGCAACGGCTGATAAGAGTTGATTGCCAACATCTTGCCCTAGTGCATCATTCACATCGCTAAAATGGTTTAAATCAATAAGTGCTGCAACATCATTGTTGCAATCACTTTTGACAAATTCATCCAGTAACCGGACAAACGCCAGTCGATTAGGTAAATTTGTTAAGCCATCTTTATAAGCTGCATTGTTAAGTTTTTGAAATAAATGTACGTTTTCGTAACCTATCGCAACCCCAGATAGAAACACTTCTAGTAATTGCTTTTGCACATCACTAAGCGGCTCAGTTAAAGTAAGATAAATTACCGCTCGATAACTGCCCTTTGCTAAATATAAGCAGAGGGAATCATCTAAGTATTGATGGGATTGCTGAGTAAAACATGTTTTTACTTGCTGATTGATTTGTTCATTTTTTAAGGTTTCTAATTTTTGCTTTGCTAAAACAGCAGAAAATCCTCGTTGCGCAATAACATAAAAACTTAGATCATTAGCATTTTCAATAATTCCCTGACCTCGAGCACAAAATAAACAATCCCTCCCTTGAGCTATTAATTGAGTTAACTGCTTTAAAGTACCTTGCGTGTATTCAGTAATAGAATGTAGTTCGAGTAAACGAGAAGAGCCTGAAACAATTTTTTCTAACCCTTGACGACTTTCGTTAACGATAGCAATTTGTTGGTAAGAGCGAATAGCCGCATAGACTGTAGTGACTAATTTTCGACGGGTAAGCTCTGTTTTAGTTTTGTAATCATTTATATCGTATTCTTTAATAACACTTTCTTCAGGAGCATAACCAGGTTGGCCTGTTCTTAATACAATACGAATATCTTGTCGTTGTAATTTTTCACGAATATGTTTAACAACACGTAAACCAGCATCATCCGTTTCCATAACAACATCAAGTAACACTAAAACAATATCTTGGTTTTCTTCAATTAATTTACAAGCATCTTGTCCAGAATAGGCATGAAGGTATTCTAGGCGACGACCTAGTACAATTAAATCAGATAGTGCTAACTGGGTAACTGAATGAATTTCTGGATCATCGTCAACAATAAGAACTTGCCATGCTTCTCCGCCGCTACCATCTAAAATTTCATCTTCATCACTATCATCGATAAATAAGAAGTCATCGTGTGAATTTTCTGATGCTTGCATACTGCCCTCAAGTAATTAAAATGCCTATTAACTATACATTAAATAAATCGATTAAAACTAGTTACGTTTATGCCGAGTTATTTACACAACTATAACTTAACTATACCTTAATGCTACTTTTTTACGTTTTTCTTTCGTAAAACTAGCCTTTCTTTTTTCACATACTAAAGTCCTTTTGACATTATTAAATAAATCCATACAATTATTTTTTCTATTTGCTATGGTTACCAAGATAAGGTGCTAATAAAAAATAAATAATTTACTTTTTATATTAATTAAAAATCATGTCATTTCTCAGGGTTAGGGAAGGAAAAAATGAACACAGATAAAACCTCAGTTATTGTGATGGACGGGCAAAATGAAAACAATAACAACCTTCCTGTCGAAAGTAGTGATCCTAAAAAAAAGTCAACCGATTCCCCTATACACGAGCAGTTTTTCAAAATAACGCAAAAATTTGGTCTTGAAGCGGCGATTATGCCTATTGAAAAGCAAATGCCGATAGAAGATCGCAGCACCAAGCGCGAACGATTGGCAAGCCTGCGTAAACAAAAAAACATTGAAACCATTATGGAGAAAACCTTTGCTTATTGTGCGAATAAATCGATTGATAAAAGAACAGACTTAGATTGGTTTGATCGCTATATTGCCTTAGCAGAGAATGTAAGTAATAAAACCATGCAAGATTTATGGGCTAAAATATTAGCGGGTGAATTATATCGCCCCGGCTCGTATTCGCTCAAAGCATTAAAAATATTTCGTGATATGAGCATTGTTGATGCAAAATTACTTGCTAAGGCTTGCTCTTTAGCAGTAAAAGATCAAAGTAAAAAAAATATACGTATTATTTCAGGTGCCTACCAACAGCCAGGCATATTTAATTTTTTTGATAAAGACAGGCAAAAATACATTAATTTAAGTCACTTTGGTTTAAATTATGCTGACATATTATCATTAGCTGACAATCATTTACTTTATCAACAAGAAAGTGAATCGAGTATCATGGCCAGTGGTGATACTCTCAATTTTAACTATAATGGTTTACCGTTAAAATTAAATGGCAAAAGAACCAATACTGCTTTACAGTTTTATAAGTTTACCCCGATAGGCGCCGAGTTAGCGCATTTGATCAGCGATAAACCCAACGATGATTTTTTTGCTATGTTAAAACAGCAGCTCAGTCATCATTTTGAGATAAATGTAACAACCCCTTCAGGATAAACGGTAAGCCCTTAGTAACTACCAACTCGTCGCTTAAATTCCGTCACCGTCCGTATGTAAACCACATTCTCTTTGTCCTGGACCAAAGCGAGTTTCACTTTCATCCATCCCTAAAGTTAGTGGCTTAGTACTGTGAACATCGCCAACCGATACATAACCTTCATCCCATAACGGGTGATAAGGTAAGTTATGCTTAGTTAGATACTGATGAACATCTCTATTATGCCAATCAATAATTGGATGCACTTTAAAACGACCGCGTAATATACCCACTACTGACAAACCTTGTCTATGCTCAGATTGTTGACGACGCACGCCAGAAAACCAAGTACCACAGTTTAGCTCAGATAAACCACGCTCTAGTGGTTCAACTTTATTTTTTCTGTTGTACTGCTTTAACGCTTCATCGCCTTGTGCCCATTGCTCGCCATATTTTGCTAATTGCCAAGCGGTACTTTCAACCGCGCTATACACGTGTAAATTTAAATTTAAACGTTCAGTTAATTGCTCAATAAAACGATAAGTCTCTGGAAATAAGTGTCCCGTATCAGTAATTAATACAGGTACATTCGCATCTACTTGCGTCATCATATGCAGCATAACGGCCGATTGAATACCAAAGCTAGAAGACAAGACAAACTGGCTTGGCAGGTTTTCCATTGTCCATTCAATACGGGCAAGCGGAGACTTCTTCTCTAAATCATCATTCCACTGCGCTAACCAAGGTTTAGGCAAAGAAGCAGGAAAACGGTTATTTATCGGCGCCTTTACTATTGGTGCACTATTTACCAAAGCAATTGGTTTGGTAGGTACTAATGAACTAGTCATCATAAAAATCCCTGACACTTATTTTAACTTCATTAACAATACCAACACGGACAACGAAATCACCAAACGCTTCAGCGTTAATTCGCTCTGCTGACCAACGAGCAGTCAAAACATCTATTTCAGTTAATATACCAGCTTCATCAACATTTTCTTTATAAAGCTTTGGTACTCGTGAGCCGGCTAAGTCACTACCTAAATACATATTGTATTTACCCGGTCCTTTACCTACTAAACCAATTTCAGCCAACATCGCTCGACCACAACCATTAGGACACCCAGTAACACGAAGAATAATACTTTCATCACCGAGATCATTTTTGGTTAAAATTTCTTCTACATCATCAACTAATTTTGGTAAATAGCGCTCAGCTTCTGCCATCGCTAATGGACAAGTAGGAAACGCAACACAAGCCATTGAGTTTTTACGTTGATTCGACGTGGTATCATTTAACAAACCATGCGTACGAGCAAGTTGTTCAATTTGCGCTTTGTCGGCTTCAGCAACACCAGCAATGATGATGTTTTGGTTAGCGGTTAAACGGAAATCACCTTGATGCACAGCGGCAATTTTTGCCATACCTGTTTTTAATGTTTTATCTTCGTAATCAAGTATACGGCCATTTTCAATAAATAAGGTTAAATGATGCTTACCGTCGATGCCTGCAACCCAACCAAAGCTATCGCCGCGGTGGGTAAATTTATAAGGACGTGATTCGCCAAATTCAATACCCGCTCTACGTTCAACTTCAGTTTTAAAAGTATCAATACCAACTCTGTCTAAGGTGTACTTAGTTTTAGCATTTTTACGATTAACACGATTACCCCAGTCACGTTGGGTAGTTACTACCGCTTCGGCCACAGCTAGAGTATGCTCAAGAGAGATAAAACCAAAATCGTCGGCACAACGAGGATAAGTTGAGTTATCACCATGAGTCATGGCTAAACCACCACCGACAAGTACATTAAAACCAATTAACTTGCCATTATCACTAATGGCAACAAAATTTAAATCGTTGGCATGTAAATCTATATCATTATTTGGCGGAATAACCACCGTCGTTTTAAACTTACGCGGTAAGTAAGTACTGCCTAAAATAGGCTCAACTACTTCGTCTTCAGTAGTTTCTACACGTACTTCATCTAACCAAATTTCAGCATAAGCACGGGTTTTCGGCAATAAGTGTTCACTTAATTTAGTCGCCCATTCATAAGCTTCTTGATGTAATTCAGACTCAACCGGGTTAGAAGTACATAGCACATTACGGTTCACATCACCGGCAGTGGCAATAGAATCAAGACCAATGCTATTCAGTGTTTGATGCATTAATTTAATATCTGGCTTTAACACCCCATGAAACTGAAACGTTTGTCGGGTGGTTAAACGAATACTGCCATATGAGGTATGATCATCAGCAAACTTATCAATACCAAGCCATTGAGTCGGAGTAATAACACCACCGGGCAAACGGGCTCTAAGCATTACATTATGTAATGGCTCAAGCTTTTGTTTTTGGCGTTCGGCGCGGATATCTCTATCATCTTGCTGATACATACCATGGGTACGAATTAACTGAGAATTATCACTGGTAAAACCACCAGTCATTCTGTCTTGTAAATCGATGGCAATAGTGCCACGCAAATAATCACTTTCCGCTTTCATACGTTCATTGTCGGCTAGTTTACCTTCAACGATAAGTACTGGTTTTTCTTGGCTGCTATCGGCTGTGTTAGCTTTATCGTTGCTCATTAGTAAACATCCTTCTGGTAGCGTTTATTACTACGTAAATCTTTTAAATATTGCTCTGCTTGTTCGCTGCTTAAATTACCTTGCTCGGCAATAATATCAAGAAGCGTTTGGTGAACATCTTTTGCCATACGATTGGCATCACCACAAATATAAAGATGGGCACCACGTTCAAGCCAGGCATAAACCTCACTTGCATTTTCTTTTAATCGGTCTTGTACGTATATTTTTTGTGCTTGATCACGAGAGAAAGCAACATCCATACGTGTTAGCAAGCCAGATTTAAGGTAGTTCTGCCATTCAACTTGATATAGAAAATCTTGAGTAAAGGTTTGATCACCAAAAAACATCCAATTATCACCGCTAGCTTCATCAGCTTCACGTTGTTGCATAAAGGCTCTAAATGGCGCAACACCCGTACCAGGGCCAATCATAATAACCGGGGTGTTATTGTCACTAGGTAAGCGGAAGTTATCATTGTGCTCAACAAAAACATGTACTTGCTGACCATCTTCTAAACGGTTGGCTAAGAAGCCTGAAGCGCCACCTGAACGAGGTTCACCGTTTGCATCGAAACTCACTAAACCAACGGTTAAGTGAACTTCTTCTTCGACTTCAGCTTGACTCGAGGCAATAGAGTATAAACGTGGCGTAATTTTGCGTAGTGCCTCAACAAAAAATTGTGGATCAATTTCAGTTTTAGCCGCTTTTACCACATCGATAATTTGATGTTCTCCAGCGTATTCTCTGGCGGTATTTTTATCGGCTGCAATCGCAGTAAGTTCTTTATTTCCAGAAATTTTCGCCCAAAACTCAACAAATGCTGGTGCGGTTTGTGTGATTTCCAATTCTGTAGTTAAAGCATCAGTTAGTGTAAATACCTGATTTGCACCATCGACTTTTAGCTTAACTTTTTCTTCACCAGTCAGCTTTAACATAGTTATTAAATCAGCGACTAAGTTAGCGTCATTTTCAAACCAAACACCTAACGCATCGCCTACTTGGTAAGTTAAGCCAGACTTGCCTAAATCAATTTCAATATGGCGAACATCTTTAGCTGAATCACGACCGGTGATTTTTTGGCTTAAAGAGAACTCTGCAGCATAAGGGTTTTGTTTATTGTATTGGCTTTGGGCACCTGCAGTTGGTAAAGCAACAACGGCGGCTAAAGGAGCATCTGTTTGGGTAAGCTCTTCTTTTAAGCTTTCAACTATGTTTAGCGTCCAGCTTTCACTGTCGCTGTCGTAATCAACATCACAATCTATGCGAGGTGTTACTTGTTTAGCGCCTAAAGCTTTTAAGCGCTCGTCAAAGTCTTTACCTGTTTGGCAGAAAAACTCATAACTGCTATCACCTAGCGCAAGAACGCTATAGCTTAAGTTAGGTAATTTAGGCGCTTTTTTACCTAATAAAAATTCATGGAATTCAATAGCATCATCAGGTGCTTCACCTTCGCCATTGGTACTCGCTACAATTAATAAATGAGTTTCATTTTTTATTGATTTTGCTTTATAGTCTGCAGTGTTTTTCAACACAACACTAATGCCTGCAGCTTTTGCGCTTTGTGCAAGTTTGCTAGCAACACCTTTAGCATTACCGGTTTGTGAAGCATATAAAATAGTTAATATTTTTGCTGCAACAGCTGCTGGCGCAGGAGATAACTTAGCGTTCTGCCCTGACTCACTTTTTGCAGCAAGATAACCACTTGCCCAAGCAAGTTGTAATGATGAGTAGCTTGATGTAGCTTGCTGTAGCAAGGCAAGCTGATTCGCATCAAGCGCGCTTGATATGGGGTTTAAGTTTTGCTGTAAAGATAACTGCTCTTGTGGCATGAGAATATTCACCTATAACGATTTATAAGTGCAGGATAAACAATAATGGACAACACTAAAAAGAATAGATAACGATTTTTTATATCAAAAGGTAATATAAGAATGCTGTAGTAATAAAATTTTTAGACAAAAAATAGCTTTACAGCTATGTTTCTCATAACACCTATTTCTCTGAGTTTACAATTATCAAGGTAAAAAGCGTCTCTATATATCTGCTTTTAGTTTTTATTTTTTATTTTTTACTGTAACCAAGGTGCAGTAAAGAAATATTCAGGCATCCCGCCTTTTGCTGAAACTAAAGTATATGTTGAACGCGTTAATATTTTATATCAACGCTATTTGAATACATTGTAAGTCGTCATTTTCCTAACAAAAAAAATTGTCACACCAAAGTGACAACCTACAAATAATAAGATGAGTGCAATTCAATTAAAAATGAATAATTGCACCAGCAAATACACCATCAAAAGTTAAATCCGAATATAAATCATCAATATCATTTAGTTCTAATTTAACAGCACGATAGCCTAAGGTTAAATCTAAATCGATCGCTAAGTTATCGAGCAATTCATAACTAACACCGATTTGATAATCATAAACAGTATTGTCATCGTAGGATAAAAAATTTGCTTCAGCAAAAATATTAAAGCCAGTAAAAGGCAAACCAATAATGGTATTTACATAGAGTAAAGGGATAATGCCTGAAACCGATAAATTACTACTTTGTGTTGTGGCTTGCTCAACTACCGTAATTTGACTTTCAAGATCACGCGCTGTAATACCAAAATCAAAAGTTAACAAGTCACTATCAAACAACTCATAATAAAAAGTATAATCAACATAACTAGCATCGAAAGTAGTGTCTAATGCCGAATTTGCACTATACGTTTCTCCTTCGAAAGTAAAACTGCCCGAAATAGTTGCACCACCGACAGTATCTAATGTTGTTGAAGCTATTTTAATATTAGGAATTAACGGAATTGGATGTTCAATAGCGACAAAAAAACCACCTTGATTTTCGTCATTAAAATCAAATGCTGCTTGATTATCAGATCCTTCACCAAAAGAGCCTTCTGCTTGGTTGGCCCACATGTGGCCACCAATATAAAGCCCAAGTAAAGTATCGGCTTGTGCGCTAGTACAAAGTAATGCTGCTAAGCTAACTGCTATTATTGTTTTTTTCATTACAACTATCCCTTTCTTAGTAGTTCATTTAAATCAATTAATGCGGCATTTGCCCGAG
This sequence comes from Colwellia sp., assembly GCA_013215465.1. Lineage (GTDB taxonomy): Bacteria > Pseudomonadota > Gammaproteobacteria > Enterobacterales > Alteromonadaceae > Colwellia. The sequence continues at coordinate 5,748 of JABSOW010000002.1, read as the reverse complement.
AAATGTAATTAGCCATCACTAAAGAGTGGTTAGCTAACAGACCAAAACCATCGCCATTTAGCACTATAGGGCTCCATAAGGTTTGTTGACTAGCTTCTAATTCACGTATTATTTGCTGTAAGCTGATCTTAGCATTTTTGTTTTCTAAGACACTATCAAAGTCAATTTCTATTGCTTTTAAGAAATGTAATAAGGCCCATGCGGCGCCACGAGATTCATAAAAAACATCATCAAGCTGCCACCAATTAGTTCTTAGTTGTGAATGAGAGGCTTGGGAAGATGATTGCTTCGCCATGTTATCACCGGCTAAATCAGTATTTATTTTGTCTTTACCAACACTAGCGCTTAAACGTTGTGAATAACTGCCTAAACGTTTTTGTACTTCATCAAAATACGCCGTTAAGTTATCAGCTCGAGCGTAAAACTGGGCGTGATCATTTTTAGCTTTACTAATACCGACTAACGCATTTCTGTAGCTGTACAAACTATCAATGGCTTTTCTATATTCAGATTCAGCGCTTGGCATCGCCCAACTTCTATTATCAATATTAAACTTAGGCTGTGCCTTTTTTATATGGATATTTTCTAATGATTGTGATTGCGAGCGACTAAAATCTTTACGGATAACTAATGCCATATCACGTACCATTTCTAGTACACCAAACTCCCACGCAGGCATGTTATCTAAGAATATACCTGGTGGTAAAGCATCGTTAGATAAATAGCCACCGGGCTTATCCAAAATACTTTCCGCTACTTTAATTAATATAGTAGTAGTGGTATACCCAACAACGGGTGCTACATTATCAGCTGTTGCCGCAGTAGTTACTTCGTGTTCAACATCAATGGGGTCTACATCTAAACTCCAATAAACACTAACAACATAAAAAAGCATAAAAACACCAGTAACTGCAAAGCCAATGGTTTTCGCTGAGAAATTCATTTTCATTTTTTACTCCTAGTAACGCCCTAATGATGATGCGAATGTTGTACGGCTAAGTGAGCCTCAATTTTCTGCAATTTGTGTTCCTGCAAAGGGCTATAAACAGGTACTTGTATTGTTACCGGTGACTTATTTGAAAAAATTAAGGTTAGCTCGACTTTTTGCTGCGCTTGTAGGGGGTTTTTAATATCAAAGAACATTAAATGTAAACCTGATGGTTGCAAAACAATGCGTTGCTTAGCGTTGATATCAATAGAGTCTAACTGACGCATACGCATCATACCATCAGACAGACTATGTTGATGGATTTCGATGCGCGGTGAAATTTTACTGCTAGCGCCCAGTAAAGTCACTGTTTTTTCACCTTTATTTTCTATTATCATATACGAGGAAGTAATCGTAGTTCCCGGTATTGAACTGCGTATATAAGCACGTTCTACTGAAATTAATGGCTTTTGTCCTTGTCCTATTTTTTCAGTAGATAACTCATTAGCAACCCCGAAAAAAGAATAAGTACAAAATAGTAATAATAAATATAAATGGCTATTTTTCATCTGTGGCTATACTTCCATTTTAAGAACCCTTAAAGTTTAACTTTATCACTCTTCATAAAGTAACAAAATGACTGACTTAATTATAACGAAAGAAAATCAGGGTGTTTTTACTATTATTTTAAATCGTCTTGATAAAAAGAATGCCTTAAATAATATTATGTATAAAGAACTTGGTCTGCATTTAAACTATGCCAAAAACAATGACAATATACATTGCGTGTTAATTCACGGTGATAAAAACTGTTTTTGCGCTGGTAATGACTTGCAAGACTTTATTGAGTGCTCACAAGATGACTCGCTTGCCGCACTTGATTTTATCAGAATATTAAACGCATTTAATAAGCCGATTGTTGCCGCTGTTGCTGGCGCCACCATAGGCATTGGCACCACGCTATTATTACACTGCGACATGGTAATTGCCGCTAACAATACAAAATTTAAATTACCTTTCACTCAACTAGGCTTGTGTCCTGAAGCTGGCTCAACCTTATTATTAACAAGGCTTATTGGTCAAAACCGTGCCTTTGAATTACTAGTATTAGGCAATGTTTTTAATGCTGAACAAGCCAAAGAGTATGGTATTGTCAATCAAGTTTGCCAACCTAATGAGCTATTAAGCATCGCTGAAAAAACGGCTCTTGCTATTGCTTCTTTACCTAGCGATGCAGTAATGACTAGTAGAAAGCTTATTCGTCAAGCGACGAAATCATCATTAGCTCAAGTAATAGAAAATGAAGGTGATGAGTTTTCTCGCTTAGTTAAAACTGATGCTTGCAAAGAAATTATGTCGATGTTTTTTAAAAGATAACTAATATAACTAATACAGCTAACACAACTGAAGCGGCCAAATACCACTTTCAAATGTCAATGAAGGCTTTTTACTTACTTTTCAAGTTTAAAGCCTCACGCCTCCCCTACCATTACTACTAACTATATTGCGCTTTTTCTTTGCTATCAGCTTTATTGCGAGTTACCAACCAAATCACCACAGCAATTAATAGTACTGGCCAAAAAACACCTATTGCCACCATAGCAACCGAGCCTAAAATAAGTAAACTAATAAAAATAAACGAGCCAAATACACTTAAGACTATAGCCAAGGCGATTAATACTAAAATAACGGTAGCCACTGCTGATACTCCTATCGCTTTTAAAGGCTCAATTAATTCACCATCCATATAGACCTTAATATCAAGTAGCTCTAAAAAGCTAATACCTAACACATAGGTTAAAAATAACGTGGCAAAAATGGCTAATAGTAATGATTTGAAAAAAGTCATTTTATCCTCTCTTAATAATTAGAATTTGTTGAATTTGAGGCATTATTGATATTTATTTTCTGGCAGTAACACACTAGCAACAACATAAGCCACACCCGTTGCTACGGGTAACATAATTAATGCCACAACAGCGACAACTCTAACGCCAAGGCGTGGATAATCATAATACTTAGCAATTCCGGCACAAACCCCTGATAACTTTTTATGCAAACCATCTTTAGACAAGCTGCTATTAACCGTTTGACTCGATGAATACTCTTCTTCATATAACATTATTTTATTCCTTACTTTCTTCACTATTATGATGCTTAGCAGACAATTAAAGCCTGCCAAACACTGTTGAATAATCAATATTTAATAATTCAATTAAGATCATTGACTTAAGCTAGTTCATTTAAAGTAGCTCACTTAAGGTAGCTAGGCCGCTTTTAGCTTTTTCTTCATTTCAGCTAACGCTTGCTCTACCGTGTCATCTTTTTCTAATTCAGAAAACTGCGCCGTTAAACTTTTATTTTGTGCGGTGTTGTTCATTAAATCATAAGCTTCAACCTGTGCTTCAACTCGGTCTATTTTCTGCTGATAGCGTTCAAATTTACTCATTGCTGCTTCGATGTTGTAAATAGCCGCTTGTTCACGCACCTTTAACCGTACTTGAGCAGACTCTTGGCGAAGGATAAGTGCAGCTTGACGACGCTTAGCTTCCGATAACTTATCCTGAATACGTGAGGCATCATCTTGCACTTGCGCTAAAAATTCAGTTAACTGCTCAGCTTCTTGTTTGAGTAACTGCCATTCATTTTGATACTTATGCTTTTGAGCGAGCGCTGACTTAGCAAGATCTTCCCTATTTTTAGTTAATGCTAACTCAGCTTTACCATGCCAATGCGCCATACTGTCTTGCGCAGATTTAGTTCGACGATAATATGATTTTTGCTCTGCGATATTTTTTGCCGCAACTGCCCTTACCTCGACTAACGTTTCTTCCATTTCTTGAATGATCAAACGGATCATTTTCTCTGGTTGCTCTGCTTTATCAAGCATGCTATTTAAATTGGCATTAACAATATCTGTAAAGCGCGTGAATAATCCCATAACTTCTCTCCTACTTTATTATTAAAACTGCTATTACAATGATTTGTTTTTACTTACTTGCTTAGTTTCTATTAAGCCATTGTCACTTTCGATCTTGATTGGTGCTTTTTGTTCACCGTGTAGCCAAGCTAAAGAGCCGGCAATTGATTCATCAAAAGAAAAATTGATAGTAAAGCTATTTAATTCCGCGGTAATTGATTGTTGCAGTTGCTCACTTAACTCGCTCATCACCTGCTTTCCTTGTGCTATTACTAACTCACTTATTGAATGTTCAATGCTCGTGGATTCAGCTGCATGGCTATTAAGGCTAAATAAAACACTTAGGGTAAGTAATAAAGCAACACTGATATTTTTACCGTTTAAAGTAGTCATTTAAAAATTCCTTCTTGTTTACTTGTTTAATAAATTCGTTAAAGTCACTAACAACGTTTTAGTTGTTATCGTTGGTGAGTTAACTATTACAAGTGCTATGCCAACTATTATATATTTCTTATTACTATGATTTTAAAGGATAAAGTAAAAAATCATGATGGTTGATAGCCATCGAGACATAATATGTCACACGACAAAATAGTTAAATAAACCACAACAATCGTCAAATTGACCACACTAAAGCGACAGTAAGATAACAGTACATATAATATTAAAACCTCTACTATTTAATGCTCCGTTTAGCGGATATGGCGTAAACAGCACTACATTCAAATTGTTTTTAAAATTGAGTTAAGTTAGGGTTAGAGCTTAGTTAGGAACAAGATTGGGCGAGCTATAGAGTTACCAAAAATATGGCGAGGGATAAATAAAATTTAGCTACTCAAAGAATATACGGGTATGGTTGCAAACAAAGTACGATTGAAACATAGCGATTAATCGCTTCTATTGACTAGGGTGATCAGTAACTTGGAGTATCAGTCACTTGGACACTGCTAACTTGGTTGATTTAACAAATAAAAACACTTAGTTTAAGCCGGTTTTTTTTCAAAGAAGCTAACCAGTAAAGATAAAATAAGCATTGAAAAAACAGGTACCATCATTAAGGTAAATAAAGAGGCGGAAGTTAACATGGAATGTTCCTTTTAGTTATGTTGCAAAGTATTAGCGCGGTTAAAGCCGTTTCATATGTAGGTACATAAGCCTGTTTTTTGAACAGCACTCAAATATCCACCAGTGAAATCACCCCAAATTGATAGAGTCCATCCTTTAAATCTCGCTTAGGATGGGCTCGTTGACATAGCTTAGCGATCATATCAATGCATTCACTCAGTACTTCTTTAATAGCAGCGCCTTCGCTAATTTTTGACATCATTAACGATAACCAATGTGGTGCTGTTCTTGCCGTTTTTTGTGTCGATATCCAACATGATTTCAACGATTCTGTACTGTAAGCCATCAATCGCTTTAGCAAAACCGTAATAAAACTCGCATAAATAAGTGTGGTGACAATATGTTTATTCTCTGTACTGAATTTCTTTAGATTGCAATACGATTTCAACTCTTTAAAAAGCAATTCTATCTGCCATCTAAGGCGATATAATTCAACAACATCTGAGGCTGGTACTGTTTCTCTGGGTAGATTCGTAACCAAATAGCCAATACGCTTTTTCTTTTTATACCAAAAGGCGATCACACGAAAATCAAAGTCATATCCCGGCCAGCGGACGGTTAAATCTAGTGTGCTGTTTTTATTTTTTAATTTTAAGTTAATATAGGCGACTTGAAAGGCATATAAAGTGGCAATGATTAAAATACAATAAGCGATTAAGGCAATACTGATATGGCTAACTAAAACGATTTTTTCTGCTATTAGTGGCATTGACTCTGTTTTGGGGATAAAAATCATCACTAACTGCCATATACCAGCAAATCCATATATCACAGG
>JABSOW010000019.1 GCA_013215465.1 Colwellia sp. | reverse complement strand
TTGGCGATTACTATATAAAGTTAGAACATGCCTTTTTCAACCTTAATCACGAAATTTTAAAGTCGCGCACGGCGTTATACTCAGTATCTATAAATGAATAGTTATTAACAAGCAACTCATGAGATATTTAATATACTTGGCTATTTGCACCACTTTACTACACAATTTGGCAAACTATTATCAACTCATTTAGCGAACATTATTGTCATGACTTACTAAAAATGTATCTATTGCTATTATGCTTTAAATAATAAATGCTATTTTTAATTTTTTGAAAGTATTATAGACAAAAGGCTAGCTGTTGTTCTCACTATTGGCGAGATTCTCGTTCTAAATGGCGTTTTACAAAGTGGAATAATAAAACATATTGTAAATTGCAATAGACGTCTAAAAGTCTATTGCAATTTACAATTAAATCGGGTCTAATATGCAGTTACCTGTTATTACAACGACGCCAGAAGAGGAGCGATAACTAGGTAGATAGCGTTTGGGGTCACACTCCAGTAAATGTTATTGAGGGAGATTATCGCCGAGGGCATTAATAGAGTGAATATTAATGCTCGGTCACTAAGGCTGAATCCTTAGGGCTGTCACCGGTAGCGCTTACTTTAGTACTGTTTAAAAGTAAGACTAAAAAAGGTGGAGAGCTTCTGGCTGAAAAAGTTAACATTGCCCGCATTAATGTCTTTTATGCGTTAAGCTGAAAACTTCTCAGTCACGCTCTTCCTGTATTACATAGCGAATGATTTGCCTTCAAACTTATAAATCATCGTACTTAGGAAGAATTAACCATGTTAGAAAGTGAATCATTTCAGCAAGTCTCTAAAAAAAATATATCCCTTACCGTAGCCAAATTTGGCGGCACCAGTGTTGCTGATTATCAAGCGATGTTACGTTGCGCCCATATTATTAAAAATGATACCAGTAATCGTTTAGTGGTTGTTTCTGCCAGTGCCGGCGTTACCAATTATTTAGTGCGTTTGAGCCAAGAAAGTGTGCCTAATGATGAGCAAGTAGCAATTGTTGCTAATATTCGTGCTATTCAAGTAAATATCACTCAACATTTAGCTAGCGATGTAGAACAACAGTTAAACGATGAAATCGACACTTTACTCGGTCAACTTGCCGAACAGGCATTAGGTCAATCTCTGCAATATAGTGTTAAACACGCAGACTCTATTTTAGCCTTTGGTGAGCAGTTTAGTTCTCGAATTTTTGCCCAAGTTTTACAATCTGTTGGTATTGATGGTGCTTATTTTAATGTTCAACAAGTAATGAAAACCAATAGCTTATATGGAAAAGCCGTGGTTGATATTGTGCAATTACGTGCGGCTTGTAATGAGTTATTAGCGATAAAACTGCCAGAGCAAGTATTAGTAACCCAAGGCTTTATTGGTCAAGACGGCTTAGGTGAAACAACAACTTTAGGGCGTGGTGGCTCAGATTATAGCGCAGCATTACTTGCTGAAGCATTAAATGCCACTAACTTATCTATTTGGACTGATGTGGTCGGTATTTTTACCACTGATCCTCGCATCACCGAACAAGCGCGTGCTATTAAAGAAATTAGTTTTGGTGAAGCGGCTGAAATGGCTACTTTTGGCGCAAAAATCTTACACCCAGCAACACTTATTCCGGCAATGCGTCAGAACATTCCGGTATTTGTTGGCTCAAGTAAAGAGCCTGAAAAAGGTGGTACACAAATAAAGAAAAAAGTTGCATCAAATCCAACTTATCGCTCAATTGCTCTTAGACGAGAGCAAACATTAGTGACAGTAAAAAGCCCAGCAATGTTACATGCTAGTGGCTTTTTAGCGCAAGTATTTAGCATTTTAGCTAAGCATGAGCTCAGTGTTGATTTGATCACCACCAGTGAAATTAGTATCGCATTAACGTTTGATAATCCAAGTGGCTCAACACAAGCATTAATCACCTCTACTGTGGTAGAAGAGTTGGAGCAACTTTGTGAGGTAACGGTAGAGCATGGTTTATCATTGGTGGCAGTTATTGGCAATGGTTTAAATTGTGCGAAGGGTGTAGGGCAAAGTATCTTTCAAGCAATTAATGACATTAATATACGATTGATTTGTCATGGTGCTAGTGCCAATAATTTATGTTTTTTAGTCGATGAAAACGACGCGAATTATGTGGTGGAAAAACTACATAACGAGTTATTCTCTTTTAAGTAGCCTCTTAAATTTAATGTTTTTAGCTTAGTGTTTATAACAAATTTTCTAAATCGGCTATTACTTTGTTTTCATGGTAACCAACAGGCTATCTAAAGAAACATTCAAGGTGTGTAATTCATCAATAGACATTCCAGTCACAGAAAACATTTGTGCCGGAATGTTTATGGCTTGCTCCTTTAACTGACAACCTAAGCCGGTTAGTTTTACTTCAACACTACGTTCATCTTCACTATTACGAAACCGGCTGAGTAATAATTGCTTTTCCATGCGTTTTAATAATGGTGACAGGGTGCCAGAATCTAAATCAAGTTTTTCACCTAACTGTTTAACTGACAGCGATGAGGTGGTGTTGTTTTTTTTCCATAACACCAACATCACCAAATATTGTGAATAGGTCAAACCTAACTTTTTCAATACTGGGTTATAATGACGATTCATTAATTTTGTTAAGCTATACAGTCGAAAACATAATTGCTTTTCTAATTTTAAATTCTCATCGATAGTCATTTCAAACTCTTATTGTTATTTTAATTAATGATATTAGCCTCGGGTTTACAATAGCTTTTTGATATCGGCTTCAATATCTTCGGGTTTAGTAGAAGGCGCATAGCGTTTAATCACCTCGCCTTCACGGTTGATCAGAAACTTGGTGAAGTTCCATTTTATGCTTTTAGAGCCTAATATGCCGGGCGCTTGTGTTTTTAAATGATCGAACAAAGGGTGAGTATTGTCGCCATTAACGTTAATTTTACTAAAAAGTGGGAATTTAATGTTAAAGCGTAAATCGCAAAACTGTTTTATCTCTGCATCACTGCCACTTTCTTGTTGTTTAAATTGGTTACAAGGGAAGGCAAGAATTTCTAAGCCTTTTGCTTGATGGTGTTGGTACAGTGTTTGTAAGCCTTGGTATTGTGGGGTAAAACCACAGTCACTGGCGGTATTAACAATCAACATAACTTTACCTTGATAGTTTGCTAGCTCAACGGCCTCTCCGCTATTACTTTTAGCCGAAAACTGATAAATATTGTTATTCATAATAAGCTCCAGAAGCATATTTAATTGTGCGCAATTTAATTTTGATAAACTTAACTGTTTTTTACTGTAAATGCAAAAATATAATAAAGAACGCATATTAAGATATCTTTAACAATAGCAGCTTTCATAACAAAGCTAATTTGATTAACATAGGCGACATTAAAAACAATAGATCGGAAACAATGTTAATGAACCCAATTATTAAAATGTTAAAAGAGTTAAATGTTAGTGAAGAAAAAATTAATGAGCTTTTTCAAGCATTAACAGAGAACCCGTTAATGGCAATGGCGGTTATTCAACAGTTAGGTATTCCAAGTGAAAAATTACAGGAAATTATGGGCATAGTAATGACCCAACCTAATTTAATTAAAGAGGCTGTTGAAGAATTAGGTTTAGATTTTTCTAAAGTTGAAGCCGCGAAAGCAAAATTAAAAGAAGGCTCATAATTAGTCATGACTGATGCTAATACGTACGGCTTAGAGTCGTTTCTTGTGCAAGTTAAACAAGAAGAGCACACCATAGCGTTTGAACAAGTTATGCAGGTTATTAAGGATAATTATCAATATCAGCCAACAAGCTTTACTAATGGCGAACTTGTTAATGAAATAGGTACTAATGAAGGCTCTTGTAAAATATTTTACTTTGCTAAGCTAAATAAATTAAGCCCACAACAAACGCTTGCTTGCTTTGGTCATTATTATCGAGATGATGTTTTAGCGAATCCCAATGGTAATGATCACGCAAATATTCGAAATTTTATCCAAACTGGCTGGCAGGGTATTGAATTCAAATCAGTTGCTTTACTTGCTGCTGAATAAGTAAGTTTAGTACCAAATGAAGTTTTATACTCAAGTGACTTCAAATGGTTATCACGTTTTTATATAAGGTTTAAATAAGGAATAGTTCAATGAAAGTAGCATTTATTGGTTTAGGCGTTATGGGATATCCAATGGCAGGGCATTTACAAAAAGCCGGTCATGATGTTTGTGTTTATAATCGTAACCAAGCAAAAGCTGAAAAATGGCAAGCTGAATTTTCTGGCAATATGGCTACCACGCCAGCACTGGCGGCCAATGAATGTGAAATAGTTTTTTGTTGTGTTGGAAATGATGATGATGTTCGCCAAGTGGTATTAGGTGAGCAAGGTATATTGGCTGGTATGCCTAAAGGTAGTATTTTAGTTGATCACACCACTGCGTCTGCCAATATTGCCCGTGAGCTAGCTGAAATTGCGACAAAACAAGGACAACACTTTATTGATGCGCCAGTATCAGGAGGTCAAGCCGGTGCAGAAAACGGTTTGTTAACGGTAATGATTGGCGGTGAGCAAGATATTTTTGCCAAAGTACAGCCTATTATGGATGCGTACGCACGCTTTAGCCAACTGATGGGCAAGGTTGGTAGCGGTCAGTTAGCGAAAATGGTTAATCAAATTTGTATTGCCGGTGTAGTACAAGGGTTAGCTGAAGCCTTTAATTTTGCTGAAAAAGCTGGGTTAGATGCTGACGCCTTAGTTGAAACCATATCGAAGGGTGCCGCTGGCTCTTGGCAAATGGAAAACCGTTATAAAACCATGTTTGCTGGTGAGTATGACTTTGGTTTTGCGGTTGACTGGATGCGAAAAGATCTTGCTATTGCCTTCGAGGAAGCGAAGAAAAATAATGTTCCTTTACCAATGACAAAAATGGTCGATGGTTTTTATCAAGAAATTCAAGAAAACGGTGGTAACCGTTGGGACACTTCTAGTTTAATTGGCCGGTTTAAGGATCCAAGGTTTACAGATTAATACTCTACATCGAAGTTAGTTTACGATAGCTATACTAGGCGTGCTTTCTACGCAGAAAATAGCTCGGAACTAATACTATTTAGTGGCTGACAAATGGCAGTCATTTCTATAAATAATACCGCCATAAGCAAAATAAAATATCTTATAATCAATATTAGATATTGTTCACCGCACTCTTGCTGTATAATCCGCGACCTTATTATTTTGAGTCTTTTTTGTTATTTTCTGGGCTATTTTCCTCTTTAAGAGGTGATCAGCGCTATGTAACAATCAACCATTCAGTATTTGTTAGCAAAATTTAGGAATACCTTTTGATCACTACATCGAACATTACCATGCAATTTGGCGCAGAGCCGTTGTTTGAAAACATCTCGGCTAAATTTGGCAACGGTCACCGTTACGGTTTGATCGGCGCAAATGGCTGTGGCAAATCTACATTTATGAAGATACTTAGTGGCGACTTAGTGCCAAGCTCAGGCAATGTCTCGGTTAGTGCGGGTAACAAAGTTAGTACCTTAGGCCAAGACCAATTCGCATTTGAAGCATTCAATGTTATTGATACTGTGATCATGGGCGATATGCCGTTATGGAAAGTAAAGCAAGAACGTGATGCTATTTACGCACAAGCTGAAATGAGTGAAGCCGATGGCATGCGTGTTGGTGACTTAGAAAGTGAGTTTGCTGAAATGGACGGTTACACCGCTGAAAGTCGTGCCGGTGAAATTTTATTAGAAGCCGGAATTGAAGAGTCTTTTCATTACGGGTCAATGAAACAAGTTGCCCCTGGTTGGAAACTACGGGTGCTACTTGCCCAAGCATTGTTTGCCAACCCAGATATTTTATTACTTGATGAGCCTACCAACAACTTGGATATTCATACTATCAGTTGGTTAGAAGCTGAATTAAACAAACGTAAATGCACCATGATTATCATTTCTCATGATAGACATTTCCTTAATTCAGTTTGTACTCATATGGCTGATATTGATTACGGCGAATTACGAATTTATCCGGGAAATTATGAATTTTTCCTTGAGCAATCTAGTTTGTTACGTGAACAGTTATTATCAGGTAATGTTAAAAAAGCTGAAGAAATTGCCGAGTTACAAGATTTTGTTAACCGTTTTGGCGCCAATGCTTCAAAAGCGAAACAAGCCAGTTCTCGTGCTAAAAAAATGGATAAAATTAAACTTGATGATGTGAAATCATCGAGTCGTATTACCCCTAAAATTGCTTTTGCCCCGGGTAAAAAAATGCACCGCCAAGCATTAGAGCTTGAAAACCTCAGTCACGGTTTTGATGGTCAAGTGTTGTTTGAAAAAGGTAATTTATTATTAGAAGCTGGCGCCAAGTTAGCCATTATCGGCGAAAACGGTGTTGGTAAAACTACCTTGTTACGCTGTTTAATGAGTGAATTAGAACACAATGAAGGTGTGGTTAAGTGGTCTGAAAATGCATCGTTAGGTTATTGCCCGCAAGATAGCGGCTCATTTTTTGATAATGACTTAACGCTAATGGATTGGATGTCACAATGGCGTAGACCTTGTCACAACGATTTAAGTGTTCGTGGTATGCTTGGCCGTATGTTATTTACCGACGATGATGCTAATAAAAAGGCACGTAATTGTTCAGGTGGAGAAAAGAACCGCTTGTTATTTGGTCGATTGATGATGGCGGATATCAATGTCTTGATTATGGATGAGCCGACTAACCACATGGATATCGAAGCGATTGATGCCTTAAATAATGCCCTTAAAGATTTTGAAGGTACGTTGATCTTTGTTAGCCATGACCGTGAGTTTGTTTCAAGCTTAGCTACGCGTATTATTGATATTAAAGATAAGCAGTTAGTGAGCTTTCAAGGCTCATTAGATGAATACCTTGATAGTCAACTAAACAACAAAAAGGTTGCTTAACGTTTTGAAAAACAGTGAGTCTAGATGTTTCATTCTTTGCCAAATTACGGTATAACAAGGCTATGAAAATTCCAAAGCGTATACAGCCACTTGTTGATGATGGCCTAGTTGACGAAGTGATTAGTCAACTAATGAGTGGCAAAGAAGCCACTGTTTTTATGGTTCGCTGTGGCGACGAAATTCGTTGTGCCAAAGTCTATAAAGAGGCTAATAAGCGCAGCTTTAAAAAAGCAGCTCAATATCAAGAAGGTAGAAAAAGTCGAAATAGCCGACGTGCTAGAGCGATGGAGAAAGGCTCTAAGTATGGCCGTAATCAACAAGAGCAAGCATGGCAAAATGCTGAAGTAGATGCGCTCTATACCTTAGCAGAGGCAGGCGTTAGAGTACCTCATCCTTTTGGTTGTTTTGACGGTGTTTTACTAATGGAATTAATCACCGACGAAGCGGGCGACGTTGCGCCACGATTAAACGACGTGGTGATGTCAAAAGAGCAAGCCATTGAAGATCACGAACTAGTCATGAGCTATGTTTTACGCATGTTATGTGCCGGTATTGTGCATGGTGATTTGTCCGAGTTTAATGTACTCGTTGATGAGTATGGTCCGGTCATCATTGATTTACCTCAAGCCGTAGATGCTTCTGCGAATAATAATGCTAAAGCAATGTTAATTCGTGATGTTGATAACATGACTCATTACTATGGCCAATTTGCACCTGAATTACTGCTAAGCAAGTATGCTCAAGAAATGTGGGCCTTGTATGAAAGTGGCGAATTAACGCCTGAAACAAATCTCACCGGGCTATTTAAGGAAAGCAATGTTTCTGCAAATGTCGATAACGTCATAGAAGAAATAAAAGCTGCTTTTTTGGAAGAGCAAGATCGTTTACAACGTATCGCTGAAGCAAATGAGATAGATGAAATAACAGGCTAAATATTTAATTGGTGACAATAGTTTATTTAAGGCGGCTCAGCAATGATTCGCCTTTTTTATTACTACAACTAAAGCACTGTGTATTATTGATAATTACCATTGCTATTTTATTCTGTATTTTTGTATAATTAAGAAATTTTAATTCTAACGGTGTTTGCTTACTGTTTTTTCATGGATTTTTAAACGTTTTTTCGCAATACTATTATTCGTTTTAGTATTCATATTATTATCAACTACTAACTTTTTATAAAAAGTGGAGTTTTCATGCCAACAAGTGATACCAATAATGCATCTTCACCACTTAGCGCCTATGCATTACGACAGTTGATCCGAACGGAAGACTTTACCCAAAATACCTCAGGGTTTGCTCAAGGGTACGTGCAAGGTAATATTGTTATTTTACCGAAAGATTGGGCCGGCGACTTTTTACAATTTTGTCAATTTAATCCAAAACCTTGTCCGTTAATTGGTATGTCAGCCAACGCGGGGGACTTTCTCTTACCTGAGTTGGGTCAAGATATTGATATTCGCTCTGATGTTCCTGGTTATCGCTTATTTGAGAATGGTAGATTAATACAAGAGTTAGCGGATATTAAATCACTTTGGCGTGACGATTTAGTGACTTTTGTTTTGGGGTGTTCTTTCTCTTTTGAAGAAGCGCTTATTGCTGATGGACTTGAAATTCGTAACATTAGCGAAAGTAAAAATGTGCCTATGTACCGTACCAATATAGCCTGTAAATCAGCAGGGCGCTTTACTGGTGAAACGGTGGTAAGTATGCGGCCTATGTTGGCTAAAGATGCGATACGCGCGATACAAATTTGTAGTCGATTTCCTGCAGTACATGGTGCGCCGATACATTTTGGCGATCCAAAACTGATTGGCATTACCGATATCAATCATCCAGACTACGGTGATGTGGTCACTATTAATGATCATGAAGTACCGGTATTTTGGGCTTGTGGGGTAACACCGCAATTGGTATTAGAGCAAACTAAACCGCCATTTTGTATTACCCATAGTCCGGGTAAAATGTTAGTGACAGATATTAAAAATTCTACACTAGCGGTGCTGTAAATCGTTAAAATAGGAAGTAAGATGAAATTAAATTGTGATTTAGGTGAAAGCTTTGGTAGTTGGTCTATGGGCTTAGACGAACAAGTTATGCCGCACATAGATCAAGCTAATATTGCTTGTGGTTTTCATGCAGGCGATCCTTTAGTGATGCAAAAAACCCTCGAATTAGCCAAAGTTCATCATGTTACGGTTGGTGCTCATCCTGGTTATCCCGATCTTGTTGGTTTCGGTCGCCGTTCTATCAATTGTTCTACAGATGAAATTATAGCTTTAGTTACCTATCAAGTAGCCGCTATTGACGGTGTCGCTAAATCGTTAGGGCTTGAGCTTGTATATGTTAAACCTCATGGCGCTTTATACAATGATATGATGGTGAAACAAAATGTGCGTGAGGCGATACTTACCGCACTGTCAAACTATCACAAACCGCTGAAGTTAATGTTACAAGCAACGCCACAAATCGAGCAACATAGAGCCGAAGCTAAAACCTTTGGTATTGGCATTTTAAGTGAAGCGTTTGCCGACCGATGTTATGACGATGATGGTAAGTTATTAGCACGCAGCAAAGCAGGTGCCGTTCATAATAAAGACAAAATGCTTGCCCAAGTTAAGCAGTTAATGGAGCAGGGTAGTGTTACTACGGTTAATGGTCATATTCTAGCGTTAAATGCGGATAGCATATGTGTACACGGTGATAATATTGAAGGTGTACAGGCTATTGAGGCGATTAGGGAGCTAATAGGGTAATGAGCACTAACCTTCATATTAATATCGCCGGTGAAAATGCGTTAATCATTTATTTTTGTGAGCAAGGTAGTGGTCAAGTTAATGCAAATGTTTCAGCTAAAGTCCAGCAAGCAGAACAACTTATACGTAAAGCGATGACGTATGAATTAGCACAAGATATTATCGATTTAGTGCCCTCATACGCATCAATAATGGTGATGTTTAATATGATGAGCACAGATCACCATCAAGTACGCAATAAACTACGTACTTTGTTGCAAAATATTGATAATGATTTGACCGCACCAGACGCCGCGTATGCCACTAATATTGTTGAACTCCCCGTTTATTATAGTGATGAATCTGGCCCTGATTTATCGGTAATTGCGCAGCGAACGCAATTATCTATTGAACAGGTTATTGAACTTCATCAAGGGCAAGAGTATCGTGTTTATGCCATAGGCTTTGCCCCCGGCTTTGCCTATTTGGGTGAAGTAGATGAACGTATTGCTACGCCAAGATTAAGTACGCCTAGAATGAAAGTACCTAAAGGAGCTGTTGCCATAGCCGATAGGCAAACGGCTGTTTACCCTAGTGTTTCCCCCGGTGGTTGGAATATTATCGGTCTTTGCCCTATTGATATGTTTGATGCCAAAGCAAGCCCTACTATGCCTGTTAACGTTGGCGATAAGGTGAAGTTTAAAGCTATTTCTAAAGAAAAATTTCTCAGCTTAGGTGGTACGTTAGGGGGTAGTTATGAGTAAACCAGCATTAACATCGGGCTTGTTAGTTAAGCATGGGGGGATGTTAAGCCTTATTCAGGATACCGGCCGTTTTGGTGCTTTTAATATTGGCTTAACTAATGGTGGGCCTGTAGATTTACTCGCCTTTCAATGGGCAAACCGTTTATGTAATAACAAGTTAAATACCACCGCAATTGAAATTAGCATTGGTGGTTTAGCCTTAATTGCCCAAGTTGACACTAGCCTAGCAGTTACCGGTGCTAACATGCCGCTAACCATTAATGGCCAAATAAAAGCGTTATGGCGCAGTTATCAAATAAAAGCTGGTGATGTTATTGAATTAGGTTTTGCTTCACAGGGGTTACGTTGTTATTTAGCGGTTGCCAATGGTTTTAGTATTGCGCCAAGCTTTGGTAGCACAGCCACCGTTTGTCGTGAAGGTATTGGCGGCATACGCGGCGGTAAGTTATTGGCAGGCGACGTATTAGCTTGCGCACGTACTAATCTAAAGAACAATTTATCATTAGCAGATAAATTTACACCTAAATATACGGGTGAAGTAACTTTACATACAGTACCAAGCTATCAACAACAACACTTTAGCTTGCACCAACAACGGCTATTTTTTTCGAATGAATATACGGTTAGCAAAAGCTTTGACCGGATGGGATATAGATTAGAAGGCCAGGCAATTGCTTGTGACATTGAGGGCATTTTATCGGAAGGGATTTGTCATGGTGCCGTGCAAATTCCCGCAGATGGACAACCCATTGTTTTACTCAATGATAGACAAACCATAGGCGGTTATCCAAAAATTGGTGCTGTTTCTTCCATCGATACGGCGAAGCTAGGGCAATTGAACCAAGGTGGAAAAGTACGCTTTGAACCTATTAGTATGGAACAGGCTCACAACCTTTATCATTTAAGTTTAAGCCGTTTTAATCGTACCGAGTTAGTTATTTGTGATTAATAGAGATTTAAGCAAATGAATGAACAATCGCTTAGCGAACAAATAGAAAATATGCTGGTTGAACGTAATTTACGAGGCATGAAAAATTTACAAAGTCAGCTTAGTGCTGGTTATTGTTTACGTGCTGCGACAGTAATGCGTGACATCAAAGGAGTAGTTCTCATTGGCACGGGTTTTCCTGTCGTAGATACCTTTGAAACGGATGGGCCAGTTGGCGCATTAATTTTATATCGCGCGCTGGAAATTTTGGGAGCAACACCAGTACTTGTTTGTGGCACGCCCATGGCAACTGCTTTTCAGCATGATTACCAAACTTGTGTGATCAGTATTGGTAACAAAGATCTGGGCTTGGTGGAAGCAAAACGCGCTTTAGCGCATTTTAACCCCCAAGCTATCATTTCAATAGAGCGCCCCGGTTTAGCTGAAAATGGTTGTTATCATAATATGCGCGGTGAAGATATTAGTGCCCGGGCTGCTTGTTTTGATCATTTTATGAATGAAGCAAGCTGTCCAACTATTGCTATTGGTGATGGTGGCAATGAAATTGGTATGGGCAATGTTAAAGAGTTTTTAGCTGAATTAGATATTATTCCTGCGGTAACTGGCTGTGATGAACTGATTATTAGTGATGTCTCAAATTGGGGCGTTTATGGCATTTTAGCGTTCTTAAGTATTTGGTCTAAACATGATTTACTAAACGAGACTTGCCCTGAGCAGATTTTAAAATATATTTCAAACTTAGGCAGCGTAGATGGCGTTACCCGTAAAAATGAATTAACAGAAGATAGCCTGCCGGCATCAGAAGGTATTGCCTTGATTGGGCGAATTAGAACATTAATTGGTTATTAAAATACGCAATAGAGTGATAGGAAACTAAAATGAGCACAGTGTTTTTAAATGGCGACTATATGCCTATTGAAGAAGCGAAAATTTCCCCCCTTGATCGTGGTTTTTTGTTTGGTGATGGCATATATGAAGTGATACCGTCATATTTTGGTCAAATGGTTGGCTTTCAAGGTCACATTGACCGAATGAATGACGGATTAAAAGCTATTGGTATTGAGCTAAACTGGAGTGACAGACAATGGAAAAAACTGTGTGACACCTTAAGTGAAAAAAATGGTGCTGGCTCATTAGGAATTTATTTACATGTCAGCCGCGGTGCAGATACTAAGCGTTTTCATGCTTTTCCAAAAAATATTACGCCGACAATATTTGCCATGGCATTTGAAATCCCACTACCTAAAATACCTGATTTAGCTACGGTAGGAAAAGGTTATTCATTGATTAGTAACGAAGATTTACGCTGGCAACGATGTCAAATCAAATCAACATCATTACTGGGCAATGTTTTACATTTTCAAGACAGTTATGAAGCAGGTAGCCAAGAAACCTTATTATATAATAGCAACAACGAATTAACTGAAGCCAGTGCGGCTAATATTTTTATTGTTAAAAATGGCATTATTGCGACACCTATTCAAGATAATCAAATTTTAGCAGGCATTACCCGTCGGTTAGTTATTGATATTTTAGCAAAAGATGGCTCTATGCTGCTTGAAGAACGCACTATTACCCTTGATGAAGTTAACGCAGCCGATGAAATTTGGATCACCAGTTCATCCAAAGAAATTGCCCCTATTACCATGTTAAACAATAAAGCAGTAGGTGATGGCAAAGTTGGATCTATTTGGCTAAAAGCGGCTACTTTATACTCAGAAAACAAGTTTTCTTATTAATATTTGGGATCTAGGCATCAAATTTTAGAAAATATTCAGATAACCCCCTGAGAAGTTGGTTTTTTGCTAAAGAGTTATCTACATTAATAGTAAGGCAATGTAGATAACTTTTTTTGTTTAATGCTTAAGGATATCAGATGGAATCTTTAAAAGTTCAGGAATACATGAATCATTATCCGGTTACTTTTACGGCAAATATGGCGATAGAAGAAGCCTCTTTATGCTTTTTAAAAACCAAACAAATTGGTGGGCCAGTCATTGATGACAACGGTAAACTTATTGGTTTTTTATCTGAAAGTGATGTTTTAGCCAAAATGATAGAAACCATTTATTACAATGAGCATGTTGCTGATGTTGCTGACTTAATGCGCATAGAAGTTTTGACCCAAAAGCCATACGACAGTATTATTGAATTGGGGCAATTAATGCTCAAAGATAAGCCGAAAGTTTATCCAGTAGTTGATGATGACGGTAATTTATTGGGTACCATTTGTCGTAATGATGTTTTACACGCGATAGATAGGCATTTACGAGCCAATTTAAAAGCAGACAAGGAGCATGCTGCTCGCTAGTCGTTAATTGGAGCAATATAACCTGATAAAGCTGATAGCTTGTGATTTATAGCCAAGCGTCCTGAAACTCGCCTATTGAAGTGGCTTGGGTATATGCAATATACCTGATAAAATAGACTTTATACTTCATCTTTTCTTTTTTGAGTAATAGAGTCTAGTTTGCTTTCTGATAAAATTCCCGTTAAAACGCCCAATATTCAAGCTTTATTTGATCTTTTAGTGCAAGTTAAGAAATCAGATTTACCACGATTTAAAAAACAACTAATTCATCATAAAAGAATTATTAGCCAACTAAAGTCGTCTGATAATTCTGCCGTGGCTAAGCTTGAGCAACAAGCACAGCACCTTAATAGAACGGCTAAGGCCATTGAACAATCTATTAACGAAAAACAACAAAAGTTACAGAATGTACCTAAAATAAGCTATCCAGATGGCTTACCAATTAGCGACAATGCTCAACTAATCGCTGAGACTATTCGTGATAATCAGGTAGTGATTATTGCCGGTGAAACAGGCTCAGGTAAAACCACACAAATTCCAAAAATTTGTCTTGCCTTAGGTCGTGGTGTTGACGGACTCATTGGTCATACTCAACCGCGTAGAATTGCCGCTAGAACGGTAGCCAATCGTATTGCCGAAGAGCTTAACACCAAACTAGGCGAGCAGGTTGGTTATAAAGTTCGTTTTAACGATCAAGTCAGCAGTCATAGTTACATAAAGTTAATGACGGATGGCATTTTATTAGCAGAGATGCAAAAAGATCGACTACTGCGCCAATACGACACCATTATTATTGATGAGGCGCATGAACGTAGTTTAAATATTGATTTTATTTTAGGTTATTTACGACAAATTTTACCGAAGCGTCCTGATCTAAAAGTTATTGTTACCTCAGCAACTATTGACCCGCAACGCTTTGCCAAGCATTTTGCCGATAAATCAGGTAAACCAGCACCTGTTATTGAAGTGTCGGGCAGAACTTATCCAGTTGAAATGCGTTATCGGCCTCTTAATGAAAACAATCAACAAGATAACGGCGATGAAAAACCGGTCTCAGCCAATGACGGCTCTTATGAAGGCAAAGATATCATTAGCGGTATTCTTGATGCGGTTGATGAATTATCAGCGCTTGCCAATGATAGTCAAGGGCAAGGGGATATTCTTATTTTCCTTAATGGTGAACGAGAAATTCGTGATACCGCGCTTGCTTTAAATAAAGCAAATTTACGTCATACACAAATTTTGCCACTTTATGCCCGGTTAACCATAAGTGAACAAAATCGGATATTCAAACCTCATACTGGCCGTAATATAGTCCTTGCTACCAACGTTGCCGAAACATCGTTAACGGTGCCGGGCATTAAATATGTGATTGATCCAGGTACTGCGCGTATTTCTCGTTACAGTTATCGTACTAAGGTACAGCGTTTACCCATCGAAGCCATTTCACAAGCCAGTGCTAATCAAAGAGCAGGGCGCTGTGGCCGGGTGTCATCGGGAATTTGTATACGCTTGTACAGTGAAGATGATTATCTTAATAGGCCTGAATTTACTGATCCTGAAATTTTGCGTACTAATCTAGCGACCGTTATTTTACAAATGCTAGCC
Organism: Colwellia sp.; assembly: GCA_013215465.1. GTDB lineage: Bacteria > Pseudomonadota > Gammaproteobacteria > Enterobacterales > Alteromonadaceae > Colwellia. The sequence continues at coordinate 85,114 of JABSOW010000019.1, read as the reverse complement.
TTAGATTTAGGTGAAATAGGTAATTTTCCTTTTCTTGAGCCACCGGATAACAGAAATATAAATGATGGTGTTAAATTATTAGAAGAATTGGCAGCGATAGATAACTCTGTTAAGAGTGATAAAAATAGTCATACACAATTAACAAAATCGGGACGATTATTATCTAAATTTGCCATAGATCCGCGTTTAGCCAAAATGGTATTAACCGCGATTGACTTAGGTTGTGTTGAACAAGTCTTGATTATTGTTAGCGCACTGAGTATTCAAGATCCCCGCGAAAGACCACACGAAAAGCAGCAAGCGGCGGATGAGAAGCATAACCGCTTTAAAGATAAACAATCAGATTTTATTAGTCTGCTTAACTTATGGCAATACGTTAACGGTCAACAGAAAAATTTATCACAAAATCACTTTAGAAAGATGTGCCAGCGTGAATTTTTATCTTATGTGCGTTTACGTGAATGGCAGGATATTTTTAGTCAGCTTAAATTAACCTTAAAAGAACAAAAAATATCGCTTACCTCGGTTGACTATCAGTTTTGTATCGCTGAGATAACTACGGATAAAATTGATAAAAAACAAGAAGCTAATATACCTGCAAGCCTAGTATCTGTACATCAGGCATTACTTGCCGGTTTATTGAGCCATTTAGGACAACAAGACGAAAATAGAGAATTCAAAGGCGCTCGTGGTAGTAAATTTTTTATTTTTCCAGGTTCAGCGCTCGCGAAAAAGCCACCTAAATGGTTAATGTCAGCAGAGCTTGTTGAAACCAGTCGCTTATTTGCGCGCATGAATGCTCGTATAGATCCCCTGTGGATAGAGCCATTAGCTGAGCACTTATTAAAGCGTAGTTATAGCGAGCCGCATTGGGAGAAAAAGCAAGGGGCGGTAATGGCCTTTGAACAGGTCACTCTTTATGGTTTAAGCATTGTTACTAAGCGTAAAATCAACTTCAATAAAATTGAACCACATACTTGTAGAGAGCTGTTTATTCGCGAAGCACTTGTTAATGGTGAAAGTTTTATTAAAGAAAAATTTTTACAACAAAATCAAACGTTAGTGGCAAGTATTGAAGCGCTAGAACAAAAAGCTCGGCGCAAAGATTTTCTTATCGATGAGCAACAGCTTGTTGATTTTTATATGGATAAACTACCTGAGACGGTTATTTGTCAACGTAGCTTTTTAGCGTGGTGGCAAAAGTCGAAACAAAAAAATAGTAAGTTACTTAATTTTACTAAAGAATTTTTGCTCAATGAATCATCAAATGAGTTATCAATTACAGAATATCCGGATACCTGGCAACAAGATAATTTAACCTTACCGTTAAGGTATCACTTTAGCCCAGGGGATGTGGATGATGGTATTAGCGTTATTATTCCTATTGCCATGTTAAATCAGTGTCAAGATGAAGGCTTTGACTGGTTAATTCCAGCACTTCGTTATGATTTAGTGGTGGCATTAATTAAAGCATTACCCAAAGCATTACGACGTAATTTTGTGCCCGCGCCTAATTATGCCCAGGCTTGTTTAGCTAATATGAATGAGTCGCAAGGGCACTTGGTTGATGCCTTAGCCAAACAATTATTACGGATGACTGGCGTTAGATTACCTGAGGATGCTTGGCATAATGTTGATTTACCTTTGCATTTAACCATGAATTTTCAAATTGTTAATGAAAAATCTAAGTTATTAAAGCAAGGTCGAGATCTGAATTTACTAAAATCAGAACTACAAGGAAAAGTAAAAGCATCAATTAAACAAGTCGCAGAAAAGGGCATTGAAAAAAGTAAATTAATTCAATGGGATTTTGGTAACTTAGCGCAAAGTTATGAGAAAAAAATAGCAAATATAACAATTAAAGCGTTTCCTGCTTTGGTGGATCATAATAGTAGTGTTGCCATTGAATTGTTTGAACAACAAGAACATGCTGAGCAAGCTATGTTGGCAGGTATCAGTCGTTTAATTTTATTAAATATTCCGTCGCCACTAAAATATTTACAAGAAAAGCTGCCGAATAAAGCTAAGTTAGGTTTATATTTTAATCCTTTTGGTTCTATTGCTGACTTGTTACAAGATTGTATTCAATCTGCTTGTGTTTATTTAGTTAAGCAGTACTTACAAAACAACAGGTTAGAGCATCTACCAAGAACTGAAGGGGATTTTGTCTTAGTGCGAGATTATGTCCGAGCAGAAATTTCAGATTGCGTGTTAAACGCCGCCATTAAAGTAGAGCAAGCATTAAGTTTTCGACATGATGTTGCTAAAAAATTGAAAGGCAGTGTACCGCTAACGGTTATTCAATCTCATGGTGATGTAAAGCAACAAAGTGGACATTTGATTTTTAAAGGCTTTGTCAGTGCTTCAGGTATTGAAAAATTAGATGACATTATTCGCTATTTAAAAGGAATATTACGTCGTTTAGAAAAATTACCAATAGATCCTAATCAAGATAGATTAAAACTAATCGAAGTAAACAAAGCGGTAGATAAGTATAGTAGTGTATTGTCAACGCAGCGAAAAGATAAGCCGATAGCACCAGATATATTAGCTACTAAGTGGATGATAGAAGAATTACGAATTTCTTTATTCGCCCAAAATTTAGGTACAGCACAGCCGATATCATTGAAGCGTATTATGAATCACTTAAAAAGCTTTTCATAGATATTTGACACCTAGGCTTAAGCTACGTATAAATAACGAAACTGTTTTTGTTTTTATTGTTTACCTCACACTGACAGTGTCGTTAATTCGTGATTTTTTTCATTTATTATGTGAGCCTCAATTAATAAATCATGAAAAAGACGGCAGGTAAATAGCTATATTACATTGGAGTACAAATGATAAATTTTGATGATAAACGTAATTTTTACCGGATGATGTTAAACAATGAAGTCGTTGTTACCATTATTGACGATGAAGCCAATAGCCAAATAATGGCTACTTGTCGTGACTTAAGTGCTACCGGTATGGCAATTGAAGTGGAACATCCACTGGCAATGTCTACCTATGTAAAAATTAAACTTGATTCTGCATCTGACCAAGTACAGTCTCTTGATATACGTGGTAAAGTTGTGCGAATAGATGAAGAATGTGAAGGATGTTATCTAGTTGGAATTGCGATAGAAGAATTGGATTAAATTAGTGACGAGTAACGAAAACACCATACTGAGAGTGCGGTGTTTTCATTACTGCGAAACTCGAAACTTTTCTTTTTCGTTTACTTAATTTAAGCGAGATGCTTTTTAGCAATGATTAATGCTTTTAACGTATTTGATGCACCAACTGTTTCCATTAAATCACCATGAGTTACAATCACTTTATCACCTACTTTTAAGTCAGAGTTTTGGCACACTGCTTTAAGTATGTCGTCATCTAGACTTTCATCACTACTTTGTTTTGAATCAAAGGCAACTGGATAAACACCACGGTAAATCGCAGTTTTGTTTAATGTTTTTGCATGTCGAGACAATGAATAAATAGGTAAACCTGAGGTAATCCGAGACATTAACTTACTGGTTTGGCCTGACTCAGTTAAAGCAATAATAGCTTTAACACCGTCTAAATGATTAGCAGCATACATAGCTGATAAGGCAATGGTTTCAGACACTTCAGTAAATGTTAAATCCATTCTGTGATTAGAAGTATTCACTGAACGATGCTTTTCAGCACCAACACAAACATTTGCCATAGCCATTACAGTTTCAACAGGGTATTTACCTGCAGCAGTTTCAGCGCTTAGCATAACGGCATCTGTACCATCTAATACCGCGTTTGCTACATCCATAACTTCAGCACGCGTTGGCATGGGCTGTTCTATCATGGTTTCCATCATTTGCGTAGCAGTAATAACAACACGGTTTAATTGACGAGAACGCGCAATAATATGCTTTTGCTTACCAACTAGTTCAGCATCACCAATTTCTACCCCTAAATCACCACGGGCAACCATAACAACATCAGAAGCGAGAATGATACCATCAAGTATTTTGTCATCATTTACGGCTTCTGCACGTTCGATTTTTGACACTAAACGAGCATCACATCCTGCTTCTTGTGCAAGTAAGCGTGCTTCGCGCATATCTGCAGCATCACGAGGGAATGAAACCGCAAGAAAATCAACCTTTATTTTAGCGGCTAATTTAATATCTTCTTTATCTTTAACCGTTAATGCTGGTGCTGTTAGGCCTCCACCTTGACGGTTAATACCTTTGTTATTAGATAATGGACCACCAACGGTAACTTCGGTAAATACCGAAGTATCTGATGTTGATAGTACTTTTAATTGTACGCGACCATCATCAAGTAATAAAATGTCACCAGTGTTAACATCTTGGACTAGTTTTTTATAATCGATACCTACTTTTTCTTGGCAACCTAAGCCTTTCTCTAAAGTGGCATCAAGTTCAAATTTATCACCAATGGCGAGCTTTATTGGACCGTCTTTAAAAGTAGAGACACGAATTTTAGGACCTTGTAAATCACCTAAAATACCGACATAAATGCCTAATTCTTTTGCAATTTCACGAACATTATTAGCTCTGTCGATATGATCTTGTGGAATCCCGTGAGAAAAGTTAAGTCTCACCACGTTTACACCAGCAGCTAGTACTGATTTTAATATTGCTTTATCATCGGTTGCCGGACCAAGAGTGGCAACAATTTTAGTTCTTCTAGGCATGTTAATCCTTAGTTACTTTTTAATGGTTTTGCTTATAGGGTACGTTTGTTTTTTCGATAAAATTAATGCTTAATCTTTCTTTTCAAAGCGTGAACTTCGTAAGCTATCTTTGACTTTTTTCAAATTATCTCTAAATTTACTACCTCTGCGTAAGGTAAATCCGGTGGCCAATACATCTATTAGTGCTAATTGAGCAATACGAGAAGACATTGGCATATATAGGTCGGTATCCTCGATAACATCAACTGATAAAACGATGCTACATTCTTTAGCTAATGGCGTATCTGTTGTGGTAATACCAATAACTGTCGCGTCATTTTCTTTAGCCAAACTTGCTACTTCAACCAATGATTTCGTTCTTCCTGTATGAGATATAACGACTACTACATCACCCTGACGACTATTTATAGCACTCATACGTTGCATTAATATGTCATCGAAATAAACAACAGGCACATTAAAGCGAAAAAATTTATTTTGCGCATCATGGGCAACTATTGCGGAAGCTCCTAGACCAAAAAAGGATATTTTATTGGCTTGAGTTAACACATCAACTGCACGATTGATTAAACTTGCATCTAAACTTTTACGGGCCAATTCAAGACTAGCCATAGTTGATTCAAAAATTTTAGAGGTATATTCTTCGGCGTTATCATTCTCGTCTACATGGCGGTTAACATAAGGAGTACCGTTAGCTAAACTTTGTGCTAAATGCAGTTTGAAATCAGGATAGCCTTTAGTATCTAAACGTCGACAAAAGCGGTTTACGGTAGGCTCACTTATATTCGCCTGTTTCGCTAACGCCGCTATACTGGAATGTATAACGGTACTGGGTGAAGATAATATTACTTCAGCTACTTTACGTTCTGATTTACTTAATGTGTCTAGTTCATTTGTGATCTTTTCTAATATATTCATTATCTTGTGATCCTAGATCTAGTTATCTTAGCCAGCAATATTGCTATTTTATGGCAAAATAAAGTTTTAATTTAATGGGCAATGATTGACTATTGCGTCTTTACTGTAATTTATTTTCTTCTTAAGTAACAGGAAAAATGAAATTTTATTTCATAATTGAAGCTAATATAATGCAAAACGTATGAAATTAGCAAATGTTTAATTAATAAACAAAGAATATTATACGATAGTTTGTAACAATGACTGCTGATAAATTTGTCTATAAGTCTATTTTCTTGGGCTAACTAGCCTATTTAATTCTTCTTTAAAATAAAATGTAATAAAATTACAAAAAGTTCTTTACTGATTAACATTTAGGCGCTAAATTAGAGGTATATGTAGTTTAGTTACAATACTGCGATTTAATATTATTAGCATAATACGCAGTCATTAATGAAATGAACTTATCCAGCAGAGCCCTAGTAAGAAAATAAGGTCAGAAAATTTTATGAACAAATTAGAATGTCAGTCTGCCAGTGAAATCGTTATTTTTGGTGCGTTAGGTGATTTATCAAGGCGCAAGCTGTTGCCTGCTTTATACCAATTAGAAGTGTGTGGTCTAATTAATGAAAAAAGCCGTATTGTTGGTGTTGCCCGCCCAACAAATAGTCTTGAATATTTTAAAAGTTTTGTCTTAGAAAACCTTAATAATTTTGTTAATGAAACATTAGATGAAGACGTTTTAGTACGTTTTATGGCGCGTTTAGTCTATCAGCAGCTTGATATGAAAGATGTGTCTGCTTATAACAATTTAGCAGATACCTTATCAGGTGGAAATAGTACTCGCGTATATTATTTTTCTACGCCTCCCGTTATCTATGGCGATATATGTGATGGTCTTGATCATGCAAATCTTGTCTCTGTTGATGACCGTGTAGTCATGGAAAAACCTATTGGCCATTGTTTAGCATCATCTAAAGTGATTAATGATCAAGTAGCGCGTTTCTTTAATGAAAATCAAATTTATCGTATTGACCATTACCTAGGTAAAGAAACGGTATTAAACCTGTTAGTGCTACGTTTTGCTAACTCACTCTTTACCACTAACTGGGACAGAAACAGTATTGACCATGTGCAAATCACGGTTGCTGAAAGTGTTGGTATAGAAGGCCGCTGGGGCTTTTATGATGACGCAGGCCAAATGCGCGATATGATTCAAAACCATTTATTGCAAATTCTATCTTTATTAGCAATGGAGCCTCCTGCTGATTTAAGTGCGACAAGTATTCGTGCGGAAAAATTAAAAGCGATTAAAGCACTTTCTCCTATTAACCGTACTAATGTGAAAGAGAAGACTGTTCGCGGCCAATATGCGGATGGTTTCTTAAATGGTGTCGCTGTACCGGGTTATTTGAACGAAGAAGGTGCTAATACTAAGAGTAAAACAGAGACCTTTGTGGCGATTAAAGCTGAAATTAATAACTGGCGTTGGTCTGGCGTGCCTTTCTATTTACGTACTGGTAAGCGTATGCCAGCTAAACACAGTGAAATTGTAGTGCACTTTAAAGCGCAACCACACAATATTTTTAAAGACAGTTATAGTGAGTTGCCTTCAAATAAACTAACCATTCGTTTGCAACCTGATGAAGGGGTTGAATTACAAATGATGAATAAAATCCCTGGTATTGCGTCACAAATGAATATTCAAGAAAATAAATTGGATTTGAGCTTCAGTGATACTTATCAAGATCAACGGGTAATTGATGCTTATGAACGCTTAATGCTAGAAGTATTAAATGGTAATCAGTCATTATTTGTTAGTCGTGACGAAGTTGAAGCTGCTTGGACATGGGCTGATAGCATTATTGATGCATGGCAAGCAACTAATGAAGCACCTAAGCCATACGCAGCAGGCTCATGGGGGCCAGTTTCATCTATTTCATTAATTGCGCGTGATGACCGCCAGTGGGTAGAATAATCATGTTTGAGAAAAATAATTTTGATACTCGTGAACAATTAGATTTCGCTTTGGCATATAAAGTGAGTGAAATACTTCAACAAGCTATTTCACTCAAAGGCAAGGCCAGTATTGCTGTGTCAGGTGGCTCTACGCCGAAAGGTTTTTTTAAGGTGTTATCAAATAAAGATATTGATTGGAAAAAGGTCACTATTACCTTAGCAGATGAGCGCTGGGTTGATATTAGCTCTGATGCCAGTAATACCCGTTTAGTTCATGAAAACTTATTACAAAACAAAGCATCAGCAGCTAAGTTTTTTCACTTAAAACAAGGTGAAGAGCTTTCTGAAGAAACCTTAGCCGATCTTAATATTGCGGCTAACAATGCCTTGTTACCTTTAGATGTACTTATTTTAGGTATGGGTGAAGATGGTCATACGGCTTCATTATTTCCGTGCAGTGCGCAAATTAAACAAGCTTTAGATAGTAATAATAGAAATGCCTTAATGGCAGTTGAGCCAACAACAGCACCACATCAACGTATTACTTTTAGTTTTGCCTCATTAAGTCAAAGCAAAAATGTTTTTTTACATTTGTGTGGCGACAATAAAAAGCAAGTATTAGATAAAGCGCTTAACGGTGATGATGTATTTGATATGCCAATTCGAAAATTTCTACAAACTGACAATATTGATACTCAAGTATATTGGGCTGTGTAGACTGGGCGACAACCCGACACATTTCAAATTAACGATTAAATAAATTTTGAGAAGTAGAGCAATGAAGATAGTAATGAAAAAAGAAATAGTCGACATAACAGAGCGTATTATTGCTCGAAGTGTTACTACCCGAACTGAGTATTTAGCTAAAATTAATGCGGCAAAATCAACTACAGTACATCGTGCTAGTTTGTCATGTGGTAATTTAGCCCATGGTTTTGCGGCTTGTGGTAAAGAAGATAAGCAGGCTATCAAAGGCTTAAATCATTCCGATATTGCCATTACTTCAGCCTATAACGATATGCTTAGTGCCCATCAGCCTTATCAAACTTATCCTGATATTATTAAAGAAGCCATTAAAGAAACCGGTGGTGTTGCTCAATTTGCTGGTGGTGTTCCAGCTATGTGTGACGGTGTAACCCAAGGGCAGCCGGGTATGGATTTAAGCTTAATGAGTCGTGATGTTATTGCCATGTCAACAGCCATTGGCTTATCTCATAACATGTTTGATGGCTCAGTGATGTTGGGTATTTGCGATAAAATAGTACCAGGCTTGCTTATTGCCAGTATGACCTTTGGTCATTTACCAACAGTATTTATACCAGCAGGTCCTATGCCATCAGGCATTCCTAATAAAGAAAAGGCCTTTGTTCGTCAACAATATGCACAAGGCAAAGTAGATGAGGTTGCTCTATTAGAAGCTGAGTCTGCTTCGTACCATGCGGCAGGGACTTGTACTTTCTTTGGCACCGCTAACTCAAACCAATTAGTGGTAGAAGTGTTAGGTTTACATCTGCCGGGTGCTTCCTTTATTGCGCCCAATACACTATTACGTGAAGAGTTGACTAAAGCTGCAGCGCGTCAAGTAACACGTTTAACTCAACAATCAGGTAATTTTATGCCTGTTGGTGAAATGATTGATGAACGTTCGATAGTTAACTGTATTGTTGCTTTATTGGCAACAGGTGGTTCGACAAATTTGATCATGCATATTATTGCTTTTTCTCGTGCTGCTGGCATTATCATTGATTTCAATGATTTCAATGATTTATCTGATGTGGTGCCGCTGATCACTAAAATTTATCCTAATGGTCATGCTGATATTAACCACTTCCAAGAAGCGGGCGGCATGGCATTACTCTTTAGAGAGTTAATTGCGGGTGGTTTATTGCATGAAGATGTTGAAACTATTTGCGGTCGTGGTTTAATGCGTTATACCCAAAAACCGGTGTTAGATAATGGTCAGCTTAAATGGGTTGATGGTGCTTTTGAGTCGGGCGATAAAGAAGTCATTGCTACTGTAGCGCAGCCATTTAAAGTTGATGGTGGTTTAAAAACACTTAAAGGTAACTTGGGTACCTCAGTTATTAAAACCTCATCTTTACATATCGATAATTGTGCGGTTCAAGCACCAGCGGTGGTATTTGAAGATCAACATGACTTACAAGCCGCTTTTGATGCTGGTGATCTAGATAAAGATTTTATCGCTGTGGTTCGTTTTCAAGGCCCTAAGGCACGTGGTATGCCTGAATTACATAAGTTAACGCCGCCACTTGGTGTATTGCAAGATAAAGGCTTTAAAGTTGCTTTAGTAACTGATGGTCGAATGTCAGGCGCATCAGGTAAGGTTCCTGCGGCTATTCATTTATGCCCTGAAGCATTAGATGGCGGCTTAATTGCGAAAATAAAAACCGGTGATATGATTAATCTTGATGGCATCACGGGTGAATTAACCTTGTTGGTGGATGAACAAGAGTTAGCTGCACGTGATCTGGCAACGTTTCAAGTTAATGGACATCATCAAGGTATGGGACGTGAACTTTTTGGTTTTATGCGCCGTAATTTAAGTTCAGCTGAAACAGGTGCTTGTTCATTATTTGATGAATAAAAATAATGATGGATGTTTGGCTAAGTTATTACTTGTAACAGTTTAGCTTAGCCGTAAAAATTTATATATCAGTAAATTACTGATACTAAGAAAGAATAGAGGATTTATGATAGTATCAAAAAATTGGCAAATTATGCCAAAGGATCTTTTCGCTATGGGCCCAATCGTGCCTGTATTAGTTATTAATAAAGTTGAAGATGCCTTGCCAATTGCTGAAGCGTTATTAGCAGCTAATGTAAAAGTGCTAGAAGTTACCTTACGTACACCTGTGGCACTTGATGTGATAAGTATCATTGCTAAAGAATTACCGGAAGCTATTATTGGCTCAGGAACAGTGACTAACCGTCATCAATTACAACAGTCAATTGATGCTGGCGCTAAGTTTGCTATTAGCCCTGGGTTAACTAAAGATTTATTACAGGCGGGCAACGAAGGTAGTATTGCGTTAATTCCAGGTATTTCTTCGATTTCAGAATTAATGGATGGTGCTGATTTTGGTTATGATCATTTGAAATTTTTTCCTGCAGAAGCATCAGGTGGTGTGAATGCAATTAAATCAATTGGTGGTCCATTCCCGGATATTAAATTTTGTCCGACAGGAGGCATCAATTTACAAAATGTTCGCGACTACTTAGCATTGTCTAATGTTGCTTGTTGTGGTGGCTCTTGGTTAGTACCCAATAATGTGGTTGAAAATAAAAATTGGTCAGCGATCACCAAACTTGCTAATGAAGCACTTGCTTACGTTAAGTAACATGTAAAGCGATCAGACCTCACATATATTGACGGTCTAAATTTAAAGCCAGCTTTAGTAGCTTAATGCCGATCAGTTAAGAAAAACAGATTGATTTTTAGCTGAATGAGATCAAAATCCGATGTTCACTCAACATCGGGTTTTTTTATGCCTTTAGATTATGATTTTCACTCGCTTGCTGCTTTCACACCAGAGTATTTTAATTCATTATCTGAAGTGCTATCACCTGAGTTAATCGATAAGTGCCTCAAAGAATCTGGTATTGTAACCCTCAGAAAACGCAGGCTGCCACTTGAAATGATGGTATGGAGTATTGTTGGAATGTCTATGTTTAGGCACCTTCCAATGAGTGATATCGTCAATAAACTCGATATTATGCTCCCTGGTAAGCGCCCATTTGTCGCCCCAAGTGCAGTTGTTCAAGCTAGGCAACGATTAGGTGCAGAGGTTGTTAAACGTATTTTTGAACAGACTCAACAGATATGGCATGAAAAAACACCATCACCTGATTTTTGTGGATTAAAACTACTTGGCGTCGATGGCGTGGTGTGGCGAACACCTGATACAAAAGAAAATGACCGAGCTTTCGGCAAGCTACATAATGACAAACGTGAATCTGCTTATCCACAAATCCGCATGGTATGCCAAATGGAACTGAGTAGTCACCTATTAACGGCCTCTTCATTTGATAAGATTTCGACTAATGAAATGCACTTAGCCGCTGATTTAATTCCTTCTACCCCTGATAATTCATTAACCCTATTTGATAAAGGTTTTTATTCGCTTGGATTATTACACCCGTGGCAAAATACAGGTGTAGAACGTCATTGGCTTATTCCATTGAAAAAAGGGACACAATTTGAAGTCGTTCGAAAGTTAAGTGCACGTGACCAAATAATACGTTTAAAAACAACGCTACAAGCACGGAAAAAATGGGATGGTTTACCTACAACGATGGATGCTCGCTTGGTGAAGCGCACTATTAAGGGTAAGACCTATTCAATACTCACGTCCATGACCGACCCTCTACGTTATCCTGTTGCTAACATTGCAGATTTATACGCACATCGTTGGGAGATTGAATTAGGATTTAGGGAGATGAAGCAGTATATGTTACGTAACTTACTGACATTGCGAAGTAAAAAACCAGAGATGATAGAGCAAGAGTTATGGGATGTTCTACTTTCTTATAATTTGATCCGCTTTCAAATGGCTAAAATGGCACATAGTTTAAAGGGGGTTATGCCTTATCAACTTAGTTTTAACCGCGCATCGGCTTATATAATCCAAGAATTAACCATGCTGCCATTTGTCTCGCCAGGGAAAATCCCTAAGATAGTTAATAGCTTACTTGATATGGCGGAGGCATTTGTATTACCAGAACGACGAGAAAGGAGTTATCCAAGAATGGTTAAGGCTAGGCCTAAGCGATACCCAGAAAGAAAACCTAAAAAAATGCCAGTCAGTGCTTAACTGACTGGCATTAAGCTTTAGTAGCTGGCTTTTTTTTGTAGATTTATACCAATTGAAGTAATGAATTGATCATTCAGCGAGAGTTAAAAGGTTTAGAGGCACAGGTTCATAGTTCCAGACTGAACCTAAGCACATACATCGATGTAGCGTCCTTGGATGCTTGTCAGAAAAGTGATAATATCACAAATTTGTTTGATATAGAGTGACTATATACGCACAAATTTTTCTTGTTCTAACTTCTCTGACATAGCTCTGAATTGACTAATTCATTATTTCAATGGGTATAGGTAGTTGGTGGTTTTAACAAGTAGAAACGCTCAGATAGTTAGTGAAATTGGTATAACTCCAGCCTAATCCTGCATATGAGGCTGGCTTGGTTATAGACATAAAAAAGGTAACAGTTACTAGTAACTGTTACCTTTTTCGCTAGTAGAATAAAAGAGGCTTGAAATAAATATTTCAAGCCTTGGTCTAACTAATTAACTCGCTTTAGTCATCCCTGCTGAACTTCTGCTGGTTACATCAGCAGCTATCGCTGTACGACCTGAAACTTGATGCACCATACGATCTTCATTTGGCATAGAGCTGCGTGGAATTTCGTTCATGGTAGTAATGGTTTCAGTTTTTGTCATTGGTGAAGAAGCTCGGCCAGATAAACGATTAGCTTTTCTAACTTGTCTCGCTAATTTTTTATCTTTTATTGGTGACTTTTTCGTCGCCGGAGTGACAACTTTTTTAGCTTTAACTTTAGTTTTGACAGTTTTTTCTTTAGCTAACTCAGGCTCTTTAACTTCAGCTTTGGCCTCAATAGGTGTTTTATTCTCTATTTTAACTTCTACGTCAGCTTTGATTTGGGTGATACTGTTCTCGCTAGCATTTTTATCTGTAGCCTTTGGTATTTCAACTTCCGTTGCGGCTTCAACTTCCGTTGCGGCTTCAATTTCCGTTGTGGCTTCAACTTCCGTTGTGGCTTCAACTTCGGTTGCGGCTTCAACTTCGGTTGCGGCTTCAACTTCGGTTGCGGCTTCAACTTCAGTGTTGCTGTTTGGCGTTTGAGTTGGTTCGGTATCTAGTTTTTGTGTTTGACTAGGTACCTCTACAGCTGCAACTGTTTCTTGTTGAGGTTTTTCTCCAACATCAGTAAAAGGTAGATCTTGTTGCTTCTCTTCCATTTTAACTTCAGTAGTAGGTTTACTTTCCACCGTTAACGCTTCCGCTACTACTTGTTCCGCTGGTGTAGTTTGATGAATCGGGTAGCGCGCTTCAATAGCATCATTGCTTTGAATATTTTCCGCTGATAGTTCATCAGTAGATATTTCCTGCACTTTATCTTCTGGTTTTTTCTCACGGCGTCTACGTTGTCCATTAGAGCGCAAATGTCTAGGTGAACGTCTATTACGAGGACGTTCTTCACGAGGAGTTTCAGTTGAAGTAGTTAACTCAGGAGAGTTAATCTCGGCAGTATTAATTGCTTCATCAGTGCTATTTTTCTGTGCTGTAATGTTAGCATTGTCATTGATGTTGTCTTTTTTATCCTTTGGTTGAGGAGTAACTACCTGCTCAGAGTTGACATTGCTCGGTTTATTAACACGTATTTGTTTACGATTACTTCTCCGTTGACGACGCTCAGTGACAACTTCTTCTTTTACCTGTTTGTTTCTATCATGTTCAGGCTTACGAGTTTGACTTTTAGTTTTGTTCTGAGGTTTTTTAGACTCATCACGGTCATCACGGTCATCGCGAGTATTACGGTTTCTATCATCGATTTTCGCATTTTTAGTACTTGTGCGATCATCATTACGATTGCCACCACGATTATTACGAGAATTGCCACGGCGCTGTCCTTGGCGACCACGTTGACCTCGGTTATCTTGATGTTTAGGTTTACTCTCAGGTGTAGGCTCTTCTTTAACTTCTTCTTCAGTAGTAAATAAGCTCTTTAACCAAGAAAAGAAACCGGTTGGCTTTTCAGCTTTTTCAGGTACCGATGTTGTTGGTGCATCTTCAGTTTTTACTACTTTAGGTGCAGCCATTCCTTGACCCATTGCTTGGATTAAAGGCTCATCTTGCTTTACGGCTTCTTTATCAAATTTAGGCATTCTAGCTTCTTCAACTTCAGCCTGTTTAATTGATATGTCATAGCTAGCTTCAGTAACAGTTTCATCATTCTTAACACGCAATACTTCATATTGAGGAGTATCCATATGCGGATTAGGAATGATTAAAACACGCACACCATGATGTTTCTCAATGTGCATAACGGAACGGCGTTTTTCATTTAACAAATATGTTGCCACCGGAACAGGTACTTGTGCCTGTACATGTAGAGTATTTTCTTTGATGGCTTCTTCTTCCATCAAGCGCAAAATTGATAAAGATAAAGACTCTACACCACGTACTTGGCCAGTACCACTACAACGAGGGCAAACGCCTTGGCTAGTTTCGCCAATTGAAGGACGTAAGCGTTGGCGTGACATTTCCAATAAGCCAAAACGAGAAATTCGACCTAGCTGTATACGCGCTCTATCTTGATGAACAGAATCACGCATGCGATTTTCTACTTCACGTTGATTACGTACTGGCGTCATGTCGATGAAATCTATTACTACCAAGCCACCTAGATCGCGTAAGCGTAATTGACGGGCAATTTCTTCTGCTGCTTCTAAGTTAGTGTTAAGTGCAGTTTCTTCAATATCACTACCTTTAGTTGCTCGGGCAGAGTTAATATCAATTGAAGTCATTGCTTCAGTGGGGTCTATGACGATAGAGCCACCAGAAGGTAAGCGTACTTCACGTTGAAAAGCAGTTTCAATTTGAGTTTCAATTTGATAATGGGTGAATAAAGGCACATCACTATTATAGAGTTTTATTTTACTTAAAAAATCAGGGCGAACAATTTCGATGTGCTTCTTAACACTTTCAAATGTTTTAGGTCGATCAATTAGCACTTCACCAATGTCGCGACGTAAATAATCACGAATAGCGCGCAATATAAGGTTGGTTTCTTGGTGAATTAAAAAAGGAGCCGGGCGGCTCTTTCCAGCATCACTAATCGCTTGCCAGTGGTGTAGTAGGACATTTAAATCCCATTCTAATTCTTCATACACTTTGCCTACGCCAGCGGTGCGAACAATTAAGCCCATACCTTTTGGTAGGTCTAACTTACTTAAAGATGCTTTTAACTCAGTACGTTCATCACCTTCAATGCGACGAGAAATACCACCAGCACGTGGATTGTTTGGCATTAACACTAAGTAGCTACCAGCAAGGCTGATAAAAGTAGTTAGGGCTGCGCCTTTTTGGCCGCGTTCTTCTTTATCTATTTGAACGATAACTTCTTGGCCTTCACGTAACACTTCTTTGATGTTAGGACGACCTTGGAAGCTATAGCCTTTTGGAAAATATTCGCGCGCGATTTCTTTCATTGGTAAGAAACCATGGCGATCAGCACCATAGTCTACGAAAGCCGCTTCTAAAGAGGGTTCAATGCGAGTGATTTTTGCTTTGTAAATATTAGACTTTTTTTGTTCATGACCAGGACTTTCGATATCTAAATCGTAAAGTTTTTGTCCATCTACAAGTGCTACGCGCAATTCTTCTGATTGGGTAGCGTTTATTAACATACGTTTCATAGTTTGTGTGACTCATTTTTAGTCACAACACACTATTTGCTTTACACACAAAGCAATCTGTTTTTTGGTAACAGCAATTTGTCAGCCTCACGGATGTCATCAAATTGATCTGTCATTTCACCAGATCAAGCTGTTCTAAATTCTGATTGTTAATTTAATAATATACCCACATTCCTGTTATAAGCTATGCGAGCAGTGTCAATATCTATCTTTATGTGCCCAGCTAGTGTGCCGTGCTTTTTAGTAATCTCATTTTTTCTAGTCTAATATTTAGCGGACGATATTTTTTACGTCTTACTTTTGCTAAATTAAACTGTTCGCTGACCTTTGTGAAAAAGGTCAAATGAGTTTTACCAAATAATTTAATAAAATTGCTTTATGGAGTAGGGCTAATATCATTTTAGTGATAAAACTGTTCATGCTATTTTTAACAAGTTACACGCGTTAAATGTTGCAATAGGCCGTACCTTTAATATCTCACCTTGTTTTACTGGTTTGTATTAGTTTAGTTTTTGTCATAACAAAGCTATAAATTCCAGTAGGTGCACATTAATGTGGCCGCAGTTTGCCTCTTACGTCTCTCTGTAAAGCTTCATATGTTAGTGTTTGATTAGTTAAGCTAGTTAACATTCAAACACTAACACTCCATTATCCCACTATAATGCTAGATAAGCTAATTAAAAAACGGGTTAAATGGCGATATACCATAAAAAAAATGTGTTAAACTGCCTGTCATTAAAGAATTGAACCAAAAAGTACAGGAAAATGTCACAAAAACCAGATAAAACAGTAGTTCAGGCTGATGAACGGCCTAAAGTTCGTTATATTACTATTGATAGTGAAGATGCGGGGCAGAGAGTCGATAATTTTCTGCTAAGAACCTTAAAAGGTGTTCCTAAAAGTCATCTATACCGATTACTGCGTAAAGGTGAAATACGGGTTAATAAAAAGCGTATTAAGCCGGTGTATAAATTAGCGATAGATGATATTTTACGTATCGCACCAATTCGTGTTTCTGAAAAAAAGGATGCGGTTTCTACCGGCTTAAACATTGTCGCTAACTTAGAGAAACAGATACTGTTTGAAGATGACAGGTTAATTGTAATAAACAAACCTTCTGGGATGGCTGTACATGGTGGTAGTGGTTTAAGTTTTGGTTTAATTGAAGCGCTGCGGGCACTGCGACCAGATGCCCGTATGTTAGAACTAGTACATAGATTAGATAGAGACACTTCAGGCTGTTTGGTTGTTGCTAAAAAACGCTCAGCGTTGCGACACTTACATGAACAGTTACGTAATAAAAAAGTACAAAAATTTTATCATGCTTTAGTAAAAGGCCATTGGCCTACTAAGCTTACCCGTGTCACAGAAGGATTAAGGAAAAACGATCTTAAATCCGGTGAGCGTGTGGTGATTGTTGATAATATTAACGGCAAAGAATCAGAAACTCGATTTAAAGTACTAGAACGCTACCGTGGTGCCACTTTAGTACGTGCATTCCCTGTTACCGGCAGAACGCATCAAATTCGTGTTCATTGTCAGGTGAGCGGTCATGCTATTGCCATGGATGCTAAGTATGGTCATGAAGATTTTGATGCGGAGATGAAAGGTAAGGGCTTAAAGCGCTTGTTTTTACATGCGGCTAGCATTGAGTTTACTCACCCTCTAACAGAAGAGCGCTTAAAGATTGAAGCACCACTTGAGCCAAGTTTAGAAAAACTACTGAGTAAATTAGTTAGAGAATAAATAGAAGAGAACTATGCAAAATTATAAATTAGTGATTTTTGATTGGGATGGCACCTTAATGGACTCTGTTGATCGTATTGTTTCTTCAATGCAGTCGGCGGCAAAAACGGTTGGTTTAGCCATACCACCCGACAATGATGTCAAACAAATTATTGGACTCAGTTTAACAACAGCACTTAATACGTTATTTACTTCTATAACAGCTAAGCAAATTGAAGTGATGTTAGTGCAGTATAAATATGAATACTTAGAAGGGGATAATACCCCGACACCATTATTTGCTAATGCGACGAATTTACTGACTCAGTTAAAGCAACATAATAAATTATTGGCTGTCGCTACGGGTAAAGGAAGAGAAGGATTGAACCGCGTATTAAAAGTCAGTGACACAAGTGCCTTCTTTAATACCACTCGGTGTGCGGGTGAAATGCCGTCAAAACCTGATCCACAAATGCTACATAGTATTTTAGACGAATTAAACATAGCCCCACATGAGGCTATTATGATTGGTGATACTAGTCACGATTTGAAAATGGCACAAAATGCTGGTGTAGATAGTATTGGAGTGACTTTTGGCGTGCATGACCGTGAAGTACTTAGTCGATACCAGCCGAAAGTAGTCGTTGACTCTTTGACTGAGCTACAGCAACTTTTGCTCGGCTAGTACATCGAGACCATGTTGTTTTAATAAGCTTACTAGCTTGATAAGTGGTAAACCAATTAAAGTATTAGGATCATCACCTTCAAGCTTTTTAAATAGGCATATGCCTAAGGCTTCACTTTTAAAACTACCAGCACAGTTATAAGGCTGTTCTGCTTTTAAGTAACTTTCTATTTCATCTTGTGAAAGCGCATTAAAATGCACGATAAAGGGCTCTACTAATGATGTCACCTTATCGCTTGCGCTATCAAAGACACATAGCCCGGTATAGAATGTAACGCTTTTATTACTAAATTTACTGAGTTGTTTTACGCCATTGTCAAAATTATGGGGTTTACCGAGAATTTCACCTTCACATACTGCGACTTGATCTGAGCCGATAATAAGTGCATTGGAAAAATTGTGTGCAACGGCTTTTGCTTTTTCAATCGCTAAACGCTCCACTAATGCTTGTGGTGTTTCATTGGCTAAAGCTGTTTCATCAATATTGGGTTTAGCACAGTGAAAAGGTAAGTTGAGTTTTTCTAAAAGGTTTTGTCTAAATACAGAGGTAGAGCCTAGTACTAAGGTTTTCATATAAATCCTGAAAGGGTTGTTTTGATTTAATAAAAAGCCGCGAAGTTTGAAAGTTAACCAGCTTTAGTCAAAAAATAATCTATTAGTGCTATTATAAGGACAATCTTTAGTTTTTAAACAAAATAAACAAATTTTCTTTTGACACTTGCCCTAAGGGGCTTTATTATGCGCGCCATTATGCAAAATCTTAAACTTCCAATAACGATTAGTCCATCTCGTAGTGCACAGCGCAGGCTTGTGTGCGAAGGCGTCTTTAAGCTATCGGATATGACTAGGCTGCTAGCTAACTGTGAAAAACGTAGCGAGCATGTTCAAGTTAGTGTTAAGTTTAATGTGGATGAACGTGGCTTGGCAGTAATGTCAGGTACAGCTTCTACATTAGTTGCATTAACTTGTCAGCGGTGTAATGAACTTTTTGACCATAAATTTGAAGTAGAGTTTACTTTTAGTCCGGCAAAAAATGAAGAAGCAGCTGAAAAAATTCCGTCATATTATGACGTAATAGAATTAAATGAAGATGGTGAAGTAAACTTGCGAGAGCTAGTGGAAGAAGAGTTTATGCTCATTACTCCATTAATTCCACGGCATGACATCGAAGACTGTTCAGCTGATGCTGACAGTATTTGGGGTGAATTGCCTGAAGAGCTTGAGAAACCGAATCCATTTGAAGTATTAAAACAACTTAAATAGTTAAAATGTATTTAGCAATTTAACTTATAACCGATTTAGGAGTAACTCATGGCAGTTCAAAAAAGCAAAAAGTCTCGTTCAAGACGTGGCATGCGCCGTTCACATGATGCTATAACAGCAGAAAATTTATCAGTAGATCCAGTTTCAGGTGAAATGCATCGTCGTCACCATATAACAGCTGATGGTTTTTACAAAGGCGTTAAAGTAATCGCTAAGTAAGCGTTATTACTTTAAGCAACCTATTTAAAGCTAATATATTTACGCTTGAATAGTATCAATAAACTAACCTTAGCGTTAGATGTTATGGGGGGCGATCAAGGCCCCCTTGTAACGATCCCCTCTGCAATAATGGCAATAAAAAGTCTGCCGAATTTGCACCTCATTCTTTGTGGTGATGTAAATATCATTACAACAGAACTTGCTCGCTTAAATATTACTCAACAAGATTTAGTCCAACATAAACAGCTATCTATATTTCCAACGACAGAAGTGGTGGCGATGGATGAAAAACCTGCTTTTGCCTTACGCACCAAAAAAAATTCATCTATGCGTAAAACACTAGATTTAGTGCATGAAGGTAAAGCACAAGCATGCGTTAGTGCTGGTAATACTGGTGCTTTATTTTCTATGGCGCATTTTGTTTTAAAAACACTGCCCGGTGTTGAGCGACCAGCGTTGATTTCTTCTTTGCCTACCCATGATAATGACAAACATGTTTTTATGTTAGATTTAGGTGCCAATGTTTTTTGTGACTCACATGTTTTGTATCAGTTTGGCGTCATGGGTTCGGTGATGGCTGCACAAGTGGACGGTATCAAAAATCCACGTATCGCGTTGCTAAATATGGGTGAAGAAGCGATTAAAGGCAGCGATCATATCAAACAGGCAGCACTTGAATTATCTACCAATAAGGATATCAATTATGTAGGCTTTATTGAGGGGTCTGATATTTTTTCTAATAAGGCAGATGTTATTGTTTGTGATGGCTTTGTTGGTAATGTTGCGCTTAAAACCTGTGAAGGGGTAGCACGTTTAGTCTATAAAAAGTCAGAAGCACTTTTTAGTCAAAACCTGTTAGTTAAGTTAATTGCGGCTGTTTTTAAACCTAGCTTAAAAAAGCTGTTTAAATCGGTGAACCCCGACCAGTATAACGGTGCAAGTTTGATAGGATTGCGCGGTATAGTTGTTAAGAGTCATGGAAACGCTAATTCGACTGCTTTTTATTCCGCCATTATGGAAGCAGTTAAAGAGGTAGAGCGACAAGTACCAACAAAAATTAAAAACTCATTAGAGCAAGGGCTATCCCCCCCGTAAAATTCACTTATAAATAAGTAAAATAGAGTAAAAAATATGCAAAATCTATCTTTTCAAGGTAAGTTAGCCTTTATATTTCCCGGTCAAGGCTCTCAAGTAGTTGCAATGCTGAGTGACTTTGCACAAAACGATATTGTTCAGCAAACTTTTAAAGAAGCGTCAGACGCATTGGGTTATGACTTATGGCAGTTAGTTAGCCAAGGGCCTGCAGAGCAACTTAATCAAACTAACTTTACTCAACCTGCACTGTTAACCGCTAGTGTTGCTTTATGGCGGGTTTGGCAAGCTGAATCTGATGTGATACCAAGTGTTTTTGCCGGTCATAGTTTAGGTGAATATTCAGCGTTGGTTTGTGCGGGTGTCTTTACATTAGCCCAAGGGGTTAAATTAGTAGAGAAACGCGGCGAATATATGCAAGCTTGTGTTCCTGCTGGTGTTGGTGCCATGGCAGCTGTTATAGGCTTAGATAATCAGGCGATTATTGATGCTTGTGCTAAATCCCAAAAGGATGATGTGGTGGCAGCGGTTAATTTTAATTCCCCCGGACAAGTCGTAATTGCTGGCCATAAAGCCGCGGTTGCACGTGCCGGTAAGCTTTGTAAAGAAGCCGGTGCAAAACGTGTCTTACCTTTACCTGTGAGTGTACCGTCTCATTGTGCGTTAATGACAGATGCCGCGCAACAATTAGCAGTCTATCTTGAACAAATAACATTCAACAAACCAAATATTAATGTAGTTAATAATGTTGACGTTAGTATTGAAACAAGTAGTGAGGCCATCAAAGCGGCTTTAATTAAACAATTATACAGTCCTGTTCGCTGGAGTGAAACAATCACGGCACTTGGCGAACAAGGGATAATTCAAATGGTTGAAGTGGGACCGGGTAAAGTATTACAAGGTTTAGCCAAACGCATTAATAAAGCAATCACTTGTGTTTCATTCAATTCAGCTGACACATTAAATAAAGCAAAAGAGCTTACGCAAGCAAGCTAGGTTAACAATTAAGAATAAATAGGAAATAATATGTTTTCATTAACAGGAAAAGTTGCATTAGTTACTGGTGCAAGTCGTGGTATTGGTAAAGCGATTGCGACACAATTACAAGCTTTAGGTGCTACGGTTATTGGTACTGCTACTTCAGAGCATGGCGCAGATAAAATTTCAGAACATTTAGCCTCTGGTCCGGTAAAAGGTATGGGTTTAGTATTAAATGTCACCAGTGATGATTCTATCGCGGCAATGTTTGTGGCAATTAAAGAAGTTCATGGCGCTATTGATATCTTGGTTAACAATGCGGGTATTACCCGTGATAACTTGTTTATGCGAATGAAAGACGATGAATGGCAAGATATTATTAATACTAACTTAACCTCTGTTTTTAAGGTAAGTAAAGCAGTCATTCGTCCTATGATGAAAAAACGTTATGGCCGAATTATTAATATTGGCTCTGTTGTTGGTTCAATGGGAAATGCCGGTCAGGTTAACTACGCTACGGCAAAAGCGGGTTTATTAGGTTTTACCAAATCACTAGCACGTGAAATTGGCTCTCGTGGCATTACCGTTAATACTGTTGCTCCTGGTTTTATTGATACTGATATGACTCAAATGTTAACGGATGAACAAAAAGAAGGTATTTTCGCACAAGTTCCTGCTAACCGTTTAGGTAAACCAGAAGAAATTGCCAGTACAGTTGCCTTTTTAGCGTCAGATGCAGCCGCTTATATCACTGGAGAAACAATTCATGTTAACGGTGGTATGTATATGGTGTAAGTCTTAATTTTAAAGGGTTTACGATGTTTTTTTTATAAATTTTATCGCGTCAACAGGTTAGACCACAAAAAAAAGTAAAGCTATAGGCTTGCATGGAAAGCTGTTGGCGAATACACTACACACAATTTGAAAAATTGCACTTTCAGTAAGTAAAGGAAAAATAATGAGTACTATCGAAGAACGCGTAAAAAAAATCACTATTGAACAATTAGGTGTTAGTGAAGCAGAAGTTAAAATTAATTCATCATTTGTTGATGACTTAGGTGCTGATTCATTAGATACAGTAGAACTAGTAATGGCGTTAGAAGAAGAATTTGATACCGAAATTCCTGACGAAGAAGCTGAAAAAATCACTACAGTTCAAGCTGCAGTTGACTACGTTACTGCTAACCAGTAATTGTTAAGCGCGTTTTAAAGCGCGCATGAATAAAATTAAAAAGCGGTGTACTTACTAATTAAGTAACCGCTTTTTTTGTATCCCTATTTTATTTTAAAAGGTAGAAAAACGATGAGACGAGTTGTAGTTACCGGCCTTGGTATGCTTAGCCCATTAGGCAATACACCAGAGACAACTTGGGATAATTTACTGCTTGGTAAAAGCGGTATCAGTAATATTGAACATTTTGATACTTCAGAGTACACCACTAAATTTGCCGGTTTAGTTAAAAATTTCGACGCACAAGATTATATGGAAAGAAAAGAAGCCAAAAAAATGGATCTTTTTATTCAATACGGTGTTGCTGCGGGTGTACAAGCCATTAAAGACTCCGGCATAGAAGTTACTGATGAAAATGCTCCTCGAATAGGTGTTGCAGTCGGTTCAGGCATTGGCGGCTTAGGCTTAATTGAGCACAATTACGATAAAATGCTCAAAGCATCGAGCCCAAGAAAACTATCTCCATTTTTTGTGCCTTCAACCATTATTAATATGATTTCTGGTCATTTATCAATTATGTTTGGCTTACAAGGACCAAACATAGCTATTACAACCGCTTGTACTAGTGGTGTGCATAATATTGGTCATGCTGCGCGTATGATTGCTTACGGCGATGCAGACGTTATGTTAGCCGGTGGAGCAGAAAAAGCGTCAACTACGCTAGGTATGGGCGGCTTTGGAGCTGCTAGAGCATTATCAAGACGAAATGATGACCCTCAAGCGGCTTCTCGTCCATGGGATAAAGACCGTGATGGTTTTGTTCTGGGTGATGGTGCGGGTGTAGTCGTGGTTGAAGAATATGAACATGCTAAAGCTCGAGGCGCAAAAATTTATGCTGAGTTAATTGGCTTTGGTATGAGTGGCGATGCTTATCATATGACCTCACCACCAGCAGATGGTGCGGGTGCAGCGCGTGCTATGGTCAATGCATTTAATGATGCAAAAATTGATGTGAGTAAAGTTGGTTATATTAATGCTCACGGAACATCGACCCCTGCGGGTGATATTGCTGAAACCAATGCAGTGAAATCTGTTTTTGGTGATGATGCATATAAAGTGTTAATGGGCTCAACAAAATCAATGACAGGTCACTTATTAGGTGCTGCGGGTGCTATTGAAAGTATCTTTAGTATTCAATCATTGATACATGGTGTTGTTCCTCCCACTATAAACTTGGATAACCCTGATGAAGGCTGTGACTTAGATTATATTGCCGGTACTGCTCGTGATGTAAAATTAGATTATGTGCTATGTAATTCATTTGGTTTTGGTGGCACTAATGGTTCACTAATCTTCAAAAAAGTTTAATTAGTCACTATTAAAAACTTGAAATCAATTGATTAAGCCTGAATATTTAGCATCTTTGCAAAGTGTTCAGGCTTTTATGTTCAGGACGAACGGTATGTCGCGGTGCCATGGATGGCAAAGAGCGTGTATGTTCAGGACGAACGGTATGTCGTGGTGCCATGTCGTTACAGCGATGTAACTTGTTAGACAATGCAGGAGAAATTGTCCTGATGGCAAAGAGCTAGTTTTTTAAGGTAACTTTCAATATATGAAATTTTGCTTGGTTAATGGCATAGAACAGAATCAAATCGATATTGAAAATCGTGGTCTAGCCTATGGCGATGGTTTATTTACTACCGCTAAAATTTTTGATGGCAGGGTGCAGTATTTATCCTTACATATTCAACGTTTACTTTTAGGTTGTAAAAAGTTAGCTTTATTTGCGCCAAACAAGGTTGAATTAACTGAGCAATTAAGCCAAGTTGCTAAGCAATATAATTTAGCGGTACTCAAAGTTATCATCACTGCTAGTACTGGTGGACGAGGTTATGCTCGCTCTACTGAGCCAAAGAGTGACCTTATCATTATGGTGTATGATTACCCTAAGCATTATGATGAACTTGCTAGAGCGGGGATTACACTAGGAAATAGTAAACAACAAATTGGCATCAATCCTATGCTTAGTGGATTAAAACACCTTAACCGCCTTGAACAAGTGCTTTTGCGCCAGGAACTTGCTAACACCAAAGAAGATGATTTAGTGGTCACCAATCTTAATGATGAAGTAATTGAAGCGACTAGCGCTAATTTGTTTTTTTGGCTTAATGGCAAGCTTTGTACACCTGAGATAACCAGTAGTGGTGTTAATGGCATTATGCGACAAACTATTTTACAAAAATATCCGGATACCTTAATTAAAAAAGTAACATTAACTGAGTTGGCAAGTTCGCCAGCGATGTTTATTTGTAATTGTGTGATGGGAGTGATGCCGGTTAAAAGTTATAATGGTCAAAATTTATCAATAATCCTACCTCAGCGCCTACGTAACGTGATTATTCCAAAAGTAACAGCGGCATCATGAGTAGTAACCTAGCTAAAATAAGTCTATTTAAAAAAGTACTGGTTAGTTTTTTTCTTTGTTGCTTAATCATTATTATCACTTTCTTTGCTTTGCTTGAAAAGCAGTTGAATAAAAAATTACCGTTGCAAAATGCACAGCTACTGACAGTTAAAAAAGGTACTTCGGTTGCTTCATTTGCAAAAATATTAGTTAATAAAGGTTGGTTAGCCAATAGGTTTTGGTTAAAAAGTTACGCTCGTTTAAACCCTGACAAAGTAAAAATAAAAGCCGGAACGTATCAATTAACGCCAGATATTACGTTAAGGGCTTTACTTGAACATGTTTCTACTGGCAAAGAATACCAATTTAGCATGACTTTTATTGAGGGCTCAACTTTTAAGGACTGGTTAGAAAAAATACAACAACAGCCGCGTTTATCCCATAGCTTGTCGACACTAACCGTTGAGGAAATAAGCCAACGCTTAAATATCAAAGCAAATAATCCAGAAGGTTGGTTTTTTCCAGAAACGTACGCTTTTACTCAGGGCACCTTAGATATTGACTTATTAACGCGTGCTCATGCCGTTATGCAACAGAAACTCGCACCGTTATGGCAACAAAGAGCGAAAGGATTACCCTATAAAAACGCCTACCAAGCGTTAATCATGGCGTCAATAATAGAAAAAGAAACCAGTTACTTAGCTGAACAACCATTAATCGCTTCGGTTTTTATTAACCGACTGGCGAAAAAAATGCGTTTGCAAACGGATCCAACGGTAATTTATGGTTTAGGTGATCGTTACCAAGGGGATATTACCCGCGCCCATCTACGAGAAAAAACGGCTTACAATACTTATCGAATAAATGGATTACCCCCCACACCTATTGCAATGCCGGGAATATCTGCTATCAAAGCGGCATTAAACCCAGCAACGAGTGACTATTTCTATTTTGTTAGTCAAGGTAATGGCAAACATGTATTTAGCAAAACGCTCACTGAACACAATATTGCCGTGAGGAAATTTTTGGCAAGACAAAGAAATAAAAAATAATTATTTATATTCATAGATTAGAATAACGAGAGATAATATGAAAAAAGGTTTTATGCTTGTTTTTGACGGTAGCAATGGTGCTGGCAAAACAACGGTTATTAAGAGCGTTGAAAAATACCTGACCTTGAAAGGTTTTGATGTTCTGTTAACAAGAGAGCCTGGAGGTACGCCTATTGGTGAAAAAATAAGAGAGGTAATTTTAGATGCCTCGACGCCTGAAATGTGTTACATGACTGAGTTAATGCTGTTTGGGGCAGGGCGTGCTCAACACGTTAAAGAAAAAATAATCCCTGCTTTAGCACAAGGTAAAATTGTTATTTCAGACAGATTTGATGCGGCAACTTTTAGCTTTCAACATTTTGCTAGAGGTATTGATTTAGATACAATAGTGAAAATAAATGATTTAGCGCTTGACGGATTTACAGCGGATAAAAATATTATTTTAGATTTAGATCCCGAAGAAGGACTAAAAAGAGTTATCAGCCGAGGTGAAGGACTTGACCGTTTAGAAGATGAAAAATCTGACTTCTTAGCAAAAGCGAGAGAGGGTTATTTAAAACAAGCAGAGCAGTGTCCAGAAAAGTTTGAGATCATTGACGCCGCACAATCTAAAGAAGATGTTTTGTCTGATGTGATTAACATTATTGATTCATTACTTGAAAGTCAGTTGACTTAAAACTGCAATAACAGGAAATACAGGCTTAACATGAAATCATGGTTATTCGCACATCAACAGCTACTCAGCCAACAATTTAACAATGCTACCTTGCCGCACGCTATTTTAATTAGTGGTGTTGCTGGCTCCGGAAAACTTGAATTAGCGCAATGGCTAGTAAAGTTACTGACGTGTAAACAGCCGGTTCAATCAGTTGAAAATAAAGTGGTGAGCAGGCGAGGTTGTGGTAATTGTAAATCATGCTTATTACTAAAGAGTAATACTTACCCCGATCACCTTAATCTTGTTGCTGAAAAACATAGCTTAGGTGTTGATGAAATTCGTCATGCAAATAGCTTTTTACAAAAAACTGCCTATTTAGGGCAATTTAAAACCGTCTTAATTGAACATGCTCAAACCATGACTCAAGCAGCGATGAACGCGTTACTTAAAACCTTGGAAGAGCCTAGTGATAATAGCGTTATTATTTTATTAACAAATGATATAGAAATGTTACTACCAACCATCATTAGTCGTTGTCGCGTCCTTAACATTAGACCTGCCGTTGGTGAGGCGTTAGTCTCACAATTAAAAGAACAAGGTATACAGAGACAAACACTTAATGTTGGCCCTCGTTTTTTAAATAATGAAGCTTTTGTTAATTTAACCCAATTACCTGAGCTAACTAATGAAGCAATTAATGAAGCGTTTCAAGCTTTTAAAGACTGCTATATAAATTACCTTTGTTATCAGCAAGGGGAATCTCAGTTATTACAATACTTGCTCAATAATGAACATGCACTGCGATGGTTAGAACAAATTACTGTCAGTTTACTCCGTCAACATTTCCTTGGTAGTAATGATAACGAACACAAACAAACACTAAATACACAGCTGCTTAATAATCTCTATAAAGTTATCATTAATGCGTGTAAAGTAATAAAATCTTATACGCAGGCAAATAAACAATTTGTTTGCGAACAGCTTATAATGTCAATGAGTGATGTGGTTGAGCAAAATCAAATTGAAGTGAATGGTTATCTTTCAGTTTAGTAGTATCAGCTTTGTATTAGATCGAGAGCAGGAGAGTCAGCTTGATCCCCATTAATATCGAATTTCAGTCTGAGCATGATTTATATGTCTCCTATATGCCTTTTTTAAAAGAGGGGGGTCTGTTTATTCGAACTGCTGAGCCCTATGACTTAGGCTCAGAAGTTGAGCTAAATGTATTGCTGCCTGATTCTTTAGAGCCATCAATTATCAAAGGAGAAGTGTGTTGGATCACGCCAACGGGCGCTCAAAATGGAACGCCTGCTGGTATTGGTGTTAGCTTTATTGATGATCCAGATAAAATACGCCATCAAATCGAACAAGCTATTGCTCGGCAATTAAGCTCATCTGAGCCGACATTAACGATGTGATCTTATTCAGTCAACGCGCTCTTTTTGTGCTTTGACTATCCTTTTCTTATATTTCAACTTACCTGTGGAGTTTTCTGTTGTTTATTGATTCTCATTGCCATTTAGATCGATTAAATTTATCCCTTTATAACGATGATTTAGCTAATGTGGTGCAAGCGGCAAGTGATGCAAAAGTAGATAAACTTTTGTGTGTTAGTGTAACCTTGCAAGATTTTCCGGCCATGGTGGAGAAAACTAAAAGTTTTAAGAATGTTCTACTTTCATGTGGCATGCATCCTCTTAATCAAGAAGATGAAGTAAACATCGAGCAGCTAAGGTTGTTGTCAGACAATCCATCAGTAATTGCTATTGGTGAAACTGGTTTGGATTATTATTATGCGCCTGAAACAAAGAGCCTACAGTTAGACTCGTTTAAAAAGCACATTGTTGTTGCCAAAGAACTGAATAAGCCGTTAATTATTCATACCCGAGATGCCCAAGAAGATACTTTAGCTATGTTGCGCTCGGAAGGTGCTGATGCTGTGGGTGGAATTTTACATTGTTTTACTGAAAGTTGGGATATGGCAAAACAAGCAATTGATTTAGGTTTCTATATTTCCTTTTCTGGTATTGTTACTTTTAAAAATGCTAGCGCATTAAGAGAAGTCGCTAAACTCGTTCCTGATGATAAATTTCTTATTGAAACTGACGCGCCATATCTTGCGCCAGTGCCACATCGAGGTAAAGAAAATCAACCGGCTTATGTTGTTGAAGTTGCTAAACATTTAGCGAGCATTCGTGGGCAGTCTATTGACACTATTGCTAAATTGTCTACCGACAATTTTAATCGACTTTTTAGTTTATAAGTAAGTTGTTTTAAATTACCCAATAAAAAAAGCCCAAACACATAGGTTTGGGCCCAAAGGAAGGCTCAAAGGGGTTTGAGCCGTGCGCTGTTAATATATCAAAACACTGCGAGCATTTTCTATATTGCTATAGAGAGAGAAACGCCAAGGTGATAATCACCATTTTGTTTCTTGCAGTAAGTGTAGTGCAAGTTTTTATAAATGCGAATTATTCACAGAGCTTTTTTATCGGTTTGATTTCAAAATTATTTATGTATTTTTTACTTCAATTAACGCCATACTTTCATCAGCAAAACCAACACCCGCTTCACTGTAAAAGTTGAACACTTTATCAACCCCTAATTTTTCTAGCTGAGTGCGTTCATCATCATAGCGAGCAATTGCGGCTATTTTTCCTTGATAGTTTGCGCTTCTTAATTGTTCAGTAATACTCATACTGTCGATAACATTGGGTAGTGCCAGTAACACCAGCTCTAGCTTAGACATGTCTATTCTTTCCCAAAAAAAGGCATCTTCGGCATCACCATAATAGGCGTGCACACCTTGTTCTCTCAACCAAGCGACTTTTTCAGCCTCTACATCTAATCCCCAAGCGAGCTTATTACCGTGCTCGCTTATAGCTCTGTATGCGCCCATACCAACACGGCCCAGACCTATAATAACGATAGGAGACTGACTTGGTTGACAGAAAGTATCTTCAGCTAAAATTTCTTTACGCTCAAAACGATGAAAAACGGCCTTATGTTGAGCAAAGTAACTATGAGCAAAGCGATACAGTACATTAGTAATAACGAACGACATGGAGACCGCTAGCGCTAAAATCACTAACCATTCATTACTCAACCAGCCATTAGCAACACTGATAGCAGCGACGATTAAGCCAAATTCACTAAAATTACTCAACGCTAACGCGCTTAAGTAAGCCGTTCTACAGCGGATCTTTAATAAGCTTAATAACGCATAAAACAGCACAAATTTGAACGGTATAATTAGCACTAATAAAACCGCTAGCCCTAACATCTGTAGTGTTGGAATCGCGCTAAAGCCAATCGATAAAAAGAAACCAATTAAAAATAAGTCTTTAAAACTCATTAATGATTTGTTTATTTCGGTAGATTTAGGGTTAGAGGATAAAAACATGCCCATTAACAAGGCACCTAAATCACCTTTAATATTAACTAATTCAAATAACTCATAGCTGCCAAGGGCGATAAAAAATCCCATAAGAGGAATTAACTCACCATGCCCTACTTGGTCAATTATTTTGTTAATGAGTGGTTTAATCAAAAATAATGCCAGTAAAGCAAATGCCCAAACGGACGGAACCTTACCAGTAGCAAAAACCAAAAATGTTACGGCAACGATATCTTGAATGACAAGTATACCCACCGCTATTTTTCCATGACGGGTTCGCATTTCGCCGCTTTCTTCTAGTAATTTTATTACACAGACCGTGCTACTAAAGCTTAAAGCAAAGGCAATTAGTGTCGCTGTTATTAAATCTAGCTCTGTGAAATAGCTAATCGCTAACAGGGCAAATAATTTGGTAATAGCAACCGTAATAACTAGCCAGAGTATGGTATGTAATGAACTTGCTAGCCAAACTTCATTTTTAAATAAGCTTTTTACATTAAGCTTTAAACCAATGGTGAATAACATTAATGTTATACCTAAATTACTGAGGGTAGTTAGGCTGTCATCGGCTTGATAACCTAAAAAATTTAAGGCAAAACCTGCAATTAAGAATCCGATAGAAGGGGGGAGATTAATGGTTTTGGCACCAAGGCCACAGATAAAAGCGAAAAAAACCCAAGTAAATTCCATAATAGTGTTAATTTTCCTCTGACTAAAAGATTTTCTTTATTGATTTAACGGTAATGTTATTAATAAATCTAGTTGTTGTTTCATAAATGTGACGATAAGTGGTTGTGCAGTAATATTGGGATGGATACCGTCTACTTGCATCAACTCAGGTTTTATTGCAATAGGCTCCATAAAAAAGGGTAATAAACGAATGTTTTTTAGGGTAGCTACTTTAGTAAATGTCTGATTAAAAAGCTTATTATACCGCGTACCGTAGTTAGGGGGAATTTTTATATCCATTAATAATACCTTGATACCTTTTTGCTGTGCTAATTGAATAATTTGTAACAAGTTGTTTTCAATTAGTGCCGGAGGAAAGCCTCGCAAACCATCATTTCCGCCTAATTCTATTAATAAATAATCAATATTTTGTTTAGCTAAAACTCGCGGTAAGCGAGTTAAACCGCCAGCTGTAGTCTCACCGCTGATACTGGCATTAATCAAGGTGTAAGGCGATTTTTGTTGTTGTAACTGTTGATTTAGTTGGTATACCCAACCTTGATTTTCTTTCATACCAAAGCTTGCACTTAGGCTATCACCTAGTATTAAAATAGAGCGCGGCTCACTGATCTGATTGTCACTGGCTTGGCTTGAATATGTAAAAAACAACCCAATGCTAGTTATAATCAGCATCAATAAACGAAAGAACGACTTTTTTATCATGAAATTAAATTCCGAAATTATTCTTAAAACCCAATCACTTGCAAAAGTTGTTATGCTGGAAAATAAGCAGTTAACTTTACTACAAGACATAAATTTAGCGGTATCAAAAGGACAAACCATTGCAATAGTTGGCTCATCAGGCTCAGGCAAAACTACCTTGCTGTCTATCTTAG
Source organism: Colwellia sp. (assembly GCA_013215465.1). GTDB lineage: Bacteria > Pseudomonadota > Gammaproteobacteria > Enterobacterales > Alteromonadaceae > Colwellia. Next base: position 52,901 of record JABSOW010000019.1, on the reverse strand, counting down.
CAGGTTTAGATTTACCTTCTAGTGGTGAAGTTTATCTGAAAAACAAACCCTTGCATCAATTAAATGAAGAGCAACGAAGCCAAGTAAGGGCAGATCATGTTGGTTTTATTTTTCAGCAGTTTCTGTTGATCAGTAGTTTAACGGCATTAGAAAACGTGATGTTACCTGCAGAGCTAGCCAATGATGATAACGCTAAACAATTGGCATTAGATTTATTAGCACAAGTAGGATTAACTGAGCGTGCTAACCATTTTCCTGCACAGCTATCTGGCGGCGAACAACAAAGGGTAGCGATTGCTCGCGCCTTTATTACTAAACCCGATGTTTTATTTGCTGATGAGCCGACCGGAAATTTAGACAACAAGACCTCAACCCATATTGCTGATTTATTGTTTGATCTAAATAAGCAATTTGGCACCACCTTGGTGCTAGTTACCCATGATTTAACATTAGCTCAACGTTGCCAACGCCAGGTGGAAATGCAAGGTGGTCGATTAATCAATGACCACTACTGGTGCGATGCTAATACTGAACAATTAAGTGCTGATACGAAAATAGCGCAAGCAGAGACAATATGAATTTTTCTATCGCTAACTGGGCAAAACAGTCAATACGATTATTAAAACATGAACTAAAACGTGGTGAACTCACTATCATAGTGTTAGCCATAGTACTGGGTGTTGCCAGTGTTTTTTCTTTAGCGGGTTTTTCAGGTAAAATTAAACAAGCACTGCTCAACGAAAGTACCAGCTTTATTGCCGCTGATCGTGTTTTACAGACGAGTAGAAAAATAGCTTTTCAACCACAAACAACTGCAGCAACAGCCTTGTCGCGTGATGAGATAACGAAAAAAAGCCAACAGCTAAATATTAAGCAAGCTCAACAAGTTTTAATGTCATCTATGGTGTTTGCCGGTGATGTGATGGCGTTAGTTGAAATTCAAGCAGTGTCCAATGCTTATCCATTAAGAGGGGAGTTGTTGGTTAGTTACTCAAGCAATACCAATGAGTTAGCAGCGGTAAATGCCCCTGAAGTAGGCACGGTGTTTATTGAAGAAAAGGTTTTATCTTTACTTAAGGTAACTATTGGCGATGTTATTGACATTGGTGAAAGTAGTTTTGTTATTAAAGCCATAGCCAAACAAATTCCGGATGCTTCTTTTAGTGTTTTTACCTCTGGCGCTAAGGTAATTATTAATATTGCCGATCTTGATAAAACTCAGCTAGTGCAACCAGGCAGTAGGCTCACTTACAAATATTTATTTGCCGGTGATGTTGATGCAATTAAAGGGTTAACTGCTTGGCTTACACCAAAACTGCATGATAGCCAGCGTTGGTATGATATTCAATCTAAGCAATCACCATTGGCTAATGCGCTAAATAAAGCTGAAAAATACCTCTCTCTTGCTAGTTTGTTAGGGATAATTTTGGCTGCAGTTGCCGTTTCAGTTGCTAGTAGGCGCTATGCTCAGCGTCATCAAAGCAGTGTTGGGGTATATAAAGCCATGGGTGCCTCGTTAAGCCATATTAGGAAAATGTATTATTTACATTGGTCATTGTTAAGTGTTTTTAGCATAGCACTAGGCTTACTTGTTGGTTATATACTGGCGCAGTTGGGGTTTTATGCGATAAAAGATTATTTACCTGTACAATTATCTATAGATCCCGCCAGTGATACTGGCTTTTTAGGGTTAATAGCATTAGGCTTTTACCCATTGATTATTGCGGTTTTTACCGGTTTACTTTGTGCACTAGCTTTTGCTATCAATCCGTTAAAAGAATTGATAGCTACCTCTGCGTTAGTGGTTATTAGAGGGGGGGATCTACAATTAAGCAAGCAAACATTTAGGGGGCGTGTCGGTCAATTTTTGCTACCATTATTAGCACTGCTGTTATTGTTATTCGTTTTTAGTGGCGATTTGATGTTAAGTGTTAGCTTACTCATTGGCGGTATTATAGTGGCGGCTGTATTATTAGTTTTTGGCCGTTTATTGATGGCGTTTAGTCGTAATATAGGTACTAAAGCGGGAGCATCATGGCATTTAGCATTAGCCAATTTACAACGTAGGGCGCAAGCAAACAGCGTACAATTGGTTAGTTTTACTATTGCGATAAAGTTACTCTTGATGATTATTGTCATTAGAAGTGCTTTATTGAGTGAATGGCAAGCGCAATTACCCGATCAAACCCCTAACTTGTTTTTAGTTAACATTGCCCAAAACCAAGTTAACAGTGTTGAACAATTTGTTGAACAACAAGGTATTGCGGCTAGCGATCTTTATGCCGTAATTCGTGGTCGGTTAACCGCTATTAATAGTGATAAAATAGCTAAGCAGGTGTCTAAAGAACAAACTGATGGTAGTGATAATGGCCGTCAAGGGGTTGGACGAGAGCTAAACCTAACTTGGCGAGAGCACATACCTAAAGAAAATACTGTGGTACAAGGTAAGTGGTGGCAAAATGATTTAGCGAATGCGAATAAACCGCAAGTATCGATTGAAAAAACGCTCGCTAAACGTTTAGACATAAAGCTAGGCGACAGTTTAACTTTTCAGCTAGGCAGTGAAATAATTACTGTTGCTGTGACCAGTATCCGCGAAGTTAATTGGCAATCGATGCAACCTAACTTCTATATGATTTTTAACCCGCAAGTGTTGGCTGATTATCCCACGAGTTATATTTCATCTTTATATGTGCCAGTGGATAAAAAAATTAAGTTACAACAATTTCTCAGTGCATATCCAACCATCAGTGTTATTGATGTTGATGCCATGATCGCGCAACTGCGTAAAGTTATCGAACAAGTCTCAAAAGCAGTGGAGTTTATTTTAGTATTGGTAGTTTTTGCCAGTTGTTTAGTACTGGTTGCCCAAGTACAAGCAAGTATGGAAGAGCGTGAACGAGAAATTGCCATATTAAGAACTATTGGCGCAAAGGGCGCATTGTTACGTAATAGTATTTTATTAGAGTTTGTTGCTTTAGGCGCTATTGCCGGATTAATGGCCAGTGTTGCCATGGAGTTGACCGTTTACTTGCTACAAAGTCACTTATTTAAGATGCCAACAAGTTTTCATCTAGAGTATTGGTTATTAGGTATTATTGCGGGTGCAAGTTTTGTTGGTATAGTGGGTTTGCTCAGTTGTTGGCGTTTACTAAATATGTCGAGTGTTACTTTAATTCGGCGAACTATGTAATCTAAAATGCTTATTCCTGTTGTGTTTTAAGTGGGAATCTTGGAAAATTAACTATTACTTAATTATGGACCTTTCATTTATGGGCGTTTCGGCTAAAACAACAAGTACAGTCAAAGTTTTTGTGACTATTGCGGCTATTTTTATCATTTTTGCAGGGATAAAAACTGCCGCAAATATACTGGTGCCATTTTTGTTGTCTTTATTTATCGCTATTATCTGTAATCCGCTGGTGGCTAAAGCGAGTGAGTATAAAATTCCTAAAGCGATATCTGTTATTTTAGTCATCGGTATTTTTGTCACCATAGCGTTATCTTTAGCAGGGCTCGTTGGTAATTCGTTAAATGAATTATCGCAATTAATTCCGCAATACCGATTACAATTACAAGAGCAGTTTACTTGGCTAACTACTTTTTTATCTGGTTATAATATAAAAATATCTTCCACTATCTTATTGGAATACTTTGATCCGGCTGTCGCCATGGGAATGGCGGCAAATATGCTTAGTGGCTTTGGCTCCGTTATGGCCAATTTGTTCTTGATCATATTGACGGTAGTTTTTATGTTATTTGAAGCGTCGTCTTTTCCTTTAAAGCTGCATTTTGCCTTAGATGATCCTGAAATGCGCCTGAAACAAATTGAGCGTTTTCTCGAGTCGGTGAATCACTATATTGCCATTAAAACTATGGTTAGTATTGCTACCGGTATTGTGGTGTCGATAATGTTATGGGCGTTTGGTTTAGACTCCTTCCTTTTATGGGGAGTTTTTGCTTTTTTACTTAATTATATTCCTAACATTGGCTCTATTATTGCTGCTATTCCTGCGGTGACGTTAGCCGCATTGCAATTAGGTTTAGGTGAAGCAGGTTTTATTGGTTTAGGCTATGTCGCTATCAATATGGTGATGGGTAATATGATTGAGCCCAGATACTTAGGTAAAGGTTTAGGTCTATCAACCTTAGTGGTGTTTTTATCTTTGATATTCTGGGGATGGTTATTGGGTACAGTAGGGATGTTATTAAGTGTACCTTTAACGATGATTTTAAAAATTGCTTTTGAAAACTCACCAGAGGGACGTTGGTTGGCAGTATTATTAAGTGATGAAGACACTGTAGTAAAAGAAGCCGAACAAGCGCAGTCAGCTTAACGTTACTGTATTTGGCTCAGCTCTTTTATGCGATATTTACTTAATAGTATATAACACTTTTTATAGGCATTACCTGCGCCTTTATCTGGAGAAATGGCAAGGTACTGCCAACGGCAGTCATTATCTCGAAAAGTAATAAAATTACTTTGTGAACGTTTAAACATTTTTAATGTGGAATAACGCCCGGTAATGAGCGCTTTTTCTTCAAGATTAAAAATATGATTATTAACCCAAGTTTGCAGCTCTCTATCGACAACATTTTTAACAGCATCTAAACAACGAGAAAGTTCAGCAGTTGTTTGTTCTGTCTTTACACATTTATCTAATGTTTTTAGTGCATAAGAGGGTGCAGACAGTAAAAATTGGCTAACAATAAATACAGTTAAAGAGAGGTTTTTTTTTATCATATTTTTATATCTAATTTTACTCGTAACGTTATTTCAAATTATTAATAGCTTAGCTGAACAACTTACCTTAAAAAGACTAAGCAGGTAGTACTTTTTTGTAAGGTTTAACCGTTACTTTTTTATAAACACCTGCGGCAATATAGGGATCTACATCAGCCCATGCTTGTGCTTGTGTTAAGCTGTCAAATTCAGCAATAATTAATGAGCCGGTAAATCCGGCAGCGCCGGGATCATTACTATCGATGGCAGGGCAAGGACCTGCAACTAATAAACGCCCTTGATCTTGTAAGTTTGTTAAACGGGCTAAATGTTGTTCGCGTACGGCTAAACGTTTTTCTAAACTGTTATCAATATCTTCACTATAAATTAGGTAGAACATGGATTTTCCTATTTCAATTATTATTTGAGGTATTATTTAAGGTGGCATCTAAAGTATTATTTTTTATCTTCAGGTGACTCAGTCATCACACTTGAGGTAATTTCAATGCTGTCTTCAAGTACCTCCGCTACATCGTCAGTTTCTTGAGGAAGATATTTATATAAGGAAAAAATAGAGCCAATAGCAAAAACGAGTGTTAAACCAGTTAAGCCAAAAACTTTAAAGTTAACCCAGGTTTCTAAATCATAATTAAAAGCAACATATAAGTTAAGTACTCCTAATAGTGCAAAAAGAGCTGCCCAAGCAAGGTTTAATTTAACCCAAACAGGCTCAGGTAAGGTTAATGATTCAGATAGAAATTGCTTAATTAAATTTTTCTTAAAGCCGTAATAACTCACGATAAGCGCTATCGCAAATAATTCATTGATAATGGTTACTTTCCACTTTATAAAAGCATCATCATGCAAAAATATTGTAAGACCACCAAATACGGCAATTAAGCCGAAAAATATCCAATTTCGGGTCGGTACTTTTTCTTTTTTGATAAGGTAATATAAAATTTGTAAAGCAGAGGTCGCTATTAAAGAGCCTGTAGCCCAATAAATGTCAGCAAATTTATTTACTACAAAGAAAATAATTAATGGGATGTATTCAAAAACTGCGTGCATATTTAACCTTAATTGATAAAGCTAGAAATAGTTAATATTGGATATAATTTAATTTTAACTAAAGTTATTCTACTTTAATAGTAAAAAGCTAAGTAATACCAAATGAAATAATTTATAAGATAAAAATTACTTAGCACTTTTCAATGATCTTCATCAAACAAAGGGTCTTTGTTGTTTGTACTCTTCTTGTTAGCAAGGTATTTTATCCACAAGGAAATTTATAGGATTTAAGTAAGTTAGCATGTCAACAAATGAAATTTTTTATCAAGAACAAAATAATGAAGTATCTTTGTTCAATTATGCCTTTGAGCATCAATTACCGGTTTTAATAAAAGGCCCAACGGGATGTGGCAAAACGCGTTTTATTGCCTATATGGCTCAAAAGTTAAATAAACCTTTATATACCGTTTCCTGTCATGATGATTTAACTGCAGCTGACTTAGTTGGCCGACATTTAATTGGACCACAAGGGACTTATTGGCAAGATGGCCCATTAACTAAAGCCGTAAGAGAAGGGGGGATTTGTTATTTAGATGAGGTAGTTGAAGCACGTAAAGATACTACCGTTGTTTTACACCCCCTAGCTGATGATAGACGTATTCTTCCCCTAGAACGAACGGGTGAATTACTTGAAGCAGCGCCTGGTTTTATGTTGGTAGTTTCTTATAACCCAGGTTACCAAAACTTATTAAAGGGTATGAAACCCAGTACTAGACAACGCTTTATTGCTTTACGTTTTGACTACCCTAGTGCCGAAATTGAACAGCAAATATTAATTAAAGAAGCTGGCGCAGATGCGCATTTAGCCTTTAAATTGGTTGAGCTAGCAGGGGCGTTACGTAAACTGGAACAAAATGATTTAGATGAAGTTGCTTCAACGCGATTACTTATTTATGCAGCCCGGATGATTGGCTCAGGTGTGAATGTATTAGATGTGTGTCGTTGTTGTTTAGCAGAGCCATTATCAGATGATCCACAAACAGTTAACGCGTTAATGGATGTAGCTAGAATTTATTTTGATGAGTAAATAATTGAATCATTCAATACATAGTGAAGCAGAGTTGACTTTGATCGGCATAACTAATGAAAAAACATTAGAAAAACGCTTACCTGGCGATTTAGCCATGTGGTTTTTTATTTTAGCTGAGTTAACTGTATTTGCCATTTTATTTATTGGCTTTGCCGTATCAGAGCAATTAAATTCAGCAATATTTATTGAAGGAAAAGCTAAACTACATCAAATGTTGGGCTTGATTAATACCTTAACCTTGATCACCAGTAGTTTTTTTGTTGCCTTAGCGCTAAACGCAATGCATGCAGGCGATGGTAAAAAGTCAGCAAAATTATTGGTAGTAGCTAAACTTGTTGCCTGTGTTTATATTGCAGTAAAAGTGTGGGAGTACATGTCATTATTTGAACAAAATATTGATATTGAAACTAATACTTTTTTTACATTGTATTTTATGATCACCTTTTTTCACTTAATGCATATATTGTTAGGGATGGTTATTCTTACTTTTATTGCTGTGAAAGCGAATAAAAACGAATATAACGCGAGTAATATAACAGGGTTTGAAGCAGGTGCTAGTTATTGGCATATGGTCGATATGCTTTGGATTATTCTCTTTCCACTTATTTATGTGATTTAACATTTATGCAAATTATTAACTCAAATAAGAAAAACACGTTAAGCTGGTTATGGCTGATGGTGTTAACGGTTATTTCTACATTTATTGGTCTAGTTATTAACAATAAAGCATTATTTATTGCTAGTGTTTTATTTATTGTTTTTTTAAAGGGGCAGCAAATTATTGATATCTTTATGGAGCTTGCACAAGCACCTAAATTTTGGCGACGTTTATTACTCGGTTATGTCACGTTGCTGCCACTTGTAATTGGTTTTATTTATATTTTGTAATCACGTTTTTGTAACTGCAGTAGGTAGATTAACATGAAATCTAATCAACAAAATAAGCCTGCTATTATTTATCAATCACTTTATCTCGCTAATTTATTATTAATCCCGATCGTTAGCTTTATACTGCTTGTTTTTTTTATATCAAGATAAGCGACTCACTAACTTCAATATAATTCACTTAATTAGAAGTATTCAACTTTCAGCTTTAGCGGGGGTAATTCTAGGGGGAGTACCCATTTTTTATATCTTGTATTCTGAGAAATTTGCTTTGTCAGCGATGGTGGTTATTTTTTATTTTGTTACTTTACATGCCTGTTTTGTTTTCATAGGAATGCTTAATTTAGCCCGTGCAATGGCGAAAAAATTGCCGCTATTTTAACCATTGATGAATCCGCTCTAACTACAAAAAATTTAATTGATGTAGAATGACATACATCTGAGATGGGAATATAGTCCTATTCGTCTGAATAAACCTATAATTAGGATGTTCAGATCATGTAGTTATTGACGTTGCCGATAATGACAAAGGCATTGGAGATAAAAATATAACACAAACCCTTGTACCTTTTTTTACCACAAAAAAAGAAGGCTCTGGTGTGGGTTTAGTACTGACAAGGCAAGTGATGTTGGCTCATAACATCAAAGTGGCTGTGCGTAATAATAACCAGGGTGGTGCGATGCTTAGTTTAACATTTTAACGATAGCATTTATTTTAATAGGTATTCGCTGAGCTGAAAATAAAGCCACTACAAAGGGTAAAAAAGAGATAGCGACCCTACGACGAAGTATTATAATACGCTAAGTGAGCTAAAAAATTAATAGTATTTAATCCCTTATAAAATACTTGGGAACAAGAGCATCTAAAGATATAATTAGGCTTCAATTAGCCATTATTATTTAGTATTCGGTCTCAAAGGAAGTCACCATGGACAGCATAAACACTTCAGTTACAGCAATACAATTTTCTGCCACGGATACTCTACATTCAGCGCAAACAACGACAGTGCCAATCACTAACACATCAATGGTTGATACCCCACAACAAGTTCAACCGACTATTCCGGACAAAAGTAAACAATTACAACCAGACCAACTTGCTTTGTCTGAAGAAGCTAAAACCAAATCAGCTGAAGCTGAAGCGGGAACGAAAGAAAAAGATGAAGACAAAACAAGCATAGATGCCAGTCGCTTAAACGGTGTTAAAACTGCAGAAGAAGCCGCCGCTTCAGATAAAACCAATGAAAGTGATTTAGATAGAGAAATTCGTGAATTAGGCATGGAGGTTCTCGAGCTAACTGTCAAAATTCAACTGCTGCAAGACAAAGAAGATAAAGAGTCAGTAAAAGAGCGACGAGCATTAGAAGTGGACTTAGCTATCACAAAAGGTCAACTTGATGCCGCTATAAAGAGAAAATTAAAACAGGCAGGAATGGACTGACCCTCATTTGATATTTTTGTTAGGCCATCTGTAATAGTTACTATGGGTGGCATAGTTAGTGCCAAACTGGAATAGTTATTCAACGTATGAAACAGAGCCACTTATTAGCTTTAAAAATTTACTTTGAAGCTGTTAACCTTACCAATCAAAAATGAATATGATATTTTGATGAAATTTAGTTTTAAAACCTACCCTTTTAAGTACCATTTTCTACTGTTAGCTTTACTCATTAATATCAGCTTAGTTTTTAGTGTGGATGCTAATACGATAATAAAAAAAATTGAAGAACAAGAACATCAGCTTGGTGCTCGTATAGGCGTATCTATTTATGATGTCACAGATAATAAACTATGGAGCTATAACGGCAATACTAGCTTTCCTTTGATGAGTACTTTTAAAGTACTAGCCTGTGCAAAGTTACTTGCTGATGTTGAAAAAGGGCTTCAATCTTTTGATACTTATACGGTTATAACGACAAATTCGCTTATTAATTGGTCGCCGATAACTAAAAAACTCGTTGGTGAAAAAATGTCCTTAAAGCAAGCATGCTCTGCGGCTATGATCATGAGTGATAATACGGCGAGCAATATAGTGCTTAATGGAATCAAAGGACCAAAAGCTTTAACTCAGTTTATGCGCTCTATTGGCGATGAGGTTACTCGATTGGATCGAATTGAACCTGATTTAAATGAAGCACTTGATGGCGATAAGAGAGATACCACGACCCCCAATGCGATGGTGAAAAGTTTACATACATTATTATTTGGTGATGTATTATCTCAAGCTTCAAAGACTCAATTAAAACAATGGATGATAGATAATAAAGTCACAGGTAAGTTATTACGAAAAGTACTTCCTGAAAACTGGTCGATTGCTGACCGTTCTGGTTCTGGTGGTTATGGCTCTAGAGGAATTACGGCTGTTGTTTGGTCTGATAAACGAACACCTCTAATTATAAGTATTTATTTAACTCAGACCGAAGCACCATTTGCTCAACGTAATAAAGCAATTGCGAATATAGGAAAGGAAATTTTCACCGTCTATAGTGAATAAAGCTTAGCAAGTAGCTTAAACGGGCCCTAAATAGTTGACTTGTACTTTTTCGATGCTAATTTTAGTCAACTATTTTTGTCTGTTTACTTAGGGGTTATCAATACAAAATCTAATCGGAATTAATGTGCAGACTTTACCAGTTAATGTCCGTTTTGTGGCATTATCGACCATGTTTCAGCAAAAAACCGTCTAAAAAAACACGATATATGTACTACAAATAAAGCTGTACACCCATCAAGTGTAAAGGTAAATTATTGTCTTCAATCACTCGAATATTATAGTGAATAACCAGTATATCGTTAAGTTTAAATGGGCATATATGAACAATAAGTATTTATTAAAAACAAGCTTACTTACCGGTTTGGCGTTAATTGCCTTCGCGGCCAACTCGGTACTATGCCGTTTAGCGTTAGGTAATGGCGCCATTGATGCGTCAAGCTTTACCGTAATTCGACTCGTATCAGGTGCTATTGCGCTTTTTATTATTTTAAGCATCAAAGGAAGTAACCAAGGGGTATCATCTAAAGGCAGCTGGACCGCAGGTTTAATGTTGTTCCTCTATGCCATAACATTTTCTTATGCTTACCTTTCTGTCGATACTGGTACCGGTGCACTTATTCTATTTGGCTCTGTTCAAATTACCATGATTATGCTGTCACTGATTTCTGGTACGCGATTACATCTTATTGAGTGGTCAGGAGTTTTCATTGCTTTCACCGGGTTTATTTATCTCATGCTGCCAAATATTACCACGCCTTCAATTAACGGTTTCATCTTGATGACAGTCGCTGGAATATCATGGGGCATTTATACCTTAAAAGGGCGTAGTTCCAAAAATCCGCTTATGGACACCACGTATAACTTTTTAAGAACCATCCCCTTTGTTGCGCTATTAGCTGTTTTTAGTATGCAAAACATCAGCTATTCAACAGAAGGGATAGTATTAGCGTTAATATCAGGGGCGATAACATCCGGTGTAGGTTATACAATCTGGTATATCGCCCTTGGCGGCCTATCTTCAACACAAGCAGCAGTTATTCAGTTATCGGTACCGGTAATTGCTGCAATAGGTGGCGTTGTCTTTGTCTCTGAAATAATTACCATTCGTCTGGTTATTTCTGCTACCGTAGTGCTTAGTGGTATATTAATGGTGGTTTTAGGTAAATATTATTTCACCCTAAAAAACCGTAAACTAAAGACATGATACTAGCGTTCTCCTATTTATGCGTATTGATATTAACCGTTAAGCCGCATGATCAGAATTTTTCATTGCTAGTTTTTTTATTGTTGATAACGACACTTTAGCTAGTGCTTGTGATAAATCGGCAATAATATCGTCAACATGTTCTAATCCTACCGATATTCTGATCAATGAATCAGTAATTCCTGCGTCAGCTCGCTCTTCAGGGGTGTATGGTGAATGGGTCATTGAAGCTGGATGTTGAATCAGTGATTCAGCATCGCCTAAACTCACCGCAATAGAAAATAATTCCATATTATTAATAAAATCAGCGCCACCTTTTATATCGGTATTGAGTTCAAAAGCGATAACGCCACCGGCGGCTTTCATCTGTTTGCCAATAAATTGATAACCACAATGAGACTTTAAGCCCGGATAATAAACTTGGGTAACGGCTTTATGCTGTGCTAAAAACTCGGCGACGCTTTGGGCATTATTACAATGACGTTCCATTCTAATCGGCAGGGTTTTTATGCCACGTAAAATTAACCAAGCGTCATGCGGGCTTATGGTCGCGCCAATGTCTTTTAAGGTAGTCATTTTAATATCATTAATCATTTCGCTACTAGCACAAACAATACCTGCAACAACATCGCCATGACCATTTAAATACTTAGTCGCGCTGTGTACAACAATATCTGCGCCAAACTTTGCTGGTTGCTGTAGCACTGGTGTTAAAAAGGTATTATCAACCACTGACAGCAATTGGTGTTTTTTGGCTATAGCACAGATTTTCGCTAAATCAAGTACCACTAAGTTAGGGTTAATAGGGGTTTCTAAAAAAATCAACTTAGTATTTTCTTTAATAGCAGCAGTGATATTTTCTGGTTTGGTCATGTCAACAAAGGTCACTTCAATGGCAAATTTCTTCAGCATATGATTCATTAAAGCAAACGAACAGCCATAAACCGCTTTGGAAGAGATCATATGATCGCCCGCTTGTAAATTGGTTAATAAGGCCGCCGACACCGCAGCCATGCCTGTCGCTGTTGCGGCGGCATCTTCTGTGCATTCCATTGCCGCGACACGCATTTCTAATTGGCGTGTGGTTGGATTGCCTAAGCGCGTATAAATATAGCCTTCACTTTCACCAGCAAAACGCTCAGCACCTTGCTCAGCACTATCAAAGATGAAGGTAGATGTTTGATAAAGCGGCGTTGCTAATGAGCCAAACTGTTCATCATTAATGCGACCCGCATGAATGGCTTGTGTTTCTATTGATTGACGTTGAGTGTTGTTTTTATTGTTAGACATTTGTTCTCTCTACTATTATTGATAGACACGTGTCATAAACTACTGCAATTTGACGGCCATTATTTTTAATCTTAACAATATCAATGAGTAGCTGTTTTTTTCGCTGTGTAGGGTTTGTTGGTTGTACTGTTTTTATTACAAAAAGATCTTGAATAGTAATATTTGTTAGTGAAAGTAATGTTTACTATTAATGCTGTTAACCTTATAGGCTAGTGATAATCACATTTAATACTTGTTTTAACGGGTATTTTATTGGTATTGTATCATTATTATTACATGTACTATTATTATTACAAATACTGTTATCGTTAATAAGGTGTTGTATGCGTTTAGAAATTAAATCGACTGATCGAATAGGGATCAGCCAAGAAATATTATCAGCCTTTGCCAAGCAGTCTTGGAATTTAAAAGCGGTTGAGGTAAGTGCTTGTTATACTTTTGTACACTTAGATCATGACTCTTTGTCATTGCAAGATATTAGTGACAGTTTACGAGCCGTTATAGGCATTATTAGTATTACCGAAGTGGCTTTATTGCCAATAGAGCAAAGAGAAAATCATTTACAGGCGTTACTCAACCGCATACCTGATCCCATCATTGATATCAGCAATCAAGGCATTATTCTTGCGGTTAACTCGGCAACGCATAAACTCATTCAGAAAAATAACAACGAACATGTTATTACCGGCTTACCCATTGAGAAGTTTATTGAACAAAAGTATCAAAATCTACTATCAGATAAAGCAACCACTCATTCATTGGTTTTCAACGGTAAAACCTATTTAGCCGATATTACCCCTGTTGTTAGTGAACATAAGCAAGTAACGGGCGCTATGATCACCTTACGCTCTATGAAAGCGATTGGCCGGCAATTATCGTTGATGCAAACCCATCAAGAGCAAGGTCTTGATAACATAATTGGTAACTCAGCCAGCATTGTGTTGGTGAAGGAGCAAAGTGCTCGTTTTGCTAAGTTAGATTTACCGGTGTTGATTAGTGGTGAAACCGGCACCGGTAAAGAGCTCATCGCTAGAGCATTACATCAATTGAGTAATCGCGCTAAGGCGCCTTTTTTAGCGATTAACTGCGCGGCTTTACCTGAAAGCTTATTGGAGAGTGAGTTATTTGGTTATAGTGCTGGTGCTTTTACTGGGGCTAAAAAATCAGGAAAACCTGGGTTAATTGAGTTGGCTGAAGGCGGTAGTATTTTTCTTGACGAAATTGCCGAAATGTCGACTTATTTACAAGCGAAACTACTGCGTTTTTTACAAGACTTCTCTTATCGTCGGGTGGGAGGAACCAAAGAGTTACATGCAAATGTGAGAATTATTAGCGCAAGTCATCAAAACCTAGCACAGTTGATAACCGAAAAACTATTTAGAGAAGATCTATACTATCGAGTAAACGTACTTAATTTAGCTTTGCCGGCGTTAAGAGAGCGAACAGGAGATATTCAGCTATTAGCTAGCTATTTTATCAACAATGCAGTAAAGCAGGTTAAGCAAGTTGTTGAACCAGCTATTGATCAACTTAAGCTAACAGCAGATGCGCTATTATTATTACAAGCTTATCATTGGCCGGGCAATATTCGGCAGCTACAAAATGTGTTGTTTTCAGTAGTGGCATTAAATACATCCGAGGTTATTGACGCGCAGGAAATTGAGCAAGCATTAACAAAATTTTCTCAAGTGAGTACTGCTGCACACAGTGAAACATCTATTGATGTAAGTACAGAGCAAACAATTAAAGATTGGTCTAGCGCCCAAGCTGGTTTTGAAAAACAATTGTTGTCACAGCTTTATCCTTTATTTCCAACTACGCGTAAACTCGCCCAACGGTTGAAGGTTTCTCATAACAAAATAGCGATGAAGTTGAGAAAATATCACATTGCTAGTCAGATAAAATAACATGCCTAGGTAGTTTACTCCGGATTTAATTAACCACTTTGTCGTACTTTAAATCACGTTAACGGGCAGTGCTTCGTTGTTTGTTACAATTGTTAGCGTTAAGCCAGCGCTAGCTTGTTTTTCAACTTCATTATTAAGCTTATTTTGTAATTCAGGTTGCCCTGTTAGCGCAATGATCAGCGCGTTATGCTGGTGATATAGCTGTACTTGAGTGTTCTGTGGCTGCAAACGGCCCTGAGTAAAGATAATGGCAAGACGTAATAGTTGTATCAATAAGTGAGTACGCTGATTAGTTGCAATTAAATGACTTTGTTCGCCGGCATTTAGTTTAATTTGGGCGCGGTGATTACGTACTAATAAAACAATAGTCTTTTTCTCGCTCTCGCTAAAACCTGGCATATCACTGTGTTCAATAATATAGCCACCGTGATGTTGGCGTTTTTTCGAATTGATTGCTATCCCTATTTCATGCAGTTGTGCTGCCCAGCATAACTGCATAAATTCAGCTCGACTTAATTGAACTGTGGTATTTTTTAGCTGTTTATTTATTAAGGTGAGTTGTTGCAGAACTCGTTGGCTAAAGGCTTGGTCTATATGATGTAAGCGCATTAAATTATGAATGGTTCTTTCTCTGGTATCGATATCTGTACGTGATTGGCTTAAATCATATAACACGCCTTCTCGTAGGCCACCGGCGCTAAATTTCATGTGTTTAATGCCAAGTTGGCTAAAGCAACTGGATAATATCGCTACTGCGCTTGCTAATAATGGTCGCCTAGGGTCTTCTAAAGAGCGCAGTGGAATATTATTACAATGTTGCCAGCCAATGAGTTGTTTAACTAACCTTTTTAAGCGCTTTGCCGTTATTTTATCATCACCATATAGCTCAAGCATTACCTGACTTATGGTTTTAATCGAGCCAGAAGTACCCAGTAAGGTTTTACTGTTTGATTCTCTATAACGGTCAGCAATACCGCTTAGTTGTTTAATGGCAAAATTTTTCGCATCATGCATGGCGGTCGCGGTGATCTCACCATTGAGAAAGAATTTTTGTTGCAGGCTGATACAGCCCATCGTTAAACTGTCAACAAGTGAGGTAGAAAAATTATCACCGACAACTAATTCCGTACTACCGCCACCAATATCAATAATAAAGGTACTACCTCGTAGGGGTTGAGTATGGGCGACGCCCTTATAGATAAGTTCAGCTTCTAATTTTCCTGAAATTATCTCAATGGGATAGGGCAATACTTTTTTTGCTAAGTTAATAAATTGTTGACTATTATTGGCTTGGCGCAACGCTTGAGTTGCCACAATACGAATGGCACTATTAGGAATATTAGCGAGTGATAAATTAAATTCATGTAAACACGCTATCGCCTTTGTTATTGCTGGCGTGCTCAAATAATTAAGTTTGTCTAAACCTTTAGCCAGACCAACCGCTTGCTTTTGTCGGTGTACTATTTGTAAACAGCCATCTTGTTCGCGGGCAATAATTAAATGAAAGCTATTCGAGCCTAAATCAATGGCAACTAAATGATTGGTTTTGGTTGGGGTATATTTATCCATGGCATATTTGTAATTTTTTTTCAGTCTGACTAAATGCTGTTATCTTTGTCAGTTGTTGTTTTTTAAGGTAATGATAAATAGCAACTTGTGCACGTGTTTTTGGAATGTGCAGACTAAATTGGTACTGGTTCGTTTGTGTGGTATCTAGCGTTCTTGCTTTAGTATTATCACTTAATTGAATATCAATAATATCAATAATACTTTGTTTTACCGCGGGGTCATAAATAGGGCAAGTAACCTCAACCCGTTGCTCTAAATTTCGGCTCATCCAATCGGCAGAGGAAATATAAACCTTTGGTTGACCATTATTTTCAAAAATAGTGACTCTTGGATGCTCTAAATAACGATCAACTATGCTGATGGCTGTTATATTCTCACTTTGATTACTAATACCCGTCACTAATGAACAAATGCCGCGTATTATTAATTTTATTGGTACACCGGCATTACTTGCTTGATAAAGCTTATTGATCAAACCATGATCAACTAAATTATTTACTTTGAGGGTAATACCACTGCGTTGTTGCTGCTGGGCTGCCTTTATTTCCTGATCTATCAAATATTCTATCGCACTACGAGTGTTAATGGGTGAAACAATTAGGTGTTTAAAGGTGAATTGTATATAAGGGAATTTAATAAATTCAAACACTTGTGCTACTTCTTCGGTAATTTCATTTTGGCAAGTAAATAAACTGAAATCAGTATATATTTTGGCATTTTTTTCATGGAAATTTCCTGTGCCAATATGAGCATAGCGTACTAAGTTACCGTCTTCCTTTCGGCTGATTAAGCATATTTTCGCATGTACTTTTAAACTTGAAATACCAAAAGTAACATTGGCGCCTGCATTAGACAGTACTTCGGCCCAGCTTACGTTAGCTTGTTCATCAAAACGGGCACGTAATTCAATATTTACCGAGACTTCTTTACCATTCTTTACCGCTTCAATAAGCGCGGCTATTACCCGCGATTTTTTGGCAACACGATAAAGTGATATTTCAATTTTACTGACCTTAGGATCATAAGCGGCTTGGCGTAACCATTCGGTAAAATGAGAAAATTTATGATAGGGATAATAAAGCAGAATATCCCGTTGTTTTATGGCGGTGAAAGTATTGCTGTAATGGGTAAAGTAAACTTGCTCTAACGAAGGTAACTTCTCATGCTCCAATGACTTATCACCAATACTTGGAAACTCAATAAAGTCTTTAAAACTATGGTAGCGTCCACCTGAAATTAAGCCCTCATTGGAGGTGATAGCAAATTGCTTCTTCAGTGTATCTAACATGTTTTGTGGCATTTTTTTATCATAAACTAAGCGTACCGGCTCAGCATTTATCCGTTGCTTTAAGCTTGATGACATCTGCTCTGATAAGCTTTGGTTAAATTCATTACTGAGATCAAATTCGGCATCACGGGTGAGCTTCATTGAATAGGCATTAATGCTGTCAAAGTCAAAAAAACCACTAAATATTTGTGTTAAACAGTGACGAATAATATTGTCGAGTAAAATAATACTGACGTTTTTAGTTTCATCACTCTTACTGCTTGGCAATATAACAAAGCGGGGCACGTTATTACTGGGTACTTCAACTAATGCATATTGATACTGTTGCTCTTTACGCATAGATACCATTAAATAGGTAGCATCGTCGTTAATATGATCGGCTAAAGTTGTTTGATCGTTTAAAATCAACGGAAAAATATGACGACGTAGTTTATCTTTAAAATACTGCTCTAACCATGATTTTTGTGTATTTGATAGTTGTATTTCATTGATAAGGTGGATGTTGTTTACGTCTAATTGCTGTAATAGTAATTGATAAGTTTCGTCAAAAATTATTTGCAAGGAAATTACTTTGTTTTGAATTTTACTAAATAAATTTAAGGCCTGTTTATTTTGCTTTTTATTATTCGATAATAATATTTTCCGACGTACGCTAGCTACCCTGACTCGATAGAATTCGTCCATATTACTTGAATAGATGCCTAAGAATCGTAAACGCTCTAGTAATGGTACACTTTCATCTTGTGCTTCTTGTAAAACTCTATGATTAAAAGACAACCAACTAAGTTCTTTTTCGAGAAAATGCATGTAAGCTTTATTCCTTGTTATTATCTTTTAGTGCAGTCTAAAACTATACCTTCACTTTGTTGCAGTTTTATTAAAATTTTGTAGAGAGCACACATCATTGATGTTGTAGCTGTTTTTTATTTGGCAGGCAAAGCACTGGAGAGTCACTAAAAATTTTTGGTAAGTAACGAATTGTTGATCACACTACTGTTATTGGAACTGACTTATACCAATTGAATTAATTAAAAAGCCCTAACATCAATAATGTTAGGGCTTTTGTGGGTTAATTTCGTCGTACGTTAACCTTGGTTGGCATTAAAAACCACATTGTTTACCTTGGTTTTTATTTTTTAACCAAGTTTGCAATGGTGCAAAGTAATCTAAAATAGCGGTAGCATCCATTTGTTCATTACCAGTAAGTACCTTATAAGCTTGCTGCCAAGGCTGGCTAGAGCCCATTGCTAACATAGTGTTTAGCGCTTTACCGGCATCTTTGTTATTGTAAATAGAACAACGGTGAATTGAGTCGGTATTACCTGATATTTCACAAAGTGCACGATGGAATTCAAACTGTTGAATATGTGCTAAGAAATAGCGGCTATAGGGAACGCCCCCAGGAACATGATATTTTGCTCCAGGATCAAAAGCATTAGCATCACGCGCTACCGGTGCGGCAACACCTTGGTACTTCTCACGTAATTCCCACCAAGCCTCATTATAGTTTTCAGGTGTTATTTCACCGGAGTAAACTTTCCAGCGCCATTGATCAACCAGTAAACCAAATGGAATAAAAGCTACCTTGTCTAGGGCTTTCTTCATCAATAGTCCAATATCTTTTGATTCATCAGGAATATTATCAATTAAGCCTATTTTTTTTAAATACTTAGGTGTTACTGACAAGGCAATGGTGTCACCAATGGCTTCATGAAAGCCATCGTTGGCACTATTTTGAAAGAATATCGGTTGATCTTTATAGGCACGCTGGTAGAAGTTATGACCTAACTCATGATGAATAACTGAGAATTCTTCCCCTGTTTTTTGAATACACATTTTAATACGTAAGTCATCTTTGGCATCTAAATTCCATGCAGAAGCGTGACAAATTACGTCCCTGTCTGCGGGGTTGGTAAATAAAGAACGAGTCCAAAAGGTCTCTGGTAAGGCATCAAATCCCAATGAGGTGAAAAACTTCTCAGCACCTTTGACCATTGTTATTTCATCATAGTTATGGGCGGCTAATTGCTTAGTGATATCATAACCTGGATCGGCATTTTCAGGTGCGACTAGAGGATAAATATTCCCCCAGCTTTGTGCCCACATATTACCTAATAAATGAGCAGGAATCGGTTGGTCTTGTGGAACCTTATCTTCTCCATAATGCTTACCAAGTTCGCTACGAACATAACAATGTAAATCATCATATAGCGGCTTTACTTGCCCCCACAATCTATCCAACTCTTTAGCAAACTCATCGGCAGGCATATCATAGTTTGATCGCCACATTGCGCCTAAATCGTTATAACCTAAATCGTTAGCACCTTCATTGGCTAATTCTGCTTGTCGAGTATATAGCGCTTTCATAGGTGGACTGATTTCACGCCAACCTTGCCACATCTCTAATAACTCATTGTAATCACGAGATTCAGCCATGATTGAAGTCATATTACCAAGACTTAGTTTTATGCCTGCTTTAGTGGTATAACTCCCCTTACCGTAAAGGCTATTCAGATCCGCACCAATTTTTGCAAGCTCTGCTGATTTTTCTGAATCTTGTGGTGCTGGCATAACGATTGATTGTTTTAAGAAATCAAGTTGGCGGCGCTGAGTTGGGTTGACATCAATCGCATCAAATTCAGCTGCTTGCATGGCAAACCTAACACTTGCTTCGGTTGATTTTTGATTAGCTTCTGCAGCTAATGCCGATGTATCTTCAGTGATAAAATTTGAATAAATCCACTCAGCTCGAGCATTTGATACTGATAAATCGACTGCTTCTGTAGCAACTTTATCTAAAAATGATTGTGCATCTTGACTGGTTAAAGTTTTGGGTAAGTCTTGAGCAGTATTTTCTTCATTCTTGTTTGTCTGAGCACAAGAAAACAATGAGGTCGCTACAACGATCGCAAGTGTTGTAAGCTTGAAGGTCTTGTTAAATTTTTTCATATACGAACCAGTTATATTTTATATCTTATAAGGTAAGTCAGTATATTGAAAGATGTCAGTATTGCAATGGCTATTGTAAAGGTGGCTATTAGCGTAAAAAGGCTCATTCAAAGATAAATGTTACCTTCTAAGCTAATTTGCTAGGCGCTCTTAACCTTTGAGAGTGAAACTATAATAGCCTGAAGAGGTGTTTTTAACTGTATAGAAACCGTAACAGTTTGTATTGTTATGGGAATTAAACAAGATTTTTTTACCCCTTTTAAGCCAAAAAAAAGACTCAGAGCAGATTGACAGATCAGGCCACTGAGTCAGGAAGTACATGTATACCCGTTATCATTCAAAGTGCGTGATTTCAGTGGGAATTAAAAGCCATTTAGGCAAGGCATTAAGTTTATAGAATGGTTGTTCCATTCTTTAATTTAATAACGCAGCTTAAATGACTTTTAAACCCATCAAAGAAGGGCTTGAGCAATATCACTCATCGTTGCTATGAAATTTATAAGGGAGTAACCATTATTACATCACAGCGCCTTGAATTGAAATCGCTCAAGCACTCTGAAGCCTGCATCTTGAATGGTAACGGGTATATGTACCTAAACTTTGAGGTTTTTCATGAAAAATAGTTCAAATTTTGTTTAGAAAAAAAATAATCTACACCTTAAGTGGATTACTCTTGACCTAATCACAGTAAGTAAGCTATTTTAAACAGGTGTTTGAATTAAGGTATATGTAAGAGATAGTATGAGTACAAAGAGTAAAATTTTAGATGCAGCAGAAGTTCTTTTTGCTGATAAAGGCTTTAACGGCACATCGTTAAGAGAGATAACTAGTCAAGCTGAGGTAAATTTAGCCGCGGTTAATTATCATTTTGGTTCAAAAAAAGAATTAATCAAAGCGGTTATGTCTCGTTACATGAATGAGCTATCGCCACGATTAGAGTCAGCACTGAATGTACTTTGTATTAATGAAGTACAGCCGACGTTGATAGATGTATTTTCTGCTTTTCTTGAGCCGTTATTACACCTAAATAGCTTTAAAGACAATGGTACTAGTACCTTTTTACAGTTGCTTGGCCGAGGCTATACCGATAGTCAGGGGTTTTTACGTTGGTTCCTTACTACCCAATACCCAGGTGTTTTTACTAACTTTACGCAAGCGGTTCAGAGAGCTTATCCTGAATTAAACGCGGAAGAAATGTTTTGGCGTTTACATTTCACTATGGGCACCATTGTTTTTACCATGTCGTCTAGTGATGCTTTAATTGATATTGCTCAAAATGATTTTGATCGCCAAGTGGATATTGCTGGCGTCATTAAGCAAGTTATTCCCTATGTGGCAGCTGGGGTTGCCGCACCTATTGTTAGATAACTGCTATAAACTCGCAGGCTAATAGTTTTTAGCCTGCGTTTTTTAAAAACTTTTTGCATGAATTAATCTATTCAATAATATTAAGACAAATACTGCAACATAAGCCCCATATACCATAATCATCCACTGTGGCATGCTATAACCTAAAACCTGCCAACTAATTTCACCACAATCTCCTGTTGCTTCAAACAATGCTGGCAGCCACTCGTGTAAGGGGGCCCAACTTGGAAAGTTAGGAATAAACTCACAACTAAAAAACAATGAACCGGAATTCTCTTGCATCTCTACATGCTCTACAGCAATAACTAGTCCCCAAATGGCCCCTGTTGCCCATAAACCATAAGCAATAACTCGGGCGACTAAAAACTGGCAACCCCAAAAACCAATAAGGCCAGCAAGTATAATGGTGCAAATAGCAACACGTTGATACACGCACATAATACATGGCGCTAAGTTCATCGCATATTGAAAAAATAATGCGCACAACTCTAGCCCTAAGGCTGATAAGGCGAGTAATAGCCAAGGTTTATTGTTGGTTGTTAAGTTACTTAAAACTTTCATTTTTTTCCTATGTGTTGATCAGAGTGGATATAAAAAAAGCTTCTAAAGTTATTTAGAAGCTTTTTATCATAACAAATAAAATGTTGTTATTAACAATTTAGTTATTCGAAATTGTTACCAATTAAGTACCATTAATCAGTAAGTGAACATAGATGCTGGCAGCATAACCTAAGGCGATCACAGGAGTCCATTTTAAGTGACTAAAGAAGGTATAGTAACCACGTGCTTGCCCCATTAACGCGACACCTGCGGCAGAGCCAACAGATAGTAAACTACCGCCAACACCTGCAGTTAAGGTTACTAATAACCATTGTGCATGTGACATATCAGGGTTCATGGTTAATACTGCAAACATGACCGGGATGTTATCAACAATAGCAGAAAGAACACCAACTAGTATATTCGCGTTAGTTGCGCCTAACTCACCATACATAAATTCAGAGGCCATACCTAAGTAACCGATAAATCCTAAACCACCTACGGCTAAAATAACACCATAGAAGAAGAATAAGGTATCCCACTCGGCTTTTGCTATTTTGTCAAAAATATCAAAGTCATCTGCAATTTGGTGGCCCGTTGGAATATCTGATTTATCAATTTCACCTTGGCCAGATTTACGAATGTAGTAACCAAAAAATTTCAAATACGCTAAACCTAACATCATGCCAAATACTGGTGGTAAGTGTAAGAAGTTATGGAAAGAAACCGCAGTAATAATAGTTAGAATGAATAAGCCAACAATAACTAAACCACCGTGTTTAATTGGGGTCATTTTACCTGACTGTGCTTTAGGCTTTCCTGAAGGGATAGCAAATTGCATAATAAATGCAGGAATAATAAAATTAACAACAGATGGAATAAATAAGTGGAAAAACTCACTAAATTGTACAATACCTTTTTGCCAAACCATTAGGGTAGTGATATCGCCAAATGGACTAAATGCACCACCAGCATTTGCGCCAACAACGATATTAATACAACTTAACGCAATAAATTTCGGTTCATCTTTACCGACCGCAAGTACCACCGCACACATAATTAATGCTGTTGTTAAGTTGTCAGCAATAGGGGAGATAAAGAAAGCCAGAATACCAGTTAACCAAAATAGGGCTTTGTAACTGAAGCCTTTAATAACTAACCAATCTCGAAGCGCATTAAAAACATCTCGCTCTAACATCGCATTTATATAGGTCATGGCAACAAGTAAAAAGAAAAATAACTCGGTGTATTCCAAGAAGTTATGGCGAATAGCGACTTCTGCGGCATGTGGCATGCCATGGGAAGTATAATAAGCAGCAATAAGTATCCAGATCAGGCCAGCAGCAAGCAATACCGGTTTAGATTTTCTTAAGTGCAGTTGCTCTTCTAAAATAACTAAGGTGTATGCTAAAACAAAAATAGCAATGGCAGCGTAACCAACCCAATGGGCTGTTAAGTCGACAGTTTGATGCACAGCATCAGATGCAAATGCAATACTAGGTACTAGCATTGCTAGTATTATGAATAAAAGTTGTTTCATGTCAGGTCTCTAGTTGTGATGGAAGAGCTTATTTTAATTTTCCAAGATTTTAGCAAAACCTCGAAAAAATGATATAGCTAAGTGATAACAAAGGCCATTAATTTAATTGATATTTATGATATTAGTTATAGATTTGCTGTATAGCACATTTGAATAAGATAGTTTGTATTGATATCTTTTTACGCTCCAAATTGGTGCGCCACAAAGTTAGATTCACTTATTTTGTGCAGGGAAGGGCACTGTTTTCGAACGTGTTTTTTATATGTTGTTGTTTTTTAATCTGAAAGTTTAGTGGCTTGTTTTGTGCATACTTAGTGCAAAATAAAATAAAGCGAGTTTTGATTAATTTGTGTTGCACCAATTAAATCAAATATTCGATAAAACAACTTGGAACTAAAAGATGTCAAGAACACTTTCATTTATATTCACCATTGTACTGCTATTAATGCCAACATTTGCTTTTGCTGATGAAGGTGAGCTTAATGGGGCTAATACCGCTTGGGTTCTAACCTCAACAGCCTTAGTTTTGCTGATGACGTTACCTGGTTTGGCACTTTTCTACGGCGGCCTGGTCCGTAAAAAAAATGTGCTGTCTATATTGATGCAGTGTTTTTCTATCGGTGCGATTTCTTCTATCTTGTGGCTTGTAGTTGGTTATAGCCTAGCTTTTGGTGAAGGTAATGGCTTTATTGGTGATTTTTCCAAAGTGATGATGCATGGCATTGGTAAAGATGTACTCTCAGGCGATATTCCTGAAAGTTTATTTATGCTCTTTCAAATGACCTTTGCGATAATAACGCCTGCCCTTATTATAGGTGGCTTTGCTGAGCGGATGAAATTTTCAGCAGTGTTACTATTTAGTGGTTTATGGTTATTAGCAGTATATGCACCTGTTACCCATTGGGTGTGGGGTGGTGGTTGGTTAAGTCAAATGGGCGTTTATGATTTTGCCGGTGGTATCGTTGTCCATATAACTGCAGGTACCGCTGCGCTTGTGGCCGCTATGGTTGTAGGACCAAGACGCGGCTTTCCAAGAACACCGATGTTACCCCATAATTTAACTATGTCAGTTACTGGTGCCGGTATGTTATGGGTTGGTTGGTTTGGTTTTAATGGCGGTAGTGCCTTAGCAGCAAATGGCGATGCATCTATGGCGATGCTAGTAACTCATATCTCAGCAGCAGCAGGCACGTTAACTTGGGCAGCTATTGAATGGAAAAAATTTGGTAAAGCGAGTGTATTAGGAGCCGTTACTGGTATGGTTGCAGGCTTGGGTACTATTACACCAGCATCCGGTTTCGTTGGCCCTGGCGGAGCACTTATTATTGGTATTAGCGCTGGCTTTGTTTGTTTCTATGCAACGGTATATATCAAACAGAAATTGAAAATAGATGATTCACTAGATGTTTTTCCTGTTCATGGCGTCGGTGGTATTTTAGGTACATTGTTGGCAGGGATATTTTCAGCGACCACGTTAGGTGTATTTAGTGGTTTCGGTTTTGCTGAAGGTATTACGACCATGGCAGAGCAAGTTGGTGTACAACTTATTGGTATTGTTTCAACCTTGGTTTACACTGGGGTAGTAACTTATGTTTTATTAAAACTTGTTGGAATGATGACCAATGGTTTACGGGTTGATGAAGAACAAGAGTCTAATGGCTTAGATCAAGTTGAGCATGAAGAGTCCGGTTATAATTTATAATTCTGACTGTTTAAATACCTTATGTTAAAGCGTCTTCGGATGCTTTTTTTGATCTCGCTTGCTAGTCAATCTATATATACTCATGTTACCTCAAGATACAGGATTCAGCTGGAATTAGAAACGTCTTTAGACAAGGATTGCTTGAAGAGAATGGTTGTTCCCTTGTCGAAATCAATAACGTAGCATAAAGCGTTTCTAAACCAGCCCACGGGGATGTTTGAGCAAACCATGTTCTTCGTTACATCTTTTCTTAAGGGAACGCCATTAATAAAAAGATGTGTCTTGATCATGAATCGCTCAAGCATCCTGAAACTCGCATCTTGAAGTATTATGGGTATATACTTGCTATTCACAAAAATTATGAACAAACAATGACAGCGTTGTCATAGCTTGCTTTCAATGTTAAGGTAAAACCTTGTAGGAAGCGGTATAGCTCCCTATAAATCGTTACTAGTTGGTGGCTAAAAAACATTATGCTGAGGTTGTTAAGCTTACGTTAGTACTAAAGACCTATAGTAAAATAAGACTAAAGGCGTATATAAAAATAACCACAAAAATTTTAGGATTAAGCTAATCTAATTTTTAAAAATAAAAATACTATAATTGAGTATAAATAAACCTGAAGGAATAACGCATGAATGAATTGAAACTTCGCTATCCGGTATCAGAAAAAGCTAAGGCGCATACCCATATCGACAGCGCGACTTATGATGCTATGTACAAGAAATCTATTGAGCAGCCAGATGTTTTCTGGGGTGAGCAAGCGAAAGAATTTATTGATTGGTACAAACCTTGGGATAGCGTTAGTAAAGTCGATTTAAAAAACTCTGAAATCAACTGGTTTTCAGGTGCTAAATTAAACGTCAGTTATAACTGTATTGATCGCCACCTAGCAACCAAGGCAAATAACACTGCTATTATTTTTGAAGGTGATGATCCTAATGATGATTTAAAAGTTACTTATCAAGAGCTTCATGACAATGTTTGTCGTTTAGCTAACTTGCTAAAAGAACGTGGCGTTAAAAAGGGCGATCGTGTTTGTCTTTATATGCCAATGATCCCAGAAATTAGTTATGCGATGTTAGCTTGTGCCCGTATTGGCGCAATACATTCTGTTATTTTTGGTGGTTTCTCTACCGAATCAATTAAAGCGCGTGTTCTTGACGCCGACTGTAAAGTGATTATTACCGCAGACCAATCTTTACGTGGCGGTAAGCGTATCCCACTTAAAGCTAATGTTGATGCTGCTGTGGCAGACTGCCCTAATGTGCATTCTGTTATCGTGGTAGAGCGAACAGGTGGTGATGTTGCTTGGAATGATAGTATTGATATTAAGTACGCTGATGCGGTAGCTAAGCAACCAGCAATATGTGAACCTGAAATTATGGATGCTGAAGATCCATTATTTATTTTATATACCTCAGGTTCAACGGGCACACCTAAAGGCGTTGTGCATACTTGTGGTGGTTATATTTTGTATGCTGCCATGACCCATAAATATGTTTTCGATTATAAAGAAGGCGAAATATACTGGTGTACTGCTGATGCAGGTTGGATCACTGGTCACTCTTATATTGTTTACGGCCCGTTAGCGAATGGTGCAACCACCTTAATATTTGAAGGTGTACCAACATACCCTGATGCTGGACGTTTTTGGCAAGTATGTGAAAAGCATAAAGTAAATGTATTTTATACTGCCCCTACGGCGATTCGTGCTTTAATGAGTGTCGGTAATGAACTTGTTGAAAAATCTGATCTTTCTTCATTGCGATTATTAGGCACCGTAGGCGAGCCTATTAACCCTGAAGCATGGCAATGGTATTATGAAGTTGTTGGTAAGAGCAACTGTCCAATTGTTGATACTTGGTGGCAAACTGAAACAGGTGGTATTTTAATTACCTCTTTACCTGGTGCGGTTGATATGAAGCCGGGTTGTGCGGGTAAGCCTTTCTTTGGTGTACAACCGGCTTTATTTGATAAAGACGGTAATACCCTTGAAGGTGAAAACCAAGGTTTATTAGTGATGACTGCTAGTTGGCCAGGACAGCTACGTACTGTATATAACGATCATGATCGTTTCTATCAAACTTATTTAGGTCAATACCCAGGTAACTACTTTACGGGTGATGGCGCTAAGCGTGATGAAGATGGTTTCTACTGGATCACTGGCCGTGTTGATGACGTATTAAACGTATCTGGTCACCGTCTTGGTACTGCTGAAATTGAAAGTGCGCTAGTACATCATCCGGCAGTTGCTGAAGCTGCAGTTGTTGGTTACCCGCATGAGATCAAAGGTCAAGGCGTATACTGTTACGTTACCTTGATGGCGAATGCCGAAGAATCCGATGAACTTAACAAAGAGCTTAAAGAGTTTGTTGCCAAAGAGCTAGGTCGTTTTGCTAAGCCTGATTACTTACAGTGGGCGCCGGGGTTACCTAAAACTCGTTCAGGTAAAATTATGCGTCGTATATTACGTAAAATTGCTGAGAACGATGTCGATAGCTTAGGCGATACGTCAACACTTGCCGACCCTAGTGTGGTTGAAGATTTGATTGCCAAACGTATTATTCACGGCAGTTAATCGAATAGTTCGACAAAGTTAATCATTTATTAAAAGCGCCGAAAGGCGCTTTTTTCGTTTTGATTGTTCATTAAAGTTAACACCTTGTTATCATTTAAGTGTTATTTAAGTGTTATTTAAGTGACATATTACTGTCAATAAAAAGTCATATTTCTAAAATATTTCTGTCATTTTTCTCTTGTAGTATTTAAGCCAAATTAATCTTGATACCAATTAATGGTATTACTTGGTCTACAACAATTCTGCGGAGCAGAGATAAAATGCAAATAAAATTTAAAAATATTTTTCAAGTAAGTATAGTTGCAGGTGCATTAGCGTTGGCTGGTTGTGGTGGAGATATCAATATCACGCCAACAGTAAATGATAAAAGTGTTGATAACAGCACTAATAATTCAGGTAATACCACCACTATACCAACTACAGATTCTAACCCGTGTGCCACACGTGGTGATTTACAAGGTGCTTATGACGGTCAAGATTGTCTTTATAGTGCTGCTTTTGCCAGCAAAAATGTAGAAATTACTGAAGATCTTACTTTTGCTGAGCTTGCTAGCGACGGTGTGCATGTTTTTAATGGTGCGTTATTAATTGGTAAAAATTGCGATACTACTACGGCTTGTACTGTGGTCGCTAATGGTCCTACTTTAACGGTTGAAGCGGGTGCTAATTTAGCATTTGATTCTGGCGAAGCTATTATTCGTGTTGCCCGTGGCGCAAAAATAAATGCCATCGGCACGTTAGAAAAGCCTATTAATTTTACCTCGGCTAATGCTTACTCTCGCTTAGATGTTGTTGGTGATGGGGCACAATTCGCCGATTGGGGTGGTATTATCATTAACGGTTTTGGTATTACTAACCAATGTACCGATGCACAACGTGATGCTGCTACTTGTAATGCGCCAACTGAAGGGGTGTTAAGCCATTTTGGTGGTAACGACAATACTGATAATAGTGGCACCATTCAATACGCTAAAATTTGGTACGCTGGCTCTGGTCCTAAAACAGGTGGCGCTGGTGATGATCTTAACTCATTAACATTAAATGGTGTTGGCTCTGGCTCTTCCTTTGATTATATCCATATTCATCAAGGCTTTGATGATGGTATCGAGTTTTTCGGCGGGGCATCAACTCTTAAACATATTGTGGTAACTGATACCCAAGATGATGGTATTGATATTGATGGTGGCTGGCAAGGTAAGGCTCAATACATCTTGGTTAAACACGGTACTGTTAACACTAAAAAAGATGTGGTCGTTGACGGTAATACTATTCCAGCCGGAACAGCCGTTTTTATGGGTAACAATGGTTTTGAAACCGATGGCGAGAAAAACTCTGGTGCAGATTATAGCCAAGCGCCAGCCTCTAATCCTACTATTGCTAATGTAACAGTGATCACTACCGATGGCGCCTCTGTGCGTGACGGCGACCCTTCACAAGCATTTAAATTTGATGATGCAATTCAAGGTGCTTACTATAATGTGCTAATGGTTAAAGCTGATGGTACTAACGGTACTGATTGTGTGCAATTTAAAAGCGATGGCGAGAAAAACGCAGATAAACTTTCTTTTACTAGCTCAGCTATGGCATGTATCAATGAATTTAAAGGCGATAGTGTTTTTGGTGATAAAGCGCCAGCAGCATTACAAACCACAGCTAAAGCTGACTGGTTTGATAATGGCGGTGCCAATGAACGTATAGGTGGTAATGCTTCAGTACTTGCTGCTAATGGTTTTGCAACTGATACAGCTTCGACAGACATTACGGTAACAGCGAATGACTTAACGTCTTTAAATGATAGCTTTTTTGAGACGGTAAATTATATAGGTGCAGTCTCTGCTCAAGATACTGGCTCAAATTGGTATAAGTGGGCAGAAGCCGCTATTGCTGCCGCTGAGCAAGATTAATTTCAGTTCCTTTAGATTCCTTTATAAAAGTGATTTAGTTAATTTTTATAAAGAATAGATTGTAGAAATAGGCGCTTTTGTAATGTGCCTATTTTTTATTTGAGGATAAAATTTCCAGATGAAAACTCAACATAAACTCAAGAAATTGACATTTGCGGTCAGCTTAGGATTGTTATCATATACCAGTAATCTAGCTGCCGAGCAGCAAGATAGACAAGCCCAACAAGAAGCCATGGAAGAAGTTGTTGTGGTTGCTACTCGTTTGCAAGGTAGTGCGGCAGCAGTAATAGCAGAAAGAAAAAACCAAGCATTTGTTGCCGATATTCTAGGTGCTGAACAATTAGCTAGAACCGGTGATAGCGATGCCGCCTCGGCATTACGCCGTGTTACTGGTTTAACCTTGGTTGATGGTAAGTTTATTTATGTACGTGGTTTAGGTGAACGCTATTCCAGCGCCCGCTTAAATGGTGCTAGTATTCCAAGCCCAGACTTAACACGCAATGTGGTACCGCTAGATATTTTTCCAGCCAGTATTATTGAAAGCCTTGCGGTACAAAAAGTTTACTCTCCTTCGATGCCGGCAACCTTTGGTGGCGGTAATATTGATATTCGTACCAAAGCTGTGCCAAAAGAATTTACCGCGGGCGTTGACTTAGGTGTGGGCTATAACTCCAATTCAGGCTCAGGATATACCTATAATCGTAATGATAATGGTATCTCTACTGAATTAAGGCAAGCGATAGTAAAATATAAAGGTGACTTTAGCTTACGTAGTATTATTAATAATAAGCATTTAGTCGGTGATGATAGAGCGGTTCAAGCCCGTGCGATTAATAGTGAATTATTAAAAACCTTACCGCGTAATATGGTTATGAGGGATGAATCATTAGATCCCAATTATGATGTTAAAGCTCATATTGGTAATAATTTTGATGAACCGTGGCTTGGCGGGCAAATTGGCTTCTTACTGGCCGGCTCATATAAAAACGAGTGGCAAAGTTCGGCGCGATTTCAAGCGGTGCTTAGTGAAAATTTTTCAGAAAACTGTAGTACAGAATTACTCAATAAGGACGATATTACTAATTCGTGCTTTAATACAGTGAAAGAATCTTTAGTTACCACCGAAAATGAAAAAACAAACTTGGTATTTAACCTAGGCTATCGTCTTGGCAGCCATAGTGTCTCGTTATCAGAAATTTATTTAACAGATTCAGAAGATGAAACCGAAGTGTCGACCTTACAAAGTCCTAATGGTAGTACGGTAAATACTATTTCTGGTAATGGTCAAGCCGATAGAAGTCATAAATTTAGTTACGAAGACCGTGAGTTACGTATTACACAAATTATTGGTCAGCATACCTTTTTAGATTATGGTGGTTTAGGTTTTGACTGGCAATATACTGAATCGACAGCAAAAACTGATATTCCTCTTGATGCTAGTTATAAGTTTGACGACAGCTATATTGATGGAAAATACAGTAAGTCTGAAATATCAGGTGATGATAATCGTGTTATTTATTCATTTATTGACCTAGAAGATAATGTTAAATCGTATGGGGGTAATATTGTTTTACCAGTTTATGTTGGTAATTTTGAAATGGAATTTAAAGGCGGCTACGATTTCACCGACAAAGCTCGTTTGTATAATACCTCAACATTTGGTGTCAATAATGAAACGGGTGTTTTTATACCGGTAAATAATAATATCGATGATGTACTCACTATCACTAATTATTTGCACGATACGTTATTAGACGCCAACTCAATATTGGTTGATTTTAATGAGCCAACGCCTCCTGATGCTGATGATTATTTAGCGGCACAAAAAACCGATGCCTTTTATGGTGAATTTGATGTCTTTTATAATAATAAATGGCGTATTAGTGGTGGCGTTCGTTATGAAGAATTTAAACAAGTCTCTATTGGTACCTCAAGTTTGATTTTTGGTAAAAGTGAATTAGATATATTTTATTCACCAGATAAAATAGAACAAGGTACTATTATAGAAGATGATTTTTATCCAGCGCTTTCGTTTACTTATATTAGTGAAAGTGACTATCAACTCCGTCTTGGTTATGGAGAAACAGTAGTACGTCCAGATATTAGAGAAGTGGTACCCGTGGCTTATTATGATCCGCTAACTGATATTCGTACTATTGGCAAATCAGGCCTCAAAAGTAGCCCTCTGAAAAATTACGATGCACGTTTTGAGTATTATGGGCAAAATGGCGATAACTATACCATTGCAGCTTTTTATAAAGATATTCAATCACCTATTGAAAATATATTGTCAGTTGGTGATGAAGACTACACCATGACTTTTGTTAATGGCGAAACAGCCGAAGTGTATGGTGTTGAATTTGAATGGCTAAAAAACTTAACCTGGCTAACTAGCGGCTTATTTACTTCGGGTAATATTACCTTAAGTGACTCAGAAGTATCTATTGATCCCGCTTATGCGGGTAATTTAACCAATACCGTTAAACGGATGAATGGTCATTCGCAATACGTGGTAAATTTACAATTAGGTTACGATTCTGATAATGGTAATCACAGCGCCTCGCTGTTATATAATGTCTTTGGTGAGCGGATCCTTGCGTCTGGTGTTGGTGGCCGTGAAGATGCCTTTGAACAACCATTTCATTCGCTAGATATGGTTTATACTTACTATCCTACGTTTGCTTCAACGTTGAAATTAAAAGTTAAAAATATATTAAATGAAGATCAAGAAGTGACTCAAGCAGATATTATCGTCCGTTCTAAAGAAGTAGGTATGGTTGTTAGCCTAAACTACAGCTACGAATTTTAGCTACTAATATATATCCATGTTACCTCAAGATGCCTGAAACTCGTATCTTGAAGTATCATGGGTATAACTAAACTTGAAAGAAAGGCGCTTGAAATAAATTCAAGCGACTTTTTTACGGGTTTAAAGCTGTTTTTTACTAGAGTTCAACGGTGATACTTGCAGCAGCCTTAACCGCTTTTTTAATTGCTAGCTCTACGTTTGCCGCTCTTGCTAATGTTACTCCCATTCTACGAGTACCTGTAACTTCAGGCTTACCAAATAAACGTAAATCAGTATCAGGGTCACTTAAGGCTTCGGCTAAATTACCAAATTGTACTTTTCTTGATTCACCAGTGACTAAAATAACACTTGATGCCGAAGGACCATGAAAGTGAATGTTAGGAATAGGCAAGCCTAAAATGGCTCTGGCATGTAAGGCAAACTCACTTAAATCTTGCGAGATCATAGTAACCATGCCAGTGTCATGCGGTCTAGGTGATACTTCACTAAAATAAACCTCATCACCCTTAATAAATAGTTCAACACCAAATAAACCCAAGCCCCCTAAAGCGTCAGTAACTTTGGTGGCAATATCTTTTGAGGTCGCTAATGCCTTAGGGTTCATCGCTTGCGGCTGCCAACTTTGCTGATAATCGCCATTTTCTTGAACATGGCCAATAGGCTGACAAAAGCTGGTACCATCTTTATGACGTATGGTTAATAAGGTGATTTCATAATCAAAATCAACAAAACCTTCAATAATCACTTTACCAGCGCCAGAGCGACCACCTTCTTGGGCGTATTGCCAAGCGCCATCAATGTCAGCGGCACTTTTTACCACACTTTGGCCTTTACCTGAAGAGCTCATTATGGGTTTGATCACACAAGGAAAACCAATAGTTGCTATTGCTTGTTGGTATGCAGCTTCCGTGCTGGCAAACTGATAGTTAGAGGTTGGAATGGCTAATTCTTCGGCCGCAAGTCGTCGAATGCCTTCACGGTTCATGGTTAGTTGCGTCGCTTTAGCTGACGGAATAACGGTAAAACCTTCGTTCTCCAAGGCAACTAGCGTATCGGTAGCAATGGCCTCAATTTCAGGGACAATTAAATGTGGCTGTTCTTTTTCAATAATAGTACGCAAGGCATCACCATCAAGCATAGAAACCACATAGCTGCGATCGGCTACTTGCATTGCCGGTGAATTTTGATAACGATCTAACACTATTACTTCCACGCCAAGGCGTTTAAGCTCGATAACCACTTCTTTACCTAACTCGCCACCACCACATAACAGTACACGTTTAGCCGCGCTAGAAAAAGGTGTTCCTAACGACATGATAACCTCCAATGAGTAAATTATTTTACATAACCTCAATTCGGTTCAAGAAGATTTTAAGCTGAGGTTATATAACAAGTTCTCGCTATAATACCATTAGCGCTAGCTAAGTGTATCTATTTAGCTGTTGGTCTTTGCTCTTAATAGTTTACTTGTGTTCGCATGGTGTTTGGTGTCATGTCGGTCTAGCGTTTAAAGGCTTTATGAAAATTTCTGGTCACTATGAATTCGTCAGTAAATTGCAATATTAGCGCAACAAAAACGTCATAATTCCTAAATTCAACTGTCATATAGACTAGGTACCATTTGTCTAATTCTTTTAATACCAAGCATAATAAATTTATATTTTGCTTGGTATTTATAATTTATGACCTCTTATAAAAGAGAAAGGGTAAATCGATGAAGTTGTCTAAACTCGCCAAAGCAAGCTTATACCTTAGCCTCAGTGCTAGTAGCTTAACCTTTGCTACCTCAGCATATGCTAACGATCCATTAAGTGAGGTTGTTAATGCTGGTCAGCAAATCAATCAATCAGCGGCTAAATCACAGCAGAAAGTAAATGATTTAACTGAAAAAGTACAAACTAAATTACAACAATTTAATGTGGTCACCAAAGAAGTTGATGGTCTTAGTGTTTATAACCAACAAATGCAAGCACAGCTTGATAGCCAAATGTCGGAATTAGCGCAACTGGCTAAGTCAATGGCAGACGTTAGTGTTATTGAACGCCAAATTTCACCGTTAATGGCACGGATGATTGCTACTTTAGTTACCTTCGTTGCTCTTGATATACCGTTTTTGCCTACCGAGCGAGCTAAACGCGTTAATGATTTACAAGCCATGATGAAGCGTGCCGATATTGCGGTGTCTGAAAAATTTCGTCGGGTATTAGAAGCGTATCAAATTGAAGTGGATTATGGTCGTACTATTGAGGCTTATAGCGGTATTATCGCCATTGATGGCCAAGATATGGATGTCGATTTTTTACGTATAGGTCGGGTTAGTTTAGTGTATCAAACTCGTGACGGTAGCCGTTTAGGTGAATGGAAACAGGTATCAGATCAAAAAGGGCATTGGCAAACATTGTCACAAGATTATCGTTTAGGTATCAATAAAGCATTGCGTATTGCCCGCAAACAATTGGCGCCAGATTTGATTATGGTGCCGGTCTCACTCAATGAAACATCGACCCAAGCAGAGTAATAAAATATGACTATTTACTTAAATACCGTAAGTAATACCGTAATTAATACAGTAAGCAACACCGCAGGTAAATTAAAGCAAGCGTGTAAGAAGGTCAGCACCGTTGCTGCACTTTCATTTACTTTGGCATCCTTTGGTGGTGTTGGTGTTAGTTATGCACAAAATGCGCTGAGCTTAGATGAGTTATTAAGCCAACTTGAGCAAGGAAAAATAATACAAACTGAGCAAAATAAAAGTAGAGAAGCACAATTTAAAGCCAAAGTTAATCAGCAGCAAAGCATGCTTAGTGAGATGAATAACCAACGTGATAATGCGTTATTATTAAGTGTTCAACTTGAGCAACGTTTTGCCGATAATGATATTAAATTGGCGAATAAAACCGACGCCTTAGATAAACGCTTAGGTGAATTAAAAGAATTGTTTGGTGTTTTACAGCAAGTGTCAGGTGATACTCGCAGTAAATTTCAAACCTCGGTTATTTCTGCTCAGATATCAGGACGTGGTCAATTTTTAGATGAACTTGCCCAGAGCATGGGCTCTAGTTCAAAACTAGCTTCTATTGCCGAAATCGAACGTTTATGGTTTGAACTACAGCGTGAAATGACCGAAAGCGGTAAAGTAACCAGTTTTAATCGTGAAGTCGTATTGGCCAATGGTGACCGTAAAAATGCGATGGTAACCCGTGTTGGTGGCTTTAACTTAATTGCCGATGGAAAATATTTAGAATATATTGATGAAACCGGTACGGTGGCTGAGCTGATCAGACAACCGTCAAATCGCTATTTAGCGTCAACTAGCCAATTGCTAAGCAGTAAAGGCAATACCACCGCATTTGCTTTAGACCCAACCGGTGGTTCGATTTTAAGTTTGTTAGTACAAGCGCCGGATCTTCGTGAGCGTATTGACCAAGGTGGTCCGGTAGGTTACATCATTATTGCTATTGGTGTCGTGGGCTTACTTATCGCATTAGAGCGCTTAATTAGTTTGGTGCTTATTGGCTCTAAAGTAGAGCGTCAGCTTAAATCAGTTACCGCATCAAGTAATAATCCACTTGGTCGAGTTATGCAGGTTAAAGATAACAATCCTAACCTTGATACTGCAACCTTAGAGCTTAAATTATCAGAATCAATTCTGCGTGAAGTGCCGAAATTATCAAAACGTCTTACCTTAATTAAAGTCATTTCAGTAGTCGCACCGTTAATCGGTTTATTAGGCACGGTAACGGGCATGATCAACACCTTCCAAGCCATTACCTTATTTGGTACCGGTGATCCTAAACTAATGGCCGGTGGTATCTCGCAAGCATTAGTGACTACCGTGTTAGGCCTAGTTGTTGCCATTCCAATGGTCTTTATCTTTGCTTACTTAAATGGTCGTAGTCGTAATATTGTTAATATTCTCCAGCAAGAAAGTACCGGTATTATTGCCGAGCGTGCTGAAAATGCAGAACTTGCCGCCCAAGGAGCATAAATCGTGATTGCCTTAATGGAAATGTATGGTGCCATTAATGAATTTATGGATACTGGTGGTCAGGTATTAACCGTGATTGCCGCCGTTATCTTCATTATGTGGTTATTGATTTTTGAACGCATTGTTTTTGTTTTTTACAGCTATCGCAGTGTTAAAACACACTTAATCGGTATTTGGCAAGACCGTAAAGAACAAACATCGTGGTATAGCGAACATATACGTAATGCGTTAATTTCTCGTGGCACCACTAAGCTCAATCGTAACTTAGCACTAATTCAGTCTTTAGTGGTTTTATGTCCGTTATTAGGTTTACTTGGCACAGTAACAGGCATGATTGAAGTGTTTGATGTGATGGCCATATCGGGTAGTGGCAATGCAAGGTCTATGGCTTCGGGTGTATCACGAGCAACCATTCCAACAATGGCTGGTATGGTTGGCTCATTATCTGGTGTTTTTACCGCTACCTGGTTACGTCGAAATGCCAAAAAAGAAGCTGAATTATTAGCGGACAGTTTATCGGTTAGCCATTAAGAAATAAGAATTTTATTAATAGTTGATAGCCAGTTAACTTTATTGTCAATGGCTATCAAAAAAAGAATAATTATTGGAGTTAGTTATGCGTCACTTAAACCAAATGTTACAAGATCAAGATGAAAAAGAAGAAATTGATATGACGCCGATGTTAGATGTGGTGTTTATTTTATTAATTTTCTTCATTGTTACCGCGTCATTTGTAAAAGAGGCTGGTATTGATGTTAACCGCCCTGAAGCCGCGACCGCAGTGAAAAAAGAGCGTGCTAACATTCTCGTTGCCATTAGTGATAAAGGCGATATTTGGATCAATAAGCGCAAAGTGGACATTCGTAGCGTTCAAGCCAACATAGAACGTTTGAAAGCTGAAAACCCACAAGGAACGGTTGTCATCCAAGCGGATAAAAAATCTACCACGGAAATATTAATTAAGGTGATGGATTCAGCTAGAGCAGCCGGTGTATTTGACATTTCAATTGCGGCAAAAGAGGTTTAACACATGTCACCAGTAATCGTCAGAAGTGGTGCCCGTTATGCTATTGCCGGAGCCTTAGCGTTAACTATGACCTTTATTTTACTGTGGGGCATGCAAAAACTTATTGCCGGCGGTAATGAAGTGATGACTACGCCTGCAAAAGGTAATGTGCTTGACTTTATTCGTTTAAAAAAAGATGAAACGGTAGCCAAAAAAGAACGAGAAATGCAAAAACCAGCTAAACCCAAAGAGCCACCACCACCAATGATCACACCACCTATGCAGCAAAGTAATCCGAACGCTAATGCGGTTAAAAGTAGTTTTTCTGCTGATATTCAAGCGGATATTGGTTTGTCGGTTGGTTTAAGTTTAGACAGTAATGATGGTGATTATTTGCCCATTGTAAAAGTAGCGGCAATTTACCCAAGACGTGCGCAATCTCGTGGTATAGAAGGCTTTGTTATTGTTGAATTTATTGTTACTAAAACCGGGGCTGTTAGTAGTGCCTTTGTGGTTAAAGCCAAGCCAGAAGGAATATTTGATCGTGCTGCTTTAGATGCGGTAGCAAAATTCAAATATAAGCCACGCGTTGTTGATGGAGTGGCGATGGCAGTGGCAGGGGTGCAAAACAAGATCAGCTTTGAAATAGAAGGCTAATTGTTAATGCTAATTGGATTACAAGTTGGTAAAAAGGCTAGGTTCTAGTTGTTCACTCGATTGGAATTCAAGTAATAATTGATAAATAAGGATTAGATCATGAAAGTAAAAAATTCCTTACTAGTTGTCGCAGCGTTGTTGGCAATATTTAGTGTAAATACAAGCTTTGCCGAAAGTAAAGCAGCAGAGCAACAACATAAAAGTGATAAAGCAACCAAAAGAGTTCCCGCTATGCGAAATCGTGTTTATGCACAACTTGCGAGAGCTCAAGGGTTAGCTGATGCGGGTGATAAATCGGCAGGATTTTCGGTACTTGATGACGTTAAAGCTCGCCTTAATAGTTTAAATAGTTATGAACGAGCAATGTTATTTAATTTTTATGGCTTTATGTATTATGGTAATGACGACATTACTCTAGCCATTAATAGCTTTAAACAGGTCATAGCTGAAAAAACCATTCCAGATAGTTTAGTAATTTCAACATATTACTCATTATCACAGTTATCAATGCAACAACAAAAATATAGTCAAGCACTTGAATATTTAACCTTATGGAAAAATGTAAATAGCAAAGCCTTGACGGCGAATCAGGAAATGTTATTTGCGCAAATATATTATCAAGATAAACAGTTTATTGATGCTTTAATTCATATTGAAAATGCAATTTATTTAGTTGAAGAAAAAAATAAATTACCAAAAGAAAATTGGCTTATTTTAAAACGAGCTGCTCACTTTGAATTAGACCAGCCTAAACAAGTCACTAAAGTGATGGAACAACTGGTGCGTTTATACGATAAAGCACAGTATTGGTTACAATTGTCGAGCATGTACGGTGAAATTGGTGAAGAAGATAAACAAATGGCGGTAATGGAGGCTGCTTATCAAGCGGGCTATGTTACCAAACCAAGCGATATAATGACATTGACCCAACTTTATTTATTTCACGGTGCACCTTTTAAAGCGGCAGATTTATTGAATGAAGCCATTGAGCAAGGCACTATTATTGCTCAAGAGAAGAGTTTAGACCTACTTAGCCGCGCATATTTAGCGGCCAAAGAAGATAAGCAGGCGATTAGAATATTAAAAAAAGTAACACAATTGGTTGATGGTGGTAAATATGACGCCATGTTAGCGCATATATATTTAAATAATGAACAATGGCAACTGGCAATTAACTTTGCTGGCAGTGCTATTGCTAAAAGTAAGCATGATAGTAAAACACCTTACCTGGGCAATATGTACCTTGCCCAAGGCATGGCCAATTATAATCTACAAGACTTTATACCGTCATTACAGGCTTTTGCTAGCGCCCAAAAATATCCTAAAATAAAGAAAACAGCGCAACAATGGGCTAAATATACCCAACGTGAGCAAGAAACTTTTCAAAAGCAACAGAAAATACGTTTAGCCATGCTTAACTAATTATTACAACTAAGAAAATAGTTAATGATCCCGTGACTGCCGTTTCATTCGGAGCACGGGGCTTGTGTAATCTAGCAGTTAACGGTTAACCGCTTACTACTTCTTTTTATCAGTTCCCACACCAACATTTACTGTGTTCAAAGACTTTCTTTTTAGCCAATAAGGCTTGCTTAAATTTGACCGCTACCCAGGCGAAGATCCCCATCGCCATTAACTATTTTCGCTGGTATTTTCTGTTGGTCATTGTTTTCCCTACATAATCATTGACCACTTCTTTATGTAGCGTGGGATAATTCCTGCTACTATAGCCGTTGCAGTTGAATATGCGGACTTGAGCGGGAATTAGTAATGCTTTATGCGGCATTATTCAGTTAGTTTTTTATTATATAGCCAAATCATTTCAAGCTGAATCCAACATCTTGAAGTGGTTTGGGTATAGTTACAGCAGTAGGAAATAAAATGGAAGAATCAGTTAATGTTTTTGGT
This sequence comes from Colwellia sp., assembly GCA_013215465.1. GTDB lineage: Bacteria > Pseudomonadota > Gammaproteobacteria > Enterobacterales > Alteromonadaceae > Colwellia. The sequence goes on along the minus strand of JABSOW010000019.1, from coordinate 12,491 downwards.
GAACCGTTAGAAATTTGTGGTGGCAACCCGGTTACCGGCTTTTATCGTGATGGTAAGTGTAATACTTGTGAGCAAGATACTGGCTCACATACTGTGTGTATTGAAGCATCGAAAGAATTTTTGGAATATTCACGCTTTAAAGGTAATGATCTTTCCACGCCAATACCTGAGTTTGACTTTAAGGGCTTACAAGCCGGTGATACTTGGTGTTTATGTGCTGCTAGGTGGATGGAAGCGCTAGCAAATGATAGAGCGCCAAGGATCTATTTGAGAAGAACTCACATTAAAGCACTTGAAATAGTACCAATGGAATTATTAAAACCGTACGCACTTGATTTAAGCTAGCCATTTATAATAGCTAATAGCAATTTTTGTGCATAGTTAATATGCGTAGATAATTAATAGAAACAATACTGTTAGAGTTAACTATTATTGTTTCTCTAAATTTGACCTTTTAACTGCCGGCTTAGCTGTAGTAGCTCAAACGTGAATTGACACTTTTGGTAAATAGGTTTTTATTAAGTCTAAATGTGCGCTAAGCGGAATAAGCTCCGTCAAAATATCAAACGTCAACTTTCCGATCATAAAGCTGACATAAATTTCATAATCCAGTGGCACTTAGGACCTTGACTACAATCCAAACGAGCTAATAATTATTTACCAACCCAACCAGTTTTGCCCACAATAGTTATTTTTAGCCTCTATCTATTGCACAATTCTGCATAAGAAACTCTTCAATAGTTGCTAGATGTTCAACTATTGAGTTGATTGAAGATTTTAAACCAGAGAGGAAGTTAATTCGTCCGCAGGAATTGGTTTAAACCCCCGTCTTTAGACGGGATAGCTTTTTAGCTAGTAGTTGCGTTTATTATATAGGGTATGAAATATCGTAATGGTTCACATACCAAATATAAAATAGAATATCACTTTGTTTGGGTAACTAAGTATCGTTATCGAGTTTTGACAGGTGATGTAGGGCTTAGGGTTAGAGAGTTAGCAAGGCAAAGCTGTGAGCATTTAGAAATTTAAATACTACGAGGAGTTGTGAGTCAAGATCATGTTCACTTACTCGTTTCAGCACCACCGAGTTTGTCACCCTCAGAGATAATGCGTCGAATTAAAGGGCGGACATCGACAAAATTATTTCAAGAATTCCCTCAATTGAAGAAACGATATTGGGGCCAGCACTTTTGGGCTAGAGGTTACTTTTGTGTAACAGCAGGAGAATTAACAAAAGAGATGATCAAGGAATATTTAGAGCATCACTTTGAACGTAAGGAAAGTGACAACTTTGATATTGAGTAATCGGCTTTAGCCGAAATGCTGGACTTTCAGTCCGCGATCTTTTAACCCACTGTCTTTAGACGGTGGTTGTTTAGTAATTCTTGTTCATTCATAATATTGGCTATTTGATGAAATTTTAAAAATTTAATCTATAACGGTTTTTCTGTACTCTTTGATTTACTTGATTTAATTAACAACAAACTATATTCTTTAGCTTGTTTTTGATGATAGCTGTTTCTTGTCGGATAAAATTCTGAAAATTTTCAGCGCACTTTAACAATTAATAAACATCTGCGAGTCTTATTACTAACCAATACGAATTCGGATGTATTCAAATGACTAATGCAAAAAACTACCTAACTCACTCAGGGGCGTTAGGGAGATAGAAAGCACTGCCAATGGCAGCTATCCTGAATACAGTGGACACAAAAGTGGAGGTTATTGTTCTAATAATTAAGGCCAATGTGAAGGTTTGTTGATCATCAGCGTCATGTTCTAAGGCGTGATGATGATGATTTTTGGAACTGATGTCGACAAAGCCCACAATGAAGAAATCGCGGGAAGCAAGCGCCTATGGGGAATGTATCTCTGTGGGTGGTAGTTGTAGGGTGGCTCTTCTCTTAACTTGCCTAGTTCGACCGTTGTAAATCACAACCATGCGATTTTCCTTCATAAATACTCCTTCTTTTGTTGATATGATTACGCCTTTTCAGCCAGTAAGACAAAGCTATCCCTGACGATTATACTGTCATTTTTTTAAACGCTATTATCTCTACTGGGTTAATGAGCTTCTCAGGCGGAGCGCGAGGATAATTTATCCCAACAAGCAACTCAATGATCACCATTGGCGTATGACATTTCGGGCAGATAAAGGGATCAGTACGATCTAGCTTTGTTACTTCAGCGGCTTCCTGTAGTGATAGCTCAACCACAGGGACATGCAGTAATAGCCTAGCCTGTTTCAGGTTGCGCTTTCTGCCTGCATTTGCCACTAAACCATAATGACGAAGTCGGTGAAACCCCGATGGCAGCACATGCAGAAGAAACCGACGTATGAATTCATCATGGCTCAACTGCATTACTCGCTGTCGACATTGTTCTTTAACGCGGTAATTCTTTCAGCGAAAACTCACTGACCTTTTATCCATTGAAACCAACCGACTATTGGCAATAGCCACGAGACTACCTGAGCCGAGTTTACGCAAAGTGACATCGTCTTCAAGACGTTTAAGTAATTTAGGTGGGAAATAAGTGCTAATGTTCATGAGATTAACTCCTCTGGTTGTAGGCGAAATGCCTGAGGAGTTAGAGTATTAAAAAGCATAAATGTTAGAAGGAAATGCAGTGTTAGCCAAGAACACCATTACCGCGTGAGCGGTTTAGTTCAAAGTGCGCAGTGCGGAAGTTAGAGCCTGCCTCACTAATGGCAGTTCCAAGACTTAAAGCGGTCGTTAGCATCAATGATTCTCTTATGACTTCTGATTCCGACTAAGCGGTCATAAACAACAATAGTTTTTTAGGTTATTTATAGTGTTCTGAATACGTAGATATATCTTTATCCTGATAGACAACAAAGCAGGCATAGAGACTTTAAACCAAACGTCTACTACATCCGAAAATGCAATCATTAGGGCTTTGGTTTGATGTCATAGCTATAAGCAGATATTTTTTTATTCATACTATGGGTTAATTATATCGGATAGGCTGTTTATATTACTTATACTCAAGGTGTGGCTAACATTAAAAAAATATTCAGTATTTCTAATGGCTGCCGATAATACTATAGACAGCGACTACTTATAAAAACAACTACGAAAGCTTAATAAAAGGGTATTCATCAGATGAAACTTTATACCGAAAATATGCAGGTCAATGTTACTATTCCTATTTATCAAGAGCCTGTCTCTGCATCTAAGTTAGCTGAATTAAACCAAGCTTCATCAGCTGAAAAAAAACTATCAGTAAATTTTCAATCAGATCAAGTCAATATTTCTGAAGAAGCACGTCAAAAAAGCGTTGATGATAAAAATCAAGCAGCCATGAGAAAACTAATGGGCAAGGAGGATGTTAATGAGGCAGAAGGTGAAGGGCAAAGGACATTAGATGAAAAAATAGCAGAGTTACGAGAAAAAATAACTACATTAACAGCAGAAATAGCACAAGAGCGTAGAAGCGGTAATGATGAAAAGGCTAAAACCATGGAGTCTGAATTAGTCATGTTAAATTCACAACTGCTACTACTTATAGAACAAAAAATGGAAGCTGCAAAAAGCCAATAGCAGTATTTAAAATCAAAGATGCTAAACTAAACTTGAGTGTCAGTGGAAGTCGTATAAAAGACAATGAGCTTAAACCAGCTCCACAAAAAGCCTAAATATGCTCATTAATTTGCAAAGGCTTAATGTCCGCAAAAGGCTCCATTGTGACTGCTAGATATATTGATTCGTCTCTTAATTTATGTCCGCTTACTATCCTAAAGCTGTCGGTATGGTACTAAAACCTTTGGTCTTCAATTGGCAGAAGTTAGCGTTATGAAATGAAACCCTACAGACTATAATGAGCTTATTTCTGCCTGTCAGATTTAGTTAAGCTCTGATATTTAAAAACGTAAGATCAAGTTTAAGCAACACATTTTAAGCTTGTTACTACATTTTAAGCATTTTACACTCAATGCTGATTAGCAACACCAAGTGTATGTTGAAATGATTGCTCAGTAGAGCAATCATTTCAACAGCACTCAGTTTTTATTTTGAAATGCTGGCTTTAATTTGTTCAATAGATGAATGGCGAACATCTTTGCCTTCAACTAAGTAGACAATATATTCGCATAAGTTAGTGGTGTGATCGCCAATACGCTCAAGCGCTCGAGCACACCAAGTTACTCGCAAGGCATTTTTAATCTCACGGGGATTTTCCATCATTTTGGTAACAAGTAAACGTGAAATATTATCGAATTCTTCATCAATAATACTGTCGTCTTTAATGATTTCTAAGGCTTCAGCGACATCCATTTGTGCATAGGCGGTCAACGCCCGATTTAACGTGCTACTGACATGATTACCTAAATGCTTTAACTCTATTAAGGGTCTAGCACCTTCTTCTTCGGCAAAGCTACCTTTGGCAAGTTTAATTGCATTTTTACCAAATTTTACTGCCTCATCACCCATACGCTCAAGATCAGTAATACTTTTAATTACGCTAACAATTAACCGTAAATCACTGGCGGCAGGTTGTCGACGGGCTAAAATTTGGGTGCAATACTCGTCTATTTCTAATTCCATGGTATTGACTTCACGATCCCGCTCTATCACTTTTGCCGCTAGTTTCTCATCGGCATTTAATACGGCTCTTAGGCCGTCGTTAACTTGTTGTTCAACTAAAGCCCCCATGTTCATCACTAAATTTCTAACCTGTTCTAGTTCTTCATTAAAACGGCGTGAAATGTGTTTGTCTAAATGTAATTTAGAGGTGAAGCCAGATGGTGTGTTGGTTTCTTTTGGTGTTGTCATTATTTGCTCCACCTAGCCGAAGCGGCCAGTGATATAATTTTCAGTTAATTTGTGGCTTGGACGAGTGAAAATATCTTCAGTTTTACCCATTTCAACTAACTTGCCCATGTGAAAATAAGCGGTGTGCTGTGAAACACGTGCCGCTTGCTGCATTGAATGAGTGACTATAGCGATAGTATATTTTTCCTTTAATTCATCAATTAGCTCTTCAATAATGGCGGTAGCAATAGGGTCAAGTGCTGAAGCTGGCTCATCCATAAGAATAACCTCAGGGCTTACCGCGATGGTTCTGGCAATACACAAACGTTGTTGTTGGCCGCCAGATAAACCGGTACCTGGATCATTAAGCCGGTCTTTTACTTCGTTAAATAAGCCGGCTTTTTGCAAGCTTGTTTCAACAATTTCATCCAACTCGGCTTTGTTATTAATTAAGCCGTGAATGCGTGCACCGTAGGCAACATTTTCGTAAATTGATTTAGGAAAAGGGTTAGGTTTTTGAAATACCATACCAACACGTGCCCGCAGTAGCACAGGATCTAAACTTTTAGCATAAATGTCTTCATCATCGAGGGTGAACTGTCCGGTAATTTTACAAATATCTATGGTATCGTTCATACGATTTAAACACCGTAAAAAAGTCGATTTACCACAACCTGATGGGCCAATAAGTGCGGTTACTTGATTTTTTGCTAAATCTAGACTGATATTATCAATGGCTTGTTTGTCACCATAATAAACATTGGCATTTCTAATCGACATTTTGGCGTCATCAGCATAAATATTGCCAACGGTTTCTGTTAGCTCAATTTGCGACAAGCTAGCTTTAGTTGTTACATTTACTTGTTCTTGCTTGGCTGAAGTTATAGCGTTCATACTATTTTCCTATTTCTTTTCAAATTTACTGCGCAGCATGGTGGCGCTAAGGTTTATTACCATTAATAGTGATAAAAGCACTAAGATGGCTGCGGAAGTTTTTGCTAAAAAAGCTCTTTCTGGGCTATCTGCCCATAAAAATATTTGTACCGGTAATACCGTGGCCGAATCGACAATACTGGTGGGTACATCAACAATAAAAGCCACCATCCCTATCATTAATAATGGCGCTGTTTCACCTAAGGCTTGTGCGACACCAATAATCGCGCCGGTGATGATGCCGGGCATTGCTTGTGGCAACACATGGGAGAAGGTCACTTGCATTTTCGAAGCACCTAGCCCTAGCGCCGCTTCTCTAATTGAAGGGGGAACTGCTTTTATCGCCGCACGACTGGCAATTATAATGGTTGGTAAAGTCATTAAGGTCAGTACTATGCCGCCAACCAAAGGGGCAGAGCGGGGCAAGCCAAATAAATTGATTATCACGGCTAAGCCCAATAGACCAAAAACAATTGATGGTACTGCGGCCAAATTATTGATGTTTATTTCAATGAAATCGGTAAAGCGATTTTTTGGAGCAAACTCTTCTAAATAGAGTGCACCAGCAACGCCCAACGGGAATGATAGTAACAGGGTGACAAACATGGTTAGTATAGTGCCCATTAACGCCCCTTTAATACCGGCAAGTTCTGGCTCTCGAGAATCACTGGCAGTAAAAAAGCTAAAGTTAAATCTACTTTCAATACGCTCACTTGCGATAAGTTGTGCCACCCACTGTGCTTGTTTTTGGCTAATTCTCAGCCCAGCTTCACCTAGCGGAAACTCTTCTTTAAGGTAACTGTCGACGTCATCATCCAGTCTCACCCATATCTGTGTTTGTTTATCAAACAATAGCGGGGCAGCAATTAAATTATCTTTCAGGGTAAATTCAGCATTACTACTGAATAACTTAGCTAACTGCCGTTTATCTTTACGGCCACTAACCTCTGGAAACATTTGATACAGTGATTTTTTCAGGACATTGCGATAGTTTGCTGTTTTCATTTGTTTAGCACTAAGGCTTTGTGCGGTACTTTCATCAATATTAAGCCATGATGCCTGATAGTTTACCTCAAGCTTAACCCAATGTTGGTGGAAAGCGGGTAGTGCTTTTGAGGTAATGTCGCCAATTAAGGTAACCACAAGTAGAAAGCCAAACAGTACTGAAAAAAGCCCAATACGTTTGAAGCGCTTTTCTTTGCGGTGACGCTTTTTAAGGCTGAGTGAGACCTTTTCTGTGGTAGAAAGAGCACTATTAGTGTTAGTACTATCTACAGTTGAGTTTTTACTTATTTTAGTCATATTGCTCTCGATATTTTCTAACGACTTTCAGTGCTAAAACATTCAGCCCGAGAGTGGTGATAAATAACATTAAACCTAAGGCAAAAGCCGCTAAGGTTTTTGGACTATCGAATTCTTGATCGCCGGTTAGTAGGGTAACTATTTGTACGGTTACTGTTGTTACTGAATCTAGTGGATTGGCCGTTAAATTAGCGGCCATGCCTGCGGCCATTACCACTATCATGGTTTCACCTATAGCACGAGAGACGGCTAATAAAATAGCGCCAACAATGCCAGGTAATGCTGCCGGTAATAAGACTTTTAATACCGTTTCACTTTTTGTTGCTCCCATACCAAAAGAAGCTTCTTTTAATGAGTTAGGCACTGCGCTGATGGCATCTTCTGATAATGATGAGACAAAGGGAATGATCATAGTGCCCATCACTAAACCTGCCGCTAAGGCACTTTCAGAAGCGACACTTAAGCCTAATGATTCACCAAAATTACGAATGACGGGCGCTACCGTTAAGGCGGCGAAAAAGCCATAAACAACCGTGGGAATACCCGCTAATATTTCTAGCATAGGTTTAGCAAAAGCACGTAGTTTTGCTGAAGCGTATTGTGATAAGTAAATAGCAATCATTAACCCAACAGGCACTGCTAGCAGCATGGCAATGAAGGTAATTAACATGGTGCCAGCAAATAAAGGAATAGCACCAAAAGAGCCAGAGCCGCCAACTTGGTCGACGCGCATTGCTGTTTGTGGACTCCATTGGGTACCGAACATAAATTCTACCGGAGAAACACTTTTAAAAAAGTGAATGGACTCAAACAACACTGAAATAATAATGCCAATGGTTGTTAGAATAGCAACGGCAGATGACGCCACTAATAAGGCGAGGATAATACTTTCTGACTTTTGCCTTGCTTGATAAGTAAGGCTAAATTTTCTGACTAAAACAGTAACACTGACACAAGCAATGATTAATACTAAGGCGGTTTTTAGCCAAGATGCTTGTTGATTTAGCTCTTGTAAGGTAAATGCTGCTTGGTATTGAGTTTGTACATAGTTATCACTACTTATGCCTGAGCCTTGTAACAGGTTAGTGGCTGATTCTGAGCTAGCCATTGCATGAATGTTATTTAAGTATAAGCCAATATCTACAGACGATAATGATTGAATATTTGCTGGCAGTGTCGAAATAAGTAACTGCTCAACAATGATTTGTTCAGCGCTATTAAAAATCAATAAAGTAATCAAGGCAGGTAAACCACAAACCATGGCGGTTAATAAACCAAACTGTTGCGGTAGGCTGGTAAGTTCTTTTTTATGCTCAGCGCCACCTGCTACTTTCAATGAACGTTGCACACCAAACCAATAACTAAACAGTGTTAGGCCAAGTAAAACAAAAAATAATAAAGATGAATTCATATTTTTAAAACTAATTTATAGAAAAACTAATGTTTGAAAAGAACCCCAACCCTTGTTAACAAAAGTTGGGTACTAATTTAAACTGTTGTTATTAGTTCAACACTAATGGCGAAAGAGATAATACATCTTGGCGAACTTTTGCTAGCTTCTCTGTGCCTAATGGGATCAAACCTTTATCGGTTAAATACCCTTCTTCACCCATAGCAGCTTCACTGGTGAATTCTTTTAAAAATTCTAAAATACCAGGAACTTTGTTTACGTGTGCGTTTTTCACATAAAAGTATAATGGGCGTGAAACAGGGTAAGAGCCGTCAGCAATTGCGTCAAAAGTAGGCGCTTTACCATCAATGATTGAACCTTGTAATTTGTCGCTGTTTTGGTCTAAAAAGCTAAAGCCGAAAATACCAAAAGCTTTAGGATTTGCCGACAATTTTTGTACAATTAGGTTATCGTTTTCACCTGCTTCGATATAAGCGTGATCTTCACGTACGCTGTGGCAAATTTCCTTGTATTTAGCTTTGTTTTGTTTTTTTATCGCTTTAATCCACGAGAATTTTTTACAGCCACCTTCCAATACTAATTCGGCAAACGCATCACGGGTTCCTGAGGTAGGCGGTGGGCCTAATACTTCAATTTTATTGGCAGGTAATGCCGGGTTAATATCACTCCATAATTTATATGGATTAGCGACTAAGGTTTTACTGCCATCTTGTGCAGGTACGTCTTTGGCCAGCGCTAAGAACAGCTCTTTACGAGTAATATTCATTTGCTTGCTAGTATTTGAATTCGCAACCACAATACCGTCATAGCCAACGAGTACTTCAGTAATACTGGTTACACCATTTTTAACACACATATCAAATTCACTTTTTTTCATTCGACGTGATGCATTAGAAAGATCAGGGGTGTTAATGGCGTTACTGGCACAAAACAACTTCATGCCACCACCAGTACCAGTAGATTCAATTTTAGGGGTTTTAAAGTCAGTGTTTTTGCCAAAACGTTCGGCAACGACTGTTGAGAACGGATAAACAGTTGATGAGCCAACTGCGGTAATAGTATCTCGATTGCTCCCTTGAGCATTGGCAAAACTGCTCGCTAATGCAACTGTTACTAGCGATAGGCTGATGATTGTTTTCTTCATATTCATTTTATTAGTAAAAGTGTTCATATGATTTCTCATTTTTAATTGAATTTATAATTTTTCAGACTGAATATTGTGTCTAGGTGTTAGCTCATTTTTTAACTATGTGCAGTGTAGAAATTTTATATGACAGTTAGGTGAACGATTTGTGACACTTGTGTGACACTTGTGTGACACTTGTGTGACAATGAAATTTTTATCGTAGGAAAGGGGTTGCTAGTAGTATCGTTGAAGTGCCAACGTTAATGAGCGGTGAACTTTTATTAAAGTGAGTATAATACCAGCAGTCTCTTTTATTTTTTACAAAAGGTACTGTACTCCATTAAATTTATGTGTAAAAATAACCTTACAAATCGCGTAACTAAATCTTTACGATATTGTGTTTTTATTTTATGTCAATCTACAGGCCTTTAAAACTGTAATTTGGACTTTTCAATATTTTCTGCAAATCTTTTTTTTATCCTGCGCATTTTTATTAATTAGCTTTTTTAGGAATGAATCATGTCGTCTATAAACCATAAAAGTACTTTAAATGATATCCATGTTAATGAAGAACATGTACTAATCACCCCAGAGCAACTTAGAAATGAGTTACCACTAAAAGAGCCAGGTCGAGCGTTTGTTAAATCAGCCCGTACTATTATTGCTAATATTATTCATAAACGTGATCCGCGCTTATTAGTTATCAGTGGCCCTTGCTCTGTACATGATATTGATGCCGCGAAAGAATATGCCCGTGAACTTAAAAAGCTCCACGATAAACATCAAGATTCTTTATATATTGTTATGCGTGTGTATTTTGAAAAGCCTCGCACCACGGTTGGTTGGAAAGGGTTAATCAATGATCCCCATATGGATGGCTCGTTTGATGTTGAATCTGGTTTGAGAAAAGCGCGTGAATTACTGATTTATTTAACTGAGCTTGGTTTACCCCTTGCCACTGAAGCACTTGATCCGATTAGCCCACAATATTTAGCTGAGCTCTTTAGTTGGTCGGCGATTGGTGCACGTACTACCGAATCTCAAACCCACAGAGAAATGGCTAGTGGCTTGTCTATGCCGATAGGCTTTAAAAATGGTACCAATGGTAGTTTAGATGTTGCGATTAATGCCTTGCAGTCAGCGGCATCACCACATCGTTTTATGGGGATTAACCTTCAAGGGCAAGTGTCTTTAATTAAAACCTCCGGTAACCCTGATGGTCATGTTATTTTACGTGGCGGTAAACAACCTAACTATGACAGTGTTAACATTAACGAATGTGAGCAGGTGTTAGCTAAACATAAGTTAGAGCCTGGTATTGTGGTAGATTGTAGTCATGGAAATTCAAATAAAGACTATCGTCGTCAACCACTTGTTGCGACCAATGTTTTTAACCAAATTTGTCAAGGCAATAAGTCTATTATTGGTATAATGCTAGAAAGCAATATAAAAGCGGGTAATCAAAGTAGTGATTTAGCGTTCGATAAGATGGAATATGGTGTTTCGGTAACGGATGCCTGTATTGATTTAGACAGCACCAAAGCGTTATTTATTGAAGCTGAGGCAATGCTTAGTGATACATTACCGCAGCGTATAAGCTAAGTATATTATTTTATAAGAGAAACTATGAGTAATTTTGATGACAATCTTAAAATTTTACGTAATGAGATTGATGACATTGACAGCCAGTTAGTCGCCTTATTGGCTAAACGATTAGCAGTAACAACTAAAGTTGGCGCGCTCAAAAGCGTAGCAGGGGTACCTATTTTGGCGCCTGAGCGCGAAGCTGCTTTAATTAGTAAACGTCGAAAACAGGCCGAAGAGGTTGGTTTAAGCGGTGATTTAATTGAAGATGTATTGCGCCGTTTGATGCGCGACTCTTATGTCAGTCAAGATGCTAGCGGTTATCAATGCATTAACCCTGAGTGTAAAACAGTTGTGGTTGTTGGTGGTAAAGGGCAATTAGGTGGCGTTTTTGTTGATTTATTTAAACGTTCAAATTATCAAGTAGCGATTATAGAGCAAGATGATTGGCCTAATAGTGATGTTATCTTAGCAAAGGCCAGTTTGGTAATTGTTGCCGTACCCATTCGTTTAACTTCATTGGTTATTCATCAGTTAAATAACTTACCGGATGAATGTATTTTAGCTGACTTTACTAGTGTAAAAGAGTCTCCCTTAGATGAAATGATGAAAGTGCATTCAGGGCCTGTCGTCGGTTTACACCCGATGTTTGGCCCCGATGTAACTGGATTAATTAAACAAACAATTATTGTTTGTGATGGCCGTGAAGAGTCGCAATATCAATGGCTATTAAAGCAGTTTCAAGTGTGGGGGGCTAAGATTTATCAAGTACCTGCTCATGAACATGATCAGGCGATGTCTATGGTACAAGTCATGCGACATTTTTCTACCATTGCTTACGGCTACCATTTAATGGCAGAAGGGGCTGATATTGAGAATTTGGTTAATATGAGTTCACCTATTTACCGGTTAGAGTTGATTATGGTTGGTAGGTTATTTGCACAAGACCCTATTTTATATTCAGATATTATCTTTGCTAATCCCGATAATATCAACATGATGAAGCGTTTCGCCTATCGTTTTCTTGAGCTATTAGAAGATGTAGAAAGGGGTGATAAAGATGCTTTTGTACAGATGTTTAAGCAAGTATCACATTGGTTTGGCGATTATGCCAATGACTTTTTAGCAGAAAGTAAAACAATGTTATTAAAGGCTAATGAGTTGAAAAAACATTAGCCTTAGTGTTGATGGCGTAGGTTAGTGTAACCCGAAGCGCTAACCTTTTTTCTGTTAGCATTAGGGATAACGTATAACACAGAGCATTTAATTATAACCGTCATCTTCGAGGTGTTTTTGCCTACAGGACGTAGGTCTGTCTCTTGATCACAAGTCTGTAGTTTGCTGAATGGATTTTAATATCTCA
>JABSOW010000018.1 GCA_013215465.1 Colwellia sp. | reverse complement strand
CTATCAATTTGGGGTGATTTCACTGGTGGATATTTGAGTGCTGTTCAAAAAACAGGCTTATGTACCTACATATGAAAGCAGGTTAGCAAACTAACCTGCTTTGTTTCTTCGTTTTCTAGTGATTGTCTTTCATCGTTCGTTTTATCCTAATCTTGCTGATCAGCAACTCACCCCAGTGATAGATTGCTAACCCCAGTATGACAAAAAATGCTCCTAATAGTATTTTATCAGTGATCACTTCATTGTTAAGTGTTACGCCTAAGGATAAGGCGATAACGGGGGTTACTAAGGTGATTAGGGCAACGGTACTGGCGGTAAGTTTTTGCAAAACAAAAAAGTAAGCAAAAAAACCAATTAACGAGCCAAATACCCCTAGGTAAATGGTTGCCCAAACAGATCTTAATTGCCAATCACTACTATCTAAACTGCCGTCTAGCAATAACCAGTTTATCACAAACAAAGGTAATGAAACGGTTAAGGCGCCAACGGTTGTGGCTAGCGGATGAATGGCTAACGATACACTTTTAACTAACACACCGCTTAAACTAAATAGAAAAACTGCCGTGAATATAAAAATCAATCCATAGATACCATCACCTCTAAGTGAAAATTTATCGGCACAAACTAATGCCAAACCGATAAAAGAGAGCAACATTGACAGTTTACGCATAATCGATATTTTTGGCTCGGCTAAAATTCTTCTAGCGAGTATTGCTGAAAATACCGGTGCCAAACCGAAAGCAAGTGATAAAATACCTGACGATAAATAGCTCGCCGCTAAATAGGTAAATGCCATGCCACCAAAAATACCTAAAGCAGAGAAACTATATAAACGAATAGCTTGTTTATGCCAAGGGAATTCAATCTTTGTAATAAAAATGATTAAACTGCCAAGTACCACAGCAATAAGCATGCGCAGTAAAACTGCCATCGTTGGATTTATCGTCTCACTGCTCCACACAATACCTAACGGTGTGGTAGACCAAATTAATAATACCGTCAAATAGGCAACTGACACTTGCATTTTTACACTCCTTATATTTTTCAATGGTTGCAGATTTTTTTGACGAACAGTTTATTTTGGTATAAAAAAGCCGCAAAAAATAAATTCTGCGGCTCAAATATTGTACTCAGTTAGTTATGGTTTTTGCTAACTTGAACGCTCCGCATAAATTGGCCATAGACGAATGACCTGACTCTGCCAACATGAAGTTGTGAGAATTAAGTGTCGGTTGGGCAATAAATTATGTTTTGCAGTAAAAGCGTTGTTCATAAATTTCTCTTTTATACTAACTAGCTTGAGTTTTTACTTGAATGAATAGATGAACAATTATATTGCTGTTAACTATGAGTTAAGTCAAGTAAGAATAGTTATATATAGGCAATTATTTAAGTGCGCCACAGTACAGTTAGTTATACACTAATACCATATTTTTTTAGAATAACCAAAACACCATGACCAGTATTAAATTACTATTACAGCGCCAATCTACGCCTTTATTAACAACACCCGCGCCGAATCATCACCATTTAGAGCAAATTTTAGCGGCAGGTATGCGAGTACCCGATCATGCTTGCTTACAACCTTGGCACTTTACCGTAGTCACTGACAATGGCTTACAGCGTTTAAGTGATTTATTAGTACAAAGTAGTGACAGTGAAAGTGCCAACTTAACGAAAATAGCCAAAATGCCTTTTAGAGCACCGATGATTATTGTGGTCAGTACTGAATTTGTTCATCATGAAAAAGTACCAAAGCAAGAGCAACTAATTGCCGCAGGCTGTGGTACTCATGCCATGCAAATGGCAGCCGTAGCACTAGGTTATGGAGCAATGTGGCGAACAGGAGAGTTAGCTTATAACGCTAAAGTTAAGCAAGGACTTGCGATAAAAGAGCATGATGAAATTGTTGGCTTTTTATATATAGGCACGCCTGGTAAAGAACAAGTGTTGAAAACGCCTAAGTCTTTTGAAAATAAAGTGAATTACTGGCAATAGTTAGCAAATATTCATTATAAATAAAGCGCTATATATCCACTTGAGCGGATATATAGCAATTAATAACTATTAAAATTCTGCGTTATTAGGTGTTCTTGGGAAAGGGATCACATCACGGACGTTTTGCATACCAGTAGCATAGGCTACTAAACGCTCAAATCCTAAACCGAAACCAGCATGAGGTACAGTGCCGTAACGACGTAAATCTCGGTACCAACCGTAATCAGCAATATCTAAGCCCATTTCTTCCAAACGACTATCTAAAACATCAAGACGTTCTTCACGTTGGCTACCACCAATAATTTCACCAATGCCTGGTGCTAAAATATCCATTGCGGCAACGGTTTTTCCATCATCATTTAAGCGCATATAAAAAGATTTAATGTCTTTAGGGTAGTTTTGTAAAATCACCGGGCCATTAAAGTGCTCTTCTGCTAAATAACGCTCATGTTCAGAGTTTAAATCTACGCCCCAAGAAACAGGGTTTTCGAATTTTTTACCACAGTTTTCTAAAATAGTAATGGCATCGGTGTAATCTAAACGAACAAAATCATTATCAATAACTGAATTTAAACGTTCAATAACAGTTTTATCAACCCGTTGTTGGAAGAAGGCAATATCATCGCTACGCTCTTCTAAAACCGCCTTAAGTACGTATTTTAACATTTCTTCAGCTAGATCGGCTGCATCTGACAAATTAGCAAAAGCAATTTCAGGCTCTATCATCCAAAATTCAGCTAAGTGACGAGAAGTATTAGAGTTTTCAGCTCTAAAAGTAGGGCCGAAGGTATAAACTTTTGATAACGCGTTACAGTAAGTTTCAACATTTAACTGCCCAGAAACCGTTAAAAATGTTTCTTTACCAAAGAAGTCTTGGCTGTAATCAACTTTACCTTCATCGTTACGCGGTAAATTTTCCATATCTAAAGTACTAACACGGAACATCTCGCCTGCGCCTTCACAATCACTACCAGTGATCAGTGGTGTGCTGATCCAGAAGTAACCTTTCTGATGGAGAAAGCGATGAATAGCCTGAGCTAAACAATTGCGTACACGCGTTACTGCGCCACCAATATTAGTACGAGGGCGTAAATGTGCTTGCTCTCGTAAAAACTCAATACTATGACGTTTTGCTGCCATTGGGTAAGTATCAGGGTCTTCAACAAAACCTAACACTTCAACCGACGTTGCTTGAATTTCAAAAGATTGACCTTTACCTGGAGACTCCACTAAAACACCGGTGACTTTAACTGAACAACCCGTGGTTAGCTTAAGAACCTCTTCTTGATAATTATTAAGATCACTAGGGACGATCGCTTGAATAGCATCAAAGCATGAGCCGTCGTGAATAGCTAAAAAAGAAATGCCAGCTTTTGAATCACGGCGAGTTCTGATCCAGCCATGCACGGTAATAGTTTCATCAACAGGGAATTTTCCTGCTAATACATCAGTAATTGCTATAACTGACATGTAATGACCTCTTATATTTTATCGAATTTACTGAAATTTTTAAGGTGGTTATGTTACCGTGACTTTTATGTTTAACAAGTAAAACTTGCTAAATTAATTAACAATAAGGTAAAAAGTTACCCTACAGGGCCAAAAAGGCTTAAATTCGGAAAATAAAGCCATGAAAGTAACTCAAACAACGAGGACAAACGGGCGACAAAAATTTAACGATTTTTGGTTTTATCTAGCCAGAATATTAACCTTACTAAGTTGGATGATGTTTGTCTTTGCTTTAGTGATGTCGTTTTATGCAGCGCCAGAGAAAAATTATGGTGTTTTACGTTATCATGATATTGAAATTAGACAATTTTGGTTAACACCCCTAACCGGATATTTATATTTAATTATATGGTTTAGTGCCGCAGGTAGTTATGCATCAATGTTGGTAAAAAAGTACAGAAGTAGAAGAGGCAATGATAATACTTATTACAATTTGTACTTTTTACTAATAATCAATCTAATTTGGCTTATGGTAATTTTACACTATACCTTTAATACTAATTGAACGCTTAATAGCAATTGACGTCGCTAAATAAAACATTTATCTTCAGCTAACACTGTTGTAATAGCATTAACAAGGGTAGTTAATTGCGCTGTAGTAATAATAAGTGGTGGGATAATATAGATAAGCGTGCCAAAGGGGCGGATCCATACACCTAGTTCAACAAAGCGTTTTTGTATTACTGCTACATTCACCGCTTGCAAACATTCAATTGCGCCAATAGAGCCTAATACACGAGTATCTTTCACTCTATTGTTAGTTTTTAATGGCTGTAATAATTCTTTTAAACTTTTTTCAATAGTTTGTACTTGTAGTTGCCAATTATTCTCAAATAATAAGTCAATACTTACGTTAGCGACTGCACATGCTAGTGCATTGCCCATAAAGGTAGGCCCATGCATAAAGCATCCGGCTTCACCATTACTAATAGTATTGGCTATATCACTAGTACATAGCGTTGCTGCCAGCGTCATGTAACCGCCGGTAAGTGTTTTACCAAGACAGATAATATCAGGACTAATGTCAGCCCACTCACAAGCAAACAGTTTACCGGTACGGCCAAAACCGGTGGCAATTTCATCAACAATAAGCAAAACATTATATTGATCACAGAGTTGGCGACAAGTTTTTAAATATTGAGGGTGGTAAAAACGCATACCACCAGTACCTTGTACTATGGGCTCAATAATAAAGGCGGCTAATTCATGGTGATGTTGGTTAAATAGTTGCCTAAGCGCTTTAGTATCATCATCATGCCACTGTTCACCAAAGTTAATGCTTGGTGCAGGAGCAAAATAGTTCTGCATTAATACTTGTTCAAAAATTTGATGCATGCCAGTAACTGGGTCGCACACCGACATTGCCGCAAAGGTGTCGCCATGGTAACCATTTTTAACAGTGAGCAATTTAGTTTTAGTTAACGCATTATTTTCTAAGTGAGCTTTGCTATGCCAATATTGCAACGCCATTTTCATCGCTACTTCGACCGAAACTGAGCCGGAGTCACACAGAAATACTTTATCTAACCCCGCAGGTGTTAACTGTATTAGTTTTTTACATAATATAATCGCACTGGGATGCGTTAAACCGCCAAACATCACATGAGACATTTTGCCTGCTTGCTCAACTAATGCCGCATTTAACTTAGGGTGATTATAACCATGTAGTACCGACCACCATGATGACATGCCATCAATAAGTGATTCACCGCTGGCAAGATTTATGTGCACACCATTGGCACTTTCCACCAAATAAGAAGGCAAGGGCGATGACATTGACGTATAAGGGTGCCAGACATGCTCTTTATCAAACTGTAGTAAATCAGCATTAATTTGTTTAGATGCAGTAACATCTGTATGTTTTTTGCTCATATGTTAACTAAAAGCCGTTGTTATTGTTGACATTGAAATAGTGAACGCTAGACTACCCGTTAACTTATATAGATGCAAACGAGTCTTATGTCTTTAGCTTCAGTAGAAAACACCGTAGTAAACGTGTCAACAAATGAAAATTCACCGGTTCGACATAATTGGAATATTAAAGAGGTACAAGCCTTATTTTATTTACCTTTTAACGACTTAATGTTTAAAGCACAAACAATTCACCGTCAACATTTCAATGCCAATGAAGTTCAGGTGAGTACATTATTATCGATTAAAACCGGTGCCTGCCCTGAAGATTGCAAATATTGCTCACAAAGTGCTCGTAATAAAACGGATTTAGAAAAAGAACGTTTATTAGAAGTAGAAAAGGTTTTAGAAGCGGCGGCAAAAGCTAAAGCAATGGGCTCGACCCGTTTTTGTATGGGTGCTGCTTGGCGCAACCCGAAAGCACGTGATATGCCAGTCGTACTTGATATGATCAAAGGTGTTAAAGCTTTAGGATTGGAATCTTGTATGACTTTAGGTATGTTAGATGAAGGACAAGCCCAACAGCTACAAGATGCCGGTTTAGATTATTATAATCATAACCTTGATACTTCACCGGAACATTATAACCAAATTATCACTACCCGTACTTATCAAGACAGATTAGACACCATAACGCATGTACGTAGTGCCGGCATGAAGGTGTGTAGTGGCGGTATTGTTGGTTTAGGTGAAACAGCGGTGGATAGAGCCTCTTTATTAGTACAATTGGCAAATTTACCACAACAGCCTGAAAGTGTACCTATAAATATGTTAGTGAAAGTTGAAGGGACACCACTAGCAGATGTTGACGATTTAGAAAGTTTTGATTTCATTCGTTGTATCGCGGTAGCGCGTATTATGATGCCAAAATCACATGTGCGTTTATCAGCAGGTCGCTCGGCCATGAATGAACAAATGCAATCTTTATGTTTTCTTGCCGGCGCTAATTCAATATTTTACGGTTGTAAATTACTGACAGCAGAAAATCCTGAAACAGATACAGATACGCTATTATTTAAAAAATTAGGCATTAACACTGAAACTATTGTCGATGACAGTGCTATACAGGATAAAACACTAACAACATCCTTAGTAAATGAGCAACATAAAGACTTGTTTTACGACGCGGCCCATTAATAGACAAGATTATCATGGCATTTGACTTTATTACTGAACAAGTAGCGGCGCAAAAATCGCAAGCTCGATATCGACAAAGAGTGTGTTTACAAACGGCAGATGATTTTGCTGAGCAGCAAAGTACTCGAATATTAGTAGCGGGTAAACCCTATACCAATTTTTCTTCAAATGATTATTTAGGGCTAAATAATCACAAAGAAATAAATAAGGCAATGGAAGAAGGTGTGGCACGATTTGGTTTATGTGCCAGTGCGTCAAGTTTAGTGACTGGCTTTCATTACGCCCATCAAGCCTTAGAAGATAAAATTTGCCAGTGGCTTAATAAACCTCGTTGTCTCATTTTTACTAGCGGTTTTTCAGCCAATGTAGCCTTGTTTCAAACACTCGGTCAAGAAGTCGGAAAAGATAGCGCCCATTTCTTTCTTGATAAACTCTCTCATGCTTCTATGCTTGACGGTGCTTTTTCAAGTAAGGCTAAAGTAAAGCGTTTTGCTCACAATAATACCGAGCAATTAGCCCAGCTATTGTCTAATTCTTCCGCTCAAAACAAGTTGATTGCCTCTGAAGGGGTGTTCAGTATGGATGGCGACCAAGCGAAACTTAGTGAACTTGCCAATATAGCCAAAAAAAACAATGCTTGGCTTTATCTTGATGATGCCCATAGCATTGGTGTTATTGGTGAGCAAGGTCAGGGTAGTGCCAGTGTGTTAACTCACCCTAAGCAAGCAAACATTACTATGGCAACTTTTGGTAAAGCGATTGCCACTAGTGGTGCTTTTTTAGCGTGCGATGAAAGTTTGCATGATTATTTAATCAACTTTGCTCGCCACTATATATATTCAACGGCAATTTCTCCCGCGCTTGCTTGGGCAACAATAAAAAGTATTGAACTGATCCAACGCCAGCAATGGCGACGTGATAAAATTATTGAATTAAGTGCCTTATTTATTGAATTACTCGACTCCAGTATTGAGATTATACCGTCAGCATCTTCAATTCATGCGATAATTATTGGCGATGAATCAAAAGCGCTTAATGTCAGTGAACAATTAAAAAAACAAGGGATTTGGTTGACCGCTATACGTCCGCCCACTGTTGCCGTTGGTAGCTCAAGGTTACGTGTTACCATTTGCGCTAGTCATAATCGTAGTGATATCAACCATCTAGCTAATCACTTAAATAAAGCACTTTGTAAATAAAGATAGGGATGGTCTTAATGACCCCAACAAAACAACATCAAGAAAACAAAGTAAAAATAGCACAAAGCTTTGGCTCTGCTAGTAAATCTTATGATGTATCGGCCAGATTACAGCGATTTTCAGGTAAGCACTTAATGCCGTGGTTACCAAATAGAAATGATCTCACCGTTTTAGATTTAGGCTCAGGCACTGGTTTTTTTACTGATTTACTTGCCAGTTCTTATCAGCAAGTTATTGGCTTAGACTTGTCAAAAGGCATGCTTCATTTCGCTCAAGAAAGTCGCCATAAAGATATTACTTGGCTCGAAGCGGATGTTCATAAAATTCCCTTACAAGATGAAAGCGTCGACTTTATTTATTCCAACCTTGTTATTCAATGGTGTGAGCCACTTGATGTGGCCATTAGTGAAATGTTGCGGGTATTAAAGCCCGGTGGTTTGATCATTTTTACCACCTTAGTTGATGGTACTTTACATGAATTAAAATCATCATGGCGACAAGTTGATGATGATCAACACGTCATTGATTTTAAAGGGGAGAGTGAATTAAATGTGCTTTTCAATACTGATACCTCTAAAATATTAGAGCATAAATGCCAAGACATAGTGCTTGAGTATCAAAATGTGATCCATTTAGCGCGCGAGCTTAAAGGCTTGGGCGCGAATCATTTACCGAAAAAGCAGAATCGTGGTTTATCCGGAAAAGACAAATGGTTTGCCATGACTGAACATTACCAAGATTTCCTTGAGCCTAGCGGCATATATCCGGCGACTTACCGTTTGTATTCAGGTCTTGTTGTTAAGTTGAATAATTAAATTAACAATTAGAGTTAAATATTAACGATGAAAAAAATTTTTATTACCGCTACCGATACCGATGCAGGCAAAACGTTTGTCGCTTGTGCACTAACTCAAGCCTTGATAAATGTTGGTAAAAAGGTCGCTGTATATAAGCCTATTGCTGCTGGTTGCCAGCAAGTAGGTGACTTGTTAGTAAATGAAGATGCCCAGCTGTTAAGTCAATTTAGCAATTGCAAGCAAAGTATTAGTGAGGTAAACCCGATCACGCTTGCAGCGGCAATTGCCCCCCACATTGCCGCATCGAATGAAAATAGAGCAATATCTATTGAAGAAATATCACAAGGTTTTAGTAAGGTTACCTCATTAAAAGCAGAGGTAGTTATCACTGAAGGCGCAGGTGGCTGGCGTTTACCAATATACATAAACAATAATATCGGTAAAAGTGCCAAGAAACATATTTTATTGTCTGACTTTGCACAAGACACTAAGCAAGACGTTATTTTAGTGATAAACATGAAATTGGGCTGCTTAAATCATGCACTATTAACCTACCAAGCGATAATAGCCGACGGTTTACAGTGTATTGCCTGGATTGCCAACACTGCCAGTGACCAAGTAATGCCGTATTTAAACGAAAACATAGCCTCATTAGAACAGCTTTTACCTATGCCAAAAATTGCTCAACTTGATTTTTATAATGAAAAAAGTATGAGCTTGAATGATAAAATTAATGCTGCGGCAAATAAAATTGATATAACGCATTTACTTTAAGTCTTATGAAGATTGTGAGTGTTCATCTAGTATAACTCATTCAACAACTGATTTATTTTTCCAACTCTACCAAGCAAGCACTCGCTATAAAACCTGAACGGGTTTTATAGGCAGAGCTTTTGCTCACTCGTTCATCTACTTGTTTTATTAATAACTCAGGTAAGGTGACATTTATCTTATGACTTTTTCCTAAATAAGCGCTTATATCAATATCTATAATTGCCCAAAAAGCCTGCGCATAAGTGTGCGGATGTTCAATAATATATTGCTGCCTGTGTTTATCAATGCTCAATGCAGACGGAATTTTTTCGCCATACTCTGCCAAGATAGCTAAGTGAGATTTAATACTTTGGTTAATTTTTTCTAATCCTAGATCAATGGAGTCAGCGTTAATAGAGCAACCGGGTAGATCCGGCACGGACACCTGATAAACGCCATCACTCTTTTCTGAAAAGAAAATAATTGCATACTTCATATATGTCACTTTTATCAATAAATCAATCATTTCAATATAACCCCGAGGAACCTAAAGATCAAATTATGAACAACTCTAATAACCCCTTGATTTGACCTTAAGCAACCCAGTAACCCCCTAATATTTATTATTGACAACCCTGGTAACTCTAAATAAAAATAAGTGATTGTTCACTTCTTTTGATAAGCCACTAAAAGGATGGAAATTATCGTGGTAATTATGTTTAACTTTTGTTTGGTTATTTACATAATTAAACAGTCGGATGCTGCTCTAATGTTGCTAGAGTTATCTTTTTTAAGGATTGAATGAAAACTTTAACTATACCTAGCAGGTTATTTACAGGAGTTTATGAGTTAACGTTATTAAAATTTGCACTATTAATTCATTTAATTGGTACAATTAATCATTTGAACCACAATGCTATTTTCACCACAATATTAAGTAATAAATAATTATGATCAAAAATACAATCATCAACTTAAGCGTTAAATTTTGCCTTTCCCTGTTACTACTGACTAGCGCATCAACTTTTGCGACAGAATTAACCGTAGGTATGCAAGCACCTAATTTTAATTTACAAGCCACTAATGGTGATTTTTATCAACTCAGTGATTATCAAGGCAAGCAAGCAACAGTTATTGCTTGGTATCCCATGGCGAATACTCGAGGTTGTACTTTAGAGTGTAAGTCGCTAACGGAACAAGGGCATTTAATTAGAGAGTACCATGTTAGTTATTTTATGGTTAGTGTTGATCCTCTTAATGATAATCGTGAGTTTGCCAAAAAAACTGGCGCAGACTTCCCTATGCTAAGTGACCCAACTAAAGAAACGGCAAAAGCCTATGATGTATTGAATTTTTTCAGAGTGGCCAGTAGAGTTACTTTTTATATTTCTATTGATGGAAAAATTTTACATATTGATGAAGACGTTTCACCTAAGTCAGCGGCACAAGATATAGCAAAAAAACTCGGTGAATTAAATGTTGAAAAAGTAGCTAAGCTCAACAAGCAATAAGTCTATGGCTAAACCCAATAAAAAAGGCCCAACGAAAACCGTCGATATTTTTTGCAAAGCATGTAACGCACCCTTATTTAAATATCGTAAGGGTGGTAAGGGCGCTTTGGTAAAATGTTTTAAAGAACGTATCAGCCAAAATTACACCACTGCTAGTTGTACCTGTCCAAAATGCGCAAAAGTGTTCGCCCGCGAAACATTGGTTAAAGGTACACCCGCTTATAAAATTATTGGCGGTAAAGTTTGGTTCAAATAGTGGTTGAGTTAAGAATACTGATTTTTTATAATCGGTATTTGGTATTGTTTGGTCACATTGGGCGTAGCTAGTTTAAACGCTCAACTTGGTTATGTTAGCTAATAGTCTTCGTTAAAAACATACTATAGGGGTCGTTTTGATAATTAGAAAATGGCTGACATTCTTGAAAACCAAAGTTTTTATACAGTTTTTGAGCCGGAGAAAAAGCATTCATAGTGCCTGTTTCTAAACTTACTCTTTCAAAACGTTGATTTTTTGCTGTTGCTAATATGTGAGTGAGTAACTTGGCGGCAACACCTTTCCTTAAAAATTTGCCAGCAGTACGCATTGATTTAACTTCCGCATGCTTTTCATTGAGCTTTTTTAAAGCGCCGCAACCCGCTAATTCATCATCAATCCAGACAGTCCAAAAAGTTATATCAGCTGCTTTTAACGAAGTTAAATCAAGGGCATGAACACTTTCAGGTGGCGAGTGCTTCAACATGTCATTATGATGCGCTTGAAGAAGTTGGTTAACTTCAATACTTGCTAAATTATCTAGTTGAATTTTAATTATTACCTACAATGGTTGTAACTTTGTTTGTCAATAAACGGGTGAATAAAACAGATAAGAGTATTAATTTCCATCAATACTCGTTATTTAATGCATTTTTAAAAGAGTATTCAGCTGTTCAATATTTTTATATCCGTGCATCAAGGAGTAATTGTCACCCTTAACTATCATTACTGCAGGAAAGCCTCGAAAGTTAAGTTGTTCACCGTCATTATCATGCAGATCATCAAAAACAAAACTTGATAGGGCGAAGTTGATTGTTTCTTTAACCGGAATAAAGCGTTCATTTAATACTTTAGCTAGCGCAGGATCGGTAAAAATATCTTTTTCCATCGCTGCACAAGCGGTACAGAAACGCATTTTAGCAAACACAAAAATTGGTTTGTCAGAATTAATAGCGCGAGCTTCTTTGTAGTTATGCCATTCAACTTCAGCTGTATATAAGGTTGGTGAAATTGCCGCAAACAAGCTAGGTAATAAAATAACCATGGCAATTAATGCGATAAAATATTTATTCATTGAATATCCGGGTGTATACCACTATGAGTAAGACAAGACCCGTAAGCGCTTTATATACTTTCAATTTATGCATGACTAATTAATAAAGTTTCTAAAAATAGAATAATATAAAGACGGCATGCACTGATTGAACTGAAGGCTCAAAGTTATCATTGCAGTAATGTCATTGCCCAATGAACATTCGTGGCCAGTTTTATTTGACCACTACAGGTTGACTTATTTAGTGCTAAAACAATATCGTACATAAACGTTAGGGCAAGGATATTTTTGGTTTTACCGTGAAAAAACTATCAATATATATTTTTTGGTGAGCGCCTTTATACAAGGTTACTTTATCAGACACTCTGTTAACCAGGTACCAATATCACCAAGTTGTTGCGGCAATACACTATGAGCCATTAAGTAGGTTTTCCATTGAGTATTATAACCTTCAGTTTCCATTAACTCGTTGGCCATTTTTCCTGCTGACATCAGCACAACATCATCAAGCTCACCATGGTGTTGTAATATTGGTGTGTTTTTATTAGCAGCACTTAACTGAGCTGGTAATTGATCTTTTATCGGCAAGTAACATGACAAGGCCATGATGCCTGCTAATGTTTGTTCAAAACGTAAGCCCGTAAACAAACTCATAACACCGCCTTGACTAAAACCGGCTATAACTATGTTACTTGCTAAGATGCCGTTATCAATTTGTTCTTGAATTAAGGCGCGTACCAAAGCTTCTGATTGAATTACCCCATCCATATCGGCTCGGTTATGCAAATCATCATTTCTAATGTCGTACCAAGCGGGCATTTTAAAACCATTGTTAATCGTAACGGCTTGCTCTGGTGCGTGCGGAAACACAAAACGTATCGCATGACCGTGTGGCAAATTTAATAGTGGTACTACTGGCGCAAATCCCGCACCTGAATCACCTAAGCCATGTAACCAGATCACACAAGCAGTGGCAGTTGTTTTTGGCTCAATCGTAATGCGATCCAGCAATGTTGTTTCTTTATGCATTATATCTCTTTGTTTTGAATGTTTTCTTAGACCGCCTAATATACGCTAATTAGTTTTCAAACAGGAAGTCTTTGATGTTTTTAATCGTCACTAGAACATTTAATTTGACTGATATACTCACTAAATGCCGTATAATCTCCTTATTAAATAATACCAACTGCCCAAAACAATGAGTTATATAAAGGTTAGTAACAAATGATCAGTTCAAAAACAGCCGCTATGATTTGTTATGGCTTGGCGATTTCCCCTATGTTAGTAGGTGGATTAGTTTATGCCATAAGTCACAGTTATATGAGCTATCATGCCGCGGCAACCACTTATCGCTGGCAGGAACTAGCGCCGGGAGTGCAGATATTATTTCGAGCGATGTTAAATGGGGCAGGTAGTTTAATGTTATTAACAGCACTAACTTTAATACTCTTGCTAATTATACCCTTTAGACAAAACGAAAAATGGAGCTTCTGGGCGATCCCTGTAATAGGCATTAGCGCAATGTTAATAACCATACGTGCAGCAATATTAGTTTCTTTTAATACTGCTGCAAATCCGCCATGGGTAGGGCTGTTACCCGTGATCGGGCTTTTTATGATCGGTTTATTTTTATCTTATAAAAAGACTGATAAAAAGTAATAAAATAGTTACCACTCAAGCCCCATCATTATACAGCTTAAACCACTGCCAATACCTAGAAAGGCGACCTTATCATTTTTTTTCAAAAAGCCCTGTTCCGTCGCTATAGCGGCGGTTGTAGTAAGTGAAACGGTGCCCATATTACCAAGAGTTGGATAGGTAATAAAATCTTGTTGTTCACTAATCTTTAGTTGCTCAAGTACATGCTTGCGATTAACCGAGCCTATTTGATGGCAAATTAGTTTATCAACATCAGATCTTTGCCAACCGGATTCCACGAGAAAGTCCTGCCAAGTCAAATTTCCTAACAGCATACCCTTTTTAAGTAGTAATGCCGCGTCGGTGGTCATAACTTCTTTAAATAGCCCTGACTCAACTGGTTGTATGCCCCAATGACAAATTTCAAAATCGGCCGCGGATGTTCGGCTGGTTACTGTTAATAACTTATGCCCTTTGAGTGCTTGATAACCGTGACCATTAACAAAGGAACCATCCGTTATTAAAATAGCGGTTGCACCTGAGCCACCAGTAAGTGTGGCCAGTGTATCAGCAAAAACCGCCATGGTTGGATTTTCTAACAAGTGCTTGATACTACTTTCAACAATGCCATGAGCCGATTCACAAGAAACCACCAAGCCAGCTTTAATTTGCCCTAGCTCAATACGATTAGCTATATCAATAATGCCATTCATTGCGCCTAGGCAGGCATTGCTAATATCATGAATAACAGTATCACTATTTACCCCAAGTTTCGCAGCAACTCTACAGGCTGTTGCGGGTTCATAACCTTCTCGGCAAACACCAGTGTAAATAATCGCGCCAATATCTTTAATGTCAAAATTTGTTTTATTTAGGCACTTTTTAGCCGCAGCAATCGCGCCATCGGAGTAGCGAAAACCTTCATTCCACCAACGGCGTTGCTCTATACCAGTAAAGGCTTTAAGTTGACCTTTGGGTATGTGCAGGGCTTTGTAGACAGGCTCAAGTCTATGTTCAATTTCTTCGCTAGAAATAATCCGCGGAGCCAGTTGATAACTAATATCATCGATAAATACGCGTGCGTATTGCATGTAAGGTGAAGATCCAATAAAAAAGATAAATAGGAGGTAGGGATTACTACAAGAGCGCCCTAGTAAAGCATTTTCTATATTAGGGTAAACGATGCTAAGTTAACTTTAACCCTTCAGATAAATGATTATACCTTAGTATTAGTGATCGTTCACCCATTACCAAAAACGAATCAGTTTTGCATTGAATGCTATGCCTCAATGCAGACTTTATTTCTGCCGGTGTTTTTTGCATTATAAAGACATTTATCGACTTTTTTGATCATGCTGCTCATTTCGATAGAGTCGCCTGAAAAGTATCCCAAGCCAATTGATACGGTAAATTTTACTCGCTCATCCTCATATACTGTTTCAAGACTTTCAACATTACTTCTAATTTTTTCAGCCACCACCAGGGCATTTTCTTTTGATATTTCTGGCAAGAGGATCATAAATTCTTCTCCACCCCATCGGCAAATGGTATCTACTTCTCTAATATTATTGATTAAAGTATTTGAAAAGGCCACTAAAGCGATATCTCCACAAGAATGTCCATATTTATCATTGATTGATTTGAAGTGGTCAATGTCTAACATTAGCAGAGAAAAACCTCGCATAAATCTATTAGAACGGGTTATTTCTGCATTAAGTAAGTCGATAAAATATCGGCGATTATATAATTTAGTTAAAGGGTCTATTCTTGACGATAAAATTAATTCTTTTAGTAATTGATTTTTCTCTGAAATGTCTCTAATAACCGCGGTATATTCGACATTATCGGCAATACGAATTTTTGAAATAGTCACTTCGATGGAAAATTCACTGCCGTCCTTTCGAAGTCCTTGAACTGCCGCTCTAGTTTGCATTGGTCTAGAGTCAACCTGTGATCTTTTGAATCCATCTACATAACCATGATGTTTACTTCGGTATTTTTCAGGTAATAGCTTGGTTAGGGGCTGTCCTATTATCTCTATTTCACTGTAGCCAAACATTGATTGAGCAGCTTCGTTGAAAAGTTTAACATTTTGATTTTCATCAATGGTGATGATGCCATCGTATGCATTATTTACCACGGCTTCAAATCGTTTCATCGAAACGCCTAATTGTTTTTCTAATATTTTCTTTTCAGTGATCTCTACGCAGGTTTGAATTATTCTAAATTTATCAATTGTTGAGTTTACTATGGGGGATACTATTGAACGCCAGCATCTTTCTTCTCCTTTGTAGTCAAGCACAATCTCTGTTTCCAGTGCAATGTGCTCAGTCATACAATGATTAAATGCTTCTTTTAGCGGGTTATGAATATATCTTGGGAATATTGTCACCAGTGACTGACTAAGGGCCTTGGTACTTGATCGCCCCATAAGATCTTCATACAGGCTATTGCAACTTACCAGGTTAAAAGCTGCAGACCCCGGTTCGTACTCAAAAACTGCAAAACTAGCGCCAATGGCCTCAATTGAGCTTATAAGTGTTTCATGATCACTAAGAAAAAACATTTGCTTCTCCACTACAGGATATTTTTATATTAATCTAGAACTTCTATTCGAGCTCAGGCAGACAATTTGATTTTTATTTCAGAGATGTATTAAACAAAAAAAGCCACTTAAGAGTTATTTTTATTACTCTATAAGTGGCTTTTTTATAATACTTAATATGGTCGGAGTAGCAAGATTCGAACTTGCGACCTCACGTCCCCCAGACGCACGCGCTACCAAGCTGCGCTATACCCCGATAACAAAACTAAGCATTAAATTGCATAAGCACTCTAGGGGAGTTACTCACTACGCTTATATTTTGCGAGGCCTATAATAATGATTTATTTAACGAATGCAACGACAATTAGCCATTCACTTAGATAATTGTTGTTAATTATCGGTAATTGGATATTTAATACGCAAGTTATTTATTTTTGCTCTGTTTGCAAGCTAAATTGTTTAATAAAATGTACGCCGTCAATCATCAAGGGAAAATCTTTATTTACGGTGATCGGGGCGGCTAATTGACTTGAATAGCTTTGAAAATTACCATTTTGATCAATAAAAACAGATTTATCTTTATTAAAAATCATCAGTCCTTCAGCAGAAGTATTTGCGATCACTCTGTCTTTATTTAACGTCAATAAATCAGCACCATTACTATAGCTTTTACTATTAACATCACAGCCAAGCCAGTTTGTCATTAGGGTTGGTTGTAAGTCCATATGGCTAGTTAATCGGCCTAAGCCTTTAACGTCGTTATTTACTTTATTTGGCACAATCAATAGTGCTGACTTAAGCGCTAAGCGAGTATCTTTGCTCTGATTGCCCATCGAGCTGATCCAAATAATATCTTTATACTGTTTTTGTTGTTGAGCTAACAATAGCGCATCAACAAATAATTCAAACTGATAGCGACTATTACTGCTTTGTTCACTTTCTTGTGGGGTACTTTTAAAATAAATTAAATGTAAACCAGGTTTTTTATTATTTAATTTGTCAGCAAAAACAAGAGAAGAAATATCATTAAGTTGAATTTTTTCATTAAATAAAGCTTCAAACCATAAAGCGTCACTATTGTTATCGCTAGTTGTTTTACTGATTAAGGTGTAACTGCTAGCTAAATTTTGTTGTTCAAGCGCCTGAAATAATAACGGTTTAGTTTGCTGCGCTAAAATATCTTGCTGGTAAATGCTTGGCAGTGAATAAAGTAGATTAAACCATGCATCATCAAGTAATGCGGTATCTACATGATTACTCAACGGATAACTTGCCACGCTGATGCGCTGTTCAAGCTGTTGTAGTTGCTGCTCATTTAATTGGTCGTCAGTGAGTATTAAAAATACTGACTGACTTGTATTGGTTGTTGTTGAACATTGTTGCGCTGTTAGTAGAGGGTAATTAGGGATAGCACTACTAAAAGATAATGGGCTGTTTTTACGCTCTATATAATCATCAATATCAAATAAACCATACTTGGTTAACAGTGTTTTCGCCGTTGCTGGATATGATAAGGGTAATACAGTATCTTGGCGTAAAACGTCATAATCAAGGTTAGCATCCGCCCAAATATGGGTTAGATGACTAAAGAAAAAGGCT
The DNA here is from genome assembly GCA_013215465.1 of Colwellia sp. GTDB lineage: Bacteria > Pseudomonadota > Gammaproteobacteria > Enterobacterales > Alteromonadaceae > Colwellia. The sequence goes on along the minus strand of JABSOW010000018.1, from coordinate 86,089 downwards.
AACACTAAGACAAAAATGACAAAACGGGCAAAAATTGTTTTTTGCAGTTGTTTTAAATGTTTCCAAGCATAATTACTGACGGTAAATTCAAACCCTAAAATAATAATAGCTAACATGCCACTGACGAGATAAAAGGTACCACTCTTTTGTGCTATTTCTTTTATCAAGCCGATGATTTGTGAGTTAGAAGAAGCATTTAAGTGATACCCTAAGCGGCTATAAATAAAACCATCTAGTATTAGTAGTAGTAGCCCAAAAGTAAATATAATAGCGCCACTGGTACGAATCACCTTAGTATTGGGCCACACTATTGTCAGCGGAAACAAAATTAAGACAAAACTCAGAAAGGTTAAAAAGGCAATATGACTAACCCAGGTAGTAATGAGATATATTTGCCCTAACAAAGTATCTGGCGCTGTTTCACTAAATAAATAGTATGACGATAAACCGATGGCGGCAATTATATTGAAAAAAGTGAACCAATGGCTCCAACTGATTAAATGTAATAGTTTTTTGCTATAGCTTTTTGTATCAAATGAGACCATTGATTATTATTCTTCTTAAATTTGATAAATTAATATATGAAACTAATGAATTTTTTGAATAGATTGTTTTAATGCACGGCTAAAATTGTCTACAATAGCGCTTTGCTGATCAGCAGGAATTTTGCTAATAACATTGGTAATGGTATTTCCTAAACACATTAACGCTAAATCTGTGGTTGCTGATTCGTTTACAAGAACATCCATTAATTCTTGAATAATTTTTTCTACACGTTCATTGGAGTATTTCGATACAATGGGCATAATAACACTTAATTGCTGATGATAAATTTAATAGCCTTAGTTTATCAAATGCCTGAACAATATACTATTAAAGTCACTTGAGTATTATATGAGCTTAATCATTTCAAATATCGCCTTACACTTCCTTGCTAAAAAAGAAGAATCAGGAGAAGTGCTATTGCGCTTAGGTCCTGAAAATATTGACATAGGACAAAAAATAACCGCTTTTGTCGATAGCTTACATGCCATCTACAATGCCAAAGGAAACAAAGCTTACGGTAGCTTTAATAACATGGCATTAACACACCATGAATCGAATGCTGAGCAAACAGAAGTCGTTAATAATGATGGCGATGAACTTGCAACGGCTAGCGTAACTACTGCCCGTTTTGTTGATTTAATGGAAAGCTATTTAAATGACCAGCAAAATTTTTATCTGTTTAGTACGCAAGCGGCCAATACCCTAAAAAATGAAATAGAAAAATATGATTTAGAAGAAACCGGTTACCTTATTGTTTGCCACTATGAATATATGGGCGGGCGATTTTTACTGGTCGCTGTTATACCAGTGTCCGAACATTATAGTGTTGATGGCGAGTTAAATATTTCTGCGGCTCAACATCTTGATGTAAACAAACTGCAATTGGCAGCGCGCATTGATTTATTTGATTATCAGCAAAACGCCAGTGGCAATCGTTACATTTCTTTTATTAAAGGCCGTGCAGGGCGTAAAGTTTCTGATTTTTTCCTAGACTTTTTAGGGTGTGAAGAAGGCTTAAACTCAAAAGAGCAAACCCAAACCTTAGTACAGGCCGTTGAAGATTATGTGGCGGTAAACCAATTGGATGCTACTGAAAAACAACAAACGCGTAAAGAATTATTAAGTTACTGTAAAGAACAAAAAGCTAGCTCGCAAGATGTATCTATACAAGAAGTAGGCAAGGTTATTGGTCATACCTCAACGGATGCTAATGGTAATGAACAAGATTTTTATCAATTTTGCCAACAACAGTCTTATCCATTAGAAGAGTCTTTTCCACACGACCAAGCTGTGGTAAATAAAATCACTAAATATTCAGGATATGGTAACGGCATCAGTTTAAGTTTTGAGCGCAGCCATTTCGGTCAGGATGTGGTTTATAATCCACATAATGACTCTATTACTATTTATAAAGTGCCACCAAATTTGAAAGAACAATTACAAGCCTTGCTGGCGAATGCAGACATTAGCAACGATGAAGAAACAGTCGGACAATGAGTTAAATGACTAGGTAATAGGCTACGCGTTACATGGTTTTATTGGGTTTTACGTAATGATATAAAAGACTTAGCTAACTTGATGAACTAAGTCTGAAAAATCAAATAATATTGGAAATATATAGAATGACAGCTCAAATTAGTACAATCACTATTGCTCGCCCTGACGATTGGCACGTACATTTACGCGATGGTGAGGTATTAAAAAATACCGTCGCTGATATTAGCCGCTACTTTGGCCGTGCTATTGTTATGCCAAATTTAGTACCGCCAGTAACCAATGCACAGCTTGCGAAAAACTACTACGATCGCATTATGGCGGCCTCACCAAGTAAACATTTTCAACCCTTAATGGTGCTTTATTTAACAGACAATACCAGTGCCCAAGATATTATTGAGGCAAAAGATTCAGGCATTGTTTATGCGGCAAAATTATATCCTGCTGGCGCAACCACTAATTCTTCTTCTGGTGTTACCGATGTTGCCAATTTAAAAGAAGTCTTTGTCGCCATGCAAAATGTTGGTATGCCATTATTAATTCATGGTGAAGTAACCACCGATGACATTGATATTTTTGATCGTGAGCAAGTGTTCATTGATACTATATTGGCGCCGTTAGTTGCTAATTATCCGGATCTAAAAGTAGTGCTAGAGCATATCACCACTAAAAATGCGGTTGATTTTGTGCAAAGTGCTGGTAACAACGTTGCCGCAACCATTACTGCGCATCACTTATTATTTAACCGTAACCATATGTTAGTTGGCGGTATTCGTCCTCACTACTTTTGCTTACCTATTTTAAAGCGTAATATTCATCAGCAAGCGTTAATTGCCGCTGCAACCAGTGGTAATGCTAAATTTTTCTTAGGTACTGATTCAGCCCCCCATGCTCAACATGCTAAAGAATCTAGCTGTGGTTGTGCTGGCTCTTATACCGCCCATGCGGCAATAGAGCTTTATGCAGAAGTATTCGAACAAGAAAATGCCTTAGATAAGTTAGAGGCTTTTGCTAGTTTAAACGGTCCAGCCTTTTATCAATTGCCGGTAGCTGAAGATAAAATCACCCTCGTTAAGAAAACGTGGCAAGTACCAGCAACATTAAGTTTTGGCAATGATGTTGTGGTACCTATTCGTAGCGATGATAGTATTGCTTGGCAAGTTGAGGGTTAAGATAAATGAGTTTTAAGGGATTATAATGCAATTATTTGTAGATGATTTAACCGTGATTGATTTCTCTTACCTTTGTAATGAGCGCGGTATTGTTGGCGAAAGCTGGATTGTTGATGTGTTACTGGATGGCTCGTTAAATGAGCAATCTATGGTGCTTGATTTTGCCATTGTTAAAAAGCAGATCAAGGCTATTATTGATGAAGCGGTTGATCATAAATTACTGTTGCCTATGCAAGCAGCTGAGTTAACCTTGGCAGACTCAACTCATCATGCCAACCATCAAACCATTGATTATTTAAGCGAACGTGCCAGTTATTATTTACAATCACCTAGCTGCGCTTTCGCTCAAATTGATTGTTTACAGATAACAATCGCCACAGTTACTGAGCATTTGCATGCGATTATTATGGCCGAGCTACCAAGTAACGTGCAAGGGTTAACCTTAACCTTACGTCCTGAAAATATCAGCAGTGATTATTATCATTACACCCATGGTTTAAAACTCCATGATGGTAATTGTCAGCGTATTGCCCATGGTCATAGATCTAAAATTCAAATTTTTGTCGATGAGCAAAAAGATAGCCAACTAGAATATAAATGGTGTCAACGTTGGCAAGATATATATATTGCTAGTGAAGCAGATAGAATTGCCAAAGAAGAAATTGAGCTTTCAACTACAGCCATGGATAATTTAACACCCGATCACCAATATTTTAGTTATACCGCGCCACAAGGTCGATTTGATATTGCCGTTGAGTGTAAAGTACTTGATGTTGTTGATTGTGATTCCACGGTGGAATTACTCGCTGACTTTATTGCCAGACAACTTAAAAAAGATCTGCCAAGCAAAACGGTTAAGGTTATCGCCTATGAAGGTGTTGCTAAAGGGGCCATCGTCAGTGCTTAAACTAAAAAAACGTTATGCTCTGCTCATGGTGAGTTTAAGCACTCTACCTGTTATAAGCGCGCAAGCAGAAATACAGCTTTCAGGTGAAATAAAGCAGGGCGGTTTAGTCATAGGAAAAACTCATACTAACAATGTGGTAAGGTTAAATAAGAAAGTGCTACCGGTATCTGCGCAAGGCGACTATGTATTTGCTTTTTCGCGTGATGATAAAATGAAATACACGTTAACGATTACCTCGCCAGCAGGGAAAATAGAAACGCAAACTTTTACCCCAACAAAGCGTGATTACAAAATATCACGTGTTGAAGGCATTAGTAAAAAGATCATGAACCCCAATAAAAAAGCCAATATACGTGCCGGTGAAGATCGCGCAGCAATGGTTAAGGTTCGTAAAGTTTCCAGTAACTTAACTGATTTTTCGCAGGGCTTTATCGCGCCAAGAAGCGCTCGCATTACCGGCGTTTATGGTAGCCAGCGTTTTTATAATGGCATAGCTAAAAACCCACACTTTGGTGTTGATTATGCCGGACAAATCGGTGCTCCAGTCAAAGCGCCTGCTAGTGGCACTGTGTTATTATGGGTGCCCGATATGTTTTATTCTGGTGGCACCCTGGTTATTGATCACGGTCATGGTATCACCTCAAACTTTTTACACCTAAGTGCTTCATTGGTAAAGGTTGGTGATAAAGTAAAGCAAGGAGATATCATTGCCAAAGTTGGTAATTCAGGTCGGGTAACTGGGCCACATTTAGATTGGCGTATGAATTGGCATCAGGTTAGGTTTGATCCGCAATTGGCGATGAAAATCAGCCCTATTCAATAGCCGTTAACACGATCACTTTTAATCTCCCTTTATGTTTAAAAGTATTATTTAAAATAAATATTTAAAAGTATTACTACAAAGCCAAGACAAATTGACTGTTCTTGGCTTTGCTATCTATTCTTCTAAGGACACAGTATGGCAGAACATGGCTATTCGCTGCTGCGCATTATTATTATCGACAGTTTTTGGCAAGGACAAGTAAACGAACTTGACTTAACTGGCCACACTCAACTTGAAGGCACCAACGGCGCGGGTAAAACTTCATTAATGCGCTTATTGCCACTTTTTTATGGCATGCGACCTAGCGATATCGTTAGCAAGGTAGATCAAGCGAAAAACTTTGCTGATTTTTACTTACCACGTGAATCCAGTATTTTAGTATACGAATATGCCAGACCCTTTGGCCAAAAATGCCAAGTGTTAGCCACCAGTGATGGTAGAGGCGTGCACTTTAAATTTATTGATGCTGCGTACGACGCGCAACACTTTATTGCCAGTAACCAAGCTAGTAAAGCTAAACCCTTTACTATCAATGAAATAGAGAAAAACTATCGCAACATAGGTAAAGAAAGCTCTAAGTTTTTAGGCATAGATAAATACCGTCAAGTTATTCAGAATTTACGCAGTGGCCGTAAACACAAAGAAATAAGATTATTGCAAAATCGTTTTTCTTTTAGTGAGCAAGCCTGCCCACATATTGATAAAGTGATTAACGGCACCATAGAAAAAAACCTAGATTTTGAAGCTGTTAAACGCATGCTGGTGGCTATTGCCAGTGATCATCTTGCCCGTAATACTAACGATGAAAAAGAGCAGCTAAGTTTAAATAAAGCCGATATTACTGGCTGGCTTGCCGATATTCAGGCCAGTCGCGCCATTAAAAAAGTCGCCGATAAAATTTCTGTTTGGCAGAACGATTTTAGTGCTTTAACCAGTTTATTAAATAAGTTACAACATCTGCACGCAGAAGTAATAGCACATCAAGAGCGTCTTGAACTAAAACAGCAAGACCGAGACGCCGTTAAAAAAAATAGCATACAAACACGCAATAAACTCGATACCGATTTAGCCAATGCCATTGAGCAATATCAAAAAGCCCTATTTGATCTCAATGCTAAGATTAATGCTGATTTAAGTAAAATTGATTTACTTGATGCTGACAAGCTCAATTATGATGACGATGATGCCAGTAGCTATCAAATCAAGGCCGAGCAAGCACCACAAATTCAAGCAGAGCTGAATGAAGTTATTGCCATTATCGATGCTTTTGAAGGAAATATCACTAAAATTGGTCAGAAATTTGATCAACTAATTCAAAAAATTGAAGTTGAAAAGCTTAAAGCCATTAGTAGTAATAACGAAAAGTCGGCGCTTATTACTAGCCAGGCAAATGCGCAATTAACCCATATTAATAACGTATTTCATCAACAAGCACAGTCGCTTAATGCCCAATTACATAAAGAAGAGCTTAAGCTGCAAAAAGATCAGCAACAAATACAACATCAATTAGACAGTGCGAAACAGCAGCTAGCTTATCCAGTAATACCGGCAGAGCTAATTAAAGATATCGACGATAATGTGCAAGCATTGTCTCAGGCTCAGCAAAGTTATCATCAGCTGTTGCAACAAGAGTCAGAGTTACAAAAACAGCAATATCAATTAGAGAAACAACAGGATCAACAATTAGGTCAGCGCAGTGAAGCTAATCGTTACCTAGAACAGTTACGTCAAGATTATCAGCAAGTTGATTTACAACTGCTGCCGCAAACGGGATCTTTACACCATTACCTTATTAACGAGCCGAAAGCAGCTAATTGGCAACAAAATATTGGCCGTTTACTAACTACAGAGCAATTATCCCGTAGTGATTTAAATCCACAGTGGCTAGACAACAACGACAAGGCACCAGCCACACTTTATGGCTTATCACTAGATTTACAGCAACTTCCTTGTGATGATTCATTATTTTTAGACGAAGCTCAGCTTAGAGAGAAACGTCAAGTTATTGAAACTAAGTTGCAAGCGCAAACAGATAAAATTGCCCAGCTTGATGAGCATTTAAAATCTATCGTTAAAGCGCTTAATCAGCATAAACTCAATGTCACGCAGCAGGCACAAAACCTAAACCAGCAAAAGTTAACTTTAGGACAATTGCAAACACAGCAAGAAAGCTTAGCAATCAAAAAACAACTGGCTATTAAGGCACATAATCAAACGGTTGCAGCGCAATTACAAAGTTTCACTCAGCTAATAAAAGTAGTTGAAAAAAAGCAGTACCGCTTTGAAGAAAGTAAAGCCGAACAATTGCATGAACTAACGAATGACAAGTTAGAAAAGTGCATGGTGGTTGAAAGTGATAGAGATAACCAGTTAACACTCCTAACTGAGCAACTTATCGAACTAAAAGCGAATGCAAAACAACGGTTAGCCGAACTTAAAAAACAGCAAGCCAGTGATATTGAAAAACTTGATCCAGAAGGTGAAGTAGACAAAGGCATCGCCAAGCGGATTATCTTAGAGCAAAACTTACAACAATGTGCGCTATTTGCCCAAAAGGCACGAGACTATCACAGTTTTATGAATGAACGTTATTGTCACCGTGATGCTTTGGCTGAAGAAAATCAAAATAGAAAAATTGTTAAACGCAACCTTGAATCTGATCATGAAGATACTCGTATTGACCTAACAACAAAAATTAATGAATTAAAACAGCTGATAAAAAAAACAAATCAGCAAAAACAAGCCACTGATGACTTATTAGTGCAACTTAATGATAATAAGCGCTTGTGTGAAATGTCAGCAATTGCTAGTGAGCTTTGTCAACAAGAGCCAGCAAACCAAGCCGATTTAACCGTTAGCTTTTGTCATGATTTTTACCAACAATTTAAAGCCATTGAAAAACGTTTGGCGAGTCAGCTCAACACCTTTAGTGAACGTTTTAGAAAAGATCATTCCGGGAGTGAGCTTTATGAAAACTGGCAAAAACTATTAGTTGATAACGATAACTATACTGGCGCCAAAGCACTGTTTAAATATCGAGAGCCCATTAGTGAGTTATTAAATAGCGCCGAGCAAAAGCAGCAAAGTACCTATCAATTAGTTACTGTTAACGCCACTATGATCAACGAGTTTTATCAACATATAGAAAACTTTGGTCGTAATATAAAGCGAATAGGTAAACTTTTATCAACTAAGGTTACCGCGTTAGCGCATTTTGAAGCCTTAGCCGACATCAATGTGACTACGGTAATGAAGCAAGAAGAATTAGATTACTGGGGACCCTTAAAAAGCTTTGCTGAGGTTTTTGAACTACATAAAGACCAATTACGTGATGGTCTGGGTGAGGTACCGGACGATTTAGTGTTTGCTATGCAAAAACTAGCCAGTTATCTTCCTAATGAAGGTTTTGTTTTAGCGCACAATAATTTGTTTGATTTAGAATTTACCATTGTAGAAAAAGGCCAAATAAAATACGCTCGTAATGCTAAGCAGTTGAAAAAAGTTAGCTCCACGGGACTGTCTTATTTAGCGATGTTGTCATTATTTGCTGGTCTTTTAGCCATGCTACGGGGTGACAGCAAACATCCTAGCCAAATAATTTTACCAGTAGATGAACTGGGTGAGCTAGCTGCTGAAAATATCGACCTATTATTACAAATGTTTAATGATAATAATATCAGTATGTTATCTGCGTCCCCTTCTACAGATCGCCATATTTTATCCTTGTATAATCGCCACTATAAATTAAAAGACAATAAAATTTATCACGCCGAAATTCCGCAATCTCGCTTAGATGAATTACTCGAGCAACGTAATAAAGCCAAAGCCAGTACAAAGGTAAGTACCGAAGTGCAAGCACAACAAGAAAGTGCAAAGGAGTTAAATAATGTTTAAAGAAACTATTAAAAAACTACTTTGTGGCACGGTTATTTGTCAAACCGCTTTCGAAGCCGAATATTTGTATTTAAAAGCGGAAAGTCATAACGATAAGGTCAATGACTTTTTAGCTAATTTAGATAGAAAACTCACCTATCTTGACAGTGCAGATGCCTATTACTGTACCTTTAATCAGGTAGATGACAGTAACTATCACGAGCTCAGTGTGTTATTTAGTGAAATGCGTAGCACCTTTAGACCGCTAGTCGAGTTTTTAGATTTACTGCTAACGGCAACACAAGCTGATTTACCTATTCGCGCCAAATCGGTATTGAATATCAATGAATTATTCGAACCCTTTGAACATGATCAAACCTTAAGCGAGCAATTACGTCGCTTAACCTCAATTAAGCCATTTAAAACCAATAAAACAGAAACTCGAGAGCAATTAGTAATGGTATTTCAAAAGCTTGAAGAAATGCATTACTTTGTCCGAAAAAATGCCGGTAGCAGTAGATACTATGCCACCGCGCGTTTTGACTTAATTTATTTATTAATAGAATTTTTAAATGACGCCGAGCTGGTAACCTTACCCGAGCAAGAGAAAAGCCAACAAGATGAGCTACTTTTTTAATGACAGAGTTAATGAATCGTTTTAATGGAGAGTTCTAATGGCTGGATTTGATTCTTCTCAAGTCGCCAGTTTACTCAGACAAATTGGTGCCTACAATGACTTGCTCGCCAGTGCCTACGTTTATGGCTCGATCGCAAGTGACGAACAAGATGCTAATACCATTAATTTGCTGCATAAATCTGGCTTGATCAGACCTGACGACTCACCAGGTGAGTATCGAGTAACCACCGATCTTAAGCGCATGCTAAACCGACTAATGCGTAAGCAAACCAGCTATCGACAACTTACCGACATGGGTAAGGTGCTAGAAGCGATTGAAGAAGTGGTAAAAGATTATCAACTGGCGACATTGGCTAAAGAGCAAGAAGACGCCGAGTATTATTTAGACCAACTCGACGACCTACTTTATGAAACTAAAGACAGTTTAAATAATAATTTAGACAATATGCACTTTGCTATTGTTAGTCAATTTGGTTTTGTTAGTAGTTTGTCTAACAAAATACGTCAAAACGAACGTTACTTATCTCATGCGCAAAAACTGCTCAATGAGTTACAGCAAATTGACCCGCAAGACTGTTACGACTGGCTAGATTGGCTTTGTCCAAATGAGTTTGCCCGAAAAATATCGAGCTTTGTTTACTGGTATAACCAAATACTAGCAAAGCTGCGTTTAATTATTGATAATATGCGTATTAGCTTGTTTCGCTTACGTCGAGATGAAAAACAAGCCAGTCAATTGCGTAATATGGCGCGTTTTTTACGTAAACACCCAGAATTTGATCTTGATGACAAGCTCTTTGAACTACCAAATTTACCCGAACAGCTTAAATATGCGCCGCCAATGCCATTGCGCAGTTATGTCGATACCAAGCAAACCGACATAGAACAACCTTTACTTGAGTTGGTGCAGTCATTACGTAAACAAGCGGTAGTAACACCAATAAAAGCCAGAACCACCAATGAGGTTAGTTTCGAGCCAATTACAAAAATTTCTGCCGAAGAAGATTTTTTTGAAGAGCAAACAGAATTGTTGTTTGAGCGTGTGATCATTAATAACATTGCGGTCTCAGCGTTAAGTTTTTACCAAGAGTTTCAAAATTCTTGGCTGGAAAAATTACAAGTTATCGACCCCAAAGCTTGGATAGAATTAGTCTTTAGTTGCTATTGCAAATTAACCAGCGGCCAACAAAAGGCCTTGAATATTAAAATGAAAGGCGTTGCCGTTGCTGGCACTACCGATAACTACCGTTATAGTGATGTAGTTATCGAACTGAGAGTCGAATTAAAAGACGAATTAAGAGGATAACTAAAATCAGCAGCACCCGCTAGCACCTAAAACTACTAGCTTGTGCTGGCAAAGGAAGGCAAAATGAAAACAACAATGAACAAACAACTTTATAATTTCATTCAAGATAAACTGCAAAAAAACAGGCAGGGCGGTCAAATAAAAAATACCGCTTTAGCAACAAAGTTGTATGAACAATATAACTTTGGCCAGTTTGATCTTAATAAGCAATGGTTAACCTTTAGTCTTGAAAATATTATTGCTCTTGGTGAGGAAATACAAAGCACGCTTGGTCTTGATATACGACATGATCCTTATCCTAGTAAAGAAGACAGAATTAGCAGCGCAGAAAAATTTCGCAATGAAAAAGAAAATAGCTATGCGGTTAGCAAAGATTTTATCTTAATTAATAGTCTCGCTGAGCTGAACATTAATCAATCTCGGCATAAAATATCACCACTCACTTCTTTGGGTACTTATATAAAAGCCGATGATATTCAATCTATTGAGCACAGTGCGATTGTACTCGTTGAAAATCTTGCGGTTATGGCTAATCTCAGTGCTATTAACCTTAGCGCCATTAATTTAGCATCACTAAACAGTAAAACTTCAGAGACAAATACTCTATCGACTAATGTTCCAAGTACTCATATTTTAAGTCAATATATAGATTTAACTCAAGCGTTGTGGCTTTATCGCGGTGATGTTAAACCGCAACAAACAGCAAATAGCAGTTATTATTTTTTTCGTCGTTTTAAGGGTGAAATACCACTCATCTGTTTTAGTGATCTCGACCCTAAAGGTATTGAAATTGCGCTCACCAGCCATGCTGATTTTTGGTTAACCCTTAAAAATACAAATGAAGTCGCTAGGCCCTTATTAGGTGATGAGCAAGAATGGTATAAGCAGGGCACTTCTATTGATTTTTTACATCAACAAATGAATGTAAATCTAGATAAAAACAATGAAGGTGAAGAAAATATTGATTGGCAACATAAGTTTAAAATATTACTTAGGCATAAGAAAACACTTAAGCAAGAACATATACTCAAGTATAAACTTACCTTAACACTACTAAAACTTTAGCAATTCTTTGGTGTTTTATTAGACAAAATACTGCCGTTAAACAAGTCTAGTTGGTTGCAATTATCTTACCTGTCTTAAGCAATGTTTTAAGCAAAGAAAAATAAATTACATACTCAATGTTTCATAAATTAAGCAAATCGCACTATACTGTATATAAATACAGTATAGTGCGATTCTATAAAGTTAATGGTCTTTGCATCAAACTCCCCGCATGATGCGTTATATTATAAGTAAGCGATTGTTTATCCCTTTATAATGCCTGTGAAATGGCACAAGCTGACTTATTTATACCCGATCACACTAATGGTAATTTAATGAAATTCTTAGATAATGTGAACCATAGGTACGGTATAATACCGTAAAAATTCATGGCAAATATCTGCGGGTTTAGGAGCCTACTATCTGTTTTCATTTTTAAAAATAGATAAGTAAAGCGCTTTGAAAAAAGGAATGTACCATACAAGGAAATTAAAATTAGGATACGTAATCGTTGGCTCGGTTTCGCTTTACATTTAAGCTAACACATTGTTTCTTTTGGTTGTTTGCGAAATTTGCACTTGCTATGTTTATCAAAACCGTGAATACTAAAAACTAATTTGGCTAAATCAATGCCAATTGCTTTAATTGAAGACCTATGGACCTTCCTTTAATTTAATGTTTTTACCGCTTTCAATATGGCACCTAGATGCCGTTTGTGGGGAGTCCATAGTATTCGTTAGAGAGATCTGAGTTTCGCTTACCGTAGCAATAGGAATACTAGTGACTATAATTCACACTAAAAACTCGAAGTTTTCCCTTCGAATGGCTAATCCTGAAGATGCAGAAAGGGTTGTTCGCTTTATGAAAAGGTTGGGTGATTTTCAGAAAATGTCCGATGAAATTACTGCTACACCGGAACGAATAGAGCGACTGCTTCTCTCTAAGCAAGGTGAGGCTGTATTCGGAATATATGATGGTAAAATGGTTGGTTTTGCGTATTTTCATGAGAAAAGCTCAGCTTTCACTGGTCGTTCTGGATTGTTTGTAGATGGTTTTTTTATTGATGAATCTATGCGCGGCAAGGGCTTGGGTAATATCATGATGCAGTTTTTGTCGAAAACTGCACTTGATCGTGGCTGTGAAATGCTTGAGTGGGGATGTTTGGACTGGAATATTTCTGCCATTGAGTTTTACAACAAGCTTGGGGCTTATTGCATAGATACCATGCACATATATAGGCTATCACCCGATGATTTGAAGGTAACAGCGGCACAGTTTTAATGGCTGTTTGTGGTGGTATACTGCTTTGGCCACCTAATAAGAGGTTGTAAATGCATTACCAATGTCATTTAATCGGCTGAGAATACAATACATGAGTTTTAAAAGTCACTGTTTTCTTCCTCTAGACAAATTATACAGGCTCGTTATATGCAAAGGGAACTTGTGAGCATGAAAATAGTAAATTCATTATTAATTGTATTATCTATTTTATGCGTTTTGCTAAGTGCTGCTCCATTTACTCCTGCTGTATTTCTTTCAATATTTCTAATGTGTATTGCCGGTGTTTATGGATTTTATCAAAAAACCAACATCGCTTTACTTTTATTATGTTTTTCTACGCTAGCAATAATTGCAAGTCCTTGGGATATTTCAGTGATAAATATAGGTTATATCTTAGTTCCGTATTTTATAGGTTTTGGCGGTACACTTTTAGGCCTAAATAAAAAGGTAAGTGCATAATTTTCATATAACACATATGAGCCTATCTTATTGTGATCTCATCACTGCCTGCTTTTCGATGCAAAGTTTTGTACTGACTTGAAACAAGTAAAATTGATAAACCCAGTAGTTATCAGCACTAGGTAAAGAAGAATTGATTATATAAACGCAGCCAATAAGGATTGCTATAGTATTACGTGATTTTGGGACTAATTCAAAAAGTTAGTAATTTTTAACTAGACAAAATAAATTTCAATATCATCGTCGGCGAGTTGTTCAATATACAACTGAGCTAGCTCAGTTGAACTGAAAATCTCTTTAATTGCTTGACGTAATTTAAATTTTTGGTAATCGATACCTTCTTCATTAGAAGCAATAACGTATAACCAAGTTTTAACAAGTATGGGGGGTGGCAGTTGTTTCATCATTCAATCATCCGTAATTGGTAGGCTTACAATATACGCTATAACTAGGAAGTTTAACAAACCTTTATTCTTAAGATATGTCCGCTAATAAAAAGGCGATTATAAACCATTAGTTTTTATACACTCTGCCATATGCGTTAAATATAAAAAACTTAAGACTAGCGCGTGTTACTCACTACTACTATTATTATTATATTTTCAAATCAACTAGCCTCTAATACATTGATTTTTAGAGCCTTAAGCTATGTTATAATTTATCTATTATTTGGAAGAGTTAAAAGCGAATACTAAGCGATAGGATTTAGCATTATCATGTATAAAAAAAAGCAAGATACCAAGCCACAAGAGATTTCTTATGATCGCGTCAAGTCATACATGAAGTGGATGATTGAGAGATATGGTGATTATTCAGCTAAAGCATTACTGCAAAAGACCAATTTATTGTTTAAAGATGATACACAATTCAATGAACCGGCACTAGATTATCTAATTGAGCGAGGAATTGTGGATGATCTTCGTTATGCACAACGCTTAACAGATACTTTATCAGAGAAAAACATAGGGTCTAACAAGATTAAAGAGAAGCTGTATGCAAAAGGTTTCTCATCCCAAATAATCAATGAATGCGTTAGTGCAATAAAAACAACTGACGAAGACTATTTTAATAAAGCGCTAACGCTAAAAATAAGAAAGTTTGGGGAAAACCCTATTGAAGAGCTCAAGTTAAAACAAAAAGCGTTACGGCATTTAATATCAAAAGGTTTTTCATATTCAATCGCAAATAAAGCGGTTAGTCATCTCGGTGACGAAGACTACTAGTTCTGCTTATTATCAAAACCTATTGACGGTCGGTTTTTGATCAAGTACATTAAACCCATTGACGGACGGTTTTGTTTTGGAGGTTAAGTTTATGCAACTTGGTGAATTAGAAAAGTTGGTGTTGCAATATTTATGGCAACATAAATCTGCAGATGTAAAACAAGTTTATAATTATTTTGACAAAATTAGAGGGGGTAGTTTAAATACATACCAAAGCACTCTCGATCGGTTATATAAAAAAGAATTATTGTCTCGCCATAAAGTAATCAATGCCTTTCAATATCAACCAAGAGTTGAACGATATGAGTTGATTGGACAACTTATCAGGTCGGTTACCTGTGATTTTGTCACTGATGATAATAGTTTAGTGGCGGCTTTTTCTTCAATGTCACAAGATTTTAATGAAGAACAACTTAATAAATTAGAAGCGTTAATTGAAGCCCAACGGATAAAGTTAGCGAAGGGTAATTAATGCATGATTGAAGGTCAATTAGCACTTTGGTTGAACATAGTCACAATTGTTATTCTCGCGTTTGTAATTGCTAATTTTACGATATCAATCATTGTGTCTTTATTGGCACAAAAATTTATAAATTTACAGGTAAAATCTAGGAAGATCGTATTGTGGCTATTAGTAACTTTACCTTGGCTATCAAGTATATGTGTTGCATTGTACTTTTTAAGGGGATATACAAATTCCACGGTATTTCAATCAGAGGCGGAGTATGCACACTGGCACCATATGGACATATTCAACTGGTTAAGCTGGCATGGTGCAACCTTAATAATTGCGTTAGTTTTCACTGTATATATTTTAGGAAAAAAGCTTATTCAACTAAAGCGTCACCACAAAGATTTAGTGAATTTAGCTAGTATATCAAAACCTTTAAGTAGCGACGTTATAGAGATTGAATTACCTGAATCAAGTGCTTTTACCGCAGGCTTTATTAACAAAAAATGTTTTATTACTTCTGGCATGTTAAAGGAAATGACTGCTGAAGAGGTGGCGGTAGTGCTTGGACATGAAAGAGCGCATGCCAAGATGAATGATCCATTAAAGAAGTGGTTATTTAGTATTTTTACTGCTTTTTTTATTCCTTCATTGGCGGCTCACCTCAAACTTCATATGACACTTGCCATGGAACAAGCTGCCGATAATGCTGTGGTAAATAGTGATATAGCGCCGACATTTGTTGCAAGTACACTGGTGAAGGCGGCTCGCTTAAATGCGTTGTATTCACCAGTAAAGAATAATGAGCTAGTCGCTAATTTCGGCGCTGATGTATTAGAGCAACGTGTTTATTTTTTATTAGGGCAATTAAATTTAAAACCCGTCAATAAAATGCTTACCGCGATTTTGGTCACTTTCATTCTAGCCGTGTGTTTGTCTTCTATTGATGGCGTGCATCACTTAATAGAAACCGTACTAAATCATTGATAATAGCCGTTTCTATAGTTATTTAGAGATAAGTTTTTTAACTATAAAACCGACCTAAAGTCGGTTTTATACAGTTACATTTACTTTTTAACTCTATTTTTAAATTCTATTTTTACATAAAAGGAGGAGGTACAATGCCGACTCGAAAAATCATAAACACAAAACCGATTACCGATAGGTTTCTGATAATAAAAAAACTTATTATTGCAACACTATCCGCAGTTTCATTGACAACGTTGGCACAACAACCCTTTACTCAACAAAGTATAACGCTATATAGTGCCATTAGTTATACATTACAACAACATCCAGAGTTGAAGTCTTTTAGTCACATGCAAGACGCTGCTATGGGGTTAATAGAGCAAGCAGCTATTGCTAGCCCAATAATTATAAATGCGGGCGTTGAAGATGTTTTAGGAACAGGAAGCTATTCGGGTGTGGCAGGTATGCAAACCACGTTGAGCATTTCATGGTTATTAGAAGGAGATATTATCGAGTCTAGGGTAAATGCAGCCAATCAAAAAGCAACCGTATCAATGTTTGAAAAGGAAGTTAAAGCATTAGATGTTGCTGCACAAACGGCAAAAATATTTATTACGCTTTTATCGCAACAAGAACAATTAGTACTGGCAAAACTTGCTAGAAATCACGCAAAAAGACTACTTCGCGAGATAGAAAGCCGTGTTGCCGTGGGTAAAGTAAATATCATTGATGAGCTAAGGGCGAAAGCAGATCTTTCTAAAAAAGAGCTGACAGTGGAAGATTTTCACCATGAAATTGGTGCGAGTAAAGCGCAATTAGCGGCGCAGTGGCAAGGTGATACTGATTTTACCATTAATGGCACTTTAATCGGTATTCCAAGTATTGCTCAAGTAGAAGCAGCAGTCGAAAAACTAAAATCTAACCCAAGGTTAAAAATTTTTGCCTCCCAGCAGCGTATTGCTGAATCTGAAATTGAGCTGGCTAAAGCCAATCAGAATCCTGCTTGGTCGATAAATACTGGCATTAAACGAAACGAGGCCGTGGATGATTTTTCATTTATTGCCGGCATATCAATCCCTTTTGGTGGTGAAAATAGTAATCGTGGACGAATAACAGCCTGGCAAGCGAAAAAAAATCAAAGCATTGCCGAGTCAGACGCTTGGTTTAAACGTATTTCCATTCAACTGTTATTACTCACTCATAAACTCCAGCATAACCTTCATGTAATAGCAGGCCTTTCTAGTGAGACCATACCCTTATTAGAACAAGCGAGTGTTAAGGCTGCTGAAGCCTATAGTCTTGGCAATTACCGATATACCGACTTATATGCGGTTCAGCAAGAGTTAGTTGCTACGCAAATAGAGCTTATTCAAGCCTATACCAATATCCAGTTATTTAATATTGAACTAGAGCGCCTAACCGGCTCATCAATTTCTATGTAAGAGAGAAAATCATGAAACTTAATCCAATAGTTGCTGCCATTATTTTGGGGCAGATATCGCTAGTGAGTGTCTCATATAGCCCATTTGTACATGCTCAATCTACCGTTGAATCAGTAAAAGAGGAAGTTGAAAAAGGTATCAATAATGGCCGGATGTTGCGAGATGAAGGTTTTGCTATCGAGCTTGTTATTTTTGAAGATGGGGTAAAACCTGAATTTAGAATCTTTGCCACGCAAGGAACGACAAAACTGGCCGCAGAAGATCTTGAAGTAAAGGTGCAACTTACCCGTCTTGGCGATGTTGTGGATAATATTAACTTCTTTGTTGAAAATAACTATCTACGGGGTGATATGGAGATTTATGAGCCTCATTCTTTTCAAGTCACGTTAACGGCTAAATATGGCAATAACAGCCATCAATGGACATATGACAATTTTGAAGGCCGTACTGCTATCAAAGATGACATTGCTAAAGCAATGGAAATAAAAACTGAATCAGTTGCTAGTCAGGTTTTTAACGAAACCTTAAAAGTTTTCGGAAAACTGACCACGGCACCTAACGCAGTTCGCCATGTCAGTGCCAGATTCCCAGGAGAAATTAAGACGCTTCATGCAGTGCTTGGTCAACGAGTAAAAAAAGGGCAGCTTTTGCTGACCATTGAAAGTAACGAAAGCCTGCAAACATATAAAGTGTACGCGCCAATGAGCGGTTCAATTACTAATCAAAATACTGGCGCAGGGGAGCAAACTGGCGATAGCAGGCTGTTGACCATAACGGATACCAGTAAGCTAATTGCTGAGTTGGCAATATTTCCAATGGATCAAGCAAGAGTAAAATTAGGGGCCATGGTCAATATTTATATACCCGGTAGTGAAAAAATCATTAAAACACAATTATTCGATACGCTGTTCGAGGTGAACCGTGAGCAGGCAAAGTTATATCGTGCTGAAATTGATAACGCAGATGACTCCCTTAGAGTAGGTCAATTTGTCTCTGCTGAAATACTCCTTAGTACCTATAAAGTGTCTTTGGCGGTAAAAGCTGAAGCCTTACAATCTTTTCGAGACTTTACTGTGGTATACGCCAAAGTTGATGAGGATTATGAGGTCAGAATGTTGGATTTAGGCCGGAAAGTGGGTGCTTGGGTCGAAGTTCTGGCTGGTATCTCTGCTGGCGTTGAGTACGTAGCGAAGAATAGTTACATCATCAAAGCAGATATCGAAAAATCTGGTGCATCTCACGATCACTAAGGAAGTAGTATGTTGGAATCAATTTTAAAATTTTCTATTGAGCGCAGTAAACTGATACTCGTTTTTGTCTTGGCAATTGCCACGCTCGGTCTGTGGAACTTTACTAAGTTACCCATAGATGCAGTACCTGATATCACTAATGTTCAGGTAATAATCAATACCGAAGCCGCTGGTTATACACCATTAGAGGTAGAGCAGAGAGTTACCTATCCACTTGAAACTGCATTAGCGGGTGTGCCTGGTTTGGTCAGTACGCGTTCTGTCTCTCGATATGGATTGTCGCAAGTCGTGGCTATTTTCAACGATGATACTGATATTTATTTTGCCAGACAACTTATTGGTGAAAAACTCAATGCTGCGCTTGCAGAATTACCACCGGGTTTGTCACCAATACTGGGACCTATTGCAACAGGGCTGGGTGAAATATTTATGTTCACCGTTGACGCTGAACCAGGAGCAACAAATGAAGATGGCAGCGAAATAACCTCGACCGACTTACGAACCATTCATGATTGGATAATAAGACCACAATTAATACAGGTTGAAGGTGTTGTAGAAGTTAATCCCATTGGCGGTTACAAAAGAGAAATCCTTATTGCACTTGAGCCACAAAAGCTATTAGCACACGGCTTAAGCCAACAAGATGTGATTAGGGCTATTGGCACACATAATCAAAATCGCGGTGCTGGGTTTATCGAAAAAAATGGCGCTCAATGGCTAGTACGTATACCAGGTCAAGTTGAAGATATTAACGGTTTAAGAAATATCCCCATAGCAACTAAAGCAGGACAATTCTTAAAAATTAAAGATGTAGCCGAGGTTAAAGAAGGTAAAGAGTTACGTACCGGGGCGGCAACGCAAGATGGGCATGAAATAGTGCTTAGCACTGTCTTTATGTTGATAGGCGAGAATAGCCAAAAAGTAGCTAAGGCTGTCGGTGAAAAACTAACCGAAATTAATGAGAATTTACCCGCTGGCGTAATTGCTAATGCGGTATATGATCGCACCAAGTTAGTGAATAAAACATTAGCTACCGTAAAGACAAATTTGATTGAAGGCGCTATTTTAGTCATCGTGATCTTATTTCTTTTATTGGGTAACTTCAGGGCTGCGCTTCTTACTGCTGCGGTGATCCCATTCGCCATGCTAATAACAGTAACAGGTATGGTACAAACAAAAACAAGTGCCAACTTGATGAGCTTAGGGGCGCTTGATTTTGGTTTACTGGTTGATGGCGCAATTATCATCGTGGAAAACTGCATGCGTAGGCTAAGTCAGGCGTCTAATGGCAAAGTACTACCCGTAAAAGAAAGGTTAGCGTTAGTCTTCGATGCTACGCGTGAGGTTATTCGTCCAGCCCTATTTGGTGTCTTTATCATTACCGTTGTTTATTTGCCCATCTTTGCTCTGACTGGTGTTGAAGGAAAAATGTTCCACCCAATGGCTATCACAGTGGTTATCGCCTTAGTGAGTTCAATGCTTTTATCAATAACATTTGTCCCTGCAGCCATTGCGTTAATGTTTAAAGGACCCGTTATAGAGAAAGAAAACCTTATTATGAAGGCAAGTGTATTTTTGTATAAGCCAGTCTTATCTTTTGTGCTTAAAGCGCGTTGGTTAGTCGTTGTGTCAGCATTTTCTCTTGTGGTGCTCGCTGGCGTTATGGCAACTAAACTAGGCAGTGAATTTGTACCTAACCTAGATGAAGGTGATATTGCTATGCACGCTCTTAGAATACCAGGTACATCGCTTTCTCAAGCGGTAGAAATGCAAAAGATTTTGGAAGCAAAAATTAAAGAAATGCCTGAAGTAGAATTAGTTTTTGCCAAAATAGGCACTCCAGATGTAGCAACCGATCCCATGCCACCAAGTGTTGCTGATAATTTTATTATGCTTAAACCTCGTTCGCAATGGCCTGATCCCAATAAGTCTAAAGATCAATTTATCAAAGAACTTGAGGATATTGTCACAAAAATCCCCGGCAACCGTTATGAATTTTTACAACCTATTCAAATGCGATTTAATGAATTACTTGCGGGAGTGCGCTCTGAACTAGCAGTAAAAGTGTTTGGTGATGATTTTGAAACGCTTGCTAGTTTAGGTTTATCAATAGAAGCCGCAATTGAAGGTGTAAAAGGTATTAGAGATATTCAAGTTGAACAAACAAAAGGTCTTCCTATCCTTACTTTTGTGCCAAAAGATGAAAAGCTAGCGCTATATTCCATTACTAAAGCTGATTTACAGCAGCAAGTTTCAGTTGCTATAGGAGGACAAACGGTTGGCAAGTTTTATCAAGGAGATAAACGCTTCGACATCATAGTTCGCTTGCCAGAAATACAGCGCAATAACGTTGATAACTATGGTCAACTGCCAATTACTTTACCAAGTGGAGGGTATGTTCCTTTACAAGAACTAGCATCGATAGAAATGGTTAATAGCGCTAATCAGGTTAATCGAGAAAATGGCAAACGTCGTGTTGTTGTCACTGCAAACGTTCGTGGTCGTGATTTAGGTAGCTTTGTTGCTGATATCAAAAAAGCAATCAATGCCGATGTTGATATACCATCGGGATACTGGGTTGAATATGGCGGTACTTACCAAAAGTTACAATCTGCTACCCAGCGACTGAGTGTTGTTGTACCAGTAACCTTAGTATTAATTATTGGCTTGTTGTTACTCGCCTTAGGCTCATTCAAAGATTCAATGATTATCTTTACGGGTGTGCCACTGGCATTAACTGGCGGCATATTTGCCCTAATACTCAGAGACATTCCATTTTCAATCTCAGCAGCAGTAGGATTTATCGCGCTGTCGGGTATTGCTATTTTAAACGGCTTGGTAATGGTTTCTTTTATTCGAGAACTCATTAAAGAAAAGCTAGGCTTGGAAGAAGCAATTATAAAAGGCGCATTAACACGATTACGACCTGTACTTACCACAGCGTTAGTGGCTTCACTTGGTTTTATTCCTATGGCGTTAAATACAGGTATAGGCTCTGAAGTTCAAAGGCCTTTAGCAACTGTTGTCATCGGAGGGGTTATTTCCTCAACCATTTTAACGCTATTTGTTCTGCCTGCGTTATATCGCTTGCTACATGCAAGAGATAGCAAAAGTTCAGAAGAAATTGGCAGTTATTCAATTGAATCTAAAGGGTAAGTTAATGTTAGCAAAGTGTAGACTAGCTTCTTTGTTGTACCCTCTGCTTATCCTCTGCGCGATGGTTTCTGTAGAAGCTTTCGCCCATGGGGTGGATGATAGTACACGCAATTTTTTGCAAAATAATACCGGTATTCAAATTGTACCCTTTATGTATATTGGCGCAAAACATATGGTTACCGGTTATGATCACTTGCTTTTTTTGGTGGGTGTTTTGTTCTTTTTACATCGAAGTAGGGAGGTGTTGCTTTATGTCAGCATGTTTACTATTGGTCATAGTTTAACACTGATGACAGGTGTACTTGCCAATATTCAAGTAAATGCCTATTTAATTGACGCCATTATCGGTCTGTCTGTTATCTATAAAGGCTTTGATAATCTCGGTGGTTTCAAGAATTTTTTTGGTAAACAACCTAACCCTAAAAAAGCGGTGTTTATTTTTGGTTTATTTCACGGCTTTGGCTTGGCCACCAAAATACAGGAGTTTGAGCTACCAGCACAAGGGTTGGCGACTAACTTATTCGCTTTTAATATTGGAGTCGAGCTAGGACAGTTTCTTGCTTTGATGTTTATATTGCTAGCGATTAACTATTGGCGTCAATTTTCAAGTTTCAATAAATTCGCCAAAACCACCAATATCGCCTTAATGAGCGCAGGTTTTATGCTTGTTGGCATGCAACTCACGGGCTACTTTATTTACTAAACTGAATTAAGGTTAACTAATTTTTATGAGAACACTATTTATGAAATTAAATCAAAAGAGTCGCTCGCTACTGAAAGCGACGGTAATGTCGCTGGCGGTAGCTATTGTTGTGCTAGTGCTATTTATTTTACCCGCAGAATATAACATTGACCCCACAGGGGTTGGTGAAAGGCTTGGGCTGACAGTATTTAATGCAGAAGCCAAGCCAGTAGTCACCTTGGTAGTAAAACAAGAACAGCAGGATTCGGTGACTTTAACCATACCAGCCGGTAAGGGCATTGAATATAAACTAGCCATGAAAAAGTATAGTAAAGCGGCATATGAATGGACGACCAAAAGTGGTGAACTTTATGTTGATTTACATGGTGAGCCAAAGGGTGATACTACGGGATATTTTGAGTCTTATGCCATTGCTACTATTAACGAAATGAAAGGCAGTTTCACTGCACCATTTGAAGGCTCACATGGTTGGTATTGGAAAAATAAATCGGCTAGCGACATTCAGGTTCACCTTATCTTTAATGGTGAATATGCCATTGAAGGTCTTAAGTAATACCAATCTCACTAAGTATGTGATCATTTCTACTTGTTAAAACCACCAACTACTTCGTTATTTATTCAATAATTAGAACAACTAGTTATTAAAATAAATGCCTTGTATTTGGCCGTTTTTCCTACGTATAAAATAGATGACCTAATTAATGAAACTGGTATAACTCTCAATTAAACGTCCAATTGAGTAGCAAATAAGATTCAGGATAAAGCTATTAATTAAACACTCAATTAAAAGTAAGGTAAAAATATGAATATGTTAAAGAAAATAGTCCTAATTTCGACTCTAGCTATTTCAGCATCTGTCTTTGCTCATGTTGATGGACATGGCAAAGTAACTACTGAAAAAGTGATAACGATAGCGCAAACCTCAGCCAAAATGCTCTCTTTCAAAGATCATGGCATGTCAGTAGGGAAAATTGATAAGTCATGGGGTGATGTGACTAAAGAACAATTTAAAATAATTGAAAAGGGTGATGCCAATTACATAGTAAAAGCATTAAATACCACAACCAAAGAAACATTCTATTTCAACATAAGCAAAAAAGGAAAAATCAAAGACGTCAGAAATGATCGTTCATTTAATAATGGCCACGGTCATTCTCATTAATGTAACTTCCTCAACCCCTTCTTTGTGAAGGGGGATAAACCAAACTGATTGAGCACTTTTGTTCTCTCAATGTCAATTTATTACACTTGAAAATGTGCATAACTCATGGATTAAAATAATTGACTTTAAATGAGCTGAAACTGCATTAGATATCGGTACAGGTACTGACAGCTATGCGCTAGCGCTAAATTGCTAGGTTACGAGTTACCATAATATAACCGTTTAGGCAACTAAGTTTAAGTAAAGGCAATACTGCTGAAACAATGGTTTTAGTAGTTAATCACCCTTTAAAGGGTTGTAAGTAACTTTTATTGATAGTTGTATTGTATAGGTTTCTTTGCGTTTTACTTACTATATTCCTTGGAATAATCCTGCCTTAACATCCTCTTTAAGCTATTTACTGCATATTATTCACGTTACAATAACTTCTATTACCATACCTTCAATTATGGTGATATCAGTCGTTAATTCTAGAAAATAATATTAACAACGTATTTATTTAGTAAAGGTACTTTATGAAAAATCAATTTATATCAGTGTTGCTGGTGGCGGCACTTAGTTTGAGCTTCGCTAGAGCAGAAGCAAAATCTGACAACTTCTCTACAGAGCAGCTTAACCAAGTTGAACAACTAAAACAACAAGCGCTAAAAAGTGACTTAGCGTGGAATTTGGTTGAATCGCTAACCACAGAAGTTGGCCCAAGAATGCCAGGAACCCCTGGAGATAAAGCAGGTGTAGCCTGGGCGGTAAAAAAGCTTAACGCCTTAGGTTTTGATAAAGTATGGACCGAGCCGGCAACATTCCCTAGGTGGATACGCTACTCTGAGTCAGCAGCGGTTATTAGCCCTGCGCCGCAAAAATTACATATAACGGCATTCGGTAATAGCATCAGTACGCCAAAAGCAGGTATACAAGCACAAGTTATTGAATTTGAAACATTAGCTGAATTAGAAAATGCACCAATAGACGCAGCAAACGGGAAAATTGTCTTCATCAATTACCGCATGAATCGGGATCGCGATGGTAATGGTTACGGGCCAGCAGTACAAGCTCGTAGGCGTGGCGCAGTGGTAGCCGCACAAAAAGGTGCGGTAGGTTATGTAATGCGCTCTGTGAGTACCGCACATCACCGCTTTGCTCATACAGGGGGCAGCAGTTATAAAGAAGGAGTGACCAAAATAGTCTCATCAGCTATTTCAAATGCCGATGCTGATCAACTTCATCGTCTGCTTGCGCTTGGCGAGCCGGTTACTATTAATATTAATGTGCAAGCAAAATCAATGGGTGAGGGCACTTCATATAATGTAATAGGTGAGTTTACCGGCAGTGAATTTCCAGAAGAATATGTACTTATTGCTGGACATTTAGACTCATGGGATTTAGGCACAGGTGCATTAGATAACGGCGCGGGTGTTGCTATTACAATGGCTGCAGCAAAGTTAGCAGCGAAAAATACGCCTAAACGCAGTATTCGCGTAGTGCTTTTTGCCGCAGAAGAGTTTGGTTTATGGGGCGCAAAAGCTTATGTGAAAAAGCATAAAAATAGCCTGTCTAATATTGTTGCAGCAGCAGAATCAGACTTTGGCGCTGACAAAATTTGGGGGTTTGAGTCAAATGTTCACGCAAGTGCATTACCCGTGGCACGAGATATTGCCGCAATGATGCAATCATTGAATGTAGAATATGTTGGTAGAAATGAAGCGCGTGGTGGGCCAGACTTAATTCCATTTCGTCCATTTAACATCCCAGCATTTGAGTTAGCACAAGATGGTACTGATTATTTTGATTACCACCACACCGCTGATGATACACTTGACAAAATAGACCCAGAAAAACTACGTCAGAATGTGGCAACTTATGCGGTATTTTCATATATGGCTGCTAATGCTAAAACACGTATGAACGGCAAGAAAATAACTAATAACTAATAATAAAGTACATGAAGTTAGGTTAGTCGGACAAAAACTAATTTCATGTACTTAGCGTTAAACAATTACTAATATTACTTGGTTCTTCTGGCTTACTATAGTGAATAGTTGAGTGTTCCGTCACTTTGATTTTTCTTTTGTTTTGCTGGTAGCCAACCCCTTGAAAATCAATGAAATACTCAGGTAATGCTAAGATAGAGCCTTCAAGGAGTATTTGTTTAATCATCATTTTTACGGTAACAGCCCAGGAAAAATCACAACTTAATTCTTGATCTTTTTCTATAAATTGACTGTCATGAGTAAAGTGCCATTCATTGATATCCCCCTTCCTTGCCATAAGAGAGATATTGCAACTAGGGCAAATACAACCGCACTTTTTTCCTGATTTAACAATCAATTAATAAGTTTGTATCTAACGATAAAGTAAATGGTACAACCTATGCTGATTGTCTCTCCGTTAATTGATTATAGCGCTAATGTAAGCAGTTGCCATGTTAACTTATGGCAATGGAGCGGTTTATTTCAATACGTTTTGTATTGATTATAGCTACCATACAGGTAATAGTAGTATCCTTAGTATTTGATTGTTATAACAATAGACCCGTAAAGGTAAGGTTAAAATGACTATAAAAAAATACCGATTGAGCTTTTGTAATATCAATATACTTACTGATAATATTGCTGAAGTAATAATTGATAATAATATCGTAGTGACGATAGAAATGGTTGAAGAGCATGATGATTTCTTATGCACTATATTTAATGGGGATTTTGGTGTTTTGGTTAATAAAGTTAATACGTATTCTTATACTTTAGAAGCAAAGCTAATCATGGGTTCAATTGAATCCATGAAAGCGATAGCTTCAGTTAATTATTCTCCTGACGGCACACAATCCAGTCAAGATATTAAAGACAGGCGTTCTAACGATAGCTTGAATTTAAAATCATTTTCTGGTTATGAGATGGGTTGGCAACGAGCATATGATTGGTTGACACTGGAACTTTCGTACTGACTACATTGAAAATTATTTGAGTTAGTTTAGATTTATGGAAGATAATACCAATCACATTAAATTGGTGATCATGTGAACTTAGCCCAACTTCTGGTGCATATTGATTTCACTCTCGTGATATCTTCCCAAAGATATTCCATGCATCACTTACTTGCTGAACTATGTCTTCGTAGCCATTGAATGCTTGATTAGCTAATTCATTTTGGCGAGTAGGGAGGTAATTTAATCAGGCTAACATTGTTAATAATTTTTTCGCTGTTTTAACTCGTGAATCTAATTCAAAGAATTTTACAATGACTTTATAGCGCTCTTTTAATCTGGCGTTGTTTGTATAGGGGGCGGTGATTTTCTTTCACTATAGGAGCTTTATATAATTATATTTAGGAGGGTATTGTAACGGAAAGGGACAAAAAAGTTCACATAATTTTCGGCATTGGTATAACAAAAACACTCAGATTAAACACAGACAAAAGAGCCTTCTTTTACTCATACTAAACTACAACACCGCCAATTTTTAACATTGAATCCTTTACATCAATTTAATCGCATCTATACTTTAAATCACCGAGTGACCGATTTACGTACGAACATAGTGAAATTTATACAGTTATTGTTAAGTAATAAATTTGTTCTATATTAGTCACCCAAATAATAAAAATTTTTGAACAAGTATTCTCCAAGGAAATAATAGTCTTACAATTACGATGCGGTTTTTCTTCTGATATGGAAGATCAATTGCTGTGGTTTAGAATATTTCTGAGGATAAATTATGAGATTATTTTTAAAAGTTTTATTATTTACCTTATTAATTTTAGTAAC
Organism: Colwellia sp.; assembly: GCA_013215465.1. Taxonomy (GTDB): domain Bacteria; phylum Pseudomonadota; class Gammaproteobacteria; order Enterobacterales; family Alteromonadaceae; genus Colwellia. The sequence goes on along the minus strand of JABSOW010000018.1, from coordinate 58,431 downwards.
TAAATATAGCTTTTCGTTTACTTCTGTAGCGGTAACTAAGGTAACAACATCTTTATCGACTGCTAACTCTTCAGCAAGTAAATCTGCTAAATTTGACGACCAGACACTAGCTAACTTTGTCGAGAAATATCAAGTTGCTATTGAAGAAATCGAAAGTCAAGATGGCGCCTATGGTAGCCGATTAACACAAGAATTAATGAATCTCGGCAGCATCTATCAAGAATACGGTCGACATGACGAAGCGATCAAATTTCTTAAGCGCTCAGCACATTTAAATCGTATTAATGACGGTTTGTACTCAACGACACAAATTCCCATTATTCGAAAACTAATCACCAGTTTGAAAGAAAAAAAACAATGGCCAAAGGTGGACAAAAGATATTCACATTTGAGTTGGTTATACAGTAAAAATTTTGCTGCTGATAATATTAAGATGCTCGAAATTCAGATGGAAAAGGCGCATTGGTATTTGAAGTCCTATTCAGTTCAGCTATCAGCTGCACCGTTAAGAGACTTAATTAATGCTTATGGGTCTTACCAGAATGCTTTGGAACTTATGAGTAATACTTACAGTGAAACTGATATTCGAGTTATTCCTGCTTTAAATGGCTTGATATTGGCAAATTACCTTGTTGCAACTACCATTTTAGCTGAATCGGTCACTATTAATTCAGACGGCAGCTATGCCAAAGAGCATAGTATATCTGGTAGAAAAATAAGTTTTATGAAACGTAAAAGTTTTTCTACTGGGGTAGAGCTTATTCAACGGGAGTTAGCTGTACATAACGAGCAACAGCCGATAGATCATATGCATGTTTCTAAGGCAATGCTTAAATTAGCTGACTGGTATTTAATGTACGGTAAAAGGCAGCTAGCCAGCAGTCATTATAAACAAGCGTATGCATATGCTAATACGCATAATGAAAATAACAATAAATTTAATGAGTTATTTAATGTTCCTGTGGTATTACCCGATCTTCCAAATATCTATAATAATTCTACTACTAACTTACCAAATGATAGTAACTTAGAAGATGTGAAATATGTACATGCATCTATGGACATTACCCGTTATGGCAAAGTACAAAATCTTAAAATAGTAAGTTCTTATCCAAAAAATAATATGGGAATGCGTTCAAAAGTTTTAAAATCTTTACGATCAGCTAGGTTCAGACCGCGCATTGCCGATGGCAGTCTGATGTTTACCGCTCAATTTCAGCTCCATGTTTTTCCATAAATAAAAAGCCATTTGGGGGGAATTATGAATACAAAATATATCTTAGTGATGATTACGGCGTTAGCAATATGTGTAGTTGGTTGTAAAACAACTCAGCAAAGTCCGCAACCACCTCAACAGCCTCCGGCGGCTAAAAGTTCAAAACCTGCGAGCGCAAGTACCGCTAGCAGTTCTTCTAGTCGTTCTCAACCAAGTAGTGCTAGTCAATCAGCCCGAAAAGATAGGTCAAAAGCATCATCAACATCAGGAAAAACCGCCAAAAACCGACAATCTTCAAGTCAACAGTCTACAAGTAAATCAAGTGATAAGGGGAGCAGTCTGCCATCAAACCAACAAGGAGAGGGGAGAGAAGGAGAAGAGCAGTACACGGAGGCCAAAAATCAACAAAATGGTGGTGATGGTGATGAAAAACATGAAAATTTAGAAAGTATCAGTGGCGAAAGCTCAACCAACCCTAGTGATGAAATAGATTTTTCAGAAGAAGAAAATAGTGCATCCAGTGCTCAAGCTGAGCAAAGTGAAAAATCAGCGCAAAATACTCAAAATAATAGTTCAGCTAATGATTCATCTCAAAGTGCAGATTCATCAGCAGGCAGTACTACTTCTGGTCAATCACAAGCAGAGGTCGCTCTGACCCGTTCTGAACGGGTGGGAGAGTTGGATGAACAACTAGACCGGTCCATGGGTGATTATGATGGCATGATTTTAACGGAGCGCGAATATATACAAAATAGAGGAAATGAAGAAGGTAGTGAGCAAGAGGTTGAAGTTGCTGATGTCGGCACCCTATATGATGATGTACTCAATGGCGAGGCGGAAAGCTCTAATCAGCAAGCAAGTAACAAGCCTGGAAATTCATCAAGTTCAGGTGTAGGAAATATGCCGACAGTATCATCCAATGATAAAGACGGTGATTTTAAGCATAAACAAACGGTTTATGCTCCTCCTGCAGATATTTCCAGCGGTAATGATGACGATGTTGTTGCTCGGCAAATAAGAGAAGCTGCGCTTAATGAAGCAGATCCTGTGTTACGTGAAAAGTTATGGCAAGAGTACCGTAAATATAAGAAAGCCAATAATTAAATACAGATAAGGTAAAAATCAATGATGAAGAAATTCAAATTTTATTTATTGGTGCTACTGATGACAGTAATTTCTATGACAATGACTGCATGTAGCTCCGTCGATATAAAGACCACAAAAGTTGTGCCTGTCACGCATGAATTGGACGATATCCCCGAATCTGAATTATTAGACGTTGGTATTAGAATATTTCAGCCTGGACTGGAAAGATTAGATGAACTCGATGAAGATGAAATAGTCTTTCCCGAAATTAGAATAGCGGAAGCCAACTATTTTCCTCATTTATTAATGGAGTCTTTGCAAAATAGTGCTGCCTGGGGAGCGGTACGAGTAGTGCCGAGAAAACATGATTCTGTTGATGTCTTGATTAAGGGGAATATTGTAAAGTCTGATGGTGAAGTTTTGAGCATAAATATAGAAGCTATTGATTCTCTTGGTAAAATTTGGTTTTCCAAACAATATGATCAAAAAGCTAGCCGGTATTCATATGATAAAAAGCTTAAAGTGAGTAAAGAACCATTTCAAAATATGTATAACCTAATTGCTAATGATTTAAATGTCTATAGAAAAAAATTATCTGCTAACGAGTTAATAAAAATCCGCCAGGTTGCTGAATTAAAATTTGCTCAATCATTTGCGCCGCAAATGTTTTTGGAGCACCTGACAACAGATAATTCGGGCATTTATTCTATTAATCGTTTGCCCGCTGAAGGTGATCCTATGATGGCCCGAATCCGGCAGGTTCGAGAGCGTGATTATCTATTTGTTGATACTTTGCAAGAATATTACAGCAGATATGCCAAACAAATGGAGCCACCATACTTACAATGGCGCCGTGAAAGTTATGGTGAAGTGCTTGCAATGCGAACAATGGAGAGTAAAGCAATGAATCAAAAAATATTCGGTGCCGTCGCTATTATTGCCGGAATAATAGGGGCTGGAAATGGCAGTGGCTCGGTAAGAGCCGCAGGTATTGTTGGCGTTACAGCGGGTGCCTATATATTAAAAGATGGCTATGAACGTGATGCTGAATCACAAATACATATCGAAGTATTACAAGAGTTAGGTGATTCATTAGAAGCTAGCATTGAAAATAACGTGGTTGAACTTGAAGATCGAACCGTCACACTCTCTGGTACCGTTGACAATCAGTATCAACAGTGGCGTGAGATATTACAAAACATTTATAAGATAAATCAAGGTGTAACCTTGAATGAAAGTCATTAAATCTATGGTTTATACCCATATATAGTCTATAAATTGACTAGGGATGTTAAAGCTTTTAGTAATGAACAGTTGCACAGAACTCTTTTAAAGCGGAGATGTTAATGAAGCAAGATAATGATAAAAGTGAATCAGTAAAATCAGAGTCGATTTCATTTAACTTTGAAGATAAGTCATTCTTACCCCAAAAAGCAATTTTTCATTGGTTTTCGGGTAATGTTTTTATCGTGCTTTTATTAATCGCCCTTTGTGCAACTTTATATTTTGTTATTTTCTGGTTACCTCAGTCAGTAGATAAGGCCGGTGTTGTTAACGAAGCTAGTGTTATTTTAGCTAAGGAGCCGTTAAAAGTGATTGATGAGTCTCCTTGGCATGAAGTGCAATTAACTAAATATCGGCGAGCGGCACAAGAAGTCTTATCAACACTTTTACAACAGCAGCAAGTGCTGGAAGATAAACATGTAGAACTGTGGAACGCAGATGAATTTGCTCAAGCAATAAAAACTGCCGAATCGGGTGATTTGTTCTATCGAACTCAAAAATTTGATCAGGCCATTACTACTTATAATCGAGCATTGCAGCAATTAAATGATATTAGTGCTCAGGCTGACAGTGTCTTTAGTGATTATCTTGAGCAAGGAATACAAGCCTTAGCGGCAAATAATGCCCAAAAAGCCAAAGAAAAATTACAAGTAGCATTATACATTAGTGAAAATAATGAAATGGCGACCAGTGCATTTGATCGCGCCATTGTCCTAGACCAAGTCTTATTACTAGTAAAAGCGGGTGAGGTGTTAATGGATGAGCTTTTATTGATAAAAGCCAAAGAAAAGTTTACTCAAGCTTACGCATTAGATAATCACGAACCTAGGGTAAATGAACAGTTATTGATTGTAAATCAAGCTATTATGACAAGGGATTATTCCACAGCCATGTCGGCGGGTTATAGACATTTGCAAATTCAGCAATTTAAATCAGCAATAAAGAATTTTACCTTGGCAGATAAAATTAATCCTAATAAAGCGGATGCTAAAGATGCAATTGAACAGACTCAAAATAAAAGAACCCAATTTTATATAGCGGATCACATCAAAAAAGCACAAGATTTTGAGCGTAGTGAAGATTGGTTATTAGCTAAGGGTAGTTACCAAGCTGCGTTAACGTTAGACGGCTCATTAATGCATGCCAGGTTAGGAGGAATTCGTACTTTGGCGAGAGAAAATCTCGAGAAAAAAATACTTTATATTATTAATAAACCACAAAGATTAGCGAATAAAAATGTTTACCAACAAGCCATGTTAACGCAACAACAGGCTCAGCAAATTAAACAGCCCGGTGTTAAGTTAGCTCAGCAAATACATAATGTTGAGCAGGTGTTATTACAAATGAACACCCCGGTCTCCCTTCGAATTGAATCTGACAACCAAACACGTATTACCTTACATAGAGTCGGTGAGTTGGGTAGTTTTTTGTCGAAAAGCATTTCACTAAGGCCTGGTGATTATACTTTAGTCGGTTCTAGAAACGGATTTAGAGATGTAAGGCAAGACTTTACCTTAATGCCAGCAAATCAGCTAAAAAAAATAATTATTTTATGTAATGAAAAAGTGACTAACGGATGAATAAATTACTTAATGATAAAGTTGAAACGGATGGAGCTACTGCTACAGAAAGTATTCATGCAGACAGTAATACCATAGTAGCAGCTGCATTTTCCCCATCAACAGGGAAAGTAATAAAGGTGGTGAAAAGACGTCAGCCAGTTTTCTATCTATTGGCTACCTTATTATTCAGTGCTGTGGTGATTTTATGGTATTTGGTTAGTGCTAAATCGGTCGTTATTACTACTGAGCCCACAAGTCATGAAATGATAATAACAGGGGGGCTTTATTTCAAAATGTCCGATCATTTATTAATGTTATCTGGAGAATACCAGTTTAAGTCTCACGCCGTGGGATATCACCCCTTGGATGAAAAATTCATCGTGGCGGAAGAACAGAATCAACACCTTAATTTTGATTTTAAAAAATTGCCCGGACATTTAAAGTTGGCTATTCAACCTGATATTGATGTTGAGGTTTTACTTGATAACCAGCCGGTACAACTGCAAGATAATATCATAAAAAACCTTGCTGCAGGTCAGCACCAGATATCAGTACTATCAGAAAAATATTTTACTTATCACAATGATCTTGTCATCGGTGGTATGGAAAAAACTCAAAATTTAACGATTAATTTGCTCCCTGCCTGGGGCAAAGTAAGTATAAATTCCGAGCCTATAGGCGCTCAGGTATACCATAATGACAAGCTTTTAGGTAGCACACCTTTATATGTAGACATATTACAAGGTGAACAAAATTTTCTTTTTAAGAAAACAGGTTATCAGCAAACAGAAAGGGAGCTTAGCGTTGTCGCAGGTGCAGATCATAGCTTAGCACTCGCCAAGCTTTTTAAATTAATGGGCAAACTTTCTATTTCCTCTGTGCCTGCGGGTATAAGTGTTACTTACGGTGAGCAATATTTGGGGGTAACACCAATAACTGCGGAGGTAAAACCTAATATAAAACAAGCTTTATTATTATTTAAAGATGGCTACCAGTCGCAATCGGTCGACTTGTTGGTGCCATCTGGGGCAAAGGTTGCAAAAAACTTCACTTTACAGCTGGATGTTGGCGTCATTAAATTTAATGTTTCTCCTGAGGATGCATTGTTGTATATAGGTGACAGGCTGATGGGACGTGCTAATAAAAGTGTAACAATAGCGGTTAAACAACAAAAAATAAGAATTGAAAAAGAAGGCTATGCAAGTTACCAGAGTAATATTTTACCAAATAGCTCTATGGAACAAGTTTTTTCAGTGCAATTGAAAACTATAGAACAAGCTAAATGGGAAAATATCAAAGAAATAATTGTTTCTGCTACCGGTAGTAAACTCAAATTATTTAAACCCGATGATACCTTTATTATGGGAGCATCACGCAGAGAACAAGGGCGACGTGCCAATGAAGTCAAAAGAACAATACACCTAAGTAAGGCTTTCTATTTGGGATTTACTGAAGTCACCAATAAAGAATTTCGCCAGTTTCACAAAGATCATTCTTCGGGGCATGTTAAGGGCAATAGCTTAAATGGTTTAGCACAACCAGCAGTCAAAATGACTTGGCTACAAGCCGCGCAGTATTGTAATTGGTTATCGGAGCAAGAAAAATTAACTAAGGTCTATCAAATAGTCGATGATAAAGTCACCCATTTCAATGAACAAGCTAATGGTTACCGGTTGCCAACTGAAGCTGAATGGGCATGGATTGCCCGTTATTCTGATGGGAAGATGCTTAAATATTCGTGGGGAAAAAATTTACCGCCGAAAAAAAATGCTGGAAATATTGCGGATATCGCGGGTGCACCAATATTAGGTTATATCCAAGCTACCTACAATGATAGCTTTATTACCACAGCTCCAGTAGCCTCCTTTTCAACCAATAAAAAAGGGATTTTTGATTTATCCGGTAATGCGGCTGAATGGATACATGATTTTTATCAAATAAAAACCGGATTATCACTAGCGGCTGAAAAAGATCCCATGGGCCCGATAACGGGTGATTATCATGTTATTCGCGGGGCTAGTTGGGCTTATGGCAGTCGAACTCAATTACGCTTATCTTTTCGTGATTATGGGAATGACAAACGTAATGATCTAGGGTTTAGAATAGCGAGATATGCTCAATAAGTCTTATTTAAGAAATATCTTTAAGGACTATGTATGAAAATAATTTATTTTAACACCGCCTTGATTACTTTATTGGCTATTACGACATCATTTCTTGTTGTCGGTAAAAATAACCTAATAACAGATAAAACTGATAGTAACAACGCTTGGCAGCTCATCACTCTTAATCACCTACAGGCTGTACAGATGATTACTAAAGCGCAAAAAACTGCCCCAAGACAAGCCATCCTGCCAGCTAAGGTCAACTTAGCAGAGGAACAAGTTACTAAAAAAGAAACAGTTCCCCCGAATAAAAAAAATAACGATGACCGATTTATTCCAACCGAAGCTATTTCTGAAGATTTGGCTGTTTCCTTCCCCGTTGATATTTAATTTATATTAGGAAAGTACTATGAAACGAACCACCGGAACCGAATTTGTTTATCAGCTAATGGCTCTTCTTGTCGCAATTATTTTAGTGCATGCCACATACGTTACCATGATCCGTCCAGAAGCTGACGCAATTATTAAGCAACAACAAGCTCAGTTCATTGCTGGCAGTACCGTAACAAATAAAAGATCTATTTATGTGGTATTGAAAGATTATGAGCAAGAAACCTGTTTCATTTTAATGTTTTGGGTATTAATGATCATGGGATACAAGGCAAGGTTATCGGTGCAAGAAAAAAACATGCTTGCACATAGCATGTTAAACATACAAGAAGGGGCGAGCATATTACCAAAAGATGCTCGAAATTTGTGTAGACCGTTACAAAAGCTTTCTGTAGAGCAGCAGCAAATGTTAGCGCCAAGAACCTTACTGATTGCTTTACAACGTTTTTCTGCGACTGCTAGTGTCGCCGCCGTAGCCACAGCTATTAAAGATATTTGTGACTCGGAAGCCGATAGACTTGATAGTGAGTTGGCTATGATTCGCTATATTTCGTGGGCAATTCCTTCAATAGGTTTTATTGGTACCGTACGTGGTATTGGAGAAGCATTAGGCCAAGCTCATCAAGCGGTAGAAGGGAATATCATTGGCGTGACAAATAGTTTAGGTGTTGCCTTTAATTCAACTTTTATTGCACTTGTTATTAGTATTTTTATTATGTTTTTCACTCACCAATTGCAATTAATGCAAGAAAGGTTAGTACAAAATACTCAAGAGTATTGTGATTCCAATTTATTAAATCATTTAAAAACAGATACTGATGGAGCCGACTAATGCCGTTAACCATCATTGAGCTTAATGATTATCAATTGACCGTAAGGCAAAAACATTCACATTATAGTGAACTAGGATTTGCGCAAATAACCAAAGATAGTGTCGTTTTTGGTGAAGAAGCTTGGTTACAAGCCCGTATTTCACCCCAAGCCAGTTTTTGTCATTATTGGCAACGTTTAAGCTATGAAGAAGTACATTGTGATAATAACTATATTAATAATTTTGCCGATTTAGCTTATATGCAATTACAAAATTTGGTTAGTCATGTGGATCATTGCTCAGATGTCATATTTGTGGTGCCAAGTTCCTATAATCAAGAGCAATTGTCATTATTATTAGGTATTGCACAAAGTTGTCATCTTAATGTCTTAGGCCTGGTAAATAAGACGCTAGTACGATTTGAACATCGTTATAATGTTGGAAGATATGCTATTTTAGATATAAGTTTGCATCATAGCAGTTTAACTGAATTATTAGTTAACCATGATGTTTCACTCGGTAATATGGACCAATTTACCCACAAAGGATTTTATGATTTATATGAACAACTTGCCCAATGGTTGAATCATCAATTAATTAAAGAACATCGTTTAGATGCATTTTATAGCGCGGTAACCGAGCAGCAGTTATATAATCAATTATCGAAATTAATTAAAAACTCTCAAAACTACTTCGAGCTTATCATTGATGGTAAAAGCATTAATGTTGCTCAAAAAGACATTAATCAGCAAATAGAAGAATTTTTCACTGAATTACTCGCAAGCTGTAGCAAGCGCAGTGATAAAAACATTCCACTATTTATCACTTCACGCTTTGCGAATTTATGTCCTAACTTATTTGCTAGCGACACGGTACATTTATTAAATGATGCTTGTATATACTCCCTTGTGACAGCCAATATGGCTAATTTTTCTAATGATAATGGCGTATTTTTAGTTACCCGTTTACCGTTAGTTAAAGAAACTAAAACTCAGCCTGAAGCCGCTAAACAGTCAATAAACAATTCGTTAGCAAATAAATATGAGATATCACACATCCTCTTAGACGGTAGAGCTTTCCCCCTTAACGATCATTCATTGTCTTTGTCATGTTTGCAAAAAGGAAGAATTGCACCGCTAGTGGCTCAGTCTGCATCCATAGTGTTAGCGCCTAACGCAGCTAAATGGCAATTAAACCTAACCAATGCACACTTAACTGATGCACATTTAAATACACAAAAGGTATTTTTAAATGATCAACCGGCAATTGACGGTCAAATTGTTTTACAAGGTGATCAAATAACCATCAAGCAAACTGACGGTAAAAATAAGGCATGTTTTGTGCTCATCAAAGTTGAAGAGGAAATGTAATTAATATGACCAATAAAAGAAAGTTCTCGACTTTTAGCCTTTCATTTCTAGACATAATGTCCTGCGGTTTTGGTGCCGTTATTTTAGTGTTTTTAATTATCAAACACGATATGAATAGTCAAGTTGAAGAGCAAAACTTGGACTTAAAGGCGGAAGTTAATTTATTAAATGAAGAAATAATTATCGGCGAAAAACACTTAGTAAAAATTAAAAACACCCTGTCTTTACTCGACCAAGAGTTAGTTGAAAGTAGCGGTTTGGCGCGACGAATAAATGATGAAATCGACGCTATTGATAATAAAGTAACAAAATTATCGGAGGAAAGTGACGATCAGCAAATTGTAAAAATGGAAGAACAGCTGAAAACCTTAATGCTTGAAAGGAAAAAATTGGCAGACGAGCAGGCTAAAGGTAATAATGCCCGAAGGTTTGCTGGGCAGGGAGACCGTCAATATTTAACTGGGCTAAGGCTTGGTGGTAGCCGTACTTTGATATTACTTGATGGCTCTGCCAGTATGCTCGATAGCCGCATTGTTAATATTATTCGCCGTAGAAACATGACCGAACAGCTAAGAAAACAGTCGAAAAAGTGGCAACGAGCTATCAAAACGGTAGAGTGGTTAATTGCCAAGTTTTCCTTAAATAGTCAATTTCAATTGTTTGTCTTCAATACTGAAGTCAAAGCAGCCAAACAAGGCGCTGTGATTAAATGGCTGTCGGTTGATAATCAACAGCAACTAAACGATAGCATTAAAAATTTACATGAAATTATACCTCATGGCGGTACCAGTTTAGAGCGTGCTTTTCTAAGCATTCATTTCTTAGATCCCCTGCCAGATAATATTATCTTAATAACAGATGGGCTGCCAACCCAAGGTATAACACCGAGCAATAACCATATTATCAGTGGCGTTGAAAGAGAGAAATTATTTGCCTTAGCAATAGACGCTTTGCCACAAGGTATCCCAGTAAATATTTTACTATGGCCAATGGAAGGAGATCCTATGGCCGCTTCATTATTTTGGAAATTGGCTCAATTGACCGCAGGTTCTTTTATGAGCCCATCAAAAGATTGGCCATAGGGGATTTAATGAAAAGGAATAAGAGAGGAACAGACGAATTTTCCATCGCATTTTTAGATGTTATTTGCTGTGGCTTTGGTGCGATTATTTTACTGTTAATGATCACAAAAACTGTCGGGCCGATAGTGTTAGAAGAATCGACCCAAAACCTTGATGGTCAAATAAAAAATTTACAACAAACCTTATTTGAGGTTCGAGGTGAGTCTATTATTTTTAACAGAGATTTAACGGCAAAACATGAACAAATAGATCATGAAAAGAAGCGGGTAGCTATTCTAAGAACGCGTTTGGCAACGATACAAGCACAATATGCACAAATGTCAAAAGCGGCTTCTTTTAGCCACAAAGAAAAAGGTAAATTAGCCATTGCATTACAAGAGCTTACCGTAGAAATGGAACGTTTATTGGGAGAGAATTATACCAGTAAAAATGACTTTATTGGCGGAATTCCCGTTGATAGTGAATACTTAATTTTTATTATTGATACTTCTGGCAGCATGTTTAATTACGGCTGGGACAGGATGTTAGAAGAAATAGTCGCAACATTAAATATTTACCCTAAAGTTAAAGGCATTCAGGTGATGAATGATATGGGAAATTACATGTTTACTAACTACCGTCGACAGTGGATACCTGATACTAAAGCAAGACGAGATGCCATTATAAAAAGGCTTAGAACTTGGAATCCGTTTAGTAATAGTAGTCCGGTCGAGGGAATTCAAAAAGCTATTCGAACCTTTTTTTCACAAGATAAAAAAATTAGTATTTATGTGATGGGAGATGAATTTTCCGGAAGCTCAATAAGCAATGTACTCTCGACCATTGAAAGAATTAATAAGGTAAATGAACATGATCAGCGCTTGGTACGTATTCATGCGGTGGGCTTTCCTGTGCAATTTATTCGACCAAAGAATTTGCAAAGAACAGGCATTCGCTTTGCAACATTGATGAGAGAACTTACTTTCCGTAATGGTGGCACTTTTGTTGGGCTTAACCATTATCAACCCCAAAATTAACGAATAAGGCGGAGGTCGCCAATGATTTATTTGAATAAAATTTTCATTATGGTTACTAGATTAGGGATGTTCGGTTTAGTACTTAGTTTGCTGCTTAGTTTAATGAGTTGTAAAAGTACTTTAGAAGTAGAAGGCAACTTTCCTACGCCCGTTATTAATATAATACCTTTGAATGTGGGGATCATATATGAAGAGCAATTTCGCTCTTATCGATATATTGAAAAAAATGAAGAACGTAATGAGTGGGACATAGGTATAGGAAAGTCACAGGTAAAATTATTTAATACCGTGCTTAGCGCAATGTTTAAAAGTGTTGTTGTTACTAAGAATGAAAAGCTCGCGACTAATATTTCTGCTGACGTACCTAGTGTGGCAACGGACACTAGCATAGATCTTTTTTTCAAGCCTAAAGTGGAAGAATTTCAGTACAACGTTCCAGATGAAACTAACATTAATATGTTTGAGGTTTGGATCAAATACAATATGAAAGTCTACGATGATCAGGGGCAGTTGATTGCTGATTGGATTCAAACTGCATATGGCAAAACACCAACCGCATTTTTTAAATCTCAAAAGAGAGCGCTTAATGAAGCCATGATTATCGCCTTGCGCGATATAGGTGCAGCTCTATCGTTGAGATTCATACATATACCTGAGATTAACAATTGGCTAAAACAAAAACATAGTATTTCACAGATAAGAAAACATTATAAAAAGAACAAGTCTCAAACGGAATTAATTACTGTGCAATTGGCAAATAATTCATTGAACTTTGGCTATTTATAGGAGTTAATTTTATGAACTTCAAACAAACAACTCAACTTATTTATTTCTTACTGTATGTGTGGCTTATCTCTGGCTGTACCACTGTAATCGTTGATGAAGTAAAACATCAAGCTAGCACATTGAATGCAAAAGATTCGATAGTTGTTATTGGTCGGCGAAGTGGTAGCGACTATGAGACTGAACCAGAATTAATTTCTTGTATCGGCAGTGTGCTTGGCCAAGGAGAAAATGGCATAAACGTAATTCCAGAAAATGATTTTGTTGACCGTTTGTATCCATGGTTTGAGGCAAGAACAGCGCCGACACATATTAAAGGCCTACACAGGTTATTTTCTTACGATAAAGTTTCAGAAATTATCGACGATTATGATGTTCATTATATTGTATGGGTGGACGGTAATACGGAAAAAACTCGTGGTAGTGGCAGTATTAGTTGTGGTATTTCACCCGCAGGAGTTGCCTGTTTTGGCTTTGGTACTTGGGATGATAATGCTGAATACGAAGCATCAATTTGGGATTATCGCACTAGAACGTTTGTTGGCAAAATAAGCAGTGTTGCCGAAGGCACTTCTTATATGCCCGCTATTGTGGTGCCAATTCCTATCATCGCACCAGTTCAGGCTGATGCCTGTAAAGCCATGGGAAATCAGTTAAAAAGCTTTTTTCAAACAGATTAATAATTATTTTGTTTGGTATGAACCAATAAATGAATTTTTGATATACAAAGAGGAGTAAAAGATGAAAAGAGAAATCTTGTTGATTGCTTTATTCATCAGCGTAATCACATTGCTACCATCATGTGCAATAAACCCTGCAACAGGTACACCTGACTTAGTATTGATGTCTGAAAGTGCTGAAATTAATATGGGCAAAGAACTCCATGAAAAAATTCTTAAATCTATGCCAATTTATCAAGATGATAAATTAACCGCATACATTGATAGCATAGGGCAAAAAATTGTAAAAAATAGTGATAGGCCTGAAATTAAATATCATTTCACTATTATTGATTCCCCAAATATCAATGCTTTTGCTTTACCTGGTGGCTATATTTACATCAATAGAGGCTTACTTGCATTTCTAGACTCTGAAGCTCAACTTGCTGCAGTATTGGCCCATGAAATTGCTCATGTAACCGCTAGGCATGTAGTTCGCCAAGATACCGCAAAAAAAGGTGCTAGTACCTTATCTATAGTGTCGATTTTTACTACAGGCAGCATGGTGTTAGGTGATGTGACCAATTTAATGAGTACGGCAGCAGTTAAAGGATATGGGCGTGAAATGGAATTAGAAGCTGACGGGTTTGGCGCGGAATATCTGTTTAATAGTGGTTATGATCCTCATGCGATGGTGGAAACGATAGGAATATTGAAAGATCAGGAAAAATTTTCCCGATATCGTGCGAAAAATGAAGGAAAAAAAACGAAATCTTATCATGGTCTTTTTGCTTCACACCCACGCAATGACATTCGTCTAAATGAAATTATCGCTAAAGCTGGAGAGTTCCCTAGTAATATCGATGATTCAGCCAACAGAGAAGCCTATCGACAGCATATTGATGGTTTAGTGTATGGTATAAACTATGATGCCATGCCAAAGTCTAAGCCAGTAGAGAAGTGGCGTTATATTCATAAAAAACTTGGATTTTCCATTTTATTTCCTGCTCAATGGACAGTAAATAAAACTCGCCAAGCTATTGTGAGTCAGCCAGATGATAAGTCTGCGGAGATTAAGTTAATGGTTAGTCGTAATGTTAAAGGCATAGCACCAGGTGATTTTCTTCGTAAAGCGATGAATGTTAAAATATTGCAACGCTCAGAAAGTTTTTCACAATATGGTTTGGTTGGTCATACCGGTATCATCAATGATGAACAAGGAAATTATCAACGCCGAGTTGCCGTTTTATATCAGGGAAGTAGAGTTTATTTACTGGATGCAAGTGTACTTAACGCGCAAGAAAATATTGATTATGACCAGCTTTTTTTAAAAAGCATTCGTAGTTTCAGACCTGAAAGAACTCAGTCTAAGCGAAAAAAATCGAAAACACTTCACTACGTTAAAGCCAATGATAGAACACGCATTGATGAGCTGGCCAAGCATATGAAAATTGGCTCTTATGCTGCTCAGCAACTCAGACTAATTAATGGCTTATATCCCAGAGGTGAGCCTACTGCAGGAGATTGGATAAAAATAGTCCAGTAGCAATAACAAACTGAATCAATTTGGCAATTTAAACAGATATCAATAATAGTAGATTGATATCTGTCTTAATTTTCATCTTCTTTACCATTTGTATCACCTAAGTTGTTATGAGTTGCATGATAACATCTCTAATTAGGTGGCCAAATTAACTATGCCATTTCAAACAGAGCTAGAGCCAGTCGGTAAGCTTAACGCCAATGCCCACACGAGATGTTTGTTCATTATAATAAATGAGACTTTCGCCATAACCATTAAAATATTCTACATAACCTCGTAAGTGCGTAGATAATGGAAAAGACCAACCTATTTTCACCGCGCCTTTATTATCACTTTTTAGGTTATTACGAAGCATAAAGTCAATATTATGGTTGTCGTTTACCTTCCATAGCAAACCTAATTCACCGTAACCCATATAATTTTCTATATTAGGGTTATCATCTCCAGCAGTATCAGTCGCGGAAGACTTAGCTTCTTCAGGTATTCTATACCAAGCTCTGAGATTCCAAATTAGGTTGTCATCAACAACAGTAAAGGCAGCAATAATGCGGTTCCAACTTTTAGACAATGTGCCTGCTTGGCCGTTAGATTGATGATTAAATGACAAAGTAGTGTAATCAATAGTCATACCAAATAATGACCAAGGTACCTGGTAAGATAAAATCAGTTCAGGTTCATAATTTGTTTCTCTAAAGACTGCTGATAGGTCTGAGTTATATGCTTGCCACCAGCTAGTTGTGGTAAAAGCGGCTTCTAGGTCGAGATTTTCAACGAAAAGATTTTCAGTGATAATGTATTTCAATGAGACTTGAAACTTAATCTCCAAATTATCTAAATCATACCCTTGTAGAACATTCTCATAAGGGGTTTCGTTAGCCTCAAAATAGGTAAATGGCAGTATATAATTAGGTTTATGTGGCAATATTGCAAAAGGGTTCGACGATGCACTTTGTTCTAGTATCATGCGTTTAGTTAGTGGTGATTTGATTTTTTCATGACATTGTTTTTTAATATCGCCAATAGCAACATCATCTGCAGCGTGACGACTTAACTCCGCAACACAAGCAAGCATTGCATTTTCATCAAATATTGAATCTTTTGCCACAGCCATGTAACTAAATAATACTAGCAAAGAGCTTAACACTACATTTTTAACTTCCATTTTTTCTACCTTTAGAATAGCTTTAAAAACCAACTTGCAATTGATAATGATTGTAAATAATTTACTTATAAACATCATCATTTAAATAACACATTTAAAGGTAATTACCCGTAAGTTATATAATCCTAACGTTAGGCATTAGCTAGGTTTGAGTTATGCTGACATCGTCACTGGAGAAAAAACAGCCCTTAACAAAAACGTTACTTTGAGCAGCCTTTCACTATAAGGCTAGTAGAATTCAGCTTTCTTAATTCAACAGTCGACTATTTTATGTTTTACGTTATACTGCCGCGCTTAAACCAAGTATTTAATTAGCGGAGTTCATTATGCACGACCTGTATTACAAAGGGCGTATCCACACCAGAGAAAATCATGTAAAAACAGGTTATAATACTAAGCGTATTGTTAAGCTTGGCACAGAAAAAAGCCCATTAACTCTGGTGGTTACCAGTGATGAAAAAAAACGAGAAGTAGAGACCTTAGTTGCTGATAATGGACTATTTGCCAATATCACCGTTGACAGCGACATCGATGAAAATATCAATGAACTTACTACCATACTAAACAAGCCAACCACTACAACGTTCGAAAAAACGCCGAACCGTAATGATCCTTGTTCATGTGGTAGTGGCAAAAAATATAAAAAGTGTTGCGGCTAGTAACATAATATTTTCCGAAATGCATTTAAACTGCTGCTCGTTCTTTACTGAGTACCTTAGTTAAGCCAATGTGGACTTTATTCAAACCACTTAAGTGCCCACAAGACAGTGTAAAAAAAGAGCAGTAACATTTATTGTTACTGCTCTTTATCGATTACGCTGTAGTAATACCAATCCCACTAACTATGTGATCATTTTTACTTGTTAAAATAACCAACTACTGCGTTATTTATTTAATAATTAGAACAACTAGTTATTAAAATAAATGCCTTGTATTTGGCCATTTTCTCTACGTATAAAGTCTAATGATTTTTAGCACTATAATACTGGCTGTTTAAGTTTTATCCTTACTGCTCTTTTTCTTCTGGCAGTAATAAGTTAAGCAAAATCGCTGAGATTGCAGCGAGTGCGATACCTTCTAGTTGGAAGCTACCTAAGTCAAACTGCATACCACCTAAACCAAACACCAATACCACTGCAACAATGGCCATATTTTTAGTTTTACCTAAATCAACCTGTGCAGTTATTAACGTTTTCAAACCAACAACGGCGATTGTACCAAATAACAATACCATTATGCCGCCCATTACAGGTACAGGGATTGTAGATAATACCGCCCCTGTTTTTCCCAAAAATGCCAATAAAATAGCAAAAACAGCTGCCCATGTCATAATGACAGGGTTGAATGATTTAGTTAATGCTACCGCACCTGTTACTTCTGAGTAGGTAGTATTAGGTGGACCACCTAACATTGCTGCAGCAGACGTCGCTAAGCCATCACCTAATAAGGTTTTCTTTAATCCTGGGTTTTTTAAAAAATCTTTGCCCGTAATATTAGAAATAGCGGTAATATCACCAATATGCTCAACCGCAGGCGCAATGGCTATGGGTAAAATAAATAATATCGCTTGCCAGTGAAACTCAGGAAAAACAAAGTTTGGAATTGCAAACCAAGGGCTTTGAGCTACGGTTGAAAAATCAACTATGCCAAAGCTTAAAGACAGTATATAACCAACAATAAGCCCGCATAAAATAGGAATTAATTTCAATAGACCCTTAGCCAGCAGTGAAACCGCAACTGTGGTGGCTAAGGTGAGCATTGAGATAAGCAGTGCTATATCCGCATCAATAAGCTGTATTGCGCCATCACCGGTTTTACCTAATGCCATATTGACACCAACTGGTGCCAAATTTAAGCCGATAACCATGATCACCGGAGCAACCACAACAGGAGGTAATAATTTATGAACTACTCCGTCACCGCGCCAAGCAATAATGAAACTTAATAACATGTAAAACAAGCCCGCGGCAACCAAGCCTGACATTGTTGAAGCTATACCCCAAGTTGCCACGCCATAACTAATGGGCGCAATGAAAGCAAATGAAGAAGCTAAAAATATTGGTACTTGTCGTTTAGTTACCAATTGAAAAATCAAGGTACCGATACCCGCAGTAAACAATGCTACATTAGGATCAAGTCCAGTTAAAATAGGCACTAATACTAATGCGCCAAAAGCCACAAACAACATTTGTGCGCCTAATAGTGAATTTTTAATCTGACTCATTTACTTAGTTCCAAAGATTTTATCGCCGGCATCACCTAACCCTGGAATAATATAGCCTTGCTCATTTAGTTTTTCATCAACAGAAGCAACATAGATATCAACATCATCATGCGCTTCTTTAAGTTTTTCGATGCCCTCAGGGGAGGCAACTAAGAACAAACCTAAAATATGCTTACAGCCTTTTGATTTTAATAAATCAATAGTGGCAATTAAAGTGCCGCCTGTCGCTAGCATAGGATCAACAATTAACGCCGTGCGCTGATCTATATCACTAACAACTTTATCGAAATAGGGAACCGCTTCTAAAGTTTCTTCATCACGGTACAAGCCGACAACACTAATTTTAGCACTTGGGATCAAAGATACTACGCCATCCAACATGCCTAGTCCTGCGCGCAAAATAGGCACAATAGTCATCTTTTTTCCTTTGATATGATCTATTTCAATATCAGTCCCTTGCCAGCCTTCAATCGTTATTTTTTCTGTTGGTAAGTTTTTGGTGGCTTCATAAGTTAACAAAGAGCCAATTTCGCTGCATAACTCGCGAAAGCTCTTAGTGCTGATGCCGTTGGCGCGCATAAGCCCTAGTTTGTGTTGCACTAATGGGTGGTTAATTTCATGTACTGTCATAATAATTTCCTGTCAAAAAGATTTAAGTTATAGAGTGAATATTATCTTAGAAGTGGTATTTCACTAGTAAATTAATATTTCTTTCATCAACATTTTTAATACCAAATTTGTTATTCCAGTATGCGTATTCAATACCAACAAAAAGCTTAGTATCTAGATCAAGTAGTGAAGCTAAGTTATATTTTAATTGTGACGTGAAGTTCATTTGAGCTTCGGTATCACCAAACACTGTATTATCAACACCTGTCGCGTAGTCCATAAAACCATCGTAGTATAATGAACCAATAGGAAGCCCCCAAACGAGTGTTAATTGTTCACTATTGTCGCCATCACCATTATTACGGAAATAAGTATTCAGCTGAAAGTAATCAAAATAGCTGATATCTAAATCTAGCCCAACGCCCACTAAATAGTTTGTTTCTGGTCCAAGCTCTACTGATGGAGCAAAGTAAACACTTTTAATGACGCTATCAGCAAAGTCTTTGATTTTGAAACGAGGGCTAAACTCACCATAAGTTTCAACATCACCGTTAGATGACTCAAGGCGATCAAAAAACATAAAGGTGTCGCCCCAAGTAGTGCCGCTAACATATTCAAAAGTAACGACTTCACGATCTTTATCACCTACTTCATAGTTACTGCCATTAAGATAAGTCAGGCTAAAATCAGACCAAACTGTTTTGGCTTGTGCGGTTATGCTTGATAGACATAATATTGTGATAAGTAAAGGTTTGAACATATAACTCTCTTAAGTTTTAGAATGGTAATTTTAGGATCGTAATTTTAGGATCGTAATTTTAGGGGGCATGATAACTAGTTTTTATAATAGTTCAATTTCTTTATGATTTGATCGCATAAATAGCTTAAAATCCTCGCCTAAATATTTCAATGTCAAAAAAGGTTATGAATGTTAGAAAAAATATTTAAATTAGCTGAGCACAATACTAATGTAAAAACAGAAATAATGGCGGGGTTAACAACATTTTTAACCATGGCTTACATTATTTTTGTAAACCCGACCATATTAGCAGATGCAGGTATGGATCAAGGTGCCGTTTTTGTTGCTACCTGTTTAGCTGCGGCAATTGGTTGCTATATTATGGGCTTTGTTGCAAATTACCCTATTGCGCTAGCACCTGGGATGGGATTAAACGCCTTTTTCACCTATGGCGTAGTACTTGGTATGGGGCACACTTGGCAAGCAGCTTTAGGCGCGGTGTTTCTATCCGGTATAATATTTTTATTGCTTAGTCTCTTTAAAGTAAGAGAGTGGATTATTAATGCCATCCCGCATACTTTAAAACTAGGTATTGCCACTGGTATTGGCGCTTTTTTAGCGATGATTGCTTTAAAAAATTCGGGTATTATCGTCGCTCACCCAGCGACCTTTGTTACCCTAGGTGACATTACTGAATTTGTGCCATTAATGAGTATTATCGGTTTTTTCATTATTGCTGCATTAACAGCGCGTAAAATTCCAGGCGCAGTAATGGTTAGTATTTTAATAATGACCATAATCGGCTGGCTATTAGGTGATGTGGAATACGCAGGTATAATGGCACAACCACCATCAATCGCACCGACCTTTATGCAAATGGACCTTAGTGCTGCCTTTGATATAGGTATGTTAAGTGTTATTTTCGCCTTCTTATTTGTTGATTTATTTGATACCTCAGGCACCTTAATTGCCGTAACTCAACGTGCAGGGTTAACTGACAGCAATGGACGGATAGAGCGCTTAGGCAAAGCATTATCAAGCGACAGTATTGCTACGCTTTCGGGGGCGGCATTGGGAACATCAACCACGACAAGTTATATAGAAAGTGCTGCTGGTGTTGCCGCTGGTGGCCGAACAGGCTTAACGGCTGTTACTGTTGGTAGCTTATTTCTACTCAGTATATTTTTTGCGCCACTAGCGGGAATGATCCCTGTTTATGCAACAGCGGGCGCTATATTTTACGTTGCCATATTAATGTTATACAACTTAAAAGAAGTCGATTGGGATGATATCACCGAAGCGGCACCTGTTACGGTTATTTTATTATTTACCCCATTAACTTTTTCAATTGCCCATGGTATTACACTTGCTTTTATTACTTATACCATTACTAAAGCAACCTGCGGGAAAGCCCATGAAATCACTACCAGTGTCTGGATTTTAACCGCACTGTTTATTGCTAAAATTGCTTTTGTTGGTTAACTTCATAAAGAATGATCGACGTTAATATTTTTGATTAACAAAACAGGCAGTAACAATATATTGTTACTGCCTGTTTCTTTAATGCGCTAGCTCTGAGATCCTACAATTAAGGCCATGTTTAATGCCAACGACTAACCAAACCTATTTACCAGAACTCGCTGAGCCAAGGCAGACTCACCAACACTTCAAGATATTTAAGCCATATGGTTTTTTAAGTCAGTTTTTACCTGAAAAACGGAAGAAGAAACATTTACTAGGCGAACTATTTAACTTCCCCGATAAAACCATGGCGATTGGGCGATTAGATCACGACTCCGAAGGCTTATTGTTACTCACGACCGATGGTATGATTAGCTACAAAGTCAGAAGCAAAGACATAGAAAAAGAGTATTACGTGCAAGTAGACGGCGTAATTACTGCGACCGCAATTTCATTGCTACAAAATGGTGTTGAGATTGCTATTAATGGCACCCCTTATCTAACTCAGCCTTGCAAAGCGATTAAGCTAGACTGTGAACCTAAACTTCCCACTCGTGGCCGTAAAATCCGCGATGCTAAACATGGGCCTACTAACTGGATTTCTATTACGCTCTGTGAAGGAAAAAATCGTCAGATAAGAAAAATGACGGCGGCAGTGGGCTTTGCTACATTAAGACTGGTAAGAGTTAGGATTGGCGACATTCATATTGATAGCATGGTTGCCGGTGGCGTTACCAAACTAACCAATTTTGACACTACACTTAATCGCTAAACTGCCGTTAGCGCTTGTTTCACTAACGATAACAAAATTTTAAGCTATTATTATGTACCGATCTTTACTACTCATTCTTTTTGTCACTATAATCAATGTAGGCTGGGCTAAGCCAATAGAGAATACGTTGACGATAGAGTACTATCAGGGAAAACTAGAATCTAAACAACAACCAATTCAGGCTGTATTTACATCGGTTAACCATACTTTTAATTTGGGTATTAGTGAACCAATTGTGTGGCTTAAAATCACGACCACTAATAATACAGATAAAAAACAAAGCTTAACGCTATTCAATCACTTTGCTTATTTAAGTGAACAAGCTACCTTATACGATTCTAGAGACTTAACAATATCCATAGCAAACTTCAATACGCATTCAGTTAGTAATAATAAAAACTTTATTGCTAATATATGGCTGCACACCATCGAACTGGAAGGTAATCAATCCAGGGTTTTTTATCTACGTAACCATTCCATTTATTCTCAAATATATAAGTTTTCTTTGCACAGGACAAATGCTATAGCAAAACAATTAGCCACACACAATGTGCTTGCCGTATCTATCATCGCTGTTTTATTAACTCTAGCGTTTTATAACTTAGCCCTTTATATTTATGGTAAATCTAAGGTGTTTTTGTTTTATTTTTTATACCTGTTAAATGGTGCCATTGGTTTAGCTTATTTATATGGTTTGTTCTTTCAATTCAGTGAAAGCCATCGCCATTGGCTTAATTGGCTTAACCTTACCGCAATAATGGTTCCTGCATTTCTAGTTTTTTATACTAAGTATACGTTGGAAGTTAAGAAGCATTCTTTTGCAGCAAATAATTTATTAACTACGGTAGTCATTGTTTGCCTACTAAATTTAAGCATTGCCTTTATATTGGGTATAGGCGTAGGAATGAAGCTAGTGCCTATATCATTTCTATTTTCTTTTGTTGTTATGATTATTGTTGCCAGAAAAATGATATTGAAAAATCATCCTTTGGTTAGAATTTTTATTGTTGCTTATCTAATTTATATTTTTGGGATGGGTCTGACTATTGCCGGGCTATATGGACTACTGCCATATCAAGAATACCAGTTTTACGCATCGGGCATAGGATTAATAATAGAGGGGGTTTTATTTTCATATCTGTTACATCACCGCTCCAAATTGTTGCAACTGGAAGTAACTCGGCAAACCCAATTACAGCAAGAACTAAGATACATTGCTGAGCATGATGAGCTAACCCAAGTTGCTACTCGTAGAGCATTTGAACAAATATCTGAAAGCCTCCTTCAGCAATCGAAATTAAAGCATGAAAAATTTAGTTTGCTGTTTATCGATATAGATGAATTTAAACAGGTCAACGACAATTATGGTCATCAAGTTGGCGATAGGGTCTTGCAACATGTTGCAAAAGCAATTCAGAACAGTATTCGGCATTCTGATATTGTTGCGAGAATAGGAGGTGATGAGTTTGTTGTTTTAATGCCAGATATTTATGATGAGTCTGCTTTACATAAAGTGAGCAAAGCAGTGATAAAACAAATACAGCAGACAAGTTTAGGTTTAGATATGCAAGTTAATATCAGTTGTAGCATTGGTATTGCTATCTATCCTGACCATGGCGATACCATCAAACAACTTATTATAAAAGCCGATAAAGCTTTATACAAGGTAAAACAAAACGGCAAAAATAATTGTGCAATTTTTATTTAGGTTAACTAATTTTACAGAGCTAAATCATCTAGACTTTTTCAGGTGCGAAATTGAATTCATCAATTATCGATGCAAAATATTTTATCGATATCTGATCATAAAGTTCTCTGATCAGTTTTATGGGTATAAATAATGTTAAAAGTCACTTTAATTTATTTTTACCGTTAAATACATGCAAAGTGCTAATATGGCGTATATTTCACTTTATTAGATTATCAATTAAATGTTAGTTTTACCTTCTAAGACAGGATGTAGTTGAGCCTAGCTCAAACGACTTATTCTGGCGGTGATAAATCACTCTTTGAATCAATATCCAATGACATTGTTGAAAAAGGTTATAGTATTCGCCCTAACGCTTTGCCCGAAAATTTAACCCGTTTGTTATTACAACATATTATCGAACTGCCAGACGAAAATTTTAAACGTGCAGGTATAGGGCGAGCCAAAGATCATATTATTAACGATTTTGTTCGCACAGACGAAATTAGCTGGATAACCAGTAACAGCGAAGCGGGTTGTTCTTGGATAAAATGGTCAGAGTCACTACAAGCTTATTTAAATAGACGCTTGTTTCTTGGTTTATTCTCTTTTGAAAGTCATTTTTCTCATTACGCAAAAGGTGACTTTTATAAAAAGCACAAAGACGCTTTTAAAGGTGAGGGTAACCGCGTGCTATCTATTGTGGTATATCTTAATCAACATTGGTCTGCGGGCGATGGTGGCGAGTTAGTAATTTATGATGAAAAAACGGCAGCGTCTTCCGTTGTTGATCACCGTAGAATTACCGTAACACCTAACCTTGGCACTATAGTGGTATTTTTAAGTGAAGAATTTCCTCATGAAGTATTACCCGCTAGGCAAGATCGATACTCCATTGCGGGCTGGTTTCGCCTAAACAACAGTATTGCCAATAATATTGACCCACCAAGTTAATGTTAATGGCTACTGCTGATAGATAGAACTAAACCGCTCCGCGGTAATGGTGCCCTTGGCAAGCACAGTTTATTCCTATAACACCTTCACTTTTTCCTACATTAAGTTTTGAGGCATGTCGCCTCATCTTAGCTTGGAGAATACCCCATGAACATCAGCCCATACTTCTCAGTATCACTACCGGTGGTTTTCAAACTCTGTTTTACACCAAAGTTTGGCATCTTTAATTGCTTTATTTATATTTGAATCAGCAGTATTCTCATCAAGGGTTAGAATATAATTTTTAGTCTATTCATTACTTTGAATTTTATTAAAAATATCTCTTTTATGTTGACGAACTTTGTTCAGATCTAAGTGGAGAGCGTTATTATTCATAGAGTTTTGTTATAAATGGCTGAGGGTTAATTTACTATCTAAAGAAAAGCTACTATAACTCTTGTTTTCCTAAATATATAGTAGATATTGTATCGACAAAGTGGTTTTAACCCTATGAAATTCATAGATAACGTAGAGTAGAGCATTGATTCTTGGCTAAAATCAGGATATTCCTAACCGAACTATGAGTAAGGTTAAAAATAGAAAATAATTTAACTAAATTTTGTAACCTTGCATCAAGTCCTTATCAAAAGTAAATTGATGTTCTCTCGGGTTGTTTAAACATTTACCTATGATACGTCTATTGAATAACGAGTGGTGTTCAAGTTGAACTGAGTTTTTTAAATTGTATTGATTACGGCAAACAGGACAGGTCCCATCAACAATGACTGACAGAATTTCTCTATCAATATTTAAATATTCATCTTTGTTGTTCACATTAATCACTTTTGAAATGCATACGGCACCAACCGGCTGAAAAATGTGTTCTAACAAAGTTAATTTGTTTATTGATAAATGCATGATGTTCCATGCAGGTCTAAATGAAATGTAGTAACCACATACAAGTAACGCCCAAGCCCACAATGGTATTATTGCTAGAAGGAAGCCAAGTGTAATCGGTGAGCCTATAAAGAAAATTAATACAGAAAAAAGAAAAATCTGGCGGTGCTTTGTTTTGGTAAAGAACTTACCTGCAATTTTCAAATACCAAGGTGTGCGCTTGAGAGACTTTGTCCGGTAAGTAATATCACCGTTAAAGCTAGTTTAGGTTCTTGCTTAATTAGTTTACTTTTAAATGATAATGGCTACCTAATAATCACACTAAGACATAGTAGCTTTTGCTGATGGTCGAACGGCTTTTGAAACAAATGTTCATGAACTAATGCTACCTAAGCAACTGTTATTATGAGATATTAGATTACTATACAAGTATATACTTGAAATGACATCTGCAATGGAACCGTGATGCACAAAGGACAATTAAAAAGCTGGAAAGATGATAAAGGATTTGGCTTCATTCAATCAAGTGAGCTTAATCAAGATACCTTTATTCATATATCTGCCTTAAAAGCCATGAGTAGAAAGCCCAAGGTAGGTGATTTCATCTATTTTGAAGTAGAAAAACAAGCCAATGGTAAATCCAGAGCCGTTAATTGTCGCATTGAAGGTGTTGCTAGCAAGGTCGTACAAAGGCATAGGCCTCGTGTACACAAAAACACTTCAGCGCCTAAAAGTAAACTTGTCATAAAACTTGTGGTAATAGGTATTGGTGCTTTTGGATATCAACGATTAGGATTAGCGCCGTCAAATACGCCAGCACAGCAGACACCAAACATTTCAATACCAAGTAACTCCTTATTAGAAAGCGCTTTTTCTAATACCAGTTCACAATTTTCGTGTGACGGTAGACAGCATTGCAGTCAAATGACATCTCGCGCAGAAGCAGAGTACTTCATTCAACATTGTCCGAATACAAAAATGGATGGTGATAATGACGGTATTCCTTGTGAAAATGATTCACGGTTTTAATGCCATTATGGATAAGAACTAAACAGGAATTGCGTAAATGGGTACTCTACAAGTTAAAAATAACAGAAGTGGTTGGCATCTAACAAAAAGCCCTTATTGTGTACCCATTTATTAGAATTTTTAAGTCCCCAATAGACGAGTCAATGGCGAGATATACCCAAAATACAATGTTAGTAACAGAGAAGGCAAGTCATGTGCGGTAGATTTAATGCGACATTTGATAAAGGTGTAAGAAAGCTATACACCAGTTTACAAATTAACAAAGTGATTGATAGACCAATAGATACACGCTTTGTTAAAGCAGCAGATACCATTTCTATTGTCAGAAACGTCGGCGAAATTCGGCAAGTAGAAAATGCCCAATGGTGGTTATTACTCGCAGAAACAGACAATGGTTTTAAACCCTCAAAGTACACATCTTTCAATACCCGTTTTGACAAGTTAGATAGCCAAGGTAGCGCAGGATATCAGGCGTATCGTCAGTCACGCTGTATTATTGCTGTGAAAGGGTTTGGAGAAACCGAGTTCGTCAACAAAAAGCCCATTCATTATTATGACATGACTGCACAAAATGGAGGTTTACTACTTGGTGGTCTATGCCGCGAATGGGTTCACAGTAAAACAGGTGAACATAAACTCTCGTGTTCAGTCATTACGCTACCGCCGCACCCAAAATTACAACACATTCACTCAAAAGCTATGCCGTTAATTTTACCTCAAGAGACAGGTTTAGTTAATAGCTGGTTATCCACAGATATAACAGACACCCGGCAGTTTTTCCCTTTATTATCTCCACATATACCGCAACCTTTAATCGCGCAAAGAATTGATAAACCGAATAGCTATCAAGCCATAGGTGAAGCAGAATTGATTATGTAAGCGCATTAAACAACGTCCATTTTAATACTCTATTAATCATGTGATTAAACCTGTAAATTAGCAACAGGCACAAAATGAAGCATTGTCTCAGCAGTAAATTGAAAGGAAACCGTAATGACCAATCCTTTGATTATTCCAATACTGGAATATTTAAGAGAGCAGAACAGTTCATGCTCGCTGATTGATTTAGTGAATCTTTGTGAGCAGGACTTTATTTTGCTTATTGGAAGAGATGTAGATCTTCAAATAGTCATTTTCCAAAAGAATTTTTTTGTGATGAATGCACTTTATCAAATTCAACGAGATATTCAAACCGATGGATTTTTACTAACAATTTTTCCATTAGAGATCTGCATGGTTCCTAATCGCGCAGAAGGTAAAAGTGCTCTGGCTACGCGCGATACTGATCTGGCCCACTATTATTTGGACTGGTCTAATTTGAATAGCATCACTATTGAAGACATTGAGACACTCTTTTCCAGTTTTTGGCAAAGATATCGTGCTGTAGATAAGGTCAATGGTGCTCTGACTACCTTAGGTCTAGATCAAGATGTAGATTGGTTTGATATCCGTCAGGCTTACCAGAAGAAAATTGCTATTAGTCATCCTGATAAAGGTGGCTGCGCAGAAGACTTTATCGAAATCCGCAAAGCCTATGAAGTTTTAAGTATCAGTTATCATAGAGCTTGATGCTCAGCTAGATAAATACCTTGGTAGATGCATCACCAGGGACTTTTCGAATACATGATTGACAGCCAATTGGCTCAAATGTTCTATTGCTATGCGCTCATGTAGATAAACTGTTCGATAACCACTTGATTACCTTTATCGAAAGAAATACTCGTTTCTCTTTAAATGTTAATAAAAATATAAATACAAAAGTATTCGCTAGAGATCAAATTGAAAATTTTAAAAATTATATTGAATATCATAACCAAAAGTTTAAAGATAAAAATATCTAGGTACTATCACTAAAAAGGATTTTTCATGTCAGAAAAGCACATTATATTTAGCCACGGTAAAGAAAGTGGCCCTTGGGGCAGTAAAATAAAAGCTATGGCAGAATATGCCAAGTCCGTATGTGACTGTGAAATTCATTCTCTTGATTATCGGGACATTGAGTCGCCAGATTGTCGAGCTGATCACCTGATAAGTTATTTGGGTAAATTATCAGGCGAAATGATATTAGTGGGTTCAAGCATGGGTGGTTATGTTTCGACTTTAGCTTCTAAGCAAGTTAAAATTTCAGGATTAATGCTATTAGCCCCAGCGTTCTATCTCGAAGGTTATGATGAATCTGAGCCGACCACCACATGTAAGAGTGTTCGTATAATACATGGCTGGCATGATGATGTAGTACCTTATCAAAACAGTGTTAAATTTGCAGATGAGCATAGAACAACGTTAACCCTAGTAAATGATGGTCATCGTCTTAGTGATAGTGCTATCGAGTTAAATACTAACCTTAAACAATTAATCCTTGATGTGTTTAAGTTACATTTGTCTTAATTAATAATAATTAAACTAAATTAGTTTACAAAACCTGTACTTAAGAGAAATATTAAAATAATTTTCCTACATACATAATTTTTTTGATGTATATCAAGGACAAAACCAGTGACAGTGTGGTTTAATTAAGATAATAATAAAAGGAATTGAGGTGCTTATCAAAATGATACATACTGAATGTACATTTTAGCACTTTAATAATAACAATGAATGTTGAAGACTTAAATTACTCACAAAAACAACGCCTTGCTTATATTGATTTTAAGCTGTTATTTACAGGAACTGTAACGCGTTACGAAATAGTCTGTCGTTTTGAGCTCGGCTTAGCCGCGGCGTCACGTGACATCGCGCTCTATAAAGAGCACGTTCCAGACAACATGAATTATGACAATGTTAATAAAAAGTACTTAATTAAGTCATCATTCAAACCGCTGTTTACCCATGACCCACGCAAGACTTTAATCAAATTAGCTAACAATATTAGCGATGGTTATGACGCAATTAATGATGTTCAGTTTCCAATTGAGTCACCAAGCCAGCTGAATATTCCCGATATTTTTATAGTGGCAAAGCTTTCACAAGCCATCATTAACCAAAAAGCCGTGAGTATCATCTATACATCGCTTTCAAGTGGCTCAGGCGCTAGAGAATTGGTGCCACATTCTATTGTAGATAATGGCCTGCGCTGGCATGTACGTGCTTTTGATAGAAAGTCACAGTCTTTTAGGGATTTTGTGCTTACACGTATCTCCAAGGTTACAATTAAGCAACAGAATAGCGAACCCCATGAAGATAAACTGGAAGACCATCAATGGACTCGCATGATGCCACTGCAAATAGTACCGCACCCAAACAACGTTAAACATCCAACAGCGATTGAATTAGATTTTGGTATGGAGCATGGCATTCTTGAGTTAAATGTTAGGGCTGCAATGGCAGGGTATCTGTTAAGACGCTGGAATGTCGATTGTACCGAAGCAGCCTCACTTACAGGCGGCGAATATCAGTTGTACTTAAGAAACAGACAAACACTTTACGGAGCCGAGAATTTGGCAATAGCGCCAGGATATAAGGAAGGTCATGTCTAAAGTCATACCTAAAGTAAATAAAACAAATCCCGATGTTTTGCGAGTAACAGAGTATATTCTTGAACAAAATAAGCTTGATGAACCATTTAGCGTGCAGTCCGCAACCAATAGCAAAGAGCTAAAGGGTATTGGTCGTCACAACATTGCAGAAATCATGAGAATTATCTGTTTAGAGCCTAACGGGAAGGGAAGTTTAATAACTTGTACCAGGGTAGATGAACAA
The DNA here is from genome assembly GCA_013215465.1 of Colwellia sp. Classification (GTDB taxonomy): domain Bacteria; phylum Pseudomonadota; class Gammaproteobacteria; order Enterobacterales; family Alteromonadaceae; genus Colwellia. The sequence continues at coordinate 28,312 of JABSOW010000018.1, read as the reverse complement.
AATTTAGATAATCAATTTTTTAAATGGCAGCTCAATACCAATACTTATTTTAGTTACTTGTCTTATCAATCAGTTGAACAAGCAAAAAAGTCAAACAAAACAGCCAATACAACATTATGGATAGCCATAGCTGCAATAGTTATCGCAATTATTATGCCCGTTATTACCTCAGTATGTACGCCAATTATCTCTGCGTACATTAGGAATTAAAGAACATGACAACAGAAACTACAAAAGCTAAAAGCCCTACCGTTAAAAAAGTACCAGCTAAAAAAGCAACAAAAAGTAAAACCAAAGAAGTCGGTTTTGAAGAAGCCCTTTGGGATGCAGCTAACAAACTACGTGGCAGTGTTGAGTCAGCTGAATACAAACATATTGTCTTAAGTTTAATTTTCTTAAAATTCATCAGTGACAAGTTTGAAGTACGTAAAAACGCCATTGTTGCCGAATATGGCAATGAATATGTTGATATGGTGGATTTCTACACCATGGAAAATGTCTTCTATCTGCCCGAAGAGTCACGTTGGACATTTATTCAAATTAACGCCAAGCAAGATGATATTGCCGTTAAAATTGACTCTGCTTTGCATTCAGTTGAAAAGAATAACAAAGCGTTAGCAGGTGCACTGCCAGATAACTACTTCTCACGTTTAGGCTTAGACAGCAGCAAGCTTTCAGCGTTAATCGACACCATCAACAACATTGAAACTATCGCTAACGAATGTGATAAAAGCGAAGAAGATATTGTCGGCCGAGTTTACGAATATTTCCTTGGTAAATTTGCAGCCTCAGAGGGTAAAGGCGGTGGCGAGTTCTATACGCCAAAATCTATCGTTACCCTGATAGCCGATATGATAGAACCCTTTTCGGGCAAAATTTACGATCCCTGTTGTGGCTCGGGTGGTATGTTTGTGCAATCGCTTAAATTTATTAATAGCCATAACGGTAATCAAAAGAACATTTCTATTTATGGTCAAGAGTACACCACCACTACTTATAAACTGGCCAAGATGAACCTTGCGGTACGCGGTATCTCGGCTAATTTAGGTGACGTCGCCGGGGACAGTTTCTTTAAAGACCAACACCCAGATTTAAAAGCCGATTACATCATGGCAAACCCACCGTTTAACCAAAAGCAGTGGCGCGCGGATAACGAATTAGTTGACGATGCACGTTGGGCGGGTTATCCAACACCGCCAACGGGTAATGCCAACTATGCGTGGATCATGCACATGATCTCAAAACTCAGTGAGCATGGCACCGCAGGTTTTGTCTTAGCCAATGGTTCAATGTCATCTAATACCAGTGGTGAAGGAGATATTCGCCAGAAAATCATCGAAAACGATTTAGTCGATTGCATGATAGCTCTGCCGGGACAACTGTTTTACACCACCCAAATTCCTGTGTGTTTATGGTTTATCAGTAAAGACAAAAAAGGTAATGATGAAAAAGGCTTGTTAAAACGCCGTGATCGCCAAGGTGAAACCTTATTTATTGATGCCCGTGAAATGGGCTCTATGGTTAGCCGTACCTTAAAAGAATTAACCAATGATGATATCTCAAAAATAACTGAAACCTATCATGTCTGGCGCGGTGAAGAACTTTCTAGTCATTCTGAACTTGATTCAGAATCTAAGTACCAAGATATTGCCGGTTACTGTAAATCAGCTTCTCTTGCGGATATGAAAGCCAACGATTATGTCTTAACCCCTGGCCGTTATGTTGGTGTAGCAGAAATAGAAGACGATGGTATTCCCTTTGAAACCAAGATGAGCGAACTCAGCAAAACCCTGTATAGCCAACTGAATCAAGCGAAAGACCTAGATAAAGCGATCCGTAAAAACTTGGAGGCGCTTGGTTATGGGGAATGAATTACCTTTTGAGACTGAAACATTAGAGTCAATGTGTGAATTAGTTATCGACTGCCCTCACTTTACGCCCAAGTGGACCGACAGCGGAGTCATTGTATTACGAAATCAGAATATTCGAAATGGGGTTTTGAATTTGTCATCGCCCAGTTTCACAAATAATGAAGGATATGAAAGCCGAATAAAACGAGCTGTTCCACGGGCTGGTGATATTGTTATAACTCGCGAGGCCCCGATGGGGGAAGTTTGCATAATTCCTGAAGGGCTTAAATGTTGCCTCGGGCAAAGACAAGTTCTGCTAAGACCAAAAAAAGGAGTGAGTAGCGACTATCTTTTTTGGGCATTACAGTCTCACTATGTAAAACATCAAATTTCATGGAATGAAGGTACAGGAACCACAGTAAGTAATATAAGGATTCCAGTTCTAAAAGCATTTAAAATCCCAAGATGGTATGAAAAAGAGAACGAAATCGCACATCACTTGTCAACAATTGCAAACAAAATCAATTTAAACAAACAAACCAACCAAACCCTTGAGCAGATGGCACAGACCTTGTTTAAAAGCTGGTTTGTCGATTTTGATCCTGTGTTTGATAACCTGCTGGCTATGGCTGATTTTAAGCTAGAAAATCTCCCTAGCGACTTTCCAGAAGCTCTGCTGAAACGAGCGGAACTACGTCTGCTTGCCCTAAAAAGTAAAGAGCATGATAAGACGAAAGCAGCCTTAACCCTGACCTTAAAGCAGGACGAACAAAGCACTGATTCACCAGTGCCTTTACTTAAAAAAACAGCTAAAGAAAGAGCTAAAGAAATAGCCGAGCAACCTCAAGCTAACATCCACAAACACTTCCCCAGTGAATTTGAACACAACGAGAAACTAGGCTGGATTCCAAGGGGGTGGGAAAAAGTTTCGTTTGAGTCCCTAATCACTTTAATTGGGGGTGGGACTCCTAAAACTACGATTGAAGAATATTGGAATGGTGATATTCCTTGGTTTTCAGTCGTAGATGCACCGAATGACAGTGATGTATTTGTGATAGATACTGACAAGCATGTAACACAGCTTGGTGTCGATAAATCATCAACTAAAATTTTGCGCACAGGAACAACAATAATAAGTGCTAGAGGAACCGTTGGGAAGTGTGCGCTTGTGGCTAACCCTATGGCAATGAATCAATCTTGTTATGGGATTAACGGGAAGCATGAAATATCAGATGAATATATTTATTTTTTAACAAGGTATCAAGTCTCTGGTTTGCAAAAGCGAGGCCATGGTTCCGTTTTTAATACAATTACGCGTGATACGTTTAAATCAATAGATTTGCCATTCTCAGGATCTAAGTTAACTATAGAATTTAGCAATATTGTAAGTACATTATTTAATAAAATCCTCAACAATAATAAGCAAAACATTGAATTAACCAAACTCCGCGACACGCTATTACCCAAACTGATCTCAGGTGAGCTAAAAATCCCCGACACTGCCGATAAGACTAAACCATTAATCGCTAATGAAATGGAGCGATAAATGGCTAAGCAAACATTAAAAGATTGGTTTACCCAAAAAACGCCTGAGCAGTTAACGGCGATCATCATGGACTATATGGGGGATTCCCCACATGAATTGGATAAATGGCAGTTGGTTATGCTCAATGAGCAAAGCGGCACAAGTGGTTTGAGTATTGCCAACATTAAACAGCTCATCACCAAGGCGTTACCCGCTAAAGAGGTATTTGATTGGCATAAGGTGGCTGCTTATTTTGATCATAGCGATGAGATGTTTGCCGCAATTTTTATTGCTATAGATAAATTGCCAGTAGACAAACAGTGGCAACTTGTTTTACATGCCCTTGTTAGGCTAAATAAAGTACTAGAGCAAATTGATGACTCCGGTGGTTTTCGCTTTGGTATTGAAGGGCAGTTAAATCAGCGATTAAGCGCGTTATTTAATCTGCAAACGTGGTCAGACGATGAAAAAGCCCTATGGATATTTGAGCATTACCAAACGTACAAGTACGATATTTTTCCTGCGGTACCCGAAGATTTTTCCCTAAGTGATGAGGTAAACACTGTTTTTTTAAGCTTGTGTGCCAGCGAAGTGAAGCAATGCATTCAATCGGACGTTAATTTAAGTGACTTTAACGGTAAATGGGCGCTACAGCGTTTAATTATGCCATTAATAACGCAAGCAGAACACACGGGTGATTGGCGAGAAAAGAGCCGTTTAATGGAAGTAACCGCCATTACAGCCGATGATTTTATAAAAATAAGCCAACATAGTATCAATAATAACGATCAGCTCAATGCCGAACGTTGGTTAAAAAAAGCCTATCAGCAAGCAACAATCGCTCATGAAAAAAAGAGCTGCCAACAATATGAAGTGATATTACGCACCGCGTTAAAAGAATATAACAAAGCATGGCAACTTGCTTGGCAGCTGTTTAATGATAATCCCAGCTTTAACGATTATAAAAAATTAGAAAGCTTGCAACAGTCCATCGGGGTAATAGACAGCCATTTTGTTGAAAAGGCTGCGCAACTATTAGCCAATTGTTATGCTGAAAATAGCTACGGCGGTATAACAAGAAATGCCGATGCCTTGTTAGATTTTTACCTTTATCATCAAGAGTTGAACAAGGCTCGTTTATGGGCATTGTCACATAAAGCAGAATTAAACACCTTACGTAACTTGGCCGACTTAATCGTAGTGAGCCACCCACAAGATGCCGTTGATCTTTATTATCGCGTGATAATGGTTATTATTGAGCGCAAAAAGAATTCTGCCTATCAAGAAGCGACCGATTTACTGCTGCATTTATCTAACAGAGTAAACAGCGCTAATAAAGCATTAGTAACGGTAATGATAGGTGATCTTATCAAACACCATAAAGCTAAGCGTAATATGATGAAATTGTTAAAAACGCATTTTGAGCATTGTTTTAAGTGATGCCGTTGTTAGTGCGTTATCAGTCGACCGGTAATATGGGCATAAATACCTATATAAATATTGTGGCAGGAGAGTGAAATGACTGCGTTAAAGCATCAACCATTAACAGAGGCCTTACGGCATTTATTACAGCGCAGTCGTAGCGCGTTACAACAGTCAGTTAACAGCACTATGGTGCAAACCTATTGGCAAGTGGGGCAGTTGATTGTTGAAGATGAACAGCAAGGTGAAAAACGTGCCAGTTATGGCAAGCAAGTATTAAAATCGCTTGCGACTACGTTAACTAGCGAATTTGGTAAAGGCTTTGACGAACGTAATTTACGCAATATGCGCTTGTTTTATATGAAATTTCCAATTCGGAACGCAGTGCGTACCGAATTGAGTTGGACCCATTATCGCACCTTAATTCGTATTGAAAATGAGCAAGCCAGACAATGGTATTTAAGTGAATCTATCGAGCAAGGGTGGTCAGCCCGTGCATTAGAACGTCAAATTGGTGTGCTTTATTATGAACGATTATTATCAAGCCAAGATGGTAAAGACGTAAAAGCAGAAGCAGCAAGATGACAACCCCACCATAGGTTTGATTTTATGCAGTGAAAAAAGTGAAGCTGTAGCTAAGTATTCAGTGCTTGCTGATGGTAAACAGTTGTTTGCTTCTAAGTACCTAGCTTACTTACCCAGTGAAGACGAATTACGACAAGAGTTACAACGTGAGCGTTTATTGATTACCGAGCAACAATCCGATAAAAATAAGTAGATAAGGACGTTTAATGAAATTTAACGAAGCTAAGTTAGAACAAGCGATTATTGAGCTATTAGGCGAGCAAGGTTATCCGCACCTTAATGGAGCCAAGCTAAAACGTAATAATACCGAGGTATTAATTAAAGAAGACCTACGTGCTTTTTTAAAGAAACGCTATCAGCATGCCAATATTACGAGCGGTGAAATCAAAACTATTATTAAGCAGTTAACAGACTTACCCTCGAGTGACTTGTACGACAGTAATAAAACCTTTTGTAAGTGGCTTAGTGATGGCTTTCTATTAAAGCGAGAGTCTGGCAGTGCTGCTGGTAGTGCATCACAAAAAGATTTGTATATTCAACTGCTTGATTATGACAACGTTGATGCAACTGTTCGAGCGAGTTTACGTACGTTAGCGCCTGTAGAAAACTCTGACCACACCCATGACCATACTCATGACCAAGCACAAGCCGATATAGTAGCTGAAGTTTCAGCTGCCTATGTCACTGTAGCACCAGTTAAAGCTATAGCTGAAGATTGCGCTGAGTTATTGGCACAAGACACTAATATCTATCGCATGGTTAATCAGCTTGAAATAGAGGGCGTATCTTCACAAGGCAGTGGTGAAAAACGTATTCCCGATGGCATTTTGTATATCAACGGTTTGCCCTTGGTGGTATTTGAATTTAAAAGTGCTATTCGTGAAGAGGCCACTATCCATGAAGCTTTTGAGCAGCTAACCATCCGTTATCGTCGTGATATTCCACAGCTATTTGTCTTTAATACTTTATGCATCATTAGTGATGGTGTGAACAATAAAATGGGTAACTTGTTTGCCCCTTATCAGTTTTTCTATTCATGGGGCAAGGTAACGGGTCAAGAGCTTGTTGCGCCAGATGGTATTAATTCACTACACACTATGTTGCAAGGGCTGTTTGATAAAGCCCGTTTGCGTGATGTGATGCACCACTTTATATTTTTTCCCGACACAGGAAACAAAGAGATAAAAATAGTTCCACGTTATCCGCAATATTACGCTGCTAAAAAGCTATTTGAAAATATTAAACAGCACCAAAAACACCCCAATGGTGAAGGCGGCGATGGTAAGGGGGGTACTTATTTTGGGGCGACTGGTTGTGGTAAGAGTTTTACCATGCAGTTTTTATGTCGCTTGTTAATGAAGAGCGTGGCATTTAAAAGTCCAACCATTGTCTTGATCACCGACCGTACCGATTTAGATGATCAGTTGTCACAACAATTTGGCAATGCCAAAGGTTATATTGGTGACAATAGCATTGAAACAGTTACCAGCCGTACTCATTTGCGTGAACTATTAAAAGGGCGTAATAGTGGCGGTTTGTTCTTAACTACTATTCATAAGTTTACTGAAGATACTGAACTGTTAACCGACCGCTGTAATGTTATTTGTATTTCTGATGAGGCGCACCGTAGCCAAGTTAATTTAGACCAAAAAATCACGGTGACTGAAAAGGGGCCGAATGCAGGTGTTAGAAAAACCTATGGCTTCGCTAAATACCTACACGACTCACTACCTAATGCCACCTATGTTGGTTTTACGGGTACGCCAATAGACGCAACGTTAGATGTTTTTGGCCCTGTGGTTGATGCTTATACCATGACTGAGTCGGTGAAAGATGAGATAACCGTACGAATAGTTTATGAAGGTCGCGCAGCTAAGGTATGTTTAAACAATAGTAAACTTGCCGACATTGAGGCTTATTATAAAGAATGTGCTGACTCTGGCAGTAATGAACTGCAAATTGACGAAAGTAAAAAATCGTCGGCAAATATGAATGCCATCTTAGGTGATCCTGAGCGAATTAGTGTTATTGCTAAAGACTTTGTTGAGCATTATGAAAAGCGTATCGAAGAAGGTGCAACCGTTGCTGGCAAGGCAATGTTTGTATGTAGTGCGCGTAATATTGCCTATCAATTGTATCAAGAACTAGAAACACTGCGTCCACAATGGTTTGAGGTTGTAGACACAGACAACGCGGCTAAGTTATCAGACAAGGAACGCAGTAGAGCAATAAGTGAAGGGCGTATAGCTGCACCCTCGCAACGGGTGAAAATGATAATGACCCGTGGCAAAGATGATGTAGAGCGCTTATATAACCTACTGGGTGGCAAAGATGAGCGTAAACAGTTAGATAGACAATTTAAAAATCAAAATGCTAATTTCAAAATAGCCATTGTAGTAGACATGTGGTTAACGGGTTTTGATGTACCGTTTTTAGATACCATGTATATTGATAAACCGCTGCAAAAACACAGTTTGATCCAAACTATTTCACGGGTGAACCGTCAGTTTGAAGGTAAAGATAAAGGTCTGGTCGTTGATTACATCGGCATTAAGTCTGAGATGAACAAAGCACTGGCACAATATTCAAAAACGGATGAATCTAACTTTGAAGATATTACTGCCTCGGTGATTGAGGTTAAAAACCATTTAGATTTATTAGCGAGCTTATTCCATCAATTTGATAGCTCTCCTTACTTTACTGATCAAGCCGTTGCTCAATTAAACTGTTTAAACCAGGCCGCAGAATTTGTATTAAGCCTGAACTCTAGAAATAAGGAGAAACAGCAAAAGCGTTTTATGGATTTAGTAAAACGTTTAAAAGCGGCTTATGACGTGTGCTGTGGCAGTGAACAAATTAATGAAGATGAACGTAACCATATCCACTTTTATTTAGCGATTCGCTCAATCGTTTTTAAGCTGACTAAGGGCGAAGCTCCCGACACCGCACAGATGAACGCCAAAGTACGGACAATGATTAGCGAAGCATTACAAAGCGATGGTGTAGAAGAGATCTTTAAGCTTGGCAATGAAGAGGGCGGTGAGATTGATATATTCAATGATGATTACATCGCCAAGATTGATAAAATAAAACTGCCAAATACTAAGATTAAACTGTTACAGCAATTGCTAGCTAAGGCAATTGGCGAGTTTAAGCAAGTTAATCAAATTAAGGCTATCGACTTTTCAGAACGTTTCAAATCGTTAGTCGATAAATATAACGAACGTAGAGAAGATGACGTATTAGTCAGTGGTGTATTGGAAGACTTCTCGGATGAAATCATCAACATGTTCCAAGATCTCAAAACAGAAATGGGATCGTTTGAAGACATGGGCATCAACTTAGAAGAAAAAGCCTTTTATGATATTTTACTTTCTTTAGCGGTTAAATATGATTTTAAATACCCAGAAGACAAACTATTAGAGCTAGCTAAAGCAGTAAAAGTAGTTGTTGATGACAAAGCCAAGTATACCGATTGGAACCAGCGAGATGATATTAAGGCTGAGTTAAAAGTTGACCTGATTATGTTGCTAGCCAAGTTTGGCTATCCACCGGTAAGCCGTGATGAAATATATAAAGAAATATTTACTCAGGCTGAGAATTTTAAGAAGAATAGAGCTGCATAGGGAGAGTGATATGAATGAAAATATGGATTTATTTGAAGCGCAATCATAATCATGAGTTACAGATAAATCGCACATAATTACGTTTGTGAACAATCACTTGGGCGTTATGTGTTGAATAACCATGAACAAGGTAAACGTATATCCATCGATATTTTCCGACAAATGTTTGGCCCTGGGCATGTTGATATACCTGTAGTGATCAAGTAAAACTGGCCACGGATTTGTATTCAAGCCAGTATCTTTTCTCTGACTCATACGGTGTTAATCCTCCGTTATAACTGTGAGGCCTAACTTTACTGTAATATCCAATGATGTAGTTAACAACTTTACGTTCTTTAGCTTGTCTGAAGTGAATAGCCATCTTTTACAGCATGTTGAAGAACTTAATGCACAGCCTTTTCAAAAAAGACCTGAAAGTCGAAACCAACTTTTTGTAGCAGAAGAGAACGTCGCACTTAATCCATTGCCCGATTTACCCCTCACGCCTTTTGTTATGCAAAAACAGATAAAATTCCCTTCAACCTATTTGTTACCTTATCAAGGCCATGAATATTCAGTGCCTTATACGCTCGTTGGTAAAACAGTCACCCTGCGCGTTACTGAAAAGCCAGTATTCTCACCACTCAGCTTTATATAGATTAATAAAACAAGGCCTATTTTTAATGTCGTATTTTTGCATTGGATTAGTGTCGTATGTTTGCATTGTGTAAATGTCGTATATTTGCTATATTAAAAGTGTATTTCATAGGAGAGTTGTCATGACTATAGCAAATAAAGTAAAAACAAGAATTAATCGTTCAAAGCGATATGTTTTTTCTCGTGCGGACTTTACTGATATTGCTGGATATGACCAAGTAGGCCGAGAGTTAAGAAAACTTGTTAAAAATGGCTTATTACTTCGTATTGCTTATGGTCTTTACACTAAAGCGAGAACAAATAGCATCACAGGGAAAATTATGCCTTCGTCACCTGGCGGTCCTGATGGTGTGATTTTAGAAGCTATTGAGAAGTTAGGTATTGATTATAAATTTGATGACTTCTCTCAACGAAGTATTGATGGGGATAGTTTACAAATCCCTGCATCATTTCAAATTATCACTAATAATCGATTTAAGCGTAAAATAGTCGTAAGCAATCGAGCAATTAATGCAGGTTGATAAAAATACCTTTATTGAGGTTTCTGATGCCTTAGAAATGGGCAACCCTGCGATTGTTGAAAAAGATTATTACGTTGTCGCACTATTAAAGTTGCTAGCTGAACTTTCATTTGATACTCACCTGATAGTGTTTTCTGGAGGTACCGCCTTGGCTAAATCCGGTATCAAAACACATCGAATGTCAGAAGACGTTGATATTAAACTGATCCCTCAAGATGCTTTTGAAAAATTAGCTTCAAGAGGTGCTCGCAAAAAAGCAAGAAAACAAGTTTATCTGACAATTGTTGACGCTATTGAAAAAAGCAGTATATTCTCTGTTGAAGGTGAGCCAATTAAGCGTGATGAATATAGGTATCAAGTAATTAATATTCGTTATCCACAATCCCACTCTATAGCCCCATGTTTAAGACCTTTTATTAAATTAGAGTTAATTGAGACAACACTTCACGATGAAACAGAAACTCGTGCCATAACATCATTAACTGCCGACGCTTATAAAAATAAGGCCGAAGTTGATGCGATGGAATTCACCAGTATATTGAGTACACAAGCCGAAAAAATCATTTCAATGCTCAGGCGGACTGCAAGCTTTGACCGAGATCAGAGTAGAGGTGAAGATCCTGCATTAATCCGGCATATCTATGATACTTTTTATATTCAAAACGCAGGTAGTGCAAACTTAAAAGACGTAATAGCTCTTGTTCGACAAGTTATAGATGAAGATGTTGAACGGTTTGGTACCCAGCATCCTCAATTTGTTGAAAATCCGATAAAAGAATTAAAATACGGCTTAATGCTACTTGAAAAAAATCCCCAATTTGAAGAGCGGTTTAACAAGTATGTTGCTCCAATGGTGTATGGGCGTATACCGATCACATGGACTGATGCATTTACTGTTTTTAAATTATTTACGAATGATATTTTGGACGCAATAGAAATTAAAAACTAAAAGGAATTAGTCGTGGTAATAGTTCAATTAAATAGTATTGAAGTAGAATTAAGATCATTAGATAAAAGAATATTTTTTGATTCTATTAAACGCTGTTTGGTAGAAAATTAACGCAGGAAGGTGCGGCAGAATACTTTTGGCAAAGCATAATGGATAAGTTACAGTAAGTGCAAAAGACAATGTAGTCGTCTAATAGGGCCATGGCCTGACCCCCTTTCATCTTTTGTGAAAGCCAATTTTTTTGATAAAATGATCCAAATAAAAAACCAATAAAATCATAAGGTTTCAAGTGATATAGGTGGATCGTAAAGCGTACTAATGTATATGCAGGCACGATACTATGATCCAGTTATCGGGCGGTTTTATAGTAATGATCCTGTTGTATTCTTGGTTCTGAAGCACGGGATTCTGCTAAGCAAAGACCCATATATTTAAACATTACTTATAACAAACAAAAGGGTCGGTGACACTTGAGAATAGATTTCATTTGATTGTTGCTTACTCCTTTATTAAATAAAAAAACACACAAAGCCAAAGCAGTTAATTTATTAGCTGCTTTGGCTTTTTTATTAGCGGCAACTACACTATCGACAGGCTTGTTCATCACAGTGATATTTATCAAATTCAAGGAGATAGTTACCGTAAAAAACAGGCAATGAAAACAAGATCCAGTACCGGCCAAGCTAATTGACGTCTAATACCTAAAGTAGGTCTACCTCCCTAGATACTGTTTCCACCACAAAAAAAAACGTTGCCAGGTCAGCTAAGTGCATTATTAACATAATTTTATTGTTATCCAGGTAAAGAGGGCATTAAAGATGTAATGGACTGTATATTACTTGGTGCACTGTATATAATTACAGTATACCAAATTATATACAGTGAATATGACAATGACAAAAGAAAAAACAAAACAGCTGCCTGATAACGAAGGAGATCTACTTACCGTAACTCAGTTAATGCCTGATATTGTTGCTCAAACAACACTATTAATAGACATGATAAGTAAGCAAAATCCCTATTTTGTTGGTTATAACATCGAGCGAATATCTAAAGAGAAAGAAAAGAACTGTATTGTTGAAGGCATAAAACACTTATCAGTGAGGCCATTGACTCACTGGAGCGAATTACATAGCGTGTTAAACGCGTGGAAGGACTTTTACGCGCCACTAACAGGCTCTACAATGTTCGTTCACCGCTTACCTGGTTTTGTAATTGTCAATGAAGATAAAGAGACTGTCTTGGCACTGGTAACGTCTATTAATACCTTAAAAGATGACTTGGCTAACACCATTCGTCACAACAGAGATAAACATCAACGTCATGAGTTTATTCATCGCGCTTTTTCTGGCGTTATGACAGAGCAGCTCTACCGAAAAATTCAAATAAAAACCGATCATGTTAACAACGTTTGGTTTAATTGGGTTAGTCGGCCGGTGCCTCAAATGTATTCGCTTGATGATGCGGTGCTTTATGTAGAAAAAAAGAAAAGTGTACCGCCAATAGAGTTCAGTGCGACAGAGTGGCAAGCGCGGTTAAATATCACTATTAGCAAGATCACCTCTGGACGATATAAGAAAATACAGAAGTTAAAACAATTTAGATTGCTGCCAACAATAGAGTTTAATTTAATTAAGGATGGAGAGAAGAAACGCAACAAGCATAATGCCACCATTCCATTTATATTAATGGGGCAAGAAAACAATGCGGTACCGAAATTTACACCCTTATCCGATTTTAATGTCGGCGATAAAGATCAAAAAAAACCTTTTATTAAAAGTAATAAAGAGATGTTAGATCAATTTTTACAGCTAGTGGGTGTGAAGTAGTTACATTCCTCAGTTTACTGCTGTATTCATTAAAAAGACACAAAAAAGCCACTTGAACAGTTCATTGAACTATTGCTAAGTGGCTTTTTTATTGTACTTAATATGGTCGGAGTAGCAAGATTCGAACTTGCGACCTCACGTCCCCCAGTTTCAGGTATGATTATAAAACTTTGCTCGATAGGGCATTTGGAAAATTGGAAGCACTCCTAAGAAGTTATCGTCAATAGTAATTGAGAGCGAAAATTTATTAGAAGAGCAGATAGTTGCAGATATTTCGATCCTCAATGCAGGATAGATGATCATTGGTCAGCAAGTAAGAACAGCATTTGATAAATATATAGATTTATTAGCAATAGATGCTAGTGGCAGTGTCATTATTATTGAGCTTAAAAGACATAAAACTCCGCGTGAAGTTGTTGCTCAAGTAATTGATTATGCATCATGGGTGGTTGATATCGATGATAGTAAACTGGTTGATATATATTTTGACTACAGCCAAAAGCGTTCATTAAACGAACAAAGTTTGGATAGGGCGTTTAAATCAAAATTTGGTACTTCTTTTAGTGAAGTAAATTATGACGGTTCACATCAAATGGTTATCGTTGCAGCTGAGCTAGATTCTAGTTCTGAGCGCATTATTAATTACTTAAATGACAAGGCAAAAATTCCTGTTAATGCCGTGTTTTTTAGTGTTTTTGAGGATGAAGGAAGAAAATATCTAAGTCGTGCATGGATGATTCTGCCAGAAGAAACACAGGAAAAGGTCATTTCAAAGTCAGCAAAAGAACCCTGGAATGGTGAATTTTATGTTTCCTTTGGTCATGGAGAACATCGTCATTGGGCTGATGCAAGAAAGTACGGGTATATAAGTGCTGGTCATGGACGTTGGTATTCTAATACTTTAAATATGGTAGAAGTCGGAGATCGTGTTTGGGTCAACATACCAGGCACTGGCTATGTTGGAGTTGCAGAAATTATTGGAGATATATGTAGAGCTGAGAATTTTCAATTTAGTGAATTTGAAAATAAAACACTTAATGAATTAACCACTGAAGGACATTATTCAGCTTTTTCAGGGTTAGATGATGACAATGCAGAATACTTAGTACCAGTAAAATGGGTCGACACCAAATCTATAAAAAGTGCTTTTGGTGAAACTGGTTTGTTTGGCAATCAAAATTCAGTGTGCAAACCAACCACACCATAGAAAGATTAAAAAGCGAATTCAATTGGGGTTGAATTGAAGAATAAAACTTGGGCTACATGAAAAATAACTAGGTTAGCCACACAAAAATAAATTTTATGCACGTAGTGCACGATTTTAAATACTTACGATTATCACTATAAATACAGAGCACTAATCCAAACTTGGTCCAGCGTTATATTTGTAAACCAATATTAGTCAAAATAGTAAACGTTAACGCAGGCCGTTAAATATATATGAAGACGTTTGCAAGCGTTGACTGGATCGATCCAGTGGTAAGCTTGGATTAACAAACGACAGGGACAACCGCCCTACATTAAAACAGACCCACTATGTCCGATACTCTTCAGTATTGGACATAGTGGGTGTAGTGTATTAAACTGCCTTTAACCTACGTTTTACCTCATTAGAATTAAAATTTTGGAATTCAATAAATGTCATTAACTCAGACCTTATCTAAACCTGTTCCTTTATATCCACCATACATTGATTTATGTGATTTCGATCTTGAAGATTATCCTCAGCTAGATAAAATATTTTCCGCAAATGAACCTTGGTGGCTTGAGCAATTTAACTGGGGAAAAATATTCCTTACTTATATAGGTAGAAATAAATCTACCCATACTTATGACAGATTTAGAAATGACGTTGAACGTTTTCTATTATGGTCCTTTATTGAAAAAAAAATACCAATTGACCAATTACGTAAATCTGACTTACTTGAATATGCTGACTTTTGTTGGCAGCCACCAGTTACTTGGATTGGCACGTCAAATCAAGAACGCTTCAAAATAACCAATGGTTATTCAGCGGCTAATGAACTTTGGTTCCCATTTAAGATTCAAGCCCCTAAAAGTCAAAAATCACAATATGTGCTTGATAAGAAAAAATATCGGCCATCACAACAAACACTTTCATCCATGTTTACCGCACTTATCGTTTTTTATAACTATTTAATGGCTGAGGATTTTTGTATTGGTAACCCTGCACAAATAGCTAAAAAAGATTGCCGACATTTTATAATTGACTCACAAGTTAAAGAAATCAAACGGTTAACCGCTAGCCAATGGCAATATGTTTTAGATACTGCTGTTGAAATGGCTGATGAAGATCCAATCTTTGAACGCAACTTATTCGTAATTGCGTCATTGAAAACCCTCTTTTTAAGGATTTCAGAGTTATCTGAACGGCCTAATTGGTCACCAACCATGGGACACTTTTGGCAAGACGATGATGAAAACTGGTGGCTTAAAATATTTGGTAAAAGTCGAAAAATACGTGATATTACCGTGCCCGTTGATTTTTTACATTTCTTAGAGCGTTATCGTGAATCTCGTGGTTTGTTAGGTTTGCCATCAAGCAATGAAAATTCAATTCTGGTTGAAAAAATACGCGGTCAAGGTGGTATGACATCCAGGCATTTACGTCGTTTAGTGCAAAGTGTTTTCGATCAAGCCCATGAAAATATGCGCCGATCGGAAGGTGAAAATAGAGCATTGAAATTAAAAGAGGCGTCTGCCCATTGGTTAAGGCATACCGGTGCAAGTATGGAAATTGAACGTGGCCGCCCTCTTAAGGATATTTCAGAAGATCTTGGTCATGCAAGCATGGCAACCACCGACACTGTTTATGTTCAAAGTGAGAACAAAAAACGTGCAGAAAGTGGCAAAAGAAGAAAGGTTGATTAACTATCTGATTTTAATGAGCCGGCTGATATTGTTTTAATAATCTAGCAACGCTATTTTTAAACATTCCATCCGCACTTTTTATTACGGTGGTATGCTGCGTAATAGCGTGTCCTAAATATAAACTATATAGCTCATAAGCGATTACATTACTGGCAACCGATGGTTTTAACCTGTTTTTTTCGATACAACGTTCAACTCTATGGGAGATATAGTTGATCAGCCTGTTTTGTTGATCAATGGTAAAGGTACGTACTTTTGATTCAGGCCGGTTTTGAAACTCTACTACCGCTTTTATAAATGGACAGCTGACGTGGTGTTCATTAAACATATCGGTGGTCCAGTCAGCCCAATTTTCTAATAATGTTATTAGGTGCTCTAATGGATCTTCGCACCAGGCAGGCTTTATCACTCGCTGTTGAAATAGATCTTCGCCAAATTGTAAGATGGCTATTTGCATATCTTCTTTATTTTCAAAGTGCGAAATTACGCCGGTTCTTGATAGCTTACATAATTTAGAAATTGTGCCAATGGTAATATCAGCAAGGCCATATTGGCTACTGTATATAATACTCTGCTTTAGTATTTCGGTTCTGGTGCGTTCGCCTTTGTTCATCAAAAAGATAAAACCTGTGTAATGTTATCTATAACCTTAGTATCTCCTAAAATTTTCCTGTGACCAAGCCCTTCAGTAGTTATTAAGGGTGTTTTTTCCTGTTTCAAGAAACTAATTAGGTCGGCAATAGGCGCATATCTGTCTTGACTGTCATGAATAAAGGTAATATCTAACGCTAATTTTTCACGGTTACTCTCGGTAGTTAACTGATGCCAAGTTTTACCATATTTATGACTGATACTTGCTAATACGGTAGTGAGTAATCTTCTGGAAATACCCACCTGCTCTACTTTCTCAAACATCAACTCAAAAAAGTTAATCGGTGATGAGATCAAAATTATTTTTTTATTTTCAAGTCTGTACAAAGGCAAGTTTAACGTGGCAATAGCGCCCATTGAGTGGGCAATTATGCCAGTAACCGAAATTTTTTCTTCATTAAAATGCTCAATAAGTATTTCTAGTGTTTCAACAAAACTCAGTAAATGCGAGTTAGTGCCCGAGGATTTCCCATGGCCAATATGATCGATAGCGGCTACCCTATAACCTTGTTGGGTTAATGATAAAATTATCTGTTGGAAGGCGTGGCTAGAATCACCCCAACCATGGCTAACTATAATAACGTTAGTGCCAGTGCCAAATAGATTAACGTGAGCTATACCTATTGATGTTTGCAGGTTTATCTCTTGTTCTGGTGCGATCAAAGTAAACTCATAATGCCGTTTTGCATATGGTTTCATTAGAATTTTTTTGCCTAAAAAGGCGCTGAATCGTGGTGCTAGTATACTCATAGCGCCGGTGAAGCCACGGCCAATTGATTTTAAGCCAAAACCTTGTTTACCGTTATTAAAATAGCTAAATTTCATTATTAATCATCCATTCTATAAAATAGTGCAACTGTACTTTTATAGAATAGTACAACTGTGCCTTTTTGTAAATAGTACAACTGTACTTTATATGTGGTGATTTAGATCTACAGCATATGATGATTGGTATGAACAAGTGAAAAACTGACGAGTGGTTGGGGCTAACCGCCCTGCACTAACTGCACATGGGAAAGTGGATATAAAACAAAATGACAGCCAAACTAACGGCTGCCAGTAAAATAACGGGATAGATGTTACTTAAATGACTCAATGGTAGTTAATGCCTGGGTGAAATCAGCAAGCTAAATTTCATTATTAATCATCCATTCTATAAAATAGTGCAACTGTACTTTTATAGAATAGTACAACTGTGCCTTTTTGTAAATAGTACAACTGTACTTTATATGTGGTGATTTAGATCTACAGCATATGATGATTGGTATGAACAAGTGAAAAACTGACGAGTGGTTGGGGCTAACCGCCCTGCACTAACTGCACATGGGAAAGTGGATATAAAACAAAATGACAGCCAAACTAACGGCTGCCAGTAAAATAACGGGATAGATGTTACTTAAATGACTCAATGGTAGTTAATGCCTGGGTGAAATCAGCAAGCTCCATTTCCAAACATTCATCATCATCTTGCCAATTGACACCAACAATAACGCCATCTTGGTTCAAGTCTTCAATCCAAAACTCAAACCAGTCTGATAGTGAGATTTCACAGGGGGTATAATTAGCCCATTCATCAATACAATGTTGTTGCGCTAATTCAGTACTTGACCAAAGTGGCATTACTTCAGTGTTTTCATAAGCAATAGAATCGAGAACCACCCAATCTTCACTTACCTTGTCTTGTAATGCCCATAACATTTGGGTTGGTTTAGCCTCAGCTAAAAAAGTTTTAAGTGCGCTGTTATTATCGTTCATAATTTAATTTTTTCAGAATAATTGAATATACGGATTATACCTTTGATTATACAAAAAACACGGCTAACAATGCACTTGTTTCCTTTATATATTAAATAACAAATCACCGGAAAAGTTATTAATAATCGTATGTAATTGCCTTCCTCAGAATTTACCCACCTTCAATCGTTTTAAAAGTTGGTAAATTGATGACTAGATACTTATTACTATGTTGACACAAGGATGCACATTTATTACCGCGCCCCTTGAGGGATAGCCCTATATTGCCTACAATAGCGCACTTTCTATTTATTACAGATCATAAACATGAACGACACTAAATCGCTACCCGCTTTACCAGATCGCCTTTCGGGTAACTCCCGTAGCCCACATCATGTAGCAGAAGTTTTTGAGCACGATATTGGTATTATGCTTAACGGCAAAGAGCGATCCGATGTTGAGGAATATTGCATCAGTGAAGGTTGGGTAAAAGTTCCGTCTAAAAAAGCACTAGACCGTCGCGGACAACCGCTTTTGATGACGATAAAAGGCACTGTTGAAGCATTTTATCGATAAGAGCTCTCAATAAAAAACCGATAATTTAGTTAGCCCTGTCTAATACTTATTAAGCAGGGTCAAATCAGCCGAAGCTATGCTGCTAACCTTTTGATAAAAGAGTATCTAACCAACGAGTTGGTAATATACGTTTAAACACCGCAAATAGTTTAGTTGGCGTAGTAATTCGGTATTTTATTTTTGGTCTGTTGCTTTCTAACGCGTGAATCAATGCTTTCGTTACATCTGCTGACTCTAAAGCAAATTTTGCATTCGACTTTTTACTGGAAAGCCTAGCAACTTGCTGCTGATACTGAACTTTATGAACACTATTTTTATCATCAATGTTATTTTTAAAAGCGATCAAAGCATTCGCTCGAAACTGGGTATTAATAGGACCAGGCTGTAATAATATTACCGCTATATTTGCTGATTTTAATTCTAACCTTAAGGTGTCTGTTAACCCTTCAAGCGCATATTTTGAAGCATTATAAGCGCCTCGATAAGCCATAGAAACAAAACCGAGTACCGAGCTACATTGAATAATTCGGCCATGCCCTTGGTTGCGCATAACAGGAATAATTTGTTTGGTAAGTTCGTGCCAACCAAATACATTTGTTTCAAATTGCACTTTAAGGGCTTGAGTAGGTAAATCTTCTAAAGCGCCTGGCTGTCCATAGGCACCATTATTAAATAAATAATCTAAAGTACCACCCGTTTCTTTAAGAATAAGGCTAACGGCATTTTGGATACTGTCAGCGTTTGTTAAGTCGAGATGGTATGCGCTTAAGCCTTTACTCTGCAGCGATTTTACATCAGCTTCATTACGAGCGGTTGCAAAAACGCGGTAACCTCTAGTGGATAAAGTTAATGCGGCATCTAAACCTATACCACTAGAGCAACCTGTTATTAAAATAGATTTTTTCACGCTTGATTCACCATTACTTATTTTACCAATGAAGAGGATCTACTTGATAGTAGTGTGTTAATTGCCGATAAAGCTTTGGAAATTCATGATGAAACTGTTCGGCTTGTTCAAAGAATACTTCACTGGCAACAGCAAAAAACTCGGCCGGATCTGTTGCGCCATAATAATCAAACAATGAAGGTTTACCTGCTTGCGCTTGCCTTTTCAGTTGTTCAAATTGCACAGAAAACACTTCTGACCAACTCTTATAATTTTGCTCTTTATCTAAGATAGGAGCGCCATTCGCTTTACCATTTTCTTGATCTAATTGATGAGCAAATTCATGAATGACCACATTACGGCCATCGTCTGGAATTTTCGCACCATCTAACGTGTCTTGCCAAGATAAAACTACTTTTCCAAAACCCCATGATTCACCCGCTAATGCCAACTTTTTAGTATGGAGTACACCATCTGTATGTACACTTTGCTGCTCCTTAATAAAAGCACGGGGATAAACAAGTATGGTATGTAATTTAGGGTAAAAATCAGTTTTGCGATTAAGTAATAATAAGCAGGCTTGTGCGGCAATGGTGATTTTTATTTCATCCGTTATTTTAACCCCGTTACAGCCAATGAAGTTTTTTTCTGCCAAGAACACCTGGATATTTTTTTTAAGCTGTAACTGCAATTCTGCCGGCATTTTTCTAAAGTAAGGCATTCTTTGCTGGATAATTTTTCGCCATGGTTTTTTAAAAGGCTGATTTCTTATTTTATCTCGTTGATACTCTCGCCAATACGGCTTACCGACAGAATAACCAATAATTAAAACGCCGATCAATACGGGTAACAGATATGACAACATAATGTATTTTACTTGTTTGACTTTATTATGAGGTAGGTACGGCTAGGTCAAATATCAAGTTTATTGATGGCTTATTTTTTAGTGTCACGCTACACGAAGAGGAAATTGACTCAGAATAATGTTTATTTAATCATTTAGTGATTTGTATTCTTTGTCTATTGAATAAGGGTATCAAATAATCAACCTTGCTTTAATGCTATTTATAAATTTTCTATATTTAAGCTTTTACACCATTCGCTAGCTTTCAAAAATTCTTCTTGTACCTGTTTTTTATCTAAGGAATATTGCTGTAAGCTCTCACTTAAATTGCCATCCGTTTTTAAGTTTTCGTGGCCAAGTATAAAACTAGTAGTAAGGTCAAGTAATTGACCGAGTAAGCCATCATGGGTAACTAACGCATTTTCAATAGGTTGAGCTAATGGCATTGTTTTAACTATTTCAGCCATAGGTATTGAAAGCATCACTTCAATGGCACTAAGTAACCCGGTAATAAAGGCAAAATCACTCACCGATTTGAAGTCGCCTTTATCGCTCAAAGCAAACATCATTTTACCGGTGATAAGTGCTTGTTTACAAACTTCATCTGTCGTTTCTGAGGTGAGATTAGATAAAGCTAAAATAGAAACAAACTGTCTTAACTTTTCTTCACCTAAATACGCAGCTGCTTGTTTTAATGAGGTTATTTCTACTATGGCACCCGTTGCTACATTATTAACCATCTTTAATAAGCCAACGGTTAAGTTTACATCGTGGCTGATTATTTCAGCTACCGTTTCATAATTAAGTGGATAATTAAATGTTTCATTTAATAGTTGTAACATCTGTGCTTTTATTGGTGCCAGTGCTTGGCCTTTTATTATTTCAGGCTGATGATAAAAATAGCCTTGAAAATAGTTAAATCCAACTTCTGCAAGTGTTTGTTTTTGATTTTTTGTTTCAACTTTTTCAGCGGCTATAGCAATATTAAAGCGTCTCATTCGCGCTACAGCAGGTGGTATACGTTTGGTGTTTATTTTCTCAATATCAATCTTTACTATATCAATGTAAGGAAATAACAAATCCCAATGAGGTGCTAAATCATACTCGGTCAAGGCTACTTTATAGCCTTTGTCGTAATAAAATTTGATTATTTTTAATAATTTTTTAGTGGGTTTTTCTTGTCCTACCAATTCAATAACAATAGTATCTTTATCAAACATTAATGGAAATTTATGAATTAAACAGTTTTCAGTAAAATTAATAAAAGCTAATTTTCCCATGCAAATTTTTTGAATGTCACCATGAATATGGTTTTGAATAATTAACTTTGAGCTAGCGACATCATGCTCAACATCAGGAAACTTATTATCAGGGCTATCTCTAAATAATAATTCATAGCCAATGGTTTCTGATTTTTCATTAAAAATAGCTTGTCTGGCTATATAAGTATTTTTCATTTCGATTTTTTTGTTGATAAATTATCTGCTAACAAGATTACCATTATCGAGTGAAAAAGCTAGATTAATCTTTCTCCCTAGCGATTTTATAATAAATAACCCTTAGCTATTTAATTATTGATTTCAATACTGATTGTTTACCATCAACTATTGTATTGTCATTCAAACCTAACAGTGTATTCATAAGAGGAAAAATGTGAATATTTTTAAAAGGCTCAAGTACCCTGCTCTGCGTTATGTTCGCACCCGCAGCAATAAAAACCCCCTGTAAACTGGTTTTATTTTTTTGGTCAAAGCCATGAGTTGCGGGATGAAATTTAGTGAGTTTGTTTTTCAAAACAAATGTTGCTGGTGGGGTGGCTTCAAGAATAATGTCAGGAACAACCGCTGTATGTGAATTTAAACGCCAATGTTGAGGATAGTTTCCTTTGGTATGAATGCTATATAGCTTTTTATTCATTGATAAATTTGAGTTAAGTGTATTTTCAAAGCTTATGCGAGTTTTTTTGGTTATCTTATTTTTATCAAAATAGATAAAAAGCTGTGTATCGCTATAGGTCACTTGAACACCATCTATTGTTACCTTCAGGTTGTTAAAGGCTATAGACGTTAGTACTTTTGCTTCTTCGGTTATTGCTATCATGCCGTGATCTGACACTAAAAGTATATTTACTGGTTGGTTAACTTCATTATTAATTCGTTCTAAAAAATATCCAAATAGCTTATCAAATTCACTAATAGCGTTGATTAACTCTGGCGAGTCAATACCATAATCATGCCCAGCTGAATCAATAGTAGAAAAGTAACTAGCAATAAAATTAGGCCGTTGATTAATGGGTAAAGTTAACCAGGCAATAAGTTGATCAATTCTTGCTTTATTTGAGGTGTTTCTATTATAAGGAATATTATAACTTGGCGCTGTGTGCCCAATTGTTTGGGATTCCGGCCAAAAGTAAATGGCAGATTTCATGAAGTTATTTTCAACTACTGACCAAAAAGGCTCGGCCGTAAGCCATGTTTTATTATCTTTTCCTGCGCCTAAATAGTATTTTTCATCTAATTGTGTATGGTAAAAGCTATTATGAATTATGCCATGGTTTACCGGATAAGAGCCGGTAATAATAGATAAATGATTAGGAAAGGTTTTACTTGGGTAAACAGACAACAAACGAGCATGAACGCCAGACTTTGCAAAAGCTAAAATATTTTTAGGTTGGTATTTTTGTAAATAATTAAACGCAAAGCCATCAACAGACAGTAATATCACCGTAGATTTTTTTGCTTTTCCATAAATCGAATTAGAAAGTAGTAAAGCAAACAGTATTGAAAAAGATCGAATCATACGGTGAATATAAATTGTTATTTAGATAATAATTGATTATACAAACAAGTCTTTAATATTGGCAAGGTCGCTTTTACCGGCAATAATTTCATCTGGTGTTAAGCCAGACAATTCATGAGGAAAAACTAACCATTCTTTTGATTCATGCACAAAATAATCAGGTGTAATATCTACTTGTTTATTTGCAGGCTTGTACCAAGGACAAGCAGTACGAACGTCTTTAGGCATGTTATTACGCATTAACACCTTAAGCTGACTAATAAGCGCTTTAATGCTTCGACCTGAATCAAACACATCATCAACAATGAGTAGGCCATCATCAGCGTTAGCATTTTCAATAATGTAATGTAAACCGTGTACGGTAATTTCTTTACTCTGTTTGTTTATGCCATAATAAGATGATGTACGGACGGCAATATGATCAGTCTCTACTTTTTTAAAGTCAAAAAATTCTTGAACCGCAATACCAATAGGCGCACCACCTCGCCAAATACCAACAATAAATTGTGGCCTAAAGCCATCTTCATATACTTTTGCCGCTAAACGAAACGAATCTTCTAATAATTCTTGTGCAGTGATAAATTTTTTTTCCATCAACGTGAACCTTGTTTTCTTACTTATTTAAAGCATTATAACGTGAGTATGGTGCTTTTCAAATTAATTGTCTAATTAGTCAGGTTTCATTTGAATTAACAATTAATTCAGTTGCTTTGCATTAAGAAAGTTGAGTTTTGCAATATATTGGCTTTCGGTAGATTTAACTTTATTTAATCGTAAGGCCATTTTAATCGCTTTTTTAGCCGCTTGCAGCCTATTCATTTGATAATAAACTTTTGCTAAGCCAAAATAGAATTCGTGTATTTTATTATTGAGCTTAATGGCTTTTTTATAATGCATTAGTGCTTGCGGATAATTACGTTGGTAATAAGCCTCGTCGGCTAAAACTGCATGATAATATGGGTTCTTTTTTCTTTTGGCCTGTAATTTATGTTCTATCGCCTCAGATTCTGCAATTGCTTGGTTTTTACGTAATAAAATGGCTAGATTTGCTAGCGCTGTGTAGTTGTTTTTATCTAGCCGTAGGGCATGGCGGTATGTTGCTTCAGCAATTTTCTCGTTATGCGTTAACTTATAAAGTACGGCTAAATTCCCCCATGCAGAGCTAAAAAATCTATCTGCTTGCGTTGCGGCTTTAAAATATTGATAAGCAATATTATAACTTGCATCAACTAAAGCTTGCCCGCCTTTATTATTATAAAACATAGCGAGCACAGTATTTTTATCAATGATTTTCTTGGAAAATGATTCTTTTAGCACGTAGGGGTCAAAATCAATTTGCAGTGCATTAGCGCCATAAATAGTCGTTTTATCTAGATTCTTTTTTGTTTTTATTAGTAAATTGATATGACCTGTTAATAGGTTGTATTGCCCATTTCTAACCCAGTATTCAGGTATTTTTACTTGTTGAAAATCAACATGTAGACCGGCTTCTTTTGCCAATGCATAAGCCATAATGGTAAGTGACATACAATTTGCTGTTTGGCTGTGAAAAGCTTCTCTGGCGGTAACATTCGCATTACTGGTGTAACTAAGGGCGATATTGTCTTGTGAAAAAATATGCTCAAGAAGTAATGTTGCTTTCTTTTTAGGGCTATAACTACTTTTTAATTTGTCCTGCACCAGCGTAATCATTTCACTGTCTAACATGAATATGTCTTGCTCTGACTCTATTTCAAATAAGGCGGGCTTAGTAAACTGCTGATCAAGATAGAGTGAGTTAATCATCGTTGGCGAGTAATTAACATGCTCACTGCTACTTTGACAAGAAAAGAGCAAGGGCAATGAAAGTAATAAACTACAGATAAAAGCAAATTTCATACATTACACCCACAATGCTTATTTAAATAAGGGGTAATACCAATCAGATTAATTAATGGTTCAAATTTTAATGAAAATAAATTGTTCAAGAACAAGGCGCTTGATTGAGCAATAGCTGGCTATTGGGATTGAAAGCAACGATGTTATGGGATATTTAGACCATTTTAAAAGATCACTTAGTTAGTCTTATTGGTATAATTAAAGCGTATGTTAAATGACGATAAAATGCGATTAGTTGTAGATTATATTAATATTTAATTACAAAGTAACTGTTTATTGGCAAAGTTTACGCTTAAAATAAAAGCTAACCTTCACCGTCTCCTAACAAATAAACTAACCGTGCGGCAATGTTACTTTCAGAAGTTTTTTGGTTAGTACTGTAATAGTGTCGCCAGTCAACTTGTAAGGCGAACTTATTTGATATTTTATAATGAATACCAGGACCAATATTGACTTGAAAAGTTTTTAACTCGTCATTTTTTTGCCACATCATTTCACCAAAACCGCTGGTTAAATAGGGGCGTAAACGATGTTGTTCATTAAAGTAATATTGACCGTCTAGGCTATAATTTTCATACGATTGTTGATTACCAGAGACAATATCTACTACCTTAGCCTTTGAATAAGAAACACGCGCAGAAAACTTTTTAGAAAAATATAAACCTAGAGAGTATTCGCTTACGGTATCGTCTTCAACTTGCCAATAGTCATCTAAAACAACTTGTCCAAAGCCATATGATATACCAATAATACTAGTATCTACTGGGTCTTTACCTCGACTGACGTGATGATGTTTTTTGGGGCTATAGTTACTCCCATCACCAAGCTGTAAAGACACATTAAATTGTATCTGATTTTCTGTTGCTCCATTTGGGCCAATAGCGACGTTTTTAACACGTACATAGCCAGTACCAGCTTTAATAATTTCTTTACCAAATAAATTATTAACACCAACACTAATAGTATCCACAGGGTCAAGCAATATCAGGGCTGTACGTCCTAAAATTGTGGAACCAAAAACAGTCTCGCCATTAGCTCTGATATCCATTTCGGTGGTAAATGCCCATTCACCATAAGCCCAACCTAAAACAGGGGTAATAACTAGGTCTTGAATTGAGGGTATTTCGGCAAACGCTTCAATACCGTACTCCCAATAAAAAGTAGACATTAATGCGGAATACACAAACGCATCCCATTGTCGGTAACCAGACTTTCTTGCTACTTGATAATAGACACCACCAAAGTATGGATGACCGATCAAGTTTAATGGACCAGTATCACGATCCCAAACGGGGCCGGCAGAAACATTGTCAATCCACTTATTATAAATACCCTCTTCCTGATCCCAGTTTGAAATATCTTCTGGTAATAAGGACATAAAGCCAATAACACCAAAACCATAAGCAAAAATAGATTTAGTTTGTGACCACAAGCGAGCGCTATCTTCAGCGTTTTTGGGTGAAAATATAGAAATTTGGTAAGGAGATTGATAAAAATCATTTTTGACGTTGAAGTTTTCCCAGCAAGTTACTGGGTACTTGTCAGGATAATAGCTAGCAATATCAGCTTCAGTGATTGCTGGCTGCAATATTACTGCTTGAACATTGTTAACAGTTTGTTTGTTTTCCTGAGCAGATAACGTAGATACAAAGGACACCATAATGCCTATCAATAGATATTTAGACAACATAGTTTTAAATGACTTTTCGGCATTCCTTGACATTAAGAAAAATTCTCAACTTATGCATTGATAACAACAAATTAACAAACCTTTGTTATAAGTAAAAAAAAAGCCGCACAATGCGACTTTGGATTTTAATTCTATATAAGCGTGAGATATAGATTTGAACTCTACTCGATGGATTTGCGCTACAAACCCTTTCCAACCAGACTATATTTCAATAGCAAATATTATCAATTCAATAATATTTTAAATGTGGCGGTGAGATAGAGATTTGAACTCTAGAAGGGCTACAAACCCTTGCCGGTTTTCAAGACCGGTGCTTTCGACCACTCAGCCATCTCACCAAATATCTATAGCAAAAAAGAGTGCCTGCTAAAAGACGGGCGAATATTAAATACTGCGTGGTTATTTGTAAAGACTTAATTGTATTAAATAGCAAATAATACTAAGTGAGTACATTAATTGCTCACTTAGTATAAAAAAAATAATTATTTGATAAAATCTAAGTGTTTTTGATAAAAATCACCTAAAGCAGGCACTTTTTCCTGTCGACCTTGCACAGCATGATAAATAGCATAAAGCCATGCCAAAAATACCGCAACATTCATTAACCAACCAATTAATGGTACTAAAGCTAGTAATGCACCTGTAATAATAAGACCTAGGGATTGGCGCAGATGAAAGGTGGTAAAGCTGGATTTATGCTTGTCGTGCAGCACAATCGCCACTAACCAACCTATCAAGGTTACATAACCTACAATAGCGACGATTTTGGTCGTGCCGTATACATCATTATTCATTGAAGGATCATTATTATTATCACCCGCATGGGATGTTTTTTGCTGTTTCGGCTTATCCGTTGAATGGTACTTCATAAATTGATACTCCCCGTTGTTATAACGTCAACCGCCTAAGCCTAATATTTACAATGTAGATTGATTATCGTTATTCAACAAGCTCTTTATAGTGATAAAACAGCGTATAGTATTTAACTTAACTTTGCTGTATACATTTATATTGCTTTTTTAAACGATTTAATTGTAATTTTAGCTCTGTATCATTCAGTTTTCGGTAATTCAACTACTCAAAGGTATTAGTAAAATTAATAAACTCTGCTGATATTTGCGGAAATTGCGCCGTAACGAGTGTAGAAAAATCTAGAGCTGTCATATTGACAGGCTTAGGCAGTTCTTTAGCCGCTAAAATTTTTAATGACTTTTGGTATAACAAAAACCACGGTGTAATATTTTTTCGCTTGAAAGCTTTTAAATCAATCCAATGGAACAAGGTAACTAACATCATTGCGACAATAAACGCTATAGCGGCGGTTTCAGTTAGTTAAACAGTGTTCATATGTAGGATCTTAAGGAGTCGGTCAGAATATTTATCAGTATTTAGCATAAAAAGGTGTCTTCGTGCCTTATT